>JAAXIF010000047.1 GCA_012270485.1 Sphingobacteriales bacterium | reverse complement strand
CTTTTGGAGGATCATCACCTGTGTTAATACCGTCAATACCTGGTGGCGGTCGAAGTGTGTTAGGAGGCACCACAAGCGGCTTGTATGAAGGCAAATCCGCTCGTGGGACATCTAGTACCGGACGGGGTAAAACAAGGGGCTCAGGGAGCCGTAGAGACGGTAGTACCGGCGGCTCACCTAAGTCCATTAAACAGCTTCAAGTAGAGTATAAGAACCGCCTGTTCCACTTGAGTGTACAAATTGACCACCATCAATGTACAAAGTAAGTGTAGAGTTAGCTGCCAAAGTAAAACCGTTAGCGGCAGTAGGTGTGGTAGTATCAGATGCGTCGGTTACACGAATATGACGTGCAGTTTCTCCACAACTGAACAAATAAACACCGCCGTTTGCTACTTCTGTTGCAGTTTCACTAAGAGCAGTTGCTGTACCACTAATTTTAAATTGATGCAGTGGTGGTAATGATATTCCGTATGCCATAGTTATTTGTTAGGAAAAAGACCGTTACGAATAAATTCAACAGCTTTGTCATCGACATCGTTGTCGGTAGACTCAGCCAGTTTGGTCAGCATGTCTACGATGAGCAGCTTAACCTTGTCAGATTGAAGGAATGAAAAAAGGATTGGACGGATAAGGGTAATCATAATTAGGACCAGGGTTTGCCAGAGGCTGTAGTGGGTGTACGTTGTTCGTCAAGTCTGGTTTGCAGTGCAGTTTGGATTTCGGTGACTTTTTCTTCACCACCAAGAGCGGTCTTGACCCATTCAATAACGCCAGCCTCGGTAAGGTCAGCGTAAGGGATGACAGCAGCGCCTTCAGCAGGTGCTTCCAAAACAATAGAACCGTATGCACCAGACGAATAGGTGTCGTCAGCGGCAGACACGGTGTAATGAACAGTAAATACAATGCCATCAGCGGTGTTACGCTCAAGGTTTTGGATATTCCAAGTAAAAGTTGTAGACATTTTGAATAAATAAAAATATAAAAACTCCGCTGTTACACAAAGTTGTTAGACCTCTTCGGGACCAGGCAAGGAAGCCTCGTAAGCAGCGATGGACTCAGTGGTCCACAGAGCAGTGGCGACTGCCTGAGCTTCAGCGCAAGCCATGCTCATGTCGCTACCAGGAACATGCACCATGCGGTGGTACTGGCGGCCAACTTCGGCACCGTCTTTTTCGACGATGTCTGCACGACGGCATTGGATGATGTTGTGTGGAGGAATGATTTCCAGCTTGTTTTCAGAGCGTTCGGTAAAAGCCATATTAGGAACTGCCGACTGGCAGGAACAGGTTTAATGGGTTGTAGTTTTATGCCGATTGCGGGCAATGCTAATCAAGCAACTGTGTATGTAATGCAGAATCTTATGTCAGCGTTATTGTTAGTTTTATCGGTAATTTGCAGACCAGTATCGGTAGCGCCGTTTCTAGTTAGTCTCGGTTGCATATAGTTTACATTATTTATTAACTGTGCTGCTAAGCCTTTTATAGCTGTAGAAGTAAGATCCCATTGATCCAATAATATTGAACCTATTGCGTCAAAACCCAGTGGGTTTGTAAAAGGCAGGCCAGTAACTTTTGTAATCCCAGAACCAAGGCTAACTGTTGTAATGTTGGTAAGTTCACCCCACACTGTAACTTTGTTTCCAACCTTTGTGTAAGCACCAGTACTTGTAAATGTATAACTCCCTGCGGTTGTAGCGCCTTCGATGCCAGGTGTCCATGTCCCTTCTTCGTAGTCGTCTAGTGCGTTGGCGTTTGCGGTATCGCCGTTGAAAGTAATGCCTCCGCTTGAAAGAATGCGCATCCGCTCGGTAGTCGTTTGCCCAGTTCCTGGGTCGGCGGGCGTTGTGTAAAACGCCAAGTGCATGCCACCATCAGTGTCTTCACCGAATGTTTCTCGAGCTATTGCATTGATGGCAGCACCAACTTTTGGATTTGTTGTCGTAAAATTGGTGTCTGTTGATCCGAACTGAATGGCAGGAGTAAACTTAGAAGTTGTATTCATACCTTTCGCTGTTAGCAGCAGGCCTGAACCAGAACCGTCAAAAGACGAAGCGCCATTATTAGTCGAGTGAATATGAATCCTGCTGCTTGATCCAGCACTTCCTTGGATGTGCAGTTTACTAGCAGGACTTTCCGTCCCAATACCAACGTTGCCGTCGTCATTGATGCGCATACGTTCACCTACGCCTGCGCCACTGTTAGTCTCAAATGTTAAATAACCGTTGTCTTTGTTGGTAGTATCGTCACCCGTCAGCGCTTTAATTCTTGCAACTGCAGTACCGTTCCAGCGGAAATTGTATTGGTGAATAATTCCGTCAGCACTGCCTCGATTAACATCTGTTTCTGATACAAAGTATCCAGTCGTAGTGCCGTCGCCGTATTGAATTGTTTGTGCGGTGCTGTTGCCAGCAATTTCTAGCTTTCCGGTTGGATTGCTCGTACCGATACCAACATTGCCGCTGGAATCGATACGGATTCTTTCACTTCCTGCAGTGTTAAAAGACCAGAAGTCAAACTGATAGTCGTAATTAGAAAGAGTTTTTACAAACGTACCGTTGGAGTCATATTGCTCAATCTTAAAATAAGTTTCTGTTCCACCAGTATTTGAATTGCCGTGAAGAAGTTTGGTAATTCTTTCATTGCCAGCAACACCTTGCAGCTCAATACTCGCAGAAGCATATTGCGCAGTATTATTATTTTCTACTTTGACGGTTGGATAGCTTCCATATGCGTGCAAAATTGATGCTGGAGCACTCGTACCAATACCAATCCTGCCGGTGCTGGTCTTAATCCGCATTCTTTCAGCGGAAGTGGCTGATGTTTCTGATGTCTTAAAGACAATATCAGTACTCTGGCTACTCGCAACACCCAAGAAATCGATAGATGCTCTCGGACCTGAGCCTGAGTTGACTTCAATGCTGTTTGTAGCTGAATTGCCAGCAGCGAATTTAAGAGATTGAGTATTGCTCTCGAATTCTATGTTTCCGTTGACCGTAAGCTTTTCTGTAGGATTAGTCGTTCCGATACCAACTTTGCCAGTACCGTTAGGCTTGATAATAATATTACCGTTGCTGGTGCTGAGAATTTGATTACCATTAACATCTAGGTTACCACCAAGTTGTGGTGACGGATCTTCAACAAGGTTAGTAACTTGAGAACCAGACTCGATAGTAATTGCACCGGAACGCTGATCAACCTCAAGAGGACCAACAGTAAATTTACCGTTATGGTCAGTTGTAGCAGTCCAGATTTTACCGTCGTTTAGTTCAGTGATTTGATCGGCATCATTTGGCACACCACCGTTTTCAGGCAATGCACTGTAATCAGTACCAGAACCAACATATTCCATCGTGTGACCGCTAGATGCGATCATAGAACGGAGGAAGAACGTTGCAGAACTTCCGCTTGCTACAGCACCATTGAGACCAAGGTTCTCTGATTTACGTGATGGGTTTGGACGGCTAATAGTCACATCCCAGCCAGTACCATTAGCAGTAGCGCTGAGGACAGGATAAGTAACACTATTAAGCGTTACAAGCATGTTGCTGGCAGGACGGTTGGCACTGCCAAACCAACTAGAATCAGCAACTGGAGCGTCGATAGTAAAGGAGGTAGCACCATCAGCTGCAGCAGCAGTTGTACTTGCAGTAAAGATAGCAGTCGTAGATTTACCATCAGCAACCAAAGCCTTTTCACCAAAGTCAGTGGTAGATGCGGCTAGGTTTGCTTGACCACCATTCAATGCTTTGATATGGTACTTGTTAAAGAATGCGTAGCTAGACGTACATTGGGCGTATCCATTGTTAGTAACAAGAATGCCCGGACCATTTAGACCAACGTGGGTATAGCTGTCTGCCACCATTGAACGCAACGGTGATGATGAATAGACAGTAGAACCATCAATCAACATACCGCCACCAGTCGGTGCGGAGTCAGTATCACCTGCACTACCACCTCTTGGATTGAAAGCATTCAAGTCACTGTTGTCAATCTCACTATCTGAAAAGTTGGTACAGTTTTGAATGTACGGTGACTTAGTAACATTTGCACCACTATAGAACGCAAAGTTCCAACCTTGATTAGCAGGAAGTACAGAATCAACAGTGTTAGTACCTGAGTTACTTGCCTTCATGCCAGTCAACGTCAGGTTTTGAATGAACGAACCGCTGTTCAGTTCAAACAAAGCGTGGTTACCTGCACTTTGATCGCCTTGTGTCGCAACAGTCGGGTGAACAATGCAACTACGCAATGCCTGTCCAATAATAGACACATTGCGACGTTTAATCTGGATAGGTGCAGCTTCCTGGTAGACGCCAGCCGAGACAACAACAATCATGCCGTCTCCGTCACCAACAATAGGGATGACTAAACCAGAACCACCACCACCGCCAAGATTAGAGTCAGCAGCAGATAAAGTATCACCAATTTGATACTCTTGCAGATCATTTGAAACGTTTGTTACAGCAGTAACAGCTCCACCAGAAACTGTAATAGTAGCTGTAACTCCTGAACCAATTGTACCGCCAGTCAGTGGAACACTTGTATAAGTACCGTTGGTATAACCACTACCACCGTTAAAACCTTGAGTTGTGTCTGTAGAAAGCTCAATACCAGCGTTAATGTCGTTAATTGCAGCCTTAATAGACTGTTTAGGACGGCTGATACGGTGACCATCGTTGGTGTCGAGACCCGCAGTAGCGTCTACATAAATAACTTGTGGTTGGCTAATGAACGTACCACCAGATGCTACACCAACCCAAGATGAACCACTCCACATAGAAATGGTTAGATCATCATCATTTTGAAGCCAAACAGCACCTTTACCAATACCAGCGGTAGGCGTAGGTGAAGTAAGTTGGACATAGTTTTCAAAACGACGGATAGCTGCTGAAGATGTAAATACTTTATCGTCTGAGCCAGTAATAGCATAATCTCCGATTTGGTCAGCTAATTTAATCTGGTCAGCATCTTTGATCTTATCAAAATCAACACTATTGTCAGCAATACCTAGAGTAATAGTACCATCACCATCATCAGTTACAGTGATGCCTGTGCCATCAGTAGCAATATCACCAGTGATAGCCTCATCGATCATGTCATCGATCTTTGCCGTAGTGGCAATGGTCGTGTTATTGTTAGGATTTGATTCACCAGAAACGATAATGTCAGCTGGCTTAATACGATCTAGATCAACAGAACCTTCAGCAATACCAAGAGTTACTTGACCGCCGGTAGCAGTTTTAGTAAGACCAGTGCTATTAACAAGGATGTCAGTTTCAACTACATGGTCAACATAATCCTTAACTGTACCTGTTGTAGGCACAGCGACATCATCATCAGGAATTACGTTGTTAACTGCAGCTAACTCAGCTTTAGTAAGTGTATCATTTACTTCATCCTGAAACCGTGCGTCAAGTGCTGCAGTAGTAGCAATCTTGGTGTCATCACTAACCCAAGTGT
>JAAXIF010000095.1 GCA_012270485.1 Sphingobacteriales bacterium | reverse complement strand
CAGAAGCGTCTTAAAATATCAGAGCAGTTACTGAAGGAACGTGAAGTAGCTGTTAAAGAAGGAAAAACAAATGATAACACAACGTCAGTTCAACAAAGCACTGGAGGAAATCAACCAGTCTTACCAGATGCAGAACAAACGCTTGGAGGCATTGGAAGCCGCGCTCCAAGACCTCAAGGAATCCCAAGAGGAGAAGCCTAATGCCCGCAAAAAAACGAGACCCAAGACTAGCTAGAGCAGGAGTTTCTGGCTATAACAAACCAAAGCGTACACCTAATCACCCAACTAAGTCTCATGTAGTTGTAGCAAAGGAAGGTGACAAAATTAAGACTATACGCTATGGACAACAGGGAGTTTCAGGTGCAGGTAAGAATCCTAAGACTGCGTCTGAGAAAGCGAGACGTAAATCGTTTAAAGCAAGACACGCCAAGAACATAGCCAAAGGCAAGATGTCTGCGGCTTATTGGGCGAATAAATCAAAATGGTAATGTATTATTTAATACAAATTAGGAGAAATGTATGCCAATGGTAGGAAAGAAGAAGTACCCATACACTAAAGCAGGTAAGACTGCCGCTAAGAAAGCCGCGGCTAAATCTGGTAAAAAAGTAAAGAAAGTTAAAGGCAAGTACTAATGCCTGTTAAAAAGAAATCCACAGTAAACAAGGCGGGTAACTACACCAAGCCTACTATGCGTAAGAACTTGTTTAATAAGATTAAAGCAGGTTCTAAGGGTGGTAAGGCAGGACAGTGGTCTGCTAGGAAAGCACAGATGCTCGCCAAAGAGTACAAAGCTAAAGGTGGAGGATATAGGTAATGCCACTAAAAAAACCACAGAAAAGCCTCAAGAAGTGGACTAAAGAAGAATGGGGCACTAAGTCTGGTAAACCAAGCACTCAAGGTAAGAAAGCTACAGGTGAACGCTATCTACCTAAGAAGGCTCGTCAGGCTTTGACCAAAAAGGAATATGCCGCTACGTCACGTAAGAAACGTGCTGACACCAAAGCAGGTAAACAATTTAGTAAACAACCTAAAAAGATTGCAAAGAAAACAGCAAGACATAGAAAATAGTTCTTGACTTTTGTGACCAAATATGGTATAATATTCCTATAGTATACATTAAGTATATTATATAAATTAATAATTAAAGCTGTCCATTAAGGAGAAACAGTTTATGACAGATATAGAACTTGAGAAGTACTATCGTTCCTTTGAGGAAATGTTCCGTTCAGATGGTTGGAAAAACTTAACGGAAGACCTGAGAGGAAGTGCATTGAACGTCAACTCAGTAGAAGCCTGTCAAGACGACAAAGACCTTTACTTTCGTAAGGGACAACTTGCAGTCATGGCTAATATGCTGAATCTTGAAGCACAGATAGAAACAGCTAAACAACAGCAAAATGAAGAACCAGAAGTAGAACTAGACTCGTGAGGGCAATGTTTGACTTCCGCTGTGACAACGGACATACTAACGAAAAGTTTGTAGATTCAGAAACTAACGAAATAGACTGTCCTGATTGTCAACTTAAAGCTAGAAAAATCGTTACACCTGTTAAAGTAAATCGTGAAAAGAACTCTTGGAAGGAAGTCCGTAGATGGTCTAAACAAAGAGAGTCACAAATCAAGCATGAACGGAAGCATGGTATAACATTATAACGGTAAGGATAACTCGTACATCAGAACCCTTACATTAAATACACCTCCATAATGATTAAGTCACGGAGTTTAATGATGGCAAGACTATTAGAAGAGCGTCCAGAGGACGTAGTAGAAGACACCTTAGAGCAAGAACAAGTAACTGAACAAGAGCCTCAAGAAGACGAGGGAACTCAAGTAGAACAAACCGAACCAGAAGTACCTGAAAAGTATCAAGGGAAATCTACAGCCGAGATTGTAAGGATGCACCAAGAGGCTGAGAAACTTTTAGGTAAGCAAAGTTCTGAAGTAGGTGAGTTACGTAAGGTTGTCGATGACTACATACAGACACAACTCTCCGACAAAGAAACACAAGTAACACAATCTGACGAAGAAGTAGACTTTTTTAGTGACCCCGACAAGGCAGTCGCTAGGGCTATTGAGAATCATCCTAAGATTAAGGAAGCTGAACAAATCAGTAACCAGTATCGTCAGTCTACAGCGATGAACAAACTGCAAAGTAAACACCCCGATATGTCGGAAATTTTGCAGGATGAGAAGTTTGTAAACTGGATTAAGGATTCAAAGATTCGTCAACAGCTATTCGTTCAGGCTGACAAGCAGTATGATTATGATGCCGCTGATGAGTTATTTTCTCTATGGAAGGAACGTCAACAGGTAGTTAAGCAAACCGCTGTCAACGAGAAGAATGAAAGGAAACGTGCTGTTAAATCCGCATCTACAGGCAATGCTCGTGGTAGCGGTGAACAGTCAGCTAAAAAGGTTTATAGACGCGCAGACATTATTAAACTAATGCGTACTGACCCAGACAGATACCAAGCATTGTCAAATGAGATTATGCAAGCGTATGCAGAAGGGAGGGTACGAAACTAATATTATTTTGGAGAATTTAAAATGACTGATTCAACTTATCCCGCAAATGGCGGTTTCGTAGACAACACTAGCGCGGCTACTTTCATCCCAGAAATCTGGAGTGACGAGGTTATTGCCGCTTATCAAAAGAACCTTGTACTAGCTAACCTAGTCAAGAAACTATCTATGACTGGCAAGAAAGGTGATACTCTTCACATTCCTAAGCCTGTTCGTGGTGATGCACACGCTAAAGCAGAAGGCGTTGCAGTTACTGTACAAAATGCTACTGAAGGCGAAGTACAAGTAACTATTGACAAGCACTTTGAGTACTCGCGTCTAATCGAAGACATTACTGAGACTCAAGCACTTGCTTCTCTTCGTCAGTTCTACACTGGTGACGCAGGTTACGCTCTAGCTAAGCAAGTAGACACTGACTTGTTTGCTCTTGGTAAAGACTTTGCAGGTGTTAATGACACTACTTATGTTGGTACTAACTCTTACCAGTTCAACGGTACTACTGGTCTTGAGGCGTATGCCGCTGACTCTGTAGTTTCTGGTGACCTATTCAACGACAACGGATTCCGTGATTTGATTCAAAAAATGGATGATGCTGACATTCCTATGGATGGTCGTTGCTTAGTAGTTCCTCCATCAGTTCGTAACGAAATCATGGGCATTGACCGCTACTCTTCAAGTGACTTCGTAGATGGTCGTGTTGTAAACAATGGTCAAATCGGTAACTTGTACGGTATTGACATCTATGTTTCTTCTAACTGTCCTGTCATTGAAACTGCCGCTAACAACACCGCAGGTGGTGACGTTAAACAAGGTATGTTGTTCCACAAAGACACTATGGTTCTTGCAGAGCAACTAGGCGTTCGTTCACAAACTCAGTACAAGCAAGACTTCCTTGCTACTCTATACACTGCTGACACTTTGTATGGTACTGCTGTTCTTCGTGAAGACGCAGGCTTTAACGTAATGGTTAATGGCTAATAGCAACACCCTAAGGGGCTTCCATTCGGGAGTCCCTTTCCCTTTTCTTTTTTAACACAACAATAGGAAATATCATGGCTATATTTAGAGGAACAGGTGGCTCAGGTAACTCAACGGATGATTCCATTGTTAGTGCCGTAACAGAACAAGCGGGTATTGCCACTACCAAAGCAAGTGAAGCCGCTACATCAGCTACTACAGCAACTACTAAAGCATCAGAGGCTAGTGCCTCAGCTACTACTGCGTCTACTAAGGCTACTGAAGCAAACGCATCGGCAACTACAGCAAGCACTAAAGCTACAGAAGCTAATACAGCAAAAGGTTTGGCAGAAGCCGCACAGACTGCCGCTGAATCAGCTAGAGACACAGCACAGACTCACGCTAACACAGCAAACAACGCTTCAGTACAGACCGTTGCAGGTATCTCAACTGAAGTACAGAATGTAAATAACATCAGAACTGAAATACAGAATGTAGATACTATTAAAACTGATGTTACAACCGTATCAGGTATATCTTCCAACGTAACAACTGTAGCCGCAGATGCTTCGGACATCGGTACAGTTGCTACTAATATTGCCAACGTAAACAACGTAGGCGATAACATAGCTAATGTCAACTCAGTCGCAGGTAACGCATCTAACATCAACACAGTTGCGGCAGACGGTACTGACATTGGCACAGTATCTTCAAACATTTCCAATGTAAACACAGTAGCAGGTATCTCTAGTGACGTAACTACAGTAGCAGGTCTTGAGTCTAAGATGGACACTGTTATTGCAGACGCTAGTGACATTGGTTCTGTGGCTAATAACATTGGTGACGTAACAACTGTAGCAGGTATTAACGCAGACGTAGATACTGTTGCAGGTATTGCGGCTAAAGTAACTACCGTTGCGGACAACATTACAGACGTACAGAATGCCGACACTAACGCGGCTAACGCATCCGCTAGTGCATCTCAAGCCGCCAACAGTGCATCAGCGGCAGGTGCATCAGCATCTACTGCATCTACTAAAGCTACTGAAGCATCTAATAGTGCTACAGCGGCAAGCAACAGTGCAACTACAGCGACCACTAAGGCTACTGAAGCCTCAGGGTCAGCTACAACTGCAACCAACAAAGCTACTGAAGCATCTACTAGCGCAACCAATGCCGCTACTAGTGCTACAACAGCTACTACAAAGGCATCAGAAGCCGCCTCTAGTGCTTCAGCCGCTAGTGGTTCTGCTACTACAGCTACCACTAAAGCATCTGAAGCAAGTGTTAGTGCCGCCTCAGCCGCTACGTCAGCTACAGACGCAAGCAATGCCGAAGATGCTTGGAGTAGCTTTTATGCAACTTACTTAGGTTCATACTCAGCACCCCCTACTGTTGACGTACAGGGTAATGCTTTACAGACTGGTGCATTCTACTATGACACAGGTGCAGGTAGTAACACTGTAGGTTTATATGTATACAATGGTTCATCATGGGTATACTCTACTAACTACAACAACGTAACTGCTCCTTATAGCCTTGCTCAAGACTTAGCGACTAACAGCCATGACATTAGCTTTGGTGATAATGCTAAGGCTAAGTTTGGTGCTAGTGATGACCTACAGATTTCTCACAATGGAAATGCTAGTTTAATTTCTGATACAGGTACAGGTGATTTATTTATAAGAGCATCAAATGCTTTAAGGTTACAATCTGCTGATAATGAAAATTATTTAGTAGCTAACGCTAATGGCTCACTTAATTTGTATCATGACAACGCACCAAAACTAGCCACAACATCTACAGGTATAGACGTTACTGGAAATATTGTTATTGATACAAATCCATCAGGTCATTCAGTAGAGGAAGCTATTAGAATTGATGACGGTGGTAGCACTGTTGATAGGGCATTACAACTATTTGAATATCACGATACTGGCTCACGTTATCATTCTATTTCGTTTAATACTCACACTACTTCTAATGGGAGTAACTTCGTATATACACAAGGCAACTACGGTGGGTCTTCTTCAATACAATTTTCTAACGCGGGTAGCCTTTCATTCTTCACAGATGCTCAGGTAACTTCAGGCAGTACAACTAATATAACACCTTCAGAACGGCTACGCATTACCCAATCAGG
>JAAXIF010000039.1 GCA_012270485.1 Sphingobacteriales bacterium | reverse complement strand
CTTTTTCCCGTTAACTCTAACCAAGAATGGACAACTTTTTGGGGGAGCCTACACCTCAGACAGTCTTTCCTCTAAAATTCTTATTTGTTCATTTAGTTCATTCACATTACCATTAATATTAGAACTTAATTCTTTTCTAGCTTTTTCTAAAGCTTTTTCAAATCTTTTTTCATCTTCTTCTGCTTCTCGCTGTGCTTTCTCTAATTCCTTTTGAGCTTTCTCCTCTTCTCTCATTTGTTCTCTAATTCTTCGTTGCTCTTCCTTTTCCTCATACTTTTTTTGTTCAAATTCATAGTTCAAGATTAGTTCTTCCAACTTTAAGTCAAAAAAATCTTTAGTTATATTTACATTCTGCACTATCCCAAGTTTATTTATACTTTCATATACTTTTAATATTCGGTCTTTTGTTTTTTCCACATTATTCCATTTAACCTTTGCAATTAAACCATCACACTCCCCATTAAATGCAAAAAGCATTAATCTTTTATATTGATTAGTCATTTTTCTACCCTCAGCCTTACTACCACCCACTGTCCATTCAGTATAACATACCGCAGCTTTATCTTCTTTAATTAGCTTCTTTTGTTTTTCGTAATTTTCCTCAATTAATGATTTGAAGCTTTCTGACGAATCCAGCGAAAATTGTCGTTTGTAAAGACCAAAGGAACCAATTTCCAAACTATCTTGAAATATATCGACTTCAGTTTCTAAATCTTTATAAATTCCAAGAACTGTTTTATACTTATTATCTAAATCAATGAGAATAGCATTCTTTTGGTCAATTTCTGCTTGCTTATTTTCTAGGATTAAATCCTTTTCTATATAAGCCGAGTATTTAGCTAACAGAATATTGTTTTTTTGCAAACTCTCATGTAATTCACTTTTAGCAACCTGAAGGTCATTTTTAAGAACATCTATTTCCAAACTAGCTTCCTGAAGAAGCTTTTTAGTTTTATTAAAAAACATTTTGGCTTTGTTTAATAAGTAGTCCAAATAGGAGTTAAATCTTTTTAATTTGACTATCCAAATATTGTAATTCAATAGTCACTTATATTGTTTGATTTATTCTTTTTTATAAGAAGATCAGTTAAATATCCATTTTCATAGTTGATAATAATACGTAGTTCTTCATCTAACCTTAAAGAAATATAATCATCGATTTTTTTGTCCCCTGTAAAGCTCCAAAAACAAGAAAAATTTGCTTTACCAAGGGAAATAGCAGTTTCTGTATACCCATCATTTTTTTCATAAGGTGTTGTATATGTTTCAAAATCTTCACTTGATTCGTAGTATCGTTCATTTATCTCCGCTTTTATGTCTTGATATAAAGACACAACCTGTGATTCAAGTTTTGGCTCAATATAAACTGAAGCCTTTGAGAAACTGTTTTCATAAAAAAATAATAAAATAAATAGAGTATCTCTACCACCAAAATTAATCCCATAGTAAATGAGAGATTCATCAGTACTATTCGTTTCATCGAATACACAATTCGCTCTCTGTTCAATTATAGACCTTGCATCTTCGATAGAAGCTCCAAATCGAATTCCTAGAAATCCTTCTAATGTTTTCATTGAAATAAGTCATTTGTTATTAAATTATAAAGACAAAACAATATACTTAAGAAATAACAAAACATATTATTAATATCTTACATTATTGAAAATCAATATAATAAGCTATTAGAACTATTTCTGATTGTAAATATTTAGACGTTATTGATAATTACCTTTGCCACATGTTAAGAATCGACATACTCACTGTTCTTCCTGAATTATTAGAGAGCCCCTTTGCGCATAGTATCATGAAACGTGCACAAGAAAAAGGGTTATTAGATGTGCGTGTACATCAGCTAAGAAAATGGGCGGTGAACAAATACGGTATGGTGGATGATTATCAATATGGCGGTGGTGCCGGTATGGTGATGATGTGTGAGCCTTTGGCCAATGCCATTGATGAATTACAGAAAGATCAGCCTTATGATGCCATCATTTATATGACACCTGATGGACAACGCTTCGATCAACGTATGGCCAATCAGTTGTCCTTAAAAGGAAATCTATTGATCATTTGCGGACACTATAAAGGCATTGATGAACGTATCCGTCAGCAATATGTCACTATGGAAATATCCATCGGTGACTATGTATTGAGTGGCGGAGAGCTTGCAGCAGCAGTGGTAGTGGATGCTATCGGTCGTTTGATACCGGGTGTATTGAATGATGAAACCTCTGCATTAACCGATTCTTTTCAGGATAATTTATTAGCACCCCCTGTATATACAAGACCCGCAGATTTTAGAGGCATGAAAGTACCTGAAATATTGTTAAAAGGAGATCCGAAGAAAGTAGAGGAGTGGCGCTATGAACAAGCGCTCCAGCGAACTAAAGACAGAAGACCGGATTTGATGTCGGATGTCTGATGGCGGATGGCAGATTTCAAATTTGGATATGAGTTTATAACTGCACTGACAACAATTCTTTTCCTAAATCATGTAATGCATTTTCAATTTTTTTTGATTGTAACTGACGAGGCTTCTTAAGACCAGATGAATAATGTTGCAATAGTTTTTGGTTAATCCCTGTAATCCTTTCAAGACCTGCTTTAGTAAAGATTTTTTTATAGTAGCTCAATAAACTCTCCGTATCAAACTTAAAAATGAGTTCATACTGACCTTGTAAAATCTTGGGCCATTTTCTTGCAGGATTATTTTCTTTAAACAATCGCAAACTCTCAAGTGCTGATTGCTTGGCTTGCTCAGGCGTATCTCCCATACCCCATATTCCATCTACTTTATCACTGTAGGCGCTAAATGTTCCGTCAGAAGCTCTTTCAATAATGATAATTACTTGTTTCATTCTACTTCCTTATTTATTTTAACTGCATTCTTTTTATTAAGGTTTTTCTCAATCCCTCTCCCATTTCTTTTGACCCATGAAAAGGAACTGCTTCTACTTTCCCACACCTTTCATACAAATAATGACTTCCTTCTATTCGCAGTAACTTCCAGCCATTTTGTTTTATTTTCCTATGGAACTCACTTGATTTCATAATAAAGATATCATTTATTTTAAAAGGTAGTATTTTTACTACCTTTTATTTTGAACGAATCTTTAAATATACAGTCATGCAATACTTTGCAAACGAAGCGTTTACGCTTATAACAAAAGGGCTGCAGCATCCTACGACACTACAGCCCTTTGACTTTTCTCCGAAGGAGTCCTGTAGACACCTTTCACTTTTCACCTTTCACTCTTCACTTAATCCCAATCACCGGCACCTGTTTCTCATTAATAAGTTTATTCAATGCTTTTACATCATTCTCCATCACCGCTTTTAATTTCGCCAGTTGTACATCTGCTTGTCCGGCCAGATCTGCAAATGCTTCGCGGGCTTGTTTGCTTGGTGGATTTTGTCCACTGGAAGCCACACCATATAATCCTGCGATCTTATCATTCAAGCGGATTGGGAAATTCAATACGTCTTGTCCACTTTTTGCTTTGGTTTGATACAATGCTTCTTCAACAGCAGTGATTTTTTTATTGATGCTATCCGCAAAAGATTTGATCTCTTTATTGCCATCGATTCTTCCAGTAAAATCATTCATTTGTGAACGTAATGCACGAATGTTTTTAATGGCTTTTTGGATCTCACTGAATTTATCACGAACCTGCAATAAGAAAGTCAGTTGCTCATCATATTCTGCTTCTGTTGTTGCAAAATTTGGATTGGGATTGATCACAAATGGTACATCTACAGAATCTTTTCCATAACGGAAACGAGCAGTGTATTTTCCGGGTGATGCTTTAGCTGAACCAATACCACCATTCCAAAGAATCAATCCATCCAAGCGTTCAGCAGGTGGATATTGCATATCCCATTCAAACTGGTTCATGCCGTTTTCAAAATCAATTTTATCAGATGCTTCTCTTGCATTCTTACTGAAAGTACGAATGGGCTTGGATTGTTTATCGAATACAGTGATAGAAACTTTAGCACTATCCGTTACTCCCTTCAAATAATAATTGAACACAACCCCTGAAGCCGGATTCATTCCCATATTAGCACTAGCACCACCAAAATTTCTCCTACCTCTGCCTGCGCTTTCTGTGCGATAAACAGGGTTCACATCAAATACATGGAGGTTTTTATCCAATACACTTGCATTCATTTGTTGTACGATACTTAAATCATCCAATACCCAAAATGCACGACCTTGTGTGGCCACGATCAAATCATTGTCTTTGATCGTTAGATCTGTAATGGGTGTTTCCGGTAAGTTCAACTGAAACTTTTTCCAATTAGCACCATCATCATAACTGATGTACATACCATATTCTGTTCCTGCATACAATAAACCCGGACGCTTTTTATCTGCACGCATCGCACGAGTGAAATGCATTTTATCAATACCATTGGTGATTTTTTTCCAGGTTTTACCATAATCTTCTGTTTTGAAAATATAAGGCGCGAAATCATCCAGTTTGTATTTTGTTCCCACAACATAAGCTGTTCCTTTTTTGAAAGGATCCGTTTCTATACAGTTCCACATCATCCATTTACCTGCTTCTGCAGGTGTTACATTCTCCCAGTTTTTACCACCATCTTTTGTTACATGTAACAACCCATCATCACTACCGGCCCATAAAAGGTCTTTCTCCAATACAGACTCTGCAGCCGTGAAAATGGTACAATAATATTCTACAGAAGTATTGTCTTTCGTAATGGGACCACCACTGGATACCTGACGTGTTTTATCATTTGTAGTAAGATCCGGACTAATGATTTCCCAACTCTGACCTTCATTCTCACTTACAAATAAATGATTACCTGCTGTATACAATCTCTTCGGATTGTGTGGAGAGAAGAAGATCGGGAAATTCCATTGGAAACGATATTTCAAAACATCTGCTCCTGATCCCATTGGGTTATCGGGCCAAACATTAATGGCGCGGTTTTCACCGGTTCTATGATCCAGTCTTGCCAAATAGCCACCATAGTTTCCGCCATACACTACATCTGGATTCAAAGGATCTGCAACTACATAACCACTCTCTGAACCTGCCGTTACTTCCCAATCGCGATCGGTGATACCTGCGCCACTTGTACGACTCCTCATACGAATGGTTGAATTATCCTGCTGCGCTCCTAATATTCTGTAAGGATGTGCATTATCGGTTGACACACGATAGAATTGTCCTGTTGGCTGATTATCCATGGTACTCCAATTCTCTCCTCCATCAAAACTGATCTGTGCGCCTCCATCATCGGCCACAATCATTCTTTCTCCATTTTCAGGATCGATCCAAAGATCATGGTGATCACCATGTGGTGTTCTCACACTTTGAAAAGTTCTTCCTCCATCACGGCTGCGCATGAATCCTACATTCGGTGCATAAACAAGATTTTCATTTTTAGGATCTACAAACACTTTGGTATAATACCAAGCACGTTGACGGATATTATTATCATTACTGGTCAATGTCCAGCTTTCACCACCATCATTACTCGTATACAATCCACCATTGGCATTTTCAATGATGGCATACACTTTATCGGTATTCGAAGGAGCAATAGCAACACCTACAATACCCCAAACACCTTTGGGCATTCCTTTAGCAGTGCTGATATTGGTCCAGGTTTCACCTCCATCTGTACTTTTATACAGTCCACTTCCCTCACCACCACTTTCTAAACTGTGCGGTGTTCTGATCAATCGCCACATACCGGCATACAATACATTGGGATTACCCGGTTCCATCACAAGGTCAGAAGAACCGGTAAGATTGTTGACATACAATACTTTTTTCCAGGTTTTACCACCATTTGTTGTTTTAAATACACCCCTCTCTTCATTCGGACCAAAAAGATGTCCAAGTGCGGCTACCCAAACCGTATTGGGATCACGAGGATGTATCACGATACGGATAATATGTCTGCCTTCTTTCAGACCTATATTTTTCCAAGTACGACCACCGTCATCACTTCTCCACATACCGTTTAAACCTTCGGCCACATTACCACGAACCGTGTTTTCACCTTCGCCTACATAAATAATGTTTTCGTCAGTTGGAGCTACTGCGATGGCACCTATATTACCACCTAGATACTTGTCTCCGATATTTTTCCAGTTGCTACCTCCATCCGTAGTTTTCCATAAACCACCGCCGGTAGCACCAAAATAAAAAGTGGTCTTGTTTTTAAAACTACCCGCAACCGCAGCACTACGTCCGCCACGGAAAGGACCCGCTAAGCGGTATTTCAGTTTTGAAAAAAGAATGTTAAATGGATCTGCTGCAACAGCAGGGGTTGCAACCGTCTTTTTTGTATCCTGTTTTTGTGCCTGTATTCCTGTTACAAGCATGGTTACTGCGCATAGCAGCATCATTGTTTTTTTCATATGCAGTATTGAATTGGAGATGGAATTTACGGAAGAAAAGGGAAATGGTTGATAGTCGATAGTCCATAGACCATAATCCATAGACTATCGACTATGGACTATGTTACTATTTTACCCGGTACCAAACTTCGTCAACGGGCTCATTCATTTTGATATCGAGGTGTTCAATCACTGTTTCAACAGGCCCAATATTAATGATTTGTTTCATGGGAAATTGAATTCCTCCAATGTCTTTGTAACTATTGTACAAAATGGATGCTTTCAAGCTACGTCTACCTCCTCCCATCATACGCATCATACTCCCGAATCCTGTTAATGCGGCAGCCATTTCATCCATAGCATCTACTTGTTGAACAAGATAGTTTTTGGTGTTGATATAGAATACAGCACTCAATCCGTCTTTCATGGTGAGCTTAACTTTGTAACAATCTTCTTTATTCACTTTACCGGTGCCTTGTAATTCAGCTGTGTATCCCTTTTTAGCGTAATCGATCAACATGGGAAAGGGACCGGCACAATCCAATTCATGTTGCTGCTTCTTAAGATCATCGCCCGTCATTTTAGAAATGGTGGGGCCCGAAGGATTCGCAGGTCCATCACCGCCTCCTCTAGGACCACCGAAATTAGGCATGGCGGGAATCAATACATATCCTGCAGTATCTGTCACCATTGTCCAAGAATTGCCCATACCCATGATACCACCCATTTGTCTGCGGTATAATTTTCCTCTTTCACGAATACTATTGAGGTTGATATCAAAACTTTGGTTCATCATGTTCATTTTCATTACACTTTCCATTTGTAAAGTCTTGATAGCCTTTAACCTGTTTTTACCACCATTGGCTTCTTCATATTTTGCCATCACTTCTTCTACGGTTTGTGAATAAGTGAATATCGTTGCTGCCACAAAAAGCAGGGATAGAAATACCTTTTTCATATGATTTCATTCTGTAAAACGTAAACTTACTGAGACTTTATCGCTGTAGAATCTTTTGTATCGTTATTTAAGAAAAGATTTGATGAACGGAAGAAAGAGGGTTGACAGATGATAGTTGACAGTTGGCAGAAAGAAAAAAGCTATAAGCCATTACCCATAAGCAATCACCTAACTGTCAACTATCATCTGTCAACTTCCTCTACATCTATCCGCTTTTTCTATCTTCGTAATATGAGTATGCAACATTCATTTCAGGTTTCAGGAAAACTGGTAGATATACACAATAAAAAAATATATCCGGCCTATGTTTGGATTCAAGATGGACATATCTCTCGCATTGAAAAAACGGATGAGATGGTGCCTCATCAATTCATTCTTCCCGGTTTCATTGATAGTCATGTTCACATTGAAAGTAGTATGCTGATTCCTTCAGAATTTGCCAGACTAGCGGTTGTGCATGGAACGGTGGGTACCGTGAGCGATCCACATGAGATCGCGAATGTTTGTGGTATTGCAGGGGTTGATTTTATGATTGAGAACGGGAAAAAAGTTCCCTTCAAATTTAATTTTGGGGCACCCAGTTGTGTACCTGCTACCCTTTTTGAGACAGCAGGCGCTATGATTGACAGTACAGCGGTTACAGCCCTTCTGGAAAGACCTGAAATTGCCTACCTGAGTGAGATGATGAACTTCCCGGGTGTATTGAACCAGGACCCTGAAGTGATGAAGAAAATTTCAACAGCTCATCGTATGCGCAAACCGGTAGATGGACATGCACCGGGTTTACGTGGTGATGCTGCAAAAGCCTATATTGAAGCAGGAATTTCTACCGATCATGAATGCTTTACATTGGAAGAAGCGGTTGATAAATTACAGCATGGCATGAAAATCATCATTCGCGAAGGAAGTGCTGCGAGGAATTTTGAAGCATTGATTGAATTGGTAGATGATCATCCTAACCATACGCTTTTTTGCAGTGATGATAAACATCCGGATAGTTTGGTGACCGGACATATCAATGATCTTTGTGCACGAGCAGTTGCTAAAGGCTTAGATGTATTCAATGTTTTAAAAGCAGCTTGTATCAATCCGGTTTTACATTACCGTTTACCGATTGGACTTTTGAACGAGCATGATCCTGCGGATTTTATTGTGGTAAAAGATCTCACCCATTTTAAGGTACTAGAGACTTATGTGGATGGAATATTGGTTGCTAAAGAGGGAAAGACTTTAATACCATCTGTTCCTGCTACCACCATCAATCAGTTTGACTGTAAACCTGTTACTGTGCAGGATTTAACTATACGTAAAGACGACTACCCTTCTCAAAATGGATTGATACCGGTAATCGAAGCATTAGACGGACAATTAATCACCAATCAATTAGAGCTGGCCGGTAAACTGATCAATAATGAATGGGTAGCTGATACGGCTCAAGATATTTTAAAGATGGTAGTAGTGAATCGTTATCATCAGGCAACGGTAGCCAAATGTTTTATTCGAAATTTTGGCTTCAAGCATGGGGCCATTGCTTCATCAGTTGCACATGACAGTCACAATATCGTTGCAGTAGGTGCAGATGATGCTGCACTTGCAGCAGCCATCAATTTAGTGATCGCTGAAAAGGGTGGTGTGAGTTGTTATGTAAATGATGAGCAATACCAGGTACTCGGGCTTCCTGTTGCGGGGTTAATGAGTACTTCAGATGGATATGAAGTTGCTGAAGCGTATACGGCTATTGATGCAATGGCAAAATCATTGGGATCAAAACTGCAAGCGCCTTTTATGACATTAAGCTTTATGGCATTACTCGTCATTCCACATCTTAAGCTTAGTGATAAAGGTTTGTTTGATGGGGATCGGTTTGAGTTTGTGTGATTTTTTAACCACGGAGGACGCAGAGTTTGGTTAAAAATCACTCAGCCCCTGAAATATCGCCGATTGCTTTGTTTATGGAGATGGCAACACTATCCGTTCCCTTAGGTGCGAAATATTTGGTTTTGAATTTGACTGTTTGTCCGGGTCCAATATTTTCATAAATCGTTTCCAATCCTTCATCCAATTTTGCACCTGTTTTGCTAAAGAACGATAATCGCAATTCCACATCTTTGTACCAGCAAACTGTTGCTTTATTTGAAATAGATCCCATCACCACTGTTTGTCCGATCAGATTTTTTCTATCACGATTGGTGACCATCAAAAATCTTTTAGGGTTATTCTTTTCCTTTTCAGCAAGTGTTTCTTTTACTGTCTCATAACTTTTTTCAAAATTCTTCTCTTCTTTCTTTGACTCACAAGCACTCAATAAGACAATGATGATCAATATGCTGCCTAATTTTTGCATAAGGGTTTATTTCTACCAAAATAATCTTTTTACCGTTTTGAAGACGTTAAAGCCATTGAAACAGCTCGAAAAACTTAAATTTCCGATTCCAAGAGATAGATTTTAGTTTTGAAGCCTTCAATCTTATCATGCCATGATCGTAAACCTAAGTCAGGAACATAGCCTTGTTAGTAACTGGGTATCGGAATTAAGAAATGTAGATATCCAAGGCGACCGTATGCGTTTTCGCAGAAATCTGGAACGTATCGGAGAGATTGCCGCTTATGAAATTAGCAAGCGTATGCCCTACAAGGTAACCGAAGTACCTACCCCATTGGGTACACATGATAGTAAGATATTGGAACAACAACCGGTATTGGCTACTATTCTTAGAGCAGGTTTACCCATGCACAATGGTATGCTGAATTACTTTGATCGGGCAGATAATGCTTTTGTCTCTGCTTATAGAAAACACCATAGAGACGGCTCTTTTGAAATCAGTCTGGAATACATGAGTTGTCCGTCATTAGACAACCGTATCGTTATCATCAGCGACCCCATGCTGGCTACCGGTGCTTCTATTGTAAAAACCATCCAATACATGAAAGATGAGGGTACTCCCAAAGAATTCCATGTAGTGGTAGCTATTGCTTGCAGCGTGGGTATAGAGTTGATTCATAGAGATTGCGGAGAAGATATTCATATCTGGTGCGGGGATATTGACGATGAATTAACTGCTAAAGGATACATTGTTCCTGGTCTTGGAGATGCGGGCGATTTAGCCTTCGGAACCAAAAATCAATCCTAATTAGTGCAGCGATCATCGCTTTTTCAGGGTCAAAGATGGACGTTAAGGACAACCTAATCTTCTAAACGAACGTATCTCTTTCAGGAAGATTATCCTAAATTAGACCTCTTGTGAAAAAGCTGACTAAAATATGCTGCTTAGGACTACTGTTAATGCTCACTAAAAATGCATTAGCACAAGACCCTAATTTTTCTCAGTTTTTTTCTTCTCCTCTAACCCTCAATCCTGCTTTCACCGGAAAATTTTATGGCAGTTATCGTGTCGCAGGTAATTATCGTAACCAGTGGCCTAGTATTGAAAAAGCTTATACAACAGCTACCGCTTCCATCGATTTTCAGATCATGCAAGACCGAATTGCTTCTAATGATACTTGGGGTGTTGGATTTATGGGCTTAACAGACAATAGCGCCAATGGTGCTGTAAAATTTAATTACGCTTCTGTAGGCACAGCTTATCATAAGGGTTTGGATGAAGAAGGATATCATCAACTCAGTGCGGGATTCCAATTGACTTACGCGAATATGCTGATCAATACCCATATGCTCAAGTTTGAAGATCAGCTGACCAATGCAGGTTTCACGGGTGTTACTTCCGAAGTATTCAATACCGGTACGCTGAATTCTAAATATGTAGATATCAATGCCGGTATTTTGTACAACGGCAACACCAATGACCGTAATAATTTTTATATGGGCGTCAGTATGTATCACATCAATAAACCTAAACAATCTTTTACCGGCGCTGAATATTTATTACCAACAAGAACCACTTTTCATGCAGGCACTTATTTTCCGGTGGGTAATACCACAACCTTACACATGAGTGGAATGCAAATGTTTCAAGGGAGTGCTTCTTCGACCATGCTGGGAGCTGCTTTACAATTCAGTGCTAATCCGGATGATATCAAGGCCACGAGTTTATATGTGGGTACATGGATGAGATTGAAAGATGCCATTATCCCTTATGTCGGTATTGAATTTGATGATTTCCGAATTGGTGCCACTTATGATTATAACTCTTCTCAACTAAGAACAGCTTCACAAAACAGAGGTGGCATAGAGATTTCTCTGATTTATATCAGAAGGCCTTCATCCGATAAGGTCATCAACTGTCCTAAGTTTTAAATCTCCCTCCATTAAATGGAGATTTACTGACATGTAGATTCCCTTTCAGCATAAATCGATAAGGCAATGACGCATCTTCTTCAGCATAATCAACCCCAATTCGAGGAGTAGCCAATATGTTTGCTTTGGATATTTTCCAGCCATCATCCGATATAAATAGAGCAGATTCCTGTAATGACATTCCTGTATGATCCGTTTTGATATCCAAGGCTTTTGTTACATTACCCGGACCCCTGCCTATACTAGGGTCGAACTTTGTTTTTTTAAAGCGTTGCAACATTTGCTCCACACCATCTATCGGCTCAATACCTCGAATTAAAACCGCATGCGGAATAGATGCTTCATTGGTAACTACATTGAATAGGTGATGAATACCATAACAGAGATACACATACGCAATTCCACCGGGTTCATACATCACCGCTGTTCTATTGGTGAATCTACCCCCATAAGCATGGGAAGCTTTATCAATTACCCCATTATATGCTTCCGTCTCAACAATTCTACCGGCAGTTAATGTATGCTCAAAATAAGTGACCAATATTTTACCAATGAGCTGTTTGGCTACCGCACAAACATTATGGTTTCGGTAGAAATCAAGTGGCAATCTATTTCTATAATATTCATTTAAAGGTTTCACAGAATAAACATACTGAATACATTAACTTAGTGCATTAAAATCCCCTCAGCTTGCTCAAGGAACTTATTATTGCGATACAATCCTATTCACAAGCCCATCAGTTTATCATCAAACATAAACTCTGGAAATGGATCCTTATTCCAGGCCTGTTGTATACCCTGCTGTTTTTAACCGGTATGTATTATTTTGGACAAACTTCCGGAGATTTTATTGAGTGGATGGCAATGAAGACCGGTTTACGAGGATGGATTGATCAATTCTCTAATAGTTTTGTTGGCTTTCTCTTTGTTTTTGGAACCGCTTTATTATGGCTGGTATTGATGTTGCTGTATTTCTCCTTGTTCAAATTTTTATTCCTGATCATTGGCTCACCTGTATTTGCATATTTAAGTGAAAAAACAGCATCGATCATTGAAGGAAAAGATTTCCCATTTAGTTTCGCTCAATTGGGGAAAGATATTTTGCGTGGTATTAAACTCGCATTGAGAAATAGTGTGTGGCAAACAGTGTATGTATTATCCATCTTATTATTAAGTCTTATCCCACTCATCGGATGGCTCACTCCTATTTTAGCTGTGCTGGTAGAATGTTATTATTACGGATTCTCTATGCTTGACTACAGTATGGAGCGTCAAAAAAAATCGCCGGCTGAAAGTATTTTTTATATTGGCAATCATAAAGGACTTGCCATTGGGAATGGCTTTATATTTTATTTGATGCACATGTTTCCGATCATCGGTTGGATACTTGCTCCATCTTATGCAGTAGTAGCTGCAACACTCAGTACCTATCCCAATAGTTCAAAGCAATAATATGCAGTTTGGAAAGCTATACCTGATTCCTACGGTTTTGTATGAAGATGCGGTTGAAACAATTCCTCCTTATATTCTGGATGCCGTAAAAGACTGCTCTGTTTTTTTTGTAGAACAGGAAAAAACTGCCCGACGTTTTCTAAAAAAATTATGGAGAGAGATGATCATTGATGACTATCAATGGTTTACCATACATAAGGCTGAGGCTGAAGTAAAACAGACATTTATTCAACTGCTACAAGCGGGCAAGAATATTGGCATTATTAGTGAAGCAGGATGCCCGGGTATTGCTGATCCGGGACAAATACTTGTAGAAGCGGCACAAAGTATTGGCGTTACAGTGAAACCATTGGTAGGACCCAGTTCTATTTTGCTGGCTTTAATGGCCAGTGGTATGAATGGACAATGTTTTCAGTTTCATGGTTATTTGCCTATTGATGGAACTGAGCGAAAGAAAAAAATTCGAGAACTGGAAGCAGATTCTTTGAAACGAAACTGTACACAACTATTCATTGAAACCCCTTATCGCAATAATGCGCTCATCAATGATCTTCTTCAAAGTTGTAAACCCGAGACAAAACTATGTATAGCTGTAGATATTACAGCTGCAACTGAATCCATCAAAACAAAATCAATCCGTCAATGGAAGCAGGATCAACCTGATATCCATAAAAAGCTAGCAATCTTTTTACTACAAGCCTAATCATTTCAAAATCTCAGCGCCAACTCCGCGCCCTCATTTCTCTGCGGTATAAGACCGCAGAGAGATTCAGGATTATTTGGGAGCAATGATACTTTCGGTTGCAGCACCGCGCACTTCATACACACTATCTACGATGTTTCGTTCCAATCCGCGCCAGGGTAATGTACCTATATATCTTTTATAATGGAGTTCTACTTCTTTGCCCGAACAACGCAATAACTGTTCAGCAACAGATTCACTGGTAACACTAAAATCGAATTCATTGCTTTGTACATTGGCACGAAAGCCACTTTGAATAATTTTCCCTTCCCAGGTTTTAAAAAGAACTCCTTTTTTTTGAAAGGTATTCAATAACCCGGCTTTGGTTCCTTCTGCATAAACAAAATAATAACGCCAGTAAATGAATCCTGAAAGCGCTACGAATACAATGATAATAGTGGTCCAGATGATTTTTTGTTTGGTTGTCATTTATAAACCATATTTATCTACAAGGTAAATCAATGCTGCCATATTCACAGCGCCTAGTAACAGCTCTCGTTTATTGACATTTTCAAATACATCTGTTCTTGCATGATGCAGATCGAAGTAACGTTGTGGATCGGGAATGAAACCGGCAATCGGTGTACCAAATGTTCGATTCAGCGGACCGATATCTGCGCCGCCGCCACTACCAGACATATCTTCTGTTCCATAAGGTTTCAACAAGGGTAACCAGGACTGCATTTTATCATGTTTATCTTTAGGCGCTGTAAAACCAAAACCTCTGGGTGTAAATCCACCTGCATCACTTTCCAGTGCGAAAATGTGTTTCTCTCCTTTTTCTTTGGCTTCAGCTGCATATTTATTACCACCACGCATTCCATTTTCTTCATTGGCAAATAGTACAAAGCGAATGGTTCTTTTGGGTTGATAGCCGATGGCTTTCAATGCGCGCATGACTTCAATAGTATGTACTACTCCGGCGCCGTCATCATGTGCACCTTCATTCACATCCCAGCTATCCAAATGTCCACCAACAGTAATGATTTCATCCGGGAAAGTGGTTCCTCTGAGCTCTCCAATCACGTTGTGCCCAATAGTATCCGGAAGAAATTTTGCGCTTGTCTTCATAGAAACGCTAAAAGAGGATTGTTTAGTCAATTCCCAGATATAATCAGCATCTCTGGGACCCATAGCAATAGCAGGAATTTTAGGGAATGAATCATTATAAGCAGTACTACCTGTATGTGGATCATTGGCTGTTGATTCCGTTAAAGAACGAATCATCACCCCAACAGCACCATATTTAGCAGCCATACTCGGACCTGCTCTTCTCGATACACCTGTTTGTCCGTATGAAACAAAGGGTTTGATATTGGTGGGATCAAAAGAATGATTGAAATAAACGATCTTACCCTTCACTTCTTCCTTCCTCTTTTCCATCTCATCAAAACTATTGAAGGCAATGACTTGTGCTGTCACGGGTTTTCCATTTCCTAAAGAATTTCCCAATGCGAGTACATCCAAAGCTCTGTTGACTTTTTTCCCGTCGATCGTTACAACCCTTGCCTCTTCTTTTGCACCTCTTACCCAACGAGGCACCATACATTCCTGTAACCACACTTTATCTGCTCCCATTTCTTTGAGTGCTTTTTCACCCCAAGCTTCGGCTTTATACATTTGGGGGGAACCTGCTATTCTTCCACCTACTTGCTTGGTTAATTGGTATAGAAGGTCATAAGCCTTCCCATTTCTCAATATTTCATCTGATATCTTTTTGATGACAGCAGCGTCTTCCTGCTGTGCAAAGCCGCCAAATGGCAGTAATAATAATAGAAAGTATATTTTTTTCATACCGCTAAAGTTAATGATTTGTCATGTTTTCTGAGCCTTTGATGAGCGGAGAACCATATTGTGATAAATATTGTTAATTGCGGGTATCTTTGAAGGATGGATTTATTGTTGGTTATCCTGGTATTGTATGAGTGTTTTCTTTGCATACTTAATAATCAACCACAGAGCACACAGAGGTTTACACTGAGTTACACAGTGTATAATAATACAATATTGGTAGCGTTGAATCGTCAAATCAAAGATCCCCGAAGGGGTCCTTCGGACAAAAATTCAAAAATCGAATATGCGTATAGGAATTGTTTGTTATCCAACATTTGGTGGTAGTGGCGTACTGGCAACGGAATTGGGAAAGGCACTGGCAGATGAAGGTCATCAGGTACATTTTATTACTTATCAACAACCGGTAAGACTGAATGTCTTTAATGCCAATATTTTTTATCACGAAGTGCGCGTTCCTACCTACCCGCTTTTTGATTATCCGCCTTATGAAGTAGCATTGGCCAGTACGATGGTAGATGTAATCATGAATCATGACCTGGATTTGCTACATGTGCATTATGCCATACCGCATGCTTCTGCTGCCTATATGGCTAAACAGATTGTGAAACAAAAAACCAATCGAAATATTCCCGTCATCACAACCTTACATGGTACCGATATTACTTTAGTAGGCAAAGACAAAACCTATGAACCGGTTGTAACCTTTTCGATTAATGAAAGCGATGCGATAACTGCAGTATCGAATAATCTGCGTGAAGAAACCTACAAATCATTTCATATCCAGAAGGAGATAGAAGTCATACACAACTTTGTTGATGTTGGACGATTTGATAAAAAGCCGATTGATGCATTTAGAAAAGTGATTGCGCCCAATGGTGAAAAAATATTGATCCACGCATCCAATTTCCGCAAGGTGAAAAGAGTGATTGATGTAGTAAAAATATTTGCAGCAGTCAGAAAAGAAATGCCTGCCAAACTGTTGATGGTGGGTGATGGACCTGAAAGACCCGGCACAGAAGAGTTAACCAGAGAATTGGGGATTGAAGACGACGTTCGCTTTTTAGGGAAGCAAGAGCAGATGGAGGATATTTTAGCGGTAAGCGATGTCTTTATACTCCCTTCTGAATATGAGAGTTTTGGTTTGGCAGCTTTAGAAGCCATGGCTGCGAGAACAGTAGTGATTAGTTCAAATGCCGGCGGATTAACAGAAATCAATATTCAAGGAGAAACAGGATTTATGGCCGATGTAGGTGATGTAGCCACCATGAGCAAGTTTGCCAATAATCTTCTGAAAGATGATCAACAACTGGAGACCATGAAAAAAGCTGCTTATGTACAAGCATGCAGATTTGATATCAAGAATATCATTCCTCTCTATGAAAAATTGTATAGCAGGTTTTGTAGAATGGGGCCCTGTTAGTAGTAGTTAGTTGACAGATAATAGTTGACAGATGACAGTTGACAGGAGGAAATAGTTTTAATCTGTCAACTATCATCTGTCAACTGTCAACTAAGATTTACTAAGAACTTCATCAATACTCTTAATAATCATTGCACATACTGCAGAGAGTTCATCTTCAGAAATAATCAGTGGTGGTGCAATTCTCAAACGATCGGGAGCAAACAAAAACCAATCCGTAATCAATCCATTTTTTACGCATTGATGTACGATGGCTTGATTGGTAAAATCATCTTTAAACTTCAGCGACATCCATAAGCCATGTGCACTTTTTGCGAGAATAGCCGGATGTTTGAGTTCTTCTTGTAAAATATGCTCTTTCTTTTTAGCGCTCGCGATCAAATCACCTGATAATAATATTTCAAAAGCTGCTTTACCGGCTGCACAACTCACAGGATGACCACCAAAAGTGGTGATATGTCCGAGTACAGGATTGTACGTTAAAGTTGACATTAATTTTTTATCGGCAATAAAAGCACCCAAAGGCATGCCGCCACCTAGTGCTTTTCCTAGTAGTAAAATATCGGGCACAACATTGAATTGTTCAAATGCCCAAACGGTACCGGTTCTACCAAAGCCTGCTTGAATTTCATCAAAAATAAGTAGCACACAGTGTTCATCACATTTTTTTCTGATGGCTTGTAACCACTCTTTGCGAGGAACGGTAATACCACTTTCTGCTTGAACCGTTTCTAGGATCACACAGGCAACAGATGAGTCGATGGATTCAAGTACTGCATCATCATCATAATTAAAATGCAAGATATCCGGCAATAAAGGTCTGAAAGCATTGCGCCAATATTCTCCTCCCATAATACTCAAGGCTCCGTGTGTACTTCCATGATAAGCATTATGGAAAGCAATCATTTTAGATCTTCCAGTGATACGCTTAGCCAACTTCATAGCCCCTTCTGTAGCTTCAGCACCACTGTTGGTAAAGTATACACAGTTCAAAGAAGCAGGTAGATGATTAGTCAGCAGTTTTGCATATTGTACTTGTGGGCTTTCTATAAACTCACCATAAACAATCAAGTGCATGTATTCAGCAGCCTGTTCCTGAACAGCTTTCACCACAGCAGGATGGCTATGACCGATATTACAAACACTAAAACCGGAGATGAGATCAACATATTTTTTTTCCGAGGTATCCCAAAGATGTATGCCCTTTGCTTTAGTGATCTCTAACCCAATCGGAGCAGAAGACGTCTGGGCAACATGTTGAAGAAAAAGTTCCCTGTTATTCATGAGTTGACAGATGATAGTTGACGGATGACAGAAAAAATTCGTTGGCAATGATTAAGACGAAATAAAGATAGTAACTATTTAAGCAGGCCTTGCTCGAAATAGGTAATAAACCCATTGAGTATTCTTAAACATTCATGCAATAAAGGAATAATTTTTTGAACCTCTTCTTGGGGTACTATTTCTATTAATACCGCTATCTTCAGTAAAGTTTCAAGTTCATACATTGAACCTCTAGCCACATGGAAGAATTGTATACTATCCTTTTTATAATTACGACCACAACCTTCTGCGATATTAGCCGGAATAGATACAGCTGCTCTACGTAATTGAGCTGTAAGAGCGTACAATTCTTCTCGAGGATATAGTTTTGTAACCCTGTATACTTCGCCTACCAACTCCATCGATTTTTTCCAAACTATTAAATTTTCATAGTAAGTCATGTATTATATTTTACTCCAATTTTGCAAAATATAATGCCGCTAATATATTTCCAAACGCCTAAATACAAGGCGGTTCGCTTCAGTTATATTCTCTTGATTTAAAGTATACGATCTAACTATTTTGATTGTAACTTTAAACAATCTGTCAACTATTATCTATCAACTGTCAACTAAAAAAAATGCCATTAATCCTCCCCGTCCTTGGTAAACATCCTCAATTTGGTGAAAATTGTTTTATTGCGCCCAATGCCACCATTGTTGGTGATGTGATCATGGGTGATGATTGTAGTATATGGTTCAATGCAGTAGTAAGAGGCGATGTTCATTATATCCGAATGGGTAATAAAGTGAATATTCAGGATGGTGCAGTCATCCATTGCACGTATCAAAAAAATGCTACTGAAATCGGAAATAACGTATCCATCGGACATAATGCCTTGGTACATGGCTGTACCATTCATGATAATGTACTCATTGGTATGGGCGCCATTGTAATGGATCGTTGTGTTGTTCACAGCAATTCCATCATTGCCGCAGGTGCTGTACTATTAGAAGGAACTGTTGTGGAAGCAGGCTGTATCTATGCAGGTGTTCCTGCTAAAAAGGTGAAAGATATTTCCCAAGAACTCATCAACGGAGAAATCAAACGCATCTCAAATAACTATGTGATGTATGCTTCTTGGTTTCAGGAAGGAAAGTAGGGTTGACAGATGTTAGTTGACAGTTGATAGGAACAAGAATATTGCTGTTTTCTCTGTCAATTGTCAACTATCAACTATCAACTAATATTCCTCCCCCATCGTATCCAATATCGTCCTATAACTGATATATCTTTCTTCAGAAATTTCTCCTTGCATCACTGCTTTTTTCACCGCACAATTGGGTTCTTCAATATGCATGCAGTTATTGAATTGGCAGTCATTCATCTTTTTTCTCATTTCCGGAAAATAATGTGCAAGTTCTTCTTTTTCTATATCAACGAGACCAAATTCACGAACACCCGGGGTGTCAATAATGTGACCTCCACCCGGTAGGTCAAACATTTCTGCAAAAGTGGTGGTATGCATTCCTTTGCCACTCCATCCACTCACTTCTTGTGTACGCAAGTTGAATTCAGGAAACAATGCATTCACACAGGTTGATTTTCCCACACCACTATGTCCACTGAGTAAAGATGTTTTGTTATGAAGTATGTTTTTAAGCACTTCTAATCCTTCCCTTTTTTCAACACTGCACAGCAATACTTGATAACCAATCTTTGTATAGATATCTTGTAACTGTTCAAATTTTTCCATCTCTTTTTTGCGATAGATATCTGATTTATTAAAAACGATGATAGCCGGAACATGATAGGCTTCACAAGAGATTAAAAATCGGTCCATAAAACCCTGAGAGGTTTTAGGGTCTTTTAAGGTTACAAATAATAAACTCTGATCCAGATTAGATGCAATGATATGATGCAAATGTTTATTGTGAGGTGAGATACGGGCCACATAATTCTTCCGATCATGAATGGTACTGATGATGGCAGACTCTTCTTCTACCTCCTCAATCTCCATTTCTACTTCATCACCCACTGCAATAGGATTGGTAGACGTGATCCCCTCAATTTTCATCACACCTTTGATACGGGCATTGTACAAACGTCCGTCTTCCCCTTTAGCGATATACCAACTACCCGTTGATTTATAAATTCGAGCCCTCATTCAAACGAAGATAATAAGCCTTCGCGGCTTTCCAACCATCGAGAAAAACAGTTCAAAATCAATATTTGCGAAACATTAACCCCTGTTTTAAGGGCTATAACGCAACAATGACTGACCTTCAGGATGGAAATCAATATCTTTGTTGCCTTATGGCAAAGTTTGCGCACGATGAGGTGGTTCCTTACCAGCAAAGTGAAAAAGGAAAAAAGGAGCAGGTAGCAGAGATGTTCAACAGTATCGCTTTCCGATACGATTTTTTAAATCGTTTTCTGACAGCGGGTATAGATATCCAATGGCGGAAAAAGGCAATCAGACAACTGAAAGATATTCATCCGCAGTTGGTATTGGATGTGGCAACTGGTACTGCTGATGTAGCCATTATGACGCATCAGATGCTTAAAACCAACAAGATCATTGGCATAGATATTTCTGAAGGGATGTTGGAACTCGGAAGAGGGAAGTTGAAAAAACTAAACCTGACCGATCACATCAGCCTTCAAACCGGAGACAGTGAAACCATTCATTTCCCCGATAACCATTTTGATGCCATTACCGTATCCTTTGGTGTTCGGAATTTCGCTCACTTGGATAAGGGAATGTCAGAAATGTATCGGGTACTTCGTCCGGGTGGAAAATTGGTGGTTCTGGAATTCTCCAGACCAAAACAGCCACTTTTCAGAAAAATGTGTGATTTTTATACCAATGTGATTACACCGGGTGTAGGAAAACTATTTGCAAATAATAAAGATGCGTATCAATACCTGAACGATAGTGTTCAAGCCTTCCCTGAAGGAGAAAACTTTTTAAATATTATGCATGAAGCAGGATTTACTCAAACTTATTTGAAAAAACTCAGTTTCGGCATATGCACTATTTATTGCGGAAGCAAGTAATCCTGTTTGCGGTCATCCTTTTTTCTTCTGTGTCTGTAGGGGCGCAGAAGCAACGTTATCGTCCTAATCACGATGACCTGCCTTATTATTTTGGTCTGACATTGGGCTATAATAGTTCCTATCTCCATCAAAATAAATCACCCCTTTTTCTGCAATCCGATTCAGTCTTATCTGTTGAACCCGGAGCCAGTGGTGGTATTGTAATGGGACTTTTAGCAACGGTTAAAATGACCAATCGATTTGAATTTCGTGCCAATCCGCAACTGATCATTGGCGGCTCAAAATTTATGGCTTATCGTTTAGGGCCTACGAAACCGGGAGAAGCTTCTTTTCAAAAACAAACGTTACCGGCTACACTCATCAGCTTACCATTACAATTTAAATTCAATTCCGACCGTATCGGTAATTTCAGAACCTATTTGTTAGGGGGTATTAAACTAGATACAGACTTATCCAGTAATTCATCTGCTCGTTTATCAGAGGACCTGCTAAAACTGAAAAGAAATGATTTTGGCTTTGAAACAGGCATCGGTTTTAATTTTTATTTGCCCTTTGTAACCGTTTCTCCGGAGATCAAATTCAGTTATGGGTTATCCAATATTCATCAATATGATCGGAATCTTAAATACTCCAATGTTTTGGATAAGATTCAATCCCGCATGATCATTTTCTCTATTCATTTGGAAGATTGAGGTTTACTGCTCATGATGTAATAAATTGCAGCATTGCTAATGCATTGCTTATGAAAGATTATATCATTAAAAATACCGCCATTGTAAACGAAGGAACGATTACACATGGTGACGTATGGATCAGAAATTCCAGAATCGAAAAAGTTGGCGGCTCACTAAACCCTGCTGTAAATGCAGTAGAAATCGATGGTAGTCAGCAATATCTTTTACCCGGTGTAATAGACGACCAGGTTCATTTTCGCGAACCCGGACTTACCCATAAAGCCACTATTTACACGGAGGCAAAAGCAGCTGTGGCAGGTGGTGTTACCAGCTTTATGGAAATGCCGAATACCAGTCCACCTGCGTTTACTCAAGAATTATTGGAACAGAAATATGAAACCGGAAGAAATACTTCACTGGCCAATTATTCATTCTTCATGGGTACTTCGAATAATAACCTGGATGAAGTGCTACGAACCAATGAAAAGAAAAATGAGATCTGTGGTATCAAAATATTCATGGGCTCTTCTACCGGGAATTTGTTGGTAGATAATCCATTGATTCTGGAAAAAGTATTTGAAGGTTCTGAAGTATTAATTGCTACCCATTGTGAGGAAGAAAGTATCATTAAAGAAAACCTGGCTGCACTAAAAGCTAAAAAAGGTATTCTCGAGCCTTCTGATCATCCGATCATTCGAAATGAAGATGCTTGTTTTGAATCCTCTTTCCGGGCCATTCAATACGCAAAAAAGTACAATACGCGATTACATATCCTGCACATTACGACAGCCAAAGAATTGCAGCTTTTTGGCAACATGCTTCCGTTAAAAGATAAACGCATTACTTCGGAAGTATGTGTACATCATCTCCATTTTACCAGTGATGATTATGCCCGTTTGGGTAATCAGATCAAGTGTAATCCCGCTATCAAAGCACCCCACAATAGACAAGCATTATGGGAAGCTTTACTAGATGATCGCTTGGATGTCATCGCCACAGACCATGCACCTCATACCTGGGCGGAGAAACAAGAAGATTATGAACATGCCCATGCCGGATTACCATTGATCCAACATTCGCTGGGACTCATGTTACATTATGTGAAAGAAGGAAAAATTAGTATTGAGAAAGTTGTAGAGAAAATGAGTCATGCTGTAGCACAGTGTTTTCAGATCAAGGAAAGAGGATTTATTCGTGAAGGATATTTTGCAGATTTGGTACTGGTAGATATGCATCAATCGAATACCATTCAAAAAGACAATATTCTTTATAAATGTGGCTGGAGCCCGCTCGAAGGCATGACACTCCCCGCAACCATCAACTACACTTTTGTGAATGGACATCCTGTTTATGGAAAAGGGGTATTTGATGAGTCTAAGAGGGGAATGAGGTTGAGCTTTGAGAGATAGTCGATGGTCCATAGTCCATGGTAAAAAATCTACCATGGACTATGGACCATCGACCAAAAAACCAATCATATGCAAATAGATAAAACCACACTAGCTGACCTCTCCATTTTTCATAGTGAGGAAGAATTATCGGTTGTTCATTTTTTAGATCATACGCAAACCGGTGGTGGTAGAGATTATTTGTATGATATCGTGTCAAAGCCTTTAGCCACTGTAGATGCCATTCTCAGCAATCAACAGATCATTAAGGACCTGATGCAAGTGAGCGATCAATGGCCGACTTCTATTACCAATGGAACCATTATGGTGATTGTTCGTTTTTATGAATCGCAGATCAATAAGTATCCTACACAGCCCAATGTATTCAATAGTTTCACGTATAAGCTTTTCAATGCACCTGATTTTTCTTTGACACGGTATACCCTCACACATTGTATTGATTTTATCAAAGGAATGATGCAGGTCAGTGCGTTGTTAAAAGAAAGTAGCAATAGTACACAGTTGAAAATATGGGCAGAGAGAATTGATATGTTGTTGAATAAAGGATTGATTCCTGAGATCGGCACACAATCAAAAGAAGACCTGGTCAATTGGCGTATCCTCAGTTATGCAGATTTCATTCGTTCGCATTATAAAAATCAGATTTTTGAATTGATTGATATTTATAGTCGAATCGATGCATTTCTATCTTTAAGTATCGCTTGTAAAAAATATCATTTTTCATTCCCGGAAGTGAGCCAGTCTGCACAACCTTTTATTGAAGCAACAGGATTGTATCACCCACTATTACAAACGCCTACTGCTTACAATGTGGATATGAGTCGCGATAAGAATTTTCTGTTCTTAACGGGTGCAAATATGGCGGGGAAAAGTACCTTTATCAAGGCGGTAGGCGTGAGTGTATATCTGGCACATTTAGGTATGGCAGTACCTGCAACCAAGATGCAGTTGAGTTTGTTTGATGGATTACTGAGTAATATCAATGTGGTCGACAATATCATAAAAGGAGAAAGCTATTTTTTCAATGAAGTACAACGTATCCGCAATACCATTGAAAAAATCAGTGATGGTAGAAACTGGCTCATTCTTATTGATGAGCTTTTCAAGGGAACCAATGTACAAGATGCTATGAAATGTAGTACTACAGTGATTGAGGGTTTGCGCAAAATGAAAAATGTACTGTTTATCTTATCCACGCATTTATATGAAATAGGAGAACCACTGCAACAATACAGCAATATTCAATTCCGCTATTTCGAAACCAGTGTACAAGATGAACAACTGGTCTTCAGCTATCAATTAAAAGAAGGCATCAGCAATGACAGATTGGGGTATTTGATTTTGAAGAGAGAGGGGGTGGTGGAGCTGCTTGAGAAGCTTTAGAAGTTTGATTTTTAGATCTGTGATTTCTTGATTTGAAGGAGTAAAAAATCAAGAAATCACAGATCTAAAAATCACAGATCAATCAGGTGTTTCTACGTGTATTATTACCTGTTTTACTCATCTTGGTTTTTGCTTCTGTATTTTTCCTTTCTTTTGACTTTTGAATTTTGATTTTTTACTTTTTACTTTCCCTTTATGCTCGTAAAAACATTCGGCAGCGCTGTTTATGGTGTGGAAGCGATTACAATTACGATTGAGGTGAATGTGAGTGCCGGACAAGGGTACCAGATTGTTGGATTACCCGATAATGCGATTCGTGAAAGTTTGCAAAGAACAGAGAGTGCTATCAAAACGAATGATTTTGATATGCCACGTACTAAGATCGTTGTGAACCTAGCTCCGGCTGATATTCGAAAATCAGGTTCTTCTTTTGATCTGCCCATTGCATTAGGGATATTGGGTGCCAGTGAGCAACTAGAAAATGTTGAGGCGTTGAAAGAATATGTGATCATGGGAGAATTGAGTTTGGATGGAAGTATTCAACCTATCAAGGGTGCTTTACCCATTGCCATTCAAGCGAGAAAGGAAGGTTTTAAAGGATTGATTGTACCCAAAGCCAATGCACGTGAAGCAGGTATGGTGAACAACTTGAATGTATATGGCGTAGAACATTTGGATGAAGTGGTAGCATTCTTTGCAGATGAAAACAGTTTACAACCTGTGATCGTCAATACACGAGAAGAGTTTTTTGGCGATCAATATCTATTTGAATTTGATTTCACTGATGTAAAGGGACAAGAAAACATCAAACGCGCTTTGGAGATTGCAGCGGCCGGTGGACATAACGCTATTTTAATTGGTCCACCCGGTGCAGGTAAAACTATGTTGGCGAAACGTTTACCTACCATTCTGCCTCCGCTGAGTTTACAAGAGGCACTCGAAACAACTAAGATCCACAGCGTTGCAGGTAAATTACCGGAGCATAGTGCATTGATCAGTAAGCGTCCGTTTAGGTCACCACATCATACGATAAGTGATGTGGCATTGGTAGGTGGTGGTGGTGTTCCTCAACCGGGTGAAATATCATTGGCGCATAATGGGGTCTTATTTTTAGATGAGTTACCTGAATTTAAAAGAACGGTTTTAGAAGTGATGCGTCAACCGATGGAAGAAAGACGGGTAACGATTTCAAGAGCCAAAATTGCCCTTGATTTTCCTGCAAATTTCATGTTGATTGCGTCGATGAATCCTTGCCCTTGCGGCTATTACAACCACCCCGAAAAAGAATGTACCTGCGGACCGGGTATGGTTCAGAAATATTTAAACAAGGTATCCGGTCCATTATTAGATAGGATTGACTTGCATGTAGAAGTAACCCCCGTTGCATTTAGTGAACTCAGTAATCAGCAACAAGGAGAAAACTCTGCAAGCATTCGCGAACGTGTGATCAAAGCAAGAGAGATACAATCACAGCGATACAATGGAGAAAATGGTGTGTATGCCAATGCACAAATGAGTAGTAAACAGCTTCGGGAAATTTGTAGGATCAGTAGTGTGGGTGAAAACTTACTCAAACGCGCGATGGAAAAATTAAATCTTAGCGCCCGAGCGTATGATCGTATTTTAAAAGTGAGCAGAACCATTGCTGATCTGTCGGGTAGTGAAGATATACAGCCGGAGCATTTAGCGGAAGCGATTCATTATAGAAGTTTGGATCGTGAAGGCTGGGCAGGCTGATTTTTAGAAATTTTTTAAAAATGCAAAATGAAATAAAGATCAGGTTTGTCATGCAGTCAGGTATAACTACAGCTACCATCAAAACACTATCGGTAATATGTTTAGTTATTACATACACAGGATTGATTAAAGGGTTTTAGTATGATGGGAGATAGATTTTTCGCGTTAATTGAAAACTTGAGAATCGTTCATAGTTTCTTTCAGAAAAGTAAAAGAACTAACTTAACAGTTTTGCTAACTTTCAAATGGCCGGAGTTTAGGGAAGCTTACAATTAGACTTAAAGTTATTGTATAAAGTAATTGGATTTATGGCATTAATTGCGTTTAGTGTATTTGCCCCCATTACGCCATCAACCGCTACTGGCGCTCCCCCCGTTTCATTTATTGTTCTCTGTAATACTTTGACTGCATTTCCTCCAGAATTTACAAAGAAATCGAATAATAAGAATCGAAGATCGCCGTCAATAATTTGATCTGCATGTATTGGGTCCCAATATAATTTTTTGTATAAAGTTTTAGTTTGATCGTCTGTGAGATGTTGTAAATTATATAACGTTGGCGCCACACCCTCGCCGTTGTTGGTCGCCTGACCACAGGTGTTCGGAAGAAATAAGCATAATTAGACGAATTTGATAATTTTTTC
>JAAXIF010000064.1 GCA_012270485.1 Sphingobacteriales bacterium | reverse complement strand
GCCTCCTTTCTTTTTTAAAATTTACTTTCACCGGACAGCAATGGCTTGCAGCTTGCAGCTTTCCCAAGATTGAATTTTCTATATGCCTCCCGGAAAGGATATTTGTAATAGAAGACAAAAGCAATATCCAGAAGAAGTATCTTCCCCTGAATCAAAAATCAAAGATCAAAAAATCAAAGATTCTTCCACCATATTATCCTCACCCATCGAATACCTCAAAGGCGTCGGTCCGTTGAGGGGCGACTTGTTGAAAAAAGAGCTGCAGATTTTCACGTTCGATGATCTTTTGCATCATTTTCCGCATCGGCATATTGATAAAACAAAAGTGAGTAAAATCAATATGGTCAACTATCAAACCGACTTCATCCAAGTAGCAGGTATACTGCAACAATTTGAGATTGTTGGGGAGAAAAGAGCAAAGAGATTGGTTGCTTATTTGAGGGATGATACAGGCGTATTGGAATTAGCCTGGTTTCAGGGAATTAGTTGGGTGCAAAAAAATTTAGTGCCCGGACAAAAATACCTGGTGTTTGGTCGAACAGGATTTTTTAATGGCAGACCCCAGATGGTACATCCCGAAATAGAGCCTTATGTATTAGCCAAAGCAGATGGAAAAGATTATCTGGAACCGGTATATCCTGCAACCGAGAAACTCAAGGCAAGGGGTTTGAATGGCAGGCAATTGGCTAAGTTAACTTTTCAGCTTTTCTCACAAATCAAACCCACAGATATTCCTGAAAATATTCCGGAAACTATTTTCAAAAAGCTGCAATTGATGAATCGGTATGAGGCTTTTTCGAATCTGCATTTCCCGGTATCACAAGAAGCTTATCAATTGGCTCTGCGGCGATTAAAATTTGAAGAGTTTTTTATCGCCCAAATTCGTTTGAATCTGGTTCGTTTACAAAGACATCATAGCAGCAGGGGCGTTGTTTTTGAAAAAGTAGGCGAGTTATTCAATGATTTTTATAATCATCACCTGCCGTTTGAATTAACAGGTGCACAAAAACGAGTGATTCGGGAAATTAGAACCGATACAGGTAGAGGTCATCAAATGAATCGATTATTACAGGGGGATGTAGGCAGCGGTAAAACCATCGTAGCGCTCCTTAGTATGTTATTGGCAGCCGATAACGGCTACCAAAGTTGTATGATGGCACCCACAGAGATATTGGCACAACAACACTACAATGGGTTAAAGGAATTACTTAAGAATATGCCTGTTGAAATTGCATTGTTAACGGGCAGTATAAAGGGAAAAGAGCGAAAGCGAATATTAAGTGGGTTATTGGATGATACCATTCATTTTGTGGTAGGTACCCATGCTGTGATTGAAGATGTAGTTCAGTTTAAAAATCTCGGATTGGTCATAGTGGATGAACAACACCGTTTTGGAGTTGCACAAAGAGCCAGATTGTGGGAGAAAGCTACCGTACCACCGCATGTATTGGTGATGACAGCTACGCCCATTCCCAGAACATTGGCCATGACGGCCTATGGTGACTTGGATTATAGTGTAATGGATGAATTACCACCCGGTAGACAACCCATTACCACCGTTCATCGTAATGAGATGGCAAGGGCCAGTGTGATGGAGTTTGTACGAACAGAAATCAATAAAGGCAGACAAGCCTACTTTATATATCCGTTGATTGAAGAGAGTGAAAAGTTGAGTTATGAAGACCTGAAGCAAGGATATGAACAGGTAAAAAGTTTTTTCCCGGAACCTTCCTATCGTATCAGTATGGTGCATGGAAGACAGTCTGCAGAAGAAAAAGAGACCAATATGCAGCGCTTTGTGCAACATGACACACATATCATGGTGAGTACAACTGTGATAGAAGTGGGGGTGAATGTGCCCAATGCCACTGTAATGGTGATTGAAAGTGCTGAAAAGTTTGGCTTATCTCAATTGCATCAGCTTAGGGGAAGGGTAGGAAGAGGTAGCGAAAAAAGTTTTTGCATTTTATTAACGGGGTCCAAAGTAAGCAAAGATGCCAAAGAACGCATCAATACCATGTGCGCTACCAACGATGGTTTCAAGATTGCTGAGAAAGACTTGGAGCTACGAGGTCCGGGTGATATTGAAGGTACCAGACAAAGTGGGGAACTGAACTTTAAAGTTGCCAGCATTGTTAATGACAAAGATCTATTGGAACTTGCCAAAACAACTGCTGAGCAATGCTGTGAAGAAGATCCAACGCTGGATATGGCAAAGAATTTGCTTTTAAAGAATTACCTAAGGTCACAGAAAGGTAAAAATGCTTGGAGTCGCATATCCTGAGAACAACTTTAACACGTTACGGAACGTATATTATAGTAACTTATTAAAAATTTACAGCTTGGCAGCACTGAAGAAAATAGCAGGATTGGTTTTGATACTCATGATGGGTTTCCAAGTAGTGGCGCAGAATTATCTGGAATTTGTAGAGAATAAAGGGCAGTGGGACAAAAAGATTCTTTTTCTTGCCAACACGGGTGTTGGTTCTATCGCTTTACAATCGGATGGCTATCGTGTGTTGCTGCACAATGAAGACGATCTTAAAAAGCTCAATCCACATCCGGAAAATCATCAACATAAAACAGATGTTGTTAAACAAAGTACCGCATTAGATCCTTCTCGTGGTGGTGAGGGTGGAAACGGTACAGATGGTAATTTGGTTCTTCGATCACATACTTATCAAGTTCGTTTTTTGAATGCCAATCCCAATCCACAGATTGTTCCGGATAAAGCTTTACCGACTTACAATAATTATTTCTTAGGGAATGATTCAACGAAATGGGCAACCCATGTCAAGATATATCAAGGGGTTACATTCAAAAATGTATATCCCAATATTGATATCAGGTATTATACCACATCCGGCAAATTAAAGTATGATGTGATTGTTCATCCAGGTGGTGATATTAACAATGTAGCACTCTATTTCGATGGGGTGGATGGATTGAAAATCAAAGAAGGTAAGCTCAGTATCAAGACTTCCGTTATAGAAGTACAAGAGGAATCACCTTATACTTATCAATTATTGCGCAATACTAAAAATGAAATTCCTTGCAGTTTTGAAGTGCGGGGAAATATCGTAAGATTCAAATTGAATGGCACTTATAATAAAGATGCTACGTTGGTGGTAGATCCATCGATTGTTTTTTATGGGTATACAGGCAGTACTGCTGATAACTGGGGTTTTACTGCAACCTATGATGGACAGGGAAATTTTTATGGGGGTGGAATTGTATTTAGAAATGGACAGTTTCCTACGAACAATGGAGCTTTTCAAACCAGTTTTCAGGGAGGTATTACAGAAGGTCAACTTTCAGGGACTGATATTGCTATTATAAAATTTGATCCTTCAGGGGTCAATCGTATTTATGCAACTTATCTAGGAGGTTCCGGTAATGAACAACCACATAGTTTAGTAGCGGATGGAGCAGGTAATTTATTTATTGGAGGAAGAACATCATCAGGTTCAAGTTATCCTGTACGTGGAGTAGGTTTGTATGGTTCCGGTGGGGGATTGTTTGATATCATCATATCAAAATTGAGCGCCAATGGTGCTGCACTGTTAAGTTCGGTAAGAATTGGTGGATCTGGTAATGATGGTGTCAATATACAGGCAAATTATGCCGGGGAATTAACACCTATTAGTATCAGGAGAAATTATGGTGATGATGCAAGAAGTGAAATTATTTTAGATCGAGGAGGTAATCCAATCCTAGCTTCAGCAACCCAGTCTAGCAATTTCCCGGTTACAACCGGTGTATTCCAATCACAACCTGCGCAAGCCGTAGGGAATCGTTATCAGGATGGAGTGGTCATAAAACTGACGCCCGATTTAAATACCATGTTGTTCAGTTCTTATTTAGGAGGTGATGGAGATGATGCTGCTTTTGTACTTGCAACCCATCCACAGAATGGTAATATATACGTCGCAGGAGCTACTGCTAGTACTAATTTTCCGGGCAACAAAACAGGTGTTCGATTCCCTACCAGTCAGGGTAATATCGATGGCTATGTTGCGATCATTAGTCCGGATGGCTCGCAATTAATCCGAAGTAGTTATTTTGGAACTACGGGGCTTGATTTAATCTATGGTGTTCAATTTGATCGTAATGGATTCCCTTACATTATGGGCACTACCACAGTTGCATGGCCTGTCATCAATGCACCTGTAAATGCCAATGGAAGTCAAACAACCGGAAAACAGTTTATTGCCAAGCTTCAATCAGATTTATCAAATTTTGTTTATTCAACAAATTTTGGGACCAACGGTTCCAACATACCGAATATATCACCTACCGCTTTTTTAGTGGATAGATGTGAAAATGTGTATGTATCAGGCTGGGGAGGGGAATTGGGCTACCCAAGTGCCGGTACACGTGGGTTAATCACCACTCCTGATGCTATAAAAACCCAAACAGATGGGGCGGATTTTTATTTTTATGTGATTGAAAGAGATGCTCAGCGCATCTTATTTGCCTCCTTTTTTGGTGCTACTGCATCAACATCAAGTGGCGGTCCTTCTCCGGATCATGTGGATGGCGGTACAAGTAGATTTGATGCGAATGGTACCATCTATCAATCTATTTGTTCTTGTAAAGGAACTGGTGATGGTTCAACTCCGCCCGGTTATTTGAGGGGTACAGCCGGTGTTTGGTCACCTACCAATGCAACGAATACAGCATCCGCAGGAACCTGTAACCTCATGGCCATCAAAATTGCTTTCAATCTTGCCGGTGTGGGTGCTGGTCTGAGTGCATCTATCAATGGGGTAAGAGATACTGCCGGCTGTGTGCCAATGACCGTTCAGTTTACAGATACATTGGCACAGGGTCGTGCTTACTATTGGAATTTTAATGATGGCTCACCTGAAGTAAGAACTACTACACCTACTATTTCTCATACTTTTAATACGATTGGTGTGTATCGTGTTCGATTGGTTTCGGTGGATTCTACTACCTGTAACCAAACGGATACCGCTTATATTACTTTGCGCGTAAGAGGTGATGAAGCTACTTTAGGTTTTACATCCACCAAATTACCTCCATGTGAATCTTTAGCATTTGAATTCAATAATACGTCTATCGCACCTGCCGGTAAGCCATTCACCAATCAAAGTTTCCGTTGGGATTTTGGAGATGGTAATACCAGAATAGCAGGGCCCGGACTGGTTACACATACCTATGCGGCAGGTGGTACTTATGATGTAAAACTTGTGTTGATCGATACCAATTATTGTAATCATCCTGATAGTGTAGTACAGCAAATCAGAATTGCTCCTAATGTAGATGCTCGTTTTGTTACACCGTCTGTGGGTTGTGCGCCTTATAATGCGATATTCAATAATACTTCTTTGGCTGGACAACAATTTCTGTGGGATTTTGGTGATGGCGGTACTTCTACTGCTACCAATCCAACTCATCTATATTCAAATCCAGGTACCTATACAGTTCGTTTGATTGCCATTGATAATGCCACCTGTAATATTCGAGATACGGCATTTCAAACCATAACGGTGAGTGGAAGTCCGACCGCAGCATTTACCTATTCTCCCAATCCAACAGAGCCCAATACAGCGATTAGTTTTACCAATAACTCGATTGGAGCTACATCTTTCAAATGGTTATTTGGTGATGGAGATAGTACGGTGGGTAATAATATCGACGCACCGGTTCGGCATTTGTACAACCAAACAGGAACCTTTAATGCTTGTTTGATAGCTTTTAATGCTGCCGGTTGTAGCGATACTACTTGCCAGTCTATTAGTGTAGTCATTAATGTTGCAGCCAATGTGCCCAATGCATTCTCACCCAATGGAGATGGTAACAATGATCGAATATTTGTACGCGGATTTGGTATTGCAAAAATGACCTGGCGTATTTATAATAGATGGGGTGCACAAGTATACGTAAGCAACAACCCTGCAGAAGGATGGGATGGAACGTATAAAGGAAAATTACAACCACAGGAAGTGTATCACTATACTTTACAGATAGAATTTACCAATGGTGATAAACTTTCCAAGAAAGGAGATATTACTTTACTTAGATAATAGTGTGTATGCGTATTCGTGTTCAGATGATATTGATGGGTTTTGTGTTTTGTTTGCTTGCTGTGCATGTGAATGGACAGGGATTGAATTTTTCTCAATACTTCAATACACCCATGTTGGTGAATCCGGCGAATACCGGATTTAATCCTGACTTTGATTATCGAATTGGTGGTAATTATCGCAACCAATGGGCCAATGTTGGAACCCCTTTTCGAACCATGAGTTTGTGGGGAGATACCAAATTATTTGGTAACCGTTTTGAAAACGGATGGATGGGAGTGGGGGCCGCTTTATATAGTGATAGAGCGGGTAATGGTAATTTAATAGCCACCAATGGTTATGCAAGTGTGGCTTATCATCAGATGTTGGGATACAATAGTTTATTGAGTGGTGGATTTTCAGTTGGATTCATCAATAAACGGATTGATATCAGCAAACTCAATTTTGATAACCAATGGAACGGACAATTTTTTGATATAGCCATTCCTTCTAATGAGCCATTCTTGTTCAGTCAAACCACCTTTGTTGATCTGCAGGTAGGCATGAACTATGCTTATTTTGCCTCAGATAATTTTTATTTCAATTTAGGTGTAAGTGCACAACATGTGAATCGTCCGCGTGAAAGTTTCTTATCACCTACAGCTGTTGATGCCAGATTGAATCCACGCTATACCGGTTTTGTAAATGCCAGTATCAAGTTTGAAGATCTATGGATCGTGAATCCCAATATCTATGTCAGTAAAATGGGCAATGCCTGGGAAACCGTACTGGGTTTTAACGCCAATCGAAACCTGAGTGGCGATGGTGAACAACAAATGATTTTAGGCTTATACTATCGTCATAAAGATGCAGTGATCCCAATGGTGGGTTATCAGGTGAATGATACACGATTTACCTTCAATTATGATGCTACCATTTCTAATTTAGGCAACATCAATGGATACCGAGGCGCCTATGAAATCTCCATCATTAAAAGCGGCATCTTCTCCAACAGCAGTAATGCAGTGAAATGTCCGACAGTGAGGTTTTAGTGAGTAGTGAGTAGTGAGTAGAAAGGAAATGTTTTTCCACTCACTACTCACTGTTCACTAATAATTGACAATTCACCATTCACTATTCCTCATCTCTCTCAATCGAATAATCTTCCTTATCCAAGTACTTACTATACTTTTTATTCACTTCAGCTGATTGTTCTTTTCCGTTAATATAGAGCTTTTTGTTTGTGATCTGGATCTTGTAGGATTTGTCTTTATCAATCAATCCATCTTTATCTAGCTCGTCTACAAATGCCTTCAATTCGGCAATCTGTTTTTTGGCTTCGCGAATACCTTCTTTGGCTTCAGCCATTCCTTTCTCTACATCTTTTCTGATCCCTTCAAAGTCAATATGCTGTTTGAGCTTTTCACCTTTGAGTTCTTCTTTCACTTTACCCATTTCTTTTTCTACCTCTTTATGTACTTCTTTGAAATCGATCTCGCGTAAAGCAGATTGTACCTCTCTCATCGCATTTTCTACTTCTTTTCTGATACCTTCCACATCAATTTTTTTGATTTCTTCCATGACCTTTTTCATTTCCTTTTCCATTTTGGTGAAATCAATTTTAAGTTCACGATCTAGTTCAATGGTCGCTTTGTCGAGTTCTTTCAAAGCTTTGTCCAGATCTCCCACTTTGTATTCTCTGTCATGATCTCCATACACTTTGAATTTCTTTTTGCTTTTGGTGGTATCCTCATCTTTATATGTGAAGGAAAAGGGTTTGGGAGGGTTTACAGATCCATCCGCAACTTTCCAGGCACTAAAGCCAATCACTGAAAGTGCCAATATTGCTGCTCCGATCCATTTGCTGTTGATAAACGTTTTCATGTTGTTTGTTTTATTGAACGAATAATTTCGTAGTAAATATACGAGCGTGTTCGTAAATAAGAAATATTTCGTGGATATTGATGCTTTTTTAACAATTGCCTCCTGAGATATGGGCAAGTTTTGAGATCAACTGCACCATAAAGTTTTATATTGCAAACTTCAAATACGCACCGATGAAATACTTGCCGCTGGATCCCAATCTATTCATAATCAATCGTAAGCGTTTTATAAAAGCCATGTTACCCAACAGCATTGCCATCTTTGTGAGCAATGATGAATGGCCGATGAATGGCGACGCCTTACACAAGTTCAAACAGAACAGTAATTTGTATTGGCTAAGCGGCATTACCCAAGAAGACTCCATGGTGATTCTCTTTCCCGATTGTCCGGATCCGAAATACAGAGAAGTATTGGTACTGGTTCGGCCCAATGAACTGAAAGAAAAATGGGATGGCAAACGACTCCGTAAACAGGAAGCCACGGCTATTTCCGGCATCGCAACAATTGTTTGGCTTGACAGCATTGATGCTTTTTTACAAACATGGGTTCATTTAGCCGATAATGTGTATTTAGATACCAATGAAAACGATCGTAAAGCATCATTGATCAGAAGCAGGGATTATCGTTTTGTAGATGAGATGAAAGAACGTTATCCATTGCATGTATATCATCGTACTGCCAAGATCATGAAGTCTTTACGGGCTATTAAGACCAAAGAGGAAGTGGCAGTATTGCAACAAGCGATCAATATCACGGATAAGACTTTCCGTAGATTATTAGGGTTTATCAAACCCGGTGTTTTTGAATATGAAATCGAGGCAGAGATCTTTCACAGTTTTTATAGTCAACGCGCTACCGGTCCCGCCTACGGAAGTATTATTGCGAGTGGCGACAGGGCCAGAACCCTTCACTATGTTTCCAATAACCAAGAATGTAAGGATGGCGAAATGGTACTGATGGATTTTGGTGCAGAGTATGGCGGATATTGCGCGGATCTCACCAGAACAGTGCCGGTTAACGGTAAATTCACACGAAGGCAAAAAACAGTTTACAATGCTTGTTTACATTTACACAATTATGCAAAGAGCATTTTAAAGCCGGGTATTTCTATTGTAGACTATACCGAGAAAGTAGGAGAAGAAGCTACACAGCAATTCTTAAAAATCGGATTATTGCGAAAAACAGAAGTGAAGAATGAAGATCCGGAGAACAGAGCGTATCGCAAATATTTATACCATGGTATATCCCATCATCTCGGTATTGATGTGCACGATGTAGGAACAAGAACAGCACCTATTCAAGCAGGAATGGTCTTTACCATTGAACCCGGTATTTATATTGAAGAAGAACAAATGGGTGTAAGAATCGAGAATAATTTCTGGATTACTAAAAACGGCAATATCGACCTCATGAAAAATATTCCTATTACCGTGGAAGAGATTGAGGGGTTGATGAAGAAAAATAAGTGAGTAGTCCATAGTCAATAGTCCATAGACCATGGTCCATGGACTATTGACTATCAACCATAAATATCATGAAACAAATCCCCAACCTCTTTACCCTTTTGAACCTGTTATGTGGATGTTTTGCCATTGTGATGGTGATGCAGACCGGTTTAACGATGGCCTATTCATCTAACGGGGAAACCATTGTAGAAATACCGGAGCAAATGCAATGGGCAAGTGTACTGTTGGCTGTGGCTGCGATCATTGACTTTTGTGATGGTTTTTTTGCACGTTTACTGAAAGTTCCCTCAGATATGGGAAAGCAATTGGATTCTTTAGCAGATGTAGTAAGCTTTGGGGTAGTTCCCGGATTGATTGCCTGGCAATTTCTCAGATTATCTGTAGCACAAGAAGCAGACGGATTGGATACATCAATGGGTTGGTTATTACCCGCTTTTATCTTGCCATGTGCGGGTGCTTACAGACTAGCAAGATTCAATATCGATACCACCCAACAGCATGGATTTAAAGGGGTGCCCATACCGGCTGCAGGCTTGTTGCTGGCTTCTTTTCCATTGATCTATTGGAATACCCAAGAAACATGGGTGATTACGCTATTGCTCAATAAATGGATTTGGTATGCCATCATTGTGTTGGTGAGTTATTTGATGGTATCAACACTGCCCATGCTGGCACTCAAATTCACACAGTTGAGCTTCCGGAAATTATTTCCCTTTCTGCTAATGGCTGTTATTGCTGTAATTACAGCTTTCTTGTGGGGATGGTTATCAGTTCCTGTCACTTTTATTGCTTATGTAGTTCTATCTTTGCTCCTTAAACAAAAAGAATCATGACCTATAACGTGCAGATCAAAGTAATGCCATTAAAAGACCTTCTCGATCCACAAGGTAAAGCGGTGTTGGGTGGACTCCAAAACCTCGGTTTAGGAGCCGTGAGTGATGTGCGAGTTGGAAAACACATTACGCTGCAGATAGAAGCCGCTTCTGAAGCAGAAGCCCGTCAAATAGCCGAAGACGCCTCCAAAAAACTACTCGCCAATCCGGTGATGGAGTTTTATGAGATTGAAATGATAAACTAATGCTGATTTCTTGATTTTTTGATCTTTGATTTATGATTTAAAATCAAAGATCAAAAAATCAAAGATCAAAGATATATGCTGTATCTCGTCCCCACACCCATCGGTAACCTCAAGGATGTAACACTTCGCTCTTTGGAAGTATTACAGCAGGTGGATGTGATCTTATGTGAGGATACACGTACCTCCTCAAAGTTTTTGAATCACTATCAGATACAGAAACCGCTTTCTCCCTATCACCAACACAATGAACATAAAGTAGTGGCTCATTTGACAGATCAGATGAAAGCCGGAAAAAACTTTGCATTGATTACAGATGCAGGCACACCGGGAATTTCTGATCCGGCTTTTTTATTGGTAAGAGCCTGTGTACAGGAAGGTATCAAGGTAGAATGTTTGCCAGGAACCACTGCATTTGTTCCTGCATTGGTGAATAGTGGAATACCTTCTAATCGTTTTGTGTTTGAAGGATTTTTACCATTGAAAAAAGGTAGACAAACACTTTTTAAACAATTGGCTACCGAGGAGCGAACCATGGTGTTTTATGAAAGTCCGATGCGACTCGTGAAAACCTTGGAAGAAATGGCCGGTTATTTCGGTGCTGATCGATATTGTAGTGTTAGCAGAGAACTCACGAAAATGTTTGAAGAAAATTATCGGGGTACATTACAAGAAGTAGCAGAGCACTTTCGCCTAAAAACGGTCAAGGGAGAAATAGTAATTGTTGTAGCAGGAGACAAACACCAGTAGGTATATTCTTATAGGTATTTCATCTGTATTCCATTATTGATAGTCATCTCAAGATGTTTTTAATTCCATCATAAAATAGCATTATTGCTCGGTTTTTTTTCTGAAATTAGCCACTCATAAACGATTAGCACGACATGAAAAAATCACTACTGAAATTTCTCTTCCTGTCAACTGTTACCTGTCAACTGTCAACTATTACCTCCGCACAATCTGACCGTTGGCAACAAAAGATCAAATACCAGATCAATGTAAACATGGATGTAAATACCAACCGGTTTACAGGAACAGAGAAAATAGATTATTGGAATAATTCTCCGGATACGTTAACAAGGGTTTTCTTTCACTTGTATTGGAATGCATTCCAACCCAACAGCAGCATGGATGTTCGTAGTCGTGAACTTGGTAAAACGGTTTTGCGCGAACCTTCCAGAGGAAGTGATGGATTGGATTGGGATGCAAGAGTAAAAGACAGAATCAGTAAACTGACTCCGGATCAAATCGGATTTCAGCGCGTGGCATCTGTCAAAATCAATGGTGCTGCGCAGGAGTTAATAGAGCATGAAACCATACTGGAAGTGGTGTTGGCAAAACCCATCATGCCCAAATCCAAAATTCAAATGGATGTTCAATTTGAAGCACAAGTGCCTTTGCAAATACGCAGAAGCGGAAGAGATAATGCAGAAGGGGTTCGCTATAGTATGAGTCAGTGGTATCCTAAGTTGGTAGAATATGATTACCAAGGTTGGAATGCCAACCCCTATATCGCTCGTGAATTTTATGGTGTATGGGGAGATTTTGATGTCAATATCACGATTGATAAAAACTATTTCGTTACTGCAGGTGGAGATTTAATCAATGCGAATGAAATTGGACGGGGTTATGAAACTGCAGGCAGTAAACCTGTAACACCTTCAGGAAACACTGTTACATGGAAATGGCAAGCTTATAACGTACATGATTTTATGTGGGCAGCCGATCCGAAATATAAAATGATCACTAAAGCAGTTACAAACGGACCATTGATCCGTGTTGTGTATAAAGGAATGGATTCATCATCAGCTATTAATGATGCTCGTTGGCAGCGTGTTTTAGATACAGCTGTGTTAGCATATCCAATCATCGCCAAAACTTTTGGTCCTTATCCTTATAAAACCTACACTTTTGTACAAGGTGGAGATGGTGGTATGGAATACCCAATGGCTACCTTGATGAAAAACGCCAGTATCGGAACAGCGATACATGAGTGGATGCATAGTTGGTATCAAATGATGATGGGTTCCAATGAAGCTTTATATCCTTGGATGGACGAAGGGTTTACAGATTATGCAACATCCAGAGTCATGGCTGAAATGAGAGGTAGTAAAGCCTTTGCAGCCGAAGGATCTTATCGCAGTTATCTCAATTTGGCAAGAAGTGGATTTGAGGAACCGGCAAGTACACATGCTGATCATTACAATACCAATTTTGCTTATGGAGCAGCATCTTACAGTAAAGGCGCTGTATTCATGGAACAACTCGGATATATCGTAGGTGCAAAAGTGCGCGACCAAATATTATTGGATTATTATTACCAATGGCGTTTCAAACATCCCAATCCCAATGATTTCATTCGTGTTGCCGAAAAGAGAAGTGGGATGGAATTGGATTGGTACAAAGAATATTTTATCAACTCTACCAAAACCATTGATTATGCAGTTGGTGATATCAATGTAGTAGAAGGTAAGGCAACATTGACCATGAAACGTATAGGTAAAATGCCGATGCCTTTGGATGTATTGGTAACCTACAAAGATGGTAAACAAGAAATACACAATATTCCACTCAATCTCATGTATGGCGTAAAACCTGCAGAAGATGCAACCGAGAGAATAGTAGAAAAACCATGGCGCTGGACGCACCCCGAATACAAATTCACGATCAGCAGAGGTATACAGGATATTAAATCCATCGAGATTGATCCATCTATGCGATTAGCCGATATCAACCGAAACAACAATAAACTGATTATACCCGATTAATAATAAAAGGAGGCTGTATCAAAAATCTGATACAGCCTCTTTTTTTATACTATAGTCCATGGACTATTGGCCATAAGCTATCCCTCAATATTCCATCTTTCGCAGACTAGGCGCCTTGAACCAGGTAGTTGCTACCACAAGTAGCGTCATGCATCCACCGAAAACAACAGATGGAACAACGCCCAGCAACTTCGCTGCAACACCGCTTTCAAATTGTCCCAATTCATTACTGCTGTTGATGAACATAGAGTTCACACTCATCACTCTTCCCCGCATTTGGTCAGGTGTTTTCAATTGAACAATGGTTCCGCGAATGATCATACTGATACCGTCTAACATGCCGCTTAAAAGTAGTACGGCAAAAGACAACCAAAATAATCTTGAGAAAGCGAATATGATGATACAAATACCAAAACCCGCTACCGCCAATAACAATTTCTTGCCTTGTTGTTTTTTTAGCGGGAATAGCGTCAATAAAATTACAATGAGGATAGAGCCGATATCAGATGCCGCATTCAACCAACCAAATCCAATGGGACCGGTTTTGAGAATGTCTTTGGCAAAGACCGGAATCATAGCTACAGCACCGCCAAATAAAACAGCAAACAGATCAAGACTTAGCGCGCCCAGTAATTCTTTCGTTTTAAAAACAAAACTCAATCCCTCTTTTACACTGTCTAAAGTTTTTTTCTCACCAGGCTCGTTGAGAGAGGGTTTGGGCTTGATCTGAAACATGAAAAGAAAACCGATTGACACCAGCGAACAGATCACCGCAAGCGAACCCGTATTTCCCATGAAGGCAATTAAGAAACCTACCGTTGCATGACCGGTTACGGAAGCAGAAAGCCAGATCCCCTGATTCCAGGTAGTGGCATTTTGGAGTAGCTCCCTAGGTACAATGGATGCCACCATCGTTCCAAAAGTAGGACCGGTAAATGCACGAATGATACCGGTAAAAAATATGATGATATAAATGGAAAAAGCAATCCAGTGTTTACTGAACTGGGCTGTTGTGTAGGAGGTAGACAATAACAATAAAAACAAGGCACAAACAAAATACAACGTAACCCCTCTCAGCAATAATTTTCTTTTTTCACTGATATCAATCACATGTCCGGCATACAAGGAAAGTGATACAGCAGGAATGACTTCAGAAAGACCAATCAGTCCAATGGCAAAAGGGTCATTGGTGAGTTCGTAGATCCACCAGCCTACTAGGGTTCCCATCATACGCAATCCCATGATGAACAGGAACCTTCCCATCATCAGATTTCTGTATTCTGGAATTCGCATGGCTGCGAATGGATCATATACTGGTTTATCCATGTACTGATATTATACTTTCTCAGGGTAAACTGAAATAATGTTGTCCGCCATCATACTCTTTTTCCAGTGCATCTAAAACAATATCCAGGTGCTTTTCATTACCTAAAAAATCGGCATTGCTGGCATCAATAAAGATAGTTTTAATATTATGTTGTTTGATATAGCTGGTATAAGTCTCTTGTATATTGAATAAATATTCATCCGGAATAGACTGCTCATATTCGCGGTTTCGTTTTCTGATATTCTGTTGAAGTTTATTAACAGGTGCATGCAGATAGATCAAAATATCAGGAAATACCAATTGCTGATGAATGATGTCAAACAATTTCTGATACAACCTAAACTCTTCTTCGGGTAAATTAACCTTAGCGAATAACAAACATTTTGTAAAGAGATAATCAGAGACAGTTACATGTTGAAACATGTCCTTGGTATGTAACATGTCCTTCAATTGCTTATATCGCTCAGCCATAAAGAACAACTCTAAAGGAAAAGCATATTGTTGAGGGTTATCATAGAATTTTGGCAGGAATGGATTGTCGGCAAATTCTTCCAAGATCAACCTGGCATTTAACTTTTTGGATAATAAATGAGCCAATGTTGTTTTACCCGCGCCGATATTTCCTTCAACTGTAATATATTGATACTTCATGTCCGATAGCAATAGCGTCCAAAATTAACCGCGCAACAGTCGCGATCCTTTATTTTTTTTGCACATTTAAAGTATCCGGACAGATTTCAAGTAATTCCAGAATCGATTTCTTTTCGAGGGGATGCATGAGCAGTGGGGCAATTTCGGCCAATGGTAACAATGCAAATTTACGCAGGGTAAGTGCCGGATGGGGGATGGTGAGTAGTGCAGATGTTTGTATCAAGTCATCAATCAATAAAATATCCAGATCAATGATCCGAGGCCCCATTTTGATGGTTCTGGTACGTCCCATTACAGTTTCTATATCCAGCAATGCTTGCATCAGTGCATCCGGGGATAGGTCTGTTTCTACTTGTAAAGCCTGGTTCAAAAAAGCGGGCTGGTCTGTTTTACCCCAGGCTTCCGTTTCATATACAGACGATTGGGCAAGTATTTTTCCGCATTTTTGTTGAATCCATTCAGCCGCTTGCCGCAAATGGTTCAACCGGTTTCCCATATTACCGCCTGTCAGCAAATACGCTGTATTCATAAATTGAAGATATTTACAGCTCCAAATATCTTTAAATTCACAAAGTCATACAGGATTATTTCATTGAAACGATAAGTGTATCTGTGGACGGTCATTAAACAAAGGCATTATGCGTAATTTCTTCAAAATATTCTTTGCATCCTTACTCGCATTGATTGTATTTACAGTGATAGGATTGTTTTTATTGATTGGATTTATTTCAAGTGCAGCAACACCTGAAGTACCGGTAGTAGGTACTAAAGCGGTATTGGTACTTGACTTGTCTGTCAATTTCAGGGAACAAGCGCAGGAAAACCCCTTGGGAGCTTTTATCTCCGATGCAGAAGCAGAAATTCCATCACTTTTTGAAGTGGTGAGATTATTGAACGAAGCAAAATCTGATTCATCTGTAAAAGGCTTATACATTCTAGCGGCAGACAATGCCAATGGATTTTCGGCTAGTGAAGAGTTGCGTAAGGCTGTATTGGATTTCAAAAAATCAAGAAAGTTTGTATTGGCTTATGGAGAAACCATGACACAAAAAGCCTACTATGTAGCCAATGCTGCTGAGAGAGTATATGTGCATCCGCAGGGTGGATTGGAGTGGTCTGGTTTTTCTTCCAATCTTTTTTTTCTGAAAGGGATGCTGGATAAGCTGCAAATCGAACCGCAAATATTTTATGCAGGGAAGTTTAAGAGTGCTACCGAGCCACTGAGAGAAACTAAAATGACAGAAGCCAATCGTTTACAGACTGCAGTGTGGTTGGGTGATCTGTATGCTTCTTTTTTACGTTCTACCGCTGCATCCAGAAATATTGATTCTGCTATATTGCATCAATTGGCCATCAACGGTACCATTCAAACAGCAGTTGATGCGCAACAGTATAAACTGGTAGATGGATTGAAATATGATGATGAAGTAAAAGGAGAAATGCTCAAATGGTTAAAAAAAGATCCCAAATCATCCATCAATTTTGTAACCATCAATGAATATGCAAAAGCAACATCACTTGATAACTATGTCAGTGGCGGCAAAATAGCAGTGGTGTTTGCACAAGGCGATATTGTTAGCGGTGAAGGGGATGAAGAACAGGTAGGCAGCGATGTATTCAAAAATGTATTGCGCAAAGTAAGATTGGATAAAGATGTAAAAGCCATCGTACTTCGAGTGAACTCACCCGGAGGAAGTGCATTGGCAAGTGATGTGATTTGGCGAGAAATTTCTTTGGCTAAAAAAGTGAAACCTGTTGTGGTCAGTATGGGAGATGTGGCGGCTTCTGGGGGTTATTACATCGCATGTAATGCCAATGCTGTTTTCGCCAATGAAACAACCATTACGGGTTCTATTGGCGTATTCAGTATTGTTCCCAACTTTGAATCCTTCTTAAAAAATAAATTGGGTATTACCACAGATCGCGTACGAACAGCGCCTTTTGCGGATATGGGAGCAGGTGATCGTCCACTCACAGAACCTGAAAAAAATTTTTTCCAATCAGCCACCGATTCTATCTATCATACTTTTAAAAGCAGGGTATCTGAAGGTCGAGATAGAAGCATGGAATATGTAGATAGTATTGCACAGGGAAGGGTATGGACGGGTTCCAGAGCCATACAAATAGGGTTGGTAGATAAAATTGGAACATTGCAAGACGCAATTGAACATGCAGCTGATCTGGCTAAAGTAGATGACTATAGGATCAGGGAATATCCTGAGAAAAAAGATTTTTTTCAACAGATCATGGGTAACTATAAAAAATCCATCAAATCATCATTAGTTAGTGAAGAAATTGGTTTAGAACAATGGAATTTATTGAAGCAGTTGAAGCAAGTGAAACAAATGGTGGGAGAGCCGCAGACAAGAATGCCCTATTTTCTAACGGTTCACTAAGGGGAATAGTCGCTCATCAAAATAAAAATCAAGCACTTCCTTCATGCGTATTTTCGGATAATCTTTGTGTAAAGGATTCAATAAAAAATTGGATTCCTGCGGAATGATGGCAGATGGACATTCAATCACCAATGCTTTTTTCTCTTGCAGTATCTCAGTACCCATCCATTGGGTATAACCGATATCTTGGTGCCAGTTCTTTTTCAAATTTTTAATATTGATCTGATATTTGATGGCGGTCTCCGGAAGCGTTAATTGGATTAATTTGAATGGCTGAAGTGCTTCAAAACTTCCTGCATTCACCAGAATTTCTAATAAGGCTAAAGATATGCTACCGCTGGTGTACAATACATTTGTGCCAATATTGTTCCAACGCCCGCCGTGCAATTTGGCTCCGGTGCCGGTTAAATCATCCGCAAATAAATGATGGGCAAAACGATAGAGGATCATGCGTAAATACCTTGCTGAATACGTACGAGTTGATGAATGGTTTCCTGAATACCCCGGGCAGAAGCCAGCGATTGAAAATTGAGTACTTGCCCCATCACGAGTTTATCCTTTTTTAACCATTGATAAAAGTTATCAGGAGAGGTAAAGGTTGAAAGACCTATATCAATGAGTTCTTGTAGTTGTAAAATACGATCAGTATAAATACCCTCAAAAGAGCCATTGTTTTTAGCATAACGCTGCAGTGTACGTTCAGATAAGTGTAGAATAGCAGCCCATTCACTTTGTGTAAAAGGAACCTTATCAGCAATTTTTTTGAATTTGCGGTAGGTAAATTCCGCCACTAATGGAACTGGCAGTTTACTAGAAGGAATATACGGCATAGCAAACTCCTCCACTATACGGTTGGAGGTGTTGGGTGGAACTACTTTTTTTGCTTTTGCCATAGCGTAACATTTGTCATTCAAATATACGACATTTGTCTTAATATCTACTTGATTTCAACTTTTTTTGGATTGTTTCAGAAAAGGATAGATTTGTAGCCAATTGAAGGATATGTCAGCACACTACAATCAATTTAAGGCGATGTTAGCCATTACCCGGGCTAGTCTAAAAGCGGTGTTCAGAAGTCCGTCGGCAGTTATTTTCAGTATTGCATTTCCTTTGATATTCATCTTGGTATTCGGATTTGTGGGCAGTGGGGGGAAGGTTTCGCTGAGTATTGCTTTTGCACAGCAGACAGATACCCTTAATCCCATTTATCCTTCATTAAAAAAGATACCCAGTATACGCATCATTGAAAAATCGGCACAGGAATTAAAAGAAGACCTTGAAAAAGGAAGATTGACCGCTATCGTCAACATACAAAAGTCGGGGTTGGAGAATCCGCCTTATACTATTCAATTATCGAGTTCCGAAGCAGTAAACCCTCAAAACTTACAAGTACTTCGTTCTATATTAAATGCGGTGATAGCCGGTATCAATCAACAAACATTTGCGAATACACCCACCATCGCACTGGTGAATAGTGAAGTTGAAAAGATCCCGGGTCGTGTCTATCGTACGATTGATTTTATTTTACCCGGACAGTTAGGTTTTTCTTTATTGAGCGCCGGTGTATTTGGGGTAGCTTTTTTGTTTTTCAATTTGCGTCAACAATTGGTGTTGAAGCGGTTTTATGCCACGCCAATCAGAAGACCTTATATTGTATTAGGTGAGGCATTGAGCAGGGTTATCTTTCAAATGATGACCGCAGTGATCATTATTGGGGTGGGACATTTTGCTTTTAAATTCACACTCGTCAACGGTATGGAAACCTTTTTGACGATTATGTTGCTGAGTTTTATCGCGCTGATACTTTTTATGGGATTTGGATTTATTGTGAGTAGTCTGGCAAAAAATGAAAGCAGTATTCCCCCATTTGCTAATCTTATCACACTTCCTCAGTTTTTGTTAGCAGGAACTTTTTTTTCCATTGATGCATTTCCTTCTTGGTTACAGCCACTTTGTAAAATATTGCCATTGACTCATTTCAATAACGCCATGCGGAATATTGCATTTGAAGGAGCAGGGTTGGCGGCTTGTGGACAAGAGTTGTTGATATTGGGAGCGTGGACCATTGTGGTGTATGCCGTTGCTTTTAAGACCTTTAAATGGGAATAATATGAAACTGCTCAAATTAGGATTGATAAGCCTGGTGATTTTGTTTTTGTTAGCTACCATCATGGGAACGATGCTTCCTTCCAAAGTATTGGTATCAAGAGCAATTAATATCAAAGCCCCCATTGATTCCGTACGAAGTCAAATAGAAGATATCCGTCAATGGTCGAATTGGGTAGAGGGGATGAATGATCCATCCGTCCATATTCAATCTTCCGTTAATGCACAGATCGGTAAAAGTGAAGTAACCATCGCAGAAAAAAATGATAGCACCGTTATCAGTACCTGGATAACGGCAAAGGGTAAGCCTCAAATCAGTACCATGCGTGTCATTTACCAACCCCAGCAGGGAGTCACCATTGTACAGTGGCAATTTGAGCAATCCATCGGTTGGTTGCCATGGGAAAAGCTAGGATCTATTATGAATGATAAGATCCTAGGTCCGATGATGGAGAAGAATTTAGACCAGCTTAGACGACTGATAGAGGCAGAAACTAGCAGTTTGTAGAATTTTTTTGCTGATTTATCCCCATTTTATAAAATTTATTTGCGTTTATTTGCGTTTTTAGAAAAAAAGTTGCAGTTTTATACAAGGGTTACAACTAATGTTTGTTAGTTTTAGGCGAGTTCAAGATTCAGTTAAACAACTTCTTATTTAGGGTATATGGGAGTTGTTGGTTGTTAAATGAAAAAAGCCATCCGCCTCAGGCGGATGGCTTTCTCTTTGAAAGTATAGGATGTTAGATGATTAACAATGCATCACCATAACTAAAGAATCGATACTTATCTTTTATCGCTTTTTTATAAGCTTCCATCGCCAAATCATAACCCGCAAAAGCGCAAGTCATAATCAGCAGACTGGTTTTTGGTAAATGGAAATTGGTTACCAAACTATCTGCAACATTGAAATTGTAGGGAGGATGGATGAAGTGATTGGTCCAGCCTTCACTGGGTTTCAACAATTTCTGCGCAGTGAAGCTACTCTCCATTGCACGCATGGTTGTGGTGCCGATAGAGCAGATGCGATGTCCGCCTTCTTTTGCTTTGTTAACAATCTTACATGCTTCCTCTGAAATAGCATAATATTCAGCATCCATTTTGTGTTTGCTGAGATCTTCCACTTCAATCGGACGGAAAGTTCCCAATCCGGTATGTAAGGTTACTTCTGCAAAACGAATTCCAAGAATTTCGCAACGCTTGATCAGTTCTTTACTGAAATGCAAACCTGCAGTAGGGGCTGCAACAGCGCCTTCATGCTTGGCATATACAGTCTGGTAGCGTTCCTTATCTTCTTCATCAGGTTTGCGCTTGATGTATTTCGGAAGTGGGGTTTCGCCTAAAAACTCCAACATTTTCTTGAAGCTTTCATCATCATCATCCCACAGAAAACGAATGGTACGTCCACGGCTGGTGGTATTGTCAATCACTTCAGCAACCAGTTCTTCATTGTCGCCGAAATACAATTTATTACCCACACGAATCTTTCTTGCGGGATCAACGATTACATCCCAAAGACGGTTGGGTTTGTTAAGTTCACGCAGTAAGAATACTTCGATCTTGGCGCCGGTTTTTTCCTTGCGGCCATACATACGTGCAGGGAACACTTTGGTATTGTTCACTACAAAAACGTCTTTGTCGTCGTAGTACTCCAGAATATCACGGAAATGTCTGTTTTCCATGTGACCACTTTTACGATCAACAACCATCAATCGGCTGTCTTCTCTTTTCTTGGTCGGGTGCTGCGCAATAAGATTAAGGGGTAAATCGAACTTAAATTGAGATAATTTCATGTTACGGCATGATTTTTTTATGAAGTCGGCAAAGGTATGGAATTTTCCTTGCTTTAAAAACTGTTGTTAGAGATTTAGGGGGATAATATTTTCAAATTCCGTAGACATATTGAAGGGCTTTCACCTAATTTTGCGCCAACAGTTGTTAGTTTGACTGGTGTTAAGGGAAAACTGTAAAAACCCGATCATGATTCGAAAAGTCTGGTGGAAGATATTAGCTATTGTCTTATTGCTCTACACCTGTTCCTATGGGTTTCTGGTGAAAATACCCAAGTTGGATGACCGATTACAGGAGTCTATCCGCAATTTCTTTTTCCATGTACCCATGTGGTTTGCCATGATGATTCTGTTGGGTGTTTCTGTTGTATACGCTATCAAGTATCTACGCAGCAGGAATCAGGTCCATGATTTTTATTCTTCTGCTTTTGCGGTTACAGGTACCATTTTTGGTTTCTTAGGGCTTACCACGGGAGCCATCTGGGCCAATTACCAGTGGGGAAGTCCATGGAGTGGTGATCCCAAACAAAATGGAGCTGCTATTGCCATGCTCATCTACCTGGCCTATTTCGTTTTGCGTGGAAGTATGAATGAGGAAGAAAAGAAAGCAAGAATTGGAGCGGTCTATAATATTTTCGCATTTTTTATGTTGTTTCCTACACTTTGGATTTTACCCAGACTTACCGAATCATTGCATCCGGGGGGAGAAGGTAGTGAAGGCAATCCGGGTTTGAATGGAAAAGATATGGATGCGAATATGCGTTCTGTTTTTTATCCGGCAGTGATTGGCTGGACATTACTCGGTGTTTGGATCAGTACTTTACGTATTCGATATGAAATTTTAAAAGAACAACAACTCATTCATGAATAAACTACTGAAAACCATTTATACATTCGCAGCCATATTGCTGTTCAATGTTGTTGCAACAGCACAAGAAGTTGCAGCTGAAAATGATGTGATGAGAAGTAATGGAAAGATATACGTAGTGATGGCTGTAGTGCTGACGATCATCATTGGATTATTCATCTACGTAGCATCGTTAGATAAAAAGATCAGTAAACTAGAGAAGAAAAGCTAATAGACCATAGACCATGGTCCATGGTCTATTAGCTAAACCATAAAAGTCAAAAACAAAAACGATTAGCTCATGTCAGATCACAAACCGTATAGCTTCTTTCAAAGTGTTGAGAGAAGTTTTGATAAAGCGGCCAAGTTTACCAAATGGGAGAAGGGTTTGCTCGAACAGATCAAAGCCTGTAACAGCATTTACAGTATGCGTTTCCCGGTAAAAATGGATGATGGCCGTATTGAAGTTATTGAAGCATACCGTGTGCAACATTCGCAGCATAAATCGCCTTGTAAAGGTGGTATCCGTTTCAGTGAAGAAGTGAATCAGGATGAAGTGATGGCACTGGCATCTTTGATGACCTACAAATGTGCGATTGTAAACGTACCATTCGGTGGTGGTAAAGGAGGTATTAAAATCAACCCTCGTAACCACAGTGCGTATGAATTAGAAAAAATCACGCGTCGTTACACTGCTGAACTGGTGAAGAAAAATTTCATTGGTCCCGGTATTGACGTACCTGCTCCGGATTACGGAACTGGCGAACGTGAAATGGCATGGATTGTAGATACCTATGCTTCTTTGAAACCGGGTGAAATTGATGCAGCAGGCTGTGTTACCGGTAAACCTGTTACACAAGGTGGTGTACGCGGAAGAAAAGAAGCTACCGGTTTAGGTGTTTTTTATGGTATCCGTGAAGTATGTAACATGCCTGATGTGATGAAAAAACTCGGGTTGGCTATTGGTGTGGAAGGAAAAACTGTGGTAGTACAAGGTTTGGGTAATGTGGGGTATCATTCAGCCAAATTCTTCCGTGAAGCAGGTTCTAAAGTGGTATCTATTGCGGAATATGAAGGTGCAATTTTCAATGCAGATGGATTGAATGAAGAAGAAGTATTCCAGCACAGAAAGAAAACAGGCTCTATCTTAAATTTCCCCGGTGCAACCAATTTGGCAAAGAGTACAGATGCATTAGAATTGGAATGCGATATTTTAATTCCTGCTGCTTTAGAGAATGTCATCAACGGCGATAATGCTCCTCGTGTAAAAGCAAAGATCATTGGAGAAGCCGCAAACGGACCATTAACTCCGGAAGCTGATGAAATATTTGCTGCCAAAGGAACATTGGTAGTTCCTGATATGTACTTGAATGCAGGTGGTGTAACTGTATCTTATTTTGAGTGGTTAAAGAACCTGAGTCACGTTCGTTATGGTCGTATGGAAAAACGTTTTACTGAAAACATGAATAACCATATCCTCGGACAAATTGAGGAGCTTACCGGTAAGCAGGTTTCAGGGAAAGAGCGTTCTTTCATTTTACATGGACCTGAAGAAGTAGACCTGGTACATAGTGGATTGGAAGAAACCATGATTACAGCTACACGTGAGATCATGGAAATTTGGAAGAATAATCCTGAAATTCCTGATATGCGTACTGCAGCATATGTATGTGCCATCAATAAAGTAGGCACTTCATACGCTGAGTTGGGTATCTTCCCATAATAGTATTCACATATTTTAGATGTCGGATATCGGATGTCTGATTTGAATTTTACTTTCAATCAGACATTAGATATCCGACATTTTTTATTCGTAAGAGGGAATGGTATTCAAAGTAGTAAACTTATTATTTTCTTTTCCGATACCTCGGGTTTCATTTCCGTTGGTAACAATCAAGTAATCTGCTTGAACAGTGATTTGATAACGAAGTAATTGTTGCATAACAGATTCATTGATAGGGACATTCATTTCCTTGCATTCAATCAATAGCCAAGGGTGATCATTTTTATATACAAGAATATCAAAGCGCTTTTTTAAATCTCCGATTTGTATTTCTTTCTCGATGGCGATCAATGATGCAGGATAATGCATCACTTGCAGCAGGTACTGAAGAAAATTTTGTCGCACCCATTCTTCCGGTGTTAACCGCACCCATTTCTTCCTCAAAGGATCAAAAATATACTCCTTGTATTCTCTGGTTTCTATTTTGAAAGGATAGGAGGGATAGCTTATTTTAATCATACTACTTGCAAATAGAATTGATTTTTTGTATTTTAGCCAATTAACCTGATCAAAGATAATCGGCAGGTCATCAAAATAGTCATGTTATGAAAACGAAAGCGGAAATCGTCAACAATTGGCTCCCACGATATACCGGAGAGAAATTAGAGAACTTTGGTAAATACATTTTGCTGACCAATTTCAGCAATTATGTTACCATGTTTGCGAAATGGAATAAAGTAAAAGTGATTGGGGCTGATAGACCTATGCAATGTGCAACTGCCAACGGTATCACCATTATTAATTTTGGTATGGGTAGTCCGGGTGCAGCTACCATCATGGATCTCTTAACAGCTATTGCTCCTGAAGCTGTACTCTTCTTGGGTAAATGCGGCGGGTTAAAAAGAAGAAATAAACTCGGCGATCTGATTTTACCCATTGCAGCTATTCGAGGAGAAGGTACTTCCAATGATTATTTTCCTCCTGAAGTTCCGGCAATGCCTGCTTTTGCACTTCAAAAAGCCATTTCAACAACCATCAGAGATTACAAGGTAGATTATTGGACAGGTACCGTATACACCACCAACAGAAGGGTATGGGAACATGATGATGCATTCAAAGCCTATCTTACCAAAGTGCGTGCTTATGCGATTGATATGGAAACAGCGACCATTTTTACGGTAGGATTCTTTAATAAAATTCCAACAGGTGCATTGTTATTGGTCAGTGATCAACCCATGATACCTGACGGAGTGAAAACAGAAGCCAGCGATAAAAAAGTAACAGCCGACTACGTAGAAAAACACCTCAAAATCGGTATCGATTCCCTCAAACAACTCATCAATAAAGGACAAACAGTGAGACACCTGAGGTTTTGATCTTTGATCTTTGATTTCTTGATTTTTTGAATTTAAATCAAGAAATCAAAGATCAAAAAATCAAAAATGTCTAGTCTTTCCACAAAAAAGGAAACAGAATCACCGCCAGTGCAACTACCAGGATATCTAGTCCTACCAGCATCAGTACCATCTGCCACCAGCCGGCTTGAATTACATCTGAAAATCCGGTGCCCGCAATTTTCATGAGTAATAATAATTGTGGAATAATCAAGGGAAATCCCATGATGGCCATCAATGCAGCTTGCTGTTGCGCTTTGGCAGCGATTGCGGCTAAGAAAGTAAATACAAGACTCAGGCTCATACCACCCAGACAGGCAATGGCAGTAAAAGTGATAAAGTTTTCAAGTGGATTGCCCAATAAAACAGCAAAGATTCCCAAACTGAGTAAACTCATCAATACCATGAGTAGCAGATTGAAGATCAGTTTGGAGAGTACAAAGTCTATAGGTCCGGCAATCGAATAGAAGTACAACATACGACCTCTACTTTCTTGTAGAAAACTTTTAGCAACTGCGTTTACACAAACGAATAATTGAATAACCCAGAAAAGTCCATTCCATACGGTATCATCGGGCTGTCCCATCGAGAGGTACACAACAAAAATGGTGGACGCTACGTACAAGAGGATGCCATACAATGTGTACTGCTGTCGCATTTCCAACAACAAGTCTTTTTTGACCAATGATAATATTGTGTGGCTACTTTTCATGGAAACATTTTCGACAACGGGGTTCATAGGTTTCTTTTTCGCCTAATAATACCTGTCCATCACCCTCTATTTTTCTGTAAGACACATTGGCAATATTGCCACATTTCATACAGATGGCATGTAATTTCGTGATATAATCTGCCACCGCCAGCAAATTAGGCATTTGACCAAAGGGACGTCCTAAATAATCCATATCCAGTCCGGCAACAATCACCCTGGTACCTCTTAATGCAAGTGTTTCGCATACATGCATGATCTCGGCATCAAAAAATTGAGCTTCATCAATGCCTACCACATCAACATCCTGTGCCATCAATAAGATGGTCTGTGAATTTTCAATGGGCGTACTTTGTATACTATTGGCATCATGACTCACCACTTGTGTTTCATCGTAACGAATATCAATAGCGGGTTTGTATATTTCTACTTTCAGGTTAGCGATTTTTGCTCTTTTCAAGCGACGGATCAATTCTTCAGTCTTACCGCTAAACATACTTCCGCAGATCACTTCGATCCAACCCCTGCGTTCACCTGTTAAATTTGGTTCAATAAACATATAAATAACGAATCAAGGCGGGCAAATTAGTCTAAACGACACTTATTTTCATATTTTTGCCTCGCATTTTACAAACAAACTAAGCCCGGAAAAAGCAAGTAGGTATTTAAGCATGAAAACTATCTTACAAAAGTTTCTTGTATTGCTGCTGTTGATCTCCTTCGCTAATATAGTGACAGCGAGACCCGGGTGCCATTTGAGAACGGTAGAGACTTCTGCCGATGCCGAAGACCTTAAATTTAATAAGACAGAATCATTTACACTCATCGAGTTTCTACTGGAACGGGTTCATGGTCTTTCAGACAATATACCCAATAATGAGGAAACCGGTGTTCATTACAGTGTTTTTAGGAGCCACGGTAAAATTACCTCTACTCCGCGTATTAAATCTACACAACAGCCAAAGAATGTGATTTCATTGGTATCTGTTCCTGCTGTCGATTTGGAGCACCATACTATTCGATATAGTTCACCTATTACCGGTATCTTTCATAACTTTCTTTTTAGGCTAACACCATTTTGATCTCTACTCGTTTTCGGCTTTTTTCTTTGCTTCCAATTTGGTGAAGCATGCACATGATTCGTACTATTCATCAATTTAAACGAGTGAAATGAGATCAATTTTACCTGTAATGGGCGTATGCATATTAGTATTCTTTTCTTGTACATCTGAAAATAAGGAAGGACAAAAAGAACAGGAAATGATTTTGCCTGTTCTTGAAATCACAAAGACCGATACACAACTGCTGGTTGATTATGTATCAGATATTCAAGCGGTAAAAAATGTAGAGATACGTGCACGTGTCAATGGTTTCTTAGAGAAAATTTTTGTCGATGAAGGTCAAAGCGTAAAAAAGGGACAACTCCTTTTTCAAATCAATGATTTAGAATATACCACTGATTTGGCAAGAGCAAAAGCCAATGTATCCAATGCACAAGCGGAAGCAAAAGCTGCTGAATTGGAAGTGTCAAGGACAAAGCTCTTGGTGGAAAAGAAAGTGATATCCTCTACAGAATATGAGTTAGCGTCAGCCAGACTCAGGGCAGCTAATGCAAAGGTAGAAGAAGCATTGTCGTTACAGGCGAGTGCTCAAAACAAGTTATCATTAACAAATATCAAGTCTCCCTTTGATGGTATCATTGATCGTATCCCATTGAAGATCGGAAGTATGATTGATCCGGGCGCTTTGTTGACAACCATTTCAGATATTCATGATGTATTTGCTTACTTCCACATTTCTGAGAGTGAGTACTTGCGAATCAAAAAAGGGATGAGTGATACACGTCAAAATGTTCCTGTTCAATTGATTTTGGCTGATGGAACAAAATACCGTCAGGAAGGAAGAATTGAAACGGTTGATGGAGAAATCAATGAAAATACCGGAGCGATTGCTTTCAGAGCAAGATTCCCCAATCCTGAAAAATTATTGCGACATGGTGCTTCCGGGAAAGTGCGTTTGGTTAGCGAAGTGAAAGATGCCATGTTAATACCACAGAAATCAGTATTTGAAATACAGGATAAGAACTATGTTTTTGTGGTTGGTTCAGACAATATCGTAAAAATGCGTGGCTTTACTTATAGCAAACGCGTTGCAGATTTTTATATAGCAGAACAGGGTTTAATGGCCGGAGAGAAAATTGTATATGAAGGTGTACAAAATATTCGCGACGGCATTAAAATCAAACCCAAAATGATCACTGCTGCTAATATGATTGCTTACAAAAAATAATCCATCCCATGTTTGATATATTCATCAAGCGACCCATCTTGTCGCTTGTCATTTCGTTATTAATTACGTTGTTGGGATTACTGGCTTTGTTTACTCTTCCGGTAACTCAGTTTCCTGATATTGTTCCTCCATCTGTTACAGTAACTGCTAAATATACTGGTGCTAACGCTGAAGTATGTGCAAAGGCAGTAGCTACTCCATTGGAAAGAGCCATTAATGGTGTTCCCGGTATGACCTATATGTCGTCTGTATCTAGTAATAATGGTATTACATTAATTACGGTTTCATTTAAAGTAGGTACTGATCCTGATCAAGCAGCAGTGAATGTACAAAACCGTGTTACCACAGTATTGGATGAACTGCCCGAGGAAGTAATCAAAGCGGGTGTTACTACTGAGAAGGAAGTGAATAGTATGTTGTTGTACCTGAATATCATGAGTGATGACAGTACGGCAGATGAAAAATTCATTTACAATTTCGCAGATATCAATATCCTGCAAGAGCTCAAGAGAATTGATGGAGTTGGTTTTGCTGAGATCATGGGTTCGAAAGAGTATGCAATGCGTGTTTGGCTGAAACCAGATAAAATGCTTACCTATAATATTTCAGCTAATGAAGTGGTTGATATTCTTCGTAATCAAAATGTGGAAGCCGCACCAGGCAAAACCGGGGAGAGTTCCGGAATGGATGCCGGCTCTATGCAATATGTACTTCGTTATACCGGTAAAAAAGCCAGTGCTCCTGAGTATGAAAATATTGTCATCAGATCTGAACAGAATGGTTCTGTTCTTCGACTAAAAGATATTGCCGATGTTGAATTTGGGTCGATGACTTATAGTATGGTGTCTGAAACCGATGGCAAGCCATCTGCTTCTATCATGCTAAAGCAAAGACCGGGATCGAATGCTAGAGATGTGATCAAGAATGTAAAGCAACGAATGGCTGAACTCCAGGAAAGTTCTTTTCCTCCGGGTATGAAATACAATTTTGCCTATGACGTCTCCCGCTTTTTGGATGCATCTATTAAAGAAGTACTTAAAACATTAGTGGAAGCCTTCATCCTAGTGTTCATTGTAGTATTCATTTTTCTGCAGGATTTTCGCTCTACTTTGATTCCTGCATTAGCAGTACCTGTAGCGCTGATTGGTACGCTGGCCTTTATGCAGATATTAGGATTCTCGATTAACCTTCTCACATTATTTGCCTTGGTACTCGCTATTGGTATTGTGGTTGATAATGCCATTGTTGTAGTTGAAGCCGTACATGTAAAAATGACCGAGCATCATATGACACCTATGAATGCTACAATTGCAGCCATGAAAGAAATCAGCGGCGCATTGATTGCAATTACACTGGTAATGTCTGCGGTGTTTGTTCCGGTAGCGTTTCTTTCGGGTCCCGTAGGTGTATTTTATCGTCAGTTTTCTTTAACACTGGCTATCTCTATCGTGATATCAGGTATCAATGCTGTTACGCTTACACCTGCCTTATGTGCTTTGATGTTAAAGCATGAACCAACTCGAGTAAAAAAGAATCTGTTAGCTAAATTCTTTGATGGGTTCAATAAAAGATATGATCAGACATCTTCAAAATATCAAAGACTGATAGGGGCCATCGTTACAAAGCGAATGGTTACAATGGCGCTTCTAGTTACTTTTTTTGTAGCAACATGGGGAGTATCAACGATTCTGCCAAGTGGCTTTATACCAACAGAAGATCAGGGAATGGTATATGTGAATGTAACAACACCCCCGGGGTCTACTGTTGAAAGAACCGAAACAGTAATGCAACAAATGCAGGAAGCCATTAAAGATATTGAAGCGATTGAGAATATTTCAACATTGGCCGGATATAGTTTAGTGACAGAAGTTGCGGGTGCATCATATGGAATGGCAATGATCAATCTGAAGCCATGGAAGGAGAGGTTTGTATCCGTTAATCAACTGATAGAAGAACTCAGGGAAAAAACTGCTTTTATCAAAGATGCAGATATTGAATTTTTTCCACCACCTACAGTGCCTGGTTTTGGTAATGCAAGCGGATTTGAAATGCGGATATTAGATAAAACAGGAACCGGTAATCTTCAACAGACAGCTGCGGTTGCTAATGATCTGATTGATTCATTAAAGAAAACAAAAGAGATCGGATCAGCTTTTACCAGTTTTGATCCCGACTTCCCGCAATACCTGATACATGTGGATCAGGACATGGCAGCAAAAAAAGGAGTTACTGTTGAGAATGCAATGAGTACACTACAAACCTTAATCGGAAGTTATTATGCTACCAACTTTATTCGATTTGGACAGATGTATAAAGTAATGGTACAAGCATATCCGGAATATCGAAATAAACCGGAAGACCTGCTAAATCTGTATGTGAAGAATGATAAGGGTAATATGATTCCTTATTCTACTTTCATCAGATTGGAAAGAGTATTTGGTCCTGAACAACTCACCCGTTATAACATGTATACCTCTGCATTGATTACAGGAGATGCAGCTGCCGGTTACAGTAGTGGGGAAGCTATTGAAACATTAAAAGCAAAAGCTGGTGAATTATTACCCAAAGGATTTAGTTATGAATGGTCTGGCATGACAAGAGAACAGATTCTTTCAGGTAATCAGGCTGTTTTCATCTTTGGTATCTGTTTATTATTCGTATACCTGTTACTAGCGGCGCAATATGAAAGTTTCTTACTGCCATTATCTGTGATCTTATCATTACCTGCAGGTATTTTCGGTGCTTTCTTGAGTTTGAAATTATTTGGATTAGAAAACAATATCTATGCTCAAGTAGCTTTGGTGATGTTAATTGGTCTATTAGGAAAAAATGCCATCTTGATTGTAGAGTTTGCGATTCTCAGACGCAAACAGGGGCATCGTATTGCAGATGCCGCCATCGAAGGAGCGGTATCCAGATTGCGTCCGATTCTAATGACTTCTTTTGCCTTTATTGCCGGATTGATACCATTGTGTATTGCTTCCGGCGCAGGAGCAATGGGAAACAGATCTATTGGTACAGCCGCCGCCGGAGGTATGTTGATAGGAACCATTTTCGGGGTACTCGTGATTCCAGGTTTATACTACTTATTCGCAGTTTTATCTGAACGTACCAAACCAAAGTCAGTAACGGAATCAGTCGCAATAGCAGATGAGAATACAGAACAATTCAGTGATCAATAAATGTTTGTCAACTATGAATCTACATACTTTGAATAATAAGGTCATCATAATGATGATGGGAATCATTTTACTGGGAAGTTGTGCGGTACCTAAAGATGCCAATCAGTTTAAAGAAATGGAACTGCCTGGTTCATTCACAGATAAAAAAGATACAGTAAGTCTTGCGCAATTAGATCTAAAAACATTTTTCAGCGATACTACTTTGTATGGATTGATTGAAATAGCCATTGAAAACAATCCCGACATACAAAAAGCTTTAAGAAGAATTATGATGGCTCAAGCTCAATTGCAAATGGCACATAATGCAAGACTTCCTGTATTAGATGCCGTTGCATCCGCAGGCTTCAATAAGTTTGGAAAATATACCATTGATGGTGTGGGTAATTTTGATACCAATCTATCACCCAATATTAATAAGGATCAGCGTATACCTGTATTGACACCTGATCTATTTCTTGGCTTTAGAAGCAACTGGGAAGTGGATATATGGGGCAAATTGAATGATAAAAAGAAAGCGGCTTTATCAAGGTCATATGCTTCAGAAAAAGAACGTCAATGGCTTACTACTCAATTAGCAGCCCAAGTGGCATCTATGTATTATGAGTTGTTGGCATTAGACAGTGAGCTGGATATTTTGTATAAGAATTTACGTCTGCAAGAAGATGCATTGGAAGTAGTTAAAATTCAAAAGAGCGGTGGAAGGGCAACGGAACTTGCAGTACAACAATTTGAATCACAATTATATACTACCCGAAGTTATATAGTGAGTTTGAAGCAGGGTGTTATTAAAACTGAAAATGAACTGAATCTTTTATTAGGTAGGTTGCCACAGCCGATTAAAAGATCTAAAAATATTTTTTCCGAATCGGTACTGCCGGAGATTCGCACAGGAATACCTTCACATTTGCTGGTAAGAAGACCAGATATCCAAGCTTCACAGATGAAGCTGATGGCCGCAGGGTTTGATGTGCGTGCTGCAAGAAAATCTTTTCTGCCTTCATTGAATATTACACCTTACACCGCATTCAATTCTTTCAATCCATCTATGATGTTAACACCTGCATCTATTGCTTATGGGTTGATAGGGGGTATCAGTGGCCCGGTTTGGAATCGGGGCAGACTAAAAGGAATGTTAAAAGAAGCGGTGGCTTCAGAGGGAGAAGCCTGGTATGATTACCAACAATCTGTATTCAGGGCATACCAAGAAGTCGTAACCTGCATGAATGCCATCACTAATAATACCGATTTATTTGATCTGAAAAAGAAACAGGTGTCTGTATTGGAATCAGCTGTAAAAACGGCGCGGGAGCTGTATGTTACGGGATATGCTTCCTATTTAGAAGTGATTACTGCCCAAAAAGGAGCACTGGAAACCCAACTGGAATCAGTAGCCACTTACAAGAATGTATTATTGTCGCAGGTAGATCTTTACAGGGCATTAGGCGGCGGCTGGCAATAAAATGGTTGCTGACATAATAATGGCGTTTGGAATACGTTTTGTAACTTGAGCAGGCCTTAATGCCATCAAACCCCCATGTCTGTTATGGAAAGAGTAGGCACATTAATCAATAAGCTCAAAGAGCAATTGGAGCAGGGAGCGGATGCTGCCTCTTTATTAATGAATACCCGCTTATTACTGGCTGAGTTACAAACACAGTTGCAGCAAAATCCTGTGCCATTAAAGGGCAAAGTATCAGTAGTCATGCCGGGCTCTTTTGAAACAAAACCATTGATGCCGGAAGCAGAAGAGGCGGTTGCTAGTGAAATATCATTACCAGCACAAGAAAAAGCCATTACACAGCATCAGGAACCCTCAGTTGCAGATACCAATTGGGCAATGAATATCCCTATTGAAATCCCTACCTTGATTCATCAGGCTTCAACGAATGGTGGTAAAGAAGTATATGAATTGAATCAAATGCTGGTTGCAAAATTTGAACAACCTGAGATCAATGAAAGATTAAGAGAAGATAAAACAGAAGTAGCCACCGTATTACAATCAGCACCGGTTCGTGATCTGAAAAAAGCAGTAGGTATCAATGACCGCTATTTATTTGTGAATGAACTTTTCCGCGGTGATGAAAGTATGTATGAGCGAAGCATGAAAACCATCAACGGATTTTCTATTTACCCTGAAGCGCAATATTGGATCGAACGCGAATTAAAAGTAAAAATGGGCTGGGATGAAGGATGTGAGACGGTTAAACTATTTGATCAATTGGTCAGAAGACGATTTGCCTGAATATAATCCATGATCTTATAACAAGCTCCCGACTTTTCTTGCACATAAGCTCCGGCCGCTTTTCCTGCATGTTCCAATAAAGCTGGATCATTCAATAAAGATGTTAATTGTTCTTCCAACTCCAATGCATCCTCAATACTATAAGCAGCTTCTCTTTCCACCAGTTCAATAGCTTCCGTGTACTTATCATATACGGGTCCAAATACCAACGGCTTATTAAATACCGCAGCTTCTAAGGCATTGTGAATGCCATCATCTCCAAATCCGCCACCGATATAAGCGATGCTGGCATAACGGTACAAGCTGCTCAGCATCCCCATATTATCCATAATCAAAACGTTTACGCCATCGGGTACTTGCTTCTTTTCTTTGAGTAATGAATACCGAATAGTATGGGTATACAATTGCTCACATTCTTTCAATCGATCTTCATCAATATCATGTGGTGCAATGATGAAACGGATATTCGGATGATGATTCACAAAATGATCCAAAGCTTCATCGTCTTCTGTCCAGGTACTACCCGCAATGATCACCGGATAGTTACTACAGAACTGTTCAATGAGTTCAAAGGAAGTTGATGCATTGGCGATCTGAATCACACGATCAAAACGGGTATCGCCACTGATCGAAGCTTTATGGGCGTATCCAATTTGTTCTAGTCTTGATAATGAAGCTTCATTCTGAACAAACAAATGTGAAAAGCACTCTAGCATCTTTCTATAAAAACCGCCATACCACTTAAAAAAAGGCTGATCTTCTCTGAACACGCCTGAGATCAGTAGAAGTGGAATATCTCTTTCTTTGATTTCATTCAGGTAATAAAACCAGTATTCATATTTTACGAAAAGCACCAATGATGGCTGTACGATATTTAAAAATTTTTGAGCCGTATAGGGACGATCCATCGGTAAATAACAAATATGGTCTGCAACCGGATCATTCTTTCTGACCTCATATCCCGATGGAGAAAAAAATGTCAGCAAAATAAAATAATGAGGATAACGATGTCGGATGGATTCCAGTAAAGGTTTGCCCTGTTCAAACTCACCCAATGAAGAACAGTGCATCCATACGACCGGACGATCATTCTTATGGAATACCGCATGTAGTTTCCTGAATTGATATTTTCTTCCACGGACCCATAGACCTGCTTTTGGGTTGTAAAAAGAGAGCAACCAGGCTGCTTTTGGATAAAGCCATACAAACAAACGATAGAGTAGTCGCAAATCAATGATTTATGGGCACAAATTAAGAACTTAAACCGATTTGGATCATGTTGAATGTGAAACCTATTTCAGGCATTTTTGCAGTAGTTTTGCAGCGAAAGGAATGAATATATGAGACCCATACAAATGGTGGATACCCGTACACAGTACGAACATATCAAAACAGAAGTAGATGCTGCCATACAAGAGGTATTGAATAGCGCAGCTTATATCAATGGTAAAGCCGTACAGGATTTTGCCTCATCACTCAGTCAATATTTAGGTGTAAAACATGTTATTCCCTGCGCGAATGGTACAGATGCCTTACAAATAGCCATGATGGCTTTAGGGCTACAACCGGGAGATGAAGTTATTACACCCTCTTTTACTTATATCGCCACTACAGAAGTAGTAGCTTTATTGAAACTCACACCTGTTTTTGTAGAAGTGGATCCAAAAACATTTTGTATTAGTCCGGAAGCCGTACGTAAGGCCATTACTCCTAAAACCAAAGCGATTGTTCCGGTTCATTTGTACGGACATGCAGCTCCTATGGAAGAAATATTGGCGATAGCCAAAGAATTCAATCTCTATGTTATTGAAGACAATGCACAGGCCATTGGGTGCGATTATACTTTTTCTGATGGAACAGTGAAAAAAACGGGCACCATGGGTACCATTGGAGCCACTTCTTTTTATCCCAGTAAGAATTTGGGTGCATACGGAGATGGAGGTGCCATTTTTACCAATGATGATGCCTTGGCAAAACAACTGAAAATGGTGGCGAACCATGGACAGCAAAAAAGGTATTATCATGAAGTGGTAGGATGTAATTCTCGATTAGATACCATTCAGGCAGCTATTCTGAATATTAAATTGGGGAAACTGGATGCTTACAATGCAGCGAGACAATCTGTTGCTGATTTTTATAACAAAGCTTTTGCCGGAAATGCAAAGATCATTACACCATTTGTAGCAGCATACAGTAATCATGTCTATCATCAGTACACTTTGGTACTTAATGACGTGAATAGAGATGAATTAGTGGCTTACCTGACTGCGCAAAATATACCTTCTATGATTTATTATCCGGTACCCGGACATAAGCAGGATATGTTCAAATCATTTGCTTTGCCAAGTTATCAGTTAGATACTACGGATTGGTTAACAGCACGTGTAATATCATTGCCAATTCATACTGAAATGGAAACAGAACAATTGGAATACATTACCAAACACGTTTTAAATTTTGTAAACAGATAAGGAATGAAAATAGCTGTTGTAGGAACCGGATATGTTGGATTGGTTACAGGCACCTGCTTTGCTGAAACAGGCAATAAAGTTACTTGTGTGGATATTGATCAATCAAAAGTTGAGAAATTATCAAATGGAGAGATTACGATTTACGAACCCGGATTGGAGAAAATATTTCTTCGTAACCTGAAAGAAGGGCGCTTGAAATTCACGACTAGTCTGGAAGAAGGCATTCGAGAAACTGATATTATTTTTTTAGCATTGCCTACACCGCCCGGTGCTGATGGCGCTGCTGATCTTAAATATATTTTATCGGTTGCAGATCATTTAGGTAAGATACTTACCGGATATAAAGTAATTGTTGATAAGAGCACCGTTCCTGTTGGCACAGCTGATAAAGTGAAACAAGCCATTGCTGCTCATTACAAAGGAGAGTTTGATGTGGTGAGTAATCCTGAATTTTTACGTGAAGGAGTTGCAGTGGATGACTTTATGAAACCTGATAGAGTGGTGGTAGGTACAGAATCAGAAAGAGCCAGAAAAATCATGGGGGATCTGTTTGCTCCATTTGTGAGACAGGGCAATCCGATCATTTATATGGATGAGCGCTCAGCTGAGCTTACAAAATATGCAGCCAATTCTTTCTTAGCCATGAAGATTTCCTTTATGAATGAAATTGCACAGCTATGTGAAAGAATGGGAGCAGATGTTGATATGGTGCGTAAAGGAATTGGAAGTGATGAACGAATTGGTAAACGCTTTTTATTTCCGGGTATTGGGTACGGAGGAAGTTGCTTTCCTAAAGATGTACAAGCTTTGATCAAATCTTCGGCTGAAGCCGGGTATCAATTTAATATCTTGGAGGCTGTTGAAAAGGTCAATGCCAATCAAAAGCTTTACTTGGTTCATAAAATTATGAAATATTATGGTGATCAGTTGGCCGGAAAACATTTTGCAGTGTGGGGTTTATCCTTCAAACCGAATACCGACGATATCAGAGAAGCACCATCATTGGAAATGATTCAAGCTTTATTGGAAAGAGGCGCTACTATTACTGCTTTTGATCCGGAAGCCATGCCCAATGTGCGTAAGCAATTGGGAGATCGCATTCAATTGGCTTCGAATCAGTATGATACACTGCATCAAGCAGATGCATTAATTATAGCTACAGAGTGGAGCGAGTTTCGTACCCCTGATTTTGAAATGATTGAAAATAAACTCAAGCAAAAAGTTATTTTCGACGGACGAAACTTATTTGATGTGAAGCAGATGGATGAATTGGGGTATCATTATGAAAGTATTGGAAGATCGTGAATATAGTTGACGGTTGATAGTTGACAGTAGACAGAAAAGCGTACTTTATTTCCTCCTGTCAACTATCAACTGTCAACTGTCAACCCAAAATAAAGGGATGGAAAAAAAACGCATACTCATCACCGGTGCAGCCGGGTTTCTTGGATCGCATCTTTGTGATCGATTCATTCGTGAAGGTTATCATGTTATTGGTATGGATAACCTGATTACAGGCGATATGATGAATATCGAACACTTACTTAAGTTGCCGGATTTTGATTTTCATCATCATGATGTTACCAAATTCATACATGTATCCGGACATCTGGATTATATCCTTCATTTTGCATCTCCTGCCAGTCCGATTGATTATTTGAAAATTCCGATTCAGACTTTGAAAGTAGGCGCACTGGGTACCCATAATTGTTTGGGTTTAGCCAAAGCTAAAAAAGCCAGAATCCTGGTAGCATCTACCAGTGAAGTCTATGGTGATCCATTGGTGCATCCACAAACAGAAGAGTATTGGGGGAATGTAAATCCTGTTGGTCCAAGAGGTGTATATGATGAAGCCAAACGTTTTATGGAGTCCATCACCATGGCCTATCATACCTATCATGGTGTTGAAACCAGAATTGTTCGCATTTTCAATACCTATGGCCCACGTATGCGATTGAATGATGGGCGGGCATTGCCTGCTTTTATCGGACAAGCATTACGTGGAGAAGATATTACAGTGTTTGGTGATGGTAGTCAAACCCGCTCTTTCTGTTATGTAGATGATCTGGTAGAAGGTATTTACCGGTTACTCATGAGTGATTATAGTATGCCGGTTAACATCGGTAATCCGAATGAAATCAGTTTATTGGATTTTGCAAAAGAAGTGCTCAAATTAACAGGGGCAGGAGTAAAGATTATTCATAAACCACTACCTGTTGATGATCCAAAACAACGCAGACCAGATATCACAAAAGCGAAAGAGATATTAGGATGGGAGCCTACTGTTGATAGGGCAGAGGGATTGAAAATGACATACGCATATTTTAAAAATCTTCCCAAAGAAGAATGGACCAAGCAGCCCAAAGAATTCACGAATTAGTAAATATGCAAAAGCCACTCATTGTTGTTACAGGAAAGAATGGTCAGTTGGGATGGGAGCTGATGCAATTAGCGCAACATTATGCCAATGATTTTGAGTTTCTTTTTACGGATAGAGATCAATTGAATCTTGCGGATGAAGCATCCATTTCTCAATTCTTTCAAACGCATCAACCAGCTTATTTTATTAATTGCGCGGCTTATACAGCAGTAGATAAAGCTGAATCTGAACAAGATATTGCGTATCGTATCAACGCACAGGCAGTTGCCGAGATCGCTCATCACTGCAGTTTTTCTAATACCATCTTGATACATTTTTCAACGGATTATGTTTTTGATGGAAAAGGAACTACTCCTTATGCAATCAATACGCCTACCAGTCCTGTAAATTATTATGGATATACCAAAAGAGTAGGCGAGCAATTGGCTTTGGAAAATCACTCGTCTACCATCATCATCCGAACATCATGGGTATACAGTTCTCACGGACATAATTTTGTAAAGACCATGTTGCGTTTGATGAAAGAACGTGATTCGATAAAAGTAGTGGCTGATCAAAAAGGTTGTCCTACTTATGCGGCTGATTTGGCAGCAGCAACGATGAACATCATAACAGCTTCTCAAAACGGGAATTTTCATCCCGGAATTTTTCATTACAGCAATGCCGGAGAAACCAACTGGTATGAATTTGCAAAAGCCATTCGTGATGCTGCCGGATTGACTTGTACAGTTGAACCGATTACGACATCTGAATATCCTACACCGGCCAAGCGTCCGGGGTACTCAGTAATGGACCTGTCTGCCATTACTGAACAATATCATATTCAAACAAAAGTATGGCAGGAAAGCCTGAGCAATTGTTTGGCCGTGTTGAAAGAAGAGGGGGTAAAATAATGTGAAATAAGAAATCAGGAATAAGAAATAAGAAAGTGATTCTTGAGTCTTGTTTCTTATTTCTTATTCCTTATTTCTCTGTTCTCCTTTCTTTCGCCATTCATCATTTCGGGTATTTCCATCACAGATTGGCAACTTATTTTTGAAATATGGAGATCAAGAATAGTACGATTGTGGATATTGAAACCATTTTCGGCTTGTATCGAATGGCTGCGCAATATATGAAAGAGCGCTTCCCTGTGCACTTTCCTGAATTTGATCGGGAATTGGTGGTGAAGGAAATTGAAGAGGGAAGACAATGGAAAATGCTGATCAATGGAGAGCTGGCATGTATATGGGCTATTACCTGGAATGATCCGCAAATATGGGAAGAGAAAGACAGTGATCCTTCTATTTATATTCATCGAATCACAACCGTACCCGCTTTTCGTGGCAGACATTTGGTGAAAGAGATCGTACGATGGGCCATACAATATGCAAAAGAGAATAATCGAAGCTATGTTCGCCTAGATACGGTTGGAGAGAATCAAAAACTGATTCAACACTATCAAGAAAGTGGATTTACATTTTTAGGAATGGTACAGTTGAAAGATACCAGTGGATTACCGGATCATTATAAACTAGATAAAGTGAGCTTATTTGAGTTAAAAGTAGATTGATATTTATTTTCTCTCAGAACAAACTGATGGCTCCACAGAATAGTCTAAAGAAACAATCTTCCAGCCCTCTTGGGTTTTAAAGAAAGTGAATACATCAATTCCGCAATGATTGAAATTTTGATTGATACTTAGGGTATAGGGCACCCAAGCCATTGCAATTCTTCCATGAATCTTCACTTCTGCGGAAAGCATTTTTTCATAGATCACAGCCTGAGGATTTACAAAGCTCTTCATCCTGTCTTTGAATAAAGCTGTTCTGATCCGCAAACTGTCATTTTGGGTACGGATGGAAGTCGTTTGTCCATCCAATACTACAATACTTTTTAATAGAAGAGTATCCTGCCTCGCCAATGCTTCAAAGAATTGATTCACTTTTTGGAGGATTAGTTTTTCTTCAGAAGGTATGGATTGTCCGTACAGTTGTAGGGAACACAACAAGGCAAATATGAACAGAATTTGTTTCATGTGATGATCATTTGAATACATCTTTGCAGGAACCCAGATTTGTAAGTTAGTAAAAGGATTTAACTTACTTATACTTTTAACGCAGCTCTAAATCCTCTGGCGGCATAATAGGATTGGGCACCATTGTGGTAAATGAATACTTGTCCGTACCGATGATCGCCAAAAATGGCACCTCCTTCTTTTCTAATGGCAAGAGGCGTTAATAACCAGCTGGATGTTTTACGGTCAACCGGTTCAAGTGATTGGAGTAATCGGTACTGTTCTTCATTCAACAAATCAATACCCATTTCTTTGGCCATATCCATTGCTGAATTTTTGGGAGCATGTTCTTTTCTGGATTCAAGTCCTTCGCGATCATAACAAACACTTCTTCTTCCGGTTGGACTCTCTGCAGAACAGTCAACAAATAAATAGCTGTCTGTTTTTTTATCATATGCAATTACATCAGGTTCGCCACCGGATTGTTCCATTGCATGTAATGACCATAATTTTTGCGGTTGTGCTTCTAATTTGGGTTGTACTTTTTTCCAATCAATTCCTTTGTGACGATATTCATTTGCTTGGAAACGTGTATTAAGTTGTGTTAACAGTTCTTTTATTTGCGAAGAGGATAATTTATTTTTTGACATGCTATATGTTTTAAAGATGTTAGTTAATGCAGAGTAGGAAACAAGTTATTGATAAAACTGCTTATAATCGTGCTTGATGGATACGTTATCAGTTTTGTTGACTCCTTGATCTTTTGGCAGCTTTTTAAGCTCATGTTTCCATATGGGGAAATTACTAACTTAAAATAGTTTATAGAAATAAGGCAAAGGGTGTGTTACATTTTTTGGGATGCTTCAAAAATTTACTTTTCTACTCCTTAATATGTTCAAAAAGAGCAATTCTCTGATTCCTTCCTGAGGTATTAACGTGTATAGAACTTTGGAGAAGGAATGATTGCTGGTTTTAAGTATCGGGTTGTACTTATATTTAAGCTTCAAAACAACCTTATGAAGAGATCCTTTCTTTGCTTTTTCATAGTCTTTGGTATTTCCTTGTTAGTAACGGCTAACGATCAGCCTGCTCAACCTATTCTTACCGGTGCAGAACAAACACAATTGTATTTGCCACTATTAAAAGGAAAGAGGGTTGCTATATTGGCAAATCCTACCACGGTAATCGGTAAAACACATCTGGTAGATAGCCTGCAAAAACTCGGAGTGAATATTGTAAAAGTATTTGGTCCGGAACATGGGTTTAGAGGTAATGCCAGTGCGGGTGTAGTAGTATCTGATGAAACAGATATATTAACAGGTATCCCTATTATTTCATTGTTTGGTCGAAAAAATAAACCGAGCAAAGAAGATCTCGCAGATGTGGATCTTATGATCTATGATGTACAGGATGTAGGGGTACGTTTTTATACCAATATCAATGCACTCGCTCGTTTAATGGAAGCCTGTGCAGAGAATGGAAAAGAACTATTGATACTGGATCGTCCCAATCCGAATGGATATCTGGTGGACGGTCCTGTATTGGATATGAAATATAGATCAGGTATAGGGATGTTTCCAATACCGATGTCACATGGATTAACCGTTGGTGAATTTGCATTGATGGCGAATGGAGAAGGGTGGCTCACGAATAAAGTGAAGTGCAATGTCCGTATTATACCTATTGCCAATTATAATCATGACATGCCTTACACATTACCTGTAAAACCTTCACCTAATTTGAATACACAACAGGCTATTATGTTGTACCCTTCCACTTGTATGTTTGAAGGGGTATACCTGAATCATGGTAGAGGCACCTATTATCCGTTTACGGTTTTGGGTAGTCCTGAGTTAAAAGGGATCTATTCATTTTCTTATACACCCACCAGTATCAAAGGCATGGCAGAAACGCCGCTCTTCATGGATCAGGTATGTTATGGGTTGGATCTTCGGAATTATGATGTAGAGCAATTGAGGAAAAGTAAAAAGATCAATATCAGTTGGATCATTGAATTGTACAAAGCACATCCCTACAAAGAAAAATTCTTTGAAAGACTCAGTGATCAGATGAATTCTATAGAAGTACAAATAGGTGTAGGTGAATTCAGGCAACAAATCATCAATGGCGTTTCTGAAGAAGAGATTCGTAAAACTTGGGAACCGGGGTTGAGTGCGTATAAGGAGATGCGGAAGAAGTATTTATTGTATCCGTAGTGTGGATATTGATTACTTATCTGATCACCCATATTACAACTTTTAGAAAATTTCGAAACTTTCCAAAAGTTAGCATCAACCTTTGGTCTTTCGTCTAAGACTGGGAAGGCAAATACACGCTCAATATCTTTCCTGCTCCCACATATTTATTGGTTTTAACAAGTTGATCTGTGATAGGAGTGCCAAAAGTGATGCCTACAGCTATGGCTAGCGTATCTGAAGTATTTGTAAGTTCTTTTGTTGTTGTTTTATTGATGAGACTATCTGTTACAACAGGTAGCGCAATAGTACATTGTTGGGCCTCTATATTCTTTGTTCCGAATTGCCAATCACTATACCATGTTTTTTCTACTTGCCTGTATGAACCATCAAGCGAGGAACCAAATTTTTTATCGAAAAAGAATAGATCAGGAAGAGAGCCAAAAGTGATCACTATTCTCCAGGCAGCATAGTTGCCAATTGGAAGAAAGTTAATACCATGAATGATCTCGGGTAATTGAATGTCTACACTTCTGCGTTCAGCATGAAACTGAACATTGATAGACCCACGTAATATAGATTCAAAACTGTTTTTCTTGTTCAATTGAAATCCTTCGAGTAGTGTACCAAATTTGCTGAACAGGATAGCACGTTCTCCTTTGGGGTGCATGAGATCACGTGTTTGAATGTTTTTGGCTATTGCTGTTAAGGAGCTTGATAAATTATAATCAGCCACAGGGGCCATATGAACTAAAAAATCGCGTAAACTACTGGCAGCTTTAGCACAACCACCCCACTCAGCATTGAGTTCCCTTGTGCGCTCAAAAGATTTCGCTGTTTTTATTTTTTTCTTGGTAGCACCGCCTTTCATGCGCAGAATTACCTTGTCGCTGTCTTTACGACGATAGGCACTGATATTACCCAAGCTGCCAGTGAATTCGGTGAGGTTTTTAAGGATGGCCATAGGTTGGTTGTAAAGTGGTTATCAATATCTCCATTTTAGCATGTAGGAGGCTTATTCATATCTAATATGGATACAATATATAAATTTTATTAATAAAATACAAGTTTAATATGTATATAAGTCCATTCTTAAAATATGGGCTTATAATGGGCTTATATAGGGCTTATATACGGTTTATATTGGTTTTATTCATGGTACAAGTATACTACTGATACGAAGTGTCTAGAACTGTCTTGCACTGAAAAAACTTTATAATTGATAGGTATTTTACGGATATAGCTTTACAGTATGGATGGATAATACTGAATAAGCTTTACAGTTTTCAAAATAGTACTGATTTGGCTTTACGGTATCATTTGCTCCTTTCACCACAGAGTGTTCAAAAAAAGATGTTCGTCTCAACGTCCGCTCTCTCGCCCTAGGCGAGATCGGGAGATGATGCGAGAAACTGCTTTTTTTAAGATGATGGGTAGAGTGGAGGGAGTACACTCTGCGCGGAAGGAAACTGTATGTCAAATAGATATTTAATCATGACTTATGCATTTTAATCGAAGCAATTTTTTTGATTCTACATTTCTTTTCGAATTCGAAAAGAATTAATGGGAACTTTAACTTTAAACTTTTAAATGACTTAAAATAATGAATAAATTACGCTTCTCTTTAATTTTACTGCCATGTGTACTTATTTGTTAGTCTATATGTTTAAATTGATTAACTTAAATTAATTACCTTGCTATAGCAATAGAGTCTGTGATATTTATTCTTATTTTAATTTTATATGTACGAATTATTCTTCCAGAACTTTAATACAAAAGTTGCTCTCACTAAGGAGGAAGAAACACTTATAAAAAATTATCTCATTCCAAAAAAGCTCAGAAAAAAACAATACCTATTACAAGAAAATGAGGTTTGTAAAAGTTATGCTTTTATTGAAAAAGGTGCATTAAGAGCTTATTCCGTAGATGATAGTGGTAATGAACATATAATTCAATTTGGAATAGAAGGATGGATTGTTTCTGATCTCTACAGCTTTCTTACAGGTGAGCCTGCTACTTACAATATTGATGCATTAGAAGATTCCGAATTAGTATTAATAAGTAAAACAGCACACGAAGAGTTATTGCAAAAGCTCCCCAAATATGAAACTTTTACAAGACTGAATATTACGGGAGCGTATATTGCTATGCAAAAAAGATTGACCTCAATCATTAGTTCTCCTTTAGAGGAACGATATACAAATTTTACCAAAGCCTATCCTGAAATTATACAACGTGTACCTCAACACATGATTGCTTCTTACATGGGCTTAACTCCGGAAACATTGAGCCGTATCAGGAAAAGAATTTCAGCTAAATAGTTTAACGCATTTGAGAGAAAAGCATTGATCAAAATCAATGCTTTTTCTTGCTTACCCTCAATGGCGCTTGGGTATGCACCGGCGTAGCTTTGCTCTATCAAAAACAAAGAATATGAAGACAAAAAAAACAATTGCAATCATCGGAGCAACAGGCAATATGGGTTCAGCCATTTCAAAAAGCCTTTCTAAGGGTAATTACAGATTGCTATTAAAAGCCAATGAAGAGGACAAGCTGGATGTATTGGTAAAGGAAATTGAATCTATTCAAACAAAAGCTGAAGTAGGGGTGGCAGTTTGTCCGGCAGAAGCTGGTTGGGAAGCGGATATTATCATTCTTGCTCTTCCGTTCGGAGCAGAAAAAGAAGTAGCTAAAAAAATTAAAGAAGTAGCTAATCAGAAAATTGTGATCTCTATCTCTAATCCTTTAAATGAAACATTTGATGGGTTGGTAACAGCGTCAGATACAAGTGCCGCCGAAGAGCTGCAAAAATTATTGCCTAATTCAAAAGTGATCAAAGCCTTCAATACCACTTTCGCGGCAGATTTTTCATCACCTGTGATTGATGGCAAACAAGTAGATGCTTTTATTGCCGGTAATGATGAAGAAGCATTACAAACAGTTTCAGAATTAGTAACTACAGCAGGTTTTAATCCGATAGTAGCCGGTGATTTATCAATAAGCAGAACATTGGAGAGCATGCAGCTTTTATTGATTCAGTTAGGGATCAAATACAACTATAACTGGCTGGCAGGCTGGAAAATATTACACAACTAATCATTCATATAACAATAAAACAATTAAAATGAAAAAAATAACATTCATTCTCGCCGCATTTTTTACGTTAACCTCATTTTCTGTAGCCTTATCTACATGGCAAAATGATGATGCCCATTCACAGCTTGGCTTTACAGTAACGCATTTAGGTATTGCTGATGTTTCAGGTACATTCAATGATTTTGATGTTACTATTAACTCATCGCAACCGGATTTTAGTGATGCTTCGCTTGAGCTTACTGCTAAAACAAGTTCTATTGATACAAGGGTTGAAGCAAGAGATAACCATTTGAAAAGTGCAGATTTCTTTGATGCGGAAAAATATCCTGTGATGACTTTTAAAAGTACTTCTATCAAAAAAGTTGGTAAGGCTTCATATAAACTTATTGGAGATCTGAACCTACATGGTGTCACAAAACAGGTTACAATGGACCTACTTTTTAAAGGCGCTGTTGAAAATCCAATGAGCAAAAAACTGACAGCCGGTTTTCAGGTTACGGGTGTGATTAATCGTGCAGACTTTAACCTCGGCAATGGATTTCCACCTCCAATGATTAGTAATGAAGTTCGTATAAAAGCAGATGGGGAGTTTGTACAGTAATGACATAAGAGAGGCTTAATTGTTAACAATTAAAAATTAAAGTATGAAACAGCTAGAAAACAAAATAGCGCTCATTACCGGAGCAGGTTCGGGCATTGGGAGATCAACAGCATTACTTTTTGCACAAGAAGGTGCAAAAGTAGTTGTATCGGATATCAGTGAGATCAATGGAAACAATGTGGTTGAAGAAATCCAAAAATTAGGTGGTGAGGCTTTCTTTGTGAAAGCAGATTCGTCTAAAGCTTCCGATAATGAAGTGTTGGTGAATCAGACCATTGAAAAATATGGTTCTCTGGATATTGCAGTTAATAATGCCGGTATTGGCGGTCCGCTGGGGGTCACTGGTGAATATCCATTGGATGGATGGCAAAAGGTAATTGACATTAATTTATCCGGTGTTTTTTATGGTCTGCGTTATCAAATTCCAGCGATGTTACCAAAAGGCGGAAGCATCATCAACATAGCTTCTATTCTGGGGCAGACAGGTACTAGGTTTTCACCGGCTTATGTAGCAGCCAAGCATGGTGTGGTTGGTTTAACCAAAGCTGCTGCACTGGAATATGCAGATAAAAAAATTCGTATCAATTCTGTTGGTCCGGGATACATCAATACGCCGCTTTTAACTTCTTTAGATGAACCAACAATGAAAGCGTTGGTTGGTTTACATCCTATTGGACGCCTAGGTGAATCAGAAGAAATTGCAGAACTGATTCTTTGGTTAGCATCTTCCAAATCTTCTTTCGTAACCGGTACTTACCATGCTGCAGATGGTGGTTACTTAGCACAATAATAAAATGTTGATATAGACTTCCTCAGTAGAAAATAACTGTTAGGAATCCTATTAAAAACTTAGAAAATGAAAAAAATAATACATGTAAGTAAGGCCGATACAATGACAGATATCGGATTACTCGTAGCAAGATTGGGAATAGCAGTATTAATGTTAACACATGGTATCCCCAAAATGATGATGTTACTTTCAGGGGCACCGGTGCAGTTCCCCCCTGTAATGGGATTGAGTGCTGAATTATCATTGATGCTTACGGTATTTGCAGAAGTATTTTGTTCTGTATTAATCATGGCAGGTTTAGCGACCAGGTTAGCCGTAGTTCCTCTGATCATTACGATGCTTGTAGCGGCATTCATTATTCATGCTGCTGATCCACTGGCAAAACAAGAACCTGCGTTGCAATATTTGTTGGTATATATAGTACTGCTGTTTGCGGGTAGTGGTAAGTATTCTATTGATTATCTGCTACAGGGTAATAGATCAAATAATGTCTCTACTCGTACATCAATAGTGGAAGACTATAATTATTAACAACAAACTAAAATCAAGAAGATGAAAGTGGCATTAATAGGCGCATCAGGCTTTGTTGGGAATGCAATTTTAAACGAGTTGCTGCAAAGAGGTCATCAGGTAACAGCTATTGTACGCAGTGCTAATAAAATATCCCCAGCAGAAAATGTAACAGTAGTTGTTGCGAATGTTTTGAATGAAACAGAATTGTCAAATGCAATAGTGAGGCATGACGCTGTAATTAGTGCGTATAATGCTGGATGGACAAACCCTAATCTATATCATGAATTTTTGCAAGGATCACAAGCTATTCAGGAAGCGGTTAAGAAATCCGGGATAAAACGATTGATTGTTGTCGGTGGTGCTGGTAGTTTATTTGTTGCCCCTGATCAACAAATTGTAGATACCGAAGGGTTTCCAGAAGAATGGAAACCAGGTGCTTTGGCAGCAAGGGATTACCTGAATATACTTAAAGAGGAAAAGGAACTGGATTGGACTTTCCTGAGCCCGGCAGTAGAAATGCACCAAGGTACCTCGGGAATAAGAAAAGGGACTTATAGAACTGGACTAGATAACCCGGTATTTGATGAAAATAATCGAAGTGTGATTTCTGTGGAAGATGTGGCAGTAGCAATTATAGATGAACTAGAGAATCCGAAACATCTGCGTCAAAGATTTACAGTTGCTTACTAAGCAATACTATATTTTAAAGCAATTTATTATGGAAAAATTATTCAGATATGCGGCTTCCTTACAAAATGCAGGAATTCACATAGCCCGGATAGGAATGGTGATTGTATTGCTTTGGATTGGTGGATTAAAAGCATTTCGCTATGAAGCAGTAGGCATCATACCTTTTGTTGCAAACAGTCCCATGATGAGTTTTTTTTATAAATATGATGCTCCCGAATATAAAAAATACATGAATAAAGAAGGTGAATACAAACCTGATAATATTGTTTGGCACCAAGAGAATAATACCTATTTGTTTTCGTATGGATTGGGAGCAGTTATTGTATTAATCGGATTATTCATTGCTTTATACCCTTTATTTCCGGCATTGTCAGCGGTAGGTAGTTTTTTGGCGTTTATTATGTCGCTGGTTACTTTATCCTTTTTGATTACTTCATCAGAAACATGGGTGCCTGCCTTGGGTGACACTGAATCAGGATTCCCTTATCTAAGTGCCGCAGGCAGGCTGGTCATAAAAGATACCATCATGATGGGTGCTGCAGTGGTTACTATGGCACAGGCAGCAAAAAAATATTTAGAGCAGAAAAACAGATCGAAAGAAACTCAGATGGATTTTCAAAAACAATATAATATCCTGCATAAGCAATAAAAAAGCAATTAACAGCATTTGAGTTGTCCGGTATTTGCACAAAGGAATGAAGGCTTTTTTAGAAGATTGATTTCGACGCAAATGTTATAAAATTTCAAATACATTGGGCTGTACAAAATGCTGCCCATCTGAAAAAGCAATATGTTTTCTTTTCATAGCGATTGCAGGACCAGTTGCAGTGACATTGATCAATATCAATACAATTTCTTGTTTATCCTCAATGGAGTTGATTTTTTGGCTTTATAGCTTTGTGCTATCAAATCAAGTAAATTTTAAAAATAAAAAAATGGAAAACAAAACAATTACCCCAACAGAAACAGTAAAAATAATGTTTGCAGCATTTGGCGCAGGCAAAATGGATGAATTGAAAAAAACCTTGTCAGAAGATACCGTTTGGGTCTATCATGGCACGGATGAAATTCCTTACAACGGTACTTATGTCGGAAAAGATGAAGTGCTGAAGTTTATCGGTAATATCATAACACATGTCGATATAGAAGGCTTTCAAACTAACCATTTTTTCGAGAACGGGAACCGTGTAGTAGTGTTGGGAAGTGAAAAACAAAGAATTAAAAAGAATGGAGAGTTATTAGAACAGGATTGGGTGCAATCATTCATCGTGGAAAATGGTCTTATCACCAGACTTGATGAATATGCTAATACTTCTCATGCTGCACAATTATTTAGCAAATAAGTGAGGACAGCCAAATTGTATTATTAACTAAATACTAAGTAAGATGAGTAATAAAGAACAAATGAGCCCGATGATGTGTGATCCCGAAACAGGGATCTGTGAAATACCTCAGGCTTCCAACGAAAGTAAAAATATGATAGTTAGTAAACCAGTAAAACTTTTATACTTTACCGATCCAATTTGTTCTTCCTGCTGGGGTATAGAACCACAACTGCGGAAATTGAAGCAGGAATATGGTGCCAGTTTTGACATAGAATACCGGATGGGTGGATTACTGAAAAGCTGGAGTGAATATGGAGGAAGCGATGTAAACGGCCCACAGAGCGTAGCGCAGCATTGGGAGGAAGCTAGTGCTTATTACAATATGCCTATTGATGGAGATGTTTGGAACGAAGATCCGTTGCGTTCTTCATTCCCGTCAGCCATTGCATTTAAAGCGGCCCAACTGCAGGGCAACCACAAAGCAGATCAATTTCTGAGACGTATAAAAGAAATGGTATTCATTGAGAAAAAAAATATTGCAAAATTAAAATACCTGGTGCAGGCAGCGAAAGACGTAGGTTTAGACCATATTCAATTCAAACATGATTATCGGCATAATGCTAAACAGTTATTTGAGGATGATCTTTTAATGGCAAAAGAATGGGGGGTGAGAGGGTTTCCCACCATTTATTTTGTTGATGAAGAGGATAACCGTTTTAAAGTATACGGAAGTAAACCCTATCAAGTGTATGAGCAAGCTTTACTGAAATTGATTCCGGGTAATGTAATAAAAGAGGTAGTAACAACTTATGACAGTATTTTTCAAGGCTATGATACTGTTACCTTAAAAGAGTTTGCTGTATTCTATGATAAAAGTTTAGAAGAAGCAGAAAGTATCCTATATGAACTTGAAGCACGTAAGAAAATAGATCGAGTAGTTTCAAAAGCAGGAAGTATTTGGAAAAAAGCAAAGAGTGTATAAATGAAAAGAGAACAATTTATTACAACAATTATAACAGGAGCAGCAGTCATGACAACATTATCAGCTTTTAATAAGTTTACTAGTGATTTAGATAACCAAGAGCAACTAATGCCTGTTCTCTTCGTTGGTCATGGTTCACCCATGAATGGAATTGAAGACACTGAGTTTAACCGTAGATGGACACAAATGGCAAAGGAGATCCCAACACCTAAAGCAGTATTGGTAGTTTCAGCGCACTGGTTCACAAAAGGTACACAGATTACAGCAATGGAATTTCCTAAAACCATTCATGATTTTGGGGGCTTTCCTAAGGAGCTTTTTGACGTACAATATCCTGCGCCAGGTAATCCAGAATTAGCAAAAGAAACGGTATCCTTGATACATTCTACCAAAGTGGAATTAGATCATGACTGGGGTTTGGATCATGGAACTTGGACAATCGTAAGACATATGTATCCGGATGCAAAAATTCCGGTGTTACAGTTGAGCATTGATTATACTAAGGGGCCGCAATACCATTATGATCTTGCTAAAGAATTATATCAATTACGAAGGAAAGGCGTTTTGATCATTGGAAGTGGTAATATGGTGCATAACCTCCGAATGGTGGCATGGGACAAAATGAAAGTACCTGGGTACGGATATGATTGGGCTTTGCAAATAAATGATAGATTTAAAAATTTGATATCAACCGGCGACCACAAACCGTTGATAAATTATGAAAGTCTGGGTAAAGAAGCTATGTTGGCCATTCCAACACCGGAACACTACCTGCCTTTGTTGTATGCACTAGGGCTGAAAGGTAGCAAGGATCAAATTTCCTTTTTCAATGATAAAGCTGTAGCAGGCTCATTAACAATGACTTCAGTTAAAATGGGTTAGACACAACCTTTGCAGATTATCCTTTGAAATAAAAAGAATGATACATGCTTCTGAATAAGTTCTTCATCAGTTTTTTGAAAGAATGCAAGTATTTATTCGAATTTTCTATTTTAGGGAATGGGGTATTACTAAAATGCATGCTAATCAAAAATTCTCCTAAAATGATTCTCAAGGTGATTTCTCATTCCAACCCTGAATTTCTCAGCATTACCGGTTTCCAATAATTCTACCAGACCTTTATGCGACACAAAGGTCTCGAGTAAGGGTTGTTTTTTGAGTAGACCACTTTGATGAACGTAATCGAAAATCGGCAGTAGCATTTTTTGGAACTTCTTCATTGCTTCATTACCAGTTATTTCATAAAGCTTACCATGGAAAGCAATTTCATGTTCAATATTGAACAAATGATATTGTGTAACGGGAGGCTCATTTTGTACGATTTGGTGTAATTCAGCAATATCTTTCTTTGTTATTCTGTTAAACAAGATATCGGCCATACCGATTTCAAGTACAAGACGTAATTCAAACATATCTTTTAGGGTGTCTTGATCCAGAATATGGGGATTCATGCTTTTACTCATGATTCCAAACAGATCCGGACTCGTAATAACAGCCCCCTTTTTTTTCTTTGAATCAATTAATCCCATAATACGGAGCCTTAAGAGCGCCTCCCTGATCACCGTTCTACTAACGCCCAGCATTTCAGCTAATTCAATCTCTTTTGGAATTGAATCGCCCACTTTTAGTTTTTGCTGTTGAAGTAATTCTACTAGACTGGTTTCAACTTTATCAACTAATGAACTATTGTCAATTGAAATCCCAATAATATTTTCTTTAATCGCTTGTTTCATTGCCACAAATTTCGAGTTGCATTATTCTCGTACAGATGTATACAAGTTACTAATTTATACAAGTTATTGAAAATCAATAAGTATAATCTGTGGAAAATTATTTTTTGGTAAAGATAAGATAACTTTCTATATTTATTATGTCATACATAATACATTTTAAACACCAAAACTACGATTATGAAATCTGCCTTAGTAAAGATGTGCTTCTTGACCGCATGTCTTTTTACTTTTTTTTCGGGTTACGCTCAAACAAAGCGAATAACCGGGAAAGTTTCTGATGAAGATGCGCAACCCTTATCAGGTGTAACAGTACTTGTAAAAGGAAAAACCCTTGGAACGCAAACCAATAACCAAGGGGAATTTAGTATTGATGCTGCTTCAGGAGAAACATTGGTATTTTCTTACACAGGATTTTCAACACAAGAACTTCGTGTAGGTAGCGCCACATCTTATTCTATTGGCTTAATCCGAAAAACAGATATGTTAGGAGAGGTAGTAGTAGTAGGTTATGGTACACAGACACGTCGAGAAGTAACAGGTGCTGTTACAACGGTGAATAGTCGGGCATTTGAAAACAGCCCAACTACGAATGTCGCTACTGTTTTGCAGGGAAATACTCCCGGTTTAAGAATTCAACAAAGAACCGGACAACCCGGAACAACACCTTCTATTTCATTTCGAGGTGGAACCGAATTTGGTGGAGGTGGTTCACCTTTGTTTATTGTTGATGGTATCATCGTACCATCTTTATATGGAATTGACATCAACGATGTTGCATCCATTGATTTATTGAAAGATGCAGCTTCTACTGCCATTTATGGCGCAAGAGCCGCAAATGGTGTAATACTGTTGACTACCAAAAAAGGTAAAAAGGGTAAGTCGCAAGTTTCTTATTCTTTTGGTCATACAACCAATTTCATACGTCCGAATTCTTCTGAGTATTTGAGTGGAGCTGATTATATCAGGATGAATCGCCTTGGTATACAAGCACGTTTTAAAGCTGACTCACTCGATAATAATACGAATGCCATGAATACAGATCGTGGTCAATTAGTTGGAGCATGGGGATGGGCTGTAAATAATGGATGGACTTCGGCCTCAGGTCTTTATACTACACAATTGGTATCTAATCAAAATAGACATTTATTGAACAAAGCAGGATGGAAATTATTGGTAGATCCCAACCCATTTAATCCATCTCAAATAGATAGTATTCTTTTTACTGACATTACAGTTAAAGAACGAGAAGCATTATTACTCCAGAAAGTAACAACAGTAGAACATAACTTGAATTTTTCAGGTGCAAATGAACAAGGAAATTTTGCATTGTCTCTTGGAACAGTAAAGGACGATGGAATGATCATTGGTTCGTATCTCAAGAGAATGAATATGAATTTCAATGGTGGTTTAAATGTTGGGAAAAATTTGAAGATTAGTACCAACATCAATGCCTACGGTGTAGAACAAGGGTTACCATATGGTGGATTTGGGAGTGTAGATCCCGAAGGTGGTGCGGCTGGTGGATTAATGCAACGATATATTGGAGTTGCTCCAACTGTGCGTTATAAAAATGATACATCAGGTGCAATTTTACCTGGCCCGAATGATGTTACACTTGGTAATCCACTTTACTGGAGTAATCTTACTATCAATAGCACTAATCAACAAAGGTTCATGGGTGGGGTAAATCTTGAATACACGTTACTCCCATATTTAAAATTATTGGTTAGTGGATCAGGCTATTATCAATACACCAATAATAACTTTTTTACCAAAGCTTTTCAGCAAGGTAATAATGGAGCATTTAATACAAATCGTACTGCTAGTTTTAACAACTCTAAGATTTCTCAATACACAACCAATGCCTTCCTGCAATTCAACAAGAATTTTAACGGACATGTTTTGACAGTATTGGCAGGAACTGAGTTTTATGATTATAAGAGCTATGTTAATTCAGGCTTTTCACAGGGTGCACCAACTGATTTAATTCCTTGGTTAGCTGCATCTACACCCCCTAGTGTACTAGGAACAACTATTATTAATCCGGCAGGAGCATCTTCTAACTTCAATGCTTGGGAAAGAATTACCTCTGGGATTACACGTGTGAATTATTCTTATAAAAATCGTTACTTGTTCACAGGAATTGTTCGAGTTGATGGCTCTAGTAGACTTAGTCGTGATAACTATTTTGGAACATTTCCGGGTGTATCAGTTGGCTGGAATACTCATAATGAATCATTTTATCAAAAAGCAGGTATTTCAAAATACATTACTAGCCTGAAACCAAGATTAAGTTATGGGGTGAATGGTAATGTAAATTCATTAGGCTTTTTTGGAACATCACAAGTCTTTAATAATGCAGGTACATATAATGGTTTCGGTGGTACTTATGTTGCATCATACATTAACTCAAATGTTAGATGGGAGAGAACCAATAGTTTGAATATTGGAGCAGATGTGGGATTCTGGAATGATCGTATAATGGTAAATGCCGATTATTTTATTCGTAATGTCTTTGACAAAATTGCTTCATTGGGTATTTCTTCTCAAACAGGATTCGGAGGATTTACAACTAACCTCGGACAATTGCAAAATCGTGGATTCGAAATTGCTGTGAATGCAAAATTGATTGAACCGAAAAAAGTGGATGGATTTACATTGGAAGCAGGGGTTAATATTTTTCATGTTAAAAGTTATGCTAAGAAATTACCGTTTAACGGATTACCTGGTAATAGACAAGGAACTTTTCAAGTGTGGGATCCTAAAAATCCTGGTCAGCTGATGCAGGTAGGTGGATTAGTAGAAGGCAGAAGAATTGGATTAGATGAGGTATGGGCACCTAAATGGAGTGGTATATATCGTTCAGCCGGAGAAATTGCAAAAGATGCAGGTGTATTCAATGCATTTTTACCTTACGGAAACAAACGAATCAAACAACTAGGAGATGCTAGCTGGTATCAAGTAAATAAAAATGACACAATCGATAGCAGACAGTTTGTTTATGTAGGTAGAACTACCCCACAATACATGGGTGGTTTTAATTTAGCAGCAAGCTATAAAGGCTTCAGGCTATATGCGGGATTTGATTATGCCTTTGGTTTTGTCATTTTGAATAATGAGATCGTTCGTGGATTAAGTCAAGTACAAGGGTCTCAGAATTCTACGACTGAAGCACTGAATACCTGGACTCCCAACAACCCAAATGCAAGCTTGCCACGCTTTTATTGGGCTAATTATGGTAGAAATTATGCGACTGATGCAAGTGGTAATAATCCGGCTGCTCAATTATGGGAAAAAGGAGACTATATCATGTTAAGAGAACTAACGGTTAGTCACGACCTATCCTCAAAGATTTTAGGTAAATATTTAAAAAATAAAATCAAAGGATTAAGCATCAACCTTACCGGTACAAACCTTACTTATATCACTGGCTACAGTGGTAATTTCCCTGAAGTAGGCGGTTTTGATCAAGGTAAATTTCCACTACCTAAAAGATTAACCTTTAGTATCAGAGCGATTCTCTAAAATATTATTCTTTTAAAAAATTACAACCATGAAATCATATAGATATAAATATTTTAAACATCTACTCCTCTTGGGAGTGGTAATCTCAACATTCCTATCCTGTTCAAAAAAATTGGATGAAGTAGTTCCCCAAGATGTAATCAGTAAATCGGAGGCTCTTCGTGATCCCAACGCTGCTCGAACACTTTATCATGGCATTTATGGCAGGGTTAGAGCATATGCCGGAACATTCTTTCAACTCGGAGAAATGCGTTCTGATATTTGGGCAGATGGATTATTTACTGAATCAGTTGATGGAGGATTACAAAATCTTTATCGTCATAACATCAGCACGCTCAATGTTCCATTTGGTGATTGGGCTGGTTTTTATAACCTTATTTACAATTTGAATAATGTAATAAAATTATATCCTCAAACTCCTCTGCCGGATGCAGAAAAATCAACAGCCTTAGCAGAGCTATATGGACTGAGAGCTTATGTTTATTATAATATGGTAAGAACATGGGGACCTGTTCCATTGAGCTTAGAACCAATTGAAACAATAAGTAATGCTTCTGAAACCTATAAACGAAGAACTAGTGCTGATACTATCCTAATACAGATCAAAAAAGATATAGATGAATCATTGCGATTATTTGGAACAACCAATACTTTATCAACTGGTAAAAGAGTCTACTGGAGTAGAATCGCAAGTCTTGTGTTGAAAGGGGATGTGCATATTTGGACAGCAACCCATCAAAATGGAGGCGCTGCTGATTTAACGATTGCAAAAACTTCTTTAGAAGAGGTACAGAGATTACAGGGAGCGTCTTTAAATCTTAATTCAAATTACTCAGATATTTTTGATCCGGTAAAAAAGACAAATAATCCTGAGATTATTTTTGCTCTCAATTTTGAATTACAGCAAGCCCAATTAGGTGTATTTGGTAGTTTTACTGTGAATAGTATTCAAGCTACTACACTTTCTTTAAGTCAAGCCCCTACTCCAACTGTTAGTTCTGTTTATCCTTATGTAAACGGTGCTAATAGAGTTGGGTTGAATCAGGCTATGATCAATAGATTAACCAGTGGTCCAGCCGATCAGCGAATTTCAAAGTCATTCAATATTTTATATTCTACCGCTCCACCACATAGTGTTAGAGGGGTATTATTAACAAAATGGTTGGGTTCTACATCAGGAACAACACAAATCTTTAATAATGATCTTTCTATCTATCGTTATGCTGATGTGCTCTTATTATTAGCAGAAGCAAAAACAAAACTTGGAGAAGATCCTTCTAATGAAATTAATGCTATTAGACGAAGAGCGTACGGCACAACATTTCCAGTTTATGTAAATGGATCTCAAGCAAACAATATGAATGCGATTTTGGATGAATATCTGAGGGAGTTTATTGGGGAAGGTCGCAGATGGTGGGCACTTAGGAGAGCTGGAGATTCATATGTATATGCAAATATTAATCCGACCTATTTATCACCTACTACACAGGCTAAACTATTATTACCCATTTCAATGGGGATGTTAAATAATGATCCTATGTTAACTCAGACGCCAGGTTATTAAGCAATTTTCAATTGGTAGTTTGGTTTTAGCCGGGGGGTGAAATACCCCCTGGTTTTTCAAGTTTTTTAATTATATTTTACTGTATGAAAAGAGAAAAAATAAACGGATTGATTGCTGCTCCTTTCACACCGATGAAAGGAGATGGATCAATTGCATATGAGATCATTCCAAGCTATTATAAGCTATTGAAGCAAAATAATGTAAAGGGTGTATTTATATGCGGTTCAACAGGAGAAGGGGTGTCTCTGAGTGCATCTGAAAAATATTTAGTAACAGAAGCCTGGGCTAGCTGCACAAAGAATGATCCGGAATTTAAAGTGATGTTACTGTTGGGTGGTACGAGTATAAAAGAATGTCAAGATTTAGCCATAAAAGTAAGTCAACTTCCCATTCATTCGATTTCCATAACTGCTCCTTTTTATTTTAAGCCAGTTAATGCTAAAGTATTAGCCAAAGTGTGTCAGGAAATTGCCTCAGTTGTTCCTGAATTACCATTTTATTATTATCATATTCCTGTATTAACAGGAGTTGATATATCTATGTATTCATTATTGCAAGAAGTTGATGGGTTGGTCCCAAATTTTGCCGGCATCAAATACACACATGAAGATTTTATGGATTTTCAGTCTTGCCTGAGTTATCAAAATGGGAAATATGATATGCTGTGGGGAAGAGATGAAAATATGCTATCTGCATTAGCAGTGGGTGCAACTGGTGCAGTGGGAAGCACTTTTAATTATGCAGCACCTTTATACAATCGTTTAATTGAGGCATTTCAACAAAATGATTTAGATAATGCCCGAACACTTCAGCTACAGTCCATAGAAATGATCCGTTTATTGGGTAAGTATGGAGGTATAGCTACCGGGAAAGCTTATATGAAATTGATTGGTCTAAATTGTGGAGAGTTCAGACTACCGGTTAAAAATTTGGACTCAACTGACTACGAGCAGTTTGTAAATGATACCGGTAAAATTGGTTTTAATAACTTTTGTTCTGTTCTTGCTAAAAATACGAATGAGGTAGTAACAAATACATCAGTTTAAACTCCATGAAAATTGCTCTGCCCATTATAATAATTCTCTTTATGTCATCTGTTGGAGAACTTTTTGCACAAAAAAAATCTGTTCAAGATACTTGGCATATTGCAGGTGTGCTCCCTTCGAATAATCAACAAAAGGAAGGGCTTGGATTAGCGGGTCCAATAACAGGTATCTCTGGCAATAGGTTGTTAGTTGCAGGAGGGGCTAATTTCCCGGATGGTATGCCATGGCAAGGTGGAAAAAAAATATTTCATAATAAAGTCTACAGTTTTAAGAAAAGAGGTCAGAAGCTTTCATTGGTAACAGATGAATATCAGTTGCCAGAGAATATAGCTTATGCAGCCAGTTGTTCAACACCCAAGGGAGTTCTATATGCCGGTGGAGAAAGTGAAAAGGGTATTTCTGATAAGGTATTTTTATTGAAATGGGATCATTATGCTAGCGCTGTTATTATTGAATCTTTACCAGCTTTACCCTTAGCCGTTAGTAATGCATCTGCCATTTCTTATAATAATATTGTTTACGTACTAGGAGGAGAAACTCAAGAAGGTGTTTCAAATATGCTTTGGGTAATTGATCTTAATGATATACATGCAGGTTGGAGCCAGTTGCCTTCTATGCCAAAACAAATATCACATGGGGTTTTTGTAGCAATAAAATCTTCAGGTATTTTAAAACTTTATATGGTTGGAGGGCGAAGAAAAACCAGTCAGGGAATTAGTGAATTGTATAATACAGTATATGAATTCAATGTTCTACAACAAAAATGGTCTGAATTAGCCCCTTTGCCATATCCACTATCTGCGGGTACTGGTGTTGCAACAAAAAATGGCAATATTCTTTTGTTTGGTGGCGATCGAGGAACCACCTTTAGTAAGGTTGAAAATTATTTATCACTAATTAATAAAGCTCCCACGCAACTAGAAAAAGAAGAATTGGTCTTGAAAAAAAATCAAGTTCTTCTTTCTCATCCTGGGTTTAGTCAAGAGATCCTGCTTTATAATATACAGACTCAATCAACTAAAATGGCTGGGTTGATTCCATATCCTACACCTGTTACGACAAATGCTTTTTATTGGGGTAAAGAGGTAGTTATTCCGACCGGAGAAATAAAAGCAGGGATTAGAACATCGCAAATTTTAATGGCTAAAATTTCCCGTTTATAACCATGAGCATATCAAAAAAATATCCGTGGATACTTGTAGGGCTATTGTGGGTAGTGGCACTATTAAACTATATGGATAGGCAGATGCTCAGTACCATGAAGCCATCTATGATGATCGATATACAGGAATTACAGTCTGCTACCAACTTTGGTAGATTGATGGCTGTATTTCTTTGGATTTATGGAAGCATGAGCCCTTTCGCTGGAATGATCGCTGATCGAATCAGTAAAAAATGGGTTATCGTTAGCAGTTTATTTGTATGGTCTGCGGTTACTTGCTCAATGGGGTATGCAACAACTTTTGATCAACTATATTGGCTAAGGGCTATTATGGGAGTAAGTGAAGCTTTATATATTCCTGCAGGGCTGGCGCTAATTACTGAGTTTCATGATTCTAAAACTAGATCCTTAGCAGTAGGTATACATATGACAGGCTTATATATGGGTCAAGCATTAGGTGGCTTTGGGGCTACTGTTGCGCATCATTATTCATGGCAGGTAGCATTTCAATCATTTGGTATAATCGGAATTCTGTATTCTCTCGGGTTATTTTTTTTCTTAAAGGATAAAAAAAAGGACACATTATATGTAATCGATAATGATGACAAGAAAATAGGCTTATTTAAAGGCTTTGGATTGTTATTTACCAACATAGCTTTTTGGGTTATTCTATTCTACTTTGCTATGCCAAGTTTACCCGGCTGGGCTGTTAAAAACTGGATGCCCACCTTGTTTGCTGAGAATTTAGGAATAGATATGGCAAAGGCAGGGCCGTTATCTACCATTACAATTGCAGCATCTTCTTTCTTAGGAGTAATTTTTGGAGGTATTTTATCAGATCGCTGGGTTCAGAAAAATATTAAAGGACGGATTTATACCAGTGCTATAGGTTTAGGACTTACCATACCCGCAGTATTACTTATCGGATTTGGTCACTCACTTTTTGCCGTGGTTGGTGCAGCATTTTGTTTTGGGTTTGGTTACGGAATGTTTGATGCCAATAATATGCCTATACTCTGTCAGTTTGTCTCTATCAAATACCGCGCTACTGCTTATGGATTAATGAATATGACAGGTGTATTTGCCGGTGCATTCATTACTGACTTTTTAGGTAAATCAACGGATGCCGGGAATCTGGGAAAGGACTTTGCCATGCTAGCGGGTGTTGTTGCTGTCGCTTTGATTATCCAACTTTCTTTTTTGCGACCTAAACAGAATGATTTTATTGATGAGTAAAATGAAATTATGCAAAAAATAATTTTTTATGTAACGCTATGCTTCCTGTTCATTTTAAATAGCAGCTTTAGCTATTTTAAAAATGCAGGAATAAATTCACCAGAAACTATTCAGGCAACTGCTTATTCACCTGCAATACCGGTATTGAAAGGAGTGTCTGCTAATCCGATACTACGCGTTGCTGTTTCTATACCTAGTGAAAAAAAGGAACAATTCTATCAAAAAGTCAATTGTACTATAAATGCTCAAGTCATTAGTAGTATCGAAAAGATCGATGTATATCTTACAGGTGGTGAACCGTTTTCGACCCAACAACTCATATCATCAATAGTTCCATCAGCTTCTTTATTTGACATTCCTCTTAATATCAAACTTAGGCCTGGGGTTCATTTTATCTGGTTCAGTATTGTATTGAAAAGTGAAGCAGCGATTGACCATAAAATTAAACTGACTTGTCAAAAATTGACTGACAACAAAGGGAATCAGTTACTAGTTCAACAAGGTAAATCTGTTTACGACAAGCATATCGGAGTGGTTGTTCGTAAAGCTGGCGCTGATCAAGTTAATACGTATCGTATTCCAGGTATAGTAACTACCGATAAAGGAACACTGTTATCAGTCTACGATATCCGGTATAAAAATAGCTCCGATTTACCGGGCAATATTGATGTTGGATTAAGTCGAAGTATAGATAGTGGCAAGACTTGGCAGCCAATGAAAGTGATTATGGATATGGGCGCTCCACACGAAAATAATGGTGTAGGTGATCCTTCTATATTGTTTGATCCTATTACCAAAAAAATATGGGTAGCTGCATTGTGGAGTAAAGGTAATAGGTCTATTGCCGGTTCTTTACCGGGTATTTCTCCAGACACAACCGGGCAATTTGTTTTGGTTAGTAGTGATGATGATGGATTGACTTGGTCAAATCCATACACCATCACTCCGCAAATCAAGGATAAAGCATGGCATTTATTTTTTAATGGACCCGGAAGTGGGATTGCTATGCAGGATGGTAAGCTGGTTTTTGCAGCACAATATTGGAATGAAAATAAAGTTCCCTTTTCAACTATTATTTATAGTGCTGATCACGGTAATTCATGGAATGGAAAAATCAATGGCCCCAAATCGAATACAACTGAGAGTCAAGTCGTGGAAACGACTTCAGGTACATTAATGCTGAATATGCGTGATAATCGGGGTGGATTCAGAAGTGTAGCCACTACCAATAATCTTGGAGTAACATGGACAGAACATGCTACATCATATAATGCATTACCTGATCCAGTTTGTATGGCTAGTTTAATTAAAGCAAGAGTAAAAGTGAAAGGGGTTATGCGAGATGTTCTTTTCTTCAGTAACCCAAATACCACAGCAGGTCGTTACAATATGACTATCAAGGCAAGTTTGGACTATGGACAAACTTGGTTGCCTGCCCATCAATTATTAGTTGATGAAAGACAAGGGTATGGATATTCATCCCTTACACAAATTGATGATCATACCATTGGTATTTTATATGAAGGAATTAAGGATCTATACTTTTTAAAAATACAAGTAAACGAGATTATTAAATAATAACAGGTATGGGCTACGATAGAAAAGAGTTAGAAGTGCTGCAAGAGTTTTATTCAAAACAATTGTTGAATAGTACGATCCCATTTTGGTTTCCTCGTTCTTTTGATCAGGAATACGGAGGTTTTTTATTTATGAGAGATGCAGATGGTAGCCTCATTGATGATGATAAAGCTGTGTGGATACAAGGAAGGGCAACATGGATGCTTTCGACACTCTATAACACAGTTGAGCAAAAACAAGAATGGCTAGACGGCGCCAAACTTGGGTATGATTTCTTAAATCAATATTGCTTTGATGCTGACGGACAGATGTTCTTTCATATGACTAGAGATGGGAAGCCTTTACGAAAACGCAGGTATTTTTTTTCCGAGACATTTTATGTAATCGCAGCCGCTGCTTATGCAAAAGCAAGTGGCAATGAAGATGCAGCTCAACGAGCAAGAAAAGTTTTTGGGAAGTGTATTGAGTATGCAACTATTCCCGGTCTCCTGCAGCCAAAGTTTACAAATATTCGACCATCCAAAGGTATTGGAGTACCTATGATAATGATCAATACAGCTCAACAACTCAGGGATACCATAGGAGATCCGCGCTGTGATCAATGGATTGAAAAATGGATTAAAGAGATTGAATATGACTTTGTGAAAGATGATATTCAATGTGTCATGGAGCAAGTGGCACCAGATGGGAGCATAATTGATCATATCGATGGTAGAACCCTTAATCCTGGTCATGCTATTGAGGGCGCATGGTTTATCCTACACGAAGCTCTGTATCGAAACAATGACCAACATTTGATTGATTTAGGCTGTCGCATGATTGACTATATGTGGGAAAGAGGCTGGGATAAAGAGCATGGCGGTATTCTCTATTTCCGTGATGTATATAATAAACCGGTGCAGGAATACTGGCAGGATATGAAATTCTGGTGGCCACATAATGAAGTAATCATTGCAACACTGCTTGCATACTTAACGACAGGAAATGAAAAGTATGCTATATGGCATAAACAGGTTCACGAATATTCATACAAGCATTTCTATGACAAACAAAATGGCGAATGGTTTGGCTATCTGCATAAGGATGGAAGTATTGCACAAACTGCCAAAGGCAATTTATACAAAGGCCCTTTTCATTTACCAAGACAGGAATGGTATTGTATGCAGTTACTTAATAATTATTTGAGACAAAATAAAAAATAAAAAGGTGAAAAAAATATTCTTGTTTGCAATGATGGTTATAATAGTATTGACAGCTTGTAAAAAGAATAATGATGGGGGCAATGTTACTCCACCACCGCCAGTGCCATCAGTACCGCCACCACTAGCTTCAGTTACTTTAAAAACAGCAGACAGTATTTTAATTGTGAATGAAACTGTTTCCGGTACAAAAGAAGCAACAAGGTTAGCGCAAAATATGCCAGCTTCTGATTTTTATACAACAGGATTTTATTTACCAGCCTCAACAGTATTGACTATTGAAGTAACAGCAGAAATTGGCACACGTTTACCTACCTTGCTTGTAGGTACTTATTCTCGTTACCAAGCCAATTGGAATCCCACTTCTCATACCTTAACAACAGGGATTAATTCTATTACAGATGCAATTGGAGGTATCATCTATGTGAGATTTCATAACGACAACCCGACCGACAGAGTAAGATTGAAATTTGTTTCCGGTATGAGACCCATACCATATTATCAATTGGGTAGAACCACGCAGGCTGATTGGGTTAAGATGGTTGATAATATCAATAATGTTCCCGATGTACAATTAGTGGGCAATAAAACCATCATTACTTTTTCATTGGCAAATGCAAAAACTTATAAAAATGAAAGCCAAGAAGCATTAATAAAAAAAGCTGACAGGGTAATTGCTATTGAAGACAGCATTAGTGGTCTGTTTGGTAATGATCCTATTGATCAACCCAATGTACACAAATACCTGATGACAGAAACAGACCATCCTGGTTACTTTATGGCAGCAACATTTTATCGCACTTTTTATAGTTCTGTAACCGGTGGGATACCCTCAATTCTAAAGGCAGACAATTTTAGCTGGGGACCCTGGCATGAATTAGGACACATGCATCAACAGGGTTCATGGACGTGGAGTGAACTCGGTGAAGTAACAGTGAATATTTACAGTATAGCGGTTGAAAAAGCATTGGGAATAACACCAACAAGACTTACTTCTCAAAACGAATGGAATAATACGATCACTTACTTAGCTCGTCCTGAATCTGAACGAAATTTCAATGGGAGTAATGCAAGTGTATGGACAAGGCTCTGCATGTTTCAGCAATTGAAACTTGCTTTTAGCGATAGCTTTTATCATGAACTTCATCGTCAGGCCAGACGAGAAACTGTTAGACCAACAACAACTGATACAAAAATGAGATGGTTTATGCTGAAGGCTTGTAGCATAAGCGGAAAAAATCTTACCTCTTTTTTTCAAAAATGGGGGATGAAACTTTCCACACAAGTTGCAACAGATGCGGTGTTTATCGAAATGGCAGCATTGGGATTACCTAGCCCTTCACAGGATTTAATATTGTTGTCTGATTAAAGTTATAAGTATCACTTTATTGTTACTCATGATTCGTCGACTATTAAAATAAAGAAATAAGGAAAAAAATTATTATATGCAAAGAAAACAATTCATCAAAAACGCAGCACTTGGTGCAGCATCATTAGCCCTATTGCCTGCAACTAATTTGTTTGCTGCTAATCTGAAAGAGAAAGTAAGATTAGTAATAATTGGTACTGGTCTACGTGGACAAAACCATCTTGACCTTGTGCTGCGCAGACAAGATGTAGAGCTGATCGCTATTTGCGATATTGATGATCGTATGCTTTCCCGGTCGAAAGAAATGATCACAAGGAGTGGGAAGAAGATGCCACAAGTTTTTACTGGCGACCCATATGCCTGGAAAAAAATGTTGAATATAAAAGATATAGACGGTGTGATTATAGCTACTCCATGGGAATGGCATAAAGAAATGATCATAGGTTCACTTCAGGCGGGAATAAAATATGTAGGTACGGAAGTAATGCTTGGCATAACACTGCAAGACCATTGGGATGTAGTAAAAGTAACAGAGCAATACAATGCGCAGGTAATGATGTTGGAAAATGTTTGCTACCGTAGGGATGTAATGGCTGCTTTAAATATGGTACGGCAGGGTTTATTCGGAGAAATGGTGCATTTACAGGGCGGTTACCAGCATGACCTGCGTGAAGTAAAATTTAATAATGGCATTGATGCCTATGGAAAAGGTTGTGAGTTTGGCGATAAAGGTTGGAGTGAAGCAAGATGGCGCACCCATCATTCTGTACATCGTAATGGTGATCTATATCCTACACATGGGATTGGCCCCATAGCTCATTGTATTAATATTAACAGGGGAAACAGGTTTGTAAATATTTCATCCTTCTCTTCTAAAGCAAGAGGATTGCATAACCACATTGTAAAAAAATGTGGGGTTGACCATCCAAATGCCAAGATCAATTTCAAATTAGGTGATGTAGTTACCACTAATATTGGCTGTGCCAATGGTGAAACTATTTTATTGCAGCATGATACCAATCTGCCTCGTCCATACTCGCTTGGTTTCCGTGTACAAGGAACAAATGGTTTATGGATGGATGTAGCCAAAGGAGTACATATTGAGGGGCAATCAAAGCCACATCAATGGGATGCTGCCAAAGAGTGGTTTGATAAGTACGATCACCCACTTTGGGCAAGGTGGAGTAAAGAAACAGAAGGTGCAGGTCATGGTGGAATGGATTTTTTTGTGATACATTCTTTTGTCGAATCAATTAAACGAAATATTGCCACCCCAATGGATGTATATGACGCTGCTTCTTGGAGTGCCATCACGCCATTAAGTGAAATTTCCATTGAAAAAGGAAACGAGACGATTGAGTTTCCTGACTTTACCAATGGTAAATGGATGTACCGGAAACCAGTGTTTGCATTAACTGATGAGTTTTAACAGCAAATATTCCTATGATATTAGATTCAGTACTAAAAGAATTTGGGTTAAACGCCAGTCAGGTAACGATTGCACCGATACACCAGGGCTTGATTAATCAAACCTGGAAGATTGCACAGAATGAACATGCATTTATTCTACAACAGGTAAATAACACGGTATTTCAAAATCCTGAAAACATTGCTTTTAATATTGAAGAAATAAGCATGTATCTAAAATGTCAGCATCCTGATTATTTTTTTGTTTCTCCGGTCAAGACTTTTGATGGTAGTGAACTTGTTTACAAAAATGAAGATAGCTATTTCAGGGTCTTCCCTTTTGTACAGGATTCCCATGCAATAAATGTGGTAGAAAATCCTGACCAAGCATACGAGGGCGCAAAACAGTTTGGAAAGTTTACTGCTGTCCTCAGCAATTTTGATTGTTCAAAACTCAAAATAACGATTCCGAATTTTCATAACCTTTCTCTCCGATATGAGCAATTTGAGGATTCTCTAAAAAGTGGGAACAATAACAGGTTAAAGGAATCCGACACTTTAATCATCCAGTTAAAAAAATGGTCAAATATTGTAGCGGAATTTAAAAAAATTAAAACACTAGCGATTTTAAACTTAGAGTTACACATCACGACAGTAAAATTAATAACGTATTATTTGATAAAAACAATAAAGGACTTTGCGTAATAGATCTTGATACTGTCATGCCCGGCTACTTTATAAGCGATGTTGGAGATATGATGCGTACTTACTTATCACCGGTAAGTGAAGAGGAAAAGGATTTTAGCAAAATTATAATTCGCAAGGAATATTATGAAGCCATTGTTGATGGATATATGAGTGAGATGCAGGATGAACTGACAGCCTTTGAAAAAAAATACTTTTTCTATGCTGGCAAATTCAGTATCTATATGCAGGCACTCCGTTTTCTTACAGACTATTTGAATGATGATAAATATTATGGTTCATCCTATCCAGGTCAAAACCTAATTAGAGCATCAAATCAAATTGCTTTACTTCAAAAATACATGGAAGCAGAACTTAATTGAACAATATTGATTTTGAGAATTAATGAAAAGCATTCTTGTTATCATATTATTTTTCCCATTTTCTTCGATAGCTCAATTTGAGATAGCCGAAGTTTTCTCTTCCAATATGGTTTTGCAAAGGGAAGAGCCTATTGCCATATGGGGAAAGACTGCTCCGGGAAAGATGGTGGAGGTGAAATTAGGTTCTACGCTTCGTAAGAGTGTAGCAACAAAAGATTCAGTATGGAAAGTCTATTTGCCTAAACGACCAGCCACACGTGAGCCTCAGTCATTAATTATTAGCAGTGGAGATACCGTAGTACAGTTTCAGAATATACTTATTGGCGATGTATGGATATGTACAGGTCAGAGTAACATGGAATGGCCGATGATAAAAGAGCAACACTGGCAGGGTGAAATATATGACACTTATCAACCTTATATCAGACTATTAAACCCGCCACCTACTGGTAGAAATGTTTTTGGTGTTCCTTATACAGATTCTCTAGTTAAGAGACTTACAAAAGAAAGATTTTATGATTGGAACGAATGGAAGAATTGTGATAGTAGTTCCATTAAGTTAATGAGTGCAGTTGCCTACTATTTTGCGAAAAAGGTTTTTTCTGAAATGGGTGTTCCAATTGGTATTATAAACTTGTCTATTGGCGGTGCACCACTTGAAACATTCATCAGTATAGAAGCACTATCTCAACATGTAATATTCAGAAAAAAAATAAATAAAAACTGGCTTACAAACGATGCCCTACCAGTTTGGATTAGAGAACGAGGGTTACAGAATGTGGGAAATAATAACAATGTTCCAGCTGATGAATTAGGTCCAAATCATGCCTATAAACCAGGTTTTGCTTTTAAAGCAGGGATTAATCAACTGCGAAATTTTCCGGTGAAAGGAGTCTTGGTTTATCAAGGTGAAAGTAATGCAGAAGAACTAGAACGGGTTGATGAATACAAAGAGCTATTTAAAGTATTCATTAAAGAATACAGAGAAGCCTGGAACAATAGTCAGCTTCCAATTTATTGGGTACAACTTTCTTCTATAGAAAGAAAGTATTGGCCAATGTTTAGAAATGAACAATTACAGCTATTAAAAGAAACTAATTATGCAGGCATGGCTATTACGAGCGATATCGGCTTGCAGAATGATGTGCATCCTCGTGATAAAAAAACTGTTGGCGAACGATTAGCTAGATGGGCATTGAACAAAGCGTATAAACAAAATATAACTCCTTCCGGACCATTGCCTGTAAAGGCCATTTACGTCAATGGTAAAGTGATTGTGCAATTTGACCATATAGCGAATGGGTTGAAAACATCAGATGCTAAACCATTAAGGGGGTTCTCAACTGATGGGCAGAATGAAATAGAGGCCAATTTTGCCGATAGCGGCATCGTCATTTCTGTAAGTTCTAAACCACAATTTATCTATTACGGTTGGAAGCCATTTAGTGATGGAAATCTTAGTAATTCTGAAAATCTTCCTGCGTCAACCTTTAAAATAAGAGTTAAGTGAAATTTATTTTAATTATATCATTTTTTTCATTCTGTTGCGTTTCTGTTCTGGCACAACAGAAAAATTATGTTTTTTTCGATGCAAATGATACCGAAGCAGACATTATACGAAAGGCTGCTACAGTCGTTCCATCATTAGGGCAGTTAAGGTGGCAACAATTGGAACTGACTGCTTTTTTTCATTACGGTGTAAATACATTTACCGGCAAAGAATGGGGAACTGGAAAAGAAGACCCGAAAATATTTAACCCTTCAGCTTTGAATGCCCGGCAATGGGTTCGGATTGCAAAAGATGCAGGCATCAAACAGGTGATATTAACAGCCAAACATCATGATGGGTTCTGCCTTTGGCCTACTAAAACAACAAACCATTCAGTGGCTGCGAGTCAGTGGAAAAATGGTAAAGGTGATTTGGTAAAAGAAGTAAGTAAGGCTTGCAAAGAAATGAAAATTGGATTTGGCATTTATCTTTCTCCCTGGGACATGAATTCTCAGTACTATGGTGACAATGAAAAATACAATGAATTTTTTATGGAGCAACTAACCGAATTGCTCACCCATTATGGTAGGATTGATGAAGTATGGTTTGACGGGGCAAAAGGAGAAAGCGTAGAACAAGAATATTACTTTGAAAAATGGTATCAACTCATCCGAAAACTACAACCACAGGCTGTAATAGCAATCATGGGTCCGGATGTAAGATGGGTTGGAACAGAAACAGGATACGGCAGAGAAACAGAATGGAGTGTAGTGCCTACGGATAATTTAAGCCAGTCAACAATTGCAGCTAATTCGCAAAAAAATATTGCATTTACACCAAATGGTGATATGAGAGGAGATGATTTGGGGAGCCTTGAAAAAATCAGAAAAGCAAAAGGGTTGGTTTGGTATCCTGCCGAAATCGATGTATCTATCCGACCAAGTTGGTTTTATCATGAAGCAGAAGATTCAAAAGTAAAGTCGCCGGAGAAACTCCTTGATATTTATTTCAATTCTGTTGGTCGCAATGGTGTTTTATTATTAAACATTCCGCCAGATAAAAGAGGATTGATTCATGAAAGTGATATTGCAGCATTGGAGCAATGGAAACAATTGAGAGATGATCTTTTTAAGACCAATTTTGCTAGTGGTTCAAAGATAAAATCTGCTAATGGCGTAAATACAAGATACATACTTGACGGCAAAAATGCCACACATTTTACAACAAAAGGAAATGCCACTACAACTGTAATTGAACTACAGCTAAAATCACCTGCATCATTTAACGTAGTGCAATTACAGGAAAATATAAGGATGGGTCAAAGAGTTGAAGCCTTTGAGTTAGACTACTGGGATGGAACAGCATGGAAAATAACGACAAAAGGAACAACTATTGGTTATAAACGATTGATACGATTCAATACTATTATTACTGATAAGGTAAGATTGCGGATTTTATCGTCAAGATTAAATCCTTGCCTTGCAGAAATAGGAATCTATAATATACAAGAATAAAAATTTCAAAAAATCTTAAGTTATTAAACTATTTAATAGATGAAAAAGGTCTTTTTATTTATTGTTCTGTTAAACTGGATGATCCCGAGTCATGCGCAGTCATATTTTCCTTCGGTTGATAACCTGACTGCTAGAAAAGAATTTCAGGATAATAAATTTGGCATGTTCATCCATTGGGGTGCTTCCAGTGTTTTAGGTGCAGGTGAATGGGTGATGAATAACAGGAATATAAAAGTAAAAGATTACACGAGGCTGCAGAATATATTTAATCCACAAGATTTTAATGCCGCAGAATGGGTGACTGCAGCAAAAAATGCTGGTATGAAGTATATAGTCTTTATTACCCGTCATCATGATGGTTTTTCCAACTGGGATACAAAATATTCAGATTGGAAAATTACCAATACGCCTTACGGTAGGGATGTATTGAGAATGTTGGCAGATGAATGTAAAAAACAAGACATAAAACTCGGCTTATATTATTCTACCCTCGATTGGTATCGTACCGATTATCCTTATGAAACAGGTCGCACTGGAAAAGGAACGGGTCGTACTGAGAAAAGTAATTACGCGTCTTACCTACAGTTCATGAAAAATCAGCTTACTGAATTGCTGTCCAACTATGGAGAAATTATGTCCATCTGGTTTGACGGACATTGGGATCAGACTAATCCGGAAGGTCATTCTGATAGGTCATCAAGAATTGACTGGAAGTACGGGGAAATTTATTCGCTTATTCACAAATTACAACCTCAATGTTTGATTGGGAATAACCATCATCTTGAACCATTGCCAGGAGAAGACTTTCAGATGTTTGAAAAAGATTTGCCTGGTCAAAATAAAACGGGTTTAAGTTATCAAAAGGCATCCGAAATGCTACCGTTAGAAACTTGTGAAACCATCAATGGATCTTGGGGTTATAATATAACCGATAATAACTATAAAACAGTTAAAGACCTTATTCATTATCTAGTGAATGCTGCAGCACTGAATACTAACTTTCTTTTGAATATCGGACCCATGCCCAATGGGAAAATACAGCAGGAGTTTGTTGATACTTTAAATCTTATAGGTAATTGGTTAAGAGAAAATGGAAAAACCATTTATGGTACTAGGGGTAATGTTATTTCTCTGCAAGAATGGGGTGTGGTAACGGCTAAAAATAAAAGTAGATATGTACACGTATTAAATAAGCCGGGTAGCAATTTTATTTTCTTACCCGGATTTATTGGTAAAGTACAAGAAGCTTTTTTGTTTGGTAAAGAAGAAAGGATTAAATACAAACAATTGCCGGAAGGATGTTTTATTTACCTCGATAATTTACGTATAAATGATATCGACACTATTATAGAATTAAAAGTTCAATAGAAATTGATTTTATTGGGTATACATTGATAAGAAACTTGTTGCTGAGGAGTAATATTCAGTTTTAATGGTTCATATTTCTCATTAGATCACTTTAAGAAGCAAACAGATAAATATGTTAATAGACATTCAAATATCTCATCCATTCACATCTTTTGAGAAAATACCTGTAACAATTTTCGAGGAAGCACAAGAAGCGTGTATAAAGGTAGCTGAGGAAATAGCAGATCTTATTCGTTTAAAACAGCAACAAGGTTCTAATGCTGTGCTTGGGTTGTCAACAGGTTCAACTCCCAAAAAAATTTATGCTGAATTAATACGTTTGCATCGACAAGAGGGTCTAAGTTTTAAAAATGTAATTTGTTTTAACCTTGATGAATACTTTCCTATTTCTGGTGAATCTATACAGAGTTATAAATACTTCATGAAGGAGAATTTATTTAATCACATAGATATTGAACCTAAAAACTACCATATTCCAGATGGTCAAATTGGTCTGGAAAATATTAAACAATATTGTGAAGAGTATGAACATAAAATTCAAGCTGCTGGGGGTATTGATTTCCAACTTTTGGGCATAGGTCGCAACGGACATATTGGTTTTAATGAACCAGGTTCTCACATAAGTTCTAGTACCCGTCTAATAACACTCGATCGGATAACCCGCTCCGATGCTGCGGTAGACTTCTCAGGTATAGCGAATGTGCCCCGTAAGGCAATTACAATGGGAATAAATACCATACTTAGTGCAAAACGGATTGTATTGCTGGCATGGGGTGAAAGAAAAGCTGATATTATTAAAATGGCCGTAGAAGGCCCTGTCACAGAATTTGTACCAGCTTCTTATTTACAGGCACATCCAAATACATCTTTAGTGGTGGATGATGCAGCTGCCGGATTACTTACAAGAAAAAAAGCTCCATGGTTAACAGAAGATGTTGAATGGACAAAGCAAATGACTAAGAAGGCAGTTATTTGGTTAGCTATATCATGTAATAAACCAATATTAAAACTTACCAATAATGATTATAATGAAAATGGATTAAGCAGTTTGCTTGTTTTACATGGCACTGCTTACGACATTAATATAAAAGTTTTTAACTGGCTACAGCACACTATTACAGGATGGCCTGGTGGTAAACCGGATGCTGATGATACGAATCGACCTGAAAGAGCAGAGCCAGCAAAAAAAAGGATATTGATATTTAGTCCGCACCCCGATGATGACATCATTTCAATGGGTGGTACATTCCAGCGTCTGACCGATCAGGGGCATGAAGTACATGTTGCCTATCAAACAAGCGGTAATATTGCCGTGGCTGATGATGAGGCTTTTCGCTTTGTTGAGTTTGTAAAAGACTTCAATCAGCAATTTCAAATCAACTCGCCTAATGCCGAAAAAATATTTATCGATACTGATTCCTTTTTGCAGCAAAAGAAAAGTGGTGAACCCGATATTCAGGAATTACGTTTTGTAAAAGGTTTGATAAGAAAAGGAGAAGCAAGAAATACCTGCCGTTTTGTTGGCATACCCGATGAAAATATTCACTATCTCAATCTGCCATTTTATGAAACTGGAACAGTTGAAAAGAAACCTATTGGAGAAGATGATATAAAAATTATTACTTCATTGGTACAACAAATAAAGCCACATCAAATATTTGCTGCAGGTGATCTTGCCGATCCACACGGCACTCATAAAGTTTGTTTAGATGGTATTTTGGCAGCATTAGCAAACATTAAGCACCTTGATTTTATGAAAGACTGCTGGCTTTGGCTCTATAAAGGTGCTTGGGCAGAGTGGGATATTGATGCTATTGAAATGGCAGTGCCTATGAGTCCTGAACAGGTTTTGAGAAAACGATACGGAATTTTTAAACATCAATCACAAAAAGATGGTGTGGTTTTTCAGGGTACAGATAATCGTGAATTTTGGCAAAGGGCCGAAGAAAGAAATAGAGCTACTGCCGAACTCTACAATAAGCTTGGTTTGGCAGAGTATGAAGCTATGGAAGCATTTGTAAGATGGCGATTTTAAGTTCTACTCTATTACTAAACTTTAAGGTGATATATTTTATATGATAAAGAAGTATCTTTTACTCATCATTTTTTTAGAATCAATTTCGTGTGGATTAATAGCTCAGCTTCCTAATATCATTTATATCTATGCTGATGATATGGGATATGGAGAATTAGGATCCTATGGTCAACAAAAAATCAAAACCCCATATTTAGATCAACTCGCTAGGGAAGGTATAAGATTTACAGATCATTATACTTCTGCTCCGGTATGTGCGCCGGCAAGAGCTATGCTGCTAACCGGTAAACATGCTGGTCATGCTTACATACGTGGCAACTATGAGTTAGGAGGGTTTGAAGATGAGAATGAGGGCGGACAAATGCCACTTCCGGAAGGATCATTTACAATCGCTCATCTAATGAAAAATGCCGGATATGTTACAGGAATGATTGGTAAATGGGGGCTAGGTATGAATAATACAACAGGAGACCCAAATAAACAGGGGTTTGATTATTATTATGGTTACTTATGTCAAAAGCAAGCCCACAATTTTTATCCTACTCATTTATGGGAAAATGGGCTACAAGATAAACTTCGTAATCCATTCATTTATGTACACAGACCTATTCCAAATGATTCCCCCGATTCTGCTTTTAAATATTATAAGGGAAAGGATTACGCTATAACAAAATTTGCAGAAAAAGCACAAGAGTTTATTAAAAAAAATCAAAAGAAACCATTCTTTTTATACCTCCCATTTACTGGTCCGCATGTATCATTACAAGCACCGGATGAAGCAATTAATGAGTACATAGGACAATTTGATGAACAACCCTATTATGGGAATAAAGGAGGATATGCACCAAGTAAATATCCTTTGTCGACATATGCTGCCATGATAACTTATATGGATAAACAGATTGGAAGTATCATGCAATTACTACAGGAATTGAATTTAGATGAAAATACGCTCGTTATGTTTAGCAGTGATAATGGAACTACATTTGATGTAGGCGGTGTAAATGCCTCATATTTTAATCTTACAGGAGGACTAAGAGGGCGCAAACAAGAGCTATATGAAGGGGGAATTCGGGAACCGTTTATTGCAAGATGGCCTGGAAAAATTCGACCAGGGGAAGTGTCTAATCATGTTTCAGTACAATATGATCTATTGGAAACTTTAGCTGAAATAACAGGAGTAAAAGTGCCGTATAATGATGGTGTTTCTTTTTTACCAACATTATTAGGTAAAAAGAAAGAGCAAAAGCAACATTCTTTCCTATACTTCGAATTTCCCGAAAAGGGTGGGCAAGTTGCTATTCGTATAGGTAATTGGAAAGGTATAAAAAGCAATATGAGAGAAAATATAAACGCACCCTGGGAAGTTTATAATCTTGCTATCGATAAGGGCGAAAAAGTAAATCTTGCTGATCAGTATCCATTATTAATAAAACGTTTTGAAGAAATCTTAAAGGAACAACACCAGCCATCACATATTCGAGAGTGGGAATTTGTGGCACCCAAGTTCCCAAACAAAAGCTGAATCAGTTTAAGCTAGCTAAATAAAAATTATGCAACAAAAAAAACAACTCAACGCTTCATTTTTTGGACGGATACAAAAAGTAATACTATTAATTGGATTATATCCGATGTCTATATTGGCTCAACAATCAATTAATATTATTCCACAGCCTGTAAAAGTAGAGCATTTGTCAGGTGATTTTAATCTATCAGCTCATACCGTTATACAATACGATATAAAAAATAAAGATTTACAAGAGGTTGTTCAATTCTTTAACGAACAACTAAGAAATTTGGTTGGAGTTAATTTGACAAGTAATATGAGTGGACAAAATACCATTCGCTTGCGCATACAAAATTTAACTTCTTTTGGGGAAGAGGGTTATCAAATAGAAGTCGCATCTAAAGACATTACGATTCAAGCCAATTCAAAAGGTGGAATTGTGTATGGTTTGCAAACCCTATTGCAAATGCTGCCTGTGAATCACAATAAAGCTTCTTTAAAAATTCCTTGTATACGTATTACAGACTATCCTCGTTTTAAATACCGGGGTATGCACCTCGATGTTGGCAGACATTTTTATCCTGTTTCTTTTATTAAAAAGTACATAGACTTTATGTCTACTTATAAGTTCAATTTTTTTCATTGGCATTTAACAGAAGATCAGGGATGGCGCATAGAAATAAAAAAGTATCCGCACTTAACTACAAAAGCAGCCTATCGAAATGGTACTATTGTTGGGCAATATCCTGGTACACATAATAATAACCTTCGTTATGGGGGCTTCTATACACAAGATGAGATAAGGGATATTGTTGCGTATGCATCACTAAGAAACATCACTGTTGTACCTGAAATTGAAATGCCGGGTCATTCTTCAGCTGCTATCGCAGCTTATCCTTGGCTGAGTTGCTTTCCTGAAAAACCTACTACCATACCGGCAAATCCATCTTTTATGAACCAATTGGTGCAAAGGAAAGGCGAAAAAAAGCTAGTCCAGGAAACTTGGGGTGTTTTTGAAGATATTTTCTGTGGTGGTAGCGATAGCACTTATATGTTCTTACAGGATGTGCTTGATGAAGTTTTACAACTTTTCCCATCTAAGTATATCCATATTGGAGGCGATGAAGCACCAAAATATCATTGGGAAAAATGTTCACGTTGTCAGTTAAGAATTAAAAAAGAAGGTCTTAAAGATGAACATGAATTGCAGAGTTATTTCATCCAGCGGATAGAAAAGTATTTGAATAAGAATGGGAGAACCTTGATAGGCTGGGATGAAATTTTAGAAGGTGGGCTTGCTCCGAACGCTATTGTGATGAGTTGGAGAGGGGAAGCAGGTGGTATTGAAGCTGCAAAACAATCACATGATGTGATAATGACCCCCGGAAATCCCGTTTACTTTGATCATTACCAAGGAGATCCTATTACCGAACCTATTGCTATTGGTGGATTTAATACGCTTAAAAAAGTTTATGAGTATGAGCCGATACCAAAGGAATTAAATGAATTGCAAGCTAAATATATATTAGGAGCCCAAGCCAACTTATGGACAGAATATGTGCCAACTACTCAACATGTTGAGTATATGGTATTGCCACGAATGTTGGCGCTAAGTGAAGTGGTGTGGAGTAAAAAAGAAAATAAAAATTGGAATGGGTTCAATAAAAAATTACAATATCATTTTAATTATTTCGAACACAAAGGTTGGAATTATAGTAAAGGGAATTTTAAGGCTGATATAAAGCCACAATCCAAGAATGGACAATTGACAGTAGCGTTATTAACAGAAGCCTACAACGGACAGGTTGTTTTTACTACTGATGGGTCTGTGCCAAACATTAATAGCAAAATATTTAGTGAACCTATTTCTATCGATTCAACTTTAATACTTAATGCAGCGGTGCTTGTTGATAATAATATCATGAGTAGTATTCCTTCACAGCAAAAGTTTATTATTCATAAAGCTATTGGAAGGGATGTGCTATACACCAACCCTGTAAGTCGTTACTATTTGGCGGATGGCCCTAATTCCCTTACAGATGGTATAAGGGCTACAAAGGCAGTTGGAAAATATTGGCATGGCTTCAACTCAAATTCATTAATTGCAACAATTGATTTGGGTGAATTTAAGACTATCCAAAGCATAACACTTGGGTGTCTGCAAAATTATGGTGATTGGATTTTTTTACCTCAAAGTGTAAAGTTTGAAGTATCAAATAATGGAGTTGATTTTATTGAATTGCAAACTATAAACAACTCAAATTCTCTAGACGAGAAAAATATTTTATTTGATTTTAAGTCATCATTCCCGGCACAGTCATGTAAGTATATTAGGGTTACAGCAAAAAATAATATTTGTCCACCAGGTCATAGCGGAGAGGGTAAAATGGGTTGGATTTTTGCAGATGAAATAATTGTAGACTAAGGTATCTATTTACTAAACTATGATTTTAATGAAGTATTAGTTGCAATAATCAGGTTTAATGTTAAGACTTAATCAATTCCTCATGAACAAATATGTCATCATAGTATTTCTGTCGCTTTTTAGTTTTAAGGTAATTGCACAAAGAGATACTATCATTTTTAATTATCAGTGGCAATTTACTATTGATAAAGAAGGTGTTGGCTTTTCAAATCAGTGGTTTAAAAAAGGATTTACAAACAGTACAGAACTTAATTTGCCGCATACATGGAATATTGAAGATTCTAACCACCGACACTATGGGTGGGGTTGGTATCAAAAGAAATTCATGGTGCCTTTGACATGGAAAGATAAAAGTGTAAGGATCAGGTTCGGAGCTATTAATCATACTTCTGTTATATATATTAATGGGAATAAAATTGAAGAAAATATAGGCGATGGATTTAGTCAGTTTTTTGTTGATCTATCTGATAAGTTAGATTATGGGGTAATAAATACCATAACTATTGCTGTTAATAATGATTATGGAAAAAACAAGGTGCCGTTTGGCAGCTCATTCGATTGGCCAAATGATGGCGGCATTATTCGAAAAGTTTCGCTCATTGTTACTGATAGACCTTATGCCAGTTACATTCATGCAAGACCAATCTTAAATTTAATTGATAGTTCAGGGACTCTAAAGCTGAAATTAGGGCTGGAAGATATTCCAAATAAGAATATAGAGTTGCTTGTTAGTGTCTCAGAGGAAAATCAAGTTAGTAAAAATTTAGTCTTTCAAAATGTTTATAAACCACTTTGGATAAATAAAGATGCAATAGTGGAATTCAATCTGGCAAAGGTTAATCCTTGGCATTTCGATTTTCCTAATTTGTATAGAGTAGATGTTACTATTATGAAAGGAGGGAGGGCAAGTGACAAGGTCTCTACAGTAATTGGTTTTAGAGAGGTGAAATTTTTAGAGGGGAAAACATATCTAAATGGTGAAAGAATCAAGCTGATGGGCGTTGAATGGACTGCTGGCAGTAATCCGGATTATGGATTTGCAGAGACCGATTCAATAATTCTGAGTCAATGCAAATTGATGAAGGATGTAAATACAATCTTCACTCGACAGCATTTTCAACAGGATGAACTATTTTATGATTACTGTGATCGACAGGGAATATTGGTTCAGCAAGAATTGCCACTTTGGGGACCAGAAACACCCGCTAATGATACCATTCGGATGATAGCTATCAAACAATTGGAAAGAATGATTAATAACTATTATAATCATACTAGTATCTTTTCATGGGGTGTCGGAAATGAATTAAGAGGGAGGGACTTACATATGAAGAAGCTAATCTCAGATTTGATAGAAAAGGTTAAACTACTTGATAGTAGTAGATATGTAGCTTATGTAAGTAACACCCTTACTAGTAGTTTTTATAATAATCCATCTTTTACTCCAGATGCAGCTGATGCAGGGGATTATTTAATGATGAATGAATATGGTGGAAGTTGGTGGGATATTCCTGTTGGGAAGATCCATGCATATTTAGATAGTGTTCATTTAAGTTATCCGACAAAACCTTTTTTCATATCTGAGTTTGGGTTATGTGAGCCAAATTTTAAAGGAGGAGATCAACGTCGGATTGAAGACTTAATCTATCATATGTCTATTTACGAAAGTAAATCTTATATCGAAGGTGCTATTTATTTTGATTTGACAGATTATAGAACACATTACCCTGGAACAAATGAGAATGATAAGTATAGAAGAAGGATACATGGCGTTTATGATATGTATGGTAATCCTAAACCTTCAATGGCTGTATTGAGAGAATTATCGTCCCCAGTTGAGATATCACAAATCAGGGTATCAAAGAAAGGGAAATTAAGTATAACACTGTTTGGTAGTATTGGACTTCCTCAGCATACTGTAAAAGGGTATAAACTTTATGTGTCAGATAAGGCAGAGAATTATACTTCAACAAAATTTTATAACCTTCCAGATATAAGCCCCGGGCAGCGGATAAATATTGAAGTTGAAGATATGAGCAATGGAAGACCGGTTGTGACAATTGTTCGGCCGACTGGTCATGTTGTTACACAGAAATCATTTTAATAAATATTATTAAATGCTTTAGAAAATGCGATCAATAACTATTGCTATTTTGATACAGTTAATTATAACACCTGTATTATCTCAGTCAAATTTGCAGCTTCCGATAGTGAATGATGTACAGTTCACAAATTATTATCATCAACGAGTCAATCACTTTAATCTACATCCAGTTGATACGAATGATATTATTTTCGTTGGGAACAGTATTACTGATGGTGCTGAGTGGACAGAATTATTTCATGATCAAAACATAAAAAACAGAGGTATTAGTGGAGATATAAGTGCAGGAATATTAAATAGGATTGGAGCTATTGTAAAATGTCGTCCAAAAAAGATCTTTTTAATGATTGGAACGAATGATTTAGCAAGAGGAATTAGTGCAGATAGTGTTATAAAAAATATTCTTCTAACTGTTGCTTTTATTAAACAAGAAAGCCCCTCAACTCAGGTATTTATTCAAAGTATTTTACCTGTATCCAATGAGTTTGGAAAGTTTGCGGGACATACAAGTAAAAGAGATTCTATTATAAAAGTAAATGATAGGCTAAAGACATCTCAAGCAAATATGCAGTATTCATTTGTTGATTTATATCCTTATTTCTGTAATCAACAAGGAATGTTGGATAAGAAGTTTACTAATGATGGCTTACATTTACTCGGTGAGGGTTATTTGTTATGGAAACATTTGATTTACCCACATGTTTATGGGCTGCAAGATAAACCATCAATTATCCCACAACCTCAAAACTTAAATTGGACAAGGGGGTATTTTCCACTATATCTCGCAAAATCGATCATTTTCTCTGACTCAACAATCATTCGAGAAGCAAAGCTTTTGAAACAAATAGTTGAAGATAAAGGATGGCCAATTGATCTCCGTAAAGGGACAATTTCGAATGATATTCATATTGAACTTCGATTGGATAAACCTAATCTTACAAGTGGTTCAAGTGATACTTATACTTTGATAGTGTCAAAAAGTAGTATTGTTTTATCAGCAAATTCACCACAGGGTATATTTTATGGAATTCAGACGTTAAGACAATTGATGAGGGATGGGGTTATGGTTAATGCGTGTGAAATTACCGATTGGTCTGCCTATGCATGGCGAGGTTATATGGTTGATGTTGGTCGAAATTATATGTCTGTTAAGTTGCTGAAAGAGCAAATTGAACAAATGGCATATTATAAACTTAATGTATTCCATTTTCATGCAACAGAGGATATTGCTTGGCGCTTTGAAAGTAAACTGTATCCCCAACTCAATGCGCCAGATAATATGCTGCGTAATAAAGGGATGTATTATACAGTAGAAGAGATTAAAGAACTGATAGAGTTTTGTAAGGATCGTTATATTCAATTCGTTCCAGAGATCGATATGCCTGGTCATAGTGCGGCTTTCACACGTGCCTTTAAAACATCCATGCAGAGCGATAGTGGATTAACTATTGTGAAACAATTGTTGAATGAATTTTGCGATACATACGATTTACCATATTTCCATATTGGGGCAGATGAAGTCAAAATAACCAACTACCAATTTATTCCTGAAGTAGAATCCTTGCTGAAGCAAAGGGGAAAGAAATTGATTGGATGGGAGCCGGGAGGTAATTTTAGTTCCTCGGTTATTCGGCAACTGTGGATGGATGATTTGAAACGGATTTCTTCCGATACACAGATCGTATTGATCGATTCTCGGCATTTGTATTTGAATCATATGGATCCATTAGAAAGTGTCGTAACAATTTACAATCGACAAATTGGTGGACAAATGACCGGCGATAAGAAGGTTCTTGGAGGGATTCTATGCCTTTGGCATGATCGAAATGTAACAGAACAGACAGATATGCTTTATATGAATCCAGTATATTCAGGTATAGTCACGTTTGCAGAAAGAAGTTGGAGAGGAGGAGGTATACCCGGATGGGTCGCAAATATTTCCGACGGAAATGAAGCAGGGTTTACTGAATTTGAAGGAAGATTACTAGATCATAAATTTCTCTTCTTCAACAACAAGCCTTTCCCATATCAAAAACAAACACAACTAAAGTGGCAGATCTTTGGCCCTTATAATAATGAAGGGAACGTTGATAGTGCATTTATAATAGAAAAGTCGAATAATAAAAATTCTGCTGATTTAAGTGGGTATCGCGAAGAAGAAATTGGCGGCACAATCATATTACGACATTGGTGGGATCCTTTGATTAAGGGTGCACTTGACAAACCAAAGGAAAACCAAACCTATTACGCAGTAACATCAATCTGGAGTGATACAAAAACACAACAGAAATTTTGGATAGGGTTTAATAATCTATCGAGATCAACGGCTACAGATTCACCCCCCTTAAGAGCTTGGGATCAAAAGGGGAGTAAAGTATGGGTAAATTATGTAGAAGTATTTCCACCTAAATGGTCTCGGGCTGGGAAAATCGGACATTTGGAAACACCATTGATTGATGAGGGCTACGAATATCGAAAACCACATATAATACAACTTAATAAGGGATGGAATCAGGTTTTTATCAAATTACCTATGAGTAGTTTTAAAGGCAAAGATTGGCAGAACATGAAAAAGTGGATGTTTACTTTTGTGCCTGTTGCTGATAACTAGATATAGAGATTCATTATTTGAATCTGGAAATTTATGGCTTATTTCTTAGTATTTGTACTTGACTTGAATCATGCAGAAAACTGAAATTTTTTCTCGAATCAAATTCTACAAGAAAAATGAGTATTCTTATGAAACCCTTTATTAGTAAGGGTTTCAATGTGTAAGCTGGAAACAATTTTTAGTTCAATATACAATCAATAGAGAAATGGTAGTTCTGCCGAAGGTTTCTCATGTAATGCTTATGTAGTAAGGGTTTCACAAGAGTATTAATAAAAAAGAGGAAGTCTCAAAAGTAAAAAGAAGGCTTTGAGAATCGGCTAAATGAAAACTTTCTCCATCAGGTAGGTACCCGAATAAAAAGAGGCTGTATCGGACTTTTGATACAGCCTCTTTACAGTTGTCGGAACTGAGTTGCGTTCGTTTCAGTTTCAAAGGGACTTGGTTATGATTGCTAATTTTAATTTAGTTATGCTGCTGGTAATCAATATAGTAAGAGAATGCATGTTGTAAATATTTATCGAACCAAATTTCCTTGAATACCGATGCTTTCGCATTCTTGTAAAGATAAATAGAATAAAAAAAGGTAAATTAATAAAGAAAATTTGTGCATATTATTAGTGTTCTTGGTTACTTAAAGAAAACACTCAAATTTGCTGTGCCTACTTGAGTTAGTGATAAAAACTCTCCAATGCCATTTATTTCAAAACATTGGGTACTTCCATCGCTTACATTTATCATTTGTAAATAGCTGTTTCTTGTGCGATATAATTTTTGGAAAGTTCCGAAACTTTCCAAAAGTTTATGAGGGTTTTAAAAGCAAAAACCGCTATAAGCTTTCACTTACAGCGGTTTATAATTTGGATTGTTGCCCCACCTGAGTTGTGTTCGTTTCAGTTTCAAATGGATTTAGCGATGATTGCTGATGTTTCACTAATTGAAGGATTGTAAATCATTGGTTTGTTGAGGCATGCGACCTGGATTTTTGTCGAATCATAATAAAACTGAAGTTGGTTATGCTGTGATTACTTACATGGAATTACAGGACATATTTTTAAGGTGAAAAAACAAAGAACCAAATAGAATGATACCTAATAAAAGTTATAGTGGTCGCAACGTCCCCTCGTTCCTCGGGAGACGATGCGGCAAACTGTTTTTTTATGATGATGGGTAGAGTGGAGATAGTACACTCTGTGGAGAAGGAAATGCAATTGAAATATTTCGATTGGCTACTTTTCTTCATTTGAATAGTGCAAGTATTTTTTTTGAATTGGGTATGGCATATCAAGTTGCTAAAAAAATTCCACTAGCTATTGAATGTTTTAAAAAGAGTATATCGTTAGATCCTAATTATCCGGGCGCTCTAGAAAGCTTACAAAAATTATTGAGATACAACTTTTGGAAAGTTCCGAAACTTTCCAAAAGTTTACTTTGAGGGTTAATTTGACTATGATAATAACAATGACTAGTCCTAAAAAATGTGAAGCTGACCCCAACAGACCACAGGACGAAAAGCCATGGGGTCAAAATGAATTTTCATTATTCGATCCGCATTATGACTTATTAACCTTTGGTCAGGGTAAAAAATAGATCAACAAAAATCCGGCTACTGCCTTGATATTTCAAAGCAGTGCCGGGCTAATGATCACGAACAAATTCTATTTTTTTAGAATACCCGGATACAGGATACCATCTGGAGCCGTAAAATTCAGATTTAATAAACGTGCTACCAGCGGTGCAATGTCTTCAAGTCCCATCAGGGTTATTGTTTTTCCCTCTTGTACATTTCCGCCTGCAGCAATAAATCCGGTTTGTATGTGCGCAAAATCAGGAAAGAACCCATGTGTACCTCCTGAAGCAGGTCGTAATACCTCACCGGTGAGAGCATTGCTCATGGCAATCCCTTCTATAGGCGCCAAAGCCAGTGCTACATTGGGGTCTGTCCCAATTCTATCCAACTCAGAACGTTCCACCACGCGAAAAAGTTTGCGCTGTTGCGCTGGTAAATCATTCAACAGATTGCGAACTGTAGTAAGTGTTGTTTTATCATCTTTGTCTTTCAACATTAAAAATGCGGCTGCACCAGAAGTATGAAACTGTGCTTTCCATACAACCTGATCACCATTTTTCATGTATAGTCCCTCCTTGGCCAGCCATACATTGGGTGCCAGTGAGGAATGAATATCTACAAAGCCGTGATCACCCGTTACAATGACGGTGGTATTCTCTTTGATACCTGCCTGCACAATGGCTTCCAGAATATTATTCACTGCATGATCAGCCCCGGCTAGCGACTGTCGTACATGTTCACCATCTCTGCCATCTGCATGTTCTGCGTGGTCTACTGAAAAAATATGAAAGGTCAATAAGTTGGGTTTGTATTTCTTAATAAGATATGCAACCATGCGACTACCATTTTCATCGGCAGATGCATAATCACTATTTAACTTTTCTGCATTCAGTTTACCAGTGGCTTCTTTTTCAATTTCTTCATACAAACCCAATGGTGTGCTCAACTCACGCTGTGGTGAGGTTCGCTCTTTTGTTTTATCCAGTGTCCATATTTCAGGAATATTATAATCTACTTTAGCACCAACAGATACTGGCCAGTAAACTGAAGCAGTGGTGAGTCCCGCTTGCTTTGCAGCCTCCCATAACGTAGGTACTTTTATACCGTTCGATTCCCAATACCACTTACCGGTTGCACCCATGGGCTCAAAAGGTGAATTATAATAAATACCATGTCGCGCAGGCATGGCACCAGTAAGGATGGTGGTATGTGAAGGATATGTAACACTTGGAAATACACCACGAACACCATCGGCAGAAACTCCTTCTTTCACCAGTTTGTGTAAAGTTGGAGTAGGCCAATGATCTTCTCTGTAAAAATCAGGACGCAGCCCATCAATACTAATAATTATTACATGTTTTGTTTCCTGTGAAAAAGAAGCTATGCTTACACAGCTTAATAAAGTCAAAAGAAAGAAGCGATTGAAAGTATTCATATGGGTATAAAATATTTTAAAAAAATACCATTGAGTAATTATATTAATTCCTACATATGCAGAGTGCCACATCATTTAATGATGTGGCATTCGCTGTTGATTAAAATGCATAGCGTGCACCGATCTGAATCTGATAGGGTGTTCCATTGGCCTGTTGCACGCCAACATTTTCATTTACCCTGTATGTATACTGTCGTGTAGCCTGATCAAACCCTGTTACAAATAATAATGTCTGGGTATTAAAAGTATTGAGATTAAAGTTGCGTCCCCACTCTTTATTCAGCAGGTTAGCAAAATTGAATACATCGATACTGAGGGTTAACTTTTGTTTTTTGAAAGTGCGGAAGTCTTTAGAAAGTCGCACATCAAATACGCCTGAAAAAGGATTCTCACCTCCGTTACGTTCAGCTATTTTACCAAGATTTTTTCTGATGTACTCACGAGCCCTATTCTCTGGATTGTTTAATACTTTTTCCATTGAAGTACGGATAGAAGCAGGTGTTTTGGGATCAAATGGGTCAAATATAAAAGCCAGATCATTATCGTTACCCGGACCACCCACAAAATCGCCGTTGATATCAGCATCTACTGTTAAAGAATAACGTGTACCGCCAATACCCGTGAATCTTCCGCTGAATGTAAATCCTTTCCATGAAGGTGTGGAGCCAAAGAATACTAGCTTATGACGAAACTGATTGTCAGAGAAATTGATTTCTGAAAGATCACGTGGATCTGATTTTACCGGACGAAAAGTAGATGTATTTGCTACATTACCATTATATGAAGTGTTGTCTTTGGTAACATTGTACGTATAACTCGCATTGATATATCCATCACGGAAGTAACGATACTCGGCATCAACAATAGCTGTCGTTGTGTTCAAAACCGCACCATTTGTAAACTCCAGTGTTCGACCTACCGCCTGTGTTTTTCTTGCCAGTACATTATTGGTAATACCCGCAGCAGATATAGAAGCAGCAGGCACAAATACACCCCTGCCTCCTTCATTCTCCAGTCTGAAAAATGGCTGATCAACCAGATTACGATCTAAGTACACATAGTTATTGTAAGTATGGGAATATAAGAAGTTCACACCAAGACGCAGCTTATTCTCCATCATGATTTTATTGTAAGAAATATTGGCCTTGAAAATACTGGGTACCTGCAAGTCTTTATCATTCAGGTTGATAGTTGATACCGTTTGTACGCCAGGAATTAAACCAGGTGCTGTGGAAGGATTCGCTCTGTATGAAGGAAAATTGGGCACAGGGACCAGATTGGTTCCACTGGCACTTCGTGAAACATCTATGGCTGCTACTTTAGTGCCACTATTCTGAATATTGTTAACCTGAGCATATGTTATCGGATTGGCAGAGAACATACCCGCACCTACTTTTACAATATCCGTACGATGTCCCTTAACATCCCATGTAAGCTGTAAACGAGGTTGAAAATTATTCCAGTCGGTCGGATTATTATCAGTACGCAAGCCCAGTTCACGTTCTACAACCGGGTTATAATCACCGGCAGTAAAATAACTGGTGATATCCCATCTCAGGCCAAGCGTAAGGTCTAGATCTTTTTTGGGAAAGAACTGAACCTGACCAAAAAGCGATCCATTGAATACATATTGCTGTACAGAAGGTTTACCTGCCAATGGTACTTCACGTGCATATCGGGCAGGATTCAGGTCTTCAAATTCCTTAAGACTATTAAAGATAAAACGACCATTTTGCTCATTTGAAATATATGTATCCAGATAAGTAAGTGTATTGTCAGTACCTACAGTAAAATTGAATTTACCTTTAGTGAAAAAAGAGGTATTGATCAACTGAAACTGTTCTTCGAGGTTATCTTCCGGATTAAAACGCTGACCACCCAGCTGAATGGTAGTATTACCTTGTGTGCCATTAGGTAGTTGTGAACGAACAGTAACAATGGCCCTCGGAATATTGGCAGATGGCAATTCTTTATTGGGAACAAAATTGCGGGATGCTTTTTGATACTGAAATTTTAGTTCATTCAAAAAGTGGTCATTTACCTGCGTGCGCAATGAAACCAATGCACTGTTTTCCTGGGATTTAAAATCGCCCCACACTTCATAAAGGTTAATATTGCTGTTATCATTTACGCTATTAGGGTTATTCCAGTTACTGAAGTTGTTTCGGAATGTTAAGCGATTCTTTTTATTGATCTGCCAGTCAATACGCAAGAGAAAAGTATTAGCAGTTGTTTTTCTGCCAAATTCTCCAACTTGCTTGCTGTTACTTAATCCATATTTTTCACGGGCAATCCTCAGTACAGTATCCAATGCTCCTTTACTGATACGATTGGCAATGGCATCGGCATCGGTCTGAATATCTGCAATAAAGAAAGGGGCAGATGCATCTTCACGGTCAAATGCGGTAAAGAAATGCAGCTTATCTTTTATGATCGGACCACCAAGGCTAAAGCCATATTGGTTATTATTAAATTGCTGCACCCTTTTATTACCTCTGATATCGTAAGAACTTGCCAGTTCATCAGATCTGAAATAATTAAATACACTTCCTGTAAATTGATTCGTACCTGATTTGGTTACGGCACTGATGGCACCACCACCTTGCCTGCCTTGAGTAACATTGTATACATTGGTAATTACTTCAAATTCTCTGATTGCTTCCAGAGAAAGCGAATAAGGCCCTCTGCCAATTTCACCACTGGTAAGGTTATTGCGAGCGCTCACACCATCAATCAGATAGTTGGTAGAAGAAAAACGCTGACCACCCAAATTCGCGCCATTGGCTAAAGGTGAAAGCGAAGCAAGGTCACTAAAATTTCTGTTTTGAGCAGGTATTTGCTGAATGGTCCTAGCTGAAATAGCAGTACTAGCCCCGAATCGATCTATGCGACTACTTACGGTATTTGAACTAACAACTACCTCTGTTAAAGTTGAGTTGGTTTCTGCTAGTGTAAAATCAATCAGTAACTGATCTCCCAAGTTAATAGTAAGGCTATCCTTTCGTTGTTTTACAAACCCAACAAAAGCAGCCTCAACCGAATAAGGAGCCCCCAATGGAAGCTGACGAAAAATATAAATACCTTCTGCATTGGTTTGAGTAGTAGCCGTAAAACCATTTGAATTGTTACGGATAACAACGGTTGCGCCCTGTAAAGGCTTTTTTTGTATACTAGTAATTTTACCAGATACATACGCATCGGTTGACTGTGCGACAAGACTTTCAGAGAATGAAAAATACAACAGGCATAACAACGTAGACCAGCGTAGCATTTTGTTCATGGTAATTTCATTTGAACTCTACTAACGATTAACAAATACATCTATACTTCAACATAAAATCAATAGGGGAAAGGCTTTACATTGAAATGTATTATATAGCAGGTAACCGGTAGTTAAGTAAGTGGATAATGTCGCAAAGTTGAATGCAGTGTGTAAATAAATAGTTACCGGAAGATTAAGCAAGTATTAAATAGTAGGAGTAGTATCGTAAAGAAAAAAAATTACTGTTTAAGTCATAAAGGGACTAAAGAGATATTTAAAATGATTGTTTAATTTACCTAACGGTAATCAAGAAAAAGGCCCTGTCTTTAACAGGGCTATATATGTATATATTGATATATTTTTAAACTATTCCTTCTCCGGAGGGTGTCCAAATAAAGAGAAGTTCGAGGCATCGTCTCCCGATCTCGCCTTGGGCGAGAGAGTGGACGTTGCGTGTTACACAGCTAGGATGAATCATTTGTTTTTAACTTTACAAAGTTGTTACAGAAAAATAGATCGTAAAAATTAATTATTAACTTTCAATAGTGTGAGTGATCGCAGAGTCCTCTACGAGAGACGTCTGCGGGGAACGCTTAAAAAGTAGACCCTGCCGAGAAGGAAGTTACACAAAAAAGAAAATGTAAAATTTCATTTACAAGTAGCGAATACTTTAACCAAATCAACTACTGAAAAACAATTATTGTATAACAAAATCCAAGCGTTGGATTTAATATGAAAAATCTGTAATCCTTTATGAACTTTCAACCAGGAATCAATCATCGAAAATGGCAGTTAATACTTATTCCGATAATATCTTTTATTGTTGCCTGTAGTATATTCTACAGTTCAATAAATGAAACAGACGGTTATATTTTTCCTTGGAAGCTCATGCTTGTGCTAGCCTTTTTTACACTGGTGACTTGGGAAGTGAATATTATTACCTACAAAAAATTAGATAAAACAAATGCTTTTTTTGATAATCCAGGCAGAAGGTTGCTGATACAGATATTTTACTGCATTGCAGCCACTTGGCTTACTTATTTAATACTTTACAATGTTGTCTATTTAATAGATGGTGGCAGCTATTCTGCATTTCCTTTCAGAAACTTTTTCTTATACTTTTTAATTTCTACTGCAATCGCATTGGTCATCAATTCCATGTATGTCATCCGCTATCTGCAATCTACGGTTGCCTATAAAGAGGCCATCAGTACAGCAAAAATGAATGAACTCTTAAGAGCGTTATCAAAGCAATCCATTCAATCGGTACCTGTGGGGGAAACTGAAAAAGAGCAGATTTTGGATAAGCCTGAAAGCGGTTCTGATTCATTGTTAATTACCTCTGGCAGTAAGATGCAGCAGATTCTCTTCAGCGATATGGCTTACTGGTACTCAAGTGATGGATTGGTGATACTTGTTTTGACTGACGGGAAAAAAATGACGACAAATTTCTCATCCTACACGGAATTTATTGAGTTATTGCCTGAGCAGTTTTTCTTTCAATTAAACCGACAGTTTGTTGCCCATATCCAATCAATCGTATCGATTAAGGACGATGTAAACCGAAAACTGATAGTGGAGCTAAAGGCAAAATCAAATAACTCAAAAACAGAATCTGTTACTGTGAGCCGCTACAGAAGCCAGCAACTAAAGGCATGGTTTGTGCTGACCACTAAGTAAAGCAGGGGGACGTTTGCTTGATTGTTTCAGCATTCTTTCATCAAGTTCAGGAAAAAATACTCAGCCCCTTCTTCCGTCCTGTACCATTCAACCTCTTTAATAGTACCACTCATTCAAATACCCTTCATAATCTGCTTAATAGCTTCAATTGCGCCTCATATTGCAGTATAAAAATTCTGCAAATGAAACTCCTGCTATTCATCTTTCTACTGGTAACCATTCCCAAAAGTAAAAATGGTGTACCCTTTAAAACTTTAACCGAGACTGAACGCAAGTATGCCATCAGTCAATTAGAAGAAAGCCGTAACCAGTTAGAGGCAGAACTGGAAGGGCTTACGCCGGAACAATTATCCTTTAAAGCCACCCCTCAAATATGGAGTATTGCCGAAATAACAGAACATATCGGGCTTGCTGAAACAGGTATAGGACAAATTGTTGCAGGCACTTTGCAACAGCCGGCCGACAGCAGCCGCAGGAAAGAAATTAAGGTTACCGACACCCAGGTGAGGCTAATACTTACCAACAGAACGGGCAAAGCGACAGCACCGGAAATTATAAAACCCACAGGTCGTTTCAGCGATATAAAAACAGCCATGGCCTTTTTTGATAAAGCAAGGGATAAAAATATTGACCTGATAAAAACAACTCAGGAAGATTTAAGGAACCGGTACTGGCAGCATCCTGCCACGGGTACCATTGATTTGTACCAGGCTGTATTGCTGACAGCGGCACATTGCGAAAGACATATCGCACAGATAAAAGAACTAAAACATAATAACTTATATTCTAAACAGTAAAGTAATGAGCGAAATTCATATTGAACATCACAAGCCTGTTCACACACACCATGCCATCCAAAAGAGGAAAGGTTTTTGGACAGTTTTAAAAGAGCTTTTTATTGATATGATACCGGTTGTAATCGGTATTTTAATCGCACTCTCTTTTAACAGTATTAAAGAAAGCTGGAAAGAGAAAAAAGAAGAAAAATATTATTTGAGTAGAATTAAAAATGATTTGGAAGAAGACCTAAAAGAATTAAAAGAAGATGTAATTAATTATGAAGTTAGAAAAAAAGGAGTTGACTATTTAAAGACCTATTATGATAATCCAGATAAAAATTTAGATAGTGCAATAATTTATTTAAATAATTTATTTGGACAAACAGCTCCTAATGTATCTAATGCTGCTTATTTAACCCTACAAAGTAGTGGGAAATTTGATATCATCGAAAATAAAAAAATAACTGAACATTTGGTAATACTCTATTCTGACGCAGTAAAGGGATTAACAAACATCACCACATCATTCAATGAATTTAAGCAACACTATTTTAATGATGTCGTATTTAGCGAGTTTGATTTTACCCAGCTAAAAAATGCTCAAATACTTCGCAAACTCTTAATCACTTTAAAAATAAAAAATGCTTTAAATAATTTATATTTCGATGAAGTAATTAGCAGGTATAAAAAAGCCATTGAAAAGCACCAAGAAATTATAAATGAAATAGCTAAAGAAATTAATTAATAAATATGCGGAGTATTTTTATAATAATCTTAACCAGTTTCTCTATAAGTATAACTAATGCACAGATAAACTTTCACTCTAATCCTTCTCAAGTAAAATTAGTTAATGAAGATATACCAAGGTTTTGGAGCATGATGAAAAACCTTAAGACAGCTACTAGGAAAAGCGACAGCATACACATAATTCAAACACAATATTTGGATAAGGGTAGTGTTGGTTTAAAACAGTTCAGTATTAAAAAGAACTATGCTTTTAATGCTGAAGATATGTATTATACTATCCGTGCCTATAGTTTATATCTTAACAGCATCAGTCAGTCTTCTTTAAAGGTAGATGCATACAAGGAAAAAATAATTTCTGCATTTAAAAATTTAAAAGATATATATCCAGCTGCCCGTTTTCCCGATTTTTATTTTGCAATGGGGGTATTTAATTCAGGAGGAACAAGTCTTCCTGTGGGGATGTTTATAGGTGCTGAAATTGAAACTGCTGATAAAAATTCTCCATTAGAAAAGCTTCCGAAATACCTGCAAACAGGCGTTAAAACGGTTGATAAAATACACCTTATTTGTTCACATGAGTTGATACATTTTCAGCAGCATGACAGTGTTACCAATCTTTTAGGTGCTAGCATACATGAAGGTGTTTGTGATTTTATTGGAGAACTGATTAGTGGTGGTTTAATCAATGAATATCAAGTGGAATATGGAAATGCACATGAGAAAGAATTGTGGCAATCATTTAAGAAACAAATGAACGGTAAAGATTATTCAAATTGGCTTTATAATGGAAGTAAGGCTAAAGATATACCTGCTGATATGGGTTACTATATAGGGTACAGAATTTGTGCAAGTTATTATGCAAATGCAACCGATAAAAAGCGGGCTTTACTTGATTTATTAACTTTTACTAATGCAGAAACTATTCTCAACAAAAGCGGTTACGATAGTATTATCAAAAACAAACCAGATCCCATTGAAGCATCTGCCTACAAAATTGATTGCAACATTATCCCTTCAGAAAAAAAGATAAACTTTAAAACAATTCTTTCAGTTGTTGCTAATAGCCCATTACCCGATACTATCAAGTTACTGCTTCATAAAGATTCAAAAATTAAACAAGTAAGTCTCAATAATAAATCTGCATTTTTTGAATTGGTGAAGAATAATAAACCTGCTAACCGGTACATGCCAGAATCAGCCACTTTACAGATTATGCCAAACCTAAAACTAAAGGGCAAGATTGATATTGCTATTGACTATGAAACCACATTTAATGAGTTAAAGCAAAACAACAGCACCTTTACCAACGAGTGGATTTCGCTGGCATCCTACAGTTCATGGTATCCTGTTAATTACGATTGGGGAAGTTATGTCTATGAAATAAATGTGCAGGTACCGGAAGGCTTTAAAGTAAGTGGTACCGGTAATCTAACATTTAATAACGGTAAATATCGATTGGCGGACCCAAAAAAAGGAGGTGACATGGTACTGATAGCCTCCGATAAACTGCAAACAAAATCATTTGATGAGGCCGGTACTAAAATAAGGTTGGATTATATTGACTACAGTAATGAAAAAGCTGACTCTATTATCAATGGTACTATCCATACATACAAATATTTTAGCGAAATATTCGGTAGTATTGATTCGGCAGACTTAACGATTGTTTCCACGCCGTTAAAAGGTAATTCGGCTTTTTCTAGGAAGAATTTTATTTATATGCAAACAAAAGGGCAATCAGAGAATGGCACATTAAAAACTATTTGTCATGAGATTGCGCACTTTTGGTGGAATAAAGGGGAAGATAGCTGGGAAGACTGGTTGAGTGAAAGTTTTGCGGAGTTCAGCACATTACTGTTTATAAAAAAATACATTAGTATTGATGCGTATAACAAACAAATATCTGATTATCAAAAGCAAACAGAAGGCTTGGGAGTAATTTGGGGCTTAGACCGTTCGTCTGATAACGCTTCGCTGATTCTTTATTACAAAGGCTCCGTAGTGCTGAATGACTTTATGAATTTTATTGGTGAAGAAAAATTCTTCAGTTTGTTATCTCAAATTCATAAACGGGGTATGGCTAAAACCGCTGACGTGTTGCAACTCATCAATGATACAGTTTCAAAAGAAGCAGGCGACTACTTGGAAGCCCTACTAAAAAAATGATAATACTTAATGAAATATGAGAACTGAATAGCTTCAATATGAAAAGTTGATAAAAGAGATAAAATGGGCAATTCCATTGTTAAATGGAGAAGCGTTGAATTATTTTATAAACGGGCTTGCCGCTAAATCACTCAAAAGAAATGATTTCTTTATCAAGGCAGGGGAGGGTCAGCGGTTTTTAGGTTATATCAGTAGAGGTTTTGTACGTTCGTTTTATGTGAATGATAAAGGCAAAGAAATTAATAATCATTTTCTCATGCATGGTGAGTTTGCCGTACACTATTCTGCATTTGTAAAAAATAATACAAGTAAATACTTTTTCCAGTGTTTAGATAATACCGAATTTATACGTATGACCTATCAGCACATTCAGCTTTGCTACCAAAAATTTCCCGAATTTGAACGGTATGGAAGAATAATTGCGGAAGACATTTTTATAAAATACGAAATACATCTTGAAAATATGTTGTTTAACAAATCTGTAAGCTTCCCCTATTTCGGGCCACTTAAAAGTTGAAAATTTAAGTTTTTTGCCAGTTGTTTTTGCTTCTCTTTTAACAGTTCGAATCCATTCCTGATGACCGAAGTTTTTTTCGAACCAAATTCTATAAGAATAAGGAGTATTCTTATGAAACCCTTTATTAGTAAGGGTTTCAATGTGTAAGCTGAAAACAATTTTTAGTTAGATGTGGAATGATCGGTGAAATGGTTATTTTACTGAAGGGATATCATGTAATGCTTATCTAGTAAGGGGTTTAGACGTATATAAATAAAAAAGGAAAGGTTGATTAACCTTTCCTTAACAGTTGCCCGACCTGGATTCGAACCAAGACATACTGAACCAAAATCAGTTGTACTACCCTTATACTATCGGGCAATCCGACCTATTCATTTCTGAATGGGGTGCAAAAATAAGGGGGAAGGGGAATTGTTCCAAATTTTTTAAACCCATGAAACAGAGAAATAAGGAATAAGGAACAGAGAAATGATGTCCGTATATAAAAAAGGTTGACCAAAAAAGGAGGTCAACGTTATGAAAAAG
>JAAXIF010000020.1:12500-278966 GCA_012270485.1 Sphingobacteriales bacterium | reverse complement strand
CGGTGATCGTACCCGTTGCATTGATATTCGTAAAGTTACCCGTCGTTGCACTTACGGTCGCTGACTGAATCGTATTCGTAACACTTAAGTTGGTTAAACCAGCTAGGTTTGTAATGTTCGCTGTGGTGAAGTTACCGGTAGTAGCACTCATCGTTGCAGCCTGAGCTGTACCGGTTACTGTTAACCCTGATAAATTACCGACAGAAGTAATATTGGGTTGCACTGCGGTAGTCAGGGTTCCACTAATTTGGTTACCATAAATAAAGTTGGTAACCGTAATATTCGTAAATGTTCCTGTATTCTGTAAACTAGCAACTAAAGCTGGAGACAATGTTCCACTAAACATTCCTCCTTCAATTATACCTGAGACACTTAAATTCGTAAGCGGTCCGAGTGCAGTGATATTTGGTTGAGGTCCGCTTGAAAGTGTTCCACTTAAAGTATTGGCACTTATAGTGCCTCCTGCTGAAATATTATTAGCAACAGAAAGATTCGTCAATGTTCCTACTGAAGTAATGTTGGGTTGAGCTCCCGTAATCAATGTACCGCCCAATGTATTGGCCCTAATATTACCTGTTGCAGTTATATTTTGCAAATTGGCAAGATTGGTAATACTCGCTTGTGCTGTATTAGACAAAGTTCCACTGAATGTACCGCCACTAATGGTTCCTGTTACAACGAGATTTGCCAGTGTATCAATTCTTTTGATACTAGCTCTGATAGCAGCCAATGAATCTAGAAACCTATTTTCACGAACATAGCCGCTTAACATAGCGGCTGTATCTGCAACAAAAAGTATATCCGAAGAAGCAATTTTCCTGAGAACCCCATTTAGTGTGGTAACAAGAGAATCTGAACGTTGCCCGTTGATAGTAGGTGCCGTCAAGTTACCGATTGATCTTGGCTCCCAAACTTGAGTAATAGTATTATAAACATACACTTGTCCGTTAGTGGGTACAGTTCCTGAAATTTGACGTCCCATCAATCGATTGGCATTCCATAAAGCTATTGTATTCTTAGCAGCTACTACCCAATCATTCCCACTTGTATTGGTAACTGTTATAGTTGTACCATCTCCATTCATATTGATGGCTCCTACTTGTCCATTAAAAGATACTACACCATTGCCATCCGAACTACCAAAAGGTTTCCAAATACCTGCCTGACGATAATAGAATTTATCATCTGCCAAGCTGTACAACAACATACCATTTACTGCATTGTTATTTGGTATAGCCAGTGTATCTGAAACGCGTGGCAGCAAAAGGGCTTTGTCTAATCCATCAATCTGAAGGGCAATATTATTATTTAGAATTCGTGCGGTACCAATAGCAATACCTTGGGCATTCACAATTCTAAAATTGTTCATGCGTAAAGTGTCAGTCGCTCTATGGTCTCCAAAATTGTCACCAAATCGCTGTGCATGGGCAGTAGATACCATAGCAAAAATCATCAACATACATATGACTATGTACTTGTGTTTTTTAACCATTCGTTCAAACATTTTCAATCTTGGTACCACTTGCTAAATTTAAATATTTTACCAGCACTATTTAATAACAACAATTTTATATTGGCTACCTAATACATCCACTGGCAGCGCTGTGAAATTCGCTAACCGAACAGATACTACTCCATCAGTTCCACACCATGCAGTATAAACAGCCCAATCAGTATAATCATCTTGTGCGGTTATTAATATTGGATCTCCTTTTCTAGCTTGAGGAACATTAATGGTTATAACTGTAGTAGTATTCGGTGCAATTCTTGCATTTTGTCCTGCAATAATATTAAGCGAGAAATTAACATTTGTAACCTGAGTCACATTCACCTGAGCAGCTTGTGGGGTTGTCCAGTTCACATTTCCCAAGCTATCTGTTGTTAAAAAAGTATTCTTAGGGCCGGGTGATATATTGGTATTTACATTTGTTACACTTGCATTACCCGCATAAATAGCATACACCGCACTCAATATTTGTTGGGTTCCTAAATCCACAAAATTATTGGCAGGTATCCACCATGGTGCAGGAATAGATGGAGCAATGGCAATTTTTTGATTCAAGAAATAAGGTCCATTTGACCAATTAATCTTAGATAATGAGTCAGTTAAACCAGTACCGGTACTTCTGATCCCTCTACCTACTACCACCTCATATACCCCATCATTGTTAGATTGTACTTTGTGCGACTCTTGGTATACAGCCGTACCAGTTACTGTTCCTTGACGAACAGTAACTTCGTAGTGTATAGTACGGTTACGTGCCGGATTACCTTGGTTGTCTTTTGCAACACCTGTTAAATAAAAAGCTCCCGGTGGTTGTGCGAACAAGCTACCAGTCAGTAAAACCAACACAAAGAGCATGTTCATTTTAAAAATGGTACTTTTCATAAACGTTTCTTTAAATACGGCTGCCATTAAGGTTTAGACTTAAAGGTTTTTCATAGGATACGGCTTTCAATAGTTGTTCAGAGGACATGACATTTAAAAATTGGTTTTTCATAGGATATGTCAATGTCTTTATATTCATTGGTATCCAGTAAGTTACGTTTTTTTCGCTTACAAAAATACCATATAATCAACCCTTTACCGAATTACTATAATTTAATTAACCTTAAACTATAGCGCTTATTCATCAATTCAACCATTACTGTGTAATTACCTGCTACCCATGCATTTCCATTGATCATATAACCCTTTTTCACGTCTTTCATTGGCACCATCTGACCTAAGATTATTTTACCATCCATGGCAATCACTTTTACCAAACAAGAGAGTTTTTCATCGAAATCACCGGTTGCCTTCAAAATCGTTGATCCTCTGGTTGGATTTGGATACACATTTAACGACAAAGAGAATGTTGTAGTATCTGCAACTGGAGGCTTTTCTGTACATGCTGATCCAAATAAACCAGTACCATTGTTTGAAATATACAATGCTGAAGCATAACCGCCTACCGACAAACATTTTCCAGATCCAGAAACCGGCATGGTAGGAGTTGTAATAATTCCGCCATTTCCACTCAGGAAACTAGTTCCCATAGAGGATACCTGAGCTTTACCCACCGTGCAGGTAAATATCAGGAACAGCATGAAATATGTTAACTTCTTAATTGGCATAATAAACTTCTCTCACAATCTGAGTCGGCGTTCCAGGAGGATTTACCACTTCAATGTCTAATGTTTTTTCAGTTAGCTCCTTTACCACATAATCGCGGGTAAGAGCTCCCAATGGACCATTCGTAATGTTTTCTCTTAATTGGATTACACTCAATAAAAAGGCCTCACCTCTGTTTCCATCATCATCCAAAAATGTTGCTGTGAATGGTTTCTGGGTTTTGGTGTAGGTTTTGTAATACCTTTTCTGTGCATCAGTTAACGGTTGTAATACCCCGTTCACATAAATCGCTTTTAAAAACCATTGCTTGTTTCCTAAAGGGCTGGTCAGGTTATCAAACAGCTTTTCATGTTCTGATTTAGGAACAATTTGCTCACCTCTACCACATCCTGAAAAAAATAAAGCACCTGACACCAATAGGGTAGCCAAAATAAATGCCCTGATTTTTTGAACTGGTTTCATCTTTGATTGATTTCCGTGGAATTTGTTTGGGTTGCGTTCAAATCGGAACATCCGTTTGAACGGGCCTAACAGAGGATAACGTCTTACTTGTCTTCTGAATGGTTGGTTGTTGGAATAACCTGGATACCGTACAGATCAAAAAGCCGTGGATGGATTGGATCGGTTGGTTTCAGAGGATTGGGATAAGTCAGGTTTGATATGCACCAGTGTTAACCGGCGTTTATCAACGCTGTCTTCAGAGAATAGGATTTTTTGAAATCGCGAAATATTGATCATCAATACATCGGCATAGACACAATACAGCTTTTCAAGGACTGGATTAGGTGTAGATTTTTCAAATGAGGGGTTACTCATTTGGTTGTAAGGGCGCGGATTAAAAGCTTTGGTGCTTTGTAGGATTGGATATTGTAATGCAAATATATTACTATATCCGTGTAGTAAAAACACTACTTAAAGGTTTTAATGGAATTATAATCTCAAAAAAAAAGCCCTCCGAAGAGGGCTTATATATACAATTATTTTATTTATACTTTAAAGTGAGAGAACGCTTTATTAGCTTCTGCCATTCTATGGGTATCTTCTTTTTTCTTGAAAGCAGCACCTTCACCCTTGCTGGCAGCTACGATCTCATTCGCCAACTTATCAGCCATGGTACGACCATTACGCTCACGGCTGTAACGAACCAACCATTTCATACTCAATGAAATCTTACGGTCTGCACGTACTTCAGATGGAATTTGGAAAGTTGCACCACCAATACGACGGCTTCTTACTTCTACAGAAGGCGTTACATTGGCAATTGCTTTTTTCCAGGTTTCATAACCATCTTCACCGGTCATTTTAGTAACCTTATCCACTGCATCATAAAAAATATTGATTGCAGTACTTTTCTTACCATCCCACATAAGGTTATTGATGAAACGGGTTACCAGTTTGTCATTGAAACGACCGTCTGGTGCAAGTGGTAATTTTTTGGCTTGTGCTTTACGCATGACGTATAGTAATTAGCTGATTAACAGATTATTAGGTTATTTTTTTGCCTTTTCTTTCTTAGTTCCGTATTTAGAACGGCTCTTCTTACGATCCTTAACACCGGCAGTATCAAGGCTACCACGAACGATGTGATAACGTACACCCGGAAGATCCTTCACACGACCACCACGAATCAATACGATTGAGTGCTCCTGAAGATTGTGACCTTCACCAGGAATATAAGCGATAACTTCTACTTTATTGGTCAAACGCACTTTCGCTACTTTACGCAGAGCTGAGTTGGGCTTCTTTGGAGTGGTGGTGTATACACGAGTACATACACCACGACGCTGCGGACAAGCATCCAAAGCCCTTGATTTACTTTTGGCCCTGATAATTTCGCGACCTTTTCTAACTAATTGCTGTATTGTAGGCATTATTTACCGTTTAAAATTTCGGACGGCAAAGGTAATGGCTGCAACTGAAAAATCAAAAACTTTTCAAAAGTTTTGATCCAATCTGTGGATAAGCATTCATTTTTAAGTCGATTTGGGCATAAATAGCCCTCTTATCGCCCTTTAAAGATTCTATTTTTTCTATCCATCAGGTAAAAATACCTGCTAATCTCTTGAATTAATACGCGATTAAGCTCCTACCCTAGAACGCTGGTATTTTGATAGCTAGGTTTATACCCTAAGACCTCATTGTATGAACAAATGGCCATTGTTTTTGACCTTCTTTTTGAGCCAACTAAATTCCTATGCTCAATTTTCTGCAATTGCCTACACAACTGCCGGTACTAGCTATGAGCAAAATTTTAATCAGCTCCCCTCTTCCGGATCCTTTAACCTGACCGGAAAAGGTCCTCACGCTTTAGACCAAGCCCCTCTTTCATTGCCCAGCCTTTCCGGCTGGCAACTACTGCAAATCAGCGGTAGTCAATCTAATACGAATATGCTAACAGGCACAGGCTCGGGTACGGGTAGCGGTATTTACAGCTATGGACTTTCCGGCAACAACAATCGCGCATTGGGCTCACTTGCCTCAGGAACCGGAGTTTACACGTTTGGTGTCGTGTTTGAAAACCTGACCGGAAGCATTCTTAATAAAATACAAATTCACTATAAAGCTACCCAATGGCGCAAAGGCGGCTCGGGGAATAGCAATCAATGGCAATTTTCTTATCAAATCAGACATGCAAGCAGTATTGATACGGGCAACCTGATTAAAAAAAATGAAGGCAATCTGATCTCCATACACCATTCTACCGGCAGTGCCACACTGAATGGACACCTTTCGATCAACCAATACCCGATCTCAATCACCATTCGTGATATTGTTTGGAAACCCGGTGAAAAATTAATCCTGCGTTGGGATGATCTAGATGAACCAGGAAATGATGATGGCATGGCCATTGACGACTTTCTTTTTTCAGCCACTACCGAAATCAATGTCCCCACTATTGGTAAGCTTATGATTGACAGTATTGGAACAAAAACAGCATCCATAAGAACAACAGTGAATGATCATCTTTCCAATACAGCAGTCAGATTTGAATATGATACCAACGCTGTAATGTCTCACCCGATCATTGTTTCTACCACTACAATTACTGCCGGCTCAGGAAGCACGGTTGTCAAATGGCAAATGCATGGACTTAGTCCGGGTAAAAAATATTTTGTGAGAGGGATTGCCAGTAATACCATCGGCTCAAGAATGACTGATACCACTGAATTTACAACCATTACTTCTATTCCTGATATTAGGACGGATACGATTATAAACAGTGATTTTGGCGTATTCAATGTGTTTGGAAAATTGATATCAGATAACGGCGCTGCAATTTCAGAAACAGGTTTTTGTTGGGCAATCAATCACATACCATACATCGATCATAATCGATTACCGGTTACTATGATTGATTCGATATTAATCATCACTCTCAGAGACCCCCCACCCAATAGCACTATTTTTATTCGCTCCTATGCACAAAATGAAAAAGGGATTGGTTACGGAATTCCATTCAGCTTTCGTACACCTGTTTCTGTTCGTTCATTTACTTCATCACCAACGCATAGCAACAAGGATACTCTGTTGTATGAATTACGACTTCAGCAGCCTGTTGACTTCATTACTGCTTCACATTTTATGGTAAAAAGCATACCTGAAAATGGCGCATCTGTTTTTGCACTAGAAAGAAAAAATGATTCCACTTATACCGTGAAGATTCATGCCGGTAACGCAGATGCCATTCTTCAACCGGTATTGTATCGTAACATGCAACAGTTGCCACATATAGATCCGGCATTGTATGAAGGAAACAAAACAATATTAGATAGAACTCCGCCGGAGATCGTAAAAGTGGGGATTCCCAACCAATCTTATAAGATAAAAGATAGCATTCCAATAAGCATTGTAACACTACCCGATACTTCTTCATTTAAGTTATTGGAAGGTCGTCTATCAGGATATCCAATTTCAGGATGGCGCAAACAAAACGACAGTCTGTACAGCGCTTTTTGCGTTATAACAGCAGGAGGTAACGAAATAGAAGCCAGTGCTGCACACAACATTCTTTTAGAGATACAAGACAGTGCGAGTAATAAAAATTCGGGTTCTGTTTTCACGATCATACAAGACAACGATGCGATTGATCATTCAAGACCTATCATTAAATCTCTGATACTTCCTGAAAGAAAAAAATACAAATCCGGCGATAGTTTGTCATTTAATCTTCTATTCAATGAAAAGATTTTATGCGATACCACATTGGGCAAACCTGTACTATCTGTTACGATTGGAACTCGTATCCGCAATCCGTTACTCAACGCTACTACTGATACCAGTATGCAATTCATTTATACGATTCAAAGCGATGAATTTGATGCCGATGGTATCAGACTAGCAAATAGCATTACACTCAATAATTCTATCATTCAAGATCTTGCAGGAAATCTTGTATTGAATAATATTCCAGCTGCAGGTATCATCACAGATATATTAGTAGATGCAATCTTACCGGAAATCATTGGAGTAGCTACGCCAACTGCTCAATTGTATGGCCTAAATGATACATTGCAGTTTCGGATATTTTTTTCTGAGCCTGTTGATGTTCATCCACAGGAAACCCCTTTTCTTGAAACTGTAATTGGGAATACCACTTATAAAATTTCATATAGTTATGGTGCTCCGGGAAATGCATTCATTTTTAAGCTCCCTATCGAAAAAGGGATGTTGGATAAAAACGGCATCAGTTTAACCAATCAACTCTTTAATGCTTATTCCATTACTGATGATATTGGTAATCCGATTATACCCTTACTCAAAAATATTGGAGCACTAAGTGCTATTAGCATTGATGGAGTTGCACCCAAATGGATAGACTCTATTGAAACAATTATTCCGGTATGTAAAAAAGGACTATTAAGCTTAGATAAGTTTGTACAAGTATATGATGAAGAAAAAGCAGGTGGAATACAATGGCATATCGTAGATAGTCCAAGACAAGGTTATATTACCGGACTTCCATTCAGCAGTAAGCAAACCACAGACATACATGAATCTAAAAATTTGGTGTATACGCATACGCATCATGAAGCGTTAAAAGATACTTGTGTGATTGAGGTTTCAGATGGTATCAATCGTATTCGCAAACAACTGGTATTTGAATTCTTCCCCGAGATCAGCAATAATATGCTTGATAAGAATCAGATTATCTGCGCCGGCACTACGCCTGAACTAATCAAGGGTAATATTCCTTCCGGAGGTAATAACCTGTATACTTATCAATGGCAAATGGCAACACAATCTTTGTTTCAATCCTTAGTATCCAATACATATGCTTCACTTCAACCAAACAGTCTTCAACAATCTACTTGGTTTAGAAGAATTGTTCAATCGGGTGGATGTACAGACACATCTCAAAGTATTTTAATTGAGGTAAAAACAAAAGGACTTTGGCTGGGCAAACAAAACAACAGTTGGCATATCGGTAGTAATTGGTGTAGCGCATTAGTTCCAGATCAACAAACGGATGTAATCATACAAGCAAATAATCAAATCGTACAAATAACGGATAGCGCATTTTGCAGATCCTTACAATTATTGGATCAAAGTCGATTGCTTTTATCCGGCGTGTTGAGTTATGGGGGCGATCTGATTGGACATCAAGCCATTCTATCAGCTAATGGAACGCTTGTTGCGACTGGAAAAACCAAACAATATTTAACGGCACAGGCTTTTGAAAACAATCAGATAGATCATCTGGTTGTAAGAGGTACTGAATTGATATTAACAGATTCCTTACACCTCAAGCAATCATTGCAACTCATACAAGGGAAATTTTTCACCCAAGATATGCTGATCTTACATATGCAAGCAATGATTGCTCCAAATGCGGGAGGCACACAACTAATCGGCCGAATTACAAAAAAATGGCTATTACAAAATAGCTGGATGACAAATCCTTTTAAAGAAAATATTCTCGCAACCCATAGACCGATTCAGCATATATCAGTAGTTCCATCTCATGCCATATTTAAAGACCAGAAAAACGAAAAAGCAGGCCCTTATACTTTATCAGTTTTAAATTATCCTGCTTCCCAAAAACCAGTTTGGAAAATGCTTGAGCAGGACAATAATGGTTCCGCATATAAATGGCAAAGATCAACCGGTATCAGCTTATTCCAACCATTTGAAAAAACAGATCATACCACCCTGCATCTTTTTGGTAACCCAATCATTGGTGATGAAGAAATATCGTTTTCGTTTGTGCAAGATACACAATATCATTTTATAGGAAATCCATACATAGCAAAAACGCTTTCTAAAAATATTTCTCGCAGTCACCATATCGGTCATTATTTCTGGGTTTGGGATAGCAGTTTAGCAGAGACAGGAGGATATACGGCCAAAGCTTTTGCTGGTAACCATATCATTGAACCCATGCAAGGATTCATCATGAAGACCCAACCCGGAAACGATGTATCGATTAGATTCTCAGAACAAGCAAAAATCACAGCAGCATTACCGGATAGTATCGATGGCATCATTGAAAACCGCTATCAAGTAGCATTATTACTTTACAAAGATCAAATGCTATTAGATAGATGCTTATTGTTAGACATAGATACTTCCAGTATTCGTTTTGATGAAGATGATGCTGAAAAATTATACAACAACAACTATAATTTGTACAGTTTGAGTTATGATAAAATCGCCTTGGCAGTTGATGCTCGAAACCTCAACAATCAAACTTATATCCCCATAGGTATTCAAGCAATATCCCAAGGATCTTATTCCATCAAATTTGATCGCGTTTGGTTACCCCCTAAGTTACAACTAGAGTTGCACGATCTTTTTACCGGAAATATCACGAAAGTAAAACAAGACAGTATCGTTCATTTTCAGATTACTGCTGACACTAATAGTCTTGGAGAAAAACGATTTGTACTAAGAACACCCATACCACCGGGTCCACAGGAAGAGCCTATTATTCTGAAATTATCTCCTATTCCGGCTCATCATGAGTTGAATTTTTATTTCAAATCATATCAGCCCGGGTATAGCTATGTCTTAATCAAAAATATGAACGGACAAATACTTCGTAAACAAGTACTGGGACAACAACAAGAAGGGAATTTTCAAATAACACTTAATGGACTATTGAATGGTACTTATATTTTAGAAATCCATTGTAGTAACCGTTTTGTAGCCAATACTTTCATCAAGTTGTAAACAAAAAAGAGGCTGTATCAAAAGTCTGACACAACCTCTTTTTATTTCGAACTCGATAGAGCAACTTTTCATGCAAGCAAATCTCAAGCTCTATATTTTACTATTAAGACCTCCTACTCCATATCCCATGGACTATAAGCCATACCCCATTAAACCTGATACATCCAACCATGTGTATCTGCTGCTCTGCCCTCACGAATATCATTGAGTCTTTGTTTTAATTCAGGAGCTGTTTTCCATTTGTCTGTATCAAAATGCATTACATAATCTTTATAACGCAATTCTTTGATCAAAGAAATGGTAGCTGCGGTGCCGGTTCCAAATACTTCGTATAAGATACCCGCACGATGCGCATCCATCAGGTCTTCAATACTGATCTTTTTCTCTATCACTTCAAAACCCATATCCTTCAATACAGTCATGGCACTATCTCTGGTAACACCTGCCAAAATAGTTCCCTCTTCTAAAGAAGGGGTAACAGCTGTATTGCCAATAATGAAAAAGACATTCATTGTACCAACTTCCTGCAAGTATTTATGTTCAAAAGCATCAGTCCAAAGTACTTGATCATAACCCGCTTTCTTTGCCAAAGCAGTTGCCAACATGCTGGCTCCGTAATTACCTGCATTTTTCGAAAAACCAACCCCACCCGGTGCAGCTCTGGTATATTTCTCCTCCACATAAATCTTCATAGGTGCGGTGTAGTAGGGACCTGTTGGACTCAATATGATCATGAATTTATATGACTCAGAGGGTTTTACACCGATCACTGGATCAGATGAAAACATAAAAGGCCTGATGTAGAGTGAGTGATCCTTCATAGAAGGTACCCAGTTCTTATCTAAGTCAATCAGCATCCGCATACCCTCCATAAAGATTTCCTCAGGTACCACCGGCATTTGCATACGCTCAGCCGAAATATTGAAACGTTTAAAATTATCTTGTGGACGGAAAATGGCAACATTACCGTCTTTGTCTTTATAGGCTTTGATCCCTTCGAAAATAGCTTGTCCATAATGAAGCGCAGCTACTGATGGTTCTAATAATAAAGGTTGGTAGGGTTTAATCTCCACATTTTTCCACTCTCCGTTCTCATAGTCCGCTTCCAACATATGATCTGTAAAATATCTTCCAAAAGGGATGTTTTCCAGCGTCATATCCAGTAACTTACTTGTCTCAACTTTCGTGATGTTTATGTCTAGTGCTGCTGTCATAATTCTATATTTGGCGCAAAGAAACGAAAAAAAAGAAAACTAACAACTGTTAATATTTACAGAATGACCGACAACAATGATATGAGATTACCTGATTTCGTGTTACCCGATCTTTATAAGCATCATTTGGTCATTGTAAATGAACCATCTGTCTACAATAAAGTTGAGGAAAAAACGGTTGTATCAGATACAAAAGAGCCGGAATTTTTGGGAAATAACCAGAAAAAAATCACGATTCTGGTATCAGACAAAGAAGCCGTTTTTGTAAATGACCAGGCTTTGCAATTTTTATCTGCTATACTCACTGCATGTAAACTGAATTTGGGTGATGTTGCCATTGTGAACTTAGCCAATCACCCCCTTTCTTACCCGGCAATAAAAGAGTGGCTTACTCCAAAGTATATGATCCTTTTTGATATTGAAGCATCACTGATACGAATGCCATTCAAATTACCGCTTTACCAGGTTCAACTGTATGACCAATGCTCTCTTCTATTTGCCCCATCATTTCATACCATGATGGGCGATAGCAGAGAAGCCAAACTTGAAAAAAGTAAGTTATGGTTAAGTCTAAAAAACATGTTCAATCTATAGTATGCATACACTTGTTTTTGCCACGAATAACCAGCACAAGGTTGATGAGATCAATTCCATCATTGGAAAGAATATCCGTGTCATCACTTTAAGGGAAGCTGGTATCGATATTGATATTCCTGAACCGCATGACAGCTTGGAAGCCAATGCCACAGAAAAATCATCAGTCATTTATCAACTTACCCATCAAAATGTTTTCAGTGAAGACACCGGTTTGGAAGTAGACGCTTTACAAGGTGAACCCGGTGTTAAAAGTGCCAGGTATGCAGGTGAAGAAAAAAACTTTCAAGCCAATATCGATAAACTATTATCAAAGCTTGGCGATCATCCGGAAAGAACTGCGCGTTTCAGAACTGTAGTATCGCTTATTTGGGAAGGAAAAGAATATCAATTTGAGGGTATTTGTGAAGGGTATATAACATCCATTCAAAAAGGAACTGGTGGTTTTGGCTATGATCCTATTTTTATTCCCAAGGGCAGTAATAACAGCTTTGCGGAAATGAGTATGGCAGAAAAAAATCAATTCAGTCATAGAAAAAAAGCCATTGTTCAATTGATTGAATTTCTACAACAACAACCCGTATTATGAATCGTATCAAAATAACGTTACCGGATCATTTTCATTTCCACACCGATATAAAAATTCGTATCACTGATCTCAATTATGGTGGACATGTAGGTAATGATGTATTTCTTGCTTTGATACATGAAGCCAGGCAACAGTTTTTAATGCAACATGGATACCAGGAATTGTCTTTTGCAGGTGTAGGACTGATTATGGCAGATGCTGTGCTGGAGTACAAGAAAGAACTCAACCATGGTGATACAGTAAGAATTTCAGTTTGTGCAGCTGATTTTGATAAATTGGGATTCGATTTATTTTACAAAATTGAACTTATTCAAACAGACGATCTTGTTCTAGCAGGAAAAGCTAAAACAGGTATGATTTGTTATGATTATTCTGCGAAAAAGAAAACCTCAATACCCGAAAAAGCTTTACAGAAGCTGCAACATCTTTAGGCAATCATCAATACTACCATATCGCGATATATTGACTTTGTATGGAAGGAATAAGGTGATATAATAAATGAATGGAGAAGACATTTATTTTGTTTATCTAAATCTCATTCCAAATCCGCCAACTCTCTTCCGCTTGAATGATGAGCATTTCTGCCCCATTCTGAATAGTGGCTTTTTGTGCCGCTGCTTTTTGTAGGAATAATGTTTCTGCAGGATTGTAGATGAGGTCAAAGCAATGATGTTTAGAACTTAACCACCTATAAGGCAATGGTGGGCAATCATTCACCGATGGATACATGCCAAGGGGCGTAGTATTGATAATGAGGGTGTGTTCTTCGATGATTTGCTGATCTAAGTCCGTATAAGTAATGTTATTCTTTGCTCTTTGTCTGGATACATATTGATAACGAATGCCCAATTGTTGCATCACATAAGCCACAGCTACGGCAGCACCACCGGTTCCTAAAATCAAAGCTGCTGTATGTTCAGGTTTGAGAAAAGGGCGTAAAGATTTTTCAAAGCCGATGACATCTGTATTAAATCCCGAAATTTTTTCTTCAGTTATTTTGATACAATTACAGGCTCCAATCAATTCAACCGCGGGTGAGGATTCGTCCAAATAACTCAGCACTTCCTTTTTATAGGGAATGGTCACATTCAACCCACGAAGATCTTTGTGAGAAGAAAGTACTTCTTTTAATGCGGCAATGGACTCAATCGGAAAGTTCTCATATGCATGATCCGTCATTCCTTCTTTCAAAAATTTTTCAGAAAAATATTTTTGAGAGAAGGAATGTGTCAATGGATAACCAATCAAACCATAACGTTTCATGAATTAGAGCTTGTTCAGATACAATTCAAAAGTATCCCCACGTAACCCAATACGCATTGCTTCCAATGCAAGAATTTCATGAGGAGCAATATTTCCGAGGTTTACATTACAACCAATCAATTCCAAGAAATACAATTGTTGTGCTTTTTGTGGTGCTTCCCAAATGATTTTCTCTTCTGGTATTTGTGTTAGAATTTCTTGTACCAGTCCTTCTCTTACTTCACCACTACCTCTGTAGATACCCACATTACCCGCCTCACGAGCTTCTGCAATTACATAGGAAGATCCTGCTTCCAGTTCTGCACGCATTAGTTCGATCCATTTATAAGGAGGAATGATATGTGCGGCATCTTTACTTCCCACTTCACTCAATACCGTACCATGCTGTGTAAGTTTTTCAATATACCCGCATTTTTCAGCATGTGGAATACTGATGGAACCATCACTCACTTCCATATACTTAATACCATAATCTTTACAAACACTGATATAATCTTCAAATTGATTTCTGATCAGAAATGCTTCAAAAAGAGTGCCCCCAAAATAAATGGGCATATTGTAGGAATGGTACACTTCAATTTTCTCACGGAGATTGGGTGTAACAAAGGAAGTACCGAATCCTAATTTCACAATATCAACATGGGGTCTGCCAACACTCATGAAATTATGGACTTCATTAATGCTAAGTCCTTTGTCCATGACCATGGTTAAGCCTGATGTACGAGGTTGCTGTGTTCTTACAGGTATCTGAGAAAGGTTAAAATTCATGCAGGTTGTTTTTTTCGCACGCAAAAATAAGTTAAACAGCCCATTTAAGCATCCCTAAAGAATTAGAAGAAGATTAGCCTTGTTATATTTTTTTGCCTTTTTTATACCGGGCTACCAGATCCACCACCTGATTGTTTTGCAATATAGAAGGATTGAGTTCAATAAATTTCTTCAGCGAACGTGGTGCTTTATCCATGGCTGCTTCTAATTTCAACAACCCTTCTTTGGATTTACCAAGCATGAATAACATGGCACTGTGGTAAAATAAAAAGATAGGCTTGTTATCTGTAGCTTTGGCAGCCGCAATACATTGCTCAATGGCTTCTTCATGAAAACCGGCTTTGATCAGACATCGAATCAACGCTTCCCAGCCTGCTACATTCTTGGTTTTCTGACGAACAACGGTACCAAAATATTGAATGGCATCTTTAAATTGATTCAAGTTCATTTTGCATTCACCCATGGCCAGATTGTACTCCGTTATGGAACGATGAATACGCATGGCCAACTCCAATTGTTTCACCGCACTTTGCCATTGTTCCTCTAACATATAAGTTACAGCTATCTTATAGTGCAGCTTACTGTCATCAGGATTGAGGTGAACGGCTTTTTTATAGTGAAACCTAGCCTGTGCAAAATTCCCCATTCTATGGTAACAATGTCCAATGGCTTCATAGATCACGTCTTCCGGACGTGTTAATTCCAATACTTTCTCGAGTACATCAATGGCTTCTTTGTATTTACGTAAACGCAGATATGCATCGCCCATGTTGCGATAAGCATAATCAAACTTCTCATCAATGGCTACTGCATACTGATAGGCATCGATTGCTTTTTCATACAATTTCAGCCCTTGATATGCAGCCGCCAAATTAAACCATGCCAATTCACTAAAAGGTTGTTCTTCTATGATCTGCTGGTGCAAACGGATACTTTCTTCATTGCGACCTGTGAAATCGGTCCAAAAGCAAATTTTATATAAAGCCTCTTCATTGGACGGATCTTCCTCCAATATCAGTTTCAAACAGTCAAAAACCTTGTCAAATTCCTCATAATCGTCGTACACATCCGCCAATTCGAACAATAAATCCAGTCTTTCCTCCCCTTCAAACATACCCAATGCCGCTTCTAACAGTTCCACAGCCCTAGGTTGCAGGTCAAGTGCCAGATAAGCGTCTGTTTTTAAAATATACAGGTTGATATCGCTGCTATCGTATAATTCGGCATTCTCCAATACATCCAAAGCTTCCCTGTATTTTCGGGATGCCAGCAATAAATCTGCCTTTTTGATCATCAATTGAGAAGAATAAGGATACTGCTCCAATCCGATATCGGCAGCCTCAAGTGCTTCATTGATATCGTCTTTCTCATCGTAATAATCTATAATACGTTCAAAAGCATCTTCTTCAATAAAGCTGTGGTGACGACCTTGTTTGAGATTCTGGTACTGTTGGAGGAGTTCTTTGAGGGCTTCTCTGTCTTCGCGGTACGGATTTTCTCTCATCTTCAATGGGTTTACCTAAAATAGACTTAAAAAACCTTTTTTCCAAGTTTCCCGTAACTTTTTTTATCCAGAAACGTTAACATAATAGTATAATAATTATGTTTTAATTTAACAAATCAGTACTTTTGTTCAAATGTTAGTTCGTAAACATATCAAAAAAATAGCTCTTGCATCCCTGCTCATCGTAGGTGTTCAAATGGCATTTGCTGCGTTTACATTAACTGGCATTACCGAAAAGAAAGCAAAAGACAGCAAGTATACATTGAAAAATATGCATCACTTGTCTGCGAAAGCTGCTTCTTACTCTTCGCTTAAGTATTCGTTACACTTGAAGAGTACAGCCTCTGTAACAACTCAATCAACTTTGAAAAACGGTGTTGAAGTTTCTTCTGTATTACGTTATGATAATGGCAACACCAGCTTTGTATATCCTTACAAATTCAAAGTAAAGGTTCCCAAGTTCAAAACACCTTCTCCAGCTCAACGCTAGAAATATCCCTTATTTAAAGTATTCTGTACCCACTTGTTGGGATATCAAATTTTGAGGGTGGTACCGGATTGAAATTGATTTGCTTCGCAGTATAACGAATTTTATTTCCCTCTGCATCGATGCTTTCTGATTCAAGTACTAATCCGGGAATATCTTTAAACTGGTATTCAAATTCTTTCACTGATGGTACAATAGCAGGCGTATAGTACACTGAAAAAGTACTTCCGTTAGACATCACCAAGTTTACTTTTTTACATTCATAACCAATAATCGTTTTAGTTTCAGAACTCGTCTCAATGCGCATGCCTTCAAACTTTTTATTTTCTTCTTTCCATTTAGCCGCATCAAGCTTGGTCATGAACTTATTGGCTCCAAATTCACGTAAGATCGCAGCTGTACCGGTATTTTTCTGATAGATCATGGACTGCATAAAAGTTGGACTTATGAGGTCTGTTCTACTGTTCACTCCTTTGATAAACACCGTTTTACTACTCGATTTCAAAGAAGCGATGGCATCATTGCTTGCTTGAGAATCATCAATATTAATGGCATAAGTAATGGTACATTCTGCAACCACACGCTGCTGTGCAACAACATTCAACACTATCATCAATAAGGCAACCAATCCGATTAACTTTTTCATGCAAACGATTTTATATACCATAACAGAATTCTATGCCAAGATTAATAAAAAAGCCCCACAAGAGTTGTAGGGCTTTCTTAAAGTTTATAATAGACTGAAAATCAATGAAAGACTATTTGTTTCTTTTTTGATTTTTTTCTTTCAAATCCTGCAATTTCTTTTGACTTTCCATCATTTGTTCATACCGTTCTTGCCATTTGCTTTTCTTCTTGGGTGCTTTACGCTTTTCTTCAATCTTAGCAAGAATCAGGTCATGATTAATAATGTAGTTCTGTATCACAAATTGTAATCCCAATGTTACCAGGTTAGAAACCGTATAATACCAAGTCAATGCCGACGGCAATCTGTTGAAAATGAATAAGAGTATAAAAGGAAATATATAAGGCATATACTTCAACATAGGATTATCCTGTGTTGGTGTCATACTCATATTGTAAATAGAAATCAAAAAGCTGGTGATCACCGCTGTAATAGTGAATAAACTGATATGATCTCCAAAGCCTAAAGGAATAGAGAAAGGCAAAGTAGCAATCACATCATACGATGAAAGATCTTCACTCCAAAGGAATGACTGTCCACGCAATTCAATATTTGCATTAAAGAAGCTATACAAGGCAAAGAAGATAGGAATCTGTAACAACGCCGGTATACAGCCTCCCAAAGGATTAACGCCTGCCTCGCGGAACAGTTTCATCTGTTCCATGGCAAATCCTTGTTTATCATCTCCGAATTTTTCGCGCATGGTATCCAACTCAGGTCTGAGTGCTTTCATTTTCGCACCGCTGAGATAACTGCTATATGTTAATGGTGAAGTTACCAAACGAATAAAGAGCGTTAACAGCAATACCACCCAACCATAATTGGATACAAAACCGGCAAAGAAATCGAATACCGGCATGATGATATATTTATTGATCGGACGAACAAAAGAATACATATCGCGCCCCAGATTCACAATACGATCCATTTCAGGTGCTTGCTTTTTCAATATTGCATAATCACTCGGACCATAATACAATTGAAATGGTACAGTCACCGCTGCCGCTACCGGCAATTTCATTTGAAGATTGGTTTCTGTGGTTGCCAATGAGTTAGTAGTATCTGTTTTACGTTGCCACTTTACATCACCGGTATTAAAATTATTCTTAGCAATCAATGTATGATTGAAAAATTGCTGCACCACACTCACCCATTGTACCGGTTTTTCAAACTGTTTTTCTGTATTCACAGAGATATAATCAAACTCATTGTCTTCCGAGAAACAGATATTAGACATCTGACGCTCATACTCTGCAGAACGTTCCAGTTGAGTGGTTTCCAGATTCCATTTCATATTCAAAGCACCCTGACTCAACAATTTATCTGCACCGGTAAGAGATACATTCCAGTCGATCATATACGCATCCGGATAAATGATATACTGATGACTGATTTGTTGTCCATTCGCGGCTGACAATGTAAAATTGATCACCTGACTGCCATCCGCCTTCTTAATAGGCTCCGCAGCCGTAAAGAAAAGTTCAGCAGTATTTGCAGATTGATTAGCACCGGTGTTAATGGTATAACCTAACTTATTTTTATCAGATAACACAACAGGAGTGCTATCCGCTTTGCTGTATTTTTTTAATTCAATCCCTTTTACTTGTCCGCCCTTATTGGTAAAAGTGATCTTCATCAAACTATTCTCAAGGGTAACCAAAGATTCGGTGCCCAAGGCAGCAGCCGTAAAATCTCCGGCCATCATCACTTTACTCAGTGAGTCTCTTTTCAGAGAATCTAATTGAAGTGATGCACTATCCACTACAGGTAACTTTGCCGCATTCACCCTGGCAATGGAGTCTTCCTGCCTTTTTTTCATGTCTACCAGGGCCGTTTGTTGCTTATTGCTGTACCAGAAGTACAGAAAAAACAAAACACCCAATAAAACAAAGCCAATGACCGTATTCTTGTCCGTCTTCATACTAGTTTTAAATTGAGGGGCAAAGGTAATATTTGCGGGGAAGATTAGAACCCTAAGTTTCCTACCGTTAAAATCAGCCCAAAATGGGTGCAAAATGTAGAAATCAGGCAAAATCGTTGTTTCTTTATACCCTCTCCTACTTCAACCAAAGGCGGATTTCCAACTTCTACCCATTTTATTGCTTAAAACCTTTGTATGTCTGAAAATGTAACCATTTCCGAAAAGGAAAGTAGTGTGCCCCATAACAAGTGGCAGCAATTTTTATGGTGGTTAGCCACTGCTGAAGAAGATTTGATCAAAACCTGCGTGATCGATAGAAACAGGTACGCAATTGTAGGAATGACCGTATTGGGTACTTGGTTGTTTGCGACACTTACATGGACCTATTTCTTCTCCACCGTAACAGGGTCTTGGATAGCAGCAGTACTGCTTGGTATTTTTATGGGAGGTATCATTCTTACCATTGACAGAGCATTAATCAAAGGGATTTCCAGAAACAACAAAAATAAATTCATTCCAGTATTGTTTCGTATTGCGCTGGCATTAACGATAGGGTTATTCATGGCACAACCAGCTCTTTTGTATTTGTTTGACAAAGAAATCAAAGTACAAGTATCCATCGATAATGAAAAAAGAAAAAGAGAAAAAAGAGCCAGTCAGGATACGGTATATGCTGCTGTGAAAAAAGAATTACTCAATCAAAAAGCGGGAATAGAAACACAATTAAGAACAAGATATCAGGAAGTAAGTATTGCCAGAGATCGGTTTATCTCTGAAACTGATGGTACCGGAGGAAGTGGCAAAATTGGATTAAAAGATATTGCACAAGCCAAACAAAGAGAATACTTACAATTGGATGCAGATTATCGCAGTCTGGAGAATCAATTTAAACCACAGCTGGCTTCTATTGACAGTTCTCTATTGGTTATTGAAAACAATATCCAAAAAGAGCAAACGAATTTCGAAGCACTGCTTAACAATGGTTTTATTACAAGAATTGAAGCACTGAATAATCTGGTCAGTAACAATACCGCTGTAGCCATTCGATACTATTTACTGGTAGCCCTATTAATGTTGATAGAACTGATGCCGGTAATTGCCAAGATATTATTACCCAATGGCAGTTATGATGAAAAAGTAAGGCTACGTGAAGAGTTGGAAACAACGCTTACACAAAACAATCATAAAAGAGAATTGGCTTTAAAAGAACAATTCAACCAAACAGCTTTTGAACAAGACGGTCAGTTTGTTCAGCAATTTTTTGAAGCATCAGCATCTGAAAGAAAAGAAAAAATGAAAGAACAGATCAATGTTTGGAAAAAAGAAAATAATCAGTCTTTGAATGATACATGGACAGATTTGAAAAGAGATATGATGATGAAACAAGAAGAGTAAAAAATAAGAAACAAGAAATAAGGGACAAGAAACAAGCAAGTTTCAAAAGCCAATACACAAGTTTAAATAGTGCCGGACTTTAGTCCGGCGAAAAGAAGGAGATAGGATTACAAAAAGCCCCGACATAGATCGGGGCCGAAATAGATGTATGTTGATATTATTACGATAATTATTTTTCGCCTTGCAGACTTGGCTTTTTACTTTGACTACGCTGCTCATTATATTTTTTAGCTGCCCCAATGAAATGTACAAACAGCGGAGCCGGATTTTCTACCGTACTTTTTAATTCCGGATGATACTGAACACCGATAAAAAATGAATGTGAAGGAATCTCCATAATTTCCACCAGTCCGGTTTCAGGATTACGTCCACTGGCTATCATTCCATTCGACTCAAACTGATCAAAATAATCATTGTTGAATTCATAGCGATGGCGATGTCTCTCTGAAATGTTTGTTTGTCCATAAATAGTATGCGCTAAACTTCCCTCTTTGATTTCGCAAGGATAAGCCCCCAATCGCATGGTACCACCCATCATCTTGATTTTCTTTTGCTCTTCCATCATATTGATCACCGCATGATCGGTAGAAGTGTCCATTTCCATAGAGTGTGCATTTTTCAGACCTAAGATATTTCTGGCAAACTCTATCACGGCCATCTGCATACCCAAACAAATACCAAAGAATGGCAATCCTTTTTCTCTGGCATATTGTACTGCAATGATTTTTCCTTCAATACCACGATGACCGAAACCAGGTGCTACCAGCAATCCATCCAACCCTTCAAGCTTTTCTGCCACATTCTCTTGTGTAATGTATTCACTATGCACATTCACTACCTGTACTTTTACTTCATTCATAGCACCTGCATGTACAAAACTTTCGAGGATCGATTTGTAGGCATCCTGTAACTCAATGTATTTACCGATGAGTCCGACAGTAACTTTGCTCTTTGGATACTTTAGTTTATCGAGAAAGCCTTTCCATTTATCGAGATTGGGCTCACTGTATTGTGAGATATTTAATTTTTTCAAACAGATCAGATCCAGTTTCTCACGCAACATTAATAAGGGTACTTCATAAATAGTAGATGCATCCATTGCCTCGATCACTGCTTCCGGTTTTACATTACAGAACAATGCGATTTTGCGTTTGATATCATTATTCAACGGCTCTTCAGTTCTGCAAACAATAATATCCGGATGAACGCCTGTTTCACTCAGCATTTTTACACTGTGTTGTGTAGGCTTTGTTTTCAATTCTTTTGCAGCACGCAAATAAGGAATCAATGTAAGGTGTACCACCATTACATCTTCTTCAGGCAACTCCCATTGCAATTGACGTACGGCTTCAATAAAAGGAAGACTCTCAATATCACCTACGGTACCACCAATTTCTGTAATGATGATATCGTATGTATTGTCTTCCCCTAATAATAACATTCTTCTTTTAATCTCATCAGTGATATGCGGAACCACCTGAACGGTCTTTCCTAAAAACTCCCCTGCTCTTTCTTTATTGATCACCGTTTGATAAATACGACCGGTTGTAACATTATTGGCTTGAGAGGTATAAATATTTAAAAAACGCTCATAGTGACCAAGATCCAGATCTGTTTCTGCACCATCTTCTGTTACATAACATTCCCCATGTTCATAGGGATTCAATGTACCGGGATCAACGTTGATATAAGGGTCGAATTTTTGGATAGTAGCCCTTAATCCTCTTGCCTGTAATAATTTGGCGAGAGAAGCCGCAATGATCCCTTTTCCTAAACTACTTGTTACACCTCCTGTAACAAAAATGTACTTGGCCATGTTTATCGTATTGTTTATTCGTTTAAAACCTATCCGTTCTTACATTTTTTATTGCATAAAGAACTGCGACGGAGTCCGACAAATCGGTCAACAGCACTGATCAGGGTTCATGAAACAATAAAAAACCGATACCTATTGTATTGAAATACAAGCAGATAACGGAAAAAACAATTTGACCTTGTAAATGAACGGTGTAATAAAATTCAGAGGTCGTACAAACGTACAGTAAAAAGACGGATAAAAAAAACAGCGGCTTTATTTTGAACCACCGGCTCTAGAATGTGTTAACTTGACGTGAACATCTTTATCAAAAAAAAATTTGCTATGAAAAAACTCGTTGCGCTGACATTCGCTGCATTTTGTACTGCTGCATTTCTCAGCTATAGTTACAAAACACCTGTTCCTCAGCCATTAACACCGGAATGTTATGTGAGCTGTTTTACCACTGAAATCATGGATCAATTCAAAGCTGAAGCATCTACTACTTCATTTGCCATGATGCATGATAACCCGATTCCATATGTTGCTGCTGATCCATTAGGCAAGCCTGTCACATTCAAAGCAGCAGATGGAACCAATGCCATGGGTTATGAAATTCGGAGTAAGAAAAAAAGTAACAAATGGTTATTTGTGATTCAGGAATGGTGGGGATTGAATGATTACATTAAAAAAGAAAGTGAAACCTATTACAATGACCTAGAAGATGTGAATGTCATTGCCTTGGATTTATATGATGGCAAAATTGCTGCCACAGCTGATAGTGCTATGAAATTGATTCAGTCTGTCAAAACTGATAGACTTGAGAGTATCATTAAAGGCGCAATTGCTTATGCAGGAACTGATGCCAAAATCTACACTGTAGGTTGGTGCTTTGGTGGCATGTGGAGTTTACAAAGTACATTGTTGGCGGGTAAACAAGCAGCAGGTTGTGTGATGTTTTATGGAAAACCTGAAAACAATGTTGAGAAACTCAAAACATTGAACTGTGATGTCATCGGTTTCTTTGGCAATAAAGACCGTAGTCCTTCACCTGAAGTGGTGAATAAATTTGAAGCTGATATGCAAGCAGCAGGTAAAAAATTGTTCGCGAATAAATATGATGCAGGACATGGTTTTGCCAATCCAAGTAACCCTGTATTTAATCAAGAAGCAGCAGCAGATGCACATGCAAAAGCTGTAGCATTTTTGAAAGAGAGAATGTAAACTTGAAGCTACAAGCTTCAAGCATCAAGCTTCAAGCAAGTAACAAGCTGCAAGTTTAAAGCGATAAGAAGGTGATAGCTAATGGCGAATGGGTTATTGTTCATGGTTCTACCATAAGCTATGGACCATCAGCCATTAGCTATTCTTCTACATATCCTGCACAATCTTCTTATAGCTCGTAACAATTCCTTTGATCAGCGAAGAACTAAATCCTTGGTGTTCCATTTCATTGAGGCCTGCAATGGTGCAGCCTTTGGGTGTTGTTACTTTATCTATTTCCTGTTCCGGGTGTGTATTTTTTGTCAATAATAATTCTGCTGCTCCTTTTACTGTTTGTGCTGCTATCAAAGAAGCTACCGACGCACTAAAACCAATTTCAATACCTCCTTGGATATTTGCTCGAATATAACGCATTGCATACGCAGTGCCACATGCTCCTAGTACTGTTGCTGCATCCATTAATTTCTCGTCGATATTGACAGTCTTTCCAAGCTGATTAAACAAAGAAGTAACATACAAGAGTTGATCTTGATCTGCTTCAGATGCACAGATACAGGTCATACTTTGTTGAATGGCAATGGCTGTATTGGGCATCACACGAAATAAAGCAATTTGATTACCAACAATCTCGCGAATATCTTTGATCCATACACCTGTTACAACGCTCACCAGCACATGCCGTTTTTCATTCAACGAGGGTTTGAGTTGTGTTAATACTTCTTTGATTTGAAAAGGTTTCACAGCCAGTATGATACAATCTGCATACTTCACTGCGGCAGTATTATCATCACTAATGATGACTCCTTTTTCTTCAAGTGGCTTTAGTGATTCAATATTTCGCTTGGTAACAATAAGATGTTCAGGTAGGATAAATCCACTGTTGATTAAACCTTCAGCCATAGCTGCACCTAGATTACCTCCACCAATGATGGCTAATTTTTTGTTCATGACGATTGCTTTTGGGTGATGATTGATAGTCCATGGCCCATAGACCATAGTTCATAGTATAGATATATACAATTATAAACGTACCATGGACTATTAACTCTCTCTCCAAATTTACCCCAAAGTTCTGAGATAGTTCCTGACATAATCGTTAACGCCTGCTTCAAGCGAAGTGAAGGGTGCCGTATAACCTGCATTGCGCAGTTTTTGCATATTGGCTTCCGTAAAATACTGATACTTATCGCGAATATCTTCCGGCATATCAATAAAATGAATATTCAGTTCACGATCCAAACCCGCGAATGTGGCTTTTACCAAGTCAATAAATGTTCTGGCTTGACCGGTACCTAAATTATACAAACCGTTATAGTCCATAGACCATGGACCATGGACTATGGACTGTCTCATCCATTCAATGACGCTCACTACATCTTTGACATAAATAAAATCACGGAGTTGTTCTCCGTCTTTAAAATCAGGACGATGGCTTTTGAACAGTTTTACGTAACCCTCCTTTTGAATCTGATTAAATGCATGCCATATCACACTGGCCATTCTTCCTTTATGGTATTCATCAGGACCATACACATTGAAGAATTTGAGTCCGGCCCAAAAAGGCGGATGTTCATTTTGTGCTAAAGCCCATTTATCAAATTCATTTTTACTGATACCATAGGGATTGAGTGGTTGCAGTTTTGATACGACTTCATGATCATCATTGTATCCAAAAGCACCATCTCCATAAGTTGCTGCAGAAGATGCGTAGATCAATGGTATTTGATGAAGCGTACAGTACTTCCAAACAGCTTTTGAATATTCAACATTGAGTGTTTCATGAATACTATAATCAAACTCCGTTGTATCTGTTCTGGCACCAAGGTGAATGATACATTCAATTTTGGGTTGATGGAGTTCCAGCCAGTCTATGAGATTGTATCGCTCAACGATATGTGCATATGCTGTTTTTTCCCAGTTTTTTCTTTTGGCCTCTATTCCGAAATCATCCACCAATATTAAATCCCGATATCCCAGCTCATTCAGGTATCTCACCATGCGAGAACCGATAAATCCGGCAGCACCGGTGACAATGATATAGGAAGGGTTTTCCGACATGTTTACTTGATCAGTTTTTCAATAGCAGTATCATACAAATTCTTCCAGGTCTCAATATTACCCCAAGATTCACCATTCACTTCAATATTGCCTGAAGTAACGGTACCTAAAACGGTAACAGCGATACCTGCTTTCTGTGCTGCGGCTTCAATATTATTTAATTGGTCGGCGGAACAACTCACCACTACACGACTTTGCGCTTCTCCAAACCAGAAAGCATCTTTACGAATAGCGCTATTGGCTTGTACTGCAAATCCTAGGTTACGATGGAAACCACTTTCCAATAAAGTGATGGCTAATCCACCTTCACTGATATCATGTGCACTATTGATTTTCTTTTCTTTGATCAATGATGCAATCAGTTGTTGAACTGTATATTCTTCATCCAGTTCAAAATGAGGGGCTGGTGAAAATTCTACTTTTTTGAGTTTATGTAAGTACTCTGAAGAAGCAATATCATTTTGTTGTGTACCTATCAGTATGATCACATCTCCTTCATTTTTAAAATCAAGGGTCATCTTCGCATGTACGTCATCTACGATACCCACCATACCAATGGTTGGTGTTGGATATACAGGTCCATCCGGATTCTGGTTGTAGAAACTCACATTACCTCCTGTTACAGGGGTATTGAATTTTCTACAAGCATCGCCCATTCCAGTAACGGCTTTCACGAATTGATAATACACTTCAGGATCATAAGGATTACCAAAGTTGAGACAGTTGGTAACACCGATGGGTTCCCCGCCACTGCAAACAATATTTCGGGCTGCTTCTGCAACAGCAATCATTCCACCTTTGTATGGATCAGCAAACACATAGCGACTATTACAATCAACCGTTACTGCTAATCCTTTTCCGGTTCCCTTTGCCAATACTACAGTTGCATCACTAGGTGAGTTGGTAGAAGTATTCGCAGCTCCCACCATGCTATCATATTGCGTGTATACCCAACGCTTTGAAGCAATATTGGGAATTTGAACCAATTGTTCTGCAACAGATTTCAGATCTGTTACATCTGCAATACTATTGATGTCAAATGCATTGATCTTTTCAAAATATTTGGGTTCACGGTATTCACGTGTATACTGCGGAGCTCCGCCACCCAATACGAGTTCATGTGCCGGAATTTCTGCTTCCAGTTCTCCATGCATATAGAATTTCAATAAGCCGTCACCGGTTACTTCTCCGATATTACTGGCTGAAAGATCCCACTTCTCAAATACTTTCAACACTGCTTCCTCTTTACCTTTTTCAACAACGATCAACATGCGTTCTTGGCTTTCACTTAGTAACAGTTCCCAAGCTTTCATATTTTGTTGACGGGTAGGTACTTTTTCCAGATCGATACGCATCCCTACTCCACCTTTCGCACTCATTTCAGCAGTAGAACAAATGATACCTGCTGCACCCATGTCTTGCATACCTACAACAGCACCTGTATCGATCAATTCCAAACAAGCTTCTAAGAGTTTCTTTTCTTGAAATGGATCTCCCACTTGAACTGCAGGTAGTTCTTCCGCACTTTCCGCAGTGATATCAGCAGATGCAAAAGACGCACCACCAATACCATCTTTACCGGTTGCACTTCCTACAAAGAAAACAGGGTTACCAATACCAGCGGCAGTGGCACTAATCATATCACCTGCCTTCATGATACCTACACTCATGGCATTCACCAATGGGTTGGTATGATAACAATCTTCAAAATAAACTTCGCCCCCTACCGTGGGTACACCAAAGCAATTACCATAGTGACCAATACCGTGTACCACACCACTCAACAAACGTTGTGTCTTTTTATCTTTTAAATTTCCAAAGCGAAGACTATTCAATGATGCAATGGGTCTTGCCCCCATCGTAAAAATATCTCTTTGGATACCACCTACTCCGGTAGCTGCCCCCTGGAAGGGTTCAATAGCGCTGGGGTGATTATGACTTTCAATTTTAAAGACCACACCAAAACCATTACCCATATCCATCAATCCGGCATTCTCTTCCCCTGCTGCTACCAGCATTCTGCCACCATCACGGGGAAGGGTTTTTAACCACTTAATGGAGTTTTTATAACTACAGTGTTCACTCCACATACCACTAAAAGCACATAGCTCAGTAAAGTTGGGAGTTCTGCCTAGTTTTTGCTTGATGAGTTCGAATTCTTCTGCTGTAAGACGCAGTTTTTCGGCGGTTTGAACGGTAATTTCCATGATGCTGCGAAGGTAAGTAAGAAAGTCAAAGGTGAAAAGTGAAAGGTTGGTTGGCTTATGGTTCATAGTCCATAGCCCATGGCTTATGGTAGGACAAATTGAACACTGCCCATTTAGATCAGACCGAGTTATCTTTCCCCCTTTCACTTTTCACCTTTCACCTCTCACTTTTCACCTCTCAGCCCTTCACAATTCTTCCACTACCATTCTTATGTGTACGAATGTTTTGGGCGTTGCCGGAGTAGTGTACGTTGCCGCTGCCGGAGATATGAACATCGATAGATGTGTTGGCATAAACTTTTATATTCCCACTACCACTGATACGTGCACTGGCATCATCAGCGATAACCTCTTTACAGTCGATGTTGCCGCTACCGCTGATACGGGCTTCAATTTCTTTGGCAGTACCTTTCATTTTGATACCGCCACTTCCTGATACTGAAGCATCAATTTCATTGAATCGATCGAATTCAAATCGAATATTTCCTGAACCTGATACCATGACATTGGTAGTGCCTTCATTCATAAATTCACCTCGGCCAATGATATCACCACTTCCTGAAAGAGAAAGATGCTGAAGTTTGGTGGCGGTCACATAAACGGTGATCTTATTTTTTGAACGGATATTACCATACTTTTTCGCACGGATATATAATTTACCATTCTCGACCACGGTTTCAATATGTTCCAGCAAATTCTCGTCACCTTCCACTTCTATATCGGTACTGTTACCATAAGCTACCATCACATCCCATGAACCGGAGGAACTGATACCCGTAAAAGGTTGCATTTTTCTGGTTTCCTTTTTAAGAATCCCATTTCCATCAATACGCTTCCAATTCCATTGAGACGAAGCGCCTATACTGATCATCAGTAAAGCAATAATCCATATTTTTTTCATAATCAGGTGTTTTTAAGGTGGAACGATGCAGTTGAAAATTAGTTACAATTTGATGGCTTATGGTTCATAGCTTATGGTCGATGGTCCATGGTCCATAGTAAAAGATAGAAAGTGGCTCAAAAAAAGTAACCACTTTGAGATTTGGATTAGGGATTATGGTGGATGCACCTTGGACTATTGACTATGGACTATGGTTTCCAATCTATAAAAAAAAAGAGGCTATATCAAAAGTTTGATACAACCTCTTTTCACTCTAGACAATAAGCTATGGACCATGGACTATGGACCATTAGCCATACCTTCTACTCAGCTATTGCCAAAGAATTGAAGTATTTGTCGCGCAGCTCTTTGTTCTCACCATTCTTGCCCGCTTTGTATCCTAAAGTAATCGCATAGGCTTTGTAGAAAACCATTCGATTGGTAGAAACTGAAGTTTTACCATCTTTTACAGTCTTGATTTCAAACTGATAATACAGGTACTTGTCTTTGTACTTTCCCTCTGATTCACTCAAAATTTCTCCTCCACTCTGGGTCATACCCATTTTCAATTGCTCTTTAAAATCTTCGGTATCTTTCAAGCCTTCAATCTGTTCTTCAGTCATACCAAATGCAGTGAAATCCAGTAAGATGGTGGCCATTTCCGTTGAATCAGCTACCGTACATCTTTTTACTTTCTGTGGACCGCCATTTGTATTGACTTCAATGGGTTCAGCAGGCATTTCTACAGTTACCTTATCCATTACACTTACTTTTTTCCAATCCTCTGTTATGATCGTAAAAGCCGAGCTCACTAAAGCGATCATTGCGATTAATACAAGTTTTTTCATTTTTTCGGTTTTGATATAGGTTGCGAAACTGCTCAAAAGATTACATAAATAGAAAAATATTCTTACACCCAGCTTAACAAGCTAATAGTCAGATATTTATGGGTAAAATTTTCTAAGTGTCATACAAATTAAAATAAAATATATATTAATTTTTTTCCACAAAAGGTCCGTTTTTTAATGTCCTAGCTTATATAAAATGATATTTTATTGTTTTTTACGCCTAATTTTACGCAGCCAAAAAAAACAACCCTATGTCTTTACGCTTCGACGCAATCAGTAACATCAACAACACTGAAACAGCCGTTCCGGCCAGTGCCAAAATCACAGGAATATTCGGAACCAATGTATTTACCCTGAAAACAGCTCGTGAATACTTAAGTGATGAAGCCTACAAAAGTTTGATCACCAGCATCCGCGGCGGCAAAAAAATTGATCGTAATGTAGCCAACCAAATTGCCAATGGCATTCGTGCCTGGGCTGAAAGTAAAGGCGTTACACACTATACCCACTGGTTTCAACCCTTAACCGGAACCACTGCTGAAAAGCATGATTCGTTCTTCACCCTCAAAGGAGATGGTACCGCTATCGAAGAATTTGATGGTGCTGCATTGATCCAACAAGAACCCGATGCTTCTTCATTTCCGAGCGGTGGATTACGCGCTACTTTTGAAGCTCGTGGTTATACAGCATGGGATCCATCTTCACCTGCATTCATCATCGAAATCGGACAGGGTAAAACTTTATGTATCCCTACCATATTTGTTGCATACACAGGAGAATCACTCGACTATAAAGCGCCTTTGTTGAAAGCAATTGAGGCTTTGAATAAATCTGCTGTTGAGGTTTGTCATTATTTTGACAAGAATGTTACCAAAGTAACCCCTACCCTCGGTTGGGAACAAGAATATTTTGTGATAGATGAAGCATTGGCTACTGCCCGCCCGGATTTAATCCAGTGCGGACGTACCGTTTTTGGTGCTGCTCCTGCAAAAGGACAGCAATTGGAAGACCATTATTTTGGATCTATCCCTGAGCGAGTGTATGCATTTATGCGTGACTTCGAGCAAGAATCTTATAAACTGGGGATTCCTTTGCGTACTCGTCACAATGAAGTAGCGCCTGCTCAGTTTGAGTGTGCTCCTATTTTCGAAGAAGTAAACATCGCAGTTGACCACAATACTTTATTGATGGATGTCATGATACGTGTTGCCAAGCGCCATAAGCTGGTAGTATTGTTGCATGAAAAACCATTCGCAGGTATCAACGGTAGTGGTAAACACAATAACTGGAGTATGGCTACGGATACAGGTGTGAACTTGTTAGCTCCAGGTAAAACACCGAAGACCAATCTCATGTTCCTGACTTTCTTCGTGAATACGATCAAAGCGGTTCATGACTATGCTGATATCATGCGCGCAGCCATTGCTTCTGCTCCTAACGATCATCGTCTGGGTGCCAACGAAGCTCCTCCTGCTATCATATCAGTATTCGTTGGACAATACCTAGCGAAGGTTTTATCGGATATCGAAACCCGTGTTAGCACCAAGTTCGATGAACAAGATGAAGCGATCCTGAAACTTGATTTACATCGCAGCATCCCTGAGTTATTGCTGGATAATACCGATCGTAACAGAACTTCTCCATTTGCTTTTACCGGTAATAAATTTGAATTCCGCGCAGTAGGTTCTTCTGCAAACTGTGCTATCTCCATGACTGTATTGAATACCATCATGGCAGATACTTTGAAGAAATTCAAGGCAGATGTGGATGCAATCATTGAAAAAGGTGACAAAAAAGAAATCGCAATCATGCAAGTGATTCAGCGTTACATTGTAGAAAGCAAAAATGTATTGTTTGAAGGTGATGGCTATAGTGAAGAATGGCATAAAGAAGCAGAGCGCAGAGGTTTACCAAATCTGAAAACAACTCCGGTAGCCCTGGATGCTTTTGTAACTGACAAAGCCAAGAAACTGTTTGAAAACAATGGTGTATATACCCATGTTGAATTAGAAGCACGTCATGAGATTGAACTGGAGAAATACATCAAGAAAGTACAGATCGAAGCAAGAGTGATGGGTGATTTAGCAATCAACCATATTATTCCGGCGGCTATTTCTTATCAGAATGAATTATTGACCAATATCAATGGATTAAAATCTGCAGGACTAGCCGAATCTGCTTACAAGAGCCAACTGAATATCCTGAAAGAAGTAAGCGAACATATTCAGGTGATTCACGATAAAGTAAATGCCATGGTAGAAGCGCGTAAAGTAGCCAACAATATTGAGCACTCACGTGAGAAAGCCATCGCATACGAATCTATTAAGTCTACCTATTTCGATGAGATCCGTTACCATGTTGACAAACTGGAACACCTCGTTGATGATGAAAAATGGACACTGCCTAAGTATCGTGAAATGTTATTTTTAAGATAAACGTTTTCTTTTTGACTTGAGCAATCATAGCCCTGTGCCGTTCCCGGCGTGGGGCTTTTTTTAGTCCATGGTCCATAGTCGATAGTCCATAGTAGGAAGATGACATTGACTTCATTTCTTGCAATGGACTATGGACCATCGACCATGGACTACCATCGCCCCATTCACCACTACCTAATCACCATTCACCGAAAACCTCTTTTGCTGAATAAACCTAAATGATAACTTTCTGTCTAATAAAAACTAAACTCAAAAACATGAAAAAATTAATCGGATTATTAGCCGTTGTACTGATCAGCTCTGCTGCAATGGCACAAGGTGGTGGCGGACCACAAATGACACCTGAAGAAAGAATCGCCATGATGAAACAGCGACTTGAGCCTGCTGGACTTTCACCTGTTCATACAGACTCGGTTATTGCCATTATGATGGATCGTAATATCATGGCTGGCGCAAATCTGAGAGACATGAGTCCGGAAGACAGACAAGCAAAAATGAAAGAGTGGAGCGAGATTAGAGCAAAAAGAATGGCAAAGGCTGGTATCCCTGAAGAGCAAATTAAAAAAGTAATGGATATTTTTGCTACTCGTCCGGGTGGCGGTAGAGGTGGTGGTAGATAATTATTACCTCATTGATTTTAGCCACAGATGCACAGATTACCATTCAATTTAATCTGTGAATCTGTGGCTAATTTTATTTCAGTTGATCAAGAAATGCTTTCAGCACTTTAATATTCTCTTCTTTATTATCATGCATCGTTGAATGACCGGCGTTGGGTATCACAGCAAACTTTGCTCCCGGTATCATTTGCTGGAAGCGCTGGACCGTTTGGGGTCTGGCTTCATCAAATTCGCCTGTAATAAAAAGTACAGGCACTTTTATCGTTTGCAAACTTTCGATACGATCATAATTCAGTAAAGAACCTGTAGCAGTAAACTCAGTAGGTCCCCACATATAGCGATAAATGAATTTATTACTCTTGGCTTCAGCAGTATCGAGTTCACTTTTTTTCCGCTCAGTTCTTAAGCCAAAATTCTTTGCAAAAAATGTATTGGCTCGTTGGTATTCAGGCGAGTCGAATGTATGGGTTTGTTCTCCTGCCTTAATGTATTGTTGAATAGAATCCGGTAAAGAAGCTATCAAAGTATCAGCATCTGCTTTCCAAACTTTTGTACTGAAATATGGACTATTAAAAGAGATCGCTTTTACAGCTTGAGGATACTTGAGATAATACTCCAATGCCAACGCCGTTCCCCAGGAATGCCCATGTAAGTAGAAAGAAGTAAGCCCCAACTCCTTTCGTACCGCTTCCACCTGTTCAACAAAATTATCAACAGTTAACAATGTTGAATCAGTATGATAATCTGATCTGCCTCCACCCAGTTGGTCAAAAATAATGATGGGACGATCTTTTCCGATTGCTTCAAACTGATAAAATGATCTGCTGGTTCCACCCGGACCTCCATGTAACATCATGATGGGAGTGCCTTTGCCTTCACCAAATACGCGATACCATACTCGTCCTCCTTTTACTTGGACATAGCCTTCATGAGGATGAATAGGTGCCCTATTTAGACATCCGGTACCAAACAAAAAAATTACAACCAGATAAAGAAAAAAGTGGCGCATGTTTTTTCTCGAATATAGTTAATTATCTTTTTTTAATTCTTTACTAAAAGTCCAAAGATCATTGCTATAAACAAATTCGGTATGATCAGGTGTACCTCCATACTTTCCACCTGTCATAAATATTCTGTTATGATGTACAGTGGCTGCAATACCACCTCTGGGAGACCAAGGTGCATTCATTCCTTGCCAATCTTTGCCATCACTACTCACCAATACCTGACTTGAAAACTGTCCGTTTCTATTACAACCCAGTAACCATATTTTATCATCATACACAACTGCAGCATATCCAAAGATTTGTTCACCTTTTACGATCTCATCTGTTTCTTTTGTCCAATGAATGCCATCTACAGAACTCCACACATCATTGTTCAGCAAAAACAATTTATTGTGTAACTGAACAATCAAACTATTGCTTCTTTTACCAAAATCAAGTTGATCTTTTTGTTTGACCCAATGAATACCATCATCGCTATTCCAGATATCTGCATATTGTTGCTGTTGGTCTTCTCCGCCTATGATCCATAGTTTATCCTTAAAAACAAAAGGATGATAAAAAAAACGGTTGGGCAAATTAGATCCTTCAGCTAGTGTTTCCCATGTACGCATATTCGTAGTCCGATAAATAGTCGGCTTATAGATATACCTTTCAATATTACCCGCGAAATTCCCCAATCCATATATAGCCCCCTTGAACAAAACATAATCTAAAAAAGCATGATTATTAATGACATTGGGTAACGAAGATGGCATCCAATGATGACCATCATCAATAGAATACCAGTTTGCGTCAGGATGAAATGTCCATAGCGTATCATTCCGACTAAAGAGTTGGTAATTATAACTCTTTCTCCATGCTGCACTATCAAATATTTTCTGCCATACATAATTTTCAGGTTTGAGATTTTTTTGGGGTGGATCCTCTTTGGGTGAAAAAGAAGAACAGCTAAAGCATAGCATCAGATATACTAGAAGATAAGGTTTCATATAAGTGATTTAAAGTATCAATAGTTTAGACGCAGAATCCCCAAAAATGAATAGCCATATTCCGTAAAATAATAAAGCCCCTACAAAATTGTAGGGGCTTTAACATTTGACCAAGAAAGGTCATTATTTCATTTTGAAGGTCTCTAGGAATTTCGTAGTAAAATTACCTTTCCTGAAATCTTCATTTTGCATCAGTTGCAAATGGAATGGAATGGTTGTTTTCACCCCTTCAATCACATACTCACTCAGCGCACGATACATGGTATCAATGGCTTCTTCACGAGTTTGTGCGATGGTGATCAGTTTACCGATCATGGAATCATAATAAGGAGGAATCACATAACCGGCATACACATGACTGTCTACACGAACACCATGTCCACCCGGTGTATGCAATACTGTGATCTTACCCGGTGAAGGTCTGAAATCATTGTATGGATCCTCTGCATTGATACGACATTCAATCGCATGCATTTGTGGTTCATAGTTTCTTCCACTGATCTTTTCACCCATGGCAATTTTGATCTGTTCTTTGATCAGATCAAAATTGATCACTTCTTCCGTTACGCAATGTTCTACCTGAATACGGGTATTCATTTCCATGAAGTAGAAGTTGCGATGTTTATCTACCAGAAATTCTATGGTCCCTACGCTTTCATAATTAATGGCAGCAGCAGCCTTACAAGCAGCTTCTCCCATTTTTTTGCGAAGCTCAGGCGTCATGAATGGAGAAGGAGATTCTTCCACCAGTTTTTGGTGGCGACGTTGAATAGAACAGTCGCGCTCACTCATATGGCAAACAGTACCATATTGATCACCTGCTACCTGTATTTCAATGTGACGAGGTTCTTCCACGAATTTCTCCATGTACACACCATCGTTTTTAAATGCAGCAGCAGCTTCAGTACGAGCAGTGGTATACGCTCTTTCCAATTCACTTTCTTCATTCACCACACGCATTCCTTTACCACCACCACCGGCAGTTGCTTTCAGGATAACGGGGTAGCCTATTTCTTTGGCCAATTTCTTGGCTTCTTCCACACTGTCCAACAAGCCTTCTCCACCGGGTACAACAGGTACACCGGCTTTGATCATGGTTTCTTTCGCAGTGATCTTATCTCCCATTTTATTGATCATCTCAGGAGTAGGACCGATGAATTTGATACCATGATCCGCACAGATCTGAGAAAAGCGGGCATTTTCAGCCAGAAAACCATAACCCGGGTGAATGGCATCGGCATTGGTGATTTCAGCCGCAGCCATAATATGAGGGATATTCAAATAAGAATCAACTCCATGGGGTTTTCCGATACAAACAGCTTCATCAGCAAATTTTACATGCAAACTATCTTTATCTGCAGTAGAATATACAGCCACTGTTTTGATTCCCATCTCACGACAGGTACGAATGACTCTAAGAGCAATCTCTCCCCTATTGGCTATCAATATTTTCTTGAACATTGAGGTAATTTGAAAATTTGAAAATTTGAAAATGAAAGTATTAATGGATAATTCGAAAATTTGAAAACAGGATATCCTATTTTCATCCCGCAAAAAATGCGGGACAAATTACCTCATTTTCAAATTATTTATTTCGGCTCTACTAAAAACAGTGGCTGGTCATATTCCACCGGACTTGCGTCATCCACCAATACTTTAACGATGGTACCGCTGATCTCACTTTCAATCTCATTGAACAGCTTCATAGCTTCAATGATACAAACCACTTTTCCGGGTGCGATTTCTGCACCTACATCCGCAAGAACAGGCTTATCCGGAGAAGCTCTGCGATAAAAAGTTCCAATCATAGGACTTTTGATCGTGATCAGGTTGTCTGACTTAGGAGCCGGAGCAGCAGGTGCCGCGGGGGCTGCAGCAGCGGGTGCTGGGGCTGTGGCAGGAGCAGGAGCAGGAGCCGTATGGAAAACCTGCGCAGGAGCAGCAGCTACTGTTACTGCAGGCTCTTCTTTCTGCTTGATGGTTACCTTACCATCTTTATCTTCTATACTGATTTCACCAATATTACTCTTATTGATGATCTTGATCAACTCGTGAATTTGCTTTAAATCCATAATGGCAATTTTTGGGGTAAAATCGGTTAGTTTAGGTCAAATCGAGGGGCAAAATAGCTTTTTTTTGATAAAAACAGGGGATTTCTTTGATTTTGGGATATTCTTTTTTGAGGTTGACACTTGATGGTTAACAGTTGATAGTTGACAGTTGACAGGAATACAATATCCTTCTTTCTGTCAACTGTCAACTATCAACTATCAACTGTACTTATAACTAAAAAAGGCACCCAAAAGTGCCTTTTCTATCATTAACGAATTAAATTATTCTTTAACACGTTCCACATAATCACCAGTCTTGGTGTTTACGCGGATCAGTTCGCCATCTTCCACAAACAAGGGTACCATTACGGTAGCACCCGTTTCCACAGTAGCGGCTTTCAGGGCACGGGTAGCCGTATCTCCTCTTAAACCGGGCTCACAATAAGTGATTTTCAAAACAATCTTTTCAGGTAATTCAGCACCAATAGGCTGATCCGTTTCGGTATTGATATAAACAAACACTTCTGAACCATCTTTCAGAAACTGAGGAGCGTCAATCATTTCTTCCGCCAGCGCAATCTGCTCGAATGTCTCATTATTCATCAGGTTAAAACCACTTTCGTCCTTGTACAAGAACTGAAAAGCTTTTTTCTCCACACGCACTGGGAAAATGTTTTCTCCACTGTTCCAGGTTTTTTCAATAGAACGTTTGTTATCCACCCCTTTCAGCTTGGCCCAAACCTTTGCTGCTGCACGGGCTGTTTTGTTCTCACCAAATTCTACCACTGAATATAAGCTGCCGTCTAGCTTTAAAATCATGCCACGGCTGATGTCTGATGTAGTTGCCATAATAAGGTTTATTTCTGCCGCAAAAGTAGGGGTTTGGGGGGATTTTATGATGTGGGATGTCGGATGCCTGATTTTTCTCCCAATTACCCCAAAAAAGTTCCCGATTAATAAATGCCGCTGCGTAAACACTCCTTTTGCATGCTCTCTGCAGTAAACTATGTTTTATTTACCGCAGAGAATTGAAGTAACCAGAGATAAGGCAGAGATTTTTGACTTAGAATAGTAGCGCTATTAAAAAAATATTAGGTCTGGACTGCGGTATTGAAAAAGATGGTATCTGTTAAAGAGATCAAAAAACTAAACCTATGGAAAACGTCATTCGATTGATCTGCCGTCTCATGCTTTTATTACTTCCGCTGGGCAGTTTTGCGAATACCATTATAGTAAAAGGTACCGTAAAATACAGCAATGGTCAACCTGCTGGCAACAAAGTAATCACTATTAGAATCGATAGCAGTAGTGTGTCTGCCGCTTGTTATATAGTCAAAACAGTAAAAACCAATCCAAATGGTTTTTATATAGATACGATTCGATGTAACAGTACTATTACGAAAATAAAAGTGAGTACAGAGAATTGTGATGGGCAACTACTCATCAATCATCCCAATATCAATAACACCAGCAACTACGCAGAAAGTAATTTTATACTCTGTACACCTGGTAGTAGCATTCCACCAGCGAATTGCAAAGCAGTATTGACATATGAAAAACTTCAGGGAAAAACATTTCGATTCAGTTCAAAGAATAGTACAGTACCTACCGGCGATAGTATCCTTCTTAGAAAATGGATTTTCGGTGATGGCAGCATACTTGAGGGAAGAGAAATTAGTCCGCTAAAAGAATTTAAAGACACCGGTGTGTATAATGTTTGCCTATACATTAAAACGCAAAAGGGCTGCGAAAGCAAAGTATGTGCAACCATCATTGTACGCGACTCAATCGTAAAACCAACGCTTACCTGTCAGGCTAAATTCAGTTTCCGAATAGATGGAAAAAAAGTAGTCTTCAATAGCACCAGCAGTTTTATCAACAATGATAGTATTGTAAAGTATGGCTGGATTTTGGGTGATGGCAAAATAATAGAAAGTGGCGCTAAAGAACTTGTGTACCAATACAGCAAATCCGGTAAATACCAAGTATGTCTGTATACAAAAACCGCCAAAGGTTGCGAAAGCAGGTATTGTACTACTATTGAAATTGAAGAACCTCTTATTTGTACTGCCATGTATACGTTTGAAAAAAACGGTAATCGCAGTTTTAGATTTAACAGTGCCAGAAGTTTGGCATCCAATGGCGACAGCATCATACAGCGCATCTGGATTTTGGGTGATGGAACGGCTATTGATGGGAATGAAATGAGTGTCTCAAAAACGTTTAAAGACACCGGCTCCTACACCGTTTGTTTGAAAATAAAATCTGCCAAGGGTTGTGAAGCTATGTATTGCAGTACCATTCTTGTTAAAGATCCTACGATTGCGAATTCACCTTTGTATTGTAAAGCCATATTTAGTTATACAAAGAAAGAACAGTCCATACAATTTAATAGTCTGGGCGCGGTAGCACCACAGGGTGATAGTATCATCAGCAGAACATGGTATTTTGGTGATAGCGCTGCCGCTTTAACAGGCAATAGAAAAGACCCTATTTATCAATATCGTAAATCGGGGGTGTACAATGTTTGCTTGGTTATTAAAACAGCAAAAGGTTGTGAGAGCAGGTATTGTGAGAACATCACGTACACAACTCCGAATAACCGATGTGTTGCAACATTCTCTGATCAAAGACTAGCGCAGAAAAAAATCAAATTCAATAGCGTGGGTTCAACAGCTGTTCCTGGTGACAGTATCATTGAACGCAAATGGAAATTTGGTGACGGTACTGAATTAGGTGGGAATATAGTTGCACCGGAAAAACAATACCGCCAAAAAGGTATATATACAGTTTGTCTGAAAATAAAAACGGCTGCGGGTTGTAGTAGTGAAGTATGTAAAGTATTCGAAATAAAAGACAGTACGGTGAATGAACCTATTAGTCAGCGCATCAAAATCATCCAAATCAATCCCAATCCGGTTATATCTCGTTTTGTAACGACGATCTGGGTCAAAGTGGGTGTTGAAGTGGAGATTGGCATCTATGATATTTATGGCACCATCAAATGGAAAACCAAGAAAGGATTACTCAGCGGTAATAATTTTATTGAAATTCCGGCTGTAGAGTTAAAAACAGGTCCTTATTTCTTGAGAGTAATCAGTGCTGTTGGTAATGATAGTAGGTTGTTCTATAAATTATAGTGGTTTAGTAATATAAATTGCCACTGTCCGAAGGAGTCCCTTGGACAGTGGCAATAAATCCATGCTTCAGATGATCTATTTTCAACCATCTAACTAGTCTTCCGTACTCGGCTGTATTCCGATTTCATTTAAGTACATTGCAGTAATGAAAAAACTGTTTTTGTCATTCTTGTTTCTCATGGCAGCCTTTTTACTCTCCGCTCACGAGTTTTGGCTGGCCCCTGATAAATATTTTTATACCATCCGAGACATCGCATTGATTCGTTTTCAGGTGGGTGAAAATTTCACAGGAGAAAATTGGACTGGTAATAAAGAAAAAATCAAACGACTCACCCATTATCTCCCCAATGGAACAATGGTGGATATTGCTGACAGACTATCCATCCAAAAAGGAGATTCCATCAGGTTGCCATTACAAGTCGAAGGCACGCATATGGTGGTATTCAACAGTATCAATTCGCATATTGAGTTGGAAGGCGACAAATTCAATGATTATTTGAAAGAAGATGGATTACAAACAGCCCTTGATTTCCGGCAAAAAAATAATGAAAATCAAAGGCCGGGTAAAGAATACTATCAGCGTTCTGTAAAAACCATTATCCAGGTAGGTGATATAAAAACAGATGCTTGTACTGAGCCGACAACTCTTCCGCTCGATATAATTCCATTTGAAAACCCCTACGCCAGCCCTGCTAGGTTACCTTCCGATAACCTACCAACTGTGAAATTCAGGGTATTATTCAAGGGGAAGCCATTGGCCAATTTGCTGGTAAAGACTTGGCACCGAGAAAAAAATGGCGCGACACAGATGCAGGAATACCGCACGAATAACCGTGGAACAGTGACTGTGAAAAGATATTCAGGTCCATTTATGGTGAGTGCGGTTTATATGGAAAGACTAAATGGGGATGAAAAAGCAGATTGGCAGAGTTACTGGGCGAGTTTGAATTATGAATACTCTTCATTTTTCAGCATCGGACGCTGATCTGAGGTATCTATTGAACAAAGTTTGGATCATTGGGTGGTATCCGTTCATTTTCTCCTATTTTTGCCGCAAATTTCAAATACAAGAAACCATTACCATGGCAGTATTAGTGAATAAAAACTCGAAGATCATTGTTCAGGGCTTTACCGGAACAGAAGGTACATTCCATGCTACCCAAATGATTGAATATGGTACCAATGTAGTTGGCGGTGTAACACCGGGCAAAGGCGGATCAACGCATTTGGATCGTCCGGTATTCAATACCGTAGCTGATGCAGTTAAAATTGCAGGTGCAGATGTAAGTATCATTTTCGTTCCCCCTGCTTTCGCGGCAGATGCGATCATGGAAGCTACCGATGCAGGAATTAGCCTGATTGTTTGTATCACAGAAGGTATTCCTGTTCAGGATATGGTGAAAGTTAAAAACTATCTTTTGGGTAAAAATACCCGTTTGATCGGACCTAACTGTCCGGGTGTTATTACAGCAGGTGAGGCTAAAGTAGGTATCATGCCAGGCTTTATTTTCAAACCGGGTCGCATCGGTATCGTTTCTAAGAGTGGTACACTCACATACGAAGCTGCTGACCAAGTGGTGAAAGCAGGTTTAGGTATCAGTACAGCCATCGGAATTGGCGGTGACCCCATCATTGGTACACCTACAAAAGATGCCGTTGAATTATTAATGAACGATCCTGAAACCGATGGTATCATCATGATCGGTGAGATCGGCGGAAGCATGGAAGCAGAAGCTGCTCGTTGGATCAAAGACAATAAAACAAAACCGGTAGTTGGTTTCATTGCAGGCCAAACCGCTCCTCCGGGTCGTCGTATGGGACATGCGGGTGCTATTATTGGTGGTGCCGATGACACTGCAGCAGCTAAGATGAAAATCATGGCAGAATGTGGTATCGATGTAGTAGCCAGCCCTGCTGACATTGGTAAAACAATGGCTGCAGCTCTCAAAAAGTAATCAGCAAATTCATATCATTTTCTTTTACAAGAGGCTGTATCAAAAGTCCGATATAGCCTCTTTTTATTCGGGTACCTGATGGAGAAAGTTTTCATTTAGGCGATTCTCAAAGCCTTCTTTTTACTTTTGAGACTTCCTCTTCTTGTTTTATAGATTCACCCTTATCTCCTATTCTCTTTTCGCCGGACTAAAGTCCGGCGCTATTTAAAATTGTCGCTTACTCACTTGAAACTTTCTTGTTTCATGTTCCTTGTTTCTTATTTCTTTCCCTATTATTTAATTGTTACCAAGATAAAATACCCATTTACAGGTATTGCGTCATCATTAAAAAATTGGAAATTGCATTTGTTGGAAAATCAGTCCGCAGGGATAAACAACAACTACAAATTGGGGGTAAGCTTGTAGCAATTGCTGCAAGCTTCTTTTTTGCCCTAAACTTTTGTTAATCCAATTCACTTTGTATGAATATTACAGGATGTTTGCATCCCTATGAAATAGGACGTATTTTTCTACCAAATTTCATTGCATGATGCTCAAGAAGTTTCTTTTCGCAGTTTTATTATTCGTATCCATCAATTCATTCTCCCAACAAAAAGACACCAGTTTTACCAGAGAATGGTTACACATTGATACACTGATATTAAAAAATGGTTTGACGAAAACAGCTCTGGATAAAGTAAACCAACTGTATGAGAGAGCAAATAAGCAAAACCTCCCCGCTCAAAAGATTAAATGTTTGATTTATCGTTATTCTTTAGAAAATATTGTTTCAGTAAAAGGACCTATTGAAATAGCCGCCGATCTCCAAGCAGAAATAAAAAACAATAACGATCCCGTTGTACAAAGCTTATATCGCTTACTATTCAATAAACAATTACAAAAATATTTTCAAAACAATAGATGGGTCATTTACAACAGAAAGTCTGTTGTGAATAATCAAAATACAGATATCAATACATGGACTATTGATGACATCAGGAAAAACATTGCTCTGCAATTCAAGGAAATTTTAAAACATATTTCTTCTCTTGAGAAAATTACGGTAGATCAATATGATGCCATTCTTATCAAAGGCCATTATTCTTATGCCCCGCTTGACCTGGCAGATCTATGCTTAGTGGAAGCGATTGGTTTTTATAAATCTGAAGAGTATTTCGTCAGCAGAACCAGTGATTTTTTCTCCTTACAAGATCCTGCTGTATTGAATGAATTGAATGAATTTATAGAAACAAAATTTACTTCCCCGAATGATGATGCACATCATTTCATAACACTACAGTTATACCAGCAACTTTTAAGAAAGCATAAAAACCGAAACAGTTTGGGATGGCTACTTCAATTCAATCTTGAAAGAATCGAATGGGCATATGAACAAGCTAGATTTCCCAACAAAGATCATCATTATGAAAATACCCTGAAAAAGACTACTGCATTATATCCTAGCACTCCTGCTATCGCTTCGTATTGGTACGCTTTAGCAGCTAATGAAAAAAGAAAAGGCGACTCGTATCAACCTTTTTTAGATACTACACACCGATATGCACTTACCCATGCAAAAAAAATAATCACTGATGTACAATCAAGTTTTGATACCAGCCTACCTGCCGTACAAAAAATGCGAACACTTTTATCGGAAATAACAGTTCCGAGTTGGTCTATCAAGACAGAACATGTCAACCCAATTAATAAAAAATTTCGAGCGCGCGTAGCATATAAAAATATTGATACATTATATATCCGTATTCTAAAAGCCGGAAATGACGATCAGCAAGCTGAGGTATGGAAAAATGAGTTTTGGGAAAAAATAGTATCGATCTCTCCATTTAAAACCATTGCTCAAATCTTACCAAAAACAACAGATCATCAATACCACGGTGTTGAAATTGCCTTACCTGAATTACCATCTGGGGAATATGAATTATTATGCTCGAATGACCCTATGTTCAAAAATAATGACGTTAGTAAACTAAGTCATCAACGTTTCATCATTTCCAATATTAGTTATATCAAGAATAAAAATGACATTTTTGTAGTACATCGTGAAACAGGTAAGCCATTGGCTAATGTAACTGTATCAATCTTTGAAAACACTTATAACTCTGCATTGTATAAGTATCAGCTAAAATTGCTTGCCAAAAAAACGACTGATAAAAACGGCTATCTAAATTTCATTGAGAAAAAAAGCTACGCAACTTACAAGTATACTTTTGAAACCAAAAATGATCGTCTTTCATTTAGCAGAACTGAATATGAAAATTATTTCGAACCAACAACAAAGGAACTTACTGAGAGCAGTGAAATAGCTGACTATGAAAATAAAACGAAAAGAATTTTATTTTTTACAGACAGATCCATCTATAGACCCGGACAAACCTTATTTTTCAAAGGTATTGGCACCATGAAAGACTATGTGACCCAACAAAACAAAGTGATCAGTACAAAGGATTCAATTTGGGTGTACTTACAAAATGTCAACAGAAAAACGATTGACTCTGCTCGCTATCAGTTGAATAGTTATGGGTCATTTAGTGGCCGTTTCACTTTGCCTATGCAAGGGCTCACCGGCAGCTACTCTATCTATACCAAAAGAGAATATGGTAATTCGTCTGCCTATGTTTCAGTTGAAGAATACAAGCGACCAACATTTTCTGTAATACTAGAAAAACCTAAGGAAGCTTATCAACTCAATGACAGCATCACAGTTTCCGGTACTGCTAGAGCATTCGCAGGGAATAGCATTGATGGCGCAAAAGTGACATATACTGTAACAAGAGATGTGAGATTTCGGCATTACAATTACCGTCAAAGACCCACCAATTCTTATAACAGAAGAGAGATCAGCCAAGGAATTCTCACGACAGATGCAGCAGGTAATTTTCAAATCAAATTCAAAGCCACTACTGACGATATTAATATTGATAAAGAATCCAATCAATTATTTGATTTCTCTGTCAGCGCAACGGTCACAGATGCCAATGGCGAAACAAGAAATGCTCAAACTGCCATCACTACCGGCAATACCTCACTATCGCTTTCTCTAACTATACCTGAATGGGCAGATGCTAATCTATTTAAAGAGATTCCTGTATTAACAACCAATTTAAGTAATGAAAAAGAACCCGCCATTGTTCAAATAAAAATCACCTCACTTCAACATCCAGATAGACTGATCAAAAAAAGATTATGGGAACGTCCTGACCTATTCTTATACAATCCAAAAGATTTCATCTCATTATTTCCTAATGATGAGTATGAAAATGAATCCGATCCATCCACATGGTCAAGAGTATCTGTGTTGCAACAAACTGATATTGATACAAAAAATACGGATAAGTTTCTCTTGACAAAACCATTGCCACCCGGTCATTATGAAATAGTAGCAACAACCAAGGATAAAAATGGCCCTGTCGTAAAAACAGTGAATTATGTCAAGGTATTTAATTCCGTATCAAGACAGTTACCCTCACCTGAATATGATTTTACTTTCACAAAGAAAGAAACGGTTGAACCAGGGGATACTGCTGTATTTATTCATGGAGCATCAGCTAATGAAATATTTGTCATCAGCAAAACAGAACGCTTTAATAAAAAAGCTGTTCTTGAATATCAAACCCGCAAGAATGGATTGACAGATATCCGTTTTTCTCCAACCGAAACAGATAGAGGCGGTATGATGATTACACAAGCCTATGTGATTCACAATAGGATGTATACACAAACATACATGATCGATGTTCCATGGACCAATAAACAATTGGATGTTGAATACAGTTCTTATCGCAATAAAACGGAACCTGGAAGTAAAGAAAATTGGACGATCAAGATCAAGGGTTTAAAAGGTGATCATACGGATGCCGAGGTACTCACCGGCATGTATGATGCTTCTTTAGATCAATTCAAGCAACATCAATGGCAAAAACCGGCATTATGGCTGAATAACAGATGGAATAATTATTTCTATGCCGGAGATAATTTCACCATACAACAATCTTTAGCCAAATACGTAGACATTCCATTTGTTCAGTATGAAGAGGTTGAGCTGGACAGAATAGCCACAAATTCCGAAGATTTGATGGTTCAGAATCTTAAATATTGGTCTCAACAGCCTTCTAGCTTGCTTTCTATCCAAGCAAAAAAGCATTTGATAGAAAGTTTGCAATACACATCGAAGTATTATTTTAGTAACCATCGCAATGAGTTGATGGATCAGAATAAAGCCATGAGTCCGCCATCGGTTTTAACAGCCGCTGCTAAAAAAGCTACTACCGGTCTTAATGACGATACCGCCACGGGATTATTTTCTTATGATGCTTCTGTAGGATATGGTGATATTAAAATTAGAGGAGCAGGTATTTCTACGATAGTGCCGGGTAGTTTGTTATTAGTGGATGGTGTCATTGTGCCTAGTATTTCGAATATTAATCCTGCCGATATTATTTCTTCGGAGTATCTCGAGCCGGTTGAAGCAGTTAAACGCTTTGGACAGAAAGCCGAAAAGGGTGCTTTGATTATTACCACAAAAAATGCTCAAACGCCTGTAGTCATTCGTAAAAATTTTAATGAAACAGCCTTTTTTTATCCGCATCTACATGCAGACAGTACCGGCAATTACAGTTTCAGTTTTACGATGCCGGAAGCAGTTACACAATGGAAATGGATGACGATAGCACATAACAAAGACCTAGCTTTTGGCAGTGGTCAAGCTGATGTCATTACCCAGAAAACTTTAATGGTGCAAGCCAATGCTCCTCGATTCATGCGTGAAGGCGATAAAATGGAATTCAGTGCCAAAGTTTCTAACTTAAGTGATCAGGAGCTATCAGGACAAATAATGCTGGAACTCATTGATGCAAGTGCGGGTTCTTTAGTGGATGGCTGGTTTCAAAATGTATTTCCTTCACAATATTTTACCGTACCTGCTAAACAGAGTTCAGTTGTAAAATTTCCTATCCAAATACCTTTTAGTTTCAATCGTGCCCTTACTTGGCGATTGGTAGCAAAGGCAGGTAATTATAGTGATGGCGAAGAAAATACGCTTCCTGTCTTGACAAACAGACAATTGGTGACTGAAAGTTTACCCATCCTCATTACAAAAGATACCACACAAAAATTTCGTTTTGAAAAACTCATCAATGCCAATAGTCCGAGTTTAACACATGAAGCATTAACCATCAGCTACACAGCCAATCCCATTTGGGAAGCCATCCGTTCTCTACCCTATCTCATGGAATACCCATATGAGTGCGTTGAACAAACCTTTAATAGGTTTTATGCAAATGCATTGGCACACTATATCATAAATAAGGATGCCAAAATCAAAAAAGTATTTGAAGCTTGGCAAAAAGATACGGTTGCTTTGAAAAGCAAACTGCAATTGAACGAATCTTTGAAACAAGTAATGCTGGAAGAAACACCTTGGGTTTTTGAAGCCGAAACACAAGAACAGAAAAACAAAAACTTGGCGTTATTATTTGATGTCTTTCGCATGAACCAACAATCAGATCAATTGATCAAAAAATTAGAAGACATGCAACTGCCCGATGGTAGCTTTAGTTGGTTTAAAGGTGGTTATGCAGATCGATATATGACCAATTATGTCATGACAGGTATTGGTAAACTAAAAAGACTGGGAGCGATGACACCGGATATTGCTATCAGACTTAAACCCCTCATCGATAAAGCCATAAAATTCCTTGATGCTAGTATCACTAGAGACTACCGTGTATTAAAAGCTGCAAAGCTCGATTCTATCAAGCCGATACTTTCCGGATTTGAACTTCAGTATCTGTATATGAGAAGTTTCTTTAGAGATATTCAGCAAACCGGTACTTATGATGCTTATAGCTATTATTATGATCTTGGTAAGAAGAATATTCAAAGACAAAGTATTTACAATAAGTCTTTGTTAGGCTTGGTTTATTTTAGAAATAACGAAAAGAGGTTTGTGAATGTAAATATTCTTAGCCCTGTTTTAGAAAATGCTGTGGAAGATCCATCAAAAGCAACCGTTTATTGGAAAGATCGATCCGGCTATTCATGGTATACTTCACAGATAGAACATCAAAGTACAGTGATCCAATTTTTGCAAGAAGTCTTGCAAGATCAAAATTTTGTAGGCGGACAAAAAAGTATTAATCACGCCAGAAACTGGTTGCTGCTGAACAAACAAACCAATCATTGGAATACCACAGTAGCAACTGCCGATGCCGCTTATTCATTGATTATGACAGGTACAGACCTGCTGCACACAGATAAAAATATTACCATCCAATTAGGTAATACACTTTATAATAACCAAACCCATACAAAAGAAGTAGGTACAGGTTATTACCAGCAACGTGTAGAGGGTAGGTTGGTAAAACCAGAGATGGGAAATATTCAAATCACGGTACAAACAAAAGGAACAGGATCTAAGGAATCCATATCATGGGGTGCTGTACATTGGCAATATTTTGAGGATATGGATAAGATCACTCCTTCTGCAACTCCATTGTCAATTACCAAAGAATTGTTTGTTGAGAAAAATAGCAATGCCGGCAAAGTACTGGAAGCATTAAAAGAAAATGATGTGGTAAAACCCGGCGATAAAGTAATCGTCAGAATGATCATCAAAAGTGATCGTCCGATGGAATACCTCCACCTAAAAGATACCAGATCTGCCACCATGGAACCTGTGAATGTGTTGAGTGGATTCAAGTGGCAAGACAGACTTGGCTATTATGAAAGCACCAAAGATGCCAGTACAAATTTCTTTATTGGTCAACTGAATAAAGGGACTTATGTATTCGACTATCCTGTATACATCACCCACACCGGCGTATTCTCAACAGGTAATGCAAGTATCCAATGTATGTACGCACCTGAGTTTACAGCCAATTCGGGGGGAATGATATTGAGGGTAGAAGAATAAGTTTGATTTTTTGATCAAAAAATCAAAGATCATTTCACCAGGGGCATACCTACCTGAATGGTGTAAAATCCCATTCTTGAACGATACCATGTTCCTACCTCTTTTCCTTCAATGGATTTTTGGTATTGGGCTCTGAGACCAACCGATATCGGTTTCCATTGGTATCTAAGGGTCAGTGCTGAAAATAAGGAAGCAACGGATGGACGAGCTACCACTCCCGACAAAGTATATTTACCACCCAACTCTCCCAAACCTAGTTGTGGTTCTATTCTGAAATTCCCCATGGCATGTTCATATCCAAGCAATACAGGGATAGAGCGTATGACATAGTCTTCAGAGGAACCAATCAGCTTCTTCAAACTAGCTCTTCCTATTCCTGTTGTTAGCGTTAATGCTCCTGTTGAACCGGTAACAAATGATCCTTTTGCATATAGCCCCCAGCCGCTTCCACTCTTTCCATCAAAACTTACCAAGCCGGCCTCTGGCAATAGTGTTAATCGAAATTTTTTTGATTGTGCTGTTATCGTTTCAGAACAAATACACAGCAGTAATAAACCCATCCACAGTTTTTTCATGCAATTGATTTTGAAGCATGACACAGCCCAACCCAATAATGATGCCTGCGTCATATTATTTTTGGATTGACGGTTTCAAGAAAGGATAAAAGATATTCCATGCAAAAGAATGAACCTATTTAATGAACTTTGCAGCTTATTATCGCTTACGAATATGGTGGTGGATTATATAATCGTTGGACAAGGGATTTGTGGAACAATGCTGAGTCATAACTTATTGAAGGCAGGTAAAACAGTTCTGGTCATAGATGAACCAGGTCCTTATACCGCTTCTAAAGTAGCCAGTGGTGTAATCAACCCGGTTACCGGCAGAAGAATTGTACGAACCTGGGAAATTGAAAAGATCATGCCTTTTGCGGTAGCAGTGTATCGCGCATTTGAAAAAGAATTAAATACCTCCCTGATCAGGCAAACCAATATTCTGGATTTTCATCCAACACCACAAATGATGTTGGCTTTCAAAGAAAGATTACCGGAAGAACAAGAATACCTGCGCATACCTGATGAAATTGAAGAACTAAGATCTTTTTTTCAGTTTGATTTTGGAGTTGGAGAAATCAATCCTTGCTGGTTGATTGATCTAAACCGCTTATTAAAAGAATGGAGAAAAAAATTACAACAGAAAGGTATTTTATTAGAACAAAGATTTGATTGGAAAGATTGTACCATCAAAGCATCTGAAGTACAATATCAACATATCACGGCGAAGTCAATCATTTGTTGTGAAGGGGCTGCCGGCTTTCAAAATCCATACTTCCATCTATTACCTTATGCGCCGAATAAAGGTCAAGCCATCATCGCTGCTATTGAAGGATTGCCTGCTACCAATATTTATAAACAAGGTATCCATCTGGTTCCTTGGCAAGATGGGTTATGGTGGATAGGTTCTAACTATGAATGGGATTTTACAGATCTTAATCCATCAGAAACTTTCAGGATGAAAACAGAAGAACAACTGAAATATTGGTTGAAACTGCCCTATCAGATTTTAGATCATATGGCTGCTGAACGTCCGACCAATATGGAGAGAAGACCTTTTGTAGGATTACATCCTTTGCATCCGTCAGTGGGTGTCTTTAATGGAATGGGAACAAAAGGATGTTCGTTGGCTCCTTATTTTGCCCATGAGTTTGCACAATACCTGACGGAAGGAAAACCTATGACCCCAGCCGCTGATGTCACAAGATTTACACGCATTTTAAGCCGCTGATTGGTGACAAAAAATTAATATTGCAGCCATTACCTTCAAAAAACTAAAATCAATGGCTGAACCTGGCGGGAGCAAACAAGACTATATTATTCCCTTGCGCTATCGCAAAATGGAAAATCTGCACATCGTATTCTGGTTGTTTAAAGATGTGGCCTGGTGTTTAGGCTTTGCTGTTTTTGGCATCTCCATGATCTTTCCTACGCTTATTATTGCATTGGTCATAAGTTGGAGAACAAGACATATCGTTTCTGAACTCTGTCATAATCTCGCCATTGCTGTATGGATCAGTGCCAACTCCTACTGGATGATCACTGAATTCTTAGAATTTGATGAAAAGATACTTTTTGCTCATTACACGTATAAAGATCTCGCACTCATTCCTTTTGTAACAGGTATTCTCATATTGGCTTTTTATTACCTGATCTGGAAACCTAGACATAAAGAAGCTTATTAATGCGGTATTCTTCAGAAAAGCATCACTAGATGATTCATGCTGAATGGATACTGTTTTTTGATGGTTTTTCGATTGTTGATCAGTATTACCACTCATCAAGGCCAAACACCGCCGATACACTTATTTTGCCGCCAACGCCGTATCAACTTACTATTAAGGACAAGAGAAAGTAAAAGCCTTAGTTAGTAAATGGTGAATGACATCTAAAGATTATATAGACTTAGATAAATTTAAAGGAACAGTAGTAGGAGGCAATCCAATTAATTGGAAGGATTTTAATTGGGGTGGCTTTTTGTTTTTGTGGTCAATTATTAAGGGCTTTTAATTTCTCATTACAGGCTAAATACATTGCATCTATCCCGTTTTGGTCAAAACATGACAATATTTTTTGTTGTAACTCATTTGAATAGCCTTGACACCCTATTCCCTTATACGGGAATCCGATAATAACACCTTTATTTTTTACTCCCATGTCTTTTGCTTCTTCCTTGTCTATTTCATCCTTTAAAGGCATTAATCTACCTTTTACATAATCCCATATACAATCAAATAATATTTTTTCTTCTGCGGTAATATTGTCAAAACAGGTATTATCATCTAAATACATTTGCCAAACTATATTCATTTTTTATTCTTTTTAATTTGACTATTTAAGATTTTTTTTAAAAGTTCATCTGCTGTTAAATTGACCTTTAAAGGCTTTTCTTCTGCAAGTGCCTTTTTAGTCATTTTGGGTACGGGGGGGAGTATAATAGGTTTTACTTTCTTAGCCATAGGGACTAAGTTAGTTATTTTTTGGGGCAACCAATTCCTTATAGGGTAAACGTCCGATTAACCCTTTGAATACTATTTGGAATTTCTCATGGTCTTTTAGGTGTCTGTGGTTGTGCCTGAATGAAAATTCATCACAATACTGCTGTAAATGCTTGTAGCTTATTTGATGATAAATACCATGTATTCCCCGTTTCATTACTGACCAAAAAGCCTCTACATTATTACAATGTACTCTATACCCTGTTACAGACGTTTTAGCGAACTCCTTACGGCTATGGATTACGGTTTCCCTTCCATATCCATTATGCTCTAATTTCCTGTATAAGCTGCTTTCATCTGTATGCAGTGTACTTCCTTCTTCTACCTTATCTCTCATATAGTCGGTAAGTGCATCCCGTTTGATCTCGCTAAATGCTTTTACGTTTACTTTACCCGTTGACCTTTCTACTATGCCTAAAACAGCCCCTTTCTTGTTCTGCGGTGTTTTTAGTTTGTAGTCTATTTCTTCGGGGCTTAATCCCACATAGTCAGACCTGTATTTCCTACCCATATACGTTTCATCCGCTTCCACTATTCCCGTCATTTGTACATCTACCTTTTCGGTCATAATAGCCCTAATTCTATGGAGCATAAACCAAGCGGATTTTTGCGTTACTCCTATATCCTTCCCCAACTGATAACTGCTTATCCCTTTTTTATGTCCTGTACATATATAGATAGCCATAAGCCACTTATTTAACGGGATATTGCTACCTTCTAAAAATGTACCTACTGTTACACTGAATTTCTTATAACAAGTCTGTGAACCGCATTTGTATTTTTTACCCCCTTCAATCACATATATCTTCCCATCAAAACCACAGTGAGGGCATACAGGCTTACCGTTCCATCTTTGTTCAGCTAACCACAACCGACAACTTTTTTCATCGGGCATCTGGGCAATTAACTCATGTAAGTTTTTGAACATATAAATAGTTTTTAGTATTTTGTTTCAAAGCAAATTTTATGACGGTAAAAGAGCAAAGAATATTAGCTATTGAAGATGCGTTAATTGGTTTTTGGTTTAGAGAGGATAATCAGTTGTTTATGTTTTTTCATCCGACCTCATCTGTTGGCAAAACAGGAAAATTACACGCAAGTGAACAAGAAATCCTTGTGCCAATCACACCGCCAATGGAATATAAAATTGTATTAACAGATGCGAAAGATGAGCCTGAATTTTTTGAAACTTGGTTACACACGATAGATAAAGATGAGGTTAAAGAATATCGAATTTGGTTTCTAAACGGAGGTGCAGGACAGTTTAGGCTTCTTAACGATGAGGGAGTGGAGATGTACTTCTCAAAAATAACTCCTTATACTTTTCAGGGTAAGTAGCCCTTAATTCCGCTAATCTGGCTTCAAACTTATTTTTTAAAATATCCATTTCAGCTAAAATACTCGTTAGTTCGGGGTCTGTTTTCGTAGCTTCCAAAAGTTCCCATACTTTCCGTTCATCCCTACTTAATGCACTTTCTTCTGATACTTCTTTTTCTGCATTTTCAATGCGCAACTCATTGTTATTCAAGTTTAGTCCATCATTGTATGTCATAGTCGTTCATCACAGGTACTTTACCGTTTGTGAAAGCGCAAGTCCCGTTTATCCCTGTTTTTATATGCGCATATTCACCCCCCATATACCTTTATGTCTTCAAAATAAATGGAGCCTCGCTCCCATGTAATATGAACCACCACACCGAATTTCTGTTTGCTCGTTTCCGCCAGCGCGTGAAGCCACCAGAAGTTCATCTGAACTAAATCTTCCCGTTCACCATTTCCGGAAAAAAACCTGAATTAGGGTATAGAGGTGCATAGCTGCAGCTGTGTTCTAATACCCTATATCTCAGGTTCCCAATGGTGCCGTCAGTGACGGTAAGGGTCGACCTATACCTTTTCCTAACCATTCTATGCTTATAAAAAATGAAACCATTTGTAGTGGTGATTGCCGGCAGTGCCCTGTTATTCCTCTGCCTTGGCAACCCGAAACATCAACAACGAAAACAAACTGCTGCTAAAAGAGCAGCGATTGTCAACACCATTAAAACAGTCCGTAAATAAACGGGTAACAGTATGAAAAACATCCCACCCTAAATCTGTAAATCTGTGGCTATCTATTGCCACAGATTCACAGATTATATTCTTCGGAATGTATAGCGTTGAATATAGTAACCATCATAATGTGTAGCTACAATGCGATTGTTGTATACTACGATCTCATCAAAATACATATCGATGGAACTACGATTATAAGCATCGTATACATTCACTTCCCAACTATCATGGAGTCGATCATAATAGTTGCCATATTGATCATAGTAACCACCAGAAACGGTTCTGATACGCCATGTTCCGCGCATCAAACTAAAGCCATCATCAAATTCAGCATTACCATTCCTATAAAAATCAAATACGCCGTCTTCCAAACCGGATCGAAAATATTGCCAGCCAAAACCATTGCTGCGTGAGGCTTCTGCTAATACCCAAGATCCTTCAATAGATCTTTGTTCAGGAATCACTACAATTTTTGAACAAGAAGAAAGGAATACAATCAGTGTAGAAAAAAGTAAAAGTCGTTTCATACAAAATCATTTCAGGGTGCAAAAAGTTGTTACATAGAACAACATTCAATTCTTTGACCAAAAAATGATTTTACAGAAGAACCGAGTCCTTTTAGATTTTATTTAACGATCCCATTTCATGAAAGTAGCCATGATGGTGGTAGACAGTCCAATCAACGCGATCACCGTAAACGACCAACGCAATCCTGCTATCTCAGCAATAAAACCAATTAAGGGTGGACCGATTAAAAATCCTAAGAATCCAATCGTAGAAACAGCAGCCAAAGCCACTCCCGGCGACATGGTCTTTGATTTTCCGGTTGCACTATATACAAGCGGAACAACAGAAGATACGCCAAAACCTACCAGAAAAAAACCAATGGTTGCCGGTACCAGTGTTGGGAATAATACGGCAATGGATAATCCGGTACAGATGATAATACCGCTGGTTTGCAACATACGTTGAATACCAAATCTTGTGATCAGTTTATCACCTACAAATCTGCCGGTAGCCATTGTTCCCATAAAGACAGAATAACCCAGTGTTACCAATTCTTTCGGAGCATTTACTACTTTTTGAAAGTATACACCACTCCAATCAAACATAGTGCCCTCACATACCAGGCAACCAAATGCAATTAATCCCAATCTTAATATGGTCGCATCCGGTTTTGCGAAAAGTGGTGTTTTGGTTGTTGATTTGGCATCTTCAGGTAATATCTTTCCTTGCGCCAATAACACCACCACCAAACAACAAATACAAACAATGATAAAATGATGCAAGGGCGCTACCTGTTGCGCAATCATAAAAGTACCAACAGCAGCACCTGAAAATCCGGCCAGACTCCAGATACCATGAAAGGTAGCCATGATGGATCGTTGGTACAATGATTCAACCCCTACTGCCTGTGTATTAGCAGAGATATTATATAAATTCCCAAAAATTCCGAATACGAATAATACCGCTGCCAATTGCCAGGTGGCGGTTACTAAACCAATTACAATCAATGTAAGTGGGTAACCTACTGCAGCAATGGTTACCATGGTCTTACTGCTGAAACGAGTAACAGCCCAACCGGAAACGGGCAAACTGAGCATCAATCCACAAGGCAGGGCAAGCAATACAGCACCCAATCCTGCATCGCTTAATCCCAATTGTAACTTAATATCCGGTATTCGACTCGCCCAACTGGCGAAACAAATACCGGCCATAAAAAAGAAAACGGCAACAGATATTCTGTTCACTTTGCGTGTTCGGCTTGCCTGCATTCTACAAAGATGGTATAAAATCACAGTTTTTCCATCGTCAAATCCTCTCGGGGCTTGGGGGTTTTGGAGTATATTTGCGGCCTTGCAAGACCATGGTCCATCGTCCATGGTCCATGGACTCAAAAAAAATTTCTATGTTCCGTACACATACTTGTGGAGAGTTAAGAACCGGTGATGCCGGAAAACAAGTGACCCTGGCCGGTTGGGTACAAACCGTTCGCAAATTTGGTGCGATCACTTTTGTGGATCTTCGTGATCGTTATGGTATTACTCAATTGTTATTTGGTGAAGAACTCAATACTGAATTGGATGCACAACCATTGGGAAGAGAGTTTGTGATTCAGGCTACAGGTGCTGTTGCTGAAAGAAGTAATAAAAATCCCAATATTCCTACCGGAGATATTGAAATACATATCAGCAGTTTTAAGATCTTGAATAAAGCAGCCGTTCCTCCTTTTACGATTCAAGATGATACGGATGGAGGTGATGACCTACGTATGAAATATCGTTTCCTTGATCTTCGTCGTAATGCTGTCAAAAAAAATCTGGAGTTACGATATGCCGTAAATCGTGCAGCTCGCAATTATCTGCATGAAAATCATTTCATGGATATCGAAACACCTTTTTTGATCAAATCTACTCCGGAAGGAGCCAGAGATTTTGTGGTGCCATCCAGAATGAATCCCGGACAATTTTATGCTTTGCCACAATCACCACAAACATTCAAACAGTTATTGATGGTGAGTGGCTATGATCGATACTATCAGATTGTAAAATGTTTCAGAGATGAGGATTTGCGGGCAGATCGTCAGCCTGAATTTACACAGATAGATTGTGAGATGTCTTTTGTGGAACAAGAAGATATTCTCACCATGTTTGAAGGAATGATCAAAAGCATATTCAAACAGGTGAAGAATATTGACTACACCGACAAGGTTGAACGCATGACCTGGGAAGATGCGATGTGGGCCTACGGTAATGATAAACCCGATATCCGTTTTGGCATGCAGATCGCTAATTTGAAATCTGCTTTTCTCAAAGGTGGAAAAATCGTTGCAACCGGTGAACTCATTAATGGTGCAGGATTTGGTGTATTCGATAATGCTGAAACTGTGTTGGCCATTGCTGTACCGGGTTGTAGTGAATATACGCGTAAACAAACAGATGAATTAACAGAATGGGTGAAGCGTCCGCAGATTGGTATGCAGGGTTTGGTGTACATCAAGTGTAATGCAGATGGCACTTACAAAAGCAGTGTCGATAAATTTTATACAGAAGATAAACTGAAAGCCATTACTGATGCGGCAGGCGCAAAAGCAGGAGATCTTATATTGGTATTGGCGGGAAGAGAAGAAAGAACGCGTAAAGCCATTAGTGAACTCAGACTTGAAATGGGTAAACGTTTGGGACTTAGGAAAGAAGATGAATTCAGATTATTATGGGTATTGGATTTTCCATTATTTGAATATGATGAAGAAGGAAATAGATGGGTAGCACGTCACCATCCTTTTACTTCTCCGAAGCCTGATCAGATCAGTGTAATGATCAATAACAATCCGGTTATTGAGAACGCAGATAAATATTTAGAACATCCTTATTCAAATATCAAAGCCAACGCTTATGATATGGTATTGAATGGAAATGAAATTGGAGGTGGCTCTATTCGTATCTACCAGCGTGAATTGCAGGAAAAAATGTTTGCAGCCTTGGGTATGAGTGAGGAAGAAGCACAACACAAATTCGGATTCTTATTGGGTGCTTTTGAATATGGTGCTCCCCCACATGGTGGTATTGCATTTGGTTTCGACAGACTTTGTTCCATTCTTGGAGGAAGTGAAAGTATCCGCGACTTTATTGCTTTCCCGAAAAATAATAGTGGAAGAGATGTTATGCTCGATGCACCAAGTAGTATTGACGCACATCAGTTTGATGAATTGCAAATTAAATTGGATCTTAAAAATCAGTAAATTATTTAAGCCACAGATGCACAGATTAGTTCATGTAATCTGTGCATCTGTAGCTTAAAATAAACATACTGTTATCAACTTTAAGGCTATGAAACAATTAACCATTTACCGAATATTGACTTATATCCTTATTCCCGTTGCCTGTTTCTTTGGTTTGATGGGTTTTCTGATTTTGATCCCGGCATTAAGCAATCCACCCATGTGGTTCATGTTATTCATGTTTGCCGGTTTGGTGATTTATACATTTTCAAGTCTTAAATTTTTATCCAACGGAATTGACCGAAATGCTCCCTGCAAATCTTCGTTGCGCGATTGGATTCGAGTGAATGCTTTTGTTTGTCTGGGTATGGGTGCTCTCTTCTTTTTAAATGCCATAGGTATTTACATGCTCGGTCCGGTTGCTTTACAGGATTTTGTGGAACGCGCCATGGAATCACAACCAAATTTGCCTGAGGGCATTGATTCCAGTCTTTTTGTTTCTATTATCAAAGGCGTAGCCGGTTTTATGCTGGTAGTCAGCATCCTTATTTTGGTGCATGTGATCTTGACATTTAAAATGCTGAAGCAATTCGCACATGTATTCCAATCATCTCCACTGTCTTAATATTTCCTCGATCAGAAAATATCTTTTCTGTATTTTACAAAGGTGAACAGTCATATTCCATTAGCAGAAAGAATACGTCCTGAAACATTGGATGATCTTGTCGGACAAGAACACTTGACCGGTAAAGGCAGTATTTTAAGAACTGCTATTGAGAATAAGCATATCCCTTCTATGTTGCTATGGGGACCACCGGGGGTAGGCAAAACTACGATTGCCAATATTATTGCACATAGTTTACAAGCTCCTTATTTTCAATTAAGTGCCATCAGTAGTGGTGTGAAGGATGTTCGGGAAGTAATCGAAGAAGCCAAGCATACAAGTGGGGCTGTTTTATTCATTGATGAGATCCATCGCTTTAATAAAGGTCAGCAAGATGCTTTATTAGGTGCTGTCGAAAAAGGGATCATCACATTAATTGGCGCCACCACAGAAAACCCTTCTTTTGAAGTGAATAGTGCCTTATTGAGCAGGTGTCAGGTGTATGTGTTGAAATCATTACAAGATGATGATTTGATTCGCTTATTACAACATGCTTTACAAAAAGACGCAGTACTTCAAAATTTTACGGTAACCATTCAAGAAACAACTGCACTGATTAATATATCCGGAGGAGATGCTAGAAAACTCTTGAATTTATTTGAATTAGTGATTAGTACAGAAGCCAACAAAACCGCACAGAAAGAGATTGTAATCACTGACGCATTGGTGATGCAAGTAGCGCAAAAGAAAGTGGCTTTATATGATAAACAGGGTGAACAGCATTACGATATCATTTCTGCATTTATCAAAAGTATGCGCGGTAGTGATCCTAATGGTGCTGTTTATTGGCTCGCTAGAATGATTGAAGGTGGTGAAGATGTGAAGTTCATTGCACGCAGAATGGTCATTTTTGCCAGTGAAGATATTGGCAATGCCAATCCCAATGCTTTACTCTTGGCCAATACCACTTTTGACGCAGTCAATAAGATCGGCTACCCTGAAAGTAGAATCATCTTATCGCAATGTGCTACCTATCTCGCATCTTCTGCAAAAAGTAATGCAGCCTATGTAGCCATCAATGATGCTTTATCAGCCGTTAATAAATATGGTGATTTGCCTGTTCCCATGCATATCAGAAATGCCCCTACACAATTGATGAAAAATATGGATTATGGCAAAGGCTATCAGTACTCACATATGGGCGAAGGCAATTTCATTCCGCAAGAATACCTACCCGAAAAAATTGCCGGAACAAAATTTTATGAACCCGGCAATAATGCCCGTGAACAGGAACTAAGGAAATTTTTGAAAGACCGCTGGAAGGATAAATACAATTACTAAGCATTTCACCCTTCACCGGTTGGCTTTTACCGACTTATCTACAGAACTCTCAACAAGAATGGCTGTTATATGTAGTTTTAAGACCCAATGCTAATATTATGAAAATCACAAAACAATTATTGATTGTTCTAGCCCTGACATCCTTCGGACTCTATTCATCTGCACAAACATTGATTCAGCGCGATCCGGAAATTGAAAAAATGGTAAAAGAAGTGAATGCTGATTCACTCAAATCCTATATTCTCAAAATGGTGAGCTATGGCACCAGAAATACATTGAGTACACAATCAGACCCCAATCGTGGAATTGGAGCAGCCCGTAATTGGCTCTTGCAAAAATTCAATGAATTCGCTAAAAAGTCTAACGGACGATTCTCCTCTTTTATTGATACCACTACCCTTCAACCCGTTGCAGGAAGCAGGGTTGAAAGACCGGTTATTTTGGGCAATGTGGTAGGTATTCTGAAAGGAACGGATACGGCAGATAAAAGAATATTTGTTATCAGTGGTCACCTCGATAATATGCGTACCAATGTAAGAGATAGTGTTGGTGATGCTCCCGGCGCCAATGATGATGCCAGCGGTTGTGCTGCCGTGATTGAATGCGCAAGAATTATGACCCAAAAAAGTTTTCCCGCCACCATCATTTTCGTGACTGTAAGTGGTGAAGAGCAAGGATTATTGGGTGCAAAATTTATGGCGACCAAGGCAAAAAACCAAGGTTGGAATATTGAAGCGGTATTGAACAATGATATCATGGGTAGCAATAATACCAGTGAAACCAATATCATTGATAATACACGTATCCGCGTATTTAGTGAAGGTTTGCCTGCCTATGAAACAGAAAAAGCTGCTAGGAATATTCGTCAACTGGGATTGGAGAATGATGGCAAAGCCCGACAACTGGCACGATATGTTAAAGAAGTGGGAGAACGTTATGTAGATAATCTGGAAGTAGTGATGATCTATCGCAATGATCGATTCCTACGTGGTGGTGACCATACTTCATTTGTAGAACAGGGTTATGCAGCTGTTCGTTTTACAGAAATGAATGAGAACTATTATCATCAACACCAAAATGTACGTCTTGAAAATGGTATTCAATATGGTGACTTACCTGAGTTTATGGATTTTGAATACCTGCGTAAAAATACGGCTATTAACTTAAGTAATCTGGCTAACCTCGCTAAAGCACCTGCTATGCCGGAAGATGTGAAGATCGAAACCAGACGATTGACCAATTATAGCTTATTGACTTGGGCAACACCTAAGACAGGAAAAGTAAAAGGATATTATATTCTGATGCGTGAAACTACTAGTGCTGTTTGGCAGAAAAAAATATTCACTACGGATAACAGCTATCAATTACCGTATTCCAAAGACAATTATTTCTTCGCAGTGCAATCTGTGAATGAATCAGGAAACGAAAGTTTACCGGTGGTGCCTGTTCCGGGGAGATAAGAGCGGCAATCTTTGCCACAGATTCACAGATTATTGCTTTTATGGAACGCAGATTTTCATGATTGTCATGATGAGCGCAGATAAATGCAATCATCAAAATACATCATGAAAATCTGTGAATCTGTGGCTAATGATATCAAGCATTCACTTTCGTAGGGATCATTCTTCCCGCAACTTTATCCTCTGCTCCGCGATTGCCTCCTTCATGGTATTCTGCATCTTCATTCACTTCCCAAATATCAAATAACTCATTCCCTGCAATGATATTTTTTGCAGCCAGCATGGCTGTCATCATACTATGATCCTGGTTATTGTATTTATGCATACCATTTCTTCCAACCAAGTACAAACCTGGATAAGCTTTGATTCCTTGCCGAACCAATGCTACGCGTTCTTTATAATCCTGATCATACACAGGATAGGCTTTGGGTTGACGAACGACATAACCATCTACAACAGAAGTTCCTTTTGTCAACCCGATCTTTTCGATTTCTTTCTTCCCCAATGCAATCAAGTCCGCATCGCTGCTGGTCCATAATCCATCACCTTCAAAACAGAAATATTCCAATCCATAACAAGACATCGATAGATCCGGAACCATATATGGACTCCAAGACTTGAAATTTTGTACACGACCTACTTTCACACTTGGGTCATGGATATAGATCCAGTTATCGCTAAATGCATCTTCATCTTTACAAATCAATACAACGGTCAGGAAATCGCGATAAGACAATGCAGCAGCAGCTTCTAACACCTGTTGAGGAAATGCCGGTTGTACACTGGCAATCAATTCACGCATAGGAGCGGATGAAAGTACAAAGTCAAAATCACCAATAGACCCTTTGGAAGTCGTGTGTACTGTCCATTTTTGATGGGAATAACTGATATTCTGAACACCACAATTCATTTCAAGTATCATCCCATTGGCTTTTGCTTTCTCAGTACACACTTCCCACATCATACCAGGCCCCTGTTTGGGATAACGAAATGAATCGATCAAGGTTTTGATCACTTTATCTTTATCTCCAGCTTTTTTAGCAGGCTTGAATAAAGCATTCCAAATAGCACTGCTCAATGAAAGTCCTTTGATACGTTGTGCCGCCCAATCAGCACTGATTTCTTTACAAGGAATACCCCAAACTTTCTCTGTATATGTTTTAAAGAAAATATTGAAAAGTCGTTTACCAAACTGATTTGTTACCCAATCTTCGAAGTTGGTTGGATTTTTAATTGGGAATGCTTTTGCTTTCAGATAACTTAATACACATAAACCACTTTCTATGATACCCAGTTTATTGAGTGCTTCAAAAGCTACCAATGGATAAGAAAAGAATTTATGGTTGTAATAAATCCTGGAACTTCTTGGTCTTTCCAACATCTCATCACCTAAAATTTCTGTCCAGAAATCTTCCACTTCTTTTGATTTAGAAAAGAACCGATGTCCACCGATATCAAAATGATATCCCTTGTATGACTCTGTCCTGGAAATTCCTCCTACATATTGTGGATCTTTTTCAAACACGGTCACTTGTTGTCCGTCTTTTGCCAATAAATAAGCTGCAGTAAGTCCCGCAGGTCCGGCGCCGATAATGGCTATTCTTTTTTTCATATTGTTGTAGAAATACAGGATAATTTCCCTGTCATGCGCCAAAGTTGTGAAATAAATGTGGGACTACCATTATTTTTGCCCACCATCATCATTTAATCATATACATGAGCACCTTTAATTGGTATTATAAGCCCTTTACTGAATTAACACCCCATGAATTATATGCGATCATGCATTTAAGAAGTGAGGTTTTTGTAGTAGAACAGAATTGTGTGTATCTGGATGCTGACGGAAAAGATTTGTCGTCTTGGCACCTGATGGGCTGGGATGGAACCCAATTAGTAGCTTATAGCCGATTACTTCCGGCAGGATTGGCTTTCACTGAAGTATCCATTGGCAGAGTGGTAAGCTCCCCCGCCTACAGAGGCACCGGTGCCGGTAAAACATTAATGGAGACTGCCATTCAAACCTGTAAAGTACTTTTCGGAGATCAGCCCATCAGGATTGGAGCACAATTGTACCTACAGAAATTTTATGAGTCATTGGGATTTGTACAGGTCAGTGACATGTATCTGGAAGACAATATTCCACATATTGAAATGAAAAGGGAAGGTTCAAGTGACAAGTGACAGGGGACAAGGAAGAAGACAAGTGCTCAATATTCAAGTAATAATACACTTATTTTCTTCCTTGCAGCTTGCTACTTGAAGTTTGCGGCCTAACAGCTAATTCTTCTTTGACAAACCTTGCAGTATGACTTTGCTTATTATGAATCATTTCTTCAGGAGTACCTTCAAATAGAATCAATCCACCACCATCCCCACCTTCCGGTCCAAGATCAATGATATGATCGGCTACTTTGATCACATCTAAATTATGTTCAATCACTAGTACGGTATTACCTCTATCTACCAGTTTATTCAACACATCCAGCAAATGTCTGATATCCTGAAAATGAAGTCCGGTAGTAGGTTCATCCAAGATATAGAATGTTTTACCGGTGTCTTTTTTTCCCAACTCAGTAGCCAGTTTTACACGTTGTGCTTCTCCTCCGCTTAGCGTAACTGCTGATTGTCCGAGTGTGATATAACCCAGACCTACATCCTGTAATACTTTTATTTTTCTATACAAATAATGAACAGGCTGGAAGAAATCACAGGCTTCATCAACGGTCATATTCAACACATCGCTGATGGATTTTCCCTTGTATCGTATTTCGAGTGTTTCTCTATTGTATCTTTTTCCATTACATTTTTCACAATGCACGTATACATCCGGCAAGAAATTCATTTCAATCACACGCATACCTCCACCTTCGCACATATCACATCTTCCTCCTTTTACATTGAAAGAGAAACGTCCGGCATTGTATCCTCTAATTTTTGCCTCAGGAACAGAAGCAAACAAGGTTCTAATTTCCGTAAAGAACCCACAATAAGTAGCCGGATTACTTCTTGGTGTTCTTCCAATAGGAGATTGATCGATCTCTATTACTTTATCTACATGCTCTAAACCTTTGATACTTTTAAAGTCCATAGGTGTTACTCGACTATTGTAACAATGTTTAGAGAGCAATGGATATAAAGTTTCATTGATCAGTGTAGACTTACCACTTCCACTTACTCCACTCACTACAATCAATTTACCCAAAGGAAATTTTACGCTTACTTGTTTCAGGTTATTCCCTGAAGCGCCTTTCAATTCCAATACTTTACCATTACCGGCTCGTCTTTCAGCAGGTACTTCAATACTTTTTTTACCATTCAAGTATAAGGCGGTTTCAGAAGAACTATTCAATACCTCATTTGGAGTACCTGCAGCAACAATTTGTCCACCATAACTACCTGCACGCGGACCAATATCTACCAGATGATCGGCTGCCAACATAATGTCTTTATCATGTTCAACCACCAATACCGTATTGCCGATATCACGCAAATTTTGAAGCGCTTTGATGAGCTGATGGTTGTCGCGTTGATGTAGTCCGATAGAAGGTTCATCCAATATATAAGTGATACCTTGTAATTGAGAACCGATCTGCGTAGCCAAACGTATACGCTGCGACTCGCCACCACTCAGGGTTCTGGACGGACGATTCAAGGAGAGATAAGTAAGCCCTACATCCAGTAGAAACTGAAGTCTTTCCCTGATCTCTTTCAAAATATCTTTTGCAATGACATTCTGTTTTGTATCGAGACGCTTTTCAATATTCGTAAACCATTGATGTAATTTATCCAGATTTAGATGGCTCAATTCAGCGATATTTTTTTCATCTACTTTAAACCAAAGACTCTCTTTTTTTAATCTGGCACCATTACATTCTGTACAAGTTTTTAACTCCATGAATTGTTCTACCCACTCGCGGAGTGTTTCACTGCTGCTCGTACCCGTAAACCATCGTTTCAGCATGGGGATGATTCCTTCAAATACACCATCATAAGGCATTCCGCCAGACACTTCATCCATATCGATGATCTCTTCTGTAATGCCTTCAGGATTACCGTATAATAAAATATTGAGTGATTTTTCTGGGAGGTCTTTGATCGGTTTATCTAAGCTGATTTTATTTTTTTTCGCCAATGTCTCTACATTCCTAAACATATACGCATCTCGCTGTTCGCCTAAAGGAGCGATACCACCTTCTTTGATCGAAAGAGAGCGATCAGGCAATACAGCTTCCATACTCACTGAATATACATTTCCCAAACCTTTACAAACCGGGCATGCACCATAAGGTGAGTTAAAAGAAAATGCATTGGGAGACGGTTCTTCATAACTGATACCGGTATCTTCACACATGAGTTGCTTGGAGTATTGCACTGTTTTTTGTGTGTCATTCAACAACAAAAACATCAGGTCTTTACCCATGCGTAAAGTCTGTTGTACACTCTGACTCAATCTCACTTTCATATCCGGAGTTACCTGTAAACGATCGATGACCACTTCAATATCGTGGATCTTGTATCGGTCTACCTGTAACTTAGGTGTAAGGTCAATAATTTCGCCATCTACGCGCACTTTCAAAAATCCTTTTTTACGGATATCTTCAAACAGTTCACGATAATGTCCTTTTCGTCCGCGAATGAGTGGCGCCAGTAAAGTGATCTTTTTTTGTTTGTATTTCTGGAAAATGTTTTCAACGATTTCTTCTTCGCTGAATTTCACCATTTTCTTACCGGTATTATAACTATAGGCTTCGCCGATTCTTGCAAACAGAAGTCGCAAAAAGTCATAGACTTCTGTAACGGTACCAACGGTGGATCTTGGATTTTTATTGGTGGTCTTTTGTTCGATGGATATTACGGGTGATAGTCCGGTGATTTTATCCACGTCAGGTCTTTCCATGTCGCCCATGAATTGTCTTGCATAAGCACTAAAGCTTTCCATGTATCTGCGCTGACCTTCATTATAAATGGTGTCAAATGCAAGAGATGATTTACCACTTCCACTCACACCTGTAAAAACCACCAACTTATTTTTAGGAATATTGATGTCGATATTCTTCAGATTATGTTCGCGTGCTCCAAATACGGAGATGGTTTCTTCCTGATGCTGAACAGGATGAATAACTGCTTCCTTACTGATCTTTTTTGCCATGATGATGTGTAAAGATAAGAACATCTAAGTAGCCATAAAGTTGAAACCGAACGACTGTTAGGAAAAAAAGTAGAAATTAAAACCCTTTCTAGCAAAGGGTTTCAGCGAATTAATTATTTTTTTTGAAACAGAATTTGGTAATTTGACCAAGCTGCTTATACATTTGTACCAGTTCTTTAAACAACAACTTATCAAGAAAGGCAGAGGGAATTGGCCCGATGAAGCCTTGGCAACCCATATCATCACTCGTTGATATGAAGGTGCCAAATCCGATCTCGTTCACGCGGGAGAAGATAAGTCAGAGTAAAGTTTGATTCAAAACGGTTCGCCGTTCTATATATTTCAAGCTCATCTGACTTAACAGATGAGCTTTTTTATGCTCATCAGTTAAGTCCACTCCTTCTCGATCAGTTGCACAAAAAAATATAACAACATCATTCACCCTTTCAAAAGAAAGGAACAAAACTGTTTAACATGAGCAACGCAACACAACTGATTCACAGCATTCCTGTTGACCCACTTACCGGTGCTATATCTGTGCCTATTTACCAAACATCCACTTTCGTTCAGGATGCTCCCGGTGTGAATAAAGGATATGATTATGCGAGAAGTGGCAACCCCACCCGCGCAACATTGGAATCATTGATTGCAAAACTGGAAAATGGTCAAACCGGATTGGCATTTGCCAGCGGATTGGCCGCTATCGATACAGTCATCAAACTACTGAAAACAGGAGATGAAATAGTTGCGGTGGATGATATTTATGGCGGTGCCTTTCGCTTATTCAACAATGTGTATGAACAGTTTGGCATTAAAGTACATTATGTCGACACTTCAGATATTGCCAAAGTGGTGGATGCCATTACTCCTCAAACAAAACTAATATGGGTGGAAACGCCTACCAATCCAACGCTCAAGATTTCTGATATCGCCGCGATTGCACAAGTAGCTAAAGCCAATGCCTGTTTACTTTGCGTGGATAATACTTTTGCTTCACCCGCCTTACAACAACCTCTTTCACTGGGAGCTGATATTGTAATTCATAGTGCTACCAAATACCTCGGCGGTCATAGCGATCTGATTGCAGGTATTGTAGTTGCCAAAGATAAAGTGGTAGGAGACCGATTGAAGTATCTGCAAAATGCCTGTGGAGCTGTTTTAGGTCCGTTCGACAGTTGGTTGGTGATCAGGGGCATTGAAACCTTGCATTTACGTATTCGTCAGCATTGTGCATCTGCACTTGAAGTAGCTAAGTTTTTGGAGCAACATCCGGCTGTTGACAAAGTATTTTATCCGGGATTGCCATCGCATCCCAATCACGACATCGCCAAAAAACAATCAAAAGGTTTTGGGGGTATTGTATCCTTCTCTTTAAAAAATGACACCGAACAGGCCGCTATTGATTTTGTAACACAGACACAGTTATTCAAACTGGCAGAAAGTTTGGGCGGTATCAAGAGCTTGATCTCACATCCTGCTAACATGACTCATAAATCTATTCCTGCTGAAAAAAGAAGGGCTGCAGGCGTATCAGATAGTTTGATTCGTTTATCCATTGGTTTGGAAGAAACAGAAGACCTGATACAGGATCTGGATCAAGCTTTTCAAAAATCAACATCATTGAATCATCAATTCTCATCAACATTAATAGCATAATCAATCATGGAAGCTCACAAGCAATTAACAATTGGATTATTTGGATTTGGCGTAGTAGGCGAAGGTCTTTACAAGGTTTTACAACAAACCCCATCACTGAAAGCATCTATAAAAAAAGTATGTATTCGTAACCCTGAAAAAAAGAGAGATGCGCCTACTTCTCTTTTTACTACAGATCGAACAATACTATTGAATGACCCGGAGATCAATGTGATTGTAGAAGTAATTGATGATGCTAAAGCTGCATTTGAAATTGTTTCAACTGCTTTGAACAATGGAAAAGCAGTAGTCAGTGCCAGTAAAAAAATGATTGCAGAAAACTTACCTGCTTTACTGCAACTACAAGAAGCAACAGGATTGCCTTTCCTGTATGAATCATCAGCCTGTGCCTCTATACCGGTGATCAGAAACCTGGAAGAGTATTATGACAATGATCTGCTTCATTCCATCAAAGCGATCGTGAATGGATCTACCAATTTTATTCTTACTAAAATGTTTGAAGACAAGCTCGATTTTCAATCGGCTTTGTTATTGGCGCAACAACTCGGATTTGCTGAAAGTAATCCTAAACTTGACGTAGAAGGTTATGATGCTTTGAATAAATGGGTGATTCTGCTGAACCATGCTTATGGTATTATTACCAGTCCGGAAGACGTTCTCTTTAGTGGTATTCAAAATATTCAGCTAAGTGATGCATTGGTTGCGAAAGAGAAACATTATGATATCAAGTTAATTGCTCAGGCAAAAAAATTGAAGAATGGTTCAGTAGCCGCATTTGTCTTACCACAGTTTGTAAAACTGGATGAGCCATTGTCATTTGTGAAAAACGAGTACAATGGTGTTGTAATTGAGAGCGGATTTGCAGACAAGCAGTTTTTTTATGGCAAAGGTGCCGGCAGCTTCCCTACCGCATCTGCGGTATTGAGTGATATATCAGCACTCAGGTATAATTACAGATATGAATACAAAAAACTATATCATCACCGACCACATGAACTGACCACTGATTATTACTTAAAAGTGTATGTTAGTTTTGATGACTGGAAATATATTTCCAAAGAAGATTTTGAATGGATTGAAGAATGGCATGCGGATGCAGAAAGAAAATATTTGGTAGGTGTATTACATGTCAGCAAACTGATCGAAGGAAGCTGGTGGAAGGAGAATAATACCTCACTGATCTTATCTACTGACCCCATCATTGATAACCTAGACATCATCAAACTAAAAAAGAAAAGTTTGGAATTGGCCGGAATTGTATGATCAGAAATCATAGAAAAGCGTTTTCCTTTTCTTAGCTTTGATCTATGAAGCAAACTACCAAGTACGCAATCCTGATTTCACTTGTTATAGGGATGGTACTTTTTTCGCTTTCATTTTGGCTGGGGAAAGAAAACGCTTTTTTATTACTCAATAATGATCTTGGACTGTCTGCGGACTATTTCTTCCAATATTGGACCCATACGGCAGATGGAGTTATATGGGTGCCCATTGTTTTATTGACATTTTTTTTCAAAAGGAGACCGCTATTACTGGTTATCAGTTCCATTGTTTTTTCTACCCTATTCGCCCAGCTGAGTAAAAATATTTTTTTCAAAGGAGTTCCTCGTCCTACCTTGGCGATACCGGATCATTCTTTATTTCATAGTGTTAACGGGGTAGAATTGCATAGTTTGAATAGTTTTCCATCCGGACATACCACTACTGCTTTTACCATTTTTCTTTTAGGGACTATACTCATCAATAAAAAATGGGTATTACCTGTTGGATTATTATATGCCATCCTAGCCGGCTATTCGCGCATTTATTTAGCACAACATTTTCCGATAGATGTAGCAGGAGGTATTATTGCCGCCATCTTAACGATTTTGATATCGATCACTATTCAAAACAAATGGGTCAAGAATTGACAGTAAAGTCACACAGACTTTAGACTATATCTGATTAGATTTGTAATTCAATCTTCTGACATGATGAAAAAAATAATTTTCAGTCTATTTATTTTTTGTGCCATCTGCTCTTTTGCACAAGATACTACCCAGCAAATCATGCCGGGTAGACAAAATGCCACTCATCAGCAGGATAAACCCTATGTGATTCTTATATCGGCTGATGGTTTCAGAAGTGATTTTGCTAAAAAATACGATGCAAAAAATTTGATTGCATTGGGAAAACAAGGTGTAGTAGCTGATTACATGCAGCCATCCTTTCCATCCCTTACCTTTCCAAATCATTATACGATTGTAACAGGTTTATACCCTGCGCATCATGGTCTAGTAGACAATAGTTTTTATGATCGTGGGCGTCAGCAAACCTATGGTATGCAGGACAAGAAGATGGTAGCGGATCCATACTGGTATGGGGGAACCCCGTTATGGGTGTTAGCAGAGCAACAACAAATGATTGCTGCTAGTTTTTATTGGGTAGCGTCTGAAGCTCCTATACAACAATTACCGCCTACCTATCATTATTTTTACAATGAAAAAATTGGTATCGATCAACGTATTGAAACGGTGAAACAGTGGCTGGCTTTACCGAAAGATAAAAGACCGCATTTTATTAGTTTTTATTTCCCAGAAGTAGATCATGCAGCACACAGTTTTGGCCCTGATAGTAAAGAAACAGCTGAAGCAGTTCAATTTGTAGATGAAAGCATTGGAAAACTTCAAGCAGTTGCTGCTGCATCCGGATTACCGGTAAATTTTGTTTTTGTTGCCGATCATGGTATGGCAAAAGTAGATCATCAAAATACCATTCCCTATCCGTTGATAGATACGACATTGTTTTCCATGAATTCAGGTAGTGCTGTATTACAATTGTATGCAAAAGACAAAAATGCCATCACTCCATTTTATGAGACTTTGAAAAAGAATGCTATAGATTATGATGTGTATTTAAAATCAAACATGCCTGTTAATTTACATTACAGCACTGCCGATGATCGTTACAATAGAATCGGCGATATCATTCTTTTAGCTCGTCTCCCCAAGGTTTTCAATAGAGCTGGACGCCCTACTGGTCCGGGAAAACATGGTTATGACCCTCATCATCCCGATATGCGTGCCAGCTTTCAGGCATGGGGTCCCGCTTTTAAAAAAGACTTACGTATTCAGGGATTTGAGAACATTCATGTTTATCCATTAATTGCAGATATACTCGGACTGCAATATGATGCAGCAAGAATTGATGGGAAAGCAGAAATACTTAGAGCAGTATTAAATAAGAAACAAGAAACAGGGAACAAGTAAGGCACAGGGTATAAGATTCAAGATCGATGCTTTCACCTTCTGCTGTAAATATTAGCTCTTACAACCTCCTTATCTCTTATTTCTCATTCTCTTATTCGCCGGACTAAAGTCCGGCGCTATTTAAACTTGAGTATTATCTCTTGGAACTTTCTTGTCCCTTGTTTCTTATTTCTTGTTTCGTATTTCTTGTTTCGTATTCTATCATCCTAGTCTTCCCAACGCCATTCCCCTGCTATTTTTAGCGGTTCTTTAAGATTGTTTTTTAATAAGAACTCTCTGGTTTCAGCATCGGTAAAGTGTTTCGCTTTGATGATATCTGTATCTGCAATACCATATAACAACATGGCATTGAATCTGACCGTATTCTTCATTCCTTGTGGATCTACCAATTTAAAATCGTCACAATCTGCATGATAACAAGGGCCAGCATTATTGGGTAATCTACCCCCTGCTGCACCTCCTGTTGGAACACCATGCAACATAAATGGTTGATGATCGCTATGCAATCCGGCTCCACTTCTGAAAATGTTGGTGAAACTAGTATCTATACTTTTTGCAATGGCGCCTATCGATTGAAACAATTCTTTACTTTCTTCAGCAGTAGTTGAATAGCCTTTAGGATCGTTGGTCATATCATAGTTCAGCATATAACGCAACTGATCAATGGTTTTATTTTTAACAGCTTGCTCTACATAAGCTTTTGAGCCTAACAAACCTTCTTCCTCTCCCATGAACATTACGAATTCAATGGTGCGTTGTGGTTGTAATTTTAAAACTTTGAAAGTACGTGCCATATCCAGTACCGAAAAAGATCCGATACCATTATCAATAGCACCGGTTGCTAGATCCCAGCTATCTAAATGTCCCCCCACTACAATTTTTTCATTCGGTAGTGTTTTTCCTTTGATGGTAGCAATTACATTTCTTGCTTTGATCATGCCGGAAAAATTGGTCATTTTGATATGTGCAAAGTGCGTAGCTTTTGCTACTTCAGCTTTGAAAGCCATTCCATCTTCTTTACCAATACAAACTGCAGGAATAGGTATTAGTTTTCCTGTTACCGATGCAGTGCCTGTTAATAAAATTCCACCATCTGCTGTATTGATGATAATAATTCCTTTTGCTCCATATTTGGTGGCCAATGCAGTTTTCTCTGAACGATGTAAACTTCTGGTACCCGGCTTAGAACCTGGCAATACACCTAAGTATACCAGTGCAATTTTTCCGGTTACTTTTCCGGGATTGGCTAAATAGTCTTCTTCCAATCCATTGCCCATATCTGCTACTTCAAGTGTAACATCTGCAGCTACGGGAGAATGTGCCAAGGAAACAGATTTCACCTCCTTTAAAGCAGATGTATTGGTTCCGATCTGAACAGATAAAGTTCCTCTGCTCCAACTTTCTACTTCAAAAGGTTGATATTTTACATCTTTAAATCCATAGGATTTTAGAAGATTGTATGCATAGGCTTCAGCTTTTTCTCCATTCTTCGAACCGGTGAGACGATGACCAATGGTTTCAGTGGCATCTTTTAAAGCACTATAGGCTTTAGAGTTTTGCTGTACTTCATCATTAATGGTTTTAAAAATAGTATTCCACTCTTGTTTTGCCTGTGCAAGAGTCAAAGTATTGATCAACAGCATCGCTGCTAATCCGATAGTTAGTTGTTTGATCATATCAGATATTTATGAACGTGAAATTTATAGATTATTACGGAACATGAACAGAATAATCTATAAATAGCCTATTTACCTGATTTTATCGGTGTTGGACCGAACATATACATTGCCTGAAGGGATATGTACATATTTAATATCTTAGTCCCGTATGAATAAACACCAAAGAACATATTGGATCTTTCAAACAGCGGGATGGTCTCTCTACTGCTTGATCTATATTTTCTTTTATTTATCCATACGTGCTGCTCCACAGCCTCATTTTTTTGAGCAATTACTCACCCATGTTTTTATTGGATTTTGGCTAACCCATATTATGCGCATGGTCATTCAGCGATTGGGGATCCTAAAACTTAGTCTGCAGAAGCAGATATTTTCTTTGAGTATACTCTCTTTGATATTTTCATTTTTTATTGGTGTTAGTATTGTTGCTACAGAATCGTGGATGGATATTCAATCTTTTGATCTCGCCAGTTTCTCTTTTCTGGATATCGCGATCCGATTTGCATTTTCCTATTTCCATTTTGTACTAATCTGGAATCTACTATACTTCGTTTATCATTTTGTACAAAAAACCAGAGAACAAAATATAGAACAAGCCAAACTGGAGAACCTATTGAGTGAATTAGAAATCACTACTTTAAAATCGCATATCAATCCGGAGTTCTTATTCAATAGTTTGAATGGTATTCGATCACTCGTTACAGATGATCCTGTAAGAGCCCGGAAAGCCATTACCATGTTGAGTAATATTTTGCGCAACAGTATTCAGGTTGACAAGGCTGAAAAAACGCTTTTTGAAAAAGAGTTATCAATCATCAAAGATTATATTGCCCTAGAACAGATTCGTTTTGCAGACCAGCTATTTGTTCAATATGATATTGAAGAAGATACTTTAGACCAGCCTGTTCCTGCAATGGTGATGCAGTATCTTGTAGAAAAAGCAATTCGACATGGTTTTGACGATCAAATTAAGACAGGTAGTATTCATATTTATTCTGAATACAAGGAGGACTTACATTGCTTTGGTGTCATTAGCTCAGGCAACTTCTCGAATTACTTAGAACAGGAAAATGAACATTTGAGTGAGATCAGAAAACGTATTTATAGTATCTATGGACAAAAAGCGCGTATTCTAGTAGACAACCCTGAAGCGGGTATGATCAAAGCCGCTGTTTGTATCCCTTTATAGAATTCTGTTTCTCTACTCAAGCGCTTCTCTCTTATTCAAATAATGCTGTAATAAAGTAATCTGATTTTTTGTACGTTCATAATTATGTGTCGGGTACCGGATTTGGTAATACTGATCCCCATTCAAAAAATCAGTCATGAAACGAAGTGCCTGCATGTAAATCATGATAGCACCTGCATCAAAAAAAGATTGTCGTTCTTTTTCTGTGAGAATATCTCCCATACCTTGCGCATATCCATCTACAATGGCTTTATACATATCGGTTCGTACCTGAATTAAACTCAGGTTTTTTTCTTCCTCGTTCACCGGAGATAAATATGTTCGGAACATATCACCCAGATCACTGAAGAAATAACCCGGCATCACCGTATCCAGATCGATTACACATAGTCCATGATGATTTTGATCGAATAAAATATTACTGATCTTGGTATCATGGTGCGTCACCCTCACTTTGAATTCCGGATCAATCAGTATAGATCGATAAGTTTGTTCAATAAAAGAGCAGGATGCCAATAAAGCTATCCATTTTTCAGCCTCTAGGATACGTTCTTGTAAGCCATTACGAAGTGCTTGCTGAAATTGTTCATATCGAAACGAAAGATCGTGAAAATTTTTGATCGTTGTATGTAGCCGGGAACAATCAAAATTGGCAAATTGTCTGGTGAAGTTCCCAAACTGAAAAGCCGCTTCTTTTGCTTGTTGAACATTCTCTACTACTGTGATCGTTTGTGAATTTGGGATATAGACAAACAATCGATAAAAATTTCCATCTTGTTGTACTAAAGTAGTTCCATCCGACGCGCTCAGCGGCTTTACAAATAGGTATTGGGGATTAAAGGATTGAATATACCTACCTAGTTGCTCAATATTCTCTTGAATCCATTCAGGTTGTTGAAAAACAGTGGTATTGATTCTTTGAAGAATCCAGGTATTGTTGCCGTTACTTAGTTTCCAGGTATGATTGATCAACCCATTACTAATTGTACTTACTTCTACTGAAAGATCATGTAAGTCATACGCTTTCAATACCGATATGGGAGGAATATGATTTGACATAGCATGTATCAATATTCATCATTCAATGCAAATATGGGCTTTCGATACATCCATTGCCCGCCGGTGAAATCAGGGAATGGAACAGTCTGATTACCTAAACCAATGGATTGTTCACTCAATGGTGTAATCGCACTCCAACTAGCTGCATCATATACATCCATAGGCGTTGCTTGTTTTCTTTTAATGGATTCTATAAATGAGTGGATCACAAAAAAATCCATACCGCCATGTCCCGCACCATCTGTTTCCTTACTCCATCTTTTCCATAAAGGATGATCATATTTATCTAACCATTCTTTACTATTATCCCATTGATGTGCTTTGGCCGATTTACCTTCCAGATAAATCCCCTTGTTTACATCCATCCAGATTCCTTCGGTTCCTTGCACCCTAAAACCCAAAGAGTAGGGTCTTGGTAAGTTGGTATCATGCTGCAATAAAATGGTTTCGCCATTGGCACAAAGAATATTTGTGGTAACTACATCTCCCAACTTAAATTTCACTTTGGCATTGGGATGGTTTTCACCTCCATTCTTTACAATATGATTGTGCAAGCCTCTTGCTTTGGAAGCAAATGAAGACAATGAAACAAAACGATTCCCACGATTGATATTGATATAGTGAGCAACCGGACCAATACCATGTGTTGGATATAAATCTCCGTTTCGATTCACAGAATGAGCCGTACGCCATGCAGCTTCAGAAAATCCTTTTTCACCAAACTCTACACCATGACCATAAGGATGAATTCCATCATTGAATTTCACTTCCCGAAGATCATGTTGATAGCCTCCCTGTAAATGAATCAACTCTCCAAACAAGTTCTGTCTAACCATATTCAATACCGCCATCACATCTCTTCTATAACAAACATTTTCCAGCATCATCACATGCGCTTTTGCAGATTCTGCAGCACGTACCACTTCCCAATGATCTTCCAAACTAATGCCAATCATTACTTCAGAGCCAAGATATTTGATACCTGCTTGAATGGATCCGATAATCATTTCTTTATGCCATTCCCATGGAGTAGCGATGATGATACCGTCAAGCTGATGGGTTGTAATCATTTTCTTCCATGCATAAGGGTCTCCCGTAAATACCTGTGGCATAGCTTTACCACTCTTCGTAATCATGGCTTTAGCTGATTCCAGCATTTTATCATTGATATCACAAATGGCTACTAGCTCTGTATCAGCTCTGCGTAAGATCAAGTCCAAATGATTTTGTCCACGAAGACCTGTTCCAATAATGGCTAGACGTACTTTTTCTGCTTTTGTTTCAGCATAGGTGTTGATGGAAGGAAGTACAGTCATAGCAGCAGCTGTTAATCCTGTCTGTGCAATAAATTTTCTTCTTAACATGGCATTTATTTTAGACAACCACAATGTAAGGGATAAAAAATAAAATAGTAAGTGCTATCCAAAGAATACCTATTCAGATAATCCCAGATTACTATTTAAAAAAAATCGCCTGATCAAAAAGATCAGGCGATAAAAATAAAATGATACAATACTAATTCTTCGGACGGAAGGATCGAATCGGTGGAGTAGGTTCTTTCTTCAATTCAATTCCTTGTGTAGGCATTAAACGTAAAGCTTCTTGAACAGCTCTTTCCAATTGTGGATCTCGTCCCTCGATGATCACTTTTGGATCATGAAACACTTCAATATCAGGCGCCACACCTTCTGCTTCTACAGCCCATTTACCATCTGTATCAAAGAACCCTCCTCTGGGTGCCACCATTCTTCCACCATCGATGAACGGCGGTGTATCCCAAGTACCTACCAGTCCACCCCATGTTCTTGTTCCTACCAATGGACCCAGTTTCATCTTTCTAAACATATACGGTAACAGATCACCACCTGATCCTGCATTTTCATTAATGATCATCACTTTAGGACCCCAAATTCCAGCCATCGGTGTGGTTGAAACGCGATGCCCTTCTACCCTGTTATTGAAGTATCCTTGTAATTTTCTACTCATCACATCAATCATATAATCAGCAGCAGATCCTCCACCATTATTTCTTTCATCAATGATGGCACCTTGTTTATCCTGTTGAGAAAAATAATAACGATTGAATGAAGTATATCCGGGATCACCTGTATTCGGCACATATACATAAGCCAGTTTGCCTCCGGATAATGCATCTACTTTTCGACGATTGCCTTCTACCCAATCGCGAGAACGCAGTGCGGCTTCATTGGCAATGGGAACAACTGTTATCAATTGAGAGCCTTCTAAAGTAGGCTTACTATTCACCCTGATTTTAATTTGTCTATTGGCAGTGCCTTCAAACAAACGATACAAGTTCATGGATGCATCCAATTTTTCTCCATTCACTTCCAGCAAATAGTCTCCCGCTTTTACATGGATACCCGGACCACTCAACGGCGATCTTAATTCAGGATTCCAATTTTCACCGGTATATATTTTTTTGATCTTGAAATAACCATTATCTACTTGATAGTCTGCACCCAATAATCCACCCGGAATAGTGGGCACATCCGGGAAATCACCACCACTCACATAAGAATGTCCAACTGCTACTTCTCCACTAATAATATCAATGATATAGTTAAGGTCTGATCTGTGTTTTACATGTTTTACCCAAGGCTTGTACCACTCATAGATCTTATCCCATGGTGCACCATGTACATTATCCACATAGAGAAAATCTCTTTGCAAACGCCATCCTTCCTTATAGATCTGTTCTGCTTCTTTACCGGGATCCACATATACTTTCATGGCATCGGTTGCCAATCTGCCTTCACCCGGACGAGGAGCTGCCGACGTACCAACGATGTACCATCCGGCACCTGAACGATACAATAAATTTTTGCGATCAGCACTGGTAACTGCACTATTCACAGCTCTAGCAAACTCAATCGTTTTTTGATCTTTCGTACTGAATCTATTCAATACTACACCAGGCTGATTGGGTATTGCTTCCATATAAAACACGGTGCCATCAGGTCCTGCTACTAAGCCTGTATAATTTCTCAATGGAATATTCGCAGCAATGATTCGCTGATCCAATCCATCAAAATCAATTTTCACTTGAACACCGGAAGCGGCTGTTGGTTTTGTTTGTTTAGAACCGGTATCAGCAGGGTTCTTCACGGGTTCATCATCACTTTTGGGTTCTAATGGAGATGCTGCATCTTTACTCAGTACTGCAATGTATAATGTACGTGTTACCGGATAATTGTAATTACTCATATCCAACCAACCTGTTGCCAATCCAAAATCAGTACTTGCTAAAAAGTATAAGTACTTACCAGTTTCATCCCATTGCGGATCAATAGCATCAGATAAACCATCCGTTAATTGCCTACTCACACCGGTTTCAAGATTGTATACTTTTACTGCTTTGAACTGATTGTTCTGCAACTGAACATACGCAATCCATTTACTATCCGGTGACCAAACAGGCTTCATGGTTCTGTTAGGATGCGCATAACGATCGGTATCTACCTTTTTAATGGTACCTGTTTTCACATCCATGTACCAGATATTATAATCGGTATCTGTAAATGCAATGTATTTACTATCAGGCGACCAGGCAGGTGTGAAATAAAATTTCTTATTCGGAATCGGAAATGCTTGTGCCTCTTGTAATCCAAACTGATCTCTTACCATTAACTGATATTCACCACTGGCATCTGAAAACCAAGCAAGTTTTTGTCCATCAGGCGACCAAATAGGTGATCTGTCAGCAGCACCTGTAGAGTTGGTGATATTTCTCCAATCTCCATTTTCTTTGGGTACGGTAAATATTTCCCCTCTACTCTCAAACAGTGCTCTTTTCCCCGTAGGAGATAAACTCGCATTAATCAGACTACCCCCACTAAGATTATTCCAACGAGGGCGACCCCAATTCAGATCAGCTTTCACATGAATCTCCAGCTTTTGTGTTTTTTGTGTTGTAATATCATAGCTATGTAAATAACCTCCTTGCTCATAGATCAATTTATTATTGGCAGCAGAAACATTTTTGATATCAAAATCTTTATGAAACGTGATCTGTTTTTGTGCTTTTGTTTTCGGATCATACGACCACACATTATTGATATAATCCTGTTCAGATAAGAAATATAAAATACCATTGTTCCAGGTCGGACTACTATGTCTTTCTCTATCTCCTTGTTTCGTTTTTACTGTTTCAAAGGTTTTCATATTGAATAACCAGATGGGCTGTGCCTGACCACCACGATAGTTTCTCCATTCAGGATCCCACAAACTATAAGGCAGGTATGCCATGGTTTGTCCGTCAGGAGATAAAGTACCGGAGAAACCAAAAGGTAAAGGCATGGCAGTTGGCGTTCCTCCTTTGACACTGACTGTAAAGAACTTGGTATTCACAGTGGGATATCCTTCTCTGCCGGAAGTAAAGTAAACACCCGTTCCATCAGGCAACCAGCCATGAACAATATCAGCACCGGGATGCCATGTCATTCTTTTTGGTTCGCCACCATCAATCGAAACAATATATACATCCGTATTACCATCATACTGACCGGTAAAAGCTACCCATTTACCATCAGGACTGATTTTAGGATTGAGTTCTGTTCCCATAGCGGATGTTAATCTACGGGCATCTCCACCATTCATAGTAGTGACCCAAATATCATCTGCATGTACAAAGACGATATGATCTTTACTGGCATTGGGTTGACGAAGTAACATAGTACCTTGCGCAAACAAAGTACCATATGTACTTAAGAGTACAAGGCAGAAAACTATTCTGCAAATACCGAAATATTTATTTTTCATATGGTTGGTTTTCAAATAAGCGATTCGTTTATAATCTTACTATATTAAAATGCATTTCTAAAAAATATGCTATCGTTTTCTATAGTGTTATTGCTGCTTTTATTCATAAAGACCAGTTGGATGAACTTTCTTACCGCCTACAACTGTCAACTCCACTTTTGTTTTATAAATATCTTCCGGTTTGATCTTAAAAAGATCTTGTGAGAGTACAATAAAGTCCGCCAGGTACCCTTTTTTAAGTTGCCCTTTTTCTTGTTCATCAAAAGAACCATAAGCAGCACCTGCGGTATAGGCATACAAGGCATCTTGCAAATTGATTTTTTGTGCAGGAATCCAGCCACCAACAGGCTTACCATCTGTTGTCATTCGGTTCACTGCATTATGGATACCTCGAATGGGGTTTAAACTGATACAAGCAGGCCAATCGCTACCAAATACCAATTTGGTTTTGTTTTGCAGAAATGATGCCCAAGGAAATGACAAGGGTAATCTTTGTTCTCCTACTGCTTTACTCCACACATCAATGGTTCCGGGATATGCATGAATGGGTTGCATAGAAGGCAATACACCGAGTTGATGAAATCTTTCAATATCCACTGTGGTGGTCATTTCAATATGTTCAATTCTGTGTCTTTTATTTTGTTGTCCGTTGGTAGCCATGGCTTTTTCATAAGCATTCAATACAGATCGTACAGAAGCATCGCCAATAGCATGTGTATAGATTTGAAATCCTTCTTGATCCAATCGATTCACCCATTTTTCATATTGATCAATTGGTATGGCATATTGACCTCTGTAAATACTATCCAATTGTAATAAGTCGCTATAGGGATCAATCATTACTGCTGTATGTGATTCGATCACGCCATCCAATAAAAATTTAATAGCTGTTGTTTTCAACCATTTTGGATTTTTGTTTTGTGACCTAATCGATTTCCAGCCGATGATATCTTTTTCGTTGGGACTTCTTCCGGCACTGAATGCAATAGAAGTTCGTAGAGTGAGTTGATCAGTTCTCAGTAATGAATCATACAATTCATATTCTTCTCTGGAACCACTTGCATTCTGAATACTGGTAATTCCCAGAGCAGCAGCATACTTTAATCCTGTTAGTAATGCATTGAACTTGGCTGCTTTATCAGGCCCCGGTACAAATCGAGTTACCAAGCCTGTTGCACTTTCCTTGAAAGCACCGGTAGGCTCTCCATTTTTATCTTTCACCAATTCACCAAAACCTTTGAATGTTGTTTCTTTCGTAATTCCTGCAATAGATAATGCTTTACTATTGGCCCAGCCGCTATGACCATCATAGGCTTTTAAATAAACAGGTCTGTCTGGAATGACGGCATCTAACATTTGTTTATTGGGTAATCCTCCGGGGAATAAACTGTATTGCCAGCCGCCACCGGTGATCCAAGGTAGTTCAGGATGTTTTTTCGCATAGTCAGCAATCATCTGAATTGCTTCTTGCATGGTTTTAGCGTCTACAAGATCTACGACTGTTAAACCTAAGGAGCCGGATAAAAAATGAACATGTCCGTCATTGAATCCGGGCATCATCATTTTTCCTTTCAGATCAATTACTTTGGTGGAAGCATTTTTAAACTGATTCAAATCAGCATTGGAACCTACTGCCAGAATTCTATCTCCTTTTACTGCTAATGCTTCTACAAAAGGAAGGGAAGGGTCAGTAGTCCAGATATGTCCATTGATATACAATTGATCAGCGATATCCGTAACCAACGGATCTTTTTTCATGGATAGCAGTGCAAGGACAGCTAATAAAAGCAGCAGTAGGGTTTTTCTCATACGAGCAATTAAAGGATATCTAATGTAGGCAATTTTTTTCTCTGCATCATCTCCCTCTATTGCCAAAGGCAAAAGATTGGGGACGTTGCGGTGACCGAACCGAGACAACCTATGGTTTTATTTTACACGATCACTTTTGTTTCAGTATGTTTAAATCTACTATTAAACACAATCACCCTATCTGTGTAACACCGCAATGTCCCCTCTCTCGCCCAAGGCGAGATCGAGAGACGATGCGACGAACTTCCTTTTTATTTGGACACCCTGCGAAGAAGAAAAATGTGAGATATCATAGAGAAGAAAATTTCAAAATTTTAACAGTTAAAAAAAATGTTATATGAATAAAGGGTTCGTATATTTAAACAATTGGTGCAAGACATAAAAGAATACATACTAACAAAGAGAAGAATTAAAATGCTAGAATCAATTTTATGTAAAACTTCTTCCCTTTTGTCTTATGATATATAATAGCCTTCAAAAAAAAGGATATTGCTAAAATAAGCGTCAATAATGAAATACATTATCTATTTACTCCTATTCATCAATCAAGTTCATGCCCAAAGAATTGATTTTATTGAAAAATTTGAACTGGATAATATTATTCAAAAATCAGATAAGCCATTGATCTTAATTGATTTTTATACTACATGGTGTGGTCCATGCAAACGAATGGATCGTGAGGTATTTACAGATAGTAGCATTATAAAGCAAGTCAATTCAAACTGTATTTCTTTGAAAGTAAATGCTGAGGAAGGACAAGGAATTTCATTAGCGAAGAAATATAATGTTACTTCGTATCCAACATACCTTTTTCTGAATAATCAAGGAGTTTTAGTTTACAGAACGGTTGGATACATGTCATCCTATGATTTTAGTCAGCAAATTGCAAATGCCATAATAGAATCAAAAGAAAGTATTACAGTTCTTGAGTTAGACAGTCTATTTAAGCAAAAGAGTCACGATCTTTTATTTTTAAAAGATTACTTAAGTCGAAGAACGAAACTGAAATTAGATAACTCAGATTTGCTTGACCATTATATTCAACTACTACCACGAGAAGAACGAATTAGAACTGAGACCCTTCAACTTCTGATAGACAATGGAAATCGGATCAATAAGAGTTTACAAGTAGGGATCGGACTTGAAACTCTTATAGATAATAAGCAAAAATTACAATCGCTAAAAAATGCTTACCCGATTGAATATTATATTGAAAATGCAAGAAAAAAGACTTTAGGCAAAGCCATTGAATTTAAAAGTGATAGCCTCTTAAATCTGGTATTAAAGTATACTGATAAAAAAAATATTTTTGACAATATATCAACAGTCAAGCTCAAGTACTTCTCTGGCCTTAACAATAAAACTAAGTTTTATAAAGAAGCAGATTCCTTTATAAAAAACCAACTCTCTAAATACACGCTCAAAAAAATGGCTGCCCTAGATAGTATTGTTTTGTTAGAACTTATAAATAGCGAAGACTATAAAGATGCAACTCCTGAAGAGATACAAGAGGCAAAGCTAGATTATAAACATACTCAAAGTGTACAATTTGTTAGGCTGTACAATTCAATAACAGATTATATCATAGATAATGATAACAATATAGATCATCTTTTAGCTGCAAAAAAATGGGCAAAAAATGCTTTAGATATTTGTTTACTTGATACCACTTACTTCAAAAACATATATCCACATTCATTGAATAATCTGGCTAAAGTACATTATAAGCTTAAAGATCAAAAGGAAGCTATTCGATATCAGACTTTAGCGATTGCTGCATCAAAAGTTTTAGAAGAAAGTGATGCAACAGAAATGTATCAAAAACAGCTTATGCAGATGAAAAAAGGAAAGCTGATTGTCCAATAATTATCGCGTATATTATACACAGTCAATTATTGATTTTACTTTTTATATCAACTCCTGATTTTAAACACTCCTAGCAAAAGAATATAAATTATATAAATGCAGCGACCGGTATTACTGACATATCAAAAAAGAATTATGGTACGCATCATCCTCATTTTACTACTAGCTATACCTTTCAATATTGTATCTGGCTTTCAGTATAGTAATGATAAAATGGTATACATAGAAATAAAAGATTCTTCAGTACTAATAAATGATGGCAGTAAATATAAGTTGAACTTTGAATTCACAAATAAAGAAGGAGAGAGAAACAATCTAAAATTACTGAAAGGAGAAAATAAAATTTATTCAGCTACTCCACTCACGATAATACAACAGGAAGATGCTACCAATTGCCCATATATTCTATATCCAGGTGAACGAGTTGAAATAAGCCAAGATAATCAAGGCGTTTTACACTTTAACAATAAACTAGACAATAAAAGAACAAATGACTTGAACTTTTTAAATGAGATGATTCATGAAACGGATATCTTTTGTCCTTCTACTAGATTACTAAATGTCATAAGCTTACGTGAATTAAAATCCAGAGCTACTCAAATTGAACATCTTAAGAAGAAAAGACTATCCTTTCTGATTTCATACAACCATTCAAAAAAAATGACTGATGAGTATAGAAAAATTGCACATGATTTTATTCATCAGTTTGCCATTTTAGATTCAATATATTTATTTAGTAAACTTAAGAGCTTAGAACGCTCCTCCAGTTTGTTTAAATCTTGGGAAAGAAGAACTTTTAAAAAAATTGTCAGTCAAAAAGATTTAAATGCTGATGCTGCAAATACTATATTGGTAAAAATTACCGAAACATTTATTTATTTTAAACTTTTCAATACTACACAGCCTTATATCAAAGACAGTAGCCAACTACATGTAGCTTTTGATTTAATACAGTCTAGCTTTAAAAATTTATCACGATCGTTTCTATTATCGAGACTTATAAACTTATCTGTGCAACTAAGCATCCCTGTAAAAGACCGATACTATCAAACCTATATACAATACCCTTTACCTTATGTACAGATACCCCTCCGTAGTCTAGAAGAGCTCTCGAATGAGCAGTGGACGATAGTCAAATGAATATCGAATGAATATCGGACCTATAACGGACTTGTAACGCACTTATAACGGAGGAAAAGCGCAGCAGTGCTGATTGTCTTGTACTGAAGAAGAAGGAATAAGAACATATCTTATTATTTCCTTTAAGAGGCTGTTAGATCAGGCTATGACTACAAAGGTTTTTCCGGCAGAAAATCTCGGGGAGAACATTTGAATATTTTAGCCAACGCATTCAAGTGTGTGAGATTATATTTATCTCTGCGTTTGGGGCTTTCGACATGACCAATAAAACTATCGCTCATATTTAACTTCTGCGACAAAGCCATTTGAGTCATTCCGTTTTCTACACGAAAATCTTTCACTCTTTGAATAACGAAGCGATCTATTTTATTTGTTTCTGCCACAGTTGGCAAGTGAGACAAAATGTGCAAAAAAATCAAAGGGATATGTCCCTTTATATGATAATTTCAGTATATTTACTCAGAATTTTTAAATTGCGATTCTTCATATAAGCTATTGAAGCATTCGCTTTGAGTCTCGCTATAGAAACCTAGGAAATTTCAACATGCATGAGACAATAAGTGGAATGCCCACGTTACGGCGTGGGCTCTCTTATTCGTGCATGGGTCTCCTAGGACCTCTATAGCGGTAAGTTGAGTTCCACGTCCTTTTTTCAGACCTCTCTTACACAAAGACTCCCCAACATTATTGATCATAAAAGCTATACGCATGAAACCATGCCGCTTGGATACAATGTTATGGGTGATTCGTTCCGGTGTTTCAAAAGAAACACTGGATGCTATTCTTTGTCATTTACTCAAACGAAAAATATTTAGGGAGAAAGAAGGTTTACCTACCTACCGTCCACATCTGAAAATCATTACGCGTCGCCAAGGTTTTAAAATGAAAAACCACGTTATCCTCGTTCATCCACTTGGTACTGCCTGGTGTTTACTCAAAACCCAGTATGCCAAAAAACCAAAAAATCCGGTGTAGCCATTAGAGCGTCTGCTCATCCTTATCCTCACTTTATTGCTCACTAATTAACTGTAAAAAATGCGAAAATTTTGCTTACTGGCATTGCTATGCCCATTACTTGGCTGGACACAAATTCATCAACCATCCAATAGAATATTAACCGGTACAATCTATCAAACAACCAATGGTACTCCCATATATCTGGTGAGTCTGACCTTGAAAAAAACAGGAAAAAAAACACGCTCAGATGAAAATGGATTTTTTAGTCTCGGCAATTTCACCGGATCAGATACCCTGATCGCTACTCATATGGGTTATCAACTGTTACAAATCACATTAGATGAAAACACCACTTTTCCTCTACGATTATTCATGGAGCCCATGGTACAAAACTTGGAAGAAGTCATTGTCAATACCGGCTACCAAACCACACCGAAAGAAAGAGCCACCGGTTCTTTTGTCAAAATTGACAATCAATTGCTAGAAAGGAGAGTTGGTAGTAACATTTTGGATCGTCTGGATGGTATTGCTGGCTCCCTCCTTTTCAATCGCAATAGAAATCCCAGCGTCAATGAATCTCCCATCATGATCAGAGGAAGAAGTACACTATTTGCCTCTACTGAGCCGCTGATCATCTTAGATAATTTTCCCTATGATGCAGATATATCTACCATCAACCCCAACGACATAGAAGATATCACCATACTGCGAGATGCTTCAGCTGCATCTATATGGGGAGTACGTGCCGGAAACGGAGTGATCGTTATCACCACCAAAAAAGGAACCCAATCCGCAAAACCGGTATTTCGTTTCAACATGAACAGCACTTTCCATGAACGACCCAATCTCCGGTATCAACCAGTAACCGATGCACGTGAATACATGGGTTTAGAAACTTTTCTTTTTGACCGTGGCCATTATAATGGACGTATCAATACACCTCATCTTTCCCTCTCGCCGTTGATTACCATGCTGGCTCAAAGAAGAGCAGGAATTATTACAGCAGCAGATTCTTTACAGCTTGTCAACAACCTGATCCAGCAAGATTATCGAAAAGACTTGAATGATCATTTTTATCGACCATCCATGAACCAACAATACACACTTTCAATGGATGGTCGTCATAACTTGGGTCAATACCATTGGGCAATCGGTTATGATAAGAACCAAGGAGATTTGATCGGCAACCAAAATGAACGATTCACACTCCGCACACGCCAACACTGGCAAATACTCCCTTCGAAATTAGAATCTACAACAGATTTAACACTCACCAATACCAGAACAATCACGTACAATGATATCACCCTTACCAGCTATCCGATTTACACCGATCTGGTAGACCCACAAGGTACAGGTCTACCTGTGTATCGTGATTATAGAAGTCAATGGCTGGATACCATTGCGCAGCGACAATTATTGGATTGGACCTATCGTCCCTTAGATGATAGAGATCATGTTAGCAATCGATCCATGCTTACAGACCTGCGTTTATTACAAACTTTCAACTATACTTTCAAAAAAGGTTGGGGACTTAGTTTAAGTTATCAGTGGCAACAAGGAAATCAACATGGGCATCAACACAGATCCCGACAGTCCTATTTTACCAGAGATCTTATCAACCGTTTTACGGTTCCCAATTATATAACCGGTGTACCTACCAGACAAATACCCATTGGTGGGATCATGGATAGATCCATCACGCAGTATTATTCGCATAATCTGCGATTACAAATGAATTATACAACAACCATTGCTGAAAAACACAGCATAACTGCAGTGGCTGGTGCGGAAGTAAGAGATTATCATAACAGTAATACAAGTTTCAGGCGGTACGGTTACAATGAAGAAAATCAAACAGATATACCTGTGAACTCCGTTTCACAATTACCCACTTTACCCATCGGAAACCCGGGAAGTATTGCAACGGGTAATACACAAAGAAAATTAACCGATCGCTTTGTATCCTACTTTTTGAATGCAGGATATGTACTGAACCAACGCTATCTGGTGAATCTTAGCATTCGAAAAGATGAGTCCAATATTTTCGGAGTTAATGCCAATCAAAGAGGGGTACCACTATGGTCAATGGGGCTGGGATGGAATTTGCATAAAGAGTCATTCATACAAAAGTTAAAGTGGGTGAATCAATTGAAATTAAGAACAACCTATGGTTTTAATGGCAATCTGGATAAATCAACAACAGCTTTCACCACAGCAGGTATTGGATTGGGTAGTGTGTTTGCCCAACCTGCATCTTTTATCATTAACCCTCCGAACCCCAATTTGTCTTGGGAAAGAATTGGCATGTGGAATACAGCAGTAGATTTTGCATTATGGAATCAACGCATTTCCGGATCCATTGAATACTATATAAAATCTGGTAAGGATTTGATTGGTAACAGTCCTGTTCCTACTCAAACAGGTGTAGCACAATTCAGACAAAATATCGCCAATCTGGAAACCAAAGGATGGGACCTGAATCTGCATATCCAAGCTATGCGAAAAAAATGGCGTTGGGACATTCATTTACTCTACAGTCATTCTCAGGATATTGTAACCAAATATTTAGTAACCCCGCAACAGGCTAAATCCTATCTCAGCTCAATGCCTTTAAACCCTTTGCAGGGTAAACCTTGGTCGGCTGTTTTTGCATACCCATGGGCAGGATTGAGCAGTAACAACGGGGATCCATTGGGAATCATACAAGGACAGCCCTCCAATAATTATTCTGCATTGGTGACACCGGCTTCTTTTGCCGATTTAAAATATTTTGGTTCAGGTAGACCCACTTCTTTCGGAAGTATCCGAAACGATTTATCATGGGGCAGATTTGCTTTCTCATTCAATATCGTGTATGAATGGGGATTTTACTTTAGAAGATCCTCTGTTGCTTATAACACACATTACAGCAGCATGATACAATATGGCAACCTCGTACATGGTGATTACATGATGAGATGGCAAAAGCCGGGAGACGAAAAAAATACACAGGTTCCTTCCAGGGTGTATCCGGCAGTTCCGGCAAGAGATGAGTTCTACCAATACGCAGAAGTTTTGGTTGAAAATGGAAACCATATTCGATTAAGAGATACGCGACTCTCTTATGATTTACCTGTTCATAAATGGCAAAACAAAATCATTAAAAGAGCACAACTGTATGGCTATATCAACAATATAGGCATCATTTGGAGAGCCAATCAACAGGGCATCGATCCCAACCACGTTACCGGAAATCCTACACCAAGGTCTTATGCCTTAGGTATCAATGTTGATTTTTAACCCTCAAAAAAAAGATCATGAAAATAAAAAACATCATTACCATCCTATATATTTCTACCATCGCATGGATGACTTTCGCTTGTTCAAAAAAAGAATTTTTAGAAAAGAAACCCAATAGTGGTATCATCATACCCACTTCCTTGGAAGAGCTGAGATGGTTACTTGACAATACCAATATTTTTACCTTTTCACCGGGCTTGGGTGAACTCTCTGCTGATAACTATTATCTCTCCTCTACCAACTGGTTGGCTGCAAACCTATTGGAAAGAAATGCCTATAGTTGGGAGAAAGATTTGTATGCTTCAATTCGACAAAACAGTGATTGGTCTGTTCCTTACCAACAGGTATTGTATGCAAATATCGTTTTGGAACAATGTGAGAAGATCAAACCGCTCCAATCAGAGCAACCACTTTTGAATGATATAAAAGGATCCGCCTTGTTTTTGCGAGCCTATGCATTTACAAGTCTTTTACAACATTTTGCACCGGCCTATCATCCACAGACTGCAACAACACAATTGGGTATTCCGCTCAGAACAAGTACCGACATTAATAAGATTTTTACAAGGTCCTCACTGAAACAAGGATTTGATCAAGTAGAAACGGATCTAGCAACAGCAGTCAGATTATTATCTCTTCAGCAACCCATTACAGAAAAAAATCGACCTTCTAAAGCTGCTGCTTATGGTTTATTGGCAAGGGTTTGTTTGTACACCAAACAATACGATCGCGCATTACTTTTTGCAGACAGCAGTCTACAGTTGTACCGGTCATTGATAGATTACAATACCATCAGTGCAACTGCTGTCACCCCATTTCCAAGATCAAACGATGAAACCATCTACTATTGCCAGGCCAACAATTATAGTTTGTTACAAACTATTTCTGCTGTAGCATGGGCAGATACAACACTTTACCGCTCCTATGCAACCAATGACCTTCGCAGGAATATTTTCTTTAGAAGCATTTCCGGAAATGATATCGGATTCAAAAGAGGATATAGTGGAACTGTTTTTGTCTTTACCGGATTGGCAACGGATGAAATCTACTTAATAAGAGCAGAAGCCTATGCTAGGGCAGGTAATACCCAAGCAGCCATGACAGATCTTAATACTTTATTAGCCAAACGATTCCGCATAGGCACTTTTCAGCCATTGACTGCCATCAATGCAAATGATGCTTTGAACAAAGTGCTGACGGAAAGAAGAAAAGAATTGGTATGGCGTGGACATCGTTGGTTGGATCTCAAAAGATTCAATAGTGAAGGTGCATCTATTAGCTTGATTAGAGTCTTAAATGGCAATACGATCACGTTGCCACCCAATAGTCCCCTGTATACCCTGCCCATACCGGCAGAAGAAATCGAGCAAAGCCAAATTCAACAAAATCCCAGATAACCCTTTAAATCAATCATATGTATACCATTCATAAAAGCATCCTTTTAATCACTTGCTTATTTATTCTTACACAAGTAGGAAGATCACAAAACCAATCCAAGAACAGTATCCTGACCCTACAAATACCGGCTCATCAAACCGATACAATTACTACCTATTTGTATCCGCATAAGCTGGGAAGTAGTAACAAAATGGCCATCACCACAAAACTGATTCCCCGGAATGGACAAGTAGTTTGGAAGCTTCCCTCTTTTGATTCCATTGCCTATATGGATATCAAATTTGCAAATAACACTTTTTGGAGTCAATACAATTATCTCGTAGAACCCGGAGATACCATTTCAATCCTGTTCCAACCCAATGAAGCAGGGAAAAAAGAACCCGATATCCAATTTGCCGGTACATCCATCGCCAAATACGCAATTAAAAAATCCTTAGACAGTTTAACAATAGCGATTGCACAAAAAGGAGCCCCATACCCCGCACGATGGGATACCTTGTATTTTGACCGGTTCTTCCCTTTGGCACAACAAGACGATCTAAATAAACTTCAACAAAAAGAAGCAATCTTAGAGCAGTGGCGTCTGCAACTCAGCAAATTGGCGTATGATGTAATGCTCGCAGATATCTGTTATTTAGAACAGAAAGAGCCTCTGGTACAAATGATTTTTTTTGAAGCATACAGTAATAAATATCCCGATGCTGCTGAGCGAAACAAAGCGATTCAACAGGTATTCAATCAACAAATGGCAGCAGATCCCTGGTTAAAAAAAGTCTCCCACTCGGGACGTAATCATTCCATGTACTATATGCATTACCTCATTCGTAAATCATTGAGAGCTATCAAGTACAACGATCTGGGACAAAGAGATGCCAGAAGTTATTGGGAATGGTTCGAAAAAGAAAGCCCGCTTCAATTAGAAAAAGCCATTGCTACACTTACTGCCTATTATATGATTTATGGGCTGCAAGTTACGGATATGGGTACCCTGTTGCAAGAAAGTAGTAGCCGGATAACCCAACCACAGTATGCAAAATTTATAAGCGATGCTGCATCAAAGTTTGGAATCGGCAGCCCTGTGTTTCCCTTTGTACTTACGGATACAAAAGGAAAAAAAGTCAGCATCGCTTCTTTCAAAGGGAAAACAGTGGTGATTGATTTTTGGGACACAGGCTGTTTGCCCTGTATGCAATTGGCAGTAGGACTCAAGCAAGTAAAAAAAGAATGGAAGGAAAAAGACAAGATTATTTTTATGAGTATCAGTAAAGATAAAAATCGTGATACCTGGCTAACAAGTGTGGCTTCCGGTAAGTATACGGAACCCGATAATATCAATTTATATACCGAAGGAAAAGGTACCGATCATCCATTGATCCTTCATTATGGCTTTACTTCCAGTCCTAGGATGTTGATTATCGATCCGAATGGAAAGCTCATCTCTACCAATCCACCTCGCCCTGTCAATCCAACAGATAAAAAGCATTTTATGCAGCTCTTGGAGCAATCAACAAAATCCCAGATAACCCTTTAAATCAATCATATGTATACCATTCATAAAAGCATCCTTTTAATCACTTGCTTATTTATTCTTACACAAGTAGGAAGATCACAAAACCAATCCAAGAACAGTATCCTGACCCTACAAATACCGGCTCATCAAACCGATACAATTACTACCTATTTGTATCCGCATAAGCTGGGAAGTAGTAACAAAATGGCCATCACCACAAAACTGATTCCCCGGAATGGACAAGTAGTTTGGAAGCTTCCCTCTTTTGATTCCATTGCCTATATGGATATCAAATTTGCAAATAACACTTTTTGGAGTCAATACAATTATCTCGTAGAACCCGGAGATACCATTTCAATCCTGTTCCAACCCAATGAAGCAGGGAAAAAAGAACCCGATATCCAATTTGCCGGTACATCCATCGCCAAATACGCAATTAAAAAATCCTTAGACAGTTTAACAATAGCGATTGCACAAAAAGGAGCCCCATACCCCGCACGATGGGATACCTTGTATTTTGACCGGTTCTTCCCTTTGGCACAACAAGACAATCAAAATATACTCCAACAAAAAGAAGCAATCTTAGAGCAGTGGCGTCTTCAACTCAGCAAATTGGCATATGATGTACTGCTTGCTGATATCTGTTATTTTCAACAAAACGGACTCTTGGCGCAAATGGGTTTTTTTGAAGTATACAGTAATAAATATCCCGATGCTGCTGAGCGAAACAAAGCGATTCAACTGGTATTCAATCAACAAATGGCAGCAGATCCCTGGTTAAAAAAAGTCTCCCACTCGGGACGTAATCATTCCATGTACTATATGCATTACCTCATTCGTAAATCATTGAGAGCTATCAAGTACAACGATCTGGGACAAAGAGATGCCAAGAACTATTGGGAATGGTTCGAAAAAGAAAGCCCACTTCAATTAGAAAAAGCCATCGCTACACTTGCTGCCTATTATATGAATCATGGATTTCAAGTTACGGGTATGGGTACCCTGTTGCAAGAAAGCAGTAGCCGGATGACCCAACCACAATATGCAAAATTTATAAGCGATGCCGCGTCAAAGTTTGGAATTGGCAGCCCTGTATTCCCCTTTGTACTTACAGATACAAAAGGAAAAAAAGTCAGCATCGCTTCTTTCAAAGGGAAAACAGTGGTGATTGATTTTTGGGACACAGGCTGTTTGCCCTGTATGCAATTGGCAGTAGGACTCAAGCAAGTAAAAAAAGAATGGAAGGAAAAAGACAAGATTATTTTTATGAGTATCAGTAAAGATAAAAATCGTGATACCTGGCTAACAAGTGTGGCTTCCGGTAAGTATACGGAACCCGATAATATCAATTTATATACCGAAGGAAAAGGTACCGATCATCCATTGATCCTTCATTATGGCTTTACTTCCAGTCCTAGGATGTTGATTATCGATCCGAATGGAAAGCTCATCTCTACCAATCCACCTCGCCCTGTCAATCCAACAGATAAAAAGCATTTTATGCAGCTCTTGGAGCAATCAACAAAATCCCAGATAACCCTTTAAATCAATCATATGTATACCATTCATAAAAGCATCCTTTTAATCACTTGCTTATTTATTCTTACACAAGTAGGAAGATCACAAAACCAATCCAAGAACAGTATCCTGACCCTACAAATACCGGCTCATCAAACCGATACAATTACTACCTATTTGTATCCGCATAAGCTGGGAAGTAGTAACAAAATGGCCATCACCACAAAACTGATTCCCCGGAATGGACAAGTAGTTTGGAAGCTTCCCTCTTTTGATTCCATTGCCTATATGGATATCAAATTTGCAAATAACACTTTTTGGAGTCAATACAATTATCTCGTAGAACCCGGAGATACCATTTCAATCCTGTTCCAACCCAATGAAGCAGTGAACAAAGAAACCAATATCCAATATGCCGGTACATCCATCGCTAAATACGCAATTAGAAAATCCTTGGACAGTTTAACAAGAGTGATCATACAAAAAGGAATCCCTTATCCCCCACAATGGGATACCTTGTATTTTGACCGATTCTTCCCAATTGTAAAACAACTCATTACAAGCGACCTCCAACAAAAAGAAGCAATTTTGCAGTCATGGAAACAGCAACTTAGCAATTTGGCTTATGATGTACTGCTTGCAGATATCTGTTACCAGCAACAAACCGGCCTCCTTGGACAGATAACTGCTTTTGAAGCATACAGTAATAAATATCCCGATGCTGCTGAGCGAAACAAAGCGATTCAACAGGTATTCAATCAACAAATGGCAGCAGATCCCTGGTTAAAAAAAGTCTCCCACTCGGGACGTAATCATTCCATGTACTATATGCATTACCTCATCCATAGATCATCAAAAGACATCAAATACAAGTCTTCAGGGCAACTGGATGCCAAGAGTTATTGGGAATGGTTCGAAAAAGAGAGCCCGCTTCAATTAGAAAAAGCCATCGCTACACTTGCTGCCTATTATATGACTCATGGGTTTGAAGTTACGGGTATGGGTACCCAGTTGCAAGAAAGCAGTAGCCGGATGACACAACCACAATATGCAAATTTTATAAGCGATGCCGCGTCAAAGTTTGGAATTGGCAGCCCTGTATTCCCCTTTGTACTTACAGATACAAAAGGAAAAAAAGTCAGCATCGCTTCTTTCAAAGGGAAAACAGTGGTGATTGATTTTTGGGACACAGGCTGTTTGCCCTGTATGCAATTGGCAGTAGGACTCAAGCAAGTAAAAAAAGAATGGAAGGAAAAAGACAAGATTATTTTTATGAGTATCAGTAAAGATAAAAATCGTGATACCTGGCTAAAAAGTGTGGCTTCCGGTAAGTATACCGAACCCGATAATATCAATTTATATACTGAAGGAAAAGGTACCAATCATCCATTGATCCTTCATTATGGCTTTACTGCTAGCCCTAGGATGCTGATCATTGATCCGAATGGAAAACTCATCTCTACCAATCCACCCAACCCAGTCAATCCAACAGATAAAAAGCATTTTATGCAACTCTTGGAGCAATCGATGCAATAAAAAAAAGTCTGATTAGAAAATATAAGGTAGAATAACATTTGGTAAAATGAGGCTGTATGTAACAAAAGGATACACTCTCATTCAACACAGGTCTTAACAAATAAGTCTACTTAAACATGTATACAAGATGGTAAGAGATAATGACCCACCCAATATAGGATACCTTAAAATATAAGAGGGATCATGGGATCCCTCTTATTCCTAGTAGATGGAGTAACAACCTTAAGGAATCAACTCAAAATGTGTCCCCTCAGTTTCAATAACAGGGTCATTGAAATTCTGCGTATTGTACAAACAATACGTACCGCCTTGCTCACAAATAAAAGTTACCCCGACTTCGGAGCGATCAACAGCAACCCATGTTCCATCAACATACCCATATGCATCCGTCAACGAAGTGTTGTTGGAATGGGTAAAAGCACTGAGCATACCTGTGACCAATGCCATCAAGAGAAAAATTGAAAACTTTTTCATACGATAAAATTTAATGATCAATATTGCCTACTCTGGTTCGGTTTTTCGGCTACCCCCGTTTCATGCATGAATATTGTATGGTATCGAATACCTATTAGACTGATGAAAAGAAAAAAAAGATTCAACCATAAATGTGCTGTCCAACCCAAACTATCAATGATGCCGCCACAGGAGCAAGGCACCCGATGAAATACACCCAATAATATGGCTGCTACATAACTTGTAAATAGAAATAGGAGGAGGAAAGAAAGGTATAAACCCAGCTTTCGGGTGGATACAAAAATCAATAAAATCGCCACCCCCATTTCTACAAAAGGCAATCCATAAGCCAACGTATCAGCCACCGGTCTTGAAAACAGCTGATTGCGCATATTATAAAGGGTCTTTTGCATATGCATCCACTTTTGTAAACCGGTATAACTAAATAGTAGAACCAGCAAAAAACAAATGAGGAAATAGATCTTGCGTTTCATAAGACCAAACTACTGACTGCCCATTATGCAACTTGCAGCAACTTATATGAGAGTGGATGCATCCACTCCTGTTTTGCGCATGCCTCCCGGTGTTATTCCGAAAAACTTTTTATATGCAATCGAAAAATTCGTCGTGTTGCGATAGCCTAATTTTTTGGCAATGAATTTTATGGGTTGATCAGTGGTCAATAAAAGTTCTTTTGCATACTGCATTCGTTTGTTTTGGTAATATCCATAGATGGTTGTACCGAACAAAGACTTAAACCCCTCCATTAATTTTTGACGATTCAAACCACTCCACTCTGCCCATTCAGCAATGGATTGGTGCTGATCGATATGCTTTTCCATCTGCATGGCCACCCTTCTGATTGTTTCCAATTCTGCAGCTGTATAGCGATGTGGAAAGTGATGTGGTTGGCTAGCAACAATTTGAATGGAATGGAATAGATCCTGTATCAACTTTTCATGAAATGCTCGTGGTTGAGGAAAAAAAGAAGTCTGTGTTAACTGTAATATTTGTTCTAAGATGCCTGCATTGGCTTGTACAAAAATTCCGTTATCAGTTGCCTTCATGGATAAGGGTGGTTCCTGACTGCTGATCCATAACAGTTGCAACATGGTACCGATTTCCATAACGGGTTCTATTTCAAAAGAAGATCCTTTCCAACAATAGCACTGAGAGGGTGTTAAACAGTGCTGAATTGTTGGAGAACATTGTACATGCCATTGACCTGAGCAACTAAATACACAATGAAAAGCGGTAGCATTAGCCAATCTTAACTGCCAGGGGGCTTGTGTTTTTCGAAACAAATAGAGCATGGAAAATAAATAGAGGCCTATCTGCACTTCCGATAATATAGCAATACCATGAGGGGTGTTACAGGAGCGTAGTTCCGTTCCCGGGATATGAATCAGTTCCCAGCCGGGTGGCACTTGCCTCTCCCATTGGATACGATGGTTATTCAATACAAGGAACATACGGAGGAACCTAAACTAAGTATTCATGGGAAGGGATAAAAGCTTTCTTTCCAAAAAAGAGTATTTACCACCAACTTTTAGGGTATTTACCACCTTGTTAAAAGTATTCACCACCAGTAGCTTGCACAAAAAATAAATCATATGAAACCCAATCAAATTTCATTGCAACAAGCTATTGATTACACCAGCAGATTCAGGGAAAACCCCGGACCTGATATGCCCTATTCCGAAACTTTTTCAGCCGCTTCCGTCAAAGCATTATTGGAGCAAAACGAATGCAAATCTTTTCGCATATATTTGGGAAGAAAGACGGATAACCGTATCTGCTGTGTTTTAGTAGCAGCCGATGAAAACGGACAGGATATACTTCCCCCATTGAACCCTGTCAGCAGTCAAGAGGATCAGGGCATTATTTTAGAGGATGCTTTACAATGTCCACCCCTCTGCCCACCCCCGTCTCCCTTAAATGGCTAAACATGAATTTGTATTTGCTGGCATCCATTTCTGCTTTTTCCATTGTATTACCTGCTACCATGGCGGTAATAAGGTACCGGCACATACACCAGCGATACTTACCATTTCTATGCATCCTGATCATTGGTCTCTTGAATGAAAGTTTGAGTTTTATACTGATCAGGTTGTATAGAACCAATTTGGTGAACTCGAATATCTATACGCTGATAGAGTATTTGGGTTATCTATGGTTTTTCTTCCGGATTCAACAACCAACCAATCGCTGGATATGGGGTGCCTGTACTTTGGGTATATTGATTTGGATACTGGATAATGGCTATTGGAACAGTATCTCGACCAGTAATTCTATTTTTAGGATTTTCTCTTCGCTCGTCGTTATTTGGTTAAGCATCGATAAAGTGACTCAACTGACATGGAATGAGGCAGCAGACAGGTATAAAAAAACTGATCTGCTGCTTTGTTTTTCTTTGTTTGCCTATTTTACCTTTCGTGGTTTTATTCATGTGTTCAAACAATTTTCATTTGAACACCAGGTTGAGTTTTATATCCACCTTTGGTCACTACTTTCAATATTGAATATCCTGGTCAATTGTTCATTTTTCATAGCCATCTTATGGATACCCAAATCACCAACTACACGTTAGCTGTAGCCAGTTTATTGTTTCTCACAGTACTCATCGCTATGATCATGATAGCCCTTTTCAGGCAATTTCGTTTTAAAATGAAAGAATACCGAACTCAATTGGCGAGAGAAATTGAATTGATTGATACAGAACGTGGAAGAATGTACAATGATTTACATGATGAGTTAGGCAATGGATTGGCTTCCATCGGTATTCTGCTTCAACAACATCCAACCCCACATCATTCCATTCAAAGAAAAATTTACCGTCAGGTACAAAAACTCAGGAGTAAGATCAGAGAAATTGCCTATGATTTTATTCCTGCAACACTAGACAACCATGGATTGAATGCGGCCATGATTGAATTATTCGAAGAAATCGCTTCTTCACATGTACTCAAAATACAGTATAAGATTGTATTGAATGATCAACAATTTTCCCCTTCAAAAGCCATTCATATCTATCGTATCACCAAAGAAATTCTGATCAACTCGCTTAAACATGCACATGGCAGCATGATTCATTGCAATATCAGACAAGATCCCAAAAAGCTAATCATGGAATTGTCTGATGATGGAATGGGCTTTATATGGAAAGATCAACAAGTGATGCGTAGAGGAGCGGGGCTGTCTCATATCCAATCAAGGGTGAACATATTGAATGCCACATTGGATATTCAAACGGCACCCGGACAAGGAACACACTATACCATCCATATTCCCCTCATCTCGCTCATGAAATAATACAGGTTTATGAAGCACCGCATTAAAATATTAATTGCTGATGATCACGAACTGTATGTTGATGGAATCAAAGGTTTTTTTAAAGATCATTCTACCTATACCATTGTTGGAGAAGCTTTTAACGGGGAAGATCTGGTACGCAAAGTCGATTTATTGTTGCCACATATTGTATTAACGGATCTGAAAATGCCCATCATGAATGGATCACAGGCGATTATAAAAATTCTTTCCAATCACCCGCACATACATTGTATCGTATTAACAAATTATGAGAATGACATATCAATAGTTAGAGCATTAGAAGCAGGGGCAAAAGGATACCTGACCAAAAACATGCCCAAGCATGAGCTCTTCAATGCACTCGAACAAGTAAGCAAAGGATACCCGTATTACTGTAAAACCACCAATACAAAATTGATGCGGTTGATCAGTCATAGTTCTTATAATCCTTACAAAGAAATAAAGATACCGGTCTTCACAGCCATAGAAATGAAAATTATTGAAATGATCTGTCAGGAGAAGTCGAACCATGAAATGGCTGCTTCACTTTGTAAAGGAAGAAGAACAATAGAAAATATACGCGCCAGAATTTATGCTAAAATGGAGGTTAAATCCGCTGCGGGTATGGCCATGTATGCAATCAAACAAGGGTTGTATACTTATGATGAGTAATGAAATGCATTCTCCGCAGGATCAAATTTTTTTAAACCCTTCGCCATAACGTTTACTTACATAGTACCCATCATCTTGATTAGACGGTTTCTTTCCTCTCAAGGTTTATTTTGTAAAAATTCCGCGATCGGTATTTCTATTGCTATGAGCGATATTGAAAGAGATGGAGTAAAATTTTGTGAAATAATATTGTTCTTGACCTGACAGGCATAAAAAAAGAGCATCAAAAACTGATGCTCTTTTCAGTCGGGAAGACAGGATTCGAACCTGCGACCCCCTGGTCCCAAACCAGATGCGCTACCGGCCTGCGCTACTTCCCGAATCCTCCATCGAAACTTTAGCTTAGATGGATCGGTTATCCGACTATTTTTATCCGCCTTCGCCAAAGCTTCGGCAGATAAAGCGGTGAGGGCGGGATTCGAACCCGCGGTACAGTTTAACCCGTACGGCAGTTTAGCAAACTACTGATTTCAGCCACTCATCCACCTCACCGGGCTGATTTTAGCCTACCTCACTTTTCAGAGAGGGCTGCAAAAATAGGTAGGTAAAAGCTATCTGCCAAAAAATAAACCCCGACAAATGCCGGGGTTTGAAAATATTTTCTTTTCTCAGGCTTAACAAACAGTTACATGGCTGCCAACTGTACTTTCTGGGTTAGTTCCATTACATTTTCGCGGAAAATAGAGTCAGTGTCCATCAAGTCTTTTACAGTCTGACAAGAATGTATGACAGTTGTATGATCGCGACCTCCAAAATGCTCACCAATGGTTTTTAATGAATTTTTGGTGAATGCCTTTGCCAGGTACATGGTTATTTGTCTGGCTTGAACGATCTCACGTTTACGTGTTTTCTGTAACAACTTATCATAAGGAACATCAAAGTATTCACATACCATTTTTTGAATGGCATCGATGGTGATTTCTTTGCTGCTGGTCTTCACAAAATTGCGTAACACTTTCTTGGCCAATTCCACATCAATATCTTTTTTATTGAGTGAAGACTGCGCCAACAAAGAAATCAAAGCACCTTCCAATTCACGCACATTGGTATTGATATTATACGCTACGTATTTTACCACATCTTTCGGCATATCCAAACCATCATTCTTCATCTTACGCTCAAGGATCTCAATACGCGTTTCATAATCAGGTACCTGCAGATCGGCACTCAATCCCCAACGGAAACGACTCAGTAAACGTTCTTGCATGCCATCTAAATCCTTAGGCGGCTTATCGGAAGTTAATACCAGTTGTTTACCACTCTGGTGAAGATGATTAAAAATGGCAAAAAATGCATCTTGACTTTTTTCTGCCCTGCTAAAGAATTGTACATCATCAATAATGAGTACATCAATCAGTTGATAGAAATGAATAAAGTCATTAATGGCGTTATTGCGACTATGGTCTTGAAATTGGTTGATGAATTTCTCACTGCTCACATACAGTACTACTTTTCCCGGATGGGTACGTTTTACTTCGTTACCAATGGCCTGAGCCAAGTGGGTTTTACCCAATCCAACCCCACCATAGATCACCAATGGGTTGAAAGAGTTGGCGCCGGGCTTTTCTGCCACCGTTTTACCCGCGCGACGTGCTACCCTATTACAATCGCCTTCAATGAATGAATCAAATGTATACATATGATTCAATTGAGGATCGATCTGCATTTTCTTGAGACCGGGTATTACAAATGGATTCTTCACGGGATTATCAATCACCAGTGGAAAATTCATTTCATTGTTGTTGTAAGTTTTCATGTTGCTAGCAGGAACATCCATGGAACCATTTCTTCCATTGCTACCACTATCTACCATGATACGGTATTCCAATCTCGCATCCTTTCCCAACTCACGCTTCAATGTTTTCGCCAACAGGTTTACATAATGCTCTTCCAGGTATTCATAAAAGAATTGACTGGGCACCTGAATCATTAAAATATTTCCTTTCAGCTCTACGGGATTAATTGGTTCAAACCATGTTTTAAAATGTTGCCATTCTACAATGTCTTTGATGATCTTCAAACAATTGCTCCAAACTGATTCAGCATTTTTAGCCATACAAAAAATGAACAATTTTATAATGAGTTAACGTATTCGTCTTTGCCTTCAAGTTATCTTATTTTTCCCACATGTGGAAATGTTGAAAAAAAACAGATACAGGGGTGCGAATATGTAGACTTTATGTTGAAAAAAAAATTTTTTATTCACTTGTTTTTTTCCCTATAACCACAGTATGGGCATTTGCGAGATTTTTTTTCTTCGCCCGGGAAAATTCATACTCCAATCTGCCCAACTGAATACCACCAAAACCTACCTGATTTACCGCCACGACTCCACCCTTTTTATTGGTATACTTTCTTGGCTCCTCAAAGAAGCGATGTGTATGTCCACCAATAATTAGATCAATGTCATAACTTTCTTTTGCCAATATCTCATCGCTGACTTTATTTTCCTGATAACGATCGCCCAGGTGCGACAAACAAATCACCAAGTCGCATCCTTTTTTATGTAACATAGCAGCAGTGGCATTGGCGGTTTGTATCGGATCGCGGTATACGGTTTTACCATATAAATTTTCAGCGACCAATCCTTGCAATTCAATTCCAACTCCAAAAACTCCAATCTGTACATCTCCTCTTTTAAAAATTTGCCAAGGTTTTGTTTTCCCTTCCAGTGCAGTGCCTGAAAAATCATAGTTACTGATCAGTATGGGAAAAGAAGCATGTTTCAACTGAGTAGCAAAGTTTTCCATACCCAGATCAAAATCATGGTTGCCCATGGTAGCGGCATCATACCCCATGGCCGACATGGCCTTGATCTCCGGCTCACCTTTATAAATATTGAAATAAGGTGTGCCTTGGAAAATATCGCCGGCATCCAATACCAATACCTGCTCTTCTTCCTGCCTGATCTTAGCAATCAGGGCTGCCCTTGCTGCCACACCTCCCAATCCTTGGTTTCTACTTCCATCCATTGGAAATGGCTCTAAACGACTATGCACATCATTGGTATGCAGGATGGTTAATTTTTGAACGGGTTCTGCAGCCGCCACACTACTCAAGGGCAACAAGCTAGAAGCCAGCAATGTGGCACCGGTATCCTGAATAAATTTTCGTCTGTTAATCGGCATTGGTCACACGGTTTTCTATGACTGGTTGAATGGTTTTTCCGGCTTTGGTTTGACTATCAATATATTCTACAATAGCATCACGCATTAAGTACCCTAGATTGATCTGTGGGATGGGTTTTAACATACTACAATCACTTCCCCCATTGGCTACATAATCAGAGTGTGCTACAGTATATACTGCATTCGGATCCAACGGTTTTCCATGGATGAGAATGTTGACTGCTTTTTTATTTTTGATTTGCAGCGTTACCCCTTTCGATACCGGCCATCCTCCATCAGCCGCCATTACATCGAGATACTGCTGTAAAACACTCCCCTTCAATTCCTGTAAAATCAGGATATTATCAAAAGGCATGATCTCAAAAATTTTTCCAACGGTAATATTCCCTTTTGACAAATAACTCCTTATACCCCCTGCATTCATGAACGCAGCATCAATTTTTCGGGCAAACTTTTTTTCGCCCATCTCTTTATAACAATCAGCTAAAAAATTACCGATCTCCGATTCCGGACGTTTATTGGTATATGTATCTGCACATGTACCAATTACCTTATTCATGGTGGTGTTGATATTGGTTGCATAGGGTTGCAACATACCTACCACAGATGAATCACTCCGAATGGATGCATCGATCTTGTATTGTGTGTGCTGTAAAGATGTTGGCTGATAAAAAGTACTGCAGGAGGATAGTGCAATAAATAGACCCAAGAAAATAGAATTTCTCCTGTACATGGCAGTTAGTGGTTAATGGTGGAAGGTACAATATAATTCTACCCCGTATCGCTTTTTTTCTGTTTAAAGAATATTTTAATCCTACTTTTACAGCTAATAAATTATAAATGAATGTCGTACGAAATCACAGGAAAATTAGTAGCCAAATTTGATATCATTCAAAGAAGTGAAACCTTCAAAACCCGCGAATTTGTGATTGAAAAATCAGAAGATATTGGCGGAAGAGTTATTACCAATTATGTAAAGTTTCAATGCGTTCAAGATAAAACCGCAATGCCCGACCGTTTTACTATTGGAGACGATGTGCGCGTTCAATTCAATATCAAAGGGACCAAATGGGTAAAAGACGGCAGAGAGAATTATATCACCAATTTGGATGCCTGGCGTATGGAAGCCGTGAAGCTTGGACAGCAAGACCAACCGGCAGGTAATGCATATAATGACATGCCACCACCGGCTGATGTTGTGGATGATCTTCCTTTTTAATCATAGATTTTTTTTGACACTTTTTAGGCTAAATACCTAACAGTATGCAACAACAATATACACTGAAGCTTAAGCCGTCTGAAGCGGCGAATGAACCTATTGTTCGCCAGTACATTGCACAAAGCAGTGGTAAACCCATTGAGCAAATTTCCGGTTATCATCTTCTCAAACGTTCCATCGATGCACGAAGCCGACAACAGGTATGGATCAACCTCACCGTTCAGGCGTTTATTGATGAACCCTTCCATGTAAGAAATATTATTCCTGTTTCATTTAAGGATGTTGCGAATTCCACAAAAAAAGTCATCATCATCGGTGCGGGTCCGGCCGGACTATTTGCCGCTCTCAAATTAATAGAAGCAGGTATTTGTCCGATCATCTTGGAAAGAGGTAAAGATGTTCGTTCCAGAAGACGAGATCTAGCCAAACTCAACAAAGAAGGTATTGTTGATCCTGAAAGCAATTACTGTTTTGGTGAAGGCGGAGCCGGTACTTATAGTGATGGAAAACTTTATACCCGTAGTACCAAAAGAGGGGATATCAATCGTATCCTGAATTTATTGTATCAGTTTGGTGCAAGCGAGTCTGTTTTATATGATGCACATCCACACATCGGCACCAATAAACTTCCTCATATCATTACTGCCATGCGGGAACAGATACACGATAGTGGCGGACAGTTTCTCTTTGAAAAAAAAGTGGTTGATTTTATTCTGGAAAAAGAAACCATCAAAGCAGTTCAAACGGCTGATGGCGATACCATCGCCGCTGATGCATGCATTCTGGCTACCGGACATTCTGCCCGCGATATTTTCCAATTGTTGCATGATAAAAAAATAGGGATAGAAGCCAAACCTTTTGCACTCGGTGTCCGCATTGAACATCCACAGGCTCTTATCGATTCCATTCAATACCATTGCCCGATTCGTGATGAATTTTTACCACCCGCTTCTTATGGTTTGGTGGAACAAGTCAATAAAAGAGGGGTTTTTAGCTTTTGTATGTGTCCGGGTGGTATCATCGCACCAGCGGCAACAAGTCCGGGTGAACTGGTGGTGAATGGTTGGAGTCCCAGTAAACGAAATAATCCCTATGCCAATAGTGGCATGGTAGTTCAGGTAGAACAAAATGACGCCTTTCAATTTTTTGAGAAAAGAAAATGGACATTACCGGATGGAACCATCATCCCTAAAAATACAAGTACTGAAAAGGACCCTTTATTACTCATGCATTTTCAGCAAGCAGTTGAACAAAGTTCATTTCAGGCGGGTGGTGGTCATTTTGTAGCACCGGCGCAAAGAATGATGGATTTTTGCTCCGGAAAACTATCCAACAATTTACCCGACTGCAGTTATGTACCCGGATTAAGCTCCACACCTCTCGAACAAGTGCTTCCGGATTTTATTTATAAAAGTTTACAAGGCGGATTTCAAGCTTTTGGTAAAAAAATGCGTGGTTATTATACCAATGATGCAGTAGTGGTAGCTACAGAAAGCAGAACCTCCTCCCCCGTTCGTATCCCCAGAGACGCCGATACATTAACGCATCCTCAAATCATTAATTTATTTCCTTGTGGTGAAGGTGCAGGTTATGCCGGTGGAATCGTAAGTGCTGCCATGGATGGGGAGAGAGTTGCTGATAGGATCATAAAAAAAGGGAAGTAATGACTTACCTCCCTTTTCTTTTTTAATTATTTTCCTGCTGCTGTTTTCTTGAGATCAATAACTGCTGTTGTAATAATTGATTTTTCTTAAAGGCTTCCAGTTCTTTATCCAATTGTTGTTGATCGTTATCCGTCCAGTTGGTAGTAATATTTTTCAGATCCGGTTTACCTGCATCCACCCATGCTGTATACCAAAAATCTGCGATCAGATCAGCTGACTGTAATAACCTTTGGTTGATACTTGGCTTCAACGAAGCCGCATAAGCTTTTGCAAATTCAGTAGAATAGCTTTTTGATTCCCTACCTCTTCTCATCTGTACACGAAATTTGGTTGCTTCAGTGAAATTCTTTGATACTTCAATTTCTTTAGCCAACATTTCGGGCACCATCGCAAAGCCGGTACGTACCGCTTTCCAGATGGCTGCTGCGGGATCTTTTAAGTAAGTGGCTTTATGTGATGAGTACAATTGATACGCTTCAATTTCCAATTCCGGAATCATCGATTCCCATAAACTATGCAAACCTTTTTGATTGGTCAATTGTCCATCATAGTTTACGGTTGTATGTAAAGGTACATGAGCATCACCAATATAATGACCGATATCTGCTGCATAAAACAGAATACTGTCTTTATTTTTCTGCCGGAAGGCTTCTGTTAATTTTTGTTTCATGTACATCACATGATAGGGTATATAACCATACTTCTCCAAACTATCTTTTGAATATTGCTGTACAGCTTTCTGCCAATCAAAAGGCATGACATGCGCTGCATTCTCTCCATACATTTCTAAATCGATAAAATGTTTAGGCGCTTCTGTACTATCGGTATTACGTCTTTGATCAGGACGAGGAGCATCTGCTACTATTTTTTCTATGTTTTTATAGAAAAAAGGTCTGATTTCAGCAGGCAATTCATAGACTGCCAATTGATGGATGGTTCTGTGGACTAAAAAACCCCAGCTTCCACATACTATCAGGATCAGCAACAATACAAGACTGATCTTACTCTTTCGCAGATGATTCATATCGTTTTCACGTATTTAAGGCGCGAAAATAGCAGATTCAGGTTCAATTACTGTAATAATTCACCCTCATCTACTACTAACGACCTGTTATTGTTGATTTGCTATCTTCATTTCGACATTATTCGAACACGACCAAACCACTTCAATATGAGTAAAATCCTTGAACTAGAGGCATTAAGAAAATATTATGCCACCCAAAAAGCAGTGGATGATATCAGTTTCTCCATTGAAAAAGGCAGCATTTTCGGACTCTTAGGTCCGAATGGCGCGGGTAAAACCACCCTGCTGCGGATGATTACCGGTATTTTCTATCCTGATATGGGACAGATCACATTCGATGGCAAACCTTTTGATCCATTGAATGATATTCGCATGATCGGTTATATGCCTGAAGAACGAGGTTTGTACAAGAAGATGAAGATTGGAGAACAAGCGCTTTATCTGGCCCAGCTAAAAGGTTTGAGCAGGAATGAAGCGATGGAGAAAATTAAATACTGGTTCAAGAAACTGGAAATGGAAACATGGTGGAATAAGAAAGTAGAGGACTTGAGTAAAGGGATGAGCCAGAAACTGCAATTCGTAACCACCGTTCTTCATGAACCCAAATTGATCATTCTAGATGAACCCTTTAGCGGTTTGGATCCATTGAATGCCAATTTGATCAAAGATGAAATATTTGGTTTAGCGCAACGAGGTTCTACTGTTATTTTCAGTACCCACCGTATGGAACAAGTAGAAGAAATCTGCGATCATATTGTATTGGTAAATCTGGGTAAAAAAGTGTTGGATGGTTCAGTAGCAGAGATCAAACAAAAATTCAAAGAGAATCAATTCAAGATTCGCTTACAGGAAAAACCTGCCAATACCAACAGCAATGCCTTCTCTGTTCTACAGGATCATTCCAATGATCTTGTGGTGAAAATTCATGAAGGTTTCCGTAGTAATGATGTATTGATGCACTTTCTTCAACAAGGCACTACCATTGAATCTTTCCATGAGATTTTGCCTTCTCTCAATGAAATCTTTATTCGCATCGTGGAAGGTAGTAGTGCACTCACCAGATCATTCCAGAAAGTAGATTAATCATCTTTGTTATTCAACCACTAACAACACAACTTATGAATAAGATATTTATAGTAGCCAGAAGAGAATTTCTCACTAGGGTACAAAAGAAAACTTTTTTACTCACTACTATCGGCGTACCCATTTTGATTTTTGCATTTTATGCAGTCATCATTTTCATGTCTGTAAAATCAACGAGCGACTTTAAAGTAGCAGTAGTTGATCAGGCCAATGTATTCAATGGAAAAATTGATGAGAAAAAAAGCAGTGAAATTATTTTCAGTTTCGTCAATGAAGATACCGCCACACTCAATAAAAAATTAGAACAAAAAGAATATGATGCTTACCTGTATGTACCTGCCGGATTTAGTATCAGTGGACAAAGTAACGACTCATTACAGTTTCGTTCAGCGAAAACCGTAGGTCTGATGACCCGTGAAAAAATTGAAAACAGAGTCAGCAAAGCATTGGAAGAAAAACGACTCTTATCCATGAATATTTCCAGAGCACAATTGGATAGTATTCAAGCACAAAAAGAATTGATCACTTTTGCCAATACTTCAGGTAAAAAAGAAAACCAAACCAAAGTAGGCGTGAGTTATGCGGTGGGCTTTATTTCCGGTTTTATGATCTATATTATTCTCTTTATTTATGGCACTATGGTAATGCGTGGTGTTGTAGAAGAGAAAGTAAGTCGTATCGCAGAAGTAATCATTAGTAGTGTAAAACCCTTCCAACTCATGATGGGTAAAATTATTGGTATAGGTGCGGTTGGATTGATCCAGTTCCTGATTTGGGGAGCACTGGCAATTGTTCTTCAGCTAGCCATACCTGTTCTTTTCCCTCAATTATTTGAAGGTATGCAGGCACAACCTGTACAACCCGGTATGATGGCTGCCATAGATGCTACCAAACAGCAACCGGATATGATCAGAGGATTGATGGAAGGACTCAATCAAATCAACTTCCCACTCATTGTTGGTTGCTTTGTCTTTTATTTCCTAGGGGGATACTTTATGTATGCTTCTCTTTTTGCAGCAGTAGGTAGTGCCGCTAATGAAGATATGCAGGATGCACAAAGTCTGTTATTGCCCATCATGATGCCGATCATTTTCGGAATTGTCATCATGATGCAAGCGGTGAATAATCCAAACGGAAGTTTAGCAGTATTTGGCAGTTTGTTCCCATTAACCTCTCCCATTGTAATGATGGCAAGAGTAGCCCATGGTATACCGGATGGTGTTTCTACTTTTCAATTAATCTTAAGTATGCTATTCCTGATACTCGGATTCTTCGGAACCACTTGGCTGGCAGGTAAAATCTATCGCACAGGTATCCTGATGTACGGTAAGAAGGTAACATGGAAAGAATTATGGAAATGGGCGATTAAGAAAAACTAGAGAACAGAGGGATACAAAATGATGAATAAAGAATAATGAATTTCGAAAGTATCATTCTTTATTCTTTATTCATCATTCATTATTTGTACTTCTCTACTGTGCTAACGATACTCGCACACTTACTCCCGCTCTGGTATTCACGCTGGGTGCAGAAGTCGAAATATAGGGCGTTATTCTTGTTTGATCGAAAAAGAATCGAATGTTCACTCTATTGTTGATAATGTAATCAATTGAAGGTTGAATTTTAAGTTCTTTGCCCCCGCCTGTACCATACGCATTACTCTGATCCAGTCTACTATTGGTCAATGATTCATCGCGCATACCAATATCTATTTTTAATGTGAGGTCATTCTCCAGTTTTTTTCCTTTTCCTCCCGGTAATTTGAAAGGAAGATTGATACCGCGCTTTCTCCAACTAAAACCAAATGTCCAGTCTGTATTTCTGGTTTCACTTAATTGGAAATCCACTAAGCTTAAACTCAATCTTCTACCCTTACTATAGGTGAATTTCAGGTTCATCTGATCGTTGGTAGTAACATCAATACCAATCAAGGGTTCAAAACTTTCCTGCATGGTAATATTCGGCACCAGGAAATAAGGAATAAAATTGCCACTTACGGTATCTATGAAAGCCGGGCCTCCCAATCTAAAAGGATCTGTGTATAAGAGTGCACTATTAAAACTATTCATACTCAGATTACCTCTGTATCCATGAGTGAATGTGATATTATTGAAAACCTTTTGTAATGAAGGTAACTTACTTAAACCGGTATATGTCAGCCTCCAATTCGGTCTTGGAAGAATGCCGCTGAAAGGATTCGCAGAAATATTAGGATTGGATTGTTTAATCAATGCAACTGAATTAGGATCTTTTTTGGTATACGCTGCCAGGAATGAAGGAATCAGTACATCCTGAGCATACCTTCCATAACCTGTCGCATATCCATCAGCTGTAAATTTCTGACCTGCCGGAAGTGCCTGCCAATAAGGATTTCCCTCTGCCACTCTACGAGAAACTATTAAACGATTATTTTCAAATGTTTTAAATGTAGTAGAAATTTCATTGGGATTGAACTTGCCAAATAGCGTATTAAATGCCACATAAGAAACACTAAAGCCACCTGTTGCTAATGGATTCAAGTGATTGAATTTTCCGGTTCCCAATGTATCCTTAAATAATTCAGAATAATCTTTCGTGAATGATTTTTGCAAATTCAAATCAACGATCAATTCTCTGACAGGTTCTAATTGTGCAGTTATTTCAAAGCGTTGTTCAAAACTTTGTCTGAATAAGAAGTTAAATGTTGTATCTCTGGATAATAAACCTTGTGCTGCTTTTTTATTCAACCATGCAGTATCGGGCTGCTTACCAAATACATAATCTAGCCCCGGTGCCATACTGTTAAAATTCTGCCCCAGAAAACGGGTACTATCCATATAACCCGGCAACCTGCTTCTGTAATTGGCTGAATAATTCACCGATACATTCTTCAACATCGTTAATAATTTACCTCCTGCTCTTTCCAATCCGCCCAACTCAGGTAATTGATTGGCACGGAGCAATCTTTGTGCGATGCGTTCATCTCTTCTTTGTGCTTTCCATTTTTTAAGGGCTTCTTTTCTGTCTTTACCCAATAAGCCTTGCAAAGCAACCGATTTCGGCAAAAGTGTTGATCCCAGTACATTAGAAGCCGGCTTTTTATTTTTGGCGGTATCTCCTTTTTGTTTGGGAGCCGGCACATTATCCAGTGCGCGCATCCATCTGGACTTGGCGTATAAGCTGGCAAAATTGAACTGTGCAGTAAAATTATTTTCCTGTGCGTTCTCAAGCGTGTTACCCAAATTGTAAGCCAATCTACTGGCCCCAATCCAATTGTAACTTGCGGTATAGCCATACCTAGCAGTAATCCAATCGGTCATTGGGAATTTATTGAGTGGTAAAGTATAGGTAAGTGTTGCTTTTTGTGTGTACAATGTATTCCTACCACCTTTAAAGAAATTTTTTCGAACAGAGTCTTTTTTCTCTTTCGTATCAATTTGTCCAAATGGTTCATCTACACGTGCATTGTTAACAGCTGAGAAATCAAGATTCAAGGAGCGACTCAAATCCCAACGCATATTATAAAAACGATCGAACGTAAAATATTTATCATAAGTCGTATCCACACGTTCTACCTTACTATCAAATGTATTAACGATACGAGGTATGAATTGTCCGAACTGTCTTTGAATATCTGTTCTAAAACTGAGGAAAGAGGGCTTGAGATTGAAATTAAAATCTTTTACCAATGCAAACCACGGAGAATTTGATTTGATGAGTTTTTTCAATGGTTCTATATAATTGCTTTGTGCATTATAGGTATAACCAAATCCGCCCCGATGTCTGGTGACTTTGTTTTGATCAATGACCGGACTTGTCTGTTCTGTCTCAGTGAATGAATAATTGAAATCAAGGTTGCTCAGACTTAATAACCCTTGTTTTGCTCCGGGAAGAAATCTGGCATTGGTAAAATTGAGTGTACGAATAGTGGTTTGATCAACGGCAGCCTTACGAATAGAATCGCGTTGATTAGGGGAACTGTTGTTCAATTTTTCTTTGTAGCGAACATCTCTATCAAATGGATCATACTCTGGTGTGAGTATGGTTCGATTAATACTGGCATATACCGGAAGAGAGAATCTGGCTTTCTTGGGTAATAATTTACCGGCATCAATATTCGCAGCAATATCAAATTGCATCAGGTTATCTCGTGCACGCTCGTTGACACGTTGTTCAATGGTACCAAAACCTTGTGAACGTGTATTGGCAGAAATAGACATGGTTCCAAGATCGGCCAGCATCAAATCTACTCTTCCCAATGCTGCCCAACCACCTCGTTCGTCCAAATCAGATAAACGTAATTCATTCACCCATACTTCTGAGCTAAGTGTAGGTCCATCCGGACGATAAGGATTTTCTACACCTACTAATATACCTCTCACCTCCCCTAAATTCGGGTTACCATGGATGGAATAAATCTTATTGCCGAAACGCTCCCGATAAATATTGGTAACTGTTCCCCCTTGTTCATTTCTGCGAAGTTTGAGATCAATCAAATCACGTAAACTTACATTCAGGTCATTAGCAACAGGCCATACCCTTTCTTCTTGTCCACGCGGATAATTTCCAGGAGCCGTTACTTTCAAAGGAACTTTGATCTCATAATAGTTATTCAAAAAATCCTGTCCGATACGAACCACTGCATACAATTCATCATCTTGCAAAGGACGTTGACCGGGCACGGATTCAGCATGCAAATACATAGAGAGGTTACCGTATTGTCTGATATCAAGATTCAATGTTTTAAAAACAGCTCTTGCATCACCTGTTACAAGATTGCGAACCTGTAAACTCATTGCCTGCTCATTTTGCTGAAGGTTTACACCATTATTACTCAATAATTGAACACGTTCAACACCCGGTGGCATAATGTAGTTAACTGGCTGTCGGCTACTATTTTCTTCCAGATTTACAGCAAGCGTATTAAAAGTTGTAGTTGCGCTGTTTGTAATGGGTGTGTATGCACCTGTAGTATCTAAGTTGAAGCTAAACTGTCGCCATTGGTTGCGTACCAGATCCATTCTCGCCATACGAATCACGACAGAATCTTCAAAATCAGTCAGGTATAATCTGGCAAAACGAATGGACTTGAAGTCAGCAATGCTTCCCACTTTTCTGCTGAAACCACGAATGGGTATTCTAAACAAGAACCAGTCTTCTGTTTTCGTGGTACCATCAGCTGCATTCACGGTTACTCTTCGTTTATCTGTGATATATGGTGTAATACCCACGTCCATACCCGGACGAAGATTCACTTCATATTCATAATATGCTTCGGTTTCATTTAGTGTGTTGTCACGATTCAAATCTTCATTATCGGGATATAATGTAGCAGCAGGCGTAAACTGTCCACCACCGGTTACAGCTACCGGAGAGTTTCCTTGTGGATTATTATGATTCTTATAACGCCCTAAAATACCCATGCCCAATTGATCAAATGAATTATCACGGAACCATTTGTAATTATCGCGTGCCAAGTCAGCTTGTGTCTGTATAAAAGCCGGAGAAGAAGTACCATAATTTTGTGCGATTCGATTTAAGATATACCCTTTCTTTCTGCGCTCTGCATCATCATCCAAACCATCAAAACCTACATCCTGAAAAGGTCTGTCGTTTGGATCATTACTAAATGCCTGCGTAATCTGAATAGGATTCACCGGTGTTTTGCCCCAAGTGTTTGTACTATCCACTGCTGAAGGTATATTCGGTGTATTCAAACCGTTTTCGTAAAAACGTTTGCCATCTTTTAATATATCCTCACTCACATTTCCCAAGTTCAAGAAAAATTTACCCCCTCTACTACCCGGATTCAAAATGAAAGGATCTTGCATCCAAATCTCAAAGAACTCAATATTACCAGTTTCAAAATCTGTTTGATCGATGGCACGCATAATTCCTCCCCAACGATTCGCAGGTTTTGTCAAACGACCATTCGCAGTAAACTCCGAAGGTCTTGTTTCAAAATTATACGGACCTTTTTCTGTGGGATAAAAAGCCAAGTCAAAAGTAGCCGCTTGCACATCTGTGATATTGGTGGTTCGCTGTGGAAATAATTCATTCGTAAATACTTGTCGCACACGCGGATCACTCAACTCCGCCAAGTTTCTGCGCAATGGGTTATTGCTACTGTTTTTATCCTGTAAGTTGGGTTCAATATTATACCAAGCCAGTTTGGCTCGATTAAAATTGTAATCGATAGAATCTGTGAGTGTTGCCTCAGGAAATTTTGCATTGCCTTGAGGGGTTGATGCCAATGCCCAGGCAACAAAAGGAAAACGAAGGTCAATACTGGTTCTCGTTCCTTCAAAATCATCAATAAAAATCAACCCTTGTTCTCCCCTACCAATTTGTGGCGGGTGTCCGGGTTTTAGAAAAGCGGCTTCACCATAAGCATTGATCGCTGATGTGGCTTTTGTTGAATAAAAAGGAAGTTTGTTCAGCAGTCTTGTTAAGCCAGGCAGTTCAGACTGGTAGCTAAAATCAAGTCCGTACATAGTATTACGAATCGGATCATCGCCATATGCCATTTTGGTAAAGAAGGGTCGTTCACCCAATCGAACTGTGGTAGCTCCCAAACTCAGTTTTTTGTTGGCGATATAATCCAATCGCAATCCACTAAATCCTCTTTGCTGCATTCCAAAACCTGCATTGTTTTCAAAAGAGACATTTACGGGAACATTCGAGTTTAAAATACCCGCATTCAATATTCTTACCGTGCCTAAATTATAATCCACTGTATAATCAGCTCCTTCTTTTAGTATTTGTCCACCCGCTGTTACGGTAACAGAGCCTGGAGGAATATTGAATGTATTAAGATAAATTTCTGAGCCGCTGCTACTTCCTTTTACCTGCCCTTGCATCACGAAGCGATTCAAATTTGCATAGGTCTGTGCAATGGCTTTGATAGAATCATACAATGCATAATACACGTATTTATTTTTGACCGATGTGGGTAATCCGGCAAATGCAAGTGTATCCAGATCTCTACCGAAAGGCTCTAATACCGGGAAAATAATTTTTCCCGTTTGAGGTAGTACGGTGAAATTATCAATGAAATCAAATACACCATCGGGCTGTGGGTCATTTCGATTGTTTAATCGATCCAAATTTAGAATCCGTAGCAAGGGTTGACCATTAGCAGCCGGAGAAGTTTCGGGTAAATATCTTTTCAAACCCCCACTAGGTTCTTCATACAATACATTGAGTTTAAAATCTTCTCTTTGTATACCTCCAAATACGTCTAAAGAGTATACGTTTTTCATCATCCAATCCCATATTGGTAGTTGAATTCTTTGTGAAGTAGCTTTCAATAATTTTAAGAATAAAACTTTCTGTACCCCACCCGTTGAATCCAAAGCCACATCTTGTGAAAATTCACCTACTTGATATACCCTACCATTGTATGTATATTGAAATGCAACTGCCAATACCTCATCAGGCTGCAGTTGTGTATTGATAGAGATAAACCCTACTTGAGGATTGAAAGAGTATTCTGTTGGGGTTAGTTTTCTAGCAAAGGTTTTTTCATAATCATCTACCGGTCTCAATCCTTTCGACAATAATAACGTATTGATAAAAGAAGGATTCCTGCTATTGGGGTCACCGGCCAAAGAAGGATATAAATTATTGGCACCATTAAAAGGAAGTGGATTATTGGTTTGTGGTGTAACAGCAGGATTAAAAGGTCTTGCTTCACCCAAATCCATCAAACCAACGATATCACGAGCTTCGGTAGTAGCACCGGTTCTATTGGTTACCCATACTTCAATTCTTTGAATTTGTACCTGCGAGTTTACGACCGGCAGGTTGGCCATGGTTTTATTAAAGTTATCCTTGAAATATTGACCTAGAAGAAAGTGCCTGTTTTCTTCATAATCATCCAATCGCTTTTGAAAGTTTTGCGTAGCAGCCCCTCCTTGTAATACAACGGATTGTCGACTAGAACGTTGATTCGCCAAAGCACCTGTTACAAAAAGTTTTCCAAACTGTAATTGTGTTTTAATACCGAAAAGATTCTGTGCACTGGGAATTAATGTTCCTCTGGATTGAAAAGAAATATTTCCGGCTTCAATACTTTTGATCAGTTCATCATCCATTCCCTTGTAATCAAGTTTCAACTGATTATCAAAGTTTAGGTTGGAGAGTGTATTATAGTTGATAGGGAATTTTAGTTTGTTACCAATATTCGCATTCACGTTTAGATTGGCATTCATATCAAAATCAAAGCCGCCGTTTTTTCGTGCTCTCTCCGGTAGTGTTGGATTTTTAATATTTTGGCCTTGGTATCCGGCGAGAATATTTACATCACCTGTTGGACGAATATCAATCTTCAGTTTATTCAGATCATTGGCTGCATTGCGAGCATCATCGATACCAGTTTTTATATCACCTGCGTACCTATTGACTACATCATTTAATCCGAATATGCGGTCAAATAAGCTGGTATATACTTCGTGTTTAGGTCTTGGTACTTTTTTATTCAATAATGTAATCGCATCTGCTCTTTTTTTGAAGTAAGCTCTCTCTTGTTCTCTTGCCTGCATACGCCAGAACTCTTCAAAACTCATGTTTGTTGGTATTCTGTAGTAGCGATTACCGACCTTTTCTACAATGACATATTGTTTTCTCTTAGGATCGTATTCAATGGTTCTTTTAATCAGTGCAGTGTCTCGAAGGTCAAATGGGTTCTTACTTCGCTCGCTCAAAGCATCGCCTCTTCTGTCGCTAATAGGATAGCGCAAACTATCTCGCTGCTGAGCTGATGCAGGGGCATGACTCAATAGCAGCAATACAAAAACAAAAAAAGACAATAAACGCAAAGCAGTGCACTTGTTTAAGTAGAGGTGTAGGCGATAGACTATAAATTTTTAAGTGCCTGTTTGATGATCAGTTCCAGTGAAGCATCTGCAGGTATAATGGACATTGTTTTTTTAATGGCCTGTTCTGCTTGCGGTCTTCCAATGCCCAAAGCAATCAGGGCTTGTACCGCATCAGTGTCAGGTGTATTCATAATAATACCACCGGATATTGGAGATTCCATAGATTGTTTACCTAATTTATCTCTCAGTTCAACAATCAATCTTTCTGCCGATTTTTTTCCAATCCCTTTAATTCCTTCCAGTTGTTTGGTATTGCCTTGAACGATCGCTCTGATGATTTCATCGGGTTTCATTCCAGACAACATCATTCTGGCGGTTGCTGCACCCACTCCTGATACACTGATTAATTGTAGAAATAGTTCTTTTTCTGCAATATCGGCAAATCCGAACAATGTTTGTGCATTTTCAGTAATATGTAAATAAGTGTATAATTGTCCGTTTTCAACATTAGCGATTGCCGCATAGGTATTCAAGCTAATTTGGAGTTCATATCCCACCCCATTTACGTCTACCACCAGTCTTGCGGGTGTTTTAACAGCAAATTTACCTCTTACAAATGCGATCATAATGCTACCAAAAATAAGGGTAAAAGCTTAGAGATTATACGTATCTTTGTAGAAAATTTATACGTATGTCGGCAAAATTGACTTTATTGATCGATGAAGCGGTTGTAGCTGATGCCAAAGCATATGCCCGTGAATCAGGCAAGAGCTTATCAAAAATCATTGAAGGATATTTAAGAGGATTGCGAAAAAAGCAACCTAAAAGTCCGGAAGAAGATCTTCCACCACTCTTAAAAAGACTACACGGTTGTGTACAGACAGATGATAAAAGGGATTATAAAGAAATTATTCAAGAAGAAATTTTGAAGAAGCATCGCTAAATGAAAGTGTTTCTTGATATAAATATTATCCTTGATTTCCTTCTTAAAAGAGCACCTTTTGATGAGGATGCAATTGAAATATTTAAACTTCTTTACAAAAAAGATATAAACGGATTTGTCTCGGCAATCAGTTATACACAAATAGGTTATTTTCTTCAAAAATTTACCGGTAAGCCGGCTGCTAAAGGAATCTTGAGAGATCTCAATCGTTTATTGACAACAGTGACTGTCGACAATAGAACAATTGAGGAAGCGCTTGATTCAGACATCACTGACTTTGAAGATGCCATACAAATAGCCTCAGCATTTTCTGTTACAGGCTTACATTCCGTAATCACAAGAGATAAAAAAGATTTCAAATCATCTCAAATACTTATACAGTCTCCCAAAGAATTTTTAAACGCATTTAAAAATTATCATGAATAAAATAACAGCTAGCATCACCGCAGTAGGCGGCTATGTACCCGAAGACAAACTCACCAATTTCGATCTTGAAAAAATGGTGGATACCAATGATGAGTGGATTCGTACACGCACCGGTATTGAAGAGAGAAGAATTTTGAAAGAACCGGGAAAAGGCAGCAGTGACATGGCTGTACCCGCAGTGATGGAAATTCTCAAAAAGAAAAATTTAAGTCCACTGGATATTGATTGTATTATCTGCGCCACCGTAACTCCCGACATGGTATTTCCTGCTACCGCCAATATCATTTGCGATAAGATAGGTGCTACCAATGCATGGGGATATGATATGAGTGCTGCATGTAGTGGCTTCTTGTATGCATTGACCACCGGCGCTATGTATATTGAAAGTGGAAGATTTAAAAAAGTAATTGTAGTAGGCGTAGATAAAATGAGTGCCATCATTGATTATACCGATCGCGCTACTTGCATCATTTTTGGAGATGGCGCCGGTGCGGTTTTATTAGAACCTGCTGCTGATGGAACCGGAGTATTGGATAGTATTTTGAGAAGTGATGGAAGCGGCAGACATTATCTACACATGAAAGCTGGGGGTTCTGTAAAACCGGCAACTGTTGAAACAGTGATGGCGAGAGAACATTTTGCGTATCAAGAAGGACAAGCAGTTTTCAAGTTTGCTGTAAAAGGAATGGCTGATGTTAGCGCAGAATTGTTAGAACGCAATGGATTAACAGGTGATGATATTTCATGGCTGGTTCCACACCAGGCTAACCTACGTATCATTGATGCAACTGCCAATCGTATGGGACTACCCAAGGAGAAAGTAATGATCAATATTCAGAAATACGGAAATACGACCGCAGCAACTTTACCGCTATGCTTATGGGATTGGGAAAAACAATTAAAGAAGGGCGATAATATTGTACTGGCAGCATTTGGCGGTGGATTTACCTGGGGCGCTACTTGGGTGAAGTGGGGATATGATGGAGAATAGCTCTGTGAAAAGTGAATGTGAAAAGAAAAAAACCTTTTCACCTTTCACTTTTCACCTACTAACCTCCTTGCCTCTTAAACACAATATAATCCGTCTGCGGTATTCTCTCCGCACCTAGCTGTCGCAAAATGGTGGTCACTTGTCCGCGATGATAGGTACCATGATTTGTGAGATGAATGATGATATCAGATAAAGGCTGAAGAAAACTTTGTCCCTTCATATTCTTATACGGTAATGAAGCAGCCAACATATCTTCTGTTGCTTGTTCAACAAATTGTTCCCATTGTTTATTTTGATGTAATAAGCCATTACTAATATCTTTCATACTCGGATGAAAAGTCAAACTAGGCATGACAATATTTTCATGCATTTGTACCCTTTGCCACCAGGCACTGGATGCATCCCACATATGCAAAAAGGTTTTGTGCAAAGAAGAAAAACTGCTCACGATCTCGCGATTTTGTTCTTCTGGTGATAACTGTACTGCCAAATTCAGCAGTTGTTCATTGGCCCATCCTTCATAGGCCGTGTAAGAGAGTAGTATTTGCTTCATTTTCGTCTTACATTTGATGGTACAGAATTTATTATCCCTTCAATTTACAAAGAATGTCTGAAAAATTTTTATTAAAAGGAATCAGTTCAACGGCCATGCATGCTGCGGGACATAAAAATGCCGAAGATGCACACCTGACACCCATTTTTGCTACCTCTACATTTACGTTTGATACAGCAGAAGACGGCATGGATCGTTTTGCAGGTACTGATAAGACCCGGGTATATAGTCGCTGGGGTAATCCCACTTTTACAGCTGCAGAAGAAACCATTGCAGCACTGGAAGCCTTTGGTTTGAAAGATGATAATGGACAGCCTTTGCAGTTAAAAGCACTACTGCACTCGAGCGGACAAGCAGCGATGTCTACATTATTTCTAAGTAATTTAAAGGCCGGAGACGCAATATTATCGCACTATTCATTATATGGTGGTACACAAGAATTGATGACCAAAGTATTAGCAGCTACCGGTATTGAAGTGATCATTGTAGATATGCGGAGTTTGAATCTTGTGTCAGAAGCTTTACAACAACATCCACAGATCAAACTTGTACATATTGAAACACCGGCTAATCCTACTATACAATGTGTAGATATTGCTGCTGTGACAAAAATTGCCAAGACTAAAAATGTAATCGTTAGTGTTGACAATACTTTCGCTACTCCTTACTTACAACAGCCTTTCAAATTTGGAGTTGATTATGTATTTCACTCCACTACTAAATTTTTGAATGGACATGGCACTGCTATTGGTGGAGTGCTTTTAGGTAAGGATCTAGAAAAAATGAGAACTTCTGTTTGGAAATGGCATGTATTACTGGGTGGTAACAGTAATCCTTTCGATGCTTTTTTATTGGCACAGGGAATGAAAACACTGGAGATCAGAATGGAAAGACATTGTGCCAATGCGCAGGCTGTTGCAGCTTTTCTGGAAAAACACCCGGCAATTGCTCAAGTAAATTTTACCGGTCTTTCTTCGCATCCGGATCACGAGCTCTGTAAAAAACAAATGAGATTGCCCGGAGCAGTGATGAGCTTTGAATTAAAAGGCGGACTTGATGCAGGCAAACAATTCATCAACCAATTACAAATGTGCGTACGAGCTATTTCATTGGGCACCGTAGATACATTGGTATCTCACCCGGCCAGTATGAGTCATTTTGGAATTCCAAGAGAAGAAAGACTTAAATATGGCATTACAGATGGCTTGATTCGTTTGAGTGTTGGCATTGAAAATATAGAAGATATTATTCGTGATCTGGATCAAGCATTACAATAAATTATTGTAATAAAAATTGTAGTTCTGAGACTGATAATCTTTAAAAACAACCATATGAGAAAATTTCTATTGGTGGCCGTAACAGTTTTCACCTCTGTTACCTATGCACAAAAGAAGACCCTACCTGCTGTTCAGCAAGATCGTTTTACAGGTTTGGATACCATTTTTGAGCGTGTTTTAAAAGATCAGTTAGCAGCTGGGTTTGCAGTTGCCGTTGTAGAAAAAGACAAAATCATTTATACCAAAGGATTTGGTTATCGTGATTATGAGAAAAAATTACCGGTAACACCCAATACGCTTTTTGCTATTGGAAGCTGTACCAAAGCCTTTACCTCCTCATTATTAGGCATTCTTCAAAAAGATCATAAAATAGATTTTGATGAGCCTGCTATAAAGTATTTACCTGGTTTGAAGTTTTACAATGAAGACATGGATAAACATATTAGCATCCGTGATATGATGAGTCACCGCACAGGATTGCCAAGACATGATTTTTCATGGTACCTGTTCAAAACAAAATCAAGGGATAGTCTCTTACAAAGAATACGATACCAGCAGCCAACATTTGGTATTCGCGAAAGATGGCAATACAACAATTTTATGTTCTTGACTCAGGGAATGATCGCAGAAAAAATAACCGGTAAAAGCTGGGAAGAAAATATCAAATCCAGAATTTTTCAACCGTTGGGAATGACAAGAAGCAATTTGACCATTGATGAATTTATGAAAGACGAAGATGCTGCTATTGGATATGGCTTAAAAAAAGATAGTATCATTGACAAGCTTGACTATTACAATATTGGGGCAATGGGACCTGCGGGCAGCATCAATAGCAGTGTGAATGAAATGGCCAAATGGGTAATCACTTGGATCAACAGAGGTAATTATCAAGGAAAAGAGATCATACCAGCTGGTTATATTAGTAATGCGATGTCTGCTCAAATGGTATCTGGACCCGGAATACCAACAAAAGACAGACCTGATGTATTTTTTTCAAGCTATGGAATGGGTTGGTCACTCTCATCGTATAAAGGGCATTATCGAGTAGAACATGGCGGCAACATTGATGGATTCTCTGCCAGCACCAGTTTCTTCCCAACTGACAGTATCGGAATCATTGTTTTAACGAATCAAAATGCATCCTCTGTTACTGCTATTGTACGTAATATGATGGCAGACCGTTTATTGAAACTCCCTTTCTTTGATTGGAACAAGGATATTCTTGAAGCAAATAAAAAAGCCAAAGAAGCTGATAAAGCTGCCGAAAAAACTGTCAGCTCCAATCAACAAAAAAACACAAAGCCTTCACACACACTCAAAGGATATGAAGGAATCTATACTCATCCAGGCTATGGAAGCTTGGAAGTAATAGAGCAAAATGATTCATTGTTTGTACATATTTATGACAATGATCCTGCATGGCTGAAACATTTTCACTACGATGTATTCCAACCTTATAATGTTGGGAAGAGTGGTAAACCGGATACAACAGAAAAAAGTCAGTTACGTTTTCAGTTCTTTATGAATGGATCAGGTGATATCAATTCACTTTCTCTAAAACTTGAACCAACAATTGATCATCTATCGTTCAAAAAAACACCAAGAACCGTTAAAACTTCTGCTGATGAACTCCAGAAATTTGTAGGAGAGTATGAACTTGGAAGTGCAGTTGTGAAAATATCTGTGAAAAATAATACACTGTTCGCATTGATACCTGGTCAACCGGAATATGAATTATCAGCCATAGAAAACAACAGATTTGCCATTAAAATTTTAAACGGATACTTTGTGGCATTTGATGTGAATGGAACTGATGTGTCACAACTCACATTTCAGCAACCGAATGGGAACTTTGTTGCAAAAAGAAAAAAATAAAGCATTTATCGATTGAGTATGAATATTCAGATCAGAAGAGCAGAAAGAAGAGATTGCGCTAGACTACTAGAGTTGATTCATGAATTGGCTTTATATGAAAAAGCTCCAGAAGAAGTAACGGTTACACTTGAACATTTTGAAACAAGTGGTTTTGGTGAAAACCCTGTATGGTGGGCATTTGTAGCCGAATTTGATGGAAAAGTGGAAGGCTTCGCATTGTATTATATTCGTTATAGTACCTGGAAAGGACAATGTTTATATCTGGAAGATTTTCTCGTGACAGAAAGACTACGTGGACAAGGTGCCGGAAAACTACTGTTTGACCGTTTGATAGAAGAAGCAAAAGAAAAAGGATTCAAGCGAATGGTTTGGCAAGTATTGGATTGGAATGAACCTGCCATTAATTTTTATAAAAAGTACAACGCAACTTTGGATCCTGAATGGGTGAATGGGACCTTGGACATTTAGAGAGTTGACAGATGTTAGTTGACAGTTGACAGAAGAGAAAAAAAATTTCTGTCAACTATCAACTTATCCTTAGCTCACTCCTTCCACCACTGCTTCCTTATAAATTTTCTGCACCAACCCTTGTAATACTTTACCCGGACCTGCTTCTGTGAAGTTAGTGGCGCCATCTGCTACCATGGCTTGAACACTTTGTGTCCATTTAACGGCACCGGTTAATTGATCAATAAGGTTTTGTTTGATGAGTTCGGGTTGGGTAATACCTGCTGCTGCTACATTCTGATAAACAGGACAAATAGGCTGATGAAAGGTAGTAGCTTCAATAGCTGCCGCCAATTCCTCTCTGGCAGGAGCCATGAGTGGACTATGAAAAGCACCACCCACCGGTAAAACCAATGCTCGTTTGGCACCGGCTGCTTTCATTCTTTCACAAGCAATTTCAATTCCTTTTACAGAACCACTGATAACCAATTGTCCGGGGCAATTATAGTTTGCTGCTACTACCACTTCTCCGGTTTCTGCCTGAACTGCTGCGCAGATCTCTTCTACTTTAGCATCCTCTAAAGCTAGTACAGCTGCCATCGTGGATGGAACCAATTCACAGGCTTTCTGCATTGCTTTCGCTCGTATACTTACCAGTTGTAAAGCATCTTCAAAACTCAGTGTTTGATTAGCCACTAAAGCCGAGAACTCACCCAATGAATGACCTGCTACCATGTGAGGCGTTGGCGCTTCAATGGTTCTGTACGCAACAACAGAATGTAAAAAAACTGCAGGTTGTGTAACATTGGTTTGCTTCAATTCCTCATCAGTACCATTGAACATGATATCACTGATACGGAAACCAAGGATATCATTGGCATTTTCAAATAACCTTTTTGCTGATGCGTTGGACTCATACAGGTTTTTCCCCATTCCACTGAACTGTGAGCCCTGACCCGGAAATATATAAGCATGCTTGTTCATAATCCTTATTTTAACTAAACGCAAAAAAACCTAATCCTGATGATATCCCAAATTTATTTTTATAGAAAGCTACACTTAATATACCGGTACCGGAACTTTATACTTGACAAGTAAGTTTTTATATTCAGGTAATTTGTACAATGGTTCAAGATCTGCATCATGCAACATATGTTCAAAACTGTTGTAACCCGCCTGTAATGAAAGTTCCAGATATTCAAATGCTTTCGAAAAATTACCTAGGGTAGTATAAATACATGCTGCATTATGGTACTCGTCTGCTAAAGCACCAATTTTAGCACTCGCATCAATGATCATTTTTTTAATAAAACGTTCAGCTGTTACTTTATCACCCATAGCTGCTGCTGCATAAGCATAGTTAGATGATGTATCTTTTTTTTGTGTACCTGAAATCGTATAACTCATGGCTTTTTGATAATTCCCATTTGCCAGCTCAGTTTGTTTCATGCCTATTTTAAATACATCTCCTAATGCTTTGTAATTATTATATCCCGGTCTTAATGCAATTGAATTTTGTATATCCAATAAAGCGCCTTGAGGATCGTTGTTCGAAAGTTTAAACTGACCTCTCTCCAGATAAAACCCTGCTCTTTGTGTTGAATCTTTCAGTCCGATTGAAAAGGCTTTATTATAATTTCTTAAAGCCTCCGTCTTATCATTTTTGAGTTTATATAGATAGGCTTTATCCCAATAAAGAGTGGCATCATTTGGAGAAATGATTATTGCAGCATCAATTACCTCCATTGCTTTATTAAATTTTAAATATCTTCTTTCGTGTAAATAGTAATCTATATAACAGTTTACCCTATCAGTATTTGTTGTGAGCAACGTAATAGCTTTTTTATAATCTGCAGTAGCGGCCTCATAGTCTTTATCAATTTCAGATCTAATTCTCCCCAAATTCCAAAAAGCAAAGCCACTTTTGTTATTATATTTTAACGTCTTTACATAGCTAGCTTTGGCTTCATCATAATTTTTATTGTCATAATAAATAGCTCCAAGTACAAGATGACTGGAAGCCAGCATTAGTGTATCATTAGTATTTTTTGCTTTACCATCGAGCACCCTAACAACTTCCAACATATCCGTTTTACAAAGCGCATAACGCTTATTATCAAGGTGCATTACCCCCCGTTCATAAAGGGCTTCAATATTTTGTCTGTTTTTTGTTATGGATACATCTAAATCATCCATAATTTCTTTGATCGTATAAGAAAGATCTTTATTCTTTACAAGGGCTCTTTTGAAATATAAATCAGACAGCTCTATATAACTCGTTGTAAGTTTAATGATATCAGAGTAAGTTGAAACGGCATTGTCAAATTCTTGAAGTTGTACATAACCTAAAACTAGCTTTTCTAGGAAGGTTTTATTTTTCGAAAAGCCGTAATTATCTCTCATCTTTTCCATGTCGTCAACCGCATAATCATAATCACCTAATTCATAATAAGCATTCGCTCTCAGCTCGTAAAGCCTCCCTGTTGATGAATTGTCATTCGTATAATAAGACATTGCCTTAGTAGCATCACTGATTGCCAAGGTATAGTTCTTTTTATTCTTATATCCAATTGCCCTCCACCAATATGCTTCTCCATTCAAAGCAACATTCAATGATAAAGTTGCAGCATTGATGATGCCATCATTGTCACCCTTTTCGTTAGCCGTTCTTGCTTGTTTATTATAGTCGGCAGATGTTTGTCCAATAGCCAAATAGGAACCCAATAAAAAAACAGTTATCGAAAAGAGTCTTACTGTTATGCGTATCATAACCTGAGATTTTAGGATAAAAGTATCGCTTATTCAAACGAAAAAAGTACCTATTTGAGGGTATTTTAAACAAAAAAAGCAGCTTTCGCTGCTTTCTTACTCCATCTCTTTTTAATTAAAACTCTGTTTTCAATTCCAGATATTTCAAAAATTCTTGCTTTGTCTTTTCTTCCTTGAATTTTCCACCATAAAAGGCGGTGATGGTTGAAGAAGTATCATCTTCCACTCCCCGACTGGCGACACAAAGGTGTTTTGCGTCAATTACAATCGCAACATCTTCTGTACCCAGATCCTTCTGCAACTCTTTTCCGATTTGCATGGTTAATCTTTCCTGCACTTGCGGACGTTTTGCAAAATATTCTACCAATCGGTTGAGCTTACTTAATCCAATCACTTTGCCATTGCTGATATAAGCAACATGCGCTTTACCAATGATGGGTACAAAATGGTGTTCACAGTTGCTGTAGAAAGAAATATTCTTTTCGACCAACATCTCATTGTACTTATACTTGTTATCAAACAATGCAATGGCCGGTTTATTGGCGGGATTCAATCCCTGAAAGATTTCTTTCACATACATTTTTGCTACACGACGAGGTGTTCCCTTCAAGCTATCATCCGTCAAATCCAGTCCTAGGGTTTCCATGATGGCACGAAAATGTGCTTCAATCTCAGCGATTTTCTGTTCATCTGTTTTTTCAAAAGCATCAGCTCTCATCGGCGTCTCTACCGATGTACTGATATGATCATCTCCCATATCATCTATATGCATATCACTCAATTCAATTTGTTCTCCGTTAAGCCGGATATTCAACAAAGTTTCGTTCTGTTTCATACAACCTGATTTTTAAGTCCAATTCCTTATCCAGCCTAGCACGCAACAAATTGTAAATAACTACGGCAATATTTTCTGCAGTAGGATTGAGTGTTGCAAACTCAACTGTATCCAGATTTAAATTTTTATGATCGAATTTGTTTAATACTTCTTCTTTAATAAGATCACTCAGCACTTTCATGTCCAACACATAACCCGTCTCAGGGTTCGGAACACCACTCACTTTTACAATTAGTTCATAATTGTGTCCATGAAAGTTGGCATTATTACACAAACCAAACACTTCCTTGTTCTTTTCTACAGACCAATTTGAATTGTGCAAACGATGTGCCGCATTAAAATGTTCCTTCCTGTATACCGCTACTTTATTCTCCATTATTTTATGCCATTTTGAAACCGGCATCAGATACCTGTTCATCTTCCGTTGCGTCGCACACTTCAACGGCAATAACCCAGGTGTTCATTTACATTTAATTATCAAGTGATTCAGTTATCAATGGTCTGGCACTGTTTCAGAAGTGTGCTGATCAAGTGGCCTGACAGTTCGAGAGCCTATACATTGGTAACAGAGCTTGAATGTCTTCTTGTCCATGGACCATGGTCCAATTTTATATCCTACCTATGATTCAGGTATGTTCGACATCCTGAATACAAAGGTACATACGGATATAATAACAGCATAGATGTTATTTTGTTTAGAAATAGAGCAAGAAAGTGTAAACAGATAAATAAGCCCCAGTGCATCCACAGGCTAGGATGCCACTTTACTCAACAAAACCCATATACCATAAGCCATGATCTATCAGCCAAAATACTCAACATAAATCCTAGGCGTCTCATACAACTTAATACAGTGAAGCTGAACCTGTTGTGGAAGATGCGGCTGTAGTTGTTGCCATATTGCAATGGCGAGGTTTTCGGTACTGCAAAGCTGGTCTTTCATAAAATCCACATCCAGATTGAGGTTTTTATGATCCAGCTTATCAATTACATGCTCTTTAATGAGTTTACTGAGCTTTTTAACATCATACAAGAACCCCGTATCCGGATCAGGATTGCCTTTGATCGTTACATATAAATCATAATTGTGTCCATGCCAATTCTCATTGGCACATACACCAAAAACCTCCTCATTCCGCTCTTTCGACCAACGTGGATTGTATAGTTTATGGGCAGCGTTAAAATGTTCTTGTCGCGTTAAATAGACCATGCTAGCTCCGAAAATTTCGGCAAAGGTAATGAAGTTGACTTGTAACTCCTTGCATGTACTGACCTACAAATGCATAAATCATTGATTTACAAATAGCAAACCCTAAAATCAAATGATCAACTCAATGCAATCCTTAGTATTTTTATACTACTATATCTATTAAACAGTTTTCATGCGAATTATCATTACAGCCGCAACTATCGGAGAATGGATGCCCGTTTTTGTAAATATGAATACACTCTATACGGGCGAAAGTCAGCGACTGAAAGTAAGGTTTCATCAATCCGGTGTTGGGATGCTGGCAAGTGCTGTTTCATTGACCCGTCTGGTATCTGAAGAAAAGCCCGATCTGATTATCCAAGCAGGCATTGCAGGTTGCTTTGACTCCAACATGCCCCTCGGGAAAGTAGTGGTGGTAAAAGAAGAAATTTTGGGTGATGTGGGTGTTGAGGAAGACGGTAAATGGAAAGATCTATTTGATTTGAAACTGGAAAAAAGCAATTATCATCCATTTGAAAAAAGAAAATTACCCAATCCCTGGCTTAGCACCTATAACCTACTAAAGCTTCCTGAACTAACTGGCATTACGGTGAACCAAATCAGCACCCAACCAAGCAGAATTGAACAACTCAAAAAGAAATATGGTGCTGTTGTAGAATCTATGGAAGGTGCAGCTTTACATTTTATTTGTCGGGAAGCCAATATTCCATTTATCCAAATCAGAGCCATCTCCAATTACATAGGCGAACGCAACAAAGCCCACTGGAAAATGAAAGAAGCGATTGAAGCATTGAATGAAGTGTTGGTGAAGTATGTGGATAGGTTGTATAAGATAAAATAGAGTTGACAGATGACAGTTGATAGTTGACAGTTTAGTGAATAAATTTCTTACTGTCAACTATCAACAGTCAACTGTTATCTATCACCTATCAACTAACTTTGCCCCATGACACTCACCCTCGGCTTCTCCCCTTGTCCGAATGATACTTTTATTTTTGATGCACTGGTCAATAGTAAAATTGATACGGGTGGTATTTCATTTGATGTAGTAATGGAAGACGTACAAACCTTGAACCTATGGGCCATCGAGGGAAAATTAGATATATCGAAAATAAGCTATGGTGTACTGCCTTTGGTTTTACAGCAGTATACAGTTTTAAACAGTGGCGGCGCACTAGGTAAAGGAGTAGGACCTTTATTAATAACAAAGGATCCGACACTTACAATAGAACAAGTTAGCCATGCGAAAATTGCAATACCGGGTGTCAATACCACCGCACACTTACTTTTTTCAATGGCGTTCCCTTTTGCCCAAGAAAAAAGCTTTCATGTATTTCATGAAATTGAAGAACTGGTTATATGCGGAAAAGTTGACGCTGGCGTCATCATCCATGAAAACAGATTCACTTATCAACAGAAAGGACTACATAAAATATTGGATTTGGGTGATTACTGGGAAAAACAAACAGGAGTACCAATACCACTTGGGGGTATTGTAGCGCATCACAGAATAATAGATAGTATTGCTTTACAAGTCAATGAGCTGATTAGAAAAAGTGTGGAGTATGCATTTGCACATTATCCGGAAGTATCCAATTATGTTAGAGCACATGCACAGGAAATGAGTGAAGCTGTGATGCGACAGCACATTGATCTTTATGTAAATGAGTTTTCGATCGATTTGGGCACTCCCGGAAAACAAGCCGTTACTACCTTGATGCATATTGCACAGCCTGATTTTGTAAACAAAGCAATATCTCCCATTTTCTTATCTGACCGTTGATACTTTTTTATTTATTTTATTGTTAGTTTCTCTCATCTTTCCGTAAAATTTAGTTCATGAGTACTTTACTGAAAGACCTGTATTCACAGTCTTTTTATAACCAGCTATCCATTCCATTAAAAAAAAGTATTCCCGGTTTTGATAAAAAATCTTTTCTGAATAAGATATTTATATCCGCGTTTAAAGAATATGAGCTAAAAGAAAGAATGGAACATACAGCTCATGTGTTACATCATTTCTTACCAAAAGACTATTCAAAAGCGGCGCCTCTTTTAATTGAACTAATAGAAGCGATCAAAAAAGATGGACCTGTTGCAAGCAGTATTGAATACCTTTTCTTACCAGAATATATTTATCTGTATGGATTAGATCATTACAAAGAATCTGTAATGGCTATGGAGCAAGTAACCCAATTTATTAGTTGTGAATTTGCAGTCAGGCATTTTATAGTTCGCTATGAAGCAAAAATGATTCCGCAAATGTTGAAGTGGTCTACTCATACAAGCCGTCATGTACGCAGACTAGCTACAGAAGGCTGTAGACCTCGTTTACCCTGGGCCATGGCTTTACCTACGTTGAAAAAAGATCCCACACCCATTTTAACGATCCTTGAAAATCTGAAAAATGATAGTTGTGAAGTGGTGAGAAGAAGTGTAGCCAATAACCTCAATGATATTTCAAAAGATAATCCTGAGATAGCGATTACCATTGCTAAAAAATGGAAAAACCAAAGTCCGGAAACCAATGCCATCATCAAACATGGATTAAGATCCTTATTAAAAGCCGGACATCCGGAAGTTTTAAAATACTATCAACTAAATGCTGACAACTTAACAATCGACCGCTTCATTATTAAAAATAAAAAGGTTAAGATTGGAGACCATCTTGAATTTGAAGCTTGCATTACCAACAACGGAAAAAAGAAAGTTACTGTCCGTTTGGAATATGCTATTCATTACTTAAGAAACAACGGCAGCTTGTCTAAGAAAGTGTTTAAGATTAGTGAGCGTGAAATGGCTACGAGAGAAAAATGGGAAATCACCAGAAGACAAAGCTTCAAAATCATTACAACAAGAGCTTTTTATAAAGGCAAACAAAAAGTATCAATAATCATTAACGGATCAGAAAGTAACGCGCTTTCTTTTGAACTACTATAAACGGATACTGACTGAACTGGTCATAAAAAAATTATCTGATTTCAAGCCGGCTTCTGTGGGAAATACGGGTTGCGCCGAGCTAAATGATCTTGCCTCAATACGGAACATCATAGATGGGCTAAACTTATAATCGTAATTGATTGAATACCCGAAAGTTTTGAATGCAACAGATGAAGGAGATGAAATGATGACTTTGTGGATGTCTTGGTAATATTCTGCCCGCATAGCCAGTCGATGATGATCAATAATTTGATAGCCCAATATCAAAACCGGAGAATACCAATGGTACATTTTTGAAGACCCTTTTGTTTGTTGCTCCCAACCGATATCAAAACCTGCAGTCACTAGCCAATTTTTATTCAATTGCCAATTAGCATAGAGATTATGAAAATAACGCATCCTTCTAAAATCAGGATGTCTATCATTCCCAATAAAAGAACTACTGTTAATGCTCAAAGTATGATTGGGCTTATACGTGAGTTGATGACCAAAAGCTGGTTGAAATGACTGACCTACTCTGATACTTCTTTGCCATCCATTTACACATAACAACCCTAAAAACCACTTTTGATTAGCACTGTTATAAGATAGTCTGAATCCTGACTCATAGTATGGAGAATTATCGGCCATCATGCTTCTCGTCAAGGTTAATTGATCTGCTCCAATAGCGCTTTCAAATCCTATATGAGAGGGTAGAATTCCCATGTCCAACCACCATTCTTTGTGCTTGCTAAGTTTGAATCCAACATAAGCCTCAAAAACTTGTCCTAGAACAGCATCTTCTGCTTGCAAATTATCATCCATATAGGTGCCTGCAGCCAAAGCCACAACACTTCGAAATCGTTTAGCGGTATAAGACACTCTGCCCACGATAAGATTCAATGATAGCTTTTGGTGCCTATTGTAAGAATATAGAAAAGGGATTTTTTGTTGATCCGCAGGTTTACCAAAATCATGACTATAATAAGCTTCTGCATAAGTATCCCACTCAAATTTGTTCTTTGTGCTGTCTTGTTGTGCCGCTACATGAACAGATACCAACAATAGTATGATCAAGAATCGATACATGTTATGGAATGGGCTCAATTTAAACCATCTCACTAAGTTCAAGCCATCGCAACTCTTTTTCCTCTAGCTCTTGCGTGATGGCTATCATTCTTTCACTGAGTTTTGAAATTTCATCAAAGGAAAGCGCTCCCTGACTCATCTGTTCAGTAATTTTTAGTTTCTCTGCCTCAAGTGCTGGTAATTCTTTTTCCAACACCTCAAATTCACGCTTCTCCTTAAAGCTCATTTTCTTCTTTGAAGTTACTGTTTCATTTTTCACTTCGGGTCTTTCCACTTTCAACGGTCTACTGTCAGCTGTCAATTGCTCTCTTTCTTCCTCCTCCTTCATCCATATCCGATATTGCGTATAGTTACCGGGGAAATCACGCACTTCTCCATTTCCTTCAAATACAAATAAATGATCCACCAATCGATCCATGAAATAACGATCATGCGATACAATCAAAACACAACCCTGATAATCACTCAGAAAATTTTCCAATACTGCCAATGTCGGAAGATCTAAATCATTGGTAGGTTCATCCAGAATTAAAAAATTGGGATTACGAAATAATATAGTAAGTAATTGAAGTCGCTTTTTTTCACCTCCACTTAAAAAAGATAGATAAGTGTATTGCTTATCGGGTGGAAATAAAAATAATTCTAAAAACTGCGCAGCACTTAAACTACCTCCCTTTGCCAATGGAAAACTCTCTGCAAAAGTTTTGACATATTCAATCACACGCAGGTTATCTTTTATCTGCAGACCTTGTTGAGAAAAATTACCAAAGATGACTGTTTCTCCGATATTGATCTTACCGCTATCGGCAGGTTCAATCATTTGCAGCATATTGAGGAAAGTGGATTTACCCACTCCATTTTTACCAATGACCCCTATCCGCTCTCCCTTTGTGAAAGTATAATCGAATCCTTTTAAGATCGGAAGGTCTCCATAAGATTTATACACCTTCTTCATCTCTACTACTTTACCCCCCAATCTGCTCATTTTGACTTCTAATTGCAGTTTGGCATCTTCTATCTTTTGTTTAGCGCGGGCTTCTACTTCATAAAAATTATCTTGACGGCTCTTGCTCTTTGTAGTTCTTGCTTTTGGTTGTTTGCGCATCCACTCAAGTTCCTTTCGGTATTGGTTACGAGCTTTGTCGATACTGGCTTGTTCACTTTCTAATCTTGCCGCTTTTTTTTCCATGTAGTTTTCATAGTCACCTTTGTAGACATACATGTTTTCGCGTTCTAGCTCCCATATCTCATCACAAACTGCATCTAAAAAATACCTGTCGTGGGTTACCAATAACAAAGTAATATTTTCTCCATTAAGATAATGTTCCAACCATTCAATCATTTCAACATCTAAGTGATTGGTTGGCTCATCCATCATCAATAAAGTGTGTTTATGCTCAAAGCCAATATCGATCAATGTTTTAGCCAACGCTACTCTTTTACGTTGTCCACCACTCAGGTCTTTCACCGGGTTTTGCAAATGATGAATATTCAGCTTGCCTAATATCTGTTTTACCTTGGCTTCAAAATCCCAGGCACCTAATTCATCCATTTTAGTAATAGCGTCAGCGATCAAATGACCGTCTTCTGATTCAGCGGCTGCTTCATAAGCACGTATCGCTGTAATAATAGGATGCTCTAAATGAAAAATATTCTCAAGTACCGATTTTGCTTCATCAAATTCAGGTTCTTGTTCAAATAAGGCAACGGTTACTTCTTTATTGATCCAGCACTTACCCTCATCGGCCGTTTCTTGTCCGGCAAGAATGCGTAATAAGGTAGATTTACCGACCCCATTTCGGGCAATCAAGGCAATTTTATCACCCTCGTTGATATGGAAAGAGATATTATTGAATAAGGGATTAATACCATAACTTTTCGTGAGACCTTCAACAGAAACATAATGCATGGGGCAAAGATAGTGAAAGGGGGAGGATGGAGAAAAGTGAAAGGTGAAAGGCGAATTTGATGCTCTCACCATGGACTATAGATTATGGTCCATGGTCAATTGTCCATGGCAGGAAAATAGGCTTTCTTTTCAGCTTTCACCTTTCACTTTTGACTTAACCTATATCCTCCTGATCTTAATCTCTCTAAACCATGCTTCCCCGCCATGGTCTTGTAGTGCGATATGACCGGATTTTACGCTGCCGTAGCTATACATATCTTTCCATTTTCCATTGGCTTTGTTTTGCTGCCAATTTTCGTCCCATAAGTGATAAGCAATAATTTTTTCCCCATTTAGCCAATGTTCAACATGACCTTGATTTACAATGATTCGGGTACTATTCCATTCACCGGCAGGTTTAGTAGCATCTAAAGCAGGAACATTCATCGCATAATTGGCTCCCGTTTTTTGCCAATCTTCAAGCTGTGCGGGATAACCTGTATCATCTATTAATTGGTATTCAGGACCGCTATGATGGGTTGACGGATATTTTTCAGATACCAGATATAAAATCCCGCTGTTGGCACCGGCAGCAATTTTCCACTCTAATGACAATTCAAAATTCTCAAATTGTTCTTCAGTAATCAGGTCAGCACGTTGTTGATTGGGCGCTTTGTTTCCTTTACAATACAAGACACCTTCTTGTACCAACCATGAATCAGAAGGTTTATTTTGGAAGGTACGCCATCCCTTTAAGGAAGTACCATTGAACAAATGGATCCAGTTTTTTTGATTTCGTTGAACAGATCTCGTAATGGCAGTAAAGATGGTTTTCTCTTTGGGCGTGGCTCCGATTATAACACCTCCGCTCACGATAAGACAGGCCTGTAAAAACATATGGTTTGACATGCGCAACAGTTAGTTTTGGTGATTGGAAGATAGGGAGAATTTGTTTAAAGTCATCAGTCGACAGCAAATAGTCCATAGAAGATTAGCATTAACTATGGACTATCAGCCATTTGCTATCCCTATCTTTGCTACATGAAGCAGTTCAATGTACCCGGCGAATACCGGAGCCCTTTGATTGGGAACATTAAGCAGAGAAGAAAAGAGCAGGATAAATTAAAAAAAGATTTCTCCCCTACCTTATTAGATCTTGGCGACTTGCAAATCTATTTAGCACGTCATTTTGGATTTTGTTATGGTGTTGAAAATGCTATTGAAATTGCTTTCAGAACCATTGACGAAAATCCAGGTAAGAGAATTTTTTTATTGAGTGAAATGATTCATAATCCACAAGTAAATGCAGATCTACTATCAAAAGGTGTTCAATTTTTGCAAGACACCAAAGGACAACAACTAATCGATTTCAATACGCTTACCAAGGAGGATGTGGTCATCATTCCCGCATTTGGAACCACACTCGAAATAGAAGCTATTTTAGAAGCAAAAGGAATACCCACTGAAAAATACAATACTACTTGTCCATTTGTTGAAAAAGTATGGAACCGAAGTGAGCAAATCGCCAAGAAAGGGTACAGTATTGTGGTGCATGGCAAACCACAACATGAAGAAACCAGAGCCACTTTTTCGCATGCATCTTATCATACCCCCACAGTAGTGGTCAATGATATGGCAGAAACCATTGAACTGGCGAAATACATTACGGGTGAAAAACCCTCTACCGACTTTTACCATGAGTTCAAAGGCCGTTATTCGGAAGGATTTGATATTACAAAAGATTTACAAAAGATAGGAGTCGTCAACCAAACCACACAACTCGCAACTGATACCCAGGCCATTTCCGATTATTTGAAAAGTGTATTTATTCGTCATTACCAACTAACTGCCGGTAATATAGCAGATCGTTTTGCAGATACCAGAGACACTCTTTGTTATGCCACCAACGATAATCAAACCGCAGTAACAGGCATGCTTGCAAATACAGAGGCAGATATTGCCATTGTGATTGGTGGATATAATAGTAGCAACTCTTCACACTTAGTAGAACTGTGTGAAGAAAAGCTAACAACTTATTTTATTGATGCCGCAGATAAATTGATTGATCAACGAGAAATTCTGCATCGCAATTGGAGAACAAAGGAATTAATATCCATACATAACTATCTCCTCGAAAAAAAGCCCCTTCGTGTTTTGATGACCAGTGGAGCCAGTTGTCCGGATGCAGTTGTTGAAGCCGTTATTCGAAAATTGGCCGGGTTTTATCAAGTAGAAGAACAACTGGAAAATTATATAAATGCATGAGTTGGATCATCCTTGTCATAGCAGGTTTATTTGAAGTGGGTTTTGCCGCTTGTTTGGGTAAGGCCAGACTTAGCATTGGTATGACTGCCATTGGCTGGTATAGTGGCTTTTTGGTTTGTTTAACGATCAGTATGTTATTGCTTATAAAAGCCACACAAGAATTGCCTATCGGTACAGCTTATGCCGTATGGACAGGTATTGGAGCGGTTGGAACTGTTTTCATAGGTATTCTTTTTTTTAAAGAGCCTGCAGATTTTTGGAGACTTTTTTTCATCACCACATTGATTGCTTCTATCGTTGGACTAAAGGTTGTTAGCCATTGATCTGTTAGATATTTTTAGTGATTATGCATACGCTATTCCTCAAATAAGTACTCATTTCTTTCAAAAACGTATATTTAGTAATAACTTATGCGTACATGAAAGAAAAAAAATCTAATAGTGGCATCTACATTTTTGGTAGCCTCATTAGCATTATAGCTGTAGGCTTACAGCTATGGGTTACCTTGAATGCAAGAGAAGTTTCTATTATACATGCTATTATTCGTTTCTTTAGCTATTTCACCATTCTTACCAATACGCTGGTAGCAATTTATTTTACCTACCTATGGCTCTTTCCGGCAACAAAACTGGAGCAGTTTTTCAAGAAGTTTAATACTACTACCGCAATTACTGTTTACATCCTAGTAGTAGGCATTATTTATAATGTCTTACTAAGAAATATTTGGCCTGTAACAGGATGGGGAAAGGTTGCAGATGAGTTGTTACACAGTTTTATTCCTATATATTTCCTCGTGTATTGGCTCTTCTTTGCTGAAAGAAAACAACTAAAATGGAGTGACGCAATTCCATGGTTATATTACCCGCTCGCATACCTTATTTACACATTAATTAGAGGCACTATTACACATACCTATCCATATCCTTTTGTCAATGTAATTAAATCAGGATATCAGCAAACTTTGATTAATTGTCTGGGTGTAGGTGCTGTATTTTATGGATTATTCCTACTCATGATAGCCATCAGTAAAAAAAGAGCAGCGTATAGTTAATTCCCAATCTTCTAAACCGCGTCATTATTACAACTGATCTATAATTACTATTGGTTACTGTTTGTTTACTTACGAGTTATAAAAAAATACAGCTATACTCGGGAGGTATGGCTGTATTTTTTGTTATATGGGTTTTGATGCTTCCCTTTATCATCCGAGGGAAATATCTATTGAGTCAATACCATTAATCGTCTTCCATTTTATTTTTCAACTTACCCAATAAACTATAGGCATTTTTGAGTACTACTTTTTGTTGCCTCCAATCAATATTTTCTTTGGTCTTTAACTCAACCATTTGCCGATCAGTAATACCGATTTCCACCTCTATCATTTCAAATCGACTGGAGTCTTTTGCTATAAAAATGTAAGGCTTACTTTGATAACGAACAACTGCTGATTCCGGAACAACGATGGCTTTCTTATTATCCAATTCAAAACTTCCATTCAAGAACATACCCGGTAACAATTCATGATTAGCATTTTCAAAATGACAATGTACCAATCCACCCCTATTCTCATCTACATTTCTGGTTATTAGAATAACATCCACTTCATATTTTTTTCCGGGCTTATCCGCAAGCGTAACACTTGCGCGCATCCCTTTTTTGATCTGCATAATATCTTTTTCAAAAACAGTAAGCGCTGCATGAATATCATCGGGATCTACCAACTCAAACAATACATCTGCCGGATTCACATACTTGCCAATGTTTACATTCACTTTGGTGACATATCCATTGATAGGAGATCTTAAACTAATGGTTCGCGTAATAGTATTGACTGATAATTTCTCCGGATCGATACCAACGATTTTTAGCTTCTCTTCTAAAGATCGTATCAATACCTGTTGAATTTTAAAATCAGATGATGCTTGTTGATAGGTTTTCTTGCTTGCTGCATCCTGTTCACTTAACTCTTTTTGACGAACAAGATCCGTATTGAGAAACTCCATTTTTGCCTTTGCCATTAAGTAATCTTGTTGTAGCTGCACGTAGCTCTGATCTTCTAGAATGGCTATGACTTCGCCTTTTTTTACTCCCATTCCCGGAAGTAGATGAGAACTTTTCAAATAGCCCCCTAGTGGAAAACTCACAGACACCATACCCTGTGGAGGTACATCAACAACACCGTTCACTTTGATGGTACTATGCATATTCATTTCAGCAGGATAGCCAATAGTAATGCCGGCATTTTTTAGTTGCTCTGCATTGAGTTCTATCATAGTCTCCTGCTCTTCTTCTTTTACAACCTCAGTTGCAGTCTCTTCTTTTGTTCCGCATGACAGTAATACTACCATTACGATACTTAGCATATATTTTTTCATATAATAGCTTGTCAATTCTTTTGTAATAAATAATCCAGCTGAATTTCATTCAACTGATGATCTCTTTGTGTATCGGCATATTGCATTTGAATACCTAAAGCCTGATTCACCAATGTAGCCCATTCAATATAACTGATCTGTCCGTTTTTGTAGTTTAGATTAGCAGTTTGTATAATGATATTGGATTGTGGCAAGGCACTGTTTTTAAAATAAGTCATTGACGAATTAAACTTATCTCTATGCTGTAATGCCTGTTGCAATTGAGTCTTTAAACGTAGTGCAGTAATATCTGTATTTGCTCGATTCACCTGTTCCTGAACATTCGCTGCTTCTACTTTTGCTTTTTGTGCTTTATTGAAAAATGGAATAGACATTCCCAAAGTCACTGAAGAAAATCGATCTCCAGCTGTAAAGAAACGTTCGGATCTGTTCTTATATTCCATCCATCCCATTAATGACTGGTTATTATACCCAATCAGCCATTCAGGTTTCAGTTTTGCTTTAGCCAGCTGGGTTTCAGCCTCTGCCTGTTGCTCCTGAGCTTTGTAATATTGAAGTTCAGGATGTTGTTGTAACAGAGCTGTATCATATAACTGTTGAGCCGTTACAAGTTCTTCAGCCGGAACAATAGAAATGGAATCTTGTAATAAAAGGGAGATTTCCAGTTGAATGGCTTTAGTATCCGATACATTCATCAATAACATTTGTCGATTTTGCATCACTTGATTATCCAATGTTGTTTTCTCTAACAAATTGGATTCACCCTTTTCAAAACGAAGCTGGGCTACTCTTTGAAAACTTTCATAAACACTATCGGCACGTTCTAGTATTTTTTTCCTTGCCATCAGGTATTGTAATTCCAGGTATAATTGACGTATCATCTTTTCCAATACCTGTTGTTGTATGATCGTGTTCGCTTCGGCGGTATGCAAATAACTGTTCAATACCAACTCTTGCTTTCGATATACCATACCTGCTGAAAAAGGCTGTAAAATCGAAACACGTGAATCAAAATTGAAGCTGTTATAATTACCCAATTCTGTTATCAACTGTGTCTTGGGAATATCCCTGGCTGTTCCTTTGAGTGCTGTATAGTACTTTTCCTGAAGTTGACCCACTTTTAAAATGGGCGACTTTTCTTTCACCAATGCTAACAGTTTTTCGAGTTTGATCGGTTGTGCCTGTAAAGACCAGGTTGACAACATCATTACAATAATAAGTAATGGTTTCATAGGTATTTGAATCTTTTTCTTTTCAAATAAAAGATACAAGGAAGGCAATACAAAAAGAGTGAGTAATGTAGCTGATAATAACCCACCAATTACAACCGTTGCCAATGGTCTTTGCACTTCCGCTCCTGCACCATTACTCAATGCCATTGGTAAAAATCCAAGTGATGCAACGGCTGCAGTCATAAGAACAGGTCTTAATCTGGTCTCTGTTGCTTGAGCAATTACTTCTGATATGGATGAGGAATTATCTTCTGCTTTTAACCGATTCATTTCTGTGATCAAAACAATTCCATTCAATACAGCAACCCCAAACAATGCAATAAATCCGATTCCTGCAGAAATACTAAAAGGCATATCACGAATCCACAATGCAAATACCCCTCCGATAGCCGATAATGGAATAGCTGAAAAAATCAACAAACAGTATTTGAACTTTCTGAATGCAAAAAATAACATCACAAAAATGAGCAATAAAGCCGCAGGCACCGCTATGGCCAATCGTTTGGTAGCTTGTTGCAGATTTTCAAACTGACCTCCATAAGTAACATAATAGCCTGCAGGTAATTGAACTTGCTTTTTTACTTTGGTTTGCAGCTCTTCTACAATCGACTGTACATCTCTACCCCTAACATTAAAACCAATGGTAATACGTCTTTGTGCATCTTCACGTTGTATTTGATAAGGACCTTCTTCAATGGCTACACGAGCTAGTACATTAAGTGGCACTTGCTGTCCAGACGGCAATTCTACCAACAAATCACCAAGCTCATCTACATTGTTTCGTTGCGACTCATTCAAGCGAATCACTAAATCAAATCGCCGATCATTTTCGAAAATTTGTCCGGCAACACTCCCCGCATAAGCCGCTTGCACAGACCGATTCACATCCGCAATCGTTGCACCATATCGAGCAATGGCTTCTCTGTTATAAGATATCACAAGCTGAGGAATACCCGTTACCGTTTCAACAAAAAGATCCTTGGCTCCTTCTACTGTTCCAATCACTTCTCCTACTGCAGCTGCATATCTGGCCAAACTATCCAGATCATCTCCAAAGATTTTACAAACCACATCTTGTCTTGCCCCTGTCATCAACTCATTGAAACGCATTTGTACAGGATACTGGAACCCGGTAGTTACACCCGGAACCGATGCCACTCTTTCTCCCATTTTCTCCGCCAATTCATCAAAAGTTTTAGCACTCGTCCATTCTTTTTTATCTTTTAATACAATGATCATATCTGCAGATTCAATGGGCATGGGATCTGACGGAATTTCTCCCGTTCCAACTTTGGTGACGATCTTCTTTACTTCAGGAAATTCTTTTAATAAAATCTTCACTGCTTTCTGACTCTCCTGCAAAGTGGTTGTAAGTGAAGATCCTGTAAGGACCCTTGTTTCTACTGCAAAATCCCCTTCTTCCAACTTGGGTATGAATTCACCACCCAACGAGGATAGCACCACAACAGCTGCCGCAAAAAATACCACTGACGAACCAATAATAATACCCGGCGCTTTCATGGATTTATGCAATAGCGGTTTATACCATTGTTGTAGTCTTTGCATCATCTTATCAGAAATATTTTCTTTATGACCTTGCTTTCTGCTCAAAAAGAAAGCACTCATCATAGGAACATAGGTAAGTGATAAAATAAATGCGCCCAGTATAGCAAATGAAACCGTTTGTGCCATCGGTTTGAACATTTTTCCTTCAATTCCCTGAAGAGAAAGAATGGGGAGATAAACAATCAGGATAATGATTTGTCCGAAAACGGCCGCACTCATCATCTTACCACTGGATTCTTCAACATTTCTGTCCATCTGCTCTCTACTCAGCTTAGTCCCCGTAGCTACTCCATTCAACTTCGCCATTTTATGCATGACCGCTTCTACAATAATTACAGCACCATCCACAAGGAGTCCAAAATCAAGCGCCCCTAAGCTCATCAGATTACCACTAACCCCGAATGCATTCATCATAATGATTGCAAACAACATCGACAGCGGAATAACTGTTGCGACAATAAAACCTGCTCTGAAATTTCCGAGAAATAACACCAATACAAACACAACGATCAATGCTCCTTCCAGTAAATTGGTCTCAACAGTTCCAATGGCATTATTCACCATTTTCGTTCGATCGAGAAAAGGATCAATCATTACACCCTCTGGGAGTGATGCTTCTATTTGCTTGATCTTTTCTTTAATATTTCTGATGACTTTATTACTATTTTCTCCTTTCAACATCATTACTACTGCACCGGCAACTTCCCCATCTGTATTGTAAGCCAACGCACCATAACGTGTAGCCGCGCCAAATTTTACATCGGCTACATCTCTTACCAATACCGGAATGCCATTGGATCGTTTGATAACAATCTGTTGAATATCCTCAATCGATTTAGCCAGCCCGTCTGTACGAATAAATAAAACAGTAGGCCCCTTTTCAATATAAGCACCACCTGTATTTTGATTGTTATTCTGTAATGCATCATATACATCACCAATGGACACACCTAAACTCCTTAGCTTATCGGTTCGAACAGAAACTTCGTATTGTTTTAATTGTCCGCCAAAGCTGCTCACATCAGCAATACCTTCTGTTGCTAATAGTTGTTTCCTTATGATCCAATCTTGAATGGTTCTTAATTCTGTTTGAGAGAATTTTTGTTCATACCCTGGTTTGGGTCTAACTACATATTGAAATATTTCTCCCAATCCTGTGCTAACAGGACCCAACTCGGGTACACCCATTCCTTCTGGAATTTGTTGCCGTACCTGAGCCAATCGTTCACTAATTTGGGTTCTCGCCCAATACACATCGGTTTTTTCATTGAATACAATGGTTACCAGACTCAATCCAAATCTTGAAAAACTTCTTTGTTCTACGATACCCGGCACATTGCGTGTCGCCTGTTCAATGGGTACAGTGATGAATCGCTCTACATCTGGTGCTCCTAAACTGGGGGCAGTAGTAATGACCAACACCTGATTATTGGTAATATCCGGAACTGCATCAATAGGCAGTTTGGTGGTCTCAATAACACCCACTATTATGAGTGCCAGCACCATCAAACCTACTATCAGCTTATTCCTGATGGAGAAATGAATAATGGCATTTAACATGCGCTTAATTTTAACTTCTGATCAATTAAGATACACTGATCTCTATGAGATCTATTTTGCGATCGGTAAACGGCAAATGGTATCCCCTATTCTAATACTATGTCTTCTACTATTTAAGAGATCCGTGGAGGTTGAAAGATATCTTCCGGAGAGATGAAAAATCGGGATGGATCATTCAACAAAGTAAACTCTTGTTCTACTTCATTGAAATCAATATGAATCATCTGTAATTTCTGAGGAGGTAAACTATTAAAAGCCATTACACAGCAATCGTCCATTGTCTTGAATGGTAAAGCCTCATCTCTGAGGTTATCGGTATTATCATTATCATTACCCAGATAATGCATTCGTAAAAAGGCAAAAAGTGTTACAGAAGCATTACCTGCTTTATGCTCATAATAATGCTGTACCAAGATAGGCAGCTTTAAGAGCTGACTGGCCTCGGTTGCTCCAAATAAATAAAGAGCAGTAAATAATATGGCTACCGTTTTACGCACCGACTAAAGGTACATAAATCCGATAGCCATTGTATAGGTTTTTCAGACTATTTAAAAGCATTCAGGAAAAGCCACTCAAAACTCAGCATCCAGCTTTTATCTGCCATTCGCATCATATCTCCACCTAACTGAAAACGATAACCCAGGTTCAATTTGGCCTGACTGTTAAAGATCAATTGTGCTGCCGGTGCGAGATCGACAAAATAGCGCTTCTTATCATAGGTACGCTGACCTAACAACTCTATATACAGGTTAAGATTGGTTTGTTCATAACTGGTATACTTCTTGGGGAACAATAAATATCCTGCTGACAAAGAATAATTGAATGCACGATAAGGAACCAGTTTAGGTCCGGGTGCATTTCTACCTTCCTGCAGAGATTCCGTCATACTCAAGGTTGTTGAGATGGCCAGTTTATGCAATAACTGTGTTGCAATGATCCCCGCCTGAACACCACTCTGATCACCTTCCAAACTCAATTCATCATAAGGTGAACGATTCCGACTTTTGGATGCTTCAGCAAAAGCTGCCAATCTGAAATGACTGTACATACCATCAATTGTTAAAAACCGATACTTAGCATATGTCCGATAACTTTCTACTCTCACATTATTACTATACATGTCAGACAAAGTAACAGCACCATGAACCATCAAATTTTTATTGACACCAAACATGATTTCTGAAGTATGTCTGCTTTCAGTTCTACCGGATATGGCATTATTCAACCACTTTCCGGATTGCTTTACTCCGATAGACTTTGCAGGCATATTACTAGCAGGCTCTGTGAATACATACAGTTCTTGTGCAGGTAAGTAAATAGAGAATAACAGTCCTGCTGCAATTAATATTTGCTTCATAAAAGAATTTAAAATTGTAAAATCAATTAGAGAATAGCATGATATACACGTTTTCCTTCTGCAAAACCAGACTCATAGGTTTTACCTGCAGAAGCACTGTATTTTTTAAACTCTTTGGCAGAAACAAAATTTTTATCGACGATACTAAAAGTTTTTTCGCCATTTAATAACTGATCATTCCCATTGATGAATTGAATCATCTTACCATCTACTTCAACCTGGGATCCCTTTTTTGCTTTTACTCCATTGAATACTGATGTAACTTGTAATTGTGCAACAGAGAATCCGGCATCTACTACTGCGCGACTCAATGCATCGAAATCAACACCCATACCCGATTTAAAAACGATCTCGTAAGTTGATTTTTGAATGTCTACATTTATTTTTTCTACAAAAGCAATTGATGATAAAGACTTATATACTGCTTTAGAGCACATGGCACAAGTAAGTCCACTCGCACGTAGATTGGCTTTTGTAAACTGGGCATTCGCTAGTAATCCAAAAGATATAAATAATAAGAATAAAATCTTTTTCATATAAAATTAGGTTGATGATCGCAAGGATATGCCACTACTTTTCATAGTGACATATCCGCTGATGATAAAAATTAGGTGTTTTGATTATTTGGTTTTAGCGCAACAATCTTTGCTGTCTTTTGCACATTTATCAGTGCAACACTCTTTACCGGGCTCACATTCTTTATCACTGCAACAAGCCTTATCATGCTTTACTGTTTCTGTATTGCCTTTACGCTCATATTTGCAGCACTCATGAAGATTGTTATAAGCATCATTATTAGCAGTTAGATCCTTGGTATCATATCCTGCAGCAGCAATTTTCTCTTGAATTTTCGCATTCGAGGTCTTAGTAGCAGCATACTTTACTTTTAGGATTTTGGTGTCTTCATTCCAAAGTGCAAAAGTGGCACCACCTGATTTAGCCGCTTTTTCAATGGTAGATTTACACATACCACAGTTACCCCAAACTTTGATCTCTTCTGATTTTACAGCCGGAGATTTCGTTTGTGCAATAGCAAAAACTGAAATGAAAGAAAATAATATGCTTAAACAAATAGATTGTGTTTTCATGACAATAAAATTTAAATGATGGGAATCTGAAATAATAAAATAGAAAGCATACACCAGTCACTGACTAGCATACAAGTCCAATATAAGTAATGGTATCAGATTCTGAAAACACAGTTAAGGAGGTACGTATCTTGTTCAGATAATAATGGCGGGCCATGTATATCTGTATAGATTTTTATACCGGTATTGTATAGAGGAGCTTCCAGTTGACTCAAGGAACGAGATACTAAAGATACTTGGGTTTGTATATCATAAGAGGCAGAAGAAGCTTTGTGGGTATCTGCCAACTCCACCATCGTAAATTCTGTTTTGCAACAGCCTTTTGATGAAGTTTCTTTTTTGGACATTCTGCAAATACAACGCTCTTCAGGAACTTGGTTGACCTGGATATTGCTGACTTCACCCATACAATAATGTACACTCATTACCATTCCACTGCTGACAGTGAAATAGATCAATGCAATTATGGATGCGAGTACATGTTTCATTACATGACAAAATTAAGTAAGAAGTGATGAATACCGGCTATTTTTTTGTTAAATGACTAGTTGATAAAGTTCCACCAAATGCCTACCCTGGTCCAGAGTCCTAAAGATGGATAAACAGATGAAACCATATTCAACTTACTGAATTCGAAGCCTTTACTTGTATTGAGTGTATTCAGGTTTTCAAACCGAACAAAGCCTTTAAAGCTCTTTATTCTGAAATGAAGGAATAAATTGATATCCGGACGATTTGAGATGGTTTCAGTATTCTGGTAAAAATAACGTCCTACAAAAGGAGAATAGCCATCTGCTTTATATGGGGTATGATAACGAATTTCCAATCCGGTTGATAAAAAAAGGTTGGTAAAAAAATTACCTTCGAATGCAATCCGGTTGCGTGTGAGTATAGAGGGAATATTAACCGGAGCCTGACCGGTCTTTTGCTGAACATGTACTTCAGTATACCAATTCCAATAGCGAGATAATTTGAATTTCTTCTCCAGACTCACATGAAACACATTGAATAATGTAGCTTCTTGTTTTGCTTGAAAAAAACTATCAAAATAGATATAATTATTTACTACATAATAGTTCCCGGAAATTCTTAATCCATTTTTTGGGTTCTCATAATTCGCAAAAAGATGTACTATATTTTCTTTCCCAAAATTTGTACGGTTATCTATGGGAAAGCGACTAAGTGGATCAAAAATGAATGATGGAGATCGATTTACATTATGAAAACCTACATTCAAGTATCCAAGCTTCTTCCCCAACAATCTTTTCATACTGATCCAAGCTTCATAATCACCTGCATTCCATCCATTCAAATACAGTTCACCCCTTGCTTCAATATCCCAGACCTGATTCCTTGTCCGATTACGATATTCACCCAAGGCATAGATATTATAAGTACTCATCCTCAGTATGGAATCAAATCGACCACTTAGATTCTGTAATGCAATTCCCGCTTTTATAAACTGACTTTGGTTATTCTTATCAGGAAATGTTAGCATGCTGAACTGATTGATAATACTGGTCCAACGGTCGTTGTAACCAATATTTACTCTATCAGGTACCGTACGATTAAAATATTGTTCATATCGCAAAGAATCTACTGCATTATCTATGAACAGATAACTATGGGTTGAATATCGTAGCGTATGTTCCAAACGAAATCTTGGATAAAATATCTTATAGGTAGTAGAATCAGTAACTAAAGAATCCTTTTTACCAAAATCATAAAAATGTCTGATGAATAGTGTAGACTCTTTATAGATATTACCTGTACTTACTGCAGTATTAAAAGGATTTCGACTGGCTGCACCTGACCTAGCAAGTCTTGTTTCCAATTCATAAGGATCATTCAAGGATAAACTATCCAGTTTTTTTACATTCTGCAAACCTCCATTCTCAGAAGATGCTGCTTTATTGGAAAGGAAAATAAAGTAGAGTCCATATTTTCTATTCGGAGATTTATACTGAGACGTGAATCTGAAATTATTATGACTAGCGTTTTGATTTTTCACGTTGCCGGGTGCATTACTGAAACGGTATTCCAATGAAAAATTGAAATTGTCTTTTCGATTCTGTGTATGCAGCACATTGATCAGTTGCTCTGCTTTGCTACCCAGCAAATAAGACAATTCTGTGTATGGACGAGTAGTCTGATAAAACTTTGTCTGCTGAATGGTAAATTGGTAAATATCAAACGCATGAAATCCAGCATCAAAACCAGCCCGCATAAAAGGTGTAAATAATAGCGACTGTGCAGCTGTTCCATAATTTCCTAAAGACTGGTATTGATACGGTAATGGAAATCGCGTATAAAAGTCATTGATAGAGGAATCAATCGTTCTATTGCGTGTAGAATCAAAATAGCGATAGAAGATCGTGATAGAGTCGGCCAAACTATTACGTGTCTTCAAAGAGTCATTACCTCCTGAATTGCGCATAGGTCTGCCATTACGGTCATACGCAATAGCATTGCCCTGCGTAGATGATTGATTGCCCAAATTACGTGTACGAAGAGTACCTGTCTGCGCATGCAGCATATAACTCATGAGGAGAAACAGTAAACCAAAAAAAGGTCTTTTCACTAAACGCATGTGGTAAAATCTACTGCAAAATAAGGGTAAAGCCTGCTTGCAGGTAAGTTAAAACTATCAAATAAATCATAGTGTTTGGATCAGTTCTCGGAACAATAGAGTAAGCTTTGGTTCTGCATCTGTAGCCGCTTGCAATACTTCTTCATGGGTAATGGTATTTTCTTCCTCACGAATACCCAGATCAGTAATGACACTCATGGCAAAAACCTTCATCCCGCAATGAACCGCTGTAATAGTTTCTTGTACAGTACTCATACCAACAGCATCGCCTCCTAACACATTGATTAATTTATATTCCGCTCTTGTTTCAAATGTAGGACCTGTTACCCCTGTGTATACGCCCTCATGCACATGGATATTATTTTTATGGGCTATTTCTTTGACAGTGTTGATCAACCCTTTATTGTAGGGTTCACTCATATCAGGAAAGCGGGTACCGATCGCATCTTCATTTTTACCCAATAACGGATTTACGGTAAAAAAACTGATATGGTCTTTAATAATCATTAAATCCCCAACATGAAATGCAGGATTCACACCTCCGGCTGCATTAGATAGTAATAAAGTATCTACACCTAACATACGCATCACCCTTACAGGATAAGCTACCTGCATGGGAGTATATCCTTCATAAAAATGAAAACGACCACCCATCACCCAAACTTTCTTACCACCCAGCTCTCCAAAAATAAGTTTACCCTTGTGACCTTCAACTGTACTCACAGGAAAGTGAGGAATATCATGATAAGCAATTTCAAATTCCGGGATGATTTCATTGGCCAGATTACCCAAGCCACTTCCCAGAATAATTCCTATACTAGCACTTCCGGAGACTTTTTCACGAATAAAAGCACTTGTTTCTTGCAACTGTTGCATCACCAATGACATAGCTATTAATTTAATGGGCAAATATAACCAAAGCTATAAGCATATGTGCATTCTATAGGTAGATACATAAAAAAACCATCCCGCTTTTGGCGGGATGGTTCATAAGGTTAAGATGTATACTTGAATTAGTTGATACGCTTAACATTAACGGCGTTAGGTCCTTTACGACCTTCTTGCACGTCGAAGATAACTTTATCGTTTGCTTCAATCTGATCGATCAGACCGTTAGCATGTACGAAAGTTTCTTTGCTGGAGTTATCATGCTTAATAAAACCAAAACCTTTTTCCTCGTTGAAGAACTTTACAGTTCCCTGAATTTGTGTGTCCATTTGTAAAATTGTAAATTGTAAATTAAGAGTGCAAATGTACGCCTAAAAAACTACCCCACCAATTAAATGAAGTCTTCAACGACTGATGATTCCATTTTTGATAGCAATAAAAGCAATCTAATACACTAACAATCAGTACATAGCAGCCTTTTACCATTCATCCTTCTCTTTTGAGAATGATCTGTTAAATCGAATGAGTCATTTAACTTAGCGAGTATTCAAATACATCTATATGCTACAAAAATTCATTGTATCCCTTTTACTAATTACCAGCATCTTCGATAGCATTGCGCAAAATATCAGCTACAAAGTTGCTTTCCCGAATGCAGTACATCATGAAGCAAAAATTAGTTTGACTGTAACAGGTATTGCACAAAAAACGGCTGTCTTCAAAATGAGCCGTTCTTCCCCGGGTAGATATGCAACACATGAATTTGGGAAAAATGTATACGATGTTACAGCATCAGATTTACAGGGAAATAAACTAACAATCCAACGAATAGATGGAGATATATTTGAGGTATCGGATCATAAAGGCGCCATTACTGTTACTTATAATTTATTTGCCAATCATGCCGATGGTACTTATGCGGGTGTTGATCCTGAAAGTATTCACTTCAATATGCCGGCAGCTTTTATGTGGATCAAAGGATATGATCGTGTACCGATTGAAATCAGTTTTGATCTCCCGGCAGAAAATAAAGGCATCGTAGCAACACAATTATTTCCTACTGATCGTCCTCATACATTTACTGCACCCCGACTGCAATACTTTATGGATAGCCCTACTAAAATAGGTGACCTCATTATTCGTGAATGGAAAGTATCCAATGCAGATGGCAAGTCTTATACCATTCGTATTGCCTTGGAAGCCGATGCCAGCAATGAGCAGGTTGATGAACTGACAGAAAAAACCAAAAAAATTGTAGCAGAAGCAAAAGCAGTTTTTGGAGAATACCCGGTTTATGAAACCGGTCGATATACTTTTATCATGAGCGCTAACAGCTATGTACAAGGAGATGGAATGGAACACAGAAATTCGACTATGATCTCTCAGCCCACTGCTACTTTCAATCCTGCGTTTCTGTATGGCGTTACATCACATGAATTTTTTCATAACTGGAATGTGGAGCGTATCAGACCAAAAACATTAGAGCCCTTCAATTTTGAGAAAAGTAATATGAGCCATGAGCTATGGTTTGCTGAGGGATTTACGCAGTATTATGGTGAGTTATTATTAGCCAGAGCCGGAATCAACTCACCTCAACGTTTTATCGGAACAGTCAATTCGCTTGTGAACACAAAAACAAACTCCCCGGGTGCTGTTTATTATTCTCCCGTTGATGCAAGTAATCATGCTGTATTTGTTGATGCATCTGTGTCCATCGATAAAAATAACTATGGAAATATGTTTACCTCCTACTATACTTATGGTGCCGCTATTGCACTGGCACTGGATTTAGAGTTGCAGACTGAATTTGGTAAAACGCTAGATGACTATATGAAAGTAATGTGGAAGAATCATGGTAAACAGGAAATACCCTATACACTTTCTACCATGCAACAAAATTTGGCGGCTATCAGCAATCCAATTTTTGCCGATAAATTTTTCAAAAAATATATTACCGGACATGAACCCATCAATTATGCAGCATTACTAGCGAAAGCAGGATACATCGTTAAAAAATCAAACGAAGGAAAAGCAGTGTCAGGACTGAATCTCAAAACCAATGAAAGAGATAGCAAACTTGTGATCGCCTCAACCACTACCAGAGGAACGGCTGCTTATGAAGCAGGTTTAGATATCAATGACGAGATTCTGCAAATTGATGAAACTCCAATGAAAACCCCGGCAGATGTCAACAACTATATGCTAAATAAAAAGCCGGGAGATATCGTTAAAGTTACTTATAAACACCGCGGTAAGGAGAAAACAACATCTTTGACGCTGAAGGAAAATAGTAGCTTATCGATAGTAGATATAAGTACTACAGGACAAACCATTACTAACGACATGAAAAAGATCAGAGATAGTTGGTTCACTTCGAAAACAAACTTGTAATTTAATAGTCGCTTCATTAATCAAAGTACAAATGAGAAAAGTATTATTGCTGTTTATTGGCTACTGTTTCATAACCACAACATTTGCACAAACACCGGAACAAAAATTGCAATCGTTGGGTATTGTCTTACCAGCTCCAACCAATCCTATTGCCAACTATGTTAAGTTTGTACGTACCGGTAATCTCATTTTCCTATCCGGCCATGGACCTGCCAATGCAGATGGCAAGTATACTACCGGTAAGTTGGGAAAAGAACTTTCCATAGAAGAAGGTTATAATGCAGCTAAGTTGACTGGTATCAATTTATTGTCAACACTTAAGGCTGCTGTTGGGGATCTTTCGAAAGTAAAAAGAATCGTAAAAGTATTGGGAATGGTTAATAGCACTGAGCAGTTCACCGATCAACCAAAAGTGATTAATGGTTTTTCAGATTTGATGGTAGCCATATTTGGCGATAAAGGTAAACATGCTAGAAGTGCAGTGGGTATAGCATCACTACCAATGAATATGGCCGTTGAAATTGAAATGATTGTTGAAGTTGAAAATTAATCAGTTATTTTTTTTGTGTGCAAAGCTTTATAAGCGTAATAAGTACTTGCCATCATTAATACAGCACCTAAAAAGAATGCGGCGCCCGGAAAATAAACGGGCGCTTCTTTATGTGTAAAATATGCAAAGAGATTTGTCATTAAGGGTGGCCCAATGATAGAAGTAGCACTCATTAAACTGGTCAGTGCTCCTTGTAATTCCCCTTGTTCATTGGGTGGAACATGACCTGATATAATAGATTGCAAGGCCGGACCTGCAATACCACCCAAACAATAAGGAATTAAAAAAACAAACATCATCCATCCTTCGGTAGCAAATGCAAATAGTAATAAACCAAGTGCATATAATCCCAATCCCACATAAACACTTTTCTCATTGCCAATTCGCGGATTGATGACACGAACGAGTCCACCTTGTACGCCGCCCACCAATAATCCCACAATCCCTAAAGAGATACCGATCATTTTAGGACTCCATCCGAAACGTTCAATATTAAAAAAGCTCCAATTACTTTGCACAGCATGTCCGGCAATATAAATCAGGACCATGGAGATGATCAATCCCGCTACTGCAGGATATTTTTTTAGCTGTAATAAAGATCCGACCGGATTGGCTCTTCTCCATTCAAAATTTCTCCTGTTTTCTTTTGATAAAGATTCAGGCAAAACAAAATAGCCATAGGCACAGTTCAGTAATGCTAAACCAGCGGCAACAAAAAACGGGACACGAGCACCTAACTCACCCAATAACCCTCCAATCATAGGTCCGAGGATAAAGCCTAGTCCAAAAGCAGCGCCTATCATCCCGAAGTTCTGTGCACGATTTTCAGGGGTACTAATATCAGCGATATAAGCTGAAGCAGTTGTAAAACTGGCGCCTGTAATTCCGGCGATAATTCTTCCAATAAATAACCATCCGATAGAAGGAGCAAATGAAAGAAAAAGATAATCAATTCCAAATCCTAATAGTGATAGAAGTAATACAGGTCGACGACCGTATTTATCACTTAGATTACCCAAAACGGGTGCAAAAAGAAATTGTACAAATGCATAAGCAAAAGTAAGCCACCCACCATACTGAGAAGCCTTACTAATATCTGAAGTTTGTAAAAGATCTTCAATCAATTTTGGCATTACCGGGATAATAAGTCCCAGTCCGGTTACATCAATCAACAGCGTGATAAAAATAAATCCAATTGCAGCTTTACGGTTTTGCATACTTGCTCATTTGAAAAGGGCCTTTGCAAAGTTGCCGTATTCCTGTGAAGATTGAGCAAATAACTGGGATTTGGGCATAAAAAAAGAGGAGCCCGAAAGCTCCCCTTAACCCTTGCTCTTGAAAACCTACTTCTTGAGTTCGATCACACCTATATGAGTATTCTTAGGTGCTTCAACTTTAATATTATTAATGGTAGTGTCCTTATAATTATTCGAAGCATTAATGTATAAGGAGTAAGTACCGTCTTTTAATCCCCTCATTTTAAATTCCCCGTTTTTATTCGGCAAGGCATAAGCTGTATCGGTACTATTAAACAGTGTCAATACTGCTTTTGCATCCTCAGGTTTTACTTTACCGGAAACACTCGCTGTTTTTTTCTCAATAAAGATGTGGAAGATGGGTTTCAGGTAAAACTTATTATTGTTTACGACTATTACAGATCTGCTGATATCAAAGTCAAGCCATAAACGTATTCTACCGGGCAGGTACTCTTCACATTCATTTCCTTTCAATTTAATCAGGATATAATTGGGCTTATTCTCCGGCCAGTAAAGCGGATAAGTTACACTATCCTTTACCACTGAGTTTTGTGTTCCAATCTCAATTCTAATTAAACGGATAGCACCCTTAGGAATATCTGTAGCTGCTAATAGCGTATCAACTCCATTACGCAAATTCAAAATATCATATACACCTGCACGAATATTTAGATTTGTCCATACTAGACCTGAATCTTTTCTATTTCCTAATGTAGACCCAATATAAGCACCTAAGCGATCCCAATTACAGGTATCATTTTTACGAGTATCTTTTGTTGTATCTACCAATACCTTAACAGCTTTGATGTCTACGAATACCTGATCAAAAAAACCAGGACCATCGGTCATATACAAACTAAGATTTTGTTTTCCTGCGGGCGCTTGCGCAGATTCAGATTTTTGACAAGATGTGATGGTAAATGCAATGGCAAATAACATCAGGGTTCCGAGTAATGCTTGTTTTGTTTTCATGTGTGCTTGTTTTTAGCGTAGCATTCAATCATCGGCACTTTTTTATCTTTTTTTGATTAGAGACAAAAAGAATGCCTAATGTGTACTAAGGTTTTGTTAAAGGATATTTTATAGCTAAGTGTTGACATAAGACGTCTATTTACCGACTGGCATCATTTTTCTCAATAAAAGTTTTGGATAAATAAGTCGGCTTATCACCGGCTTGTAACAACGCTATCTAATCAAGCATATGACCGAATTCCTTTATTAGATAGCGAAAAACTCATTAACTTGGTCTTCATCAAATGAGTTACATGAAAAAGATACCAGCTTTAGTTATTGCGTTGCTTCTGATTCAAAAAATTTTTTCGCAAGGACTTTCCGATACAGAAATCAAGATCATCAATTGGGTAAAATCAAACCGGATAAGCGCTGAAAAATTATTAGAAGAGACGGTTAATATTAATAGTGGCACATTTAATATTCCCGGTGTCAAAAAAACAGGTGAAGTTTTTAGCAGGGAATTAAAAAAAGCCGGCTTACAAACTGAATGGGTACTATTACCCGATTCATTAAAAAGAGCCGGACACTTGGTAGCTTCCAGAAAAGGAAACAAAGGAAAAAAAATCTTCATTATCGGACATCTGGATACCGTTTTTGAACCGGATATGCCTTTTACACCCTATACCAAAATCAATGATTCAACAGCTACAGGACAAGGTGTAAATGATATGAAGGGGGGTGATGTGGTGGTGGTCATGGCATTACAGGCATTGGAATCTTTGGGTTTATTAGAAAATACTTCTATTGTAGTCTATTTTACCGGGGATGAAGAAGAGTCAGGTAAACCTACCAGTATTAGTCGCGCCGATTTTATCGAAAGAGCAAAAGCTGCTGATGTGGCTCTTGGATTTGAAACGGCACAAGGTAGGAATACAATTGCTATTGGTAGACGTGGTTTTAGCAGTTGGAAATTAGAAGTAAACGCAAAAACCGGGCATTCAGCCGGTGTTTTTGGTCAAGGTTCGGGTTATGGAGCCATTTTTGAATCAGCGCGTATTTTGAATGCATTTCGAGAAAATTTATCCAATGAAAAATACCTGACTTTCAATCCCGGTATCATTGCAGGTGGATCAGAAATGCAATATGATCACAAACAAATAAAAGCATCTGTATTGGGCAAGACCAATATTATTTCACCTGCAGTAGTTGTAGAAGGTGACCTTCGTTTTTTAACCGAGCAACAAAGAGAAAATGCCCGTGAAAAAATGCGAGCGATTGTTTCAAAAGAAAATTTAAACGGCACAAAGGCTAAAATTTCATTCACAGATGGTATTCCGGCCATGGAACCTACCAAAGGCAATAATATATTGAGATTATGGGTGGATAAGGTTTCGCGAGATATGGGCTTAGGACCGGCTAATGCCGGCGACCCTGGTTCAAGGGGTGCCGGAGATATTTCTTATGTAGCAAAATATGTAGACTGTATTGATGGATTGGGTGCTTCTGGCAAAGGGGCGCATGCTGTTGGCGAGACCATCAATCTCAACGATCTACCGCTTTTAATACAACGTGCTGCAATATTAATTTATCGTCTCACACAAACTCAATAATTACATATGAATAAGAAATGGATATTGATTTATTTGATCTTATTAACTTTTACAGGCTATACACAATCGAAAAGAGACTTTTATCTGATCAGAGTGTACCACTGCAAAAATGATGACCAATTAATCAGAACAGAAACATTTATTGAAAAAGCTTGGAAGCCTGCTGCCAAAAGATATGGTATTACTAAAATTGGAGTATTCAAGCCCATCACCAATGATACTGCAGTGATGAAAAAGTTATACCTGTTGATTCCGGCTCCTTCGACAGATCATTTTTATCAACTTGAGGATCGCATGATGGGTGATGCTAGATTTCAGGGAGATGGTGCCGAATATATACAGACTAAACATGATCATCCAACCTACGAACGCTTTGAAACAATTGTATTACGGGCATTTACTGATATGCCTTATTTAGCTACCCCTACTTTAAAAAATCCTGCTCCCATGCGGGTCTATGAATTGAGAAGCTATGAATCAGCTTCAGAAAAAATCTATCGGAAGAAAGTTGAGATGTTCAATGAAGGAGGCGAGATCAAACTATTCAAGCGGTTGAACTTTAATGCCGTTTTTTATGGTGAAGTATTGAGCGGTACTCGAATGCCCAATCTGATGTACATGACCAGTTTTGAAAATATGAATGACCGGAACGAGCATTGGAAAAGTTTTGTTGTAGATTCGGAATGGAAAAGACTCTCTTCTATGCCTGAATATCAAAATACAGTCAGTAAAATTGATATTGTGTTTTTAACACCCACACCGTATTCTGATCTTTAAATAAGATGAGGCTGTATCAAAAGTCCGATACAGCCTCTTTTTATTCGGGTACCTGATGGAGAAAGTTTTCATTTAGGCGATTCTCAAAGCCTTCTTTTTACTTTTGAGACTTCCTCATCCTTTCATTTTTATTGGCAATTATTGTATTGTTCGATCAGTTTGGTTAACTGGGTGTAATCAAATTGTCCCGATTTAATATTGTTGATCACAGTACTGCAATCAGCACATGCATTCGTGATCACATCATTAAAGTTCTTTTTTGATAACCAATTCAGTTTATCATCTTTTTTTAACTGAAGATAATAGTCTCCTGATTTTCCTTCTGCGGTAGATACAGTTACCATTTCAGCACCATTGTATAAAAGTTTACCACTGTTATCAGTAACGCGGATATAGAGTAGCGCTTTATTACCGCTTGTAACTACTTTATAAAAATCATTTGCGTAAGAAACGTATCGGATCCCATTGATCGAAAATTCTGACAGATCAGCCGGTGAATACAATTTCTTACTACCGGAAGCATTGGTGAATAAAATATTCCCTTTTTTCTGTAACTGGTCTTTGATGGTTCCTTCCAGTACTTCATTAGAAGCAGTGACAACTGATCCTTTGGTATCTGTTTGTGCAGACATGAACAACGGTAACATGCCAAATAGGATAGCGATGTAAACGGATGCTTTTTTCATGGTTTTGATTTTAGTTTATTAATTACTTACTAATAAGTAAGTTTTGAATATAAAAAAATTTATCCTTTAAGTTGACGAATGATCGCCCGCTTTATTGTATCATAATCTTTTTTCCCGGTGATTCTAGCCAATTGAACGCCTGCAGCAAGATTCGTCATAACGAGTAATGTTTGGGTTTTAGCTGTTTCACTGAACTGAAATTCCCCCGAACGTTTGCCCGATGCTAGGGTTTCCTCTACCATTTTCAAGACCATCGTCACAAGTTGATGTACTTTTTCTTTTACAGATTCAGGTAAGGTATTGTAATCTGATGCAATAGAACCGATGATACATATACTGTTAGCATCCACCAAAATAGAATATCGTTCAATGAATTTTTCCATTGCAAATGTTGCACTGGCATTCAATTGAACCAACTGCTTCTTCAACAATTGATACTGATCAATGTATTGATCCAGTACTTCTGCCAGTAAGTCTTCCTTACCCCTGAAATGATAATGAACCGCCGCATTTTTGATCTGTAATTGTTCTGATATATCTGCATAACTAAATGCATTATATCCATGACTCTTGATCAACTGGGTTCCAATGCGAACGATCTCTTCGCGAGTATCTGTATGTCTGGCAGCCATGAACTAAAGTTAAGAATAACTGACTAAATAGTAAGTTTTTGTCTATAAAAATGATGAACGGTGAAAGCTTATTGTTGTTTCTTTTCCTTTAGGTGTTGCATGAAACTTACGAAATTATACCCAAGATACAGGGCATCAATCACTTGCGCAATTCGCTCGGCTTGTAATGAGGCTGATTTCACCGCCACCACCCATTTACTGTAATAATTCCGCTGGGATAGAGGCAACTGCTCAAAGAATGCTTTTGCTTTTGGTTCATCTGCCAAACAAACAGCTAAAACAGGAGGTACTTCGGGCTGCGCATGGTCTACTCCTAATGAAACATTGACCATGGCCCCCTTTCGTTTACCGATGGCTTTGCGCATTTGAGCATTGACCGGCAGAATAAAAGATCCATCACCCATTGGCATCACCGCAACAGCTTTGATGGCATGTGCATCGATTTTTCCTTTCACACGAAAGGTCTTGCGACTTCCCTGAGTTAAGATTTCGGCAATATCTTGGGGAATAAGAATATATGTCCATCCGGATTTCTCGCCTTTCTCGTCAAATTGTTGAAGTGAGGTTGTGAAGCGGGTCATAGCACTTACAAAATACAAAAGAAGCTGGTAATTAGATTGATGGGTTACGGCAAATAGTCAATAGTCGATAGTCCATGGTAAAAAAAAGAGGCTGTATCAATACTTTGATATAGCCTCTTTTCATTAGTCCTCATTTCTAAATACCACTACCCCATCAAATGCATCAATCAATACTTTTTGTGATTTATCAATCTCGCCTGCTAGGATTTTTTTACTCAGTGCATTAACGATCTGTTTTTGTATCAACCGTTTCAATGGTCTTGCTCCCATTTGAGGGTCATATCCTTGTTCACTCAAAAATTCTAATAAATACTCGCTAAACTCTAATCGAATTCCGGTTTCAGCAACCATCTTCTTTAATCCATCCAACTGTATTTTCACAATACCCATGATTTGCTTCTTCATCAATGGACTAAACATAATGATCTCATCCACACGATTCAAAAATTCGGGTCTAATTGTTTTACGCAACAGATCCATAACCTCATGTTTAGCGCGTTCAGTTGCCTCTGCAATATTTTCCTCTTGAACAGCATCAAAAGCATCTTGTATCAGATGACTCCCGATATTACTAGTCATGATGATGATGGTATTTTTGAAATTCACGGTTCTTCCTTTATTATCTGTTAAATGTCCATCATCCAATACCTGCAACAATACATTCCAAACATCCGGATGCGCTTTCTCAATCTCATCCAGCAACACTACACTATAAGGTTTTCGTCTTACAGCTTCCGTTAATTGTCCACCTTCATCATATCCCACATAACCCGGAGGAGCACCTACCAATCGTGATACCGTATGTTTCTCTTGATACTCACTCATATCAATTCTTGTCATCAGGTGTTCATCATCAAATAAATAGGCTGCCAATGCTTTTGCCAATTCTGTTTTACCGACACCGGTAGTACCTAGAAATATAAATGATCCAATAGGTTTACGCGGATCCTGCAATCCAGCCCTACTTCTTCTTACCGCATCGGCTACTGCAGTTATCGCTTCCTCTTGTCCAACTACACGTTGATGTAACTCCTCTTCAAGGTGCAATAATTTTTCTCTTTCACTTTGCATCATCTTAGCCACGGGAATACCGGTAGCTTTTGCAATATTCTCCGCAATATCTTCTGCATCTACTTCTTCTTTCATTAATCGTCGACCTTGTTCACCTAGTTGATTCAGTTGTTCCGTATAATCAGTAATCACCGCTTCCTGTTCTTTGATCTTACCATAACGTATTTCTGCTACTTTACCATAGTCTCCATTTCTTTCTGCTTGCTCTGCTTCCAGTTTCAAGGTTTCAATACCTGCTTTTGCTTGTTGAATTTTATCTACGATCTCTTTTTCATTTTTCCACTTAGCTTTAAGGGTATCTCTTTGTACACTCAGGTTACTAATTTCAATATTGAGTTCTTTTAGTTTTTCTTCATCATCTTCTCGCTTAATGGCCTCTCGTTCAATCTCTAGTTGACGAATTTGTCTTTCAAGTGTGTCCAACTCCTCGGGCATGGAATTCATTTCCAGTCGAAGTTTGGCTGCACTTTCATCGATAAGATCAATGGCTTTATCAGGAAGAAAACGATCCGTGATATAACGATTGGATAATTCTACAGCTGCTATGATCGCTTCATCCTTAATACGAACATGGTGGTGTGTTTCGTAACGATCTTTTAACCCACGAAGAATAGAAATAGCATCTTCAATACCGGGTTCTTCAATCATCACTTTTTGGAAACGACGTTCCAATGCTTTATCCTTCTCAAAATATTTCTGGTATTCATTTAAAGTAGTGGCTCCTATGGCTCTCAACTCTCCACGAGCTAGTGCTGGTTTTAAGATATTGGCAGCATCCATTGCTCCTTCTCCGCCCCCTGCTCCAACCAATGTATGGATTTCATCAATAAACAATATAATCTCTCCATCACTCGCTGCCACTTCTTTGACAACCCCTTTTAATCTTTCTTCAAATTCTCCTTTGTATTTAGCACCGGCGATCAACTGCCCCATATCCAATGTAAAGATGATCTTAGACTTTAAATTTTCGGGTACATCACCATTGATGATCCTCATCGCCAGCCCTTCCGCTATAGCAGTCTTACCCACGCCGGGCTCACCTACTAAAATTGGATTGTTTTTACTTCTACGTGATAAGATATGCAGTGTTCTTCTGATTTCTTCATCGCGCCCAATCACAGGATCTAATTTTCCTTGTCTTGCCGCCTCATTCAGATTACGGGCATATTTATTCAACACATTGAATTGTGTTTCCTGTGTTTGTGATTGAATACTCTCACCTTTGCGCAAGTCTTTAATCGCTATTTTCAAACCTTTTTCAGTAAGACCCGCATCTTTAAGTGTTTTAGCTGTATTATCATTGATCTGAAGTAAAGCCAACATCAAATGTTCTGGGCTAATGAATTCATCGCCGAATTCTTTTAACAGCGCATTTGCTTTCAAAAAAACGGTATTGAGATCACGGCTGATGGTTTGTGCAGGTTCTCCTGATTGATTTTTGGGTAACCGTGCAAACGCTTCTTCCAGCTTTGTTTCTAAAAGCGTAATGGCGACATTATTTTTTTTTAATAAAAAAGCAATTGGGCTTTCTTTATCGGCGATCAATGCTTTTAGTAAATGTTCCGTTTCGATAGACGAGTGATTGGCATTGAAAGCCAGCTGTTGAGCAGCTTGAATAGTTTCCTGAGCCTTTATAGTATAGTTGTTAACGTTCATATGCGTGTATTTGTTATAATTAAATGGTATTTGGAAGAAATTTGATCTGCCTTCACAAATGAATTCCTAATTTGTACACAAAAACTGTTCTACTATTTTTTTTAGCGAATAAAACCATGAAATTCTGAAATTATGTCTGTAAAATCTTATTATTCCTGCATGAAAGTCAGTCTAGCACTGTGTTTTATGCTATTCTTACAGTTTGCACATGCCCAATATGATTTTAGTGCTTTAGATAGTAAACTAGAGGCTTCTAAAAAAGAACTGGCGGGACATATTGTGGCGATGATTTATAAAGATGGTAAAGTGATTTATCAGAAAGCCATTGGTACAGATTTTAATGCGAAGGTACAGGCACCTATTGCCAGTGCCAGTAAATGGTTGACAGCTGCATTGGTAATGGTATATGTAGATGAAGGGAGAATTGCCTTAGATGATAAGGTCAGTAAATATCTTCCCATATTCACCAAGTATTCAAAAGGTTATATTACGATCAAGGATTGTTTAGCTCATTTAACAGGAATAGAATCCGATCCTATCCGTAATCTGAAAGAGATGTTGAATCGAAAAAAATATTCCAACTTGGAGGAAGAGATCAATGATTTTGCATCTACCAGAGAAATCATTTCCAATCCCGGATTGGAGTTCAGATACAGTAATATTGGTTTAAATATCGCGGCCAAAGTTCTTGAAATCGTTACCAAAAGAAGCTTTGAGCAACTCATGGCAGAAAAGATCACAAGACCTTTGCAAATGCGTAATACTAGCTTTGCCAGTTTCAATGCAGTAAACCCATCAGGTGGTGCACAATCAAGTGCGGGAGATTATATGACTTTTCTAGCCATGATTTTAAATAAAGGAGTTCATAACGGTAAAAGAATCTTGAGTGAGAAAGCTATTGAGCAGATGGAAACAGTTTATACAACCACGAATATGATTAAATATGCACCCAAAGCTGCAGAAGGTTTTCAATATGGGTTTGGACAATGGATCATGACCACAGATGAGAATGGGAAAGGTACTTCTATGACTTCTCCAGGATTATTCGGCACATGGCCAATGATTGATCGATGCAGGGGTTATGCATGTATATTTTTTACTAAAGGATCACTCGGAGAAGAGAAAAAACAATTGTATCTTACTATGAAGGATATCATTGATGGAATTCTTCCTTCTACATGTAAATGACCCAATCTATGTATGAAAATAAACGAGAGCCACTTGCATCCAAACCGCTTTTCTATAGAAGAGTGGTTAAGAATCTTGTATTCGCATTGAGTGTATTGGCAATTTGTTTATTAACAGGGGTATTAGGCTATCATTATACAGCCGATATTGAATGGCTGGATGCTTTTCACAATGCGTCTATGATTTTATCTGGTATGGGACCTGTAGTGGAGATTGAAACAATAGGTGGAAAATGGTTCTCTTCTTTCTATGCCATATTTAGTGGAGTAGCATTTATTACAAATATCGGAATTGTGCTGGCACCTTTAGCACACAGGTTTTTTCATATTTTACATTTGGAAGAAGATTTTTAGCTTGCACAGGGCTTAAGCCCTGTGCAAGTTAAAAGTTATTCGAGATACCTCACCGTTCTTGTCATTCTGCCTTCTGAATTGATGCCTTCCAACACCACTAATAATTTTTTAGAGAAATCATTATTATAAAACTCAATCCGAAAACGAGGTGTTTTTTTATTGGTAAGAATATAAGGATTCCAATAGAGTGTACTTCTGGTATCTGCTTCGTAAGTAGGTTCTTTGGTATAAACAGGATTATAAAACTCTTTAAACTTGGAATAGCCTGCAAGTATCGTACTTTCCATCCCTTTTTTATTGGGATCGTTTCGTTGCACATCCCCACCTTTCTTTGTATAAATAGCAATCGCTCCATCTGCACCCCCACCTCCTGATCCGAAGAAGGGAGGGCGCATCACTTTAATGTAAGCGATATCAGTAATAGGAATACTCTGCACCATATCAACATTTGTGATCATTTCATTCAAATACAAAGATGGGGTACCTCCTCGCCAACTCATCGACATTTGAGCACCACTACCAGAAATTTGTAAACCTGCAACCTTACCTTGTAAATAACTAAGAACATTCAAGGCACCGGGCATATTGTCATTGGCTAAATCAAAACTGTAAGCATCTCCACCGGAGAAAAGCCCACTCGCATATTTTTCATCCAAAATCTGAGTGGGATCTTTGACTTTCGCCTTTACTACTACCTCTTGTAATGTAGCTGTTGCCATGCTTCTACGCAATTTCTCTTGTTCCTGTAAGAATAAATTCATCCTTGCCAGCCCAATACTATCCGACCACACCTGAAATACAGGCATTTGCTCCATTCGAATAGTACTACCCGGTTCTTTCTTCAATAAACCATTTCCCAATTGTACCTGTCCAACAAAACCTGTTTTATTTTTATCATTGAAATTGTAGTAAACACGTGCTGTATCAAAGAAAATAGATAATGGTTCATCAAAAGAACCATCTTTTTGAATAGGGATAAAATAGATACTAGAACTACTGTCCTTTCCTTTGACAATTACATTTAATAATTCAGGACCATTAACTCTTCCTGATTCCATCCCGTATACTTTTCCTTTTAGTTTTATGAATTCTGTCTCAGGTGCATACTTTAGTACAGGTTGCGTAGCTGCTTTCAATTTATCCCAATCAAAACGTCTCCACCCATTGGTAAGCATTACAAGATCTAATCTGGAAGTAATGGTATCTGCATCGCTTTTTAAATAATATGCCGGATTATGGATATAACCCCTGAGCTGATGGCTGATGAGAAAATCAGAGAATATTGTATGCTGTTCCTCACCGGATAATTCGGCATCTGTTATTGAAATAGACATATTAGCAGCCGCAGTATCAGATACCAATATTTCCAGTATGTTTTTACCTCTCTTTTCAAGACTTACAATACCTGGATTGATCTTAGAATTATACTCATGCATCCGATTGTTCACAAATAAAATCCTTTCTTCTAAGGGTATCCAATCATTGGTAAATAAAGAAAATTGAAGAATTCCTGTCTGCAATTCTTCAATGGGGACCGCAGTATTGATCACGGTCTTAGCAGTCATATTCAATCGCAGTTTGTACACAGGACGTTCATTCATATGAACCAATAGAAACAATTGCTTCATGTTTTCAGCAACTGTTGCAGTTCTTTCTACTTGTATTAAAGCCTTATCATTAGTTCCGGTAATACTGAGCGATAATCCCTCTTTTTGTATACCCGTTAACTGCGTACTTCCTTTCATACCATATTCATCTATCCAATCAACTCTATATTGATCTTCCGGTACAGGTTTCAGAAAAAAGAAACCCATACCATCATGCTTCACACGCAAGGTATCCAGTACTTGATTTTTTTGATTCATGAGCTGGGCTTTCACCATTACCGGACGCCCCTGTTGATCTGAGGCTTTAAAAGCTATCTTTTCATCGATCCCATATACCAAATTGCCACCCTCCGGAAATAACTCTAGTCGGGTTTTACGTATGGGTTTCGTTTTAGCAACAGGAATACCTTTATTGATGGGAATATCCCGCTGGTAAATGAAACTGGTATCATCATTCAACATCCAGCTGGTATAGGCTTTTACTCTTACAAATTCACCTTTGTAGTCGGTAGGAATATCAAAAGACCCTTTGGCAGTTGCCTGAAACAAAGGAGCAACAGTCTGACGCAACATTTTACCTTCTGTATCATACCAATTAACATAAACATTCTTACTTAACGGACTTGGTATATATTCTGCCAACAGGTATAATTTATACCAGATGGTCTCTTCTTTATTATACAATTGCTTGTCAAAATGAATATGCATTTTCTCTTTTGGAAAAATATTGGCATATGCATCCATAATAGAGTCTATTTCCTGTGCAACCACTTTACCGGGTACCATGCTCAAAAAAAATAATCCAACGAGAAAATAAAAATGCTTCATTCCAATCATTTTGTGGTGTAAGATAAAGCATAAAATTAGTGTTTGATTTTTCTGTTATAGGTGGGTGAATGTTAAATTCGATGGGATGCGGATCAAGAAACTCAAGAAAATTAAAATTCAGACAATCAAATATTGATATCGTATTCCTGATTAAATCCTTAGTACATTTGATCAGATCGATTGATTGACACTGTGAAAACAACCCAACTCTTAAAAAATCTGGCATCCCGCAATGGTTTTGATTATTGCGGCATCGCAAAAGCTCTTCCATTAGATGAAGATGCCCGCAGATTAGAGCAATGGCTGAACCGTCATATGCACGGATCTATGTCGTATATGGAGCGATATTTTGATCTCAGGATTGATCCTACGAAGTTGGTACCGGGAGCGAAATCAGTGATCACACTACTAAAAAATTATTTCCCTTCTGAACAGCAACAACCCACTACTCCAAAGATTTCTAAATATGCCTGGGGAGAAGATTATCATGAAGTCATCCGCTCAGAACTCAAACAGTTATTGGATGAACTCAAGGTTTCAGTAGGCGAAATTCAGGGACGTGGTTTTGTAGACTCAGCTCCCGTATTGGAAAGAAGCTGGGCCACGAGAAGCGGTGCCGGTTGGATCGGTAAAAATGGAAACCTGATCACCAAACAAGCCGGATCCTTTTTCTTTATTGCCACTTTAATCGTTGATATAGAACTGGATTATGATGACCCTTTTGCAAAAGACTATTGCGGTACTTGCAAAAAATGTATAGACGCTTGTCCAACAGAAGCCATTTTAGATAATAAAGTCATTGATGGAAGCAAATGCATCAGTTATTTCACCATAGAACTTAAAGACACATTGATACCGGATGAGATGAAAGGGAAATTTGATAATTGGATGTTTGGCTGTGATACCTGTCAGGATGTTTGCCCCTGGAATCGATTCAGTAAACCGCATCATGAGCCTGCGTTTAGTCCATTGCCTGAAATTTTGAATTTAAGTAGTCATGAATGGGAACTTCTGACTGAAGAAGCATTTCAAAACATATTTCGTCATTCCCCATTGAAACGTAGCAAATTCAAAGGAATTCAAAGGAATTTATCGTTTCTGAAAAGCGATCATTGATGTGTCATTATTTGATACCCAAATACATTTATCATATTGTATTATGGAACGCAGATTGTCATGATCTTCATGATTGACGCTGATTTTATTCGCGCATATTATAACTCATCATATCCAAAGGTTCGTAGAACTCCTTCGAAGATTCAGATGGGAAAAATCTGCGTACCATCATTTTCTAAATCATTTACCATAAGCGATATGCTACTTTGAAACACACTCTTTTAAATGTATAATCAAATTTTCTTACTGTTGTTGATTCAGAACTAATCCATGGCGTACTTGATGGCCATACCCAACTAGAAAAAGGCAATGGATGGTATTCTTCCCCCATTTGCTTTACCGAAAAACCTGTACTCATCAATAAGGAGTTTCGCTTACCAATTTTTATAGTATATCCAATTCCAATATCAGTATACAATCCATCAGTTTGTTTTACTGCATTCGAGGAAGGTGGTAGTATAAAGCGGGGATCACGTGTATCTTGTACCCAAGAGAAATTATACCCAACATTAGCATAGGTAAATACTTTTTGCTCTTTTCCAAAGTGATAACGCACATCTGTAAATAATGGCACACTTCTCATTTCATAATAATCAATACCCGCCCCCAATCCAAAATGCCAATTATTTTTTACCAATCCGCCAGCCAGTTGAATTTGTGTACTTGTGCCGCTAGACCCATCGATTAAAGCTATCTGAGGCATAAGATAGGAAGTCATTTTTTTTATTTTACCTGTTTGCGCCTGAAGATGAGTTGACAAAAAACAAATGGCTGCAATGAATATATTTTTCATTTCTCGCTAATTAATATGATTAATTTTTTTTGACTTCAATTTTCCCAATGATCTCGGCATTTATAGGTTGACGATAATCAATCAGGAAAATTCCATCAGATGCAACAGCAATGGCATACCCTTGTATGGCAATAACATCATGGGGATCAAACCCACTCACGGTTTTGATATGTGTAACATTAGACGGATCTGCTACATTAAATAGTTTTAATCCATCTGTACCATCACAAATCAATAATGTATTTCCATCTTTTGAGAGTCCTTTCGGAGATTTTAACGGATAGGTCTTCAACAATTTCGGACTAAAAAGATTTTTGATATCTACTATATCCAACTGATTACTAAAACCGCCACAGAATGATCCACCACTTAAAGTAACATATGCATGTGTATCATCTGCTACTACAGGATCACAAGACCTAACATGGGTAAATTGTCCAAGTAGTGAAGGCTGATCAGGATTGGATGCACTATAAATAGACATTCCACCTTGGGCACCAATGAATAAATTATTTTTATAAGGAAAAATGGTTTCAATATTACCTTGAATAAGATCAACCTTATTCACATAAGCTGGTGCGTCGGCCTTTGCTATATTGAATACTTTCAAATCATCATGACTTACCGTGTACATTCTGTTTTGCTGTAACCCAAATCTTGCTGTAGAACCTGCAATAGCAACAGAGGCTGTTCCTGAGAAAGAAGAAGCGGAAAAGCCCCCACGAGAACTCAACGTGAACAAACCGGTGCGTTCAAAAAAATAATTGCGTGAGCCACTGGAATAGGGATAAGATATGGTTGTATCAACACGTATCCATTTTTGGATCACCAAGCCCGTATCTGCAAAAAAAGCTCCGTAGTAGCGATGTGGGAAAACACCGTTCAAAAATTGTTTAACTGTTACCTGAAGAGGGTTGGCAATATCAATGGTTACCAGATCAGTATAACAATCTGCATAGAGATAGTTCCCATTAATAGCCATGTCTACACAACCCGGAATGCTAATAAATGATATTTTTTTAGGGTTTGCAGGATCGGCAATATCGATGATGTGAACACCTTTATCTACATCATTCAAAAAGAGATAGTGATCTTTTAAAATAATCTTACCGGGTTTTTCAATCTCAACAGAAGGTGCGTTCTTGATACCGGCTTTAACTTGATCTTTTGTTTGATACACCGGTCTAAAAAAACTGTAAGATTCTTTAACAGTATCTTTCATGCAAGAAGCAACTGTAAATGGAAGAAGTAGCAGCAGTAAGTATTTCGTTTGCATACAAGAAGATTTGTAGCATACTGACACCCCACTTTACAGAACTGTTGCACCTTATTTTTTGCTTTTAGAAAGCAATAAAGACATTTTAATAGAAGGACGATACAAGTGCTGGTTAAATCCATTTTGTTTTGATACATTACTCAGCATATAATGTATTTGTGGACCAACAAATAAACGTTTCTGCTTTCCTATGCCAATTTCTAGACCTGTGACCGCATCAAATTGCATATTGCGTAGTAAGGATCTGTTTTTAAAGTAATAGATATTATTATTGGTAATGCCTACATGAAGACCATTACTACTTACCATAAGATTGGCACCAACACCTGCATACCATCTAAGCTCTGTTTGTTTCAACCATTTCAATGAACGATACCATTGAAGACCTAATCGAATGAAATGATAAGAGGCGATATAATTTACACTATCTCTTACCCCATAATACACATTGGATTCATTCGATCGATTCACATTACTAAATTGTAATGTTCCCGAATTAATACCACCAATTCTATATTTTGTTTGATACAACTGATATCCAACCTGAATACCCAAGCTATTCTTTTTCTTTTTACCGATCGTTTTACTCATTTCAACAGACGTACCAAATGAAAAATGATCCTGCACTTTGGGTCTGATCAAATTGATAGGACCAGAACCGGGAGATGCCGTTGTTGACAATCCTGAGCCTATGAAGTTATTGTATGCAGCATTACTACTACCTTCAAAAAGGGAGCCTAATGAGTTACGGATACCACTTTTCCCGATGAGTAATTCAGCTTTCCAATTCCATTGAGAAACTTTCTTTGAATGGGTCAGCGTTTCTTGGGCTATAACAGCTATTGTATCATATTGCAAGAGACCAATAGTAGCTGTTTCACTGATGCCAATAATTTCAGGGATGATCAATACGCTATCATTTTTTGAATGCGTAATAGGCAAATCTGCTTGTTCAGTGTTCGCATTCATTGATAAAGTAGAAGAAGCTATCTCTTGGGAACTAACCGATACAAGTTCGTTTTTATTTGTTGTTTTTGTAGATACCAGAAGATCCGTAGGTATTACAGTCTCATCTGCTTGGTTGTTTTTTTGGTGCGTAGTTCTGTTTGTAATGGGTATTAATGATTCCGGTAATGGTGAAGAAGTTTTTGTTGACGGGTTGATCTTAGCGGCTTCTGTATTCTGAATGATGCCTTGCTTAGTTTTTAGCTGAGAAGATTGTAGGCTTTTAGATGTCTCTTCTTTGCTTGCTATCAATAACCAAAATGAGGCGCTAGATAACCCTATTAAAAGTGTAAGCAGCCAAATTGCCCAACGACGTCTTCTTTTTTGCTGCAGGCTTGCGGCAACAGACTGCCATACTACATCATTGGGTTTGATGCGCAAACCAGAAAGTTCTTCCCTCACTTGTTCTTCAAAAGATTTATTGGGCATATCGATCTTTTTTTCCGTTAACAGAATATTTTTCCAACCAGCTAATCAATAATGCCCTGGCTCGAGCATACTGTGATCGACTGGTACCTTCACTGATCCCTAATATTTTAGCGATCTCCACATGTGAATATCCTTCTACTGCATAGAGATTAAAAATGGTTTGATAACCGGCGGGTAATTGCCTGATGAGATTTAAAAGATCTTTCATCTGTATTTTCAAATCCGGCTGGTGATTGTCTACAGGATGCAAATGACTGTCTTCAAAACCAAGATCCAATTGATATTGTGGTTTGCGCTTCAAATAATTGATCGCCGTATTCACCATAATCCTTCTAATCCATGCGCCCAGATCACCTTCTGAACGAAACTGATGCAGGTTTTGAAACACTTTGATAAAACCTTGTTGCAGTACTTCTTCTGCATCATTCATACTCTTGGTATAACGGAAACAGGTACCCAGCATTTGCTCAGCAAATGTGTCATACAGCAGCTTTTGTGCAGCCGGATGTTGCCTCAGGCAGTCTTTTACCAATTTCTGTTCGTCTAACATGCAGTATATTCAGGGGGTTGACCCGGTTAATGGTACTTGCGTTGCATATGGGTAAAAAATGGTGGCAAAACTACCATATTCGATGCCAAAACAACTACCATTTACATCCTACATTTGCCGTATGAGTATTGCAATACGGGATAAAAATTCTATTTGGCACCCTTTTACCCGACAAAAAAATATGGCCGATCCCATCGCTATTGTCAAGGGTAAAGGATCCTTATTGTTTGACGAACAAGGGAATAGCTATATTGACGCTATCAGTAGCTGGTGGGTAAATTTACATGGACATGCACACCCATATATCGCAGAAAAATTATACCAGCAGGCTTTGGAATTAGAACAGGTAATCTTTGCCGGATTTACACACCGGCCGGCCGTGGAACTGGCAGAACGACTACTGACAATTTTACCGGGAAATTTTTCAAGAATATTTTATAGTGACAATGGGTCTACCTCTACAGAAGTAGCATTGAAAATGGCTATTCAGTACTGGTGGAATCAGGATCAGAAACAAAGAAACAAGCTCATCGCTTTCAAAAACAGTTATCATGGAGATACTTTCGGAGCCATGAGTGTAAGTGATCGAAGTGTTTTTACATTGGCTTTTCATGAACTTCTTTTTGATGTTGTTTTTCTCGATACACCTACACAAGAAAATATCAGTGAATTAAAAACCATCATGCAACAGCATGCGGAAGAAACAGCTGCTTTTATTTATGAGCCGTTGGTTCAAGGTGCTGGAGGTATGAACATGTACGATCCTTACCTGCTGAATGAACTGTTGAATACGGCTAAGCTCAATGATATCATTTGTATTGCAGATGAAGTAATGACAGGATTTGGAAGAACAGGAAAGTTTTTTGCCAGTGACTACATGAATAAGAAACCGGATATTATTTGTTTGAGCAAGGGTCTTACAGGAGGAACGATGGCACTAGGCGTAACAGCTTGTACAGATCGTATCTATCAGGCTTATGTAGATGATGATGCGATGAAAACATTTTTTCATGGTCACTCTTTTACCGCTAATCCCCTAGCATGTACGGCGGCATTAGCAAGTTTGGATTTGTTACAAAAAGAAGAATGTTTATTACAAATTGAAAAAATCAGTGCGGCGAATATTTCATTTGCAGATCAATTACGTACAACTGAATTACCAATTAAAGATATTCGCAGCTTGGGTACTATTCTTGCATTTGAAATAGACCAGGGCAAAAAAGAATACCTAAATCAGGTAAGTTCAGTCATCACAAAAAAAGCATTGGATGCAGGCATGTACATTCGTCCACTAGGAAATACAGTTTACATCATGCCGCCTTATTGTATTGAAGAAGAGGAATTGGAGAAAGTGTATAAGTTTCTTCTTTCGGGTTGGGGGTTGAGTTGATAGTTGACAGGAAGAAGTAAAGTAATTCTTGCTAATTACTTTACATTAATTATGAGTATATAAAATATATAGTCCATGATTTACTGTCAACTGTCAACTATAAACTGTTAGCTTACTCCCTCTTTTTCGGTGGCTTATAATCAAATGGCAACATCGTTGCCAATTTTTCCCACCAACCCCAGTAACCGGATGTGATCAGATCCAGACCTTCGAAATAACTACCATTGGCTAATACGGAGATGGCATTTTTTTTAGGGAGGACAATATCTGATACAACAGGTGTTTTCGGTTGAACAGATAAGGAATTCATTCGTACGTACTCATCTGGAGCTTGTTTGTATTTGTAGATCACTTGCAGATGATCATCAAAATACAATCCGGCGGTAAAGCTATCTATGGCAAATGCAATACTATCGCCAGGTAAAAGCTGATTGATCAATATTGCCATTTTCTCAGGTTGTCGTATTACTTTTCGGTAATAATCTGAGCTGTCTTTATTTCCATTACCCAACAAGCTATCGTTTACAACAATATTACCATTACTATTGATATAGGTTCTGGAATTATAGATATTTCTGACTCTTTTCTTTTCTTCTTCACTAATCTTAATCAGCTTTCTTATTTCAAATCCCTCTTCAATCAATTGGTTTCTAAATAGCGATCGCATAAAGTGCATCATAGAACCATAATATGCTTCTGCGCGGTTTCTTTCCCAACGATTCAGTAATCTTTTGCGATCTGTTTCAATATCCTCGAACAAAGGATACCCTTGAAAATAAAATATTCTTGTACCATAGTTATACTCAAATACTTTTAAATCATAGCGTAAAATATACCCCAGTGCTCTGTTCTCCAGTATAATTGGCTCATCAGCAAATGCGCGAAGAATATTTTCTTTTTTATTATAACGAAAACGAATGGTCTCCGGATTTTTAAGTTTACAATCTGTAGCTAAAGCAGATGTACCTATAAAATTTTCTATAAAGAATTTTCCATATCGTTCCCATCCATTTTTTTCATATGGTTCTACAACTACTTCTTGTAGGATATTCACTTTAGGCTTTAATACCACTTCAATAAAAGCAGGTAATTGCGCATATTGAATAGTGGTTACATAGGTTTCATAACCAATACAAGATATTACTACATCAAAACGACCTTGCGGAAATCTGTCTAAAACAAATACACCTTCTGCATTCGTAACAGTTCCAATAGATGTATTACTTAAAAAGACATTGGCCAAATGAATGGGTTGTTTAGAATCACTGGCGATGACTTTTCCTCTCAATGCTTGCTGAGCAAAGGAAAGATGAAGACTTGCAATAAGGATGATCAGTGTCAATATGATTCTCATGCCATGATTTGAAGTAACAATTTCAATGAAAAAAGCCATCCGACCAGACGGATGGCTTAAATATTAACCTCTTTTAACATTGATCACAGGCCAAACAATCCAATATTGAGGAGTTGTAATGTTTTTGTTTTATGCTCACTAGGAACCAGTAAAGAGACATTATGCGTACTTCCTCCATAACTCACCATCGTAACCGGTATTTCCTGAATTGCATTAAATAGTTTTTGTAATACAGCATCCGTTTGAGCTATTTCATTTCCTACAATAGAAACAATGGTTTGATCTTTCTCTACTTCTACTGTTCCGAATGGCTCTAGTTCTTTTACGATACTACTGAGTGCCGTATCCGTATCAATGGTAACAGATACCGCTACCTCAGAAGTAGTGATCATATCAATAGAAGTACGGTATTTCTCAAATACTTCAAACACTTTTCTTAAAAATCCATAAGCCAACAGCATTCGACTGCTCTTGATCTTGATGGCGATGATCCCATCTTTTGCTGCTACTGCTTTCACACCTACACTACCTGCTTCTTTGGTGATGACGGTTCCGGGAGCATCCGGCTGCATGGTATTCAACAATTTCACAGGAACATTCTCTTGCTGTGCCGGCCAGATACAAGTAGGGTGTAAAATTTTTGCACCGAAATATGCCAACTCCGCTGCTTCATCAAAACTTAATTGTTCAATGGCTATCGTTTTATTAACGATACGCGGGTCATTGTTATGCATACCATCAATATCAGTCCAGATTTCACATACACTGGCATGAATAGCCGCAGCTACAAGAGAAGCGGTATAATCACTACCACCTCTTTTCAGATTATCGACCTCCCCTTTTGAGTTGCGACAGATATAGCCTTGGGTAATGAATAATTTTTTGTCTTTATGAAGTTGTAGTTGCTGACTCAATTTAACTTTGATACTCCCCAACTGTGGCTCTTCATTGGCATCAATGGTCATGAATTCAAGAGCGGGTAACAACATATGATCGATTCCTTGTTCCTCAAGGTAGCAACTGAATAATTTGGTACTCATCAATTCACCCTGTGCCAGAATATCTTTATTCAGCGCTTCACTAAAAGAAATACGCAAAATGATATTAAGGAATTCAAAATGTTCGGCAATGACTGCATTGGCTTTAGCGCGAACAGTATCTGTTTTTAGGAGATCCAGCACAAACTGTCGATAATGTGCTTCTAATTGATCGATTTTTTGTTTAGCTGCCTGTCTATCACCCTGAGATAAACTGTTACTGATTTCCACTAAAGCATTGGTAGTTCCACTAAGTGCACTGAGCACTACTATTTTCGGTGTCGCATCTTTGGTAATTAATTGTGATACCTGATGCATACGTTCCGGCTTACCTACGCTGGTACCGCCGAACTTCATTACTTTCATAAGATTCCCCCTCCCCCGTTTTTTATTGGTTAATGAGGTGCAAAGGTAAATTATTGAGACGTTAAGTTCTCAGGGATTTTAAAGAACAGTTGTTAGCTAGATCAGCGGGTTAGGCCATCCATTCGATACCGAATTTTTCTCCCACTGCTTTCAAATCCTCTACTACACTCGCCACAATGGGTACTCCCTTTTCCATGCGCTCTTTTTCATATTCCCTTTCCGGATCTCCGGGTATCAACACACGGTCTTGTCCGGGCGCAGGCTTTGCATTACGAAAACGAGTGATCCAATTATCCATATGCGTTGTAAACTCCTCTGCTGGACGAAAAGCGTCTACGCGCATCGCGCCAAAAAAATGTCCGAGACCTTTCCCCGGCATATTTTCGGGCATGGGCACATATGCAGGAAAAGGTGGGGCCCAAGGACCATAGCTTCCTCCACTGAGTACTGCGGAAAAAATATCAACGATGGCACCTAATGCATAGCCTTTATGACTTCCATGCTCGCGATCGCTACCCAATGGAAGTAGGGCACCTTCTTTCTTTAAAATATTGGCATCAGTAGATGCTTGACCTTCTTTATCCTGTACCCAACCCAACGGTGCTTCTGCATTTTTTCTTTGCAGTATTTCCAATTTGCCGTTTGCGGCTGTGGTAGTGGCCATGTCTGCTACAAAAGGAGGTTGTTCTCCTGCAGGAATAGCTACTGCGATAGGGTTGGTACCCAACATTCTTTCAATGGAAAAAGTAGGGGCTACCAAGGCACTTGCATTGGTCATGGCCATTCCAATCATTTGATGCCCCAATGCCATCATCGCATGATAACCTGCAATACCGAAGTGATTGGTATTGCGAACACTTACCCATCCAGTACCTACTTGTTTGGCTTTTTCAATAGCGATCTGCATTGCAAAAGGAGCTACTACCAGACCTAAACCGGCATCCCCATCTACTACAGCAGTTGACGGTGTTTCATGAACCACTTGAATATTTGGGGTTGCATTGATCCTGTTCACTTCCCACAATCGAACATAGCCACTGAGTCGGGCTACACCATGACTATCAATACCGCGCAGGTCTGCGGATACCAAAACAGTGGCTGCAGTAGTGGCATCCATATCAGAACAGCCCATTTTGATGAATACTGCTTTGGTAAATGCATACAACGATTCATAAGTATATACCTGATCCATGGCTGCAAGTTACGAATGGAGAAGCAGTGGAAAGAAATGAAACGAAAATATTACTCCTGATGCGCGCTATAGATTCCATTCTTAATAGCATAGATAGCAATACCTGCGGTAGTTTTTACATCCATTTTTTCCAAGATCTTTACTCGGTGGCCTTCCACGGTACGAGAACTCATGAAGAGTAATTCTCCGATTTCTTTGCTGGTTTTTTCTTCACAAATGAGTCGGATGATTTCTTTCTCTTTATCAGAGAAAAGTTTGGAAGTATCTGTTTTATAAGGATTGAATTCACTTCGGGCAATGAGCTTTACTAGACGGCCTGATGTTGTTTTACAGTAGTAGGGACTTCCTGTGTATACCATTCTGATGGCATCTATAATTTCTCCCCGATCTGCATTTTTAATGATATAGCCCATCGCACCGGCTTCCAAAGCATCGATGACCATTGCATCGCTATCAAAAGAAGACAGTGCAATGGCTTTGATAGCAGGATATAATTCTTTGATTCTTTTGATGGCTTCAATACCATCCATTTGAGGCATCTTCAAATCTGTTAAAACAATATCCGGCTGGAGCTCTTTTGCCATTTGTATCAATTGTTTTCCATTGGCGGCATCTCCCACTAACTCGATCGCAGGCTCCTTCAACAGTAATAATGAGAGCCCATCTCTGAAAATATCATGATCGTCTGCTATCAAAACACGAATACGAGGCAGTTGTTCCATATCTATAAAGGTATTCTGAAATGATATTCTGTTCCACTTCCGGGAATTGTTTCAAGATATACTTTCCCTTTTAATATTCCAGCTCGGCGAAGGATATTTTGTAATCCTAAACCTTTTCCCTGATCCATCACTTTTTCTTTGTCAAATCCACAGCCATTATCCTTTATCAGGATATTCAATTCATTTTTCTCCTCATACAAATGAATCCTAATTTCAGAAGCATTCGCGTGTTTTATTGTATTATTCAGCACTTCCTGGAATAATCGGAAAATATGGATTTCTTTCTCTTTGGTGATCGCTAAATCTTTGAGTGAATTATTGAACTCTATAGATAATTCATTGCCCTCGGCCAACAACTCAGTTATTTCAGTAATAGCCGTAACTAAACCTTTCTTCTGCAAAGTATAAGGCATGATATTGTTGGATATCTCTCTGAGTCTCTTGGCTGTATGATCAATATGGGTAGATGTTTTACCCAATATCATCAAATCATTTTTATCTTTTGTATCCAATAAATGGAGATTCATTTTGATGACAGATAATAGCGGACCCAGATCATCATGAAGATCAGAAGCGATACGCCCTCTTTCGGCTTCAAGCAATTCAACTTCCATTCGTAATCGGTCCTCGTATTGCCTTGACCTTTTTTTATGTTGTCGAATAACGGTCACAAGAAAAAAGGCGAGAATCGTACCAATTATCAGGGTGGTAATCAGTATCGTAAGGTAAATTCTTGCTTCGCTGGAATACATAGTACTGCTAATGTATATACCAAATGTGCTAAAAAATTCACAATAACCATGATATAATATACTCCTCTAAAGAAATCATTACTGAATTCCTGTTGAAAAAGGAATAAACTCTCAATAAAAATACGATAACTATAATAAACAATTGAAGTGACACAGATCAAAAAAACGGCATTTTTCCAGAGCGTAATATCATCCTGAAAAATCACTTTGTTGAGTTGATTGATAGAACAAAGAATAAGTACTGCAGAATAATAAATCCTATAATAAGAATTTATTTGAAAGATACTGTTCAGGATCAGATTATCAAATATCCAGATCACTACACCGGCTAGAAATAGTCCAATGAAAAAAATCTTATTGTTTCGGGAACTCCAATTATAAAAGAGCCATAAAAAAATGGGAAATTCAATTAAAACATAGCAATTGCTGATGAGTGGACTTTTATAGCCTAAGTGAATAATAGTCTTAATCAATAATTCAAATACAAATGCCACAATCATATAGACGTAAAACGGTCTATAATAGACCCCCATCCTTTTTTTGCGGATGATGGCATATATTACCCCTAAGGCCATCACAATTACTAAACCGTACGATATTATTTGTCTGATCTGGTCTGCCATTCAAATTAACCGTTCAATGGTGAAGACATAGGAGGACAAAACGGTGGGCAGCGGGCACCCTCCTCTAAAATAAGATCGGATGTTTGAATCATGTCTGCCCCTTGTTCATCAACGCCCACTAATATCGTATGGATCGTATCATCTGTTTGTTTACCATAATAAACTCTAAGAGATACACATCCGGGTTGACTTAATAAGGCTGAGACTGCTTCTTTATGAAATGTTTCTGAGTTCACCATACCTGCGGGAACATCTGCTTGGTATCGAGCAGTCATATCAATAGCTTCCTGTAAGGAAATTAAGTGTTGCATTTTCTCTAATTACTATGATTTGTAAATATATGGGAAGAGTAGATAAAACAGGAGCGGGCTGATCCCCCCATGAACCGACCCGCTCTTGAAATGCCCGGTTTGATGTCATAAACAGTTAGCCGGTATTTCAATAATATCCTGTTAGTTGATGAGTATTCTTCTGATGTCCTGGAAGAAATAGAAGCACTCTTTCAATACAATATTATTCCATAGTTAAAAAATAGCACTACGTAGAACTACGCAAAATGAGCGTATCTCTACGTTTTTTTGCATGATAACTACCAAATAATCAATAAATTAAATTAATTGAACATATAAATTGGGTGCCTCAGAAGTGAAATAAGCAACTTGAGATTGGGTTGGTCGCGTATGGTTCATGGCTTATGGTCCGTAGTCGATGATAAAACAAAGAGGCTGCATCCGATTTTTGATACAACCTCTTGATAAATTATGTGACTTGGTTTGATTAGAACGGCAAATCATCCATGGGCTCTGTTAATTCATTGGGTGAGGATACGACCGGTTGACCTCCATAGGCAGGTGTTTGTGGTGTATAACCACTGTTACCGGAGGCGGGGTTGCCACTAGCTCCTTCACCCCCTTTGGTTCCTATCAATTGAATACTCAACACCCGCAAAGTAAGAGAAGCTCCGTTTCTACCATCTTGAGTAGTATAGGTTCTCACATCCGGATTACCCTCTACATACACTTGCGTTCCTTTTTTCAGGTATGGAACTACACCTGTGCGGTCTGTCCAATAAGAACAATCCACCCATACGGTGCGGTCTTTTTGTACACCCTGAGCATCTTTATATTTTTCAGTATGTGCTACCGTAAAATTGATCACATTCTTTCCGTTCACATTGTTCAAAATGGCATCTTTTCCCAGATTGCCGATCACCAATAATTTTATCATAGCTTAATAGTTTCGGTAAATATCGGCAAAATGACTAATCGTGGATACCGTATTTACCGCAAATTTTCAACGTTGTTTAATCAGGTAAGGAATTTGGTTTAACAAGCTTTCCAATTATCAATACCTGATGATAAATTGTTTACCATATGCAGGGATTACAATTAACCATTCCAACCTTACAAGATCACGGCCCTATCGTTGAAGCTGAAATTCATACGGATGAAGAAACTTTTTTGAATGTCAAAAACTTCAATGGATTCCATACTTATATCACCACCCGCTTATTGATAGATACCGGTTCGAATATTTCCGGACTAGACAAATCCATCATCGAACGCCTACAATTGAATCGATATCGTGATGATGCTACAGTTGATGGTGCAGGAGGACGATATGAACTCAAACTATTTCGTGCGATCCTTTACCTACCCATTTTCAGGGAAAAAGCCTTACCGATTGATCTGGTAGAAGGCGATTACAGCAATGCCCCCTATGACGGTATTATCGGCAGAGATGTGCTTCGGTATTGCAGTTTTGTGTATGACGGGTGGAGCGACACTTTTAAGTTAATGGCGGTAGACCTGTGATTTTTCGTTATTCGAAACCCCGTTTGGCACTGAAAAGCCGCTACACACCCCTGAATTCCGGCGCTTACTGTATTTTTGCAGACTAATTCAAATTACATGAGCCGTAAAGGAAAAGTGTTGGTGGCGATGAGTGGCGGTATAGATAGTACCGTTACGGCACTCATGCTCCATAATGAAGGATATGAAGTGGTAGGTATTACCATGAAAACATGGGATTATGCCAGCAGTGGCACCAGCTCTAAAGAAACAGGTTGCTGCAATATTGATTCTTTCAACGATGCCCGTCAGGCAGCAGTACATCATGGATTCCCCCATTTCATTCTTGATATCCGTGAAGAGTTTGGAGATTTTGTGATTGAAAATTTTGTGGAGGAATATCTTGCAGGACGTACACCCAATCCATGTGTCATGTGCAATACGCATATTAAATGGCGCGCCTTACTCAAAAGAGCCAATGCTTTGAATTGTGATTTTATCGCAACAGGGCATTATGCAGAAATCAGACAACATACCAACGACCGCTATGTGATCAGCAAAGGCTTGGACGCTACCAAGGACCAGAGTTATGTATTGTGGGGACTGGATCAGGAACTGCTCAGTAGAACCATCATGCCTTTAGGTAAATACCACAAAAAAGATATTCGCCAAATGGCCATGGATCTGGGCTATCCCGAACTCGCTAAAAAAAGCGAGAGCTATGAAATATGTTTTGTTCCCGATAACGATTATCGTGGTTTCTTAAAAAGAAATGTAGATGGACTGGAAGAAAAAGTGAACGGCGGATGGTTTATAGATAAAAACGGGAAAAAATTGGGGCAGCATAAAGGCTATCCTTTTTATACCATTGGTCAACGAAAAGGTCTAGATATTGCTTTGGGGAAACCTGCATATGTAACGGCTATCGATCCTGATACAAATACAGTTGTACTAGGCGATGAAGAAGACTTGGAACAAAATGATATGTTGGTCACCAAAATGAATTGGATCAAATACGATGGTATCTCTGATGGAATGGAAGTAATGGCGAAAATCCGTTACAAAGATCAGGGTGCACTTGCCAACTTATACAACCATGAAAATGGAATTCGCGTTCGCTTTTACGAAAATGTAAAAAGCATTGCTCCCGGACAAAGTGCCGTATTCTATGAAGGGAATGATGTGATTGGTGGTGGGATTATTCAGCGGGGTGATTTGATTGCACTTTAATGCTTTCTTCTTAACAAAGCTGCAAACATCGTATCCGATTTTTGATGATACCCTGTCATCAGTTGCTGCACAACCAATTCAAGCGAATGATTCTGTTCTAGTAATTGTTTTACGATCTCTTCATTTTCTCTTCTGAACAAAGAACAGGTGATATACAACAGATATCCGCCGGGTTGTATTGTTGTTGCCACATTCTGCGTGATCTTTCTTTGCAGTGCTGTGTACAATGTTATTTTATCGGTACTGAAAAAAGCAAGTTGCTCCGGTGTTCTTGACCATGTACCACTGCCGGTACAGGGTGCATCACAAATGACTAGATCATAAGGTTCACCGGTATAAGTAAAAGTGGAGACTGATAAATCTGCAATAAAAGCATCATACTGATCAATACCTGCTCTTTCAAATCGTTGCTTCAGATTGTGGAGAATAGAAATCCTGGCATCTGATACAGTTAGTGACACATCTCGCAAGTGATCATACACTAAAATAGATTTACCCCCACTGGCAGCACAACAATCCCAAACCCGAACAGGTGATGGTAGCTGTGCCGGTAATAATAATTTTACTCTTTGGGAATTCAAATCCTGTATCACTACTTCCTTATCGATCTCAAGAATGGTATCCAGTTTTGTTCCATTGGATAATGCCAGTGTAGCATCAGATAATTCCTGAAAAGGAATGGCTGCATCACTCAGTTTTGTTCGGACAACAGTTTCAAATCCGGGTCTCACACGAATAAAAAGATCAGGTTGTGTAAACTCACCAATGCTTAATTCAGGAAGTTCTACTCCTTCACTCATTTCCTCTTTCCATGGATAAATATGCTGGATGCTAAAAACAGGATAGAGTTGTTCAATAAAACCGACTCTTTGCTCTAAATCTGCATTCCAATTTTTTATCCATTCAGGTTTATACAAGCCGGACCAATACCCGGGTGTTTTTTCTGCAAAGAATAGGGCGATTTTCAATCGCTCTTTTATCGTTAACTCTTTTAGTGCATGTCCGAGCCGATAGTAACTATAACAAAGGTGAGTGATGTATTTTCTATCCTTAGCCCCATGTTTTTTTTCTTGGGCAAAATATGCTTTCAGATAATGTACCAAAGGCTGCGATCCATTATACCCTTGAATTAGGGACACGGCAGTATTGAAGTATGACTGGAATCGCATCATAGGGTATGAGGTTACATCAGCGCACCTGGAAACATACCTCGTTTCAAGCGAGCTCTGTTTCCAGATGTGCCTTAATGAATTTACATTAAATTTTCGAAAACTATACTTCCAGTAATGTTTTCACCGGGTCTTTCCCGAAGAGCAACAATTCAGGATTTTCAAGCAGTTCCTTTACTCGTACAAGGAAGCTAACGCTTTCACGTCCGTCAATGATGCGGTGATCATAACTCAGGGCTAAATACATCATCGGACGAACCACCACTTGTCCGTTTATAGCCATTGGTCTTTCCTGGATTTTGTGCATTCCAAGAATTGCACTTTGTGGGATATTGATGATAGGAGTACTCATTAAACTGCCAAATACACCTCCATTGGTGATGGTAAATGTTCCTCCTTGTAATTCTTCGGCTGTTAGTTTGCTGTCGCGGGCCTTACCTGCTAATTCCACTACTTTCTTTTCGATATCAGCCATGCTTAGACTTTCTACATTACGCATAACAGGTACTGTTAATCCACGTGGAGTACTAACAGCGATACTGATATCCGCATAATCATGGTATACCAATTGGTCTCCATCAATGTACGCATTTACAGATGGCCATTCACCTAATGCAATAGCACAAGCTTTTGCAAAGAAGCTCATGAAACCGAGGTTCACACCATGCAGTTCTTTAAACTTGTCTTTGTATTGTTTACGCACGTCCATGATGCGTGTCATATCCACTTCATTAAAAGTGGTGAGCATCGCTGTTGTATTCTTGGCCTCCACCAAACGTTTGCTGATGGTTTTACGAAGATTGCTCATCTTCTCCTGACGTATATTTCTGCTGTATAACTCTCCGCCCGAAAATGCTTTTTTACCCGGATTGGCCAAAGCTTCCAATACATCGTGCTTTACAATCTTTCCTCCGGCACCCGTTGGTTTGATATTAGAAGGATCTACTTTTTTATCAGCGATAATAGCTGAAGCAACAGGTGTTGCTTTGATATCATTAGACACAGCTGTTACTGGCGCTTCATTTTTCACAGGCACTGCTGTTGCCGCTTCTTTGGGTGCAGGAGCAGCGGCGCCTTCCGGCTTAGCTACAGTTTCATCAATTTTTGCCAGCACATCTCCGATATTGAGTGTATCGCCTTCTTTACCCACAGTGGTAAGTATACCTGCTTGTTCCGCATTTACTTCAAAAGTGGCTTTCTCACTTTCCAATTCAGCGATCACTTCATCACGCTCAACCCACTCGCCGTCTTTTTTAGTCCACTTTAACAAGGTTACTTCGTTAATGGACTCTCCTACTGTTGGTACTTTTATCTCAATCATCGGGGATATCTGTTTATTACTTTATAATGATAAGGTTATAATTCAATGTTTAAATATCAAATGCTGTATTGATGATCTCTGCCTGCTCTGCTGCATGCACTTTTGCATAACCTGTAGCAGTTGCAGCACTTGCATTACGGCTGATCACTCCAAAATTGATATTTTTTAAATTCATTTGAAGGAATGATGCCGCTCCCATATTCAATGGCTCTTCCTGAACCCAGAACCAGGTAGCTTTATTATACTTCTTGTGCAATGCTTCCAATTGCTTTTGTGGTAATGGATACAATTGCTCCAAACGAACGATCGCAATATCTTTTCTGTTTTCTTTTTGCTGTTTATCAGACATCTCAAAGAAAAGTTTTCCGGTACACAACAACACTTTTTTCACTTGCGTTGGATTTTCAATGAATACATCATCAATGACTTCCTTGAAACCACCTTCCGATAACTCAGTAATACTGCTATAAGTAGCAGGATTTCTGAGATTAGCTTTTGGTGAAAAATTGATCATCGGCTTACGGAAATTCCAAGCCAGTTGTCTACGAAATGCATGGAATAGGTTTGATGCAGTTGTGATATTGGTAATGACCATATTCAATTCCGCACACATTTGCAGAAAACGTTCCAGTCTTGCACTACTATGTTCAGGACCCTGTCCTTCATAACCGTGTGGCAATAACATTACTACTCCATTTTGGCGCTGCCATTTTTGTTCACCTGCAGCAATAAACTGATCGATCATGGTTTGTGCGCCATTACAGAAATCTCCAAACTGCGCTTCCCAAATCACCAATGCATTAGGGTTCGCCATGGCATAACCATATTCAAAACCTAAAACACCATATTCACTCAACAATGAATTATAGATACGGAATGACTCCTGGTTTTCAGTAAAGTGATTCAAACGATTGTAACCTTTATTGGTATTCTCATCACGCAGAATCGCATGTCGATGACTGAATGTTCCTCTTTGAACATCCTGTCCACTCATACGTACAATATTTCCCTCCATTAAAATAGAGCCGTAGGCTAACAATTCTGCTGTAGCCCAGTCTATTTTCTGTTCTGTCTCCAGCAATTTTGTTTTATCCTGCAACAACTTCTCAACTTTCTTCAATGGTTTGAATTCAGCAGGCCAGCTCATCAATTTGCCAAACATTTGCTGGATCTGTTCTTGGGGAACGGCTGTAACAGGCGACTGATCAAAATCCTCTTCAGTGGCTTTGCGCATACTTTTCCAAACCAATTCAGGGGTTTGGTATTTGTAAGGGAGCGGATTTTGTTTCACTTCATCCAAACGCTCCTGTAAATCTGCCCAGAATTTTTTCTCCATTTCTTTGGCCAATTGTTGTGCGTCGGGTTCTCCGTTCTGTATCAAGTATTGCGTATAGATCTCACGTGGATTCTGATGTTTATCAATCAGCGCATACAACTGTGGTTGGGTATATTTAGGATCATCTCCTTCATTGTGTCCATGTTTGCGGTAACAAACCATGTCAATGAAAATATCCGAGTTGAACTCCTGACGATAACGAGTTGCGATCTCCGCACATTTTACTACAGATTCTGCATCATCTCCATTTACATGCAATACAGGCGCCTGTACCATTGATGCAATCGATGTACAATAATCAGCACTTCTTGCATCATCGAAGTCTGTCGTAAATCCGATCTGGTTATTGATGACATAGTGAATGGTTCCACCTGTATAATAACCACGCAGGTTGCTCATCTGTAACACTTCATACACAATACCTTGTCCGGCAACAGATGCATCACCATGAATGAGTATGGGAAGTATTTTATCAAAATCACTATTGTATAATACATCTGCCTTTGCTCTGGCAAAACCTACTACCACCGGATCTACTGCTTCCAAATGGGAAGGATTCGGCATGAGTTTTAAATGAATGGTTTTTTGATCAGGCGTCTGAATTTCACTTCCATAACCCATGTGATATTTCACGTCTCCACTGCCCATGGTTTGATCCATCACAGCAGTTCCTTCAAACTCACTAAATATTTGTTCATAGGTTTTACCCATGATGTTTGCCAATACATTCAAACGTCCGCGATGCGCCATCCCGATCACTACTTCCTGCACTTCATGATTGGCTGCTACATTGATGATGGCATCCAACGCTGCAATAGTCGTTTCGCCCCCTTCTAATGAAAACCGTTTTTGTCCGATATACTTTGTGTGCAAGAATTTTTCAAACATCACCCCTTGGTTCAGTTTTTCAAGCACACGCTTTTTCTTATCGAGTGAAAGTGGTTGAACAAACTGCTGCTCCATTTCGCGGGTCAGCCAATCAATTTTTTTCTGATCACTGATATACTTGAATTCAATTCCTACATTCGAAGCATAACAGTTATTGAGGTGCTGTAAAATATTTTTCAATGTAGTAGCTCCCAATCCAATCAGATTACCTGCCTGATAAGTAGTATTCAGATCTGTTTCGGAAAGACCAAAAAATGAAAGATCAAGATTAGCCCCTCTGTCTTTACGCTGACGAATGGGATTGGTTTTAGCAATCAGATGACCTTTATTACGATATCCGAGGATCAATCGGTACACTTTGATCTCCTTCATCCAGTCAATGTTCTCCGCAGCTGTGATTTGACCATTGCTACTCACAACAGTACCTGAAGCATTAGACACGGCAAAATCAAAACCTTCGAAAAACTTTTTTAAGTCCGGATCAACAGACTCAGGATTCTGAACAAATTCCTGATAAAGACTCTCGATGTATGCAGGATGGGAGTTTGTAATATACGAAAAATCCTTCATGTGTAAAGATTATACAACTGGTTTGATAAACAGGTTGGCAAATATCGGTCATTGAAGGCAGAAAAAATGTCTAAATTTTGACGAAAATCAATTGAGCACTTCGGCTCAAGAATCAAGGTGCAAGTGAACAAGTTACAGGGTGTACGGGGCTCAAAATGAGGCTTCTTGGAGTTTTTTTGATAAAAATTTCCTCTTTTGGTTTCAAGTCCTTACCTTTGCCGTCCTGAAAAAAAAGAACAATGGCAAATCATTCAGCTACTAAGAAAGATGTGAGACAAGCTGCTAAGCGTCGCGATCGTAACCGTTATTATGGTAAAACTACCCGTAACGCCATCCGTGACCTGAAAGCCGGTACTGACGTAAAAGCGTATACCGAAGAGCTGCCTAACGTTATTTCTATGATCGATAAGTTAGCAAAACGTGGTATCATCCACAAAAACAAAGCTGCTAACCTGAAGAGCAAATTAGCAAAGAAAGCAAACGTAACTGCTTAATTATTAAGCTTTTCGTTAGAAAATAGTAAACCAGCCCCATGGCTGGTTTTTTTATGGGGTAGCTTTTGGTAGAGTAACAGTAAACCTGTTTACCTGATTGGGCATGGGTGTATACGTCAAACTGCCTTTATGCATATTCAGGATGCGATGCACAATAGTTAATCCCAATCCCACACCGGAAGCTTTTTGACGGGCTTGTTGCCCCCTGAAAAAAGGAATCATTATCTTTTCTCGCTCTTCTTCACTGAGGTGCTCTCCCCTTGTCTCCACATGCACCAAGATGTCGTTTTCAACAAATTCGAGTATGATCTCTACTTTTTTATTCATAGAATAGAGATAGCCATTCCGAATGAGGTTACTGAACATCGATTTTAACAAGGCTTCATTACCTCGAACATTCAGGTCGTTATCTGATGAAGGTGTATTCTTAAAAACCAATGATATACCGATATCTGGGAACATTTTCACGCTGATACTGATCTTATCATACAATATCTCATCTACCCTGCAAACGGGCCATGCTTTATCAAAACTTTGTTGTTCAAATTGAGAGATCAATAAGAGTGAATTGGTGAGTTCAATCATACGTTCCTGATCCTGTTTCAAGGAAGCGAGAACAGTTCTGTATTCTTCTTCATTCAATTGATTTTTTAAAGCCGATTCGGTATGAGATAACATGGTTGCTAACGGTGTCCTCAATTCATGTGAAGCATGATGAACAAAACTTCGTTGAAACTCAAATGTTTTTTCAAGTCTTGCAAGCATCGCATTGAATTTTCCAGCAATCAAATTCACTTCTGCGATTTGAGCATTTTCAGGAATTCTTTTCTTCAAGTCACTACCTGTAATATCACCCATTTGCTTACCTAGTTCAAGAAGTGGTGCGGTAAAAGATTTACTCAACCAATAAGAAAGAACAGTCGTTACCAATAATGCCAATGTAAATCCTAAAGCCAAAATCCAAATTAATCTGGATAACTGTTGTTGTCCCACCAGATCAATACCTGAAATCAAAACATTCACTTTATCGGATGGGAAATATACATTACCATAAAATCTATCCCCTACCATCTGTTCAAGTTCCTTGTTAGATTTAAGGTCATTGATCATTTTTTGATAGAGACCTAACTGTAGGGTAGCCGGATAAGTAAATATGACTTTTTGCACTGAATCCAATATCACTATTTCTTCTCCGGCAAGAATATTCTCTTGGATCTCATCAAAAAAAACCAGTTCTACCGGTGATTGATATCGGATTTGTTTTTGATAAAAACCATAGAACTCCTCTCCTTCATGATGCAATCTCTTGGTGAATTCTTCTTGACGGAAGTTGGCATACAAAAAATAAATACTAGTAAAACAACTCAGCAAGATGAATGCCACTACAGCTGTAAAACGAAGGGCAAAACGGAGTTTGAAACTCATCTTGGTATTTATTTGATGTAATAACCGAATCCGGGTTTGGTATGGATCAGTTTATGCTCAAAAGGCTTATCAATTTTATTCCGAAGAAAACTGATATACACTTCAATGGTATTGGTACCTGTATCAAATGTGAGGTCCCATACTTTTTCTAGAATTTCCTGCTTTGAAATCACCCTCTCACGATTTCGTGCCAATAAAGTAAGTAATGTAAACTCTTTGGCCGTAAGATTAATATTCATACCTGCCCTAACTACAGACTTATTTTTCATATCGATTGTAAGATCATCGACAATAATTTTTTCATCTTCTTGTCCCTTATCCGTTCTTTTAAGCAGGGCTTTAACGCGAACGAATAACTCTTCAAAATGGAAAGGTTTTACGAGATAATCATCCGCACCTAGGTCAAATGCTTCTACTTTGTCCTGTATCTGACCAATGGCAGTCAACATAATAATAGGAATCGTTTTATTAACCGCCCTGAATTCTTTGCAGAGCTCGAGCCCGCTTTTATACGGAAGATTTACATCGAGTAAAACAATTGAATATAATTTATTTTGAAATACCTCTTCTGCTTCTTTTCCATCAATGGCCAGATCTACCAAGTATCCCTGACGCCTGAGTTCATCCCTAATAATTGAACCAAGTTTGGCTTCATCTTCAACCAGTAGAATACTATGCGGGTTTTCCATTACTTTGAATAAATTTTCAAATTGAAAATAATGAAAAAATTACTGCTTCTCCTACAACTATTTATGTTTCAACAATTATTTGCACAGAAATGGCAAACAGTTTTTGAACAATCAGCAGGTAAAAAGACCATTACCTATGAAGAATGTATCCGCTACTATAACGCATTGGATACTGCTTTTCCTACCATCCGGATTAAAGAATTTGGACTTACAGACGCTGGATATCCCTTGCATCTGGTACTATTCAGCAATGATAAAAACCATGACCCATCCATTTGGCATAAAAAAAATAAACTGGTGATCATGATCAACAACGGCATTCATCCCGGAGAACCGGATGGTATTGATGCAAGTATGATGTTTTTAAGAGACTTGGTCACGGGTAAAATCAAAGCTCCTGATAATGTAGTATTAGGAATCATTCCTGTTTATAATATTGGTGGAAGTTTAAACAGAAATTCCTTTTCTAGGGTCAATCAAAATGGACCCGAGAGCTACGGTTTTCGAGGCAATGCACAGAACCTTGATCTGAATCGTGATTTTATTAAAAACGATAGTCGCAATGCCAAAGCGTTTGCAAAGATTTTTCATTACTTGAATCCGGATATATTGGTAGACAACCATGTGAGCGATGGTGCCGATTACCAACACACCATGACATTACTGACATCTCAACACAATAAGTTAGGTCCAATTATGGGTGCATACCTTCATGATATTTTTGAGCCTTCCCTGTATAAAGGAATGGAACAAAAAAACTGGAATTTGATTCCGTATGTAAGTTTTGAAGGAGGAAATCCGGAAAGAAACTGGACTGCTTTTTATGATGCACCTAGGTATAGCAGCGGTTATGCTGCTTTGTTTCAGACAATGGCCTTTATGCCTGAGACACATATGCTGAAACCTTATGACCAGCGCGTGAAAAGTACGTATGATTTGATGCAAACATTTCTGGAAGAAGGATCCAAACAAGCTGTGGCTATTAAAGCAACCAGAAAAAAAGCCATTGATGCTGTAAAACAGCAACAGCAATTTCCGCAAACCTATCGAGTAGATACCACTCGATTCGATCAAATCAAATTCATGGGATATACTTCTGCTCAAAAGATCAGTGAAGTAACCGGCATGAACAGGATGTATTATGACCGATCAAAACCCTATACGAAGGATATCAAGTACTATAATTATTTTACAGGTGAACAGTTGGTGAGTAAACCTAAAGCCTATATCATTCCACAAGGATGGCATGAAGTAATTGACAGATTAGCCATCAACAACGTAGAAATGCAAAGGCTGAAGAAAGATACGGTGATTGAAGTAGAAGTATGCAGAATCACGGATTATAGAACAGCTACCAGACCATTTGAAAAACATTATCGTCAGTCAGGCATCCGGGTATCGCAACAAAAAGAAAATATTCGTTTTCTAAAAGGAGATTATATCATTTATACCGGACAAGCTGCTGACCGACTCCTGATTGAAACCTTAGAAATTGGAACCGATGACAGCTATTTCTCCTGGAATTTTTTTGATGCCATCCTCCAGCAAAAAGAAGGCTATAGTAATTATAGATGGGAAGATGTTGCCGCTACGTATTTACAAGCACACCCTGAGCTCAGAGCCGAACTTGATGCCAAAAAGAAAGCAGATGAAAAGTTTGCTGCATCCGCCAATGCACAACTAGATTTTGTATATAAGAAATCACCTTACTATGAGCCTGCACATATGAGGTATCCGGTGTTTAGGTTGGAGTAGACCATAGTCGATAGACCATGGTCCATGGACTATCGACTATGGTCTATCGACTACTGCTCGTATCCCTTCAACTTCTTCGCAATAAAAACAGAAAAAAGTACAATCACTATACTGAGATAGCCTACCCAAGAGTAATGAACAATGGTATGGTCTGGTTTGCTGATGACGATCATTCCTGCAATGAGTGATGCAATTCCCGAGAATAATTGTTGAATAGATCCATTAAAGCTCATGAAACTACCTCTTTGCTCTGCCGGCACCACATTACTGATAATAGCTTGGGCTGGAATACCTCTACCGGTACTTAATACAAACCAGATTCCAGTTACTATCAACACATAGTAATACTTGATGGCTGGCATATTAGTAATCAGGAATATGGGAATAAGCGATACCAATGCAAAGAACATGAAAGTATTATGTTTTCCATACTTATCAGCCATCTTACCTATCAACGGAGAAGTAATGAAAGTAGCGATACCGCCTACCATGTAAATCATATTACGCTGTGTATCTGTAAATCCTACATTGAATTCCATATAGGGATTCAAAAAAGGAATGATTAGAAAATGACCCAGCATCAATGCAGCGGATAAACCCAGTGCAACCAACTGCATTCGACTGGTCATCACATTTTTTAGCATGACGATGGGCTTTATCCTTTGTCCATGAATATGGGAAGACATAGAAGGCAGGTAACGCATCAACAGTACTGTAATAATGATACCCAAACCTCCAATGGATAAGAAGGGTGAATGCCATCCTAACCATCCGGCCAAATACAAAGCAGAAGGAACACCTACAATGGAAGCCAAAGAAAAAGCCGAGAATAAAATACCCATAGCTTGTCCCCTTTTTTCGTAAGGAAAACTATCAGCTACGATACTCAATACCTGTGCACCGATCAATCCACCAAATAAACCGGCAGTAATTCTTGCAAGTAACAACAACAGATAAGAAGGAGCAATACCACAGCAAAGCGTACCGATTGTAAATCCTATATATCCAAAAAGCAATACTTTTTTTCTATCGTAGCCATCTACATAAAAAGCAGCAGCAAAGCCTGATACAGCCGCACTGATACTATAAGAAGCTACAATCACGCTGAATTGTCCGGGTGTGATGTTAAAATAAGGCATCAAGAAATTGCCCAAAGGCATCATCACCATGAAATCAAGAATATGTGTAAAGTTGACGCTTGCCAGTAAGATCAATAAAATCCTTTCTTTCCAGTTCATAATCAGCTTTTAAAAATTCCGGGGATAAGGTTAATAACCTTGCATAAAAAAGGTAACCCGATTGAGTTACCTTTTTTTATTTATTGCTCTAGCTTTTTCACTTCTCCGCTACCACTTACTTTTTGGGATACCACTGCTTCTCCTTTGTAATAGACAGATCCTATACCACTAATGGATACATCTAATTTAGAATCAGCAAATATTTTAACATCTCCACCACCTGATATCTTTACAGAAGCGTTTTCAGCTTTTAACTCCTCTGCATTACAATCGCCTATACCACTGATTTGAATTTTTGCATCGCGGGTTTCTCCTGAAAGTACAAGCGATCCACTGCCGCTGATCTTGGCATCCAGTTCAGGGGTATTGGTTTCCAAACGCAGATCGCCCACTCCGGAAACACTTACTTTCAATCGATCAGATCCGGTAAATTTATTCATGCCAATAATGCTTCCGGAACCAGATAACTTTAACTGCTCGAGTTTAGGAGTAGTGATATATACTTTCAGCTTTTCACTGGTTATAAAGTTGATATTACCTCTCATTTTCACTACGAGTTCATCTCCCTCCATTTCTGTAATAATGTATTCTTGAAGATTTTCATCTGCTTCTACTTTTACGATTGTTCCCTCTCCTTGGGTGAGTTCAACATCCATAAAACCTTTCAAATGAATTCTCTCAGCGGTAAGTCCTGGTCTTTCTTCAACAGTAACATTTCCATTCCCTTTCACTCGTTTTGATCCGATGAATACACAGGAACCGAGCAGGGAAACAATGGCCACTGTGATGAAAAAAATTCTCATGTTGTTGGTTTAAGACCTCGAAATTATCAAAAAGGCCCCTGAATCCATCACCATTCCTGTGGATTTTATGACCATTTATACGCTCCCAAGACCACCAAATTTCATTTACCTTCGCGCCATGACAGAAAAAATCCTCATTCTTGACTTCGGTAGTCAGTATACCCAACTGATAGCTAGGGCTGTTCGTGAAGCCAATGTGTATTGTGAGATCATCCCTTTTCATAAGCCCTTTCAATATGAAAAAGGATTAAAAGGCATTATTCTCAGTGGTTCTCCTTTCAGCGTCAATGAAGAGAATGCTCCCAATGTTGATATTGCTTCCATGATCAGCCAATTACCCGTACTGGGAGTTTGTTATGGGGCACAACTAACTGCTAAGAATTTTGGAGGACGTGTAGATAAATCAAATAAGAGAGAATATGGTCGCGCAAAGATGGAAGTGCTAAAAGAAGACCAATTATTGATGGGTGTGGCCAACGGATCTCAGGTATGGATGAGCCATAGTGATTCGATTGTTGCGCTACCTGATGGCTTTGAGATCACTGCAATAACAGAAAGTATTCCCGTGGCTGCATTCAAAAAAAATACTACAGACACCTTTCCCTTATACGGCATACAATTTCACCCGGAAGTATACCACTCAACGGAAGGCAAAAAAATCATCCGCAACTTTTTAGTCAACATCTGCGGTTGCACACAAGACTGGACGCCGGCTTCATTTGTTCACGAAACGGTGGAACAACTCAAAGAACAGATTGGAGACCATCATGTGATCATGGCACTGAGTGGTGGTGTAGATAGTACGGTGGCTGCTACTTTGATCAGTAAAGCCATTGGTAATCGATTGCATGGAATATTTGTAGACAATGGTGTATTGAGAAAAGATGAATTCAAACAAGTTTTAGATACTTATAAAACGATTGGGCTGAATGTTACCGGTATAAATGCCAGTCAGCGCTTTTATGATGAATTCAAAGACAAAACCGACCCTGAAGCGAAAAGAAAAGTGATTGGTAGGTTGTTCATTGATGTATTTCAAGAAGAAGCAAAAAAAGTAGCCGGTGTAAAATTCCTTGGACAAGGCACCATTTATCCTGATGTGATTGAAAGTGTAAGTGTACATGGTCCATCACAAACCATTAAATCGCATCACAATGTAGGAGGCTTACCAGATACCATGCATTTGGATTTGGTGGAACCACTGCGTTATCTTTTTAAAGATGAAGTAAGAAAAGTAGGATTGGAATTGGGTATTCCTGCGGATATGATCAATCGTCATCCGTTCCCTGGACCGGGTTTAGCCATCAGAATTTTGGGAGAAGTAACGGCTGAAAAAGTAACTCTACTCCAAGCGGCTGATGATATTTATATCAAGGCTTTGAAATCTCATGGTCTTTATTCTCAAGTTTGGCAGGCCGGAGCCATTTTATTACCTGTTAAAAGTGTAGGCGTAATGGGTGATGAACGTACTTATGAATTTACGGTTGCCCTTAGAGCTGTTACCTCAGTTGATGGTATGACCGCCGACTGGGCTCATTTACCTTATGAGTTCCTGGCACATGTTTCCAATGAGATCATCAATAACGTTAGGGGAATTAACAGAGTGGTCTATGATATCAGCAGCAAACCACCTGCAACCATCGAGTGGGAATAGGCATTATTTTTGAGTAGTTAAGATCACTTATGCATATACTTAGAAAGTTCATACTTGTATTCATCATTCTGATCAGTCACTATTCTGCTTCTGCTCAAGAACAACCAAAAGTTTGGAAAGTAGCGGTATTTGCACCTGTATACCTTGACTCGGCTTATACACAGGATGGCGACTATCGTCTCAGCAACCAAATACTCCCTCGCTATATGATGCCGGGTCTCGATTTTTACAATGGCATCATGTTAGCTGTTGATTCCCTCAATGCAGAAAAATTACCGATTGAAGTAGTTTTCTACGATTCAAAAAGTATAAAAGGCAGTACTCAAAATGCAATTCTTGATTCTACACTTGCAGATGTTTCTTTGATCATTGCCTCTTTCAATAACAGAAATGAGATCAAACCGTTGGCTGACTTTGCATTAGAACATGAAATACCATTGATCTCCGCTACATATCCCAATGACGCAGGGCTTACTGAAAATCCCTATTTCATTCTTATCAATCCAACATTAAGAACACATCTGGAAGGTTTGTATACTTATTTACAAAGAGTCTACCCCACTAGCACTATGACGATGTTCAGAAGAAAAGGTGCGGTAGAAGATATGATTCAGAACAGTTTTGCTGAGATTGCTAAAAGTTCGAAATCGATTCCTTTAAAAATCAAAACTGTTGAACTAACAGATAGCTTTACCACAAGTCAGGTGATTAGCTATTTAGATAGCAGTCGACAAAATATTGTGATCTGTGGCACACTGAATGAAAATTTTGGAATCAATCTTGTAAAATCATTGAGTGAATCCAAAAAATATAGAAGTATCGCCATTGGTATGCCTACATGGGATGCATTGAGGGGTGTTGATAGAAATATAGAAATAGTTTATACCACACCGTATCATTTCATCAGAACAGATAAGATTGGATTGGATATTACCAACACCTATCGAAACAAATTTTCAGGTAGACCTAGTGACATGGTTTTTAAGGGATTTGAAGCCATGTATCGTTTTACTAAACTGTTGATTAAATATGAAGGTTTACTGATGAAAAATCTCTCTGATAAAAGTTTGAAGCTCTTTAATGAGTTTGATCTGCAGCCTGTAAAACCCTATAGCAATAACCCCAATGCTGTAGATTATCTAGAGAATAAAAAACTGTATTTCATCCGAAAAATGGATGGCCAGATTCGTTCAGTCAACTAAATGCCAACAAAATATTGGTCTGTTTGTTAAAGTTGAATGAAGGATTTTAAAGGCAACAAATCTTCCTTACCCTCAAAGATCTGTGTCTCCTGTCAACGACCTTTCTCCTGGCGTAAAAAATGGGAAAAAGTATGGGAGGAAGTTAGGTACTGCTCTGATAGATGCAGAAGAAAGCCACAAGCTTTAAGCAACAGGCTACAAGGAAAGAGTTGAAAGCCACAGATTGCAAGAAGATATTTTTTTGATAAATTTTTTGATAAATATTCAAAGTAAGACTTGTAGCTTGAGGCTTGTGGCTTGAAGCTTACATCTCATCATGGCACTTATTACATTTACAGATCAAGGTCTTTATTGTGAAACAGGACAATTTTATATTGATCCTTGGCGACCTGTTGATCATGCTATTATTACTCACGCACATAGTGATCATGCAAGATGGGGATCGGGACACTATCTCTGTCATCACGATACTTTACCGATTCTTCGTTTAAGATTGGGGAATATACAAGTACAATCTGTTGCTTGGGGTGAAGCGGTTTATAAAAACGGAGTGAAAATATCACTACATCCTGCAGGACATATTATTGGTTCTTCGCAAATAAGAATTGAATACAAGGGTGAAGTGTATGTTGTAAGTGGAGATTATAAAACAGAACCAGATGGCATCAGCGGAAGTTTTGAACCGGTTCGTTGTCACACATTCCTGACTGAATCCACTTTTGCACTTCCGATTTATCAGTGGGAGCCACAGGAAACCATGTTCAACAAAATCGGGCAATGGATCACAAAGAATCAGCAAGAGGGAAAGACCAGTGTATTGGTTGCTTATAGTTTAGGCAAAGCACAAAGAATACTACAAGCTATTACACCTATAACAAAAAATATCTTTGTACACGGCGCTATCTGGAACACGCATAAAACATTACAGGATCATGGTATTTATTTACCGGATGTGCAGAAAGTAACACCTGATATTCCTAGGGAAAAATTTCGATCATCGGTAGTCATTGCACCACCCGGTGCTACGGAAAGCAGTTGGATGAAAAGATTTCAGCCTTTTTCATCTGCAGTTTGCAGTGGATGGATGCAGGTTCGTGGCAACTTCAGAAGAAATAATACCGATGCGGGTTTTGCACTAAGTGATCATGCGGATTGGAAAGGATTACTCAGTGCCATTGAAGCAACCGGTGCTACCAAAGTTTTTGTAACCCATGGATTTCAATCTGTATTAAGCAGGTACTTGAATGAAAAAGGCATCGAAGCAGCTGAAGTAAAAACAGCCTATGGTGAAGAAGAAACAATATCGCTCACAGAAAATTCTGATGAGTTATGAAAGCCTTTGCTTCATTGGTTCAGTTATTGGGTAATGCAACCGGTACGCTTGAAAAATTAAATGCACTATCGCATTATTTTTCAACGGCACATCCAAAAGACAGGGTTTGGGTGATCGCCATTTTTAGTGGGAGAAGACCTAAAAGAGCAATTTCAACTACACAGTTAAAACAATGGTGTATTGAATCAACACACTTACAAGAGTGGCTGTTCGAAGAATGCTATCATACAGTGGGTGATCTGGCGGAAACAATCGGACTTCTACTCCCGCCTACATCATCCACAACAGAAAACTTACCACTACACTACTATATTGAAAGGTTGATTCAACTACAAAATGAGGATGAAGAAGAAAAAAAGAAATTCATCATAAATGTTTGGAAAGAGTTGGGAAAAGATGAACTTTTTGTATTCAACAAGTTAATAACGGGTGGATTCAGGATTGGGGTTTCACAAAAAATGATGGTGAATGCTTTAGCAAAAGCTACAGAACTGGATGCTTCTTTAATAGCACATAAAATCAGTGGTAATTGGGACCCTCAAACAATTTCTTTTGATCAATTATTATTACATGACCATGGCAATAACGATGACTCTAAACCCTATCCTTTCTATTTAGCGCATGCACTCGATGGCGAGCCGCATGAGCTAGGTGAGCCATCTGAATGGCAGGCGGAGTGGAAATGGGATGGTATTCGAGGACAAATCATTAAAAGAAAGGGTACACATTATGTTTGGAGTCGCGGTGAAGAACTCATGACTGATAAATTTCCCGAATACAGCTCATTTATCAATTCCATACCGGATGGAACAGTTTTAGATGGTGAGATCATGCCAGCTAAAGACGGACAACCACTTCCCTTTAGTGTTTTACAAACCAGAATCGGCAGAAAGACCATTACAAAAAAACAATTAGTAGAAGCTCCTATTGCTTTTTTTGCATACGATCTCTTAGAGTGGGAAGGAAAAGATATCAGACATGTTGCTACTGGTGAAAGAAGAGCATTATTAGAAGATCTTATCACTTCGATTCAACATCAACCGAATATATTTTTATCACCATCTATTCATTTCAATAACTGGAATGAACTCATTAGCATTCGAGAAAATGCAAGGGAAAAATATGCTGAAGGATTGATGCTCAAAAGAAAAAAAGGGCCTTATCAAGTAGGAAGAAAAACCGGAGATTGGTGGAAATGGAAAATAGATCCATTAACCATTGATGCGGTGATGATCTATGCACAGAAAGGACATGGTCGTAGAAGCAATCTTTATACTGATTATACTTTTGCGGTAAAAGATGGGGACAAACTAGTGAGTTTTACCAAAGCTTATTCAGGGCTTACCGATAAAGAATTTGCACAAGTAGATGCTTTTGTAAAAAATAATTCAATAGAAAAGTTTGGACCTGTAAGAACCGTAAAACCAGAACTGGTTTTTGAAATTGCTTTTGAAGGAATTGCGGCTTCTAATAGACATAAAAGTGGTGTGGCTTTACGTTTTCCGAGAATTAACAGATGGAGAACGGATAAAAAACCTGATGAAATCAATACATTAGATGATCTAAAGCAGCTGTTGGCTGTGTATGGGAAATGAATATTACAGAAACGCATGGATATAAAGTGGTAACGAATTGGCTATCCTCGAAAGGGTACAGTCCGTTTGCATTCCAGGCTGAAACATGGGAACATATTTTCCAACATCATTCGGGTTTGGTGAATGCACCCACCGGTTACGGTAAAACTTTTTCTGTATTTCTGGGTGCCGTTATACAATTCATCAACCAACATCCCGAAACATTCAAATCATCAAAGAAAAATGGACTTCAGTTATTATGGGTCACTCCTCTTCGTGCCCTGGCCAAAGATATTGGAAGAGCCATGGAAGAAGCGATCCATGAAATAGGGATATCCTGGCAAGTAGGTATCAGGAACGGGGATACTGATACTTCAGAAAGGCAGAAACAAAAAAGAAACATGCCTGAAGTATTGATCATTACTCCGGAAAGTTTACATCTGCTACTCGCACAAAAAGGATATCCTGAAATATTCAAATCACTTTCGCTCATTGCTATAGATGAATGGCATGAATTAATAGGAGGCAAAAGGGGCATATTGGTTGAATTGGCGGTATCACGTTTGGTAGCATTATCAAAACAACATAGAACCCAGCTTTCTATATGGGGTATTAGTGCCACTATTGGCAATTTAGAACAGGCGATGGAAGTATTATTGTATGCTTCAAAAAAGAAAGGGTATATCATTAAAGCCAATATTCACAAACCCATTGAAGTTCTTTCAGTGATTCCTGATGAGATTGAAAAATATCCATGGGCAGGGCATCTGGGTATCAAATTAGCGGAGAAGATTGTTCCCATCATTGAACAAAGCAATACCACACTGATTTTTATCAATACCAGAGGGATGAGCGAAACCTGGTATCAAACCTTATTAAATGTTGCTCCACAATTAGCAGGAACTATTGCCTTGCATCATGGAAGTATTGAGCAAGAATTGCGACTATGGGTAGAAGATGCTTTACATACCCAAAAATTAAAGGCAGTTGTTTGTACAGCGAGCTTAGATTTAGGAGTTGATTTTCGTCCCGTTGACACGGTCATCCAGGTGGGATCACCAAAAGGTGTGGCGAGGTTTTTACAAAGAGCCGGAAGAAGTGGACATCGCCCTGGTGAAGTCAGTAAAATTTATTTCTTACCTACACATTCGCTCGAACTTGTTGAAGCCGCTGCTTTAAAGAAAGCAATCGGTGAAACAGCCATCGAAACAAGAGAACCATTGTTGCTTTGTTTTGATGTATTACTGCAATATCTCTGTACACTAGCTATCAGTGAAGGTTTTAAAGCCATTGAAATGTTGGAGGAAATTAAAACAACACATTGTTTTAGTGATATGAATGAGCAAGAATGGCAGGAAGTACTTTTACACATCACACAAGGAGGAACTGCTTTACAACAATATGATGAGTACCGAAAGGTAGAGATAGAGAATGGTATGTACAAAATTAAAAGCCGAAGAATTGCGATGCGTCATCGGATGCATATTGGCACCATTGTTAGTGATGCAATGTTAAAAGTAAAACTGATGAATGGAAAATTCATTGGTGTCATTGAAGAATGGTTCATTAGTAGACTAGAGCCCGGCACAGTATTCACATTGGCAGGAAGGAATTTGGAATTGATTGGCATTAAAGAAATGACCGTTACAGTAAAACCTTCCTCCTCTAAAAAGTCAATTGTACCCAGTTGGATGGGTGGAAGAATGCCATTGACTGCAAATCTGGGCTTGATGTTGAGAAAAACATTAGATGTAGCCTTAACCAAAAAAGCCAAAGAGCCGGAATTAAAAGCACTCACACCCTTGTTTGAATTACAAGAAACATTATCCCATATACCCAAAGAAAATGAGTTACTGATAGAGCATATTGAAACAAAAGATGGATTTCACTTATTCGTGTACCCATTTGAAGGACGTTTGGTACATGAGGCTATGGCGGCTTTATTAGCTTGGCGTATCAGCAGAAAAATACCTATCACCTTCTCCTTTGTTATGAATGACTATGGCTTTGAACTTTTAAGCGATCAGCCTATTCCGGTAGATGATAGTAATGTGTATGAACTATTCAGTATTGAAAATTTGATGAATGATATTACACAGAGTGTCAACTCAGTAGAAATGGCAAAAAGAAAATTTAGGGATATTGCTGTTATCGGGGGATTGATCTTTCAAGGATACCCAGGTGAACAAAAAAAAGCAAGACACTTGCAATCTTCTGCATCGCTTTTGTTCAAAGTGTTTTCAGATTACGAGCCTGATAATTTATTGCTTCGTCAGGCTTATCAAGAAGTATTTGATCAACAAATGGAAGAAGTGCGACTTAGAAATGCTTTATCGAGAATATTGAAAAGCAAGATCATCATTCAATTCCCACAACAATTAACGCCATTCTGTTTTCCCATCAAAGTAGACAGTATGCGTGAGAACATGTCGTCCGAACAATTGGAAGACCGTGTTAGAAAAATGCAACAACAATTACAATAGGTTTGTTGCCTTGATCAATATCTTTGCCCGTTATGACAGCTCCCATACTTCATCAACTTTTCAATCAACATTTCTGGTTATCACCGGAAAGGGTTTTGTTTTGGGAGCAAGAAAAAACATTGATCGTTTCAGATCTTCACTTTGGGAAAACGGGACATTTTAGAAAAAGTGGTATTGCTGTTCCTCAATCTGTATATAAAGAAGATCTTCAAAGACTGTTTGCTCAAATCAGTTTTTTCAAAGCCGAACAATTATTGATTGTTGGAGATCTTTTCCATAGTATCGTTAACAGGGAAATGGATTTTTTTTTGAAATGGAGAAAAGATATTTCACAGCTACCGTTTCTATTAATCAAAGGGAATCATGATATTTTACCAAGCAACTGGTATCAAGAAGCTTCGATAGAAGTCAAAAATGAATACCAAATACATCAGTTCAGTTTTATCCATGATCCAAACGAATCTGTGACAACTACAGAAGATAGATCATTTATTTTTTCCGGTCATCTACATCCGGGTATAATTGTAAGAGGCTTGGGCAAACAAAGTCTTCGCTTCCCTTGTTTTTATTTCACAGAAAAACATGCTATCCTACCTGCTTTCAGTCATTTTTCAGGTTTAGCCTCAATTGAACCAAAGAAAAAGGATCAGGTATACGCTATTGTGAACCAGTCTATTTTACAGATACAATGATTCGGATTGCCTTTGACCCTATTTATGCACATCCCCTACCGGAAGGTCATCGCTTTCCGATGTTAAAATATGAATTGATACCCGGACAACTATTACATGAAGGATCTGTTTCAAAAGATCATTTCTTTTCTCCAACTATGTGTGATGAAAACATTGTACTTCTTACACATGAGAAAACATATCTAGATAAACTCCTATTACAAACATTAAGTACATCCGAACAAAGACGTATTGGATTTCCGCAATCACCCGAACTTACCAAACGAGAACTCATCATCACACAAGGAACGATTGACTGTTGTGACTTTGCTTTTGAAAATGGTGTGGCTTTAAATGTAGCCGGCGGCACACATCATGCATTTGCTGATAGAGGTGAAGGATTTTGTTTATTGAATGATATGGCTGTTGCTTCCAATTATTTACTGCATCAAAAAAAAGTCAATAAAATCCTGATCATTGATTTGGATGTACACCAAGGAAATGGCACTGCTAAATTATTTGAAAAGAATCCGTCGGTTTTTACATTTAGCATGCATGGTGCACACAACTATCCATTTCACAAAGAACAATCTGATCTTGATATTCCATTAAAAGATGGCACTAGCGGACAGCAATATTTACAAATATTGCATGATACGCTCCCGGAATTAATCAAGAAAGTAAACCCTGATTTTGCATTTTATTTATCAGGTGTAGATATTCTTGAAACAGATAAATTCGGAAAACTTAAAGTAACACTTGAAGAATGCAAACAAAGAGATGCTTTTGTTTTTAGGACATTACAAAAGAATAATATTCCCGTCGTAGTAGCCATGGGTGGTGGATATTCTCCTGATGTACGTATGATTGTAGAAGCACATTGTAATACATTCAGACTTGCCGCTGACCTATATTAAATATCTTTTCTCTTTTTCTGTAAGGTGAGATAGTCAATAAAGTAAATGAGTCTAAATGTAATCTCATTACCCAATGGCTGCTGAAATACTTGTCGCAGGTTATCTACATAACTCTTGTGTGAAGTTCCTGATATCGGAAAATCTGTACCTAACCAATTCTTCCACCCAATAATAAACCGACTACCATATTTAAAATCCCAGGTATAGAACATATCCATATTGAAAGCATTGAAGTTTTGATCTCTACTCGAAATAAAAGGTCTTGGAGTAAGCCATCCATCGGATGTAACATCAAAAAAGCTGACGTATTGAACCTGACTCCAGTAATGGCGTGTACGTAAAGTGAGATTCATTCTGGGAGTAAAGTTGTAAACACCATTGATGAGCGTAGTAAAGTTGGTAATCTTTCTTCTACCTGCGACGGGTTCTCCATTGGTATCTCTGTAGGCATAACCAAACTGTCCGTTGTCACGATCACGCCTTGTTTCAATATCCAAACTAAAATGTTCATTAAAACGATATCGTTGCCCTATACCGGTCACAATAAAAGGATCATTGGGTATGGGCGATTCTGCAAAGCCGAGATTAAATCTGAAAAAATATTTTTTTCGACTATCGCTGCTTCCACTCACACCGGTATACCAATAAGGTGTTTTACGGATCATTCTTCCCGGGGTACGCAAGTCAAAATAATCGCGTTGCCAGTCGGGTTGCCAATTGAAGTTGATACTCAGGTCCCAGAAATTTTTGAAAAACCAGAAAGCCCTTGTTTGAATGATAAAATTGGAATAGGCATTGGGCTTATACAAATAAGTAGGAATCAGGGTAAGACTATAGTTGTAGCTCAGGAATTTTTTAGTAGGTGTAAATTGATTATAACTCAAACGTGCAGTAGCAGTAATTTCATTGGGTGCTTGCAAAAAGCCGAGATCATTGGGGTCATATCGATCGGATTCAATGACATTCTGAAACAGGTACTGAATTCTACCACTTACTTTTCCATACGATAATACATTCGTGAATCCATTGTAATTTTCCTTACCTGTAATATGACTGAACCTACCACTCCATTTGAAGTTCGTTCGATTATTTTTATCAAATAAGTTCACATCCATGGAACTCACATTCGAATTTCTACTACCTCCACTTCTCCATACATTGGCATTGGTAAACGTTATAGAAGATCGATTCGTCAATGCCTGATCCAGAACAAAAATATTATAGTTAGCCAACGGCTCAGTTTCAATTCTTGTTTGTTTACCGGTGGTCTTATCTTCAATTACAGCATGCATAGGCGCACCTATTGCATTGAATACACCGATACCCAATTTCTTTTTATTTCTTCCGGAAAATTTGGATGCATTGTACAACTGTGTAATCCCTGGATTAGAAATAATATTCAGGTTCGGATTATTGTTCACCATACTCCTGATTGCATTGTATCCCGCGGGAGTATTCCCTACCCTTCTGGAGTAAAATAATCCCGCCTTATTGAATAACTCGATTCCTTCTGTAAAAAAAGGTCTGTTCTCTTGAAACTGAACTTCAAATGCAGAAAGGTTGAGTACCACATTATCAGAGATCACTTGTCCGAAATCAGGGATCAGTGTTGCATCCAAGGTAAAGCTCTCATTGATACCGTATTTGAGATCCATTCCTCCATTTCGTAAAAATTCTGTTTTGGTTTTACCATTGGCATAAGGAACAATCCGCGTACCGGCAGTGACATAAGGAAGAAAAGATAATCGTAAGGGAGGAACAATATTTTTTATATCCTGTAAATTTCCAAATTGATTCACAAACCCGTTTTGATTGGGATCAATTTTATTCCAAAATGAACTCTCATTGTTTCGTCTACTGTATCGTTGAAAATTCACGCCCCAGTCTTGTATCTCTTTTTGTGAAAATCTAAGTGCAGAATAAGGTATTTTCATTTCTACCGTCCAACCATCTTTCTGTATTTGTACTTTACTTTCCCAAACAGCATCCCAACTATAATCTGAGGGAGGACCAAACTGAGAATTCAAATTCGGCAATAAACGACCATCTGATTGTACATTTCGTGATGTAACAAGGAATTGAAATCCGTTCTGATCATCATTGTATGTGTCAAAGAAAACACTGAAATAATCAACATCATTGCGTTGTTCTCCATCACGTGAGGTCAATTGTTTACGAATCAGAGATGGCTCATCATATAAATACGCCCCAACATAAATGGCCTGATCGCTGTACAGTACTTTGACAACTGAACGCTGACTGGCAGGATCACCAAATTTGGGACTATTCAAAATAAAATCTTCTGCTGCCGCTGCTTCTTTCCAGATGGATTCATCCAACTGACCGTCTATTTTAATGGGTACATCAATTTTTAAAGCTTTGAGACCTCGTTCCTGAGCGAACAAAAAACTAGTCAATGAGCAAGCAATAGATAGCAGCAATGTCTTCATGTAAATAAAAAGTGCCGCAAAAATAGCGGAATCAGATTGCGATGACATTAAAATTGTACAGACGGAACAAGAAAAGAGGAAGTCTCAAAAGTAAAAAGAAGGCTTTGAGAATCGCCTAAATGAAAACTTTCTCCATCAGGTACCCGAATAAAAAGAGGCTGTATCGGACTTTTGATACAGCCTCTTGAAAGCTATTTTAATTCAGTTTCTTTTTCAAAGTACTCACTTGTTCCTGTAAGTTATTGACCATACCTGCCAATTGATTAACGTCCCATCGAGGACCGGCATTGGCTTTTTGAAGAATATAGACAGCTTTCCATACTTCCAACACATCTTCTGAATTTACATTGTAGGGCTCATACTGTGGATTATCACTGATTAGCGTAATCTTATTTTTTACCCTATTATTTTTCATGATGCGTTTATATACGACCCCTTCATTTCTGGAAAGTACCACGTAGGTGTTACTGTTTTTCACATCTTCTAGGTCTTCCACTTTTTCTCCAACGATCACACTTCCACTCGGAGTAGGTAGCATACTATCTCCTACTATTTCAAAAGCACGGTATTGTCCAGGAGCGAGCATGGGTAAAGTGAAGGTATTCAACTCATCCACAAATTCAGGATCCGCATAGCCTGCCAAATAGCCTGCTGCCGCTTTAACCGGCACAAAACGAACTTCCGCTACTTCTGCCACCATTTTCATCTGACGTCTCTTCTCGAGATAAGAACCACCTCCCTTGGTAGCAGTAAGATCTTTAAGCAAGAAATCTTCTAGACTCAGCTTAAAAATATGACAGATCTCTTTCACCACTTCCAGCCTAGGCTCAGCACGTTCTTCTTCATACGCACCTACCAGTGATCTTTTGATCTTAAGCTTATTGGCGAATTCCTCCTGCGTCCAGCCACGTAGCTTGCGCAGGTGTCTTAAATTCTTTCCGGCGTTTGACATAGCTAATTGATTTAGTTGCAAAATACTAAATTTTTTAGTTCTGCCAAATTTATTTTATCTGCCTCCCCTTCCCCTCCCTACCAGGGAGGGGTGACGAGCGGTAGCGAAGTCGGGGAGGGTTCGTATCTTGCGTGTATGTCGAAATCAGTTAAAAAAGAAAACAAACCCGTCATTTTAGTGACCAATGATGACGGTATTAACGCACCTGGTATTCGTGCTTTGGTAGATGCAGTAAGAGGTCTGGGTAAAATTATTGTAGTAGCACCCGATAAGCCGCAAAGTGGAATGGGACATGCCATTACGATCGGACAATTGCTCCGTTTACAAAAGTCGAATGTATTTGAAGGTATTGAAGCCTATAGTTGTAGTGGCACACCGGTAGATTGTGTGAAAATAGCTGTAGACAAGGTTTTACACCGTAAACCGGATCTGTGTATCAGTGGCATCAATCATGGTTCCAACCATTCTATCAATGTGATATATTCGGGTACCATGTCTGCTGCACTGGAAGCATCTATTGAAAGTATTCCCAGTATTGGTTTTAGTTTAACAGACCTGAGTATTGATGCAGATTTCACAGCAGCAGGTAGATATGCACGTATTATTGTTGAAAAACTCTTGAGTGGAAAAGCATTGGATAAACATTTATGCCTCAACGTCAATATTCCTGCAGTGAGTGAAAAATTGATCAAGGGTATCAAAATATGCAGACAAGCATATGCCAAGTACCAGGAAGAGTTTGATGAGAGAAAAGATCCACATGGGAAGAAATATTATTGGCTCACCGGAGAGTTTGTAAATTTTGATAAAGGAAAAGATACCGATGTGTGGGCTTTGAAAAATAATTATGTGAGTGTGGTTCCTGTTCAGTTTGATTTGACCAATTATCAACTGAAGCAGCAACTGGAAACCAAATGGAAATTCTGATGCTGAAAAAAGACAATCTCAAACTAGGAATCATATTAGGCTTTCTAGCACCTGTATTGGGCTTCTTTGGTTATTACCTGATTAAATTCAGGCTTTTTAGTTTTCAAGAATTTTTGCATGTACTACGTGTACAGCCCTCATTGCTAACAGCCATTATAAGCTTGGCATTGATCGCCAATGCTGTTGTGTTTACAATTTATGTGAACCAGCAAAAGGATCAAACAGCAAGAGGCATTTTTATCGCTACTTGTATTTATGCATTGATTACTTTAACCATTAAGTGGTTATTATAAATATTAGCCACAGATTCGCAGATTAGTAATCTACGAATCTGTAGCTAACAATTCATATCATTCCATCTATTAATATCAGTGAAACAATCATACTATTCACTCTTCTGATATCGTAAAAGTTACTTTTCTTTCTACAAAGGAAGCAACTGTCTTTTGTTTATAGATAGCAGGTCGCCAATTAGGACCTTTTGTAAAAATTCTTGTCACTTCTTCAGCTGTACCAAAGCCAGGGTCCTCTTTTACTTTAAAATCTTTGATGACACCATTTGGCTGAACAATAAAAGTAACTTTTACAACATACTTACCGGGAGGTGCTCCTTTCTCAATGGGAATATTTAAATTAATATTCTTTTGCAAATATTTCTGCCATCCTATTTCTCCCCCGGGAAAATCTGCTGGGTGTTCGACCTGTGTTGGTAATGTACTTGGTTGTATATTTTGGGGTTCAGCTTTTGAAGGATAATAATTTGCTGCATCCTTAACAAGTTTGTCAACTCCTTGCTCACCTGCAAATTTTCTGGCAAATTCGTTCCTGCTTGCAGGATCTTTTAAATCATACCCTTCAACAGTTGGAGGATCAGTATGTAAATACAATACTTTTACCACATTATGAATTGGTTTAGTATGAGAAATTGTAATCACATAATTCGGTGATCCATTTTCTTGTATCTCAGCACTTTTAGTCGTTATTTGCACGATACTTTTTATCGCTTCATCTGTTAACGCTTTTATCGAAACAGGATCCTTAATCACAGTTATTTCTTGTATCATATCAGAATTCAATCTATTAAACTGATCATAGCTGATTCTTTTCCCATCTAGCAATAATAATAAGCCTTCCGATGATTTATAAATATCCCGAAATTTGAGATAAGGGTTGTCCACCAATTTTAGTGATTGAAGATTTCCTGCTTTGTCTTCTTGAACTTCCACTTTACTAGCTCCAAATTCAAAAAGAGGATTTACATTATTCAACGGATCTAAATCACCTTTTATTTTTTGATTCTTCTCTTTAGTAGCTAAAAATTGTTCAACACCCTGTAAAATGGATAAAGCCATTTTACTTTGATAAGACTCATCTTTTAATAATTTCAGTTCCTCTTTATTACTAATAAAACCAGTTTCAATTAAGACAGATGGGCACTTCAATTTTTGTAAAACATATACTCCTTTTTCACGCGATTTGATACCCAGAAAAGGATTAGCTACACTGCTCATCATATTGCCTACCATATTTGCGAACTGATAATTATTTTCATAATCATAGGCCTTATCTTTTGAAGCAATATACAATTCCGCTCCTTTTGAAGGGTTTTCCTTTGTTTTGCCATGTAGAGATTTTATAGGGGGTGCATTGTTCGCATGCACAGAAATAAATAGATCGGGAGAAAATTGTTCTGCTATTTCTGCTACCTTAACTACCGTGTTAAATACATCGGTCTCTCTTGTCAATATCACTTTAATATTCGGGTTTGAATTTAACTCCTTGATTTTCTTTGCAAAAGCAAGACTCAAATCCGATTCCTTGGTTCCATCATATCCTCTGGCTCCAACGTCTTCTCCCCCATGACCCGGATTGATCACGATAGTATATGTTTTATTGAAGAAAAAAGATTTAAAAGGTATAGCAGAGAAAGTCTTTTTGGGGTCACCAATAACATGGGCTCTAAAATCACCTACTACATTTTCAACCACCGATGCCACTGAAATAGGTTTATCGATCCTAGATTGTTTACTTCTAAAGGCGAATAGAACAATAAGTACTGCAAGCAGAGGTAATGCTACCAGTCTGCGTAGATAACTGAATCTTGGGTTTTTATGATTTGTCAACATTTGTAACCTCCTTTTGATGGGTGAAAAAAAGAATGGATGCGTTAGTGGAAATTGTTGCTGTGGATATACTGCCGTCAACAACATCTTCGCTAATGCCGCCGTATCACCATCACGTACCGATCGCTTATCTGCAATGAATTCGTGGATCATATCCATTTCCTTTCTCAATAACCAAAAGAAAGGATTGAACCAACCTGCAACAAGTATCAACTGTATCAGCATTTTGTCAACCGAATGACGTTGCTGTACATGTGTGAGTTCATGCTGCAGGATCTGCTTACCCGATGCGCTTCGGATATCGATCTCATCATTCCAGAAAATATATCGGAAGAAGGAAAAAGGCGTCCCCTTTGCCTGTGTGATGATCAGAAATATGTCTTCAATTTGTCTGCATGGATTCTTTTTCAATAACTGATAAATTCGATACAATGCATGTAGCATCGTGATCAATAAAAATCCACCTACAGAAACATACAGAATGGATAATAAACTTTCCGTACTCCAGTGAAATCCCTTTGATTTCACAACAGACTCTAACTCTGTGTTATTATCTGCTACTACTGTTAAAAAACGAATCACTCGCTCGTTGTCACTAAAACTACTGGTCCATTGAATTTTGATCAAGGGCACGATCCATGATAATAGGGCTACACTCAATAAATAAAAGCGATTGTACTGATGAAATTTTTTATTACGCAGCACTATCCAATAATAGCCCATCATAATAGCGCTACACAATAAGACTTGCAGAAAATAATATGCAGTACTCAGCATAAATTACTTTTTAGCGTTTTTAATTTCTTGCAAAAGCATTTCCAATTCACGAATACTAATATCTTTTTGCTTTACCATAAAGGATACCGCTTCACTAAAAGAACCTTCAAAATAGCCTTCCACCAATGTTCGTATCGTGCTCGATGAATACTCCTCTTTTGATACCAATGGATAGTAACGGTGCATACGTCCAACAGGAATGATGCCAACAAAACCTTTCTCTACCAGTATTTTTAAGATGGTAGCCACCGTGTTCGAATGGGGCTTGGGTTCGGGCTGCAGCTCCAAAATATCCTTCAGGAATGCTTCTTCCAGTTTCCAAATGCTTTGCATGATCTGCTCTTCCGCTTTTGTCAATGGTTTCATGGGGTAATTTTTAATGACAAAACAAACCTAAAACTAATTTTTTAGTTTTACAACTATTTTTTTAGTTATTCTAAAAAAATTGTCAGAATGCCTCAGGGGAATGTATTTTGTGTGCGTGAATGGTGAATGGTCAATGGTCAATAATGTTTTATATGATTATCCGATTCACAACTCACAATTGACAATTGACAAATCACATGAAATACTACCTCATATCCGGTGAAGCCAGTGGCGATTTACATGGCAGTAACCTTATTAAGGAGTTACAAAAAGAAGACGCGAACGCAGATATTCGATGCTGGGGTGGTGATTTAATGGCTGCCGCCGGAGCCACTTTGGTGAAGCATTATAAAGACTTAGCCTTCATGGGTTTTGTGGAAGTGATCAAAAATCTGCCTACCATTTTACGCAATATCAAATTTTGCAAAGAGGATATAGCAGCGTATCAGCCCGATGCATTGGTATTGATCGATTATCCCGGTTTTAATTTAAGAATTGCTGAATGGGCGCACAAACAGGGCTATAAAGTGGTTTATTATATCTCTCCACAAGTATGGGCATGGAAGGAAAACAGGGTAAAACAAATGAAAAAATGCATCGATCTATTGCTTTGTATTCTCCCTTTTGAAAAAAATTATTATAAAACCAAATGGAACTGGGAAGTTGAATATGTTGGACATCCTTTGGTGGAAGTGGTGGAGAGGAAGAAAAAGTTGACAGTTGATAGTTTACGGTTGACAGGGGGGGAAGAAAAGTTGACAGATGATAGTTTACTGTTGACAGGAGAGAATACAGAGATTTCAACAACACTGTCAACTGTCAACTATCAACTACCAACTAACATCATCGCACTCCTACCCGGTAGCCGAAAGCAAGAAATTGCCAAAAAGCTACCCATCATGTTAAGTGTGGCTTCACATTTTCCTGAATACACATTCATTGTGGCGAAAGCACCCGGATTGGAAGATGAATTTTATACTCCTTTCTTAGATACTGCAACCAATGTAACCAGCGTTCGTAATCAAACCTATGATCTACTGATGAAAGCTGATGCTGCACTGGTAACCAGCGGGACTGCTACGCTTGAAACAGCATTATTTGGTGTACCGGAAGTGGTTTGTTACAAAGGAAATAGTATCAGTTATCAAATCGCCAAACGATTGATCAACATCAAATACATTTCACTTGTTAATCTAATTATGGATAAACAGGTGGTAAAAGAATTGATTCAACAGGAGCTCACCACAGAAAATTTGGTGACGGAATTAGCACTCATTCTCAACAATCCATCACATCGGCAAAAAATACTGGCTGATTATTCAACGCTTACTCATCTGCTTACAGAAGGTGGCAATGCATCTGAACAAGCTGCAAAAAAGATTATTGAATTAGTACAATAATTACCCTTTGAATAAAGGCAAGATTACTAATTTGAAAATGATGATCAGAATTGCAATGATGAACATAATCAGGGATATTCTGTTCATGCCATGCATGTATTTCATCCACTGTGTGCGTGGCTCATTGGGATCTTTTTTTCTTAAATAAAGATATTCTGCCATTTGTTTTAGAATGCCCATAGCTCTAATTTAAACAAAAATAACAAGTCTAAATGGATTTGGTTCTCCAAACCTTAATCAGATAGATTTGTAATACCTCAGATGCTATTGCCATGAAAAAATCATTACTCGTCATCAGTTTGTGTGTTGTATCTCTTTTCTGTAAAGCCCAGTTTAACATCAACAAGATTGATATCGTTAGAGACAGCTTTGGCGTACCCCATATTTTCGCCCCTACCGATGCTGAAGTGGCGTACGGATTGGCATGGGCGCATGCTGAAGACGATTTCTCCACCATTCAACAGTCGTATATGGCAGGCAAAGCCATGTTAGGTGCTTATAAAGGAAAAGAGGGGGCCACCATTGATTATATCGTTCATCTTATGCGTATTAAAGAACTGGTGGAAGCTAAATATGAATCGGATATATCTCCTGCTTATAAAAAATTATTGGAAGGATATGCGGCAGGTTTTAATGCCTATGCCAAAGCTCATCCTAAAGAAGTTTTATTGAAACAACTTTTTCCTATTACACCAAAAGATATGTTGCAATACTCTGTATTACAACTATGTGTGTTATCAGGTGCAGATGGTGCTTTGAAATCCATATTCGGAGGCACCGTTCAGGTATTGAATGATATGAAACCCGGCGGCAGTAATGCTTTTGCGTTCAATTCAAAGAAAACCACCGATGGACAAACCTATTTGGCGATCAATTCACACCAACCCCTGGAAGGACCAGTAAGCTGGTATGAAGCACATTTGCAAAGCGAGGAGGGATGGAATATCATTGGTGCTAATTTCCCGGGAGCGCCTACTATTCTTAGTGGTGTCAATGAGTACTTAGGTTGGGCACATACGGTGAATGAACCTGATAAATTAGATGTCTATCAGTTGTCGATCCATCCGAACAACAAACTACAATACCTATTCGACGGAAAATGGGAAACACTGGAAGAAAAAACAGCGAAACTGAAAGTAAAAGTATCCGGTATTCGTATCGGTGTGAAACGAATAGTCTATTGGAGTAAATACGGTCCAACAGTGATCACCGAACGTGGCACATTCTCCATTCGTATGCCCGCGCAAATGGATATTCGCGGACTGGAAGAATGGTATTGGCTCAACAAAGCCAGAAACTTTACCGACTTCAAAAAAGCTTTGAACATGATGGCCATTCCCGGTTATAATATTGTATATGCCGATCGATATGACACTATTTATTACCTCAGTAATGGTCGCATTCCGGTTCGAGACAAATCTTTTAACTGGCGGGGAACCTTACCGGGGAATACTTCTAAGACTTTATGGACAGAGATACATCCATTGGATAAATTACCACAGGTATTACAACCCGCATCCGGTTTTGTGTACAATACCAATCATTCGCCCTTTCATGCAACAGAAGGACCGGAGAATTTCAAACTTGTAGACCCAACGATGGGATATGAAACTTTGGAGAACAACAGAAGTATGCGTTTTGCCGAGTTGGTAAAGCAATATGATAAAGTTTCGTATGAAGATTTCAAACGCATCAAATACGATGGAAGGTATCCTGAAAAATTTTCTTTTGCCATTGATATTGATAGTCTGTTCTTATTAAATGCTGATCAGTATCCTCAACTCGCAGCGCTCATTCAACAACTCAAACAATGGGATTGCAACAGTGATATCCAAAATACAGGGGCTACTATTTTTGCGCATATCAATTACCAAATCTATGCGCTTGCCAGACAAGGAAAAAGACCTCATGTACTCACCACTCCTATTTGCATTGCTTTACTCGAAAACACAAAGAAATATCTATTGCAATATTTCGGTAAAACCAGTGTGCCTTTAGGTGATTATCAAAAACATGTACGTGGCGATAAAGCCATTCCCCTACCCGGCTTACCGGATGTATTGACTGCGATGTATTCGGTAGCTTGGAAAGATGGAATGGTAAAAGGCAACCAGGGCGAGAGTTATATTGAACTGGTTCGTTTTACAAAAGAGGGGCCGATCATTGAAAGTATCAATACCTATGGAGCTTCTGCCAAAAAGGGAAGTCCGCATTATACCGATCAGATGGAAATGTTTGCAGAACAGAAAACGAAAAAGATGAGTTTGAAAAAAGAAGATGCTTATAAAAACGCCATTCGGGTCTATCACCCAAAATAACCACTATCAACTATACACTGTCAACTGTCAACCAGCTACTCAAATGATGACTGATTTGTGCAGTCTCAATAATAAATCCATCATGTCCATAAGTAGAATCGATTTCAACCAAGGTAGCATTGGGCATGTGTTCTTTCATGAATCTTTGTTCGTCTAAAGGACAAAGAATATCACTTCTGATACCCATAATCAGTACAGGTTGTTGGATGCTGTTTAGTGCTTTAATCAAGTCTCCACCTCTTCCTCTACCCAGATGATGCGTGTCCATAGATTTTGTGAGCAACCAATAAGAATAGGCATTGAATCGTTTCACCAGTTTCTCACCTTGGTAGTTGATATAGGATGAAGCCCTGAAATCATCGATCTTCTCAGGATCAGGATCTGTTTGTGCTTGCTGAAAAATTCCATAATTACGATAGGTAAGCATTCCAATAGCGCGTGCTGCTTTTAATCCGGCAGCTCCCGCTTTCTCATGTTTATCCTTCCAAGTAAGATCAGCTTCAATGGCTAATCGCTGAGCTGTATGTATGGCGACACCCCACGCACTCTCAGATGGTGATGTGGCTATAAGAAATATTTTCTGAATGCGTTTTTGTTCCATTATTGCCCACTCCAATACTTGATAACCACCCATACTTCCACCCATCAATAAAAATATCTGTTCAATTTGTAAATATTCACGCAACAGAATATGGGCATTTACCATATCGCGAATGGTAACAGCGGGAAAATCACTGAAATAAGTATCCTGAGTTTTTGGATTTACACTTAAAGGACCGGTAGTGCCATAGCAGGAGCCAAGGATATTTGCACAAACAATAAAATACTTTTCAGGGTCAATCAAACAATCTTCACCTACCAACCCCTTCCACCAATCTGCACAATCTGCACTCGCCGTTAATGCATGACAAACCCATATTACCTTGGTATCAGCACCTTTCCAAACACCATAAGTATGATAAGCAATGGTGATTTCAGGCAACACCACCCCACTCTCTAAAACAAACGGCTGTTTGCTTTCAAAATACTGTAGTTGATTATTCCGCATTTCAACAGCAAAATAAGGGCATGCATGAATTACATTTGTAAAAATCTTTGGATACTTTCTTTGATACCATAAATCCATTGCTCATGCCCCATAAAATAACAGATGCCATCCGCATACAAACAGACAAAACCAATGAGATGGAACATTCCACACCATTGTTCCTAACCAGTAGTTTTTGTTTTGATGATGCCGAATCTATGCGTGCTGCATTTGCTGATGAAACATCAGATAATATTTACAGCCGTTTCAGTAATCCGAATGTGCAAGAATTTATCGACAAAATCTGCGCGCTGGAAGGCGCTGAAGCTGGTTATGCCACTGCTTCCGGTATGAGTGCAGTATTTGGATCTTTTATGGCCTTGATGAAAAAAGGGGATCATCTATTATCGTGCAATTCCATTTTTGGAAGTACCCATACTGTTATCTCAAAATACCTGCCCAAATACGGAATCGATTATTCCTATATAGCTGCCAATGCTTCAGAAGCAGACTGGGAAGCAGCAATTCAACTGAATACCCGAATGATCTATCTCGAAACACCTACCAATCCCGGGTTAGATATATTGGATATGGATATGATCGGCAGGATCGCTCGCAAATATCAGATCATTTTAAACGTGGATAATTGTTTTGCTACACCGGTTAACCAACGTCCCATTGAATATGGAGCTGATCTGGTTGTGCATTCAGCTACCAAATGGCTAGACGGACAAGGCCGTGTATTGGGTGGTGTAATTGTAGGCAAGAAAGAACTGATCCAGGATATCTATTTGTTTTGTAGAAGCACAGGCCCAGCATTATCTCCATTCAATGCCTGGATACTGAGTAAAAGTTTGGAGACCTTAGATGTAAGAATGGAGAGACATGCATCCAATGCCTTGTATATCGCTCAAGCATTGGAAGCGCATCCAAAATTGAGTGGGTTGAAATATCCTTTTTTAAAAAGTCATCCACAATATGCTATTGCTACCCAACAGATGCAAAACGGAGGTGGTATTGTTTGTTTTGAGCTGAAAGGAGGTTTGGAAGCAGGACGCACATTTCTGAATCGCTTAAAAATGCTTTCCTTAACTGCCAACTTGGGAGATACCAGAAGTATTGCTTCTCACCCCGCGAGTACAACCCATGCAAAACTTTCGGAAGAGGAACGTCTGGCAGTGAATATTACACCAGGATTGATTCGTATTTCAGTAGGATTAGAACATAAAGAAGATATTTTGACAGATATCTTACAGGCGCTATCTTAGTATGCTTCTTTTCTTTAAAAGAAGCTGATTCAAAAATCTAAATATCTTTAAGCTCAATAATTGCAATAAGTAGAATGCGTTGGTATGCCCCCCTTTTTATTTTTTGTTGGATGATTTCTTTGCATGTCAATGCTCAGGAAAATTCGTCGGCTGCCACACTCATCAGAGATATTTATAGTAATTGGGTCAATGATCGTCCATTTGCTTATCAGGAATGTGATACTTTTTTTTATTCGGATAAAGTAGATACTGCGATCATCAGTAAGGTAAAGGCAAGTTTTCTATCAGACAAAGAATTCAAAGAATGGGATCCCGATCAGGCAGCCTATGTAAAAAGAAAAACAAGGTTCACCCTGGAAGAACGGAGATATATTGTTGCGCAGCTGGATTTGATTAAAAACATGAAATGGCCGGCAAAAATGTTCCCTTTTGCCTACATGATCCCTTTAGAAAAGGTAGACCCAATTCTTTCCAAAACAGATCAAAGCAAATTAAAACCGCAACAGAAGATTTGCATGGAAGTACATCATTTTTCATCTCCCATTTTTTTAAGAAACAATACACTCTGCTTTTTCTATTTAGGCAAGAGTAATATCTTCTCAAAAGAAGGTGCGTTTTGGATCTATGAAAAAATCGAAGGTGAATGGAAAAGATTGGCCAGCATTTACGAATGGTCTGTTGCCAATACAGGCAAATACAATAAAGAGATTGATTTCTTCAATACACCCTAATTCATTTTTGTATTGCCATTCCCGACATCACTTTTTTCATCACTTTGATCTTTCCCCAGCGAGGTAAAGTCATCAGAGAGTACACCAATAATTTCGTTAACCAACCCGGTAGCACAGTTACTTGTTTTCCCAACGCCTTTAAAATGGGTACGCCAACTTCTTCCGGTGTTAATGCTTTACCCATGTTCATATGGGCTCGACTGGCAAATCCACTTGATACGGGTCCGGGTGCCGCTGCCAATACAGCAACGTTAAAGGGTTGTAGTTCTTCTGATAATGCTTCTGCCAAGGATTGAACATAGGCTTTTGTTGCAGCATAATGAGCCGCATATGGTACCCCCTGAAAAGCTACCATTGAACTCAGGAATATCATACCACCTCTTTTTTGCTGTGAAAACCTTTGCGCATAATAATGCGACAATATCAAAACAGATTCGCAATTAAGTCGCAGCATATTGATTTCTGTATGCAGTGAGGAATGCTGTAATAGTCCGAAAGTTCCATACCCCGCAGCCAACACCAATAAGCCCACCTCTTTATATTGAATTTGCTGAATCAAAAGATCTGTATTTCCTTCTACCGATAAATCAATAGGAATAACTTCTACCTGAACATTGTATTTTACCTGAACGGTATCCCTTACTTCTTTTAATTTTTTCTCATCCCTTGCTACAATGACCAGATCAAAACCTGCAGAAGCCAGTTTCTCCGCCAATTCTTTTCCAATACCGGATGAGGCTCCCGTCACCAATGCAGTTGGACCATATTGATGATACAATCGTTTTTTTTCTTTGGGTGAGAATAACATAACAGCTTATTTTAACTATTAACGAAGTATGATTTGAATCGTAATGGTTTTACCGGCCTCAACAGTGATAGCCGCATCAGAAAAAGCAGGCGGCCTCATTTTGATGCGCGCATCATTGGAAAAACCGATCGGCTCTTTGGGAAATCCCAGGAAATTCTTTTTCAGGTCTTTGTTGGCATCCATATCCTGAAAAGCAACGACTCCATATTTTCCGGGTGGTACGTCTTTGAATACAATACTCATCTGCTCGGCATTCACGCGTACAGCTGTACCGATCAATTGTTTACGCGGTTTGGGGAAATTGGCTTCCAGAAAGAGTACTGCCGATAACTCTCCTCCCTTGGATACTGAGATACCCTTTACTTCAACAATGACAATGGATGACGATTGCTTGGAAGGATAAAACAACAACAGATGGGCGGTCACTACTAAAAAGTGAATCATACTGTAGATTTAATACAGCAAAAATGATTCAAGGATCAGTGAAGAAACGATAACAAATGTTTAGATTTTTACTTGCGCTGATTTTTTAAGCGACTCAAATGCACCGGTGTGATGCCCCAATAAGAAGCGATCATGTGTTGGGGAACCCTGTTATGGATATTCGGGAAAACCTCTGTTATGGAATCATACCGCTCTTTAGGGGTCAATGCAAACATGTTTTTGATCGGGGTATCCTGGTAGATAAAGTAATACTCAGCGATTAATCTTCCAAGTTTATCTCCTTCTTGTAATTCCTGATACCCCCATTCAATAATCGACTTAGGCATTACAATGACGAAAGTATCTTCCAAAGTCTGCAAGGAGTAAACAGAGGGTCTTTTCAGCATAAAAGCGGAGTAATCTGCAATGAACTGATTCTCCTGTGCAAAATGGATGGTATGTTCTACCCCTTCTTCATCTGTAATCAATACGCGAATCATGCCCTTTTGAATAAAAAATATTTCATTGGGTGTAATGAGGGGCTTACTGAGTATTTCATTTTTTTTAAAGCGTTTCTCAAGACAGTGACTCAGGAAATACTCCAGTTCCTTGTCTGATATCGCGATCATCGCTCTTATTGTGTTTACCAATGACTCCATGAAGCAGTAACTCTTTTAAAAATTTGATTGTTTCGCCCATAGAAACTGAATAATCTGTAAATTCATCACTTCCTATTGACCTTAAATCTAACGAAACCAACCAAAACAAAGCAATATGAATACCAAAACAGGATCACTACTTGCCTCCATGATGTTCTTTCAATACTTCATTTGGGGCGCCTGGTATGTTACCATGGGAACTTATATGGGCGAACATTTACAATCAACAGGGGTTGAAATTGGTGCTGCATACAGTGCCCTCGCCATTGCCACTATGATCTCTCCTTTTTTTGTGGGTATGATCGCCGATCGTTTTTTTGCCGCACAGAAAATCATGGGCGTATTACACCTGATCGGTGGAGCACTTCTTTTCCTAGCTACCCAAATCACAGATAGCAGTACCTTCTATTGGGTGATCCTTGGTTATTCACTTTTATATATGCCTACCATTGCACTAAGCAATAGTGTTGCCTTCTCCCAAATGACCGATCCCGGAAAACAGTTTCCCTGGATTCGCGTTTTCGGAACATTGGGTTGGATTGTTGCCGGCGTTTTAATCGGACAACTGGGTATCGAAAAAACCGCTTCTACGTTTCATATGGCAGCAGCTGTTTCTATAGGATTGGGCTTATTGAGTTTTGTATTGCCCAACACGCCTCCGAATGGTGCAGATGGCTCTGCATCTAAGGCTTTGGGAACGGAAGCATTTGTATTATTCAAAGAAAGACCTTATCTCATATTTTTTATCGCTGCTATTCTTGTTTGTATTCCACTTTCATTTTACTATGGCTTTGCCAATCCATTCCTGAATGAATTGAATTTTGAAAATGCAGCCAGTAAAATGACTTTAGGACAAGTATCTGAAGCCGTATTCATTCTCGCCATCCCATTCCTTTTCAATAGAATTGGCGTGAAGAATATGATCCTACTGGGTATGACTGCATGGATCCTCCGTTATGTTTTCTTTGCCTATGGTGATACCGGAAACAATACCTGGATGTTGTATGCGGGAATCGTATTACATGGTATCTGTTATGATTTCTTCTTTGTAACCGGATATATGTATACCGAGAAAAAAGCAGGCGCCAAAATTAAAAATGCCGCACAAGGTCTTTTTACATTTGCCACTTATGGTGTTGGTATGTTCATCGGAACCTGGTTCAGTGGTTATATCGTTGACATGTACAAAACAGGTGAAACCCATAACTGGCTCAACATCTGGTTCGTACCCGCCTACATTGCCATGGGCGTATTGATTTATTTTATTTTGTTCTTTAAAGAAAAGAAAACGGCTTAGTTGGTGAATGGTCAATTGTGAATTATGAATGAGGCTTGTTCTATTCACAATTGACCATTCACAATTGACCATTCACAATTCACATCTCTCAACCGCTCACTATGAAAAAAATTGCCATGCTTGGCTCCGGCTTTATTGGCCGATTTTATGCCGATTCATTACAAGGATACAGAAGTCGTGATAAAATTGTAAGTATCTATTCACGCAGAGAAGAAAGTGCTAAAAAATTTGCTGACGATTATCATTGCGATCATTGGACTACCAACATGGAAGAATCCATTGCACATCCTGATGTAGAAGTAGTATGTATTGCACTTCCCAATAATTTACATGAAGCTGCCGTGCTATTATGTTGTAAACATAAAAAAGCAGTGATCACCACCAAGCCATTGGGTAGAAATGCGGCAGAAGCCAAAAGAATGTTATTGGCAGTGGAAGAAGCCGGTATTTTCAACGGTTATCTGGAAGATCTGGTGTATACTCCCAAATTCATCAAAGCCATGGAAAGCGTGAAAAATGGGGCTTTGGGAAGAATTCTTTGGGCTAAATCCAGAGAAACACATCCTGGTCCGCACAGCGAATGGTTTTGGGATATTGAACAAGCGGGAGGCGGATGTATTCTTGACTTGGGTTGTCATTGCGTAGAGATCACACGCAGTTATATCGGAAAAGATATCAAACCCGTTGAAGTCATGTGTTGGGCTGATACGCAAGTAAAACCCATTGATGCGGAAGACCATGCCATTGGTTTGGTGAAATATGAAAATGGAGCCATCGGACAATTTGAAGTAAGCTGGACTTTCCGCGGCGGACTCGATCTCCGTGATGAAGTGATGGGTAGTGAAGGCACTATCTGGATCAATAGTTTTTTGAGAACAGGTTTTGATATGTTCACCACAGGAAAAGGTGCTGATTATGTTGCAGAGAAAGCAGAGAGCAATACCGGATGGCTCTTCCCGGTGGGCGATGAATTAAATGAACTGGGCTACAATCACATGTTCATGGATATGTTCAACGCCATCGAAAAAGGAATTGATCCAAAAGAAACTTTCTATGATGGTTATGTGGTGAATGCGATATTAGATGCCGCTTACAAATCAGCTAAGAGTAAACAATGGGAACCTGTGCAACTCGATATCTGGCGCGGACAAACAGGGCTCACCAAAGAAAGTCATTTGGTTGCTTATGATGATGAGCATTATCTGATCAAAGAAGAAATGACGCATTTTGGTACAAAGAAGTTAATCCTGAAACATAAAACAACAGGTAAGATCACTGAACGCATACTGGAATCATAAATAAAATAGAAAACAGGCTGCTTTCATACACTGAATACTCTTATCATTCAATCAACGCTTATGCGTTCTATACTATGTAAGATATTAGTAGTGATGGGAATGATTTCCTGTAACAATCGTTCATATGACGACTGGACAGTGTATGGAGGCAGTGCTGAAGCCATTAAATATTCTTCTCTTGCGCAAATAGACAGCACCAATGTTACAGATTTAAAGATTGCCTGGGAATACCATACAGGAGATGCTGATACTGCTAAATTTTCTCAGATACAGTGTAATCCCATCATCGTTCAAGGAACACTCTATGCTACTACACCAAAATTGCAGTTGATTGCATTGGATGCCAAGACTGGAAAACTGAAATGGAGTTTCAATCCCGACTCTGCTAATCGCAACAAAGAATTCTATCATTTTATTTTAAATAATAACAGGGGTGTTACCTATTGGGAGGATAAAGATGATACCCGAATTTTTTATACTGCAGGATCTTCTTTATACGCTGTACATGCACAAACCGGAAAGCTGATTGAATCGTTTGGAAAACAAGGAAGCGTTGATCTGCATGAGGGACTGGGAAGAGATGTAAAAGACCTGTATGTAGCAGCTACTTCACCGGGAATTATTTATAAAGATTTATATATTCTTGGTTCAAGAGTGGATGAAGGTCCTAATGCTGCACCCGGTCATATCAGGGCTTTTGATGTGAGAACAGGAAAAATAAAATGGATATTTCATACCATTCCTCAACCGGGTGAATATGGTTTTGACAGTTGGGAAGACCCCAATGCATGGAAAAATATTGGAGGAGCTAATAGTTGGAGTGGATTCAGTCTCGACAAAGAAAGAGGCATCCTGTTTGCTCCAACCGGGTCAGCTTCTTTTGATTTTTATGGCGGTATGAGAAAAGGCGCCAACCTTTTTGCGAATTGCCTACTTGCACTCGATGCAGCTACTGGAAAAAGAAAATGGCATTTTCAGTTCATACACCATGACTTATGGGATTATGATATTCCCGCTCCCCCGGTACTGGTAAACATTCTGCACAACGGAAAAAAAATAGACGCTGTTGCGCAAACCACCAAACATGGAATGGTGTACGTCTTCAATCGCGAAACAGGTGAACCCATTTTTCCGATCAATGAAGTGCCGGTTGATACCACAACCCATATCCCCGGCGAAAAAGTTTGGCCTACACAACCTATTCCTACACTGCCTAAACCTTTTGTGAGACAGGGTTTTACCGAAGCTGATATCAACCCCTATTTGGCAGACAGTTCAAAAGCAGCCATCAGCAAACAACTCGCCACCTATCGTTATGGAAAAATGTTTATACCCCCGGGTACACAAACAGCAGTTCAGTTTCCCGGTTTGGATGGAGGGGCTGAATGGGGCGGCCCTTCTTTTGATCCTGAAACAGGTTTTTTATATGTGAACGCAAATGAAATGCCCTGGTTGATGACGCTTATGCCTACGACTAAAAGAACGGAACAAAAAGAAACAGTTGCAAAAGCAGGCCAAAGATTGTACACACAGTATTGTGTAAGCTGTCATGGCACCGACAGAAAAGGAACAGGTAATAATCCATCCATACTGCATGTTGATAAAACTTACACCAACGATGGTTTAGATTCATTGATTCGTACCGGTAGAAGAATGATGCCTGCATTTACGCAACTACATGAGCAAGAACGAAAAGCCATCATTGCATATATTCTCTCACTGCAAAAAGAAAAAAATAAACCATACAGTGGACCCAAACAGCCCATTGACAGTTTCAGAAACCTACCTTGGACGATTACAGGTTATTACAAGTTTATGAAAGACGGCTATCCCGCCATTCGTCCACCTTGGGGATCTCTCACTGCTATTAACCTCAACAACGGTGAACAGGTATGGCAAACAGCTTTGGGAGAATACCCAGCGTTAAAATCCAAAGGCATTCCGGCAACAGGAACTGAAAACTATGGTGGCTCAGTGGTGACAGCAGGTGGACTTGTTTTCATCGCTGCCACAAGCGATAAAATGATCCGTGCGTTTCATAAAAGAACAGGAAAATTATTGTGGGAACATCCCCTTCCTGCGCCCGGATTTGCCACTCCTTCTATTTATGCGGTAAACGGTAAACAGTTTTTGGTGATTGCCTGTGGTGGCGGAAAACTCGGAACAAAATCGGGCGATAGTTATGTAGCCTTCGCACTACCCGATTAAAAATTGTTATCGATCGATTAAAGTTCTCCCTGTTTTCAATTGTTGCACTGAATAATTACTCAATATTACAAGCCAGCTTTACCAATACTTCTACTGCTTTCTCCATATCGCGTACACTCACCCATTCGTGTTTACTATGAATGGCCTGCATTCCCGTAAAAATATTGGCACAAGGTAATCCTATAAAACTCAGTCTGCTGCCATCAGTGCCACCTCTAATGGGTTCTTTTCGTAATACCAAACCAGCTGCTCGATATGCTTTTTCAGCTCTCTCATTTACCTGTGGGTGACGGTCAAGTACTTCTTTCATATTGCGGTACTGTTCCTTTACTTCAAAGCTGTAAGAAGTTCCGGGATATTGTCTGATGATTTGCTCACACATTTCACGCAGCTTATTTTCGTACACAGTGAGTTGCTGCGTTTTAAAATCACGTATAATAAACTCTATGGTTGCTCTTTCCGCAATACCATCCATATGAACCGGATGAACAAAGCCCTGTCTTTTTTCTGTTGCTTCAGGACACCATTCAGTGGTGGGTAAGGCTGTCAGCAATGAAGATGCCAATTTTAATGCATTCACTAATTTTCCTTTTGCATAACCCGGATGCGCACTGATTCCGTAAAATGTAATGACCACTCCATCAGCGCTAAAAGTTTCGTCTTCATAAGTACCCAGCTCTCCTCCATCCAATGTATAACCAAAGTCTGCCCCGAGTTTTTGCATGTCCAATTTTTCTGTACCCCTTCCCACTTCTTCATCAGGCGTGAATAATATTTTAATGATGCCATGAGGCAGTTCAGGATGTTGCATGAGATAATGAGCCATATCCATAATAATGGCTACACCACTCTTATCATCAGCTCCTAATAAGGTTAAACCACTTGCTGTAATAATATCTTTTCCGATTTGCTTTTCCAGATAGGGGTATGCTTCTGTACTGATTTGCTGCGAAGGATCATCAGGCAAAACAATTATCTGTCCTTGATAATTTTTATGAAGAATGGGTTTTACGTTCGTTCCACTACAATCAGGAGCTGTATCAACATGACTACAAAAACAAATAACTGGTAAAACTTCATTGGTGGTAGCGGGTATAGTGGCGTACACATATCCATATTCGTCAGTTTCAACTGCATCAATACCCATTGCTTTTAATTCATCAGCAAGCAGCTTGGAAAGTATCTTCTGTTTCTCTGTACTTGGAAAACTATTACTATGTGGATCACTTTGTGTGTCGATTTGAACGTAACGCATAAAACGTTCTGCTACGGTAAAAGAGTATGGATGAAACATCCTGCAAAATAATGAAATCAGTTACTGTATCGACGGATACTTGCAATTACCAATTCTGTTTTTTATTTTGTATGCAACCAAAAACAACCATATGAAAAAAACACTGATCGGCTCCGTTGTTGGAGCGATTATTCTGTTTCTCTGGCAATTTCTTTCTTGGACAATTGCAGAATTGCATAGACCTGCACAAGCGTATACACCCAAGCAAGATAGCATCTTACAATATCTCAGTACTCAATTTACAGAAGATGGCACTTACTTCCTGCCTACCTATCCTGATGGAGCAAGTATGGAAGAGCAACAAAAAATGGCAGATGCTGCTGTTGGCAAACCTTGGGCACAAATTGCATACCACAAGTCTATGGACATGAACATGGGTTTAAATATGGGAAGAGGTTTGGCCATCAATATTGTAATACTACTGATCGTATGTTGGATATTTAAACAAATGGGAAGTCCGTCGTTCGCTACCATAATTTCTGCCTCATTGTGTATTGGTTTGATCGGATTTTTCAATATATCCTACACCAATCACATTTGGTTTCAAACGCGCGACCTGATGGTAAATCTAATTGATGCTGTTGCCGGATGGGGGCTTACAGGTTTATGGCTGGGCTGGTGGTTGAGAAGAAATTAAGCTGAAGACAACAATAAAAAAGCTCCGGAAATATTTCCGGAGCTTTTTTATTATCGTTCCACTATCATTTATGGGGTGATGATGAGAGAACTACCTCCATTGATCGAAACCAATTCCAAATCAAAGATCAGATCTTCACCTGCCAAAGGATGATTGGCATCCAATACCACCACCGCTTCACGTACTTCTGTAATGACTACCGGAAAATTTTGTCCGGATCCATTACTCATATTCAATTGCATGCCTACCTCAGGAACCATATCAGCAGGAAAACGATCACGAGGGAATTCCATGATCATGTGTTCTTCTTTTTGTCCATAAGCCTGATCAGCAGGAATATGAATGGTTTTTTTATCACCAATGATCATACCGGTAACACCTTCATCAAATCCGGGAATCACCATGCCACTTCCTACTTCAAACTCAAGGGGTTCTCTGCCAGCAGATGAATCAAAAGTTGTTCCGTTGGTAAGTTTACCGTGATAATGTACTTTTACAGTATCACCTTTTTTTACTTGTTGCATATTCTTTTGTTGTGTTGAAAATTGACGGAACTTATCAAAGACATCTGTATCGGAGGACCAGAATAAAAAGTTAAGTTCAAATTAAATCATGTCGAACTGCAAAAGTACAATCTCTGAATCAAGAATCACCAAGTATTTTTCAGTAACTTTCGGGCTTCAAAAATGTCTGTATGAAGCAAGTTTTATATGTTTTACTGGTCTTGGCTTTTTCCTCTACAACTATTGCCCAGCCTAAATCCGGTATTGGAAACAAGCAAGAAAAAATAGAAGAGACCCCTGTAACACCAGCAGCTTTTCGTACAGAAGTGTATTTACCCCTTCTTCGAGGGAAGAGGGTCGGCATTTTCGCCAATCATACTGCCACCATTGGCAAAAAACATTTGGTAGATAGTTTATATACTTTAGGGATTAAGATCGCAAAAGTATTTGGTCCTGAACATGGTTTCAGAGGAGATGCTGATGCCGGAGAAAAAGTAGATACCTATACAGACCCTCAACTGGACATCCCCGTTATTTCTTTATATGGTAAAAAAAGAAAGCCCAGTGCCGAAGACCTAGCGGATGTAGATGTTTTACTCTTTGATATTCAAGATGTAGGAACGCGATTTTATACCTATATCTCTTCCTTACAAGAGTTCATGGATGCAGCATTTGAACATGGTAAACCATTGATGATATTGGATCGTCCAAATCCAAATGGATTTTATGTAGATGGTCCTGTATTGGATACAGCATACAAGAGTTTTGTAGGCATGCAGCCCATACCTATTGTTTATGGTATGACCATTGGAGAATATGCCATGATGCTTGCCGGAGAAAAATGGTTATCACCCAAAGCCAATGAACGCTATGACTATTATCGCAGAGCAGAAAATTCACGCGATACACTTTTTCATTTCATAGTCATCAAAAATGAAAATTATGATCATAAAAGCAAATACACATTACCTGTAAAGCCCTCTCCTAACTTACCGGATATGGCTTCTATTTACTGGTATGCCAGCACTTGTTTTTTTGAAGGAACTGTATTGAGTGAAGGACGCGGCACAGAACATCCTTTTGTAATTTTTGGTCATCCTTATTTACCCAAAAGCATGTACGCGTTTACGCCTATTAGTCGCGATGGAGCCAAAGAGCCAAAACTAAAAGACAAACAGTGTTATGGATGGAATCTATTTGGTACAAACGACCAAGTATTGAAGAATGTTGATAATAAAATCCAGCTGAAATACCTGTTGGAAGCTTACAAACTATTCCCTGATAAAGAGAACTTTTTCATTAAACCCAAGAGTGATCGTCCCACCGATTATTTTTTCAACAAACTCGCAGGATCTGATGCATTAATGAATCAAATCAAAGCCGGAAAAACTGAAAAAGAAATCAGAGACAGCTGGGCACCCGAAATTACCGAGTTTAAAAAAATCAGAAAGAAGTATTTACTGTATAGAGATTTTGAATAACAAAAATGAGTGAAAAGTGAAAGGTGAAAATACTGTTTCACCTTTCACTTTTCACCTTTCACTTATCACATTTCACACATGCGCATCATTTTCATGGGTACACCTGAATTTGCAGTAGCATCACTTGATGCACTTGTAAACAGAGGATATGATATTATAGCTGTTGTTACTGCTCCTGATAAACCTGCAGGTAGAGGGCTTAAAATGCATGAAAGTGCCGTGAAACAGTATGCTGTTGCGCATGGGTTACGGTTACTGCAACCGATCAAATTAAAAGATCCTGATTTTATCCAAGCACTTCAAGAATTAAAAGCCGATTTACAAATTGTAGTAGCATTTCGCATGTTGCCGGAAGTGGTATGGAATATGCCTCCAATGGGTACTATTAATCTTCATGGCTCTTTATTACCACAGTATCGAGGTGCTGCACCTATCAATTGGGCTGTGATCAATGGTGAAAAAGAAACCGGTGTTACCACTTTTAAACTAAAGCATGAAATTGATACCGGCAATATCCTCTTACAACGTTCATTTCCCATTGGTGAAGATGAGACAGCAGGCGAAGTGCATGACCGAATGAAACTTATTGGAGCCGACCTACTGTTAGAAACAATCAATGGATTCAAAAATGATTCCCTTAAAGAAAAGCCACAAGATGTTTTAAGTGAAAATGTCCTACTAAAACATGCTCCCAAAATTTTCACAGAAACTTGTGTCATTAAATGGGATCGTTCTACAATAGATATTCATAACCTGATCCGCGGTCTATCCCCTTTTCCAGGTGCTTTGACGAAATTGGATGGAAAGGTGTTAAAAATATACAAGAGTGCTACAGAACATGAACAACATCAACACACAGCAGGTACTGTATTTACAGATGGTAAAAGCTTTTTAAAATTTGCTACTGCTGACGGATATATCCATGTGTTAGATCTACAGCTGGAGGGAAAGAAAAGAATGTCGATCAATGATTTCCTGAGAGGATATCGTCCTCATTAGATATTACTGCACAAGTTTTGATTGTAGAACTTCCTTTGAAACAATCCCAAAATCTCTCCAAACCTCTTTTCCGTTCTTGTAAATGATAAAAGTAGGAAGTGCATCAGCTTTGATATGTTTCATTACTTCAATATCATTACCACCATCTACTTTTACCAATGTAAATTTGTCTGCAAGCTCAGTTTGTAGTTGATGAATCACAGGTTCCATCTTTTTACAAGGTGGACACCATTCTGCTCCTACATCAATCAATACAACACCTGATTGAATTTTTTTCTCAAATTCACTTATACTTAACTGAGTTACTGCTTGAGAAGCCTCTAGTTTTTTTCCAGACACTTGCCATGCCGATGTTCCACCTTTCAAATTATAGACTTCTTTGAATCCTTTTTTTAATAACCATTTCGCAGCCTGTTCACTTCTTACTCCTGAAGCACAATACACTAACAAAGGTTTCTGTGGATTCAAGTATTGAGTACGCTCCTCGAATTCCTTTTTATTGAGCCAATCTGCCTGAAGAGCTCCTTTCAAATAACCTGCTTTAAATTCTCCGGCAGTTCTCACATCGAGTATCTGATAATTATTGGAATTGAATTTTGCTTCAAATTCAGCAACGGATATACTCAGATTACCCTGTCCATTACTTTCACAAGCAAATAGTAATACCCACATAAAAAAGCAACAAAACTTAAGTAAGAAATCTTTCATACCAACATCATTTATTCAAAAAAAGTAAGTGTAACAGTAAACTTTTCATCTTTGATGCCCAATGCCGATGCTGCTGCATTATTCATACGTAATAGTAACCCTTCATCACCCTTAGTAACCGGCAATTGTGAAAGAACCCTAGCACAAATACTTTTATTATTGGATGCCGTAATCCGAACAATCGTACCGGGTTTGATATCATTGATCAATACATAATATTTTCTGTCTGTCCACCCACTAATGGTTTTAAAAGTAGCTGCATCACCAGAACGATACTGTTGTACCAATGTCAGATCATCTCTATCATAAAGAGAAGCAAAAAAACCTTCATCAGATAGTGAGGCATTATTAACGGACGAAGTATTATTTTTTTCATCAAGGTCTTTATGAAAAACAGGCTGCGCTTCCTTTTCTTTTATAAGAACTGTTTTGGATTGCTCAGATACTTGTGATTTTGTTGCCATATCTGTTACAACAGGAGTCTTAACTACTCTTTCCGTTACTGTTTCTTTTTGTGTTGATACGAGAGATGGCTGATCGCTGTTTGTTTTGATATAACCTACCACCAATTCCTGTCCATTTTTCACTCCCGCGGCACCTAATTTATTCCAAATTTTTAGTCGGCTTACAGGCACTTTGTTATACCGTTGACTGATCTTAAAAAAATTATCCCCTTTTACAACCGTATGATAAACAGGTGTTCCCGTTTTCTGCGAGATATCATCGATGCTTAAAGGTATCTTCAGTGTACTACCTTTTGACAATACCGAAGACGGACTTCTTCCATTAAAACGTGAAAGTTGAGAAGCAGTTAATCCATAGATGCGTCCGATGGATGACAAGGATTCTTTTTCGCCAACTTTATGTTCGATATACATAGCGTTGGACTTCCCTTTCAATACCAGTTTCTGCTGTGCAATTACACAAAAGCATAACAACAGCATTCCAATAAAAATGAATCCTTTTTTCATAGCCATTTGCATGTACAAAGAGTGGCAAATGTAAGGATTTAAGGCTTTACAAGTCATTGAAAGTCGTATTAATCAATGTTGATTATTGTTTTAAAATACGCCACTCTTGTGGATAGTAGTTATTGATGCGATTGGGAAGTGATTTGATCCAACCCAATGGCAAACTTTCATACATGACCAGATTCCACCCTTTTGAAGAGTCGAGGTAAAGGTCTTGTCTTCTTAAATATTTAAGTGCTTCTTCTGTATTTACAGATACCTGATTAAAATGATGCAAAGGCAGCGTACTCATGGTCAACTCATGTGCAGGAATCATATCTTTTCCTTTGAGTTCACCTACTCCTACACCGGCTTTACGTATGTATAAATTACTTGCTAATTGTTGGAGATCATGATGCCACTTCTCATCAATGAATCGAAACTGATCGCCCTGTTTAAAAACAAAAAAACTTTCTGCAATCGATAAGAAAGCCCGTACTTGTTCGAGTTCTTGCTTTTGTGGCAATTTCAATGATGCAGATTTGCCTTTACCAACCGCAGTGGCAGGACTTTTCTTTCTAAAAGCAGCGATGAAAAAACCTTCTCCTTTGAGTTGATCCGGATAAAAACGATAACATGGCGCATTGTTTTTTTCTGAAAAAGTTTCAACAATATTCCAGTCTTTGGGAATATTAACAGCTAATGCTTCAAATTCTCCGGAAGACATTAACCAATCTACAATCATTTCATCCTCTTCTTGAGAATAAGAGCAAGTTGCATAAATCAGTAAACCATTTTCATTTAATGATGGAATGATATCATTCAATATTCTTTGTTGACGCAGACTACAATGTTGCACATGATCTAAACTCCACTCTGCAATGGCATCCGGATCTTTTCGAAACAACCCACTACCACTACAAGGTGCATCTACCACAATTACATCAAATGTGATTCCAGCTTGAGTAAAATGAGCAGGATCATTATTCGTAACTATAACATTACTATTCCCCCATTTGGTTAAGTTTTCGACCAAAATACTGGCTCTCGATTTAATGACTTCATTACTTACCAATAATCCATCTCTAAAATAAGAAGCAAGTAAAGTAGACTTTCCACCCGGTGCAGCACAAAGGTCTAACACTTTTTTATTTTGAGGATCCGGCACCGATTGAGCAATTACTTCCCATAAAAACATGCTACTTGCATCCTGAACATAATAAGCCCCTGCATGAAAAGAGGGATCTAATGTGAAGGATGGTCGTTCATCCAGGTAAATGCCTAAAGGACACCAAGGAATAGGTTGGCCTATAAAAGAATGACTTGTAGATGATTTCTTTGCCGGATTCAACCGAATAGCTGTTACCTGCTCGCCGGATTCATGAACCCCCTTGAAAGAAGATTCCCGAAATCCTTTGACAGATTGAAGCGATTGAATCAAATCAGGCGGTAAAGTCATGTTGCAAAAGTAAGCAAGCCATCATAAATCCTTACAATGACTTTATCTCAGCAACCAGTTTTTGCAATGCTGCTTTGGCATCACCAAATAACATAGAGGTTTTAGGCTGAAAGAATAATTCATTTTCGATACCCGCATAGCCGGGTTTCATACTGCGCTTATTGACGATTACAGTTTTTGCCTGTTCCACTTCTAATATAGGCATACCATAAATAGGTGAAGCCGGGTCTGTCTTAGCAGCAGGGTTCACTACATCATTGGCTCCCAATATCAGTACCACATCGGTCGTTTTAAATTCGTCATTGGCTTGTTCCATTTCTTGTAGTTTATCATAACTCACATCTGCTTCAGCCAATAAAACGTTCATGTGTCCGGGCATACGGCCGGCCACCGGGTGAATGGCATAACTGACATTTACTCCTTTTTCTTCCAATAATTTCTCTAACTCATGACAAACGTGCTGCGCCTGTGCAACTGCCAATCCATAACCGGGCACTATGATGACTTTGTTGGCATAACACATGCACACAGCGGCGTCAGACAATGATATTTCTTTGTAATTACCTTGAGGACCTTTGGCAGTACCGGCTCCTGATGCAGATCCACCAAATGAACCGATCAATACATTGGTCAGACTCCTGTTCATGGCTTTACACATCAGGATCGTCAATAAGGTACCGGCTGCACCAACAAGGATGCCACCGGTAAGCATTACTTGATTATCATATAAAAAGCCCCCACAAGCAGCAGCTACACCTGTGAAAGAATTCAATAAAGAGATCACAACAGGCATATCAGCACCACCAATAGGCAGTACAAATAGTATTCCATAGATCAATGCAGCTGCAGCAATCACATAAAACAGAAAAGTATTATTGGGATGCAAGTTAAAGACCAAATAACCTGCTGTTATCAATGTAGCTGCTAATAGTACCAGGTTAAAAATTTGCTGTCCGGGAAATGCGAAGTCTTTTATTTTTCCATTGAGCTTGCCCCAAGCAATCATACTTCCGGCGAAAGAAACTGCACCAATAATCAAACCCAGAAAGATTGTGATTAAAGTACCAGCCATGCTAAGGGGTATAACGGTTGTATGCCATCCCGGAGTATCTATTACTGGAACTGCGAACATATCAGAGATATGTCCAAACTCGTTTACTGATATCAAAGCTGCACAAGCTCCACCCATCCCATTAAATAGACTCACCATTTCCGGCATAGCAGTCATTTTCACTTTTTTGGCTGCCAAAACGCCAATAATGGTTCCCAAAAAAAGACCGCCGAAAATCCAGCTGTAATTACCCAATTTTTTTCCTTCTTCCTCATACAAAAAGATGGTTCCGAAAATGGCAATGGTCATACCAACTGCCGCTACGAGATTTCCCTTTCTTGCAGAATCGGGATGTGACAACATTTTTAGACCAATGATAAAGGTCAGAGATCCAATGAGGTAACAAACTGTAAGCAGACTTAATTCCATGGCATCTATTTTCGTACTGTTTTAAGAACAGTATTATTTTTTCTTTTTAAACATTTCTAACATTCGGTCTGTCACCACAAAACCTCCTACCACATTCAATGTACCTAAGACAACTGCTAAAAATCCAATGATCAATGCAACATAATTACCTGGCTCTACTTTTCCCATTACAATAATGGCCCCAATAATCACTACTCCGTGTATTGCATTGGCACCACTCATTAAAGGTGTATGAAGAACACTGGGTACTCTTCCGATTACCTCAATACCCAAAAACACAGATAATATCACGATGTAAATAATATCGATGTGAGATTGTATCCAGTTTAATATTGTTTCCATGATTATAATTTCATTTTTAACGGTTGTTGAGTCTGTTGTGAGTAGTCAGTAGTGAATAGTGAGTGGTATAGACAATCAAAAAACTTACTCACTATTCACTACCGACTATTCACTACTCATCACTCGCTCATTCACTATACTCCCGGCATGTGTAATACAACATCCTTTCACAATATCATCTTCAAAATTCAATGTTATATTCCCTTCTTTGGTAATGATGAGTTGTAAGAAATTCAACACATTTTTTCCATACAGTTTACTGGCATCCCATGGCATATCCGCTGCCAAATTACTATTACCCATGATAGTAATACCATTGTGCATAATGGTTGCATTGTTTTGGGTAGCAAATACATTACCTCCGGTTGCAGCAGCTAAATCAATGACTACACTTCCGGGTCTCATACTATTCAACATGGTTTCATTGATGAGTAGTGGCGCTTTTTCCCCGGGTATCTGTGCAGTAGTTATGATGATGTCAGACTTAGCAACGGATGCCGCTAATCTTTCCTGTTGTCTTTGTTTATATTCCTCAGATTGTTCAACGGCATAACCGCCGGCTTTAGAAGCATCTGCAGCGCCTTCTATCTCTATGAATTTAGCGCCTAAACTCATTACTTCTTCTTTCACAGCAGGTCTTGTATCAGATACTTCCACCACTGCCCCGAGTCTTCTTGCGGTAGCTATGGCTTGCAATCCTGCCACGCCTGCCCCAATGATTAAAACCTTTGCCGGAGGAATACTTCCGGCAGCCGTCATGAACATGGGAAAATATCGAGGGGAAAGTGTTGCAGCTAGTAATACTGCCCGATATCCTGCAATATTGGCCTGACTACTCAACACATCCATGCTCTGTGCACGGGTAGTTCGAGGTATCATGTCGAGACTAAAGACAGTGATCATTTTCGAAGCCAGTTGCTTCATTAGTGCCACATGAAATAAGGGTTGAAATACACCTACCAGAATAGCACCTGATTTTAGCTGCATGATTTCTTCTGAAGAAAGCGGATGAATCGTCAGAATTAGATCGGCTTGTTGTAAAATTTCTGCTCTTGCTTTCAGCGAAGCATTTTTAGCCACATAGTTATTGTCATCAGCAAAAGCTTGTATTCCGGCACCCAATTCCGTCCATACAGTAATTGCTTGCTTTGTTAGCACTTCTGCTTGTTCAGGTAAGAGTGATACCCGTTTATCATTTGTTTCATTGAGTATACCAAGAATCATGTTTCAATTTAAGCTATTTTTTAATTAGTGGCAAACGAGGATTTCCATACCTCAATTTGTGAGACCGTTTCGTCTAAAAGATAGCTGCTTTTAAAAACGGATCGCCAGATGCTGTTTTACTTTGAACTCTTTACGAAAGAAAACAATTCCAATAAAGAATAGATCGATTGTTAAGGTTACGACCGGATGTTGCTGAATCTCATCCCATGCTTTTTCCATTTCAGCACTCCCATGAATATGATCAAAAATGAGCATACTATATTCATGCGTATGGTCAAGTAACTGGTAAAAATAATGGATGGTAGACGCGTACCGGAGATTTATATCTATCAATGCAAAATCAATGATAGGTTTATTTTCAAGCCACGCTGGTAATGTATGATCAAAATCACCCTCAATGAGGCGAATATTTTTTATGCCCAGTTTTTGAAAATTCTCTTTTGCAACAGCAGCAATAGCAGTAGACCCTTCCATAGTTGTTAATGTTGCCGAAGGATTGGCCATGGCTAAATACGCACTCGTAATTCCTAAAGAAGTGCCCAATTCAAGTAAATATTCGGGTGCATAATGATCGATGATCCTGAATAATAATTGTCCGAATTTAACAGACTTCAATGCAGACTTTGCAAAGTAAGAAACAGTTCTTTGATTGGTTACACCAGTTCTTGATCCTGTAGCAAAATCTTCCACAGATAAAACTCGAGTATCATTCAGCATCAACTTTCTAACGTTCTCAATGGGCTGATACGCATAAAAATATCGATCATCATTTAAAACATGCTGAATGAAATCAAACACAAAAGGAGAATGTACACCATGACCTTTACCATTTTTGGCTGTTATATAGTAATACAGATATTTACTTGCCCGTTGAATAGGTGAATACATAGATCAGGAAATTTTATGGAATCTCTTCTTCCTCCTTTTTTGAAAAGGCAGTTCCTTAAGCAACCAAAGTAAGGCATAAACAGCACAAAGAAGACATAGATAATGCAGCACTTTAAAAAGTAAATTATAATTGTTCCATGATCCTGTACCTCCGGAGAAAATTACTACTAAGAGAATAATGGCCAACCAAGGTGTATTTCTACACTTACGAATGAGAAATAACCAAGGCAGAATAATCATACTCATCAATCGATAAAAAAATGCATCCGGTTCTACCGGTGGCAGATCCTCCATTTTGATTCCTGATTGTTTGATGAGTTCTTGCGCTAATTGTGCCATATCTATCAGTTGCTGCACTAAAAAAACAGCATACCCAATGGTGATGAGACAAGTTGCAGCGAGCAGTGCTTTTGCATAAGCATGATAAGGAAATTGTTTCCACCAAGACAACAAGATCAAAAAGGGTGCAGTAACAGCAAATGCAATTTCAATGAAAGCCATGCTGTTCAATTTTAAGATCGCTCCCAGCGTTGAAAGGTAAAAGCAAATGCATGTTTAGCGTCTGCAGGATAAGGTTCATCAAATACCAATTGCCAATCTGCAGATAGTTCCGGAAAAAAAGTATCCGCTTCAGGCTCAGCTTGAACCCTGGTAAGGTATACTTTATGTGCCATGGGTAAAGCTTCTTTGTAAATCTCACCACCACCGACTACAAAAACTTCCTTATAATCAGCCGATTGGGCAACAAATAAAGCATCCTTCAAAGAATGTACTACTACGATCCCTTCGGGTTTCCAATCTCTTTGTCTTGTAATCACAATGTTCAAACGACCGGGTAATGGCTTACCTGATAATGACTCAAAAGTTTTTCTACCCATCACCACAGGCATCCCCCAAGTGATCTTTTTAAAGAACTGAAGATCCTTCGGTAAATGCCACAACAATTGGTTGTTCTTACCAATCCCATGATTGGTAGCAGCTGCAACAATGATAGAAACGATCATGATTAAAGATAGTACCTTTTATGGTGGATGGCAGATATCAGATTGACACTACCGTTTATTTAATTGCCTTCTTTATTTTTTATTTATTATTCAATATTTCTCTTTTTTCTAGACCGCTACCGGTGCTTTAATATGCGGGTGACACTGGTAATTTTCCAATGTAAAGTCTTCAAATTGGAAACTGAAAATATCTTTCACGGATGGGTTCAACTTCATGGTAGGTAAATCATAGGGAGTTCTGCTCAATTGTAACTTGGCTTGTTCGATGTGATTGTTGTACAAATGGGCATCACCAAAACTGTGAACAAAATCACCATATTGTAAATCACAAACCTGTGCAATCATCATAGTAAGCAATGCATAAGATGCAATATTGAATGGTACACCTAAAAATACATCCGCACTACGCTGGTATAACTGACAACTCAGTTTGCCATCCGCTACATAAAACTGAAATAAAGTATGACAAGGCATTAAAGCCATCTTAGGAAGATCCGCTACATTCCACGCACTGATGATCAATCTTCTGCTGTCCGGATTTTTTTTGATTTGTTGAATCAGATCTGAAATCTGATCAGTAACTTTTCCATCAGCTCCCTCCCAGCTTCGCCATTGTTTTCCATACACAGGTCCTAACTCTCCTTTCTCATCAGCCCACTCATTCCAAATACTCACACCATGATCATTCAGGTATTTGATATTAGTGTCTCCTTGTAAGAACCAAAGCAATTCATAAATGATACTTTTTAGGTGCAGTTTTTTGGTGGTGACCAACGGAAACCCTTTTTGTAAATCAAATCTCATTTGATAACCAAAACAACTGATCGTACCTGTTCCGGTTCGATCGGTTTTTTGGGTACCATGATCAAGAATATGCTGGAGTAATTGATGATATTGCTGCATGAGCGCAAAATACGTCATGGCAGACTACGATATCCGGTAAAATTAGGAATGTTGAGAAGCTGTGAATTCTACGCTGATTTTCTGCGTGCCAACTCTCTTTTTATCAATGACAATTCGCGACCTGTTTGTCCACTAACACTACTATTTTCCTGTGCACGACGCATCAAATAGGGAATAACATCTCTAATAGGACCAAAAGGCAGGTATTTGCTCACACTAAACCCCTCTTTGGCAAGGTTAAATGTGATATTATCGCTCATCCCATATAACTGAGAAAAATGTATATGTGGATGGTTATGTGGTATATTTTTTTGATCCAATAATTCAGCCGTCAATAAGTTACTAGCTTCATTATGTGAAGCAATAATTACAGCAATTTGATCTAAATGATCAATACAGTAACGTACTGCCAAATCATAATCTTTATCTGAAGCTTCTTTATCGGGTTGTATAGGAGAAGGATAACCCATTTCTTTGGCTCTTGCCCGTTCTTTTTCCATATAGGCACCACGAACCAACTTAACCCCCAGCTTAAACCCTTTTTGTTGTGCGATCTGATGAGAAAGTTTCAGGAAATGTAAACGATCGTGACGATACAATTGAATGGTATTATACACCACTACTTTTCCCTTATTAAAGATCTCCATCATTTCCATGGTAAGTCTATCGATTGGATCTTGTATCCAACTCTCTTCCGCATCTACCAATACACCGATATTTTTTTCAGATGCAATCTCACAAATGGCATACATACGTTCCCGAACCCTGTCCCATTCATCAATTTCGGCTTCATGATCATGAATACCACTGCGTAAACGAGGAGCTTCATTGAGTGTTTGTAATAAAGCGAAACGAGCGAGTCCGGTAACTTTTATACTGATAAATGGAATATTGGTTTGCGTAGCAGCATAATTGATGACGCGAATAAATTCTTCAGTGGCATGATCGAAACTGTCTTCTCCTTCTTTTCCTTCCACCCCATAATCTAAAATCACCTGAACACCATATTTTCCCAATACAGCTCCCACACCTGCTGTTTCTTCCAGTGTTTCTCCACCTACAAATTGTTTGAAAATTGTTTTACGGATGATACCATGTACGGGCAATCCTGTTTTCATGATAAAGGGTGTTAGCCGCGTACCCAATTGTACAAACCAGGGATAACCCATGGTACTGAATAGGAATTTTGCACTTTTCAGTTCCTTGTTCGATTTGTATTCGAAAGCATTCTCGGTATTGTCAAAAGAGATATTCATTGCTAACATTCGTTCGTACTGCGAATATCGGTGCTGTAACGTTTAAAAAAAAGATTTTATACAGCAAAAGAAGAACTGACGATTAAATAGCCTGATGGTTGAACGGCTGTAATACCATTTCGCTAACTACTCCACTGGCCGGCTGCTGACAAAGGAACCATATGGCTTTGGCTGCCTCTTCGGCTACTACCATCTTATCACGTTGAACCCGAAGATCAATGGTATCCCAGAAAGGACTATCCACACCTCCTAAAAATAAATTGGTGATACGTATTTCTGTCCTTTTCAGCTCCTCACGAATACTTTGCATCATCCCCACAAGTCCATATTTACTGGCACTATAGGCGGCAGCACCGGCCATAGGGACTTTTCCCAATACCCCGGGAATATGAATGATCAACCCTTTTTTCGCTTCTTTCATAGCCGCCAAAACAGCCTTGGTTACCCAAAAACTGCCAATTAAGTTCACCTGAAGAGTGTTGATAAAATCCTCAGTGGTTAGTGTATCCATCGACTTAATAATACCGATTCCTGCCGCATTGATCAGGATATCTATCGGACCATCTTGTTGAATGACACCAATGGTATCATAGACAGCTGCTTCATGAGTTAAATCCATCTGAAATTGTCTGTTCGAAGGAATACCCGCCTGCTCACCGGCTACCGCTAATTTTTCCCGGTTTCTTCCTGTTATGAATACGATAGCACCTGAGCCGGTCAGTAATTTGGCCAATCGCATACCAATGCCTCCTGAGGCGCCTATCAACAATACTTTTTTGCCTTTCAGTGATTCCATAACAAGAATTTATGGGTTTATAAACAATAAGCGGCTCATTTTGTTTTGGATACCAGTATGAATGCCGAAATATCACTGCTGTTTCCACATCAATTATTCGAAAAAAACAAAGCACTTGCTACAAGAAGAGAAGTGTACCTCATAGAGGAATTTCTTTTTTTCAACCAATATTCATTCCATCAACAAAAACTCATTTTACATCGGGCTTCAATGAAAGCATATGCCGAAGTGTTAATCAAAAAAGGATTTACAGTATCTTATATTTCTGCAACCGACCCCAATGCCGATATCCGTCAATGCATTCCTGTACTGGCACAAAAAGGCATCCGTACCATACATGTTACAGACCCAACAGATGAGTGGTTGCTGAAACGAATACAACACGCTTGTGAAAAAAATGATATTGAATTGTTCCTTTATCACAATCCCAACTTCATTAATACCCCAGAAGCAATCAATGAATATTTTGTCGGTAAGAAAAGCTATTTCCAGACTGATTTTTATATCCATCAAAGAAAACAAAGAAATATACTGCTAACAGATCAAGGACAAGCCCTCGGTGGTAAATGGACTTTTGACACAGATAACCGAGAAAAATATCCCAAGAATACACCGGAACCCTATCACCCATTTCCCTCTATCAATCCATACGTAGAAGAAGCCATCCATTATATTCAAAAACATTACCCGAATAATCCGGGTAATGCAGGAAACCCTTTTGGTGATTCGCCTCACTTTTATCCTGTTACACATTCCGAAGCACAACAATGGCTACAGGCTTTTTTTAAAGATAGATTTGCATTGTTTGGCCCTTATGAAGATGCCATGGTGAAAGGTGCTTCTATTTTACATCATAGCGTTCTTACCCCAATGTTGAATATTGGCTTACTGGATCCGAATACCATCATCGAGTCTGCTTTGGAAACCGGTAGTCAACAAGACATCCCTCTAAATTCTTTGGAAGGATTTATCAGACAGGTACTTGGATGGCGGGAGTTCATTAGGGCCGTGTATCAACGTGAGAATGTGAAACAAAGAACTCGTAACTACTGGGGTTTTACAAGAAAAATACCTGCATCATTTTGGACAGGAACTACCGGCATAGTACCTGTTGATGACGTCATCAAGAAAGTATTAAAAAGTGGTTATGCCCATCATATTGAACGTTTGATGATCTTGGGAAATTTTATGTTACTCTGCGAGTTTGATCCCGATGAAGTATATCGCTGGTTTATGGAGCTCTTTATTGATTCCTATGATTGGGTGATGGTTCCGAATGTATATGGTATGACGCAATTTGCTGATGGCGGACTCATGACTACCAAGCCTTATATCAGTGGCAGTAACTACATCATGAAAATGAGCAACTATGAAAAAGGAAATTGGCAACAAGTATGGGATGGATTGTTCTGGCGTTTCATGCATGTGCATCGAGATTTTTTTTTACAAAATCCCAGGCTGGGAATGCTCGTTAAAACTTTTGATAAAATGAAAGAAGAAAAAAAGCAGGAACATTTGAAAACAGCTGAAATATTTCTGGCTTCTCTTGCTTAATCACTACTCAAAAAATCATGTATGCCAAAAAGACCCTGGAATCGAGTGAATCTTCCTGTTTATTCCATCTCTAGCAAGGATGGGAAAGGGAATTTCAATATGCATATCATTACTTACGCCAACCAGATCAGCATGAACCCAAAACGTTTTGTTTGTGGTATTTATGAAGGCACTAAGACATTGGAGAATGTTGTAGGTCATAAGGAGTTTGTTCTACAACTGCTATCCGAAAAACAATACCGACTGGTAGATTTATTAGGTAAAAAATCGGGACATCAATTCAATAAGATAGAGCGATTAGAAAAAAGAAAACTCATCACAGAATGGAATGGATTTCCTGTTTTAAAAGATGCTTTAGCAGTCATATTATTGAGCACTATCAGCAGTTTTCCCGGTGGCGATCATACCGGATTTCTGTGTAATGTAGTACAATATAAAAATCTCAATGAAGGAGACCCATTGACACTAGACACCCTTAGAGCGCATAAACTGATTAGAATATGAGTAATCAAACATTCCCTACAGAATTATCAGTTATTCAAAACCATATTGCAGCAATCAATCCCATAGCTTACGCCAAGACAAGAAATTTCTTAACGGGGGCTGTTACAAGACTGTCTCCTTATTTATCAAGAGGTGTCATTTCTTTATCGCAAATTCAATCATCCATATTAGAACGACACACTGCCTATCAATCAGAAAAACTATTACAGGAACTGGCTTGGCGAGAATATTATCAACGTGTATGGCAAGCTAAAGGCGATCTTATCTTTTCAGATCTTAAACAAGAGCAGCCTCAAGTCAATCATTTTCAAATGCCTGTTGCTGTTTTAAAAGCTGCAACAGGAATACAAGCAATAGACAAGGGTATTGAAACTTTATATGCAACCGGATACATGCACAACCATCTTCGTATGTATACTTCCATGCTGAGTTGTAATATTGGAAAAGCACATTGGCGATTACCATCACAATGGATGTACTATCATTTATTGGATGGAGATCTTGCCAGTAACGCTTTAAGCTGGCAATGGGTAGCGGGAAGTTTTAGCAGTAAAAAATATGTGGCAAATCAAGAAAATATCAACAAGTATACAGGAACCAATCAAATGAACAGTTTTCTTTCTGTACCATATGATGCTTTTGAAGATTTAGAAGTCCCGGAAATACTAAAAGAAAAAAATACACTATCCTTAGCAACCGTTTTGCCTGAATCTGATCGGATCGATGAGCATGAAAAGAATGTCTTTGTTTACAATGGTTATCAACTGGACCCTGAATGGCATCAGGGAGAGCCCGGACAAAGAATTCTTTTATTAGAACCTACTCATTTTGAGAAATATCCTGTCAGCGAAAAAGTATTATCATTTATCATCGATTTGGCGAAACAAAACATCCCTCATATCAAATTATTTACAGGATCATTTCAATCATTACAAGAAAAATTTTCTAACGCCACAATTTATTACAAAGAACACCCAATCACCCAACATTATAAAGGAATTCAAGAACCCAGAAAATGGATGTTTCCTGAAGTAACAGGATACTATCCTTCTTTCTTCGCTTATTGGAAGAAATGTGAAAAGTATTTGCGATAATTTCAGAAATTCGCAAATGACCATTACAGAAACAGAGATTTATAAGTATTCTATTCCCATGGTGCCCTTTACGATCGCTACAGGCACCATGCATTATGCGCAGAATATTTTCATAAGAGTACATACCAGTGAGGGTATCACTGGAGTGGGTGAATGTTCTGCCTTTCCCATGATCGCTGCAGAAACGCAAGCCACTTGCTATGAAATGGCAAAAGATTTTGCCAAACTTTGGAAAGGAAAAGATCCATTATCAATAGATGAGCGTTTGCATGAATTAGACCTTTTTACAGCCGGCAATTACACTGCCAAAAGTGCTTTTGATCTAGCACTGTATGATATCTCAGCAAAACATGCAAAACAACCACTCTATCAGTTTTTAGGTGGTCAGCAAAAAAGTATTGAAAGTGATCTTACCATTGGTATTGCTGATCCGGAAACAATGGCTGAAACTGCTCTTTCCTTTAAGCAAAGAGGTGTGCATATGATCAAAGTGAAATTGGGTAAAGATGTTGCTACTGATATAGAACGTATCAAAAAAATAAGAAATGCTATTGGAGATACCATTATTCTAAGAATCGATGCCAATCAGGGTTGGTCTTTTGAGGATGCAGTCACTGCTTTGACTTTAATGGGGCAATACGATATTCAGTTCTGTGAACAGCCCATGCGAAAATGGAATGATCACTTATTGCCTGAGCTTTGTAAAATATCTCCCATACCCATTATGGCTGATGAAAGCGTGTTTACGCATCATGATGCAGCAAGAATTATTAGAAACAATGCTTGTCATTATATCAATATCAAATTTGCAAAAAGCGGGGGCATCCGAGAAGCGATACGTATCAATGAAATAGCTGAACAGCATCATATTCAGTGTATGTTAGGAGGCATGTTAGAAAGCAGAATAGCACTCACCGCTAAAGTACATTTTGCAATGGCTATGGAGAATATTAAATTCTATGATTTAGATACCTGTTTACTAGGACATCAAGAAGACCCTGTAAAAGGAGGCGTCTCATATGCAGGCATGGAGCTGCAACTAACTGATGCTTACGGAATTGGCGCTGATGTTAATGATCAATATCTATCAAAGTTAGCATACATCATTATCTAGTAAGCGCATACACATCATTCACAGTCCTTCTTCAAGGACTCCCCCTTCTACCTTATCTTTGACGAAATTTAAACAATCATGGAAGGGAAAAAAGTGAGTGAGAGTTTTACCATCATGAACGAATTGGTACTCCCGAACGATACCAATACTTTCGGAAATCTAATGGGTGGTCGTTTGATGTACTGGATGGATATTGCTGCGGGTATTGCTGCAGGCAGACATTGCAATACACCTAGTATGACCGCATCTGTAGATAACTTAAGCTTTAAAAATCCTATCAAATTGGGAAATGTGGTACATATTGAAGCCAAGGTTTGTCGCGCATTCAATACTTCCATGGAAATCCATATCAAAGTATGGGGAGAGGATCTGCTACATCAATATAAATATGAGAGCAATGAAGCCTTCTTCACTTTTGTTGCATTAGACCCAAACGGAAAACCAAGGAGAGTGCCTGAATTGATTCCTGAAACAGAGGAAGAAAAGCGATTGTTTGATGGCGCTTTAAGAAGAAGACAAATTCGCTTGATCCTAGCCGGCAAAATGAAGCCTGATGATGCCAATGAACTGAAAGCACTCTTTATTAAAGATTAGTGCTCATTACTTATCCAGAACGCTTAATAAATGGTGCCTTCCCTTGAGCATATAATCTTTGCTTTGTTCTATCGCGTCCATAACTTGGTCTAGAATAACATCAATGGGTTGGGTATAATCAATGATCATGGGTTCCTTGAATCGAATGGATAACACAGAGCCTTTTTTCTTGAATGCCAATCCTTTTTTATTAAAAGCTCTCCAAAATCCATTAATAACAACAGGTACTACTACCGGTTGGTTGTTTTTGATAATATGGGCTGTTCCTTTTCTTCCGGGAGCAAAGGGTTTTGTAGTACCCTGAGGAAAAGTGATCACCCAACTTTTATCCAATGCCTCATCAATTTTCTGCGTATCAGACTCATCACGATTTCTTTGAACCTCTTTTCCCTCTGCTCGCCATGTTCTTTTAACAGTAAGTGCTCCACCTAACTTAAATAAACGACTTAACCAGTTCCCGTTCATGGTTTCTTCTGCTGCCACAAAGTATACATTGGTAAACGGGTTCAATAAATAAAAAGGAAGTCCGAGTTTATTCTGTTTCCTCCATTTTACTGCACAAAAAATATGAATGAAGGCAATGACATCTGCAAAATAAGTCTGGTGATTGCTGACAAACAATACATTTTGTCTGGGTAAACGCTCCAGATGCTCTGTTCCTTCGATCTTTATCTTATTAACGATAGCTAGACCAGGGTAAGAAAAGATTCCTACAACAGCGTATACAATCGAACGGATAACTTTAATATGCTTTAGGCGTTCAGTTAATCGCATAGGGTTGATAGTTGGCAAGTCGTGCAAAATAAGAAATGTAATCAAATTGTTAAGTGATTGTTCAAAAAATGAGCTCCAGAGGTTCAAAAAATAGAAGTGGAAAGATACTTTTGCGCTGTAAAAGCAAATTATGGAATTGAATACGGTGATTTTTGACATTGATGGACTTTTGATCGACAGTGAACCGCTTTGGAATGAAGCCGCTACCGAATTGTTTCAACAGTATGGAGTGAATATGACGGAAGAGCAGTATAAAAGTACAACTGGACTTAGAACCAAGGAATTTGTTCAATGGTGGTTTCAGTACTTTAATATTGGTGAACCCGAAATGAAACGTGCGGAACAAAAAATAGTGGAACTGGTATTACATAAGATCGAAAAGAAAGGAAAAATCATGCCCGGAGTAGATTATATTTTCGACTTTTTCCAGCGCAAATCATTTAAAATTGGTCTCGCTACTTCTTCTCCCCCTTCTTTGATTGATCTGGTTGTCAAAATCGCGGGAATCAGCAAATACCTTCATGCTACAGCTTCTGCAGAAGATTTAGCATATGGAAAACCACATCCTCAAGTATACCTGAATTGTGCAGAATTATTGGGTAGCACGCCTACAAATTGTATTTGTTTTGAAGATTCTTTTAATGGACTGATTGCAGCAAAAGCTGCCCGCATGAAATGTGTCATCGTACCACATGTGTCTCAACTAAAGGATGAAAGATGGGGGACTGCTGATTTGAAATTATCATCCCTACAAAATTTTGGAGAGCTTCATTTTGATTTAGTCAATAGACCATAGTCCATGGACCATGGACTATGGTCTATTGACTAAAAAAAGAGGAGGAAGTCTCAAAAGTAAAAAGAAGGCTTTGAGAATCGCCTAAATGAAAACTTTCTCCATCAGGTACCCGAATAAAAAGAGGCTGTATCGGACTTTTGATACAGCCTCCTCTTTATATAGATAACTAACTAATGATTAGTTTCTGCTTTTCAAATTTGGATGTGGGGCAGGTACTGTATTTGGACCAGCTTCCAGTGTACCTTGAAGATCAACTGTATTAGCATCGCCATCTTGACCATAAGTGAAGATGAAACGATTTTCAGAAACACCCTGCTTTTCAACCAAGTATTTAATCACTGCATTTACACGATCCCAGCTCAACTGCTGAGCAGCTTTGCTTGATGCACCGTATCCGATTACTTTAATATTACAAGCCGGATTAGCATTGATTCTTGCAGCCACACCAGTCAGAATGTTTTGAGCATCCTTAGAAAGTGTTGCTTTTCCTTTGAACTGAATGCTTGGTAAGCTACCGATGTTACACTGAGGTGTAGCTTCTGCAGGCTTCATGTTAGCGATCATGTCTTTGATCTCTTTGCAACATGCAGGCTCAGGACAAGTACCGATACCATCATTGTTTACAGGGAAACATTTTTGAGCAGTCAACAGTTCCTTGTCTTTGTAATCAGGAACACCGTCACCGTCAGTATCTTTCGCACGACCATGTGTATCAACTGGAGCACCAGCAGGTGTGTTAGGCTCAAGATCAAACTGATCAGTAACACCATCTTTATCGGCATCAGGAAGAACCACTTTAGGCATCTTCATGTGAGATGGAGAATTCAACTCGCTATAAACGAAGTTGTTTGGATTGAGCCACCACAAAGGCTGAACTTTCTTAGAAGAATTACCGATGTTTACATTCACACGTGCACTGGTAAAGCCAAAATAATCATTATTGTTACCGGCTCTAACTCCATCTAAAAAGTCATAACCAGGAACTGTGAAAGTGTATTTGTGTTCAAGACCAATATTCACTTTTTTGCTCATTTTGAAAGCAATACCAAAACCTAAATTAAGACCATGGTAAAGAGTATATGCTTGTCTTCCGTTAATAGTAGCGCCACCAAATGTTGTGATGGTACCTGCTTGACTATTGGGGAAAACCTCATTTTGGTTGTACCCGTAGAAGAAGCTGTAACCACCTGGCTGTGCACCCCCAGGTCTTCTATACATTACGTTAGAAGCACTTAATGCATAACCTGCTAAAACGTAAACATTGGTTTTAGGGTTGCCGCGATAATGACTGGCAGCGTTTAATGATGCAATTACATCAACACCTAACTGGTAAGTTTTGTTTTTGTAATCAGGACGACCTACTGCTGCCTGAAAAGCATTTGCTGTACCTGAATTCCACAAACCAGTCAAGCCGGTTCTTACAGAAAAGGTATGATTCAATGCTTTACGCAAAGAAACAGTAGCACCAAACCCTGTTTTAGATTTGATATCTCCTGTAATAGATGAAGCACCTACACCAAATCCTAATTCCCACTGATTACGTGGAGCTGCCGGATAAGGGTACTGGTTATTCAGAAACTCATTATGCTGGGGTAATTTCTTTACAGAAATTTTGGAAGTATCTTTCCAATCCCATCCCCAATCTGTTTGAGCCATACCGATCGACTGTATCAGAACGATCAGTGCCAGTGTTAAAATGTTCTTTTTGCTTGCCATAATTATTGATTGATATTTAATAAGAACTTCTTTTACTTCGAGAAACATTGCAAATTTACATATTATGAAACAAATCGGCAATATTTATACAAATATATTGTTTAATCTTTTCACTAACAATATTCATACCAGACTCAATTTCAACGCAGAACGCTGCATCCGGCAACCGATTGTTGCTTACGATGGCTATATTGCAACTTATTAAGAACGATGGAATTAGCTAAAAAAGTAATATCAGAGGAACTGGTTCAATTTGAAGGGCATTTCCGAGAAGCTGTCAAAAGCAGGGTGGCTTTATTAGACCGTATTATGCAGTATATCGTAAAACGGAAAGGTAAGCAGTTAAGACCCATGTTCGTATTGCTAAGTGCCCGATTGGGCGGTGAAGTCAATGATAGCACTTATAGAGCTGCCTCTCTGGTAGAACTTCTCCATACCGCCACCTTGGTACATGATGATGTGGTTGATGACGCTATGGAACGTCGTGGTTTCTTTTCGATTAATGCACTTTGGAAAAACAAAATTGCTGTTCTTGTAGGCGATTATCTGCTCTCAAAAGGACTTTTATTATCGTTGAATAATAAGGATCATGAAGTACTTAGAATTTTATCTGAAGCAGTAAGACTCATGAGTGAGGGTGAATTACTCCAGATAGAAAAAGCCAGAAAACTAAACCTACAAGAATCCATTTATTACGAAATAATTAATGGAAAAACCGCCTCTCTTTTAGCCTCCGCCTGCGCCGCAGGGGCATCCACTACTTTTACCAATCAACAAGACGTAGAAAAAATGAGACTCTTCGGTGAAAAAGTAGGGATGGCATTTCAAATCAAAGATGATCTCTTTGATTATGGATCGGATGATATAGGGAAACCTACAGGCAATGATATTAAAGAGAAAAAACTAACCCTACCGCTGATCTACACCCTCAATCAATGCTCAGCAGATATCAGAAGAAAGATCATCTATATCATCAAAAATGAGAATACACAAAAAGACAAAGTAAAATTTGTAATTGACAGTGTGATTGCGACAGGAGGTATTGCATACGCTACGCAAAAAATGTTTGCCTTCCGTGATGAGGCTTTAGAAATATTGTATCAATTCCCCGCTTCTCCTTTCAGGGATGCATTGGAAGAACTGGTTCGTTATACAACAGACAGGAATTATTGATGACCAAAAGATGGAACATATTAGATACCAATGCCGAGAAAACTTCATCTCTTCATGAGGTATTGAAAATCAATAAAACACTTTGCGCGATTCTGGTTCAACGAGGCATTGACACTTACGAAAAAGCAAAAGATTTTTTTAGACCACAGCTATCGCAACTGCATAGTCCATGGATGATGAAGGACATGGATAAAGCTGTATCCAGAATACTTAACGCTTTTCAACAGCACGAAAAAGTGCTTGTTTTTGGAGATTATGACGTCGATGGTACAACAGCTGTTGCATCCATGTATCAGTATCTGTCTTCTATTTATGACCAGGTTGATTTTTATATCCCCCATCGTTATCGTGAAGGATATGGCGTTTCAAAAATGGGGATTGATTATGCAAAAGAAACCGGTGTTTCACTTATCATTTCGCTTGACTGTGGTATCAAATCAGTTGATTTGATTGCTTATGCAAAAGCACTTCACATCGACTTTATTATTTGTGATCACCACTTGCCTGATCAGGAATTACCTCCTGCTGTCGCCATTCTGAATCCTAAACAAGTTGATTGTACATACCCCTACAAAGAATTGTGTGGATGTGGCGTAGGTTTTAAGTTAATGACAGCCATTAGTGAAAAATTGTCCCTACCGGAGACGACACATTTCGCATACCTAGATCTGGTGGCAACGGCCATCGCTGCTGATATTGTTCCGATTAATGGAGAAAATCGAATACTTGCTTATTACGGTCTGGAGAAAGTAAATCAAAATCCTTGTGCGGGTATCAAAGCTTTGATGCAGCTGGCTGCTGTTCAGAAAAAAATGCATATCACCAATCTGGTTTTCATAATTGCACCAAGGGTGAATGCTGCAGGCAGAATGGATGATGCAAAAAAAGCAGTTCAGCTCTTTATTGAAAAAGATCCTGTTAAAGCCATGGCTTTTGCTGAAATGCTACACAGTGATAATGCAGATCGCAGAGAAGCAGATAGCACTATAACAGAAGAAGCATTAGCTTTAATTGAAGCCGATCCAACATTTGCAAATAAAAAAACTACAGTTGTTTATCAAGAACATTGGCATAAAGGTGTAGTAGGAATCGTTGCCAGTAGATTGATTGAAAAACATTATAGACCAACAGTCGTATTGACCAAAAGTGGAGATTATATTGCCGGTAGTGCTCGCAGTGTTGCAGGATTTAATTTGTATGAAGCCATTCATGCTTGCCGAGAACATCTCCTAGGATATGGAGGACATTTTGCTGCAGCCGGTATGACTTTATTACCAGAGAAAGTGGATGATTTCGCCGCCGCTTTTGAAAAAGCTGTACAAGAACAAATACAACCGGAACAACTCATCCCTGAAATTATTATTGACGCACCTATTCACTTTGAATCGATCACACCTATACTTTATAGTATACTTACGCAAATGGAGCCATTTGGTCCGGATAATATGCGACCTATTTTCATTGCAGAGAAAGTATACGATACCGGTTTTTCAAAAATTGTAAAAGAACAGCATATCCGATTCGTTGTAAAACAAAGAAACATTACCCTTACAGGTATCGGTTTTAATATGGCGAATAAATTCGAATTACTACAACGGCAACAACCCCTTGACCTCGTTTTTACACTCGATGAAAATGAATGGAATGGAGAAAAAATAATTCAACTGAAAATGATTGATCTGAGGCTAAGCAACTGATATAACCTTTATGTTAACATCTACATCAATAGTATAATCAGTGTATGTCAGCATGCTAATATTAGTAATCTCATGTTATATGCGATTACCATCATTTCGGATAAGTATATAGGTAAAAATAAACGGTCAGCATACGCTGACCGTTATAAGATTGCATCGTTATACTATCAAGCTTTGACTTGTTCAGTTTGTAACAACTCAACACTTCTATTGATAAAATTGGTAAGATCATTGCCTTTAAGTAATCCTTGTGAAAGCAACGCCAGATCTGCAAGGTTACGAACCTGTTTTTGCTGTACATCCGTATTCGTTTCTTTCAGCAATTGTTGATATATAGGATGATTACCATTTACTGTGAGTGTTACTTCATCAGGCATCTGAGCATAAAAGGCGGTCATTCCACCGCCAACACCTGCCATATCTTTCATACGACGCATGAATTCAGGACGTGTAGCAATAACCGGAGCTGTTTCCGGACTCAATCCTTTGATCTCAGTTGTCACATGTAAATCTGGAATTGTCAAAGTGAACAGTTCTTTTAACTTATCTGACTCTTCTTGATTTAAAACAGATTGATCAGACTCCTGTTTATCAATCAAGTTATCTACGATATCAGCATCCACTCTTACAAAGCCTACATTTTCCCATTTCATTTCCATGGTATTAATGAAAGCTGCATCCACCAGTGTTTCCATTTTCACAACAGCATATCCTTTCGCCTTACATGCTTGAACATACGCATCTTGCTGAACAGGATTGGTGGTATATAAGATGATCTGTTTTCCTTCTTTATTTTTTTGTAAAGCCTCAGTGGCTGTTTTATATTCTTCCAATGTGTGGAATTTTCCTTCCACATCTTCCATGATGAGAAACTTATTGGCCTTTTCCAAGAATTTATCATCAGTCATCATACCGTACTTCACAAACAATCCTAGGCTCTCCCATTTTTCTTCAAAAGAATTTCTTTCGTTTCGGAAAATTTCCTCCAGTTTATCAGCTACTTTTTTGGTGATATGTGCATTGATTTTTTTCACATTCGGATCACCTTGTAAATAACTTCTACTTACGTTCAGTGGAATATCCGGACTATCGATCACACCATGTAACAACATGAGGAACTCAGGAACAATATCTTTTACTTCATCCGTAACAAATACTTGATTACAGTACAACTGAATCTTGTCTTTTTGGATCTCATAACTCTGTTTGATCTTAGGGAAGTACAAAACACCCGTTAAATTGAATGGGTAGTCTACGTTGAGATGGATCCAGAAAAGTGGTGTTTCTCCAAAAGGATATAGTTCACGGTAGAATTTTTCGTAATCTTCTTTAGATAATTCCGAAGGTTTTTTGATCCAGATCGGCTGGGTATTATTGATCGCTTTTTCTTCCTCTTCTTTTTTCTCCCCTACTTCAGAGAAGTAAATGGAAATGGGTAAAAATTTACAGAATCGTTCCAGGATACCTTTGATACGCGAAGCCTCTAAAAATTCTCTGCTCTCTTCATTGATATGCAATACAATTTTAGTTCCGCGCTCATTATAATCGGTTTCATACAATTCATACTCCGGACTGCCATCACAACTCCAAAAGACCCCGCTTCCATCTTTAAAACTTTTTGAATGGATATCCACTTTATCACTCACCATGAATGCGCTGTAAAAACCCAATCCAAAATGACCAATGATACTCGCGTCTTTGTACTTATTGACAAATTCTTCTGCGCCACTAAATGCCACTTGGTTGATATACTTATCTACCTCCTCAGCGGTCATCCCCACACCACGGTCTATGATACTCAATGTTTTTTCTTTTGCATCAAGTACTACATCGATACGCAATTCACCGATATCGCCTTTTGCTTCTCCAATAGAAGAAAGTGTTTTTAGCTTTTGGGAAGCATCTACGGCATTACTCACCAGCTCACGAAGGAAAATTTCATGATCACTATACAGGAACTTTTTGATAATAGGGAAAATATTCTCCGTTTGTACACGAATCTGACCTTTTTGCATGGCTCACTTGTTTTGTCGCAAATGAACAAAGAAAATACCAAAACAGCAGAAACTGACAGGTTGACAAGTTATCCACAAAGAGAAAAATGAGTAATGTTTGATAGAACGAAAAATTGTCATTATAGCCTGATTTATCTTTTTGGCGCCTGATCTTAGATGGATCTTTAAGCATCAGCGTTGATTTTCGTCTTGCAGGGGCAATTCAAAATCAGAGCCTATAAAATTACTTCTAATGGAGATCATTCAATAACCCACACAAAAACTCTTCCCATTAGAACGATATACCAATTTATTAAATGACATAATAATGTCCCATAAATGATACAAATTTGACATTTTATAATGTTTTAACCTAACAAAAAGCACTATCTACGAGCAAATAGAAGCCGTCTCAATGACTTAACCGATGAGTTTCTTTAATTGCCTGTTACAACAACATTATCGATTCTAAAAGTTGTTGTAAGCTTGGCATTCTGTACGGGGGGATCATTTCCTTCATATCGAAATGCAATGTGTACTTTTCCTTTCAGATGATGTAAACTTACATCTCCTGAATTGATCCATTCTTTGGGATAGCCGTTCATTGAACCTTTTGCAATGACTGCCGGCAATACTGTCCATTTAGCTTTCCATGGTGTATCACCTCCGTCGTAGTTGGCTGAAACCAGTACTTGTAACACTGCTCCATTATCAAAACCATCTTTTGTAGAAAATCGCAACACTTCATTACTGGAGAAATCAAGGTTGATAATCGGAAGCACCAGCCAACTAATCACTATTGGCTCTCTTGTTGCAAATGCACTTATTTCTGCACATGAATTTCCTGATACAACTTTAGAAAGAAAGAACTTTCCACCGATTTCACTAACATTCTTAATATTAGGAATAGATATCAGACTATCGGAAATTTGTGTTGAAAAATCTTCAGCATAGATTTGTTTAGGTCCCGTTGCTGTACAACGCAATCCATTCATCTGCACATCACTTGTATCTCTAAGCAATAACTGTTTTTGTGTTCTGAATACACTATATATTCCAGTGATATCACCTTGTCCTCTTGCTGTAAGCACTGTTGCGAATTTTGCAAATCCACTCGTACGAACATAAACACTTCCTATACCACAAGTTCTAAGCGTGTGAGCAATCGTCTGTTTATTGACCGCATCAGCATAGGGCTTAGCTGTATCAGAATGATCAAACTCAACTTGTGTAAGCGTTACCAACATGCTCTGAAGTGAATCATTTAGGTCTTGTATTTTCAGTTTAATCGGTAATACATTTTGATTAAGATCTCCTTTTATAATTACCCGGTCGAACAAAGGTTGTGGAATGGGTATGAGTTCAGGAAATTGAGGATTGGATCGATTCACCCCTGCACCCAACTGTATCATTCCACCATAATCTCCCAACCAAAGTCCTTTTAAGCGAATAAAAATCTTTCTCCCGATCGGATAAATATTAAATAAAGAAAACCCATCTAACCGAACAGTAATTCCTGCAGTACTATCTTGTATCACAATCGACTTATAAAAGTTGTCTGTTCTGTCATTGGCAGTAACAATTCCTTCAATAATCAGGTCATCATTAATTTTTTCAAAATTATTGGTGATATGTAAGCGTTTAATTTCAGTAATCGAAATATTCGCTTTGACCCTTGGTCCTGAATATTCAGGTGGCTCATCAAAATGACGTTCGCAATTAATACTGCCCACAATGAAAAACAATGCTATTAGAAATAAATAAAAAGATTTCATGGGTGTCATTATTTATAAATTCATGGTAATAGATACACTATAATTTAGCCCCGGGGAAAAGAAGAGTTTGGGAGGAAACTTTTCTACATTTTTGGTTTCCTGATCAAAGCGAAGCTGTTCATATCCACCGGAAATTATTCCTTGTTCGTTCAAAAGATTTTGTATGCTTAACGAGCAGAAATAGCGAAGCCGTTTACCTGAAGAACCCGTCTTAATAGAAAAGCCTTTTCCGATAAATGCATTAAATAGAATTACCGATGGCAAACGTGTTTGATGAATAATCCTATTCCAATGATCAGATCGATACACAACGCTTTGCAAAGCATCATAAGTTCGCCTAACAGGATTAAAGTCTAACCAGCGCTGATCAAAATAATTCCAGTTCAACCGAACAAAAAAAGCTTGCTGGTTTCGGTACTGAATCCCCGAACCCATTACCATTTGCGGAGAACCTGCTACTCGAAAATTTTTTGCATACACATCCATTTTATCCAGCAGAAACTCATTGTTATCTAATGAAACGGTAACCTGCTGCCGACTGATATACCGATGATGTCCTATGCACGCAGCAATATCTATTTGCCAATTTTCATTGAGCATGTATGCCATACCTATCTCTATACCCGTATGCCGCTTATCAATACCTCGGATCGCATAGTTTACAAAATTCCGGTACCCATCATGATAAAACGTCAATACATTCATACCATCTTGCATCAATGTATGGTAAGCACTTATCCTGAAATGAATTTTTTTTGAAACAAAGCGATACATCCATTCAGCAGATAATATTTTTTCTGACCGAATAGTATCTTGTTTGGTATGACGCATGCGTGGTGACAAATAAATATTTTCAGCAAGTGGCGCCCTTGAACCTATTGCAATAGAAAAAAGTAATGAATGATAGGCTGAGAATTTTCGGGTTAATACCATCTTGAACATAGGATTAAAAAAATGATCTGCCTTTGCATCCCCTTTGGAATGATCAGGAAATAATCCATTTCGGATCAACCCTTTTCTGTAAAAGCTTTGCTTAGAAAAATGCATACCTGCAATCAAGTCCAGTTTCTTACTTTTTTTTTCAGATTGAATCCATGCATCTGCTGCTGAATACAACATTTTATAATCATAACCATATCGATCTCCTTTGTGTACGATCTGATCAGGTTTTTCTAAGTTGTATTGTACAATGGATGGATCGGCAGGAAGATCAGTTTCAGCAAACTGATTATGGTTGACATAAAAATCGGCTCCCAGCAAGTCTTCGACAATTTTATAATGATGATTGATCTGAACCTTGAGATGAACACCTGTAGATAACTGCCATTGTGAATTCAATCTATTCCTGTAATGACTACTGATGATAAAAACATGAGAGCCCTTTATTCTTTTTTCCAAAAGATAATGTGCTCGTTTACCAGTTACAAGATTCCCTTGAATTCCATTGGCATTAGCAACCTGATCAAAACTATTCCGATTGATGGTATATAATTTTTCCCAATCGATTTGTTGCAATGCTACCTGTTCTTGCAAATTCATTTTCACCATTTCTCTCAGTAAACTATCTGTTTGATAATCCGGCAAGTACCGATAATAATCAGGTCTGGGATCAGCTGCCTGAAACCAATCCAATCCTGTGTCCGATCGCTTACCTGTAATGAACCCCAAACTAGTTTGCCATGAACTATGATTATTGGGTTGCCATTCATGTGTCAAAATCATTACAGGCTTATTTTGTGCACCAATGGCTGCATTTCTTTTCACACCATTTTGATAACCCCAGTTAGGGTTGTACCTGTTTCCAAAAAGCAACATTACCGGAATAGTAATGGCTGCTTGTTTTCCATTGTGCGTTTTATTACCAAATAATACAAGAGATAATCTATGTTGATGAGTAAATTGTTTATCTACTGCGAAATAATATCCAATAGAAGAATAGTGTGTACCTGTATTCCAGGATTCCTTCGCCAATCGCATGGCTAGAGTACCGGAAAAAGTCCAACCACGACGATTAGGAATGGTTGTGTACCCCAACTGATAACGATGCGTATACGTTCTGTTTGACAATCCATATACCCATTGCCATTGTGGTCTTTGTGATGCGGCACGAATATCTACAGATGTACTGCTACCCGCATAACTCATCCAGTTATCCTGAAAACGAACAGGCATGTATTCAATAGTATTTTTCATCACCGATGGTAATCCACTCCATAATGACCAAGCCGGATTTCCATCATCCAATTGATTCATGTTGAGGCCATTAATAAGTACATGATTAAAGCTGCCTTCATACCCTCTTGGTCTGAACCGAAAAGCGCTGAATTGAAAAGCAGCCATTTGATGAAACACATCTTTTTCGGCATACAATGGTGAAGCATGACCTACCGAACCGGTAAGAGCCCTATCCTGTTCATTCATCAGTATCGCTTCATTTTCTACTGATTGTTGTTGATCTGTCAATAAAAGCAATACGCTATCAGTATGAATGGGAATCGTGTCTGAAAAATGATGATGCTCCATACAGACGACCGATCCTACAGAGCAAAAAAGAATCAATAGTAGAGGCATGGTATGAATTTGAATGAAAGTAAATCGCTAATAAGTAGCCTAAAACACCACCAATCATTTTTGCGGGAAATACGGTATGCAAAAGCTGTATTTAGCGAAGGATATCAACTCTTTTCTATGAAAAATCTACTATTGGTATGGCTGTTGCTTTGTCTATGCATAACTGCACAAGCACAACTAAAACGTTATCAGGTTGCCATCATTGGTTTTTATAACCTAGAGAATCTGTATGATACTATTGATAATCCCATCACCAACGATGATGAGTTTACACCCACCGGTGCAAAAAAATACAATACGATTATTTTTCGTGATAAGCTCAATAAACTGGCATCTGTTATCAAAGATATCGGAACCGATTACCATGAATCAGGTGCAGCTATTTTAGGAGTTGCGGAGATAGAGAATGATACCGTACTGCAATTTCTGATTCAACATCCTTTATTAAAAAAAAGAAATTATCATATCGTGCATGCTTCGTCAAAAGACCTCAGAGGCGTGGATGTTGGATTTTTATATCAACCATCTTTTTTTGATCCCATAGCAGCTCAAAAAATATTTGTTCCTCTTCCTGAAAAAAGTAAAGACGTTTCTTTCACAAGAGATATTCTTTATGTGAAAGGAATCATGAGGACAGATACTTTTCATCTTTATGTGAATCACTGGCCTAGTAGAAGAGGGGGAGAGGAAAGAAGTTCATCTGCAAGAATGGCCGCTGCAACTATTTGCCGAAAACATATGGATTCTATTCAGGCCATTACACCCGATGCTAAGATGATTGTGATGGGTGATTTGAATGATGACCCGGAAGACAAGAGCATCGTTCAAGGATTGCGTACCAATTCAAAGCCTGATAAAGTACGTCAAGGTGAGTTGTATAATCCATGGGTGGAACAGTTAAAAAATGGAAACGGCACATTGGCTCATAAAGACAATTGGGGGCTATTTGATCAAATACTGGTATCTAAATCATTACTGGATCGGAAGATGGGGGAATTTTTCTTTTTCCGGGAATACATCTACAATAAATCCTATCTGACAGAATACACCGGTCGTTTTAAAGGCTACCCTATGCGAACCTGGGAGGGAAATCAATATCGGGGTGGTTATAGCGACCATTTCCCTGTATACACGGTCTTTTTGAGGCAAATAGTTGATAATCAATAATTTTAATGCATTTTACATCCCCATTTATATGAGCTGATACCATCAATAAGGCTATAATTCAGTGCTTGTTTATTGTACCATCCTTCTTGTACCTTATTTTGTTGTTTTCTCTTCCTTTTTACCCTCTTTTCCCCTACCTTTGCAGCCCCAAATCTGTTTTGGCAGATTTTCTCTTGGTCATAATGATCGGGGGAATCCACTGGGAAAAACCAATTTAAAAACCTAAAAATTCAGGTAATGAGTAATTACGAATTGATGGTGATTTTCACTCCGGTACTGTCTGAAGAAGATTTCAAAGCTTCTCAGAAAAAGTACGAAGACTTCATCAAAGAAAATGGTGGAGCGATTGTACACAGTGCTCCATGGGGATTAAAATCACTGGCTTACCCAATCCAGAAGAAGACCACAGGTATCTACTGGGTATTGGAATACAGTGGGCCAACCGACCTCAACGAAAAGCTGAAAATTCAGCTGTTACGTGACGAACAAGTAATGCGTCACATGGTAACCAAACTCGATAAATACGCCGTCGAGTACAACTACAAGAAAAGAAATGGCGGATTTGCTGTAACTGAAAAAACGGAGGGTTAATCATGGCAAAAAATGAGATCAAATACCTGACCGCGATTAAGCAGGAGAAGCCAAAGAAAAAATTCTGCCGCTTCAAGAAGTATGGCATTAAGTACGTTGACTATAAGGATATCGAGTTCCTGAAGAAATTCATCAACGAACAAGGTAAATTGTTACCTCGTCGTTTGTCTGGTAACTCTTTGAAGTATCAGCGTAAAGTATCCGATGCAGTTAAGAAAGCACGTCAAATGGCGTTGTTACCTTATGTAACGGATCTTTTGAAGTAAAAATTAAAAAATCAAAAGTCAAAAATGAATCAGGTTTTGATTTTTCACTTTTGACTTTTGATTTCCTATTTATTAGTCACCTTCCCTAATCCCGATGAAATCGGGAGACAGTCAAGCTAAAATCTGGACTGGGCTCTTGGGAACTAAACAAACAATTATGCAAGTTATTTTAATTCAGGATGTAGACAATTTGGGCGGACGTAATGAACTGGTAAACGTAAAAAACGGTTATGCCAGAAACTTTTTGATCCCTCAGAAATTCGCAGTAGAAGCCAACCCTTCTAATTTGAAACAATTGGAAGAGCGTTTGAAAGTTCAGGCGAAGAAAGAAGCTGCTATGTTGGCTGAGATCAATAAAGTGGTGGATGTACTGAAAGCTGCTCCTGTTAAGTTAACCGCTAAGACCGGTACCAGCGGTAAGATCTTCGGAACCATTACCTCATTACAGATCGCAAGAGCGATTCGTGACCAAAAAGGTTATGAGATCGATCGTAAGCGTATCTCTATTGTAGATGATGTGAAAGAACTGGGTTCTTACAAAGCATCTATAGATTTTGGTAATGGTAACCTTACCGAAATTGATTTTGAAGTAGTTGGAGAGTAATTAATGCTCTTTCAGATAATAAAAGCCTCTATTTTAAGAATAGGGGCTTTTTTAATACCCAGAAACCGGTATTTCTATTGATTGTCATCATTTAAGCCCCGAAACCTGAAAAAAACTTGCCAATCAGCCAAAATCACTATCTTCGGTAGTCCAATGATAGGTCTTCCATATCTCAGAACGTTTTTACGTAAATGTTTCAGGGTTTTTGGTTACTGGTTTCTCATTGGTTTTTGATCACTTAATTTTTTAAAAGAACATGAACATTTACGTTGGAAATCTGAACTGGAACATGACCAGTGATGATCTGCAGAACCTGTTTACTCCGTATGGTGAAGTAACGAGCGCCAAAATTGTTACCGACAAATTCAATAACGACCGCAGCAAAGGTTTCGGTTTCGTTGAAATGTCTGATGATGAAGCAGCTCGTACTGCTATCAGCGCCCTACATGACACAGAAGTGTTGGGTCGCAAGATCGTTGTAAACGAATCTACCCCACGCCCTGAAGGTGAAAGAGGCGGCTTCAAAAAGAAGAGCTTTGGCGGCGGCGGTGGCCGTGGCGGATTTGGTGGTGGTGGCAACCGTGGTGGCGGTGGCGGGTACAACCGCGATCGTGGTAACGGTGGTGGTGGAGGTTATAACAGATATTAATCCTATTACACTACTAACATTTTAAGTCCTGTTTCACCTGTTGAAACAGGACTTTTTTATTTTCTTGATGATAGCTTTCTTCCATTTGCTTTGATTTGAGTAATTTAATTGTATGAACTCATCATCTGTTATTAAAGCACCAATTGCCGGCTGCATGCGTTGGGGTAAATGGGGTGCCGGATTTTCTACCAAAGAATACCGCCAACTGATTGACGCTTGTTTGGAAAATGGGATCCGTTCTTTTGATCACGCGGATATATACGGCGACTATACTACTGAAGCAGAATTTGGCGAAGCATTAAAAGAAATGCCTTCACTTAGATCAGAGTTACGTATCATCAGCAAATGTGGTATTCAGATGGTAACACCTAATCGCTCTGCACACGAAATCAAATCATACAATACCTCAGCTGCACATATCATTAGTTCCGTTGATCAATCTCTGAGAAATTTCGGAACAGACCATTTGGATCTTTTATTGATTCATAGGCCTGACCCATTGTTACATCCTGTGGAAGTAGCAAGTGCCATTGACCGCCTAAAGCAACAGGGTAAGGTTTTGCAGTTTGGTGTTTCGAATTTTTTGCCACACCAGGTAGATATGTTGATGAATTATACATCTGTTGAATATAATCAGACAGAAATTTCTATTCTTCAGCTTGCTGCTTTTTTGAATGGCACCCTTGAAAATTGTATCAAACATAAAATTATTCCCATGGCCTGGGCGCCATTGGGTGGGGGTGCTTTTGATGATGATACACATCCACGTTTCAGAAGTATTATGGGTACAGCCACATTGCTGGCGTCAAAGTATGAGTGTGGCGTAAATGAGATACTAATTACCTGGTTGCACACACATCCATCAGGTATTCTACCTGTAATCGGAACTACTAAAATTGAAAGATTGATTCAGGCGAAGAATGCAGCAAGTATTCAAATGGAAAGAGAAGACTGGTTTAAACTTTGGATAGCATCTACCGGAGAAGATGTTGCCTAATGATTTTAGGGTCGTTGTAATGGTAATTCAACCGTAAAAGTTGATCCTTTATGCTCCTCACTTTGTACGGAAATATTACCTTGATGCTGCTCTATGATTTGCTTACAAATAGACAAGCCCATACCAAAACTCTTTTCTCCGGAAGTTCCTACTCGCTGGGCTTTGGAGAACATATCAAAAACAAGTTCCTGTTTTTCTTTGGGTATGCCGATGCCCTGATCTGTAACAGTAATACGAGTATGTTTACTATCTGCTGTTATCTGAATAAATATTTTACTTCCATCCGGACTGAATTTAATAGCATTATTGACCAAATTATTGATGACACGTTCGATTCTGTCTACGTCAATTGAAATATCAATCGGTGCTGAAAAAAAATGAGTGAGTATTTGTATGTGTTTATCATTTGCCCTTAATTGTAAAGAAGGAATCCATGAGTTAAATAGTTGATTCAGCTCAACAATTTCAAAGTGAGATTGACGCACTTGTGTATCACTATTTTGCAATAAATCATTGATCAGATGTAAGGCAGATCGGGAAGAATGACCTATCATATGAAGGAAATTTGCTTTATCAGCCTGAGAGAGATGATCTGATTGAATCAGTTCTGTAATACTTGAAATATTAGAAATCGGTGTACGTAAATCATGCGCAACCGTACTCAATATTTGATCCTTTTGTCTTGTTGTAATGGCCAATGCTTTATTGGTATCTTCTAACTGTTGAAGGTTTCTAAAATAGATAATTTTAAAGTACAAGAGCGATAACACATATAAAAGAATAGGTAAGAATATTTTTAAACAGGTAAAAACAATATCTCCTATTGGTTGATCAGCAAGGTCTGGAATTTGGATCATTCGTATGTATACAAATGCAGCGGAGGCTGTAGCTGCAAAAATGATGTATTGCCAAGATCGATCGAATAATACAACAGCTGCAACGATCATAATCAGCAATCGATATTCACCTGAATTTTGATAAGAATAAGCAGCAATCATTGCTACTGCTGAAAGAATGATGAGAATAACTACGCGAAATTCTTTCCATTTACCTGAGATGGTAATCCATAATGCCAAAGCAAAGCAACTAATCTGGATGATATTAATAAAAGCCGGGAAATAAGCTTGTTGAGATACATTAACGATCAGGGATAATACTGCAAACGGTGCTCCGATCAGGATAAAAAGATTGAACATGTATCCTTTTTGCCTATCGACAAATGAAGCGTCATCGGGAATACCGAGATAAAGAAATGTAAGAATAGGATTTCGCTTTATACTCGGCTTCATATCAATTTTCTGATAGATGTTGGTTGTTGAAAGTAACAAGAAAATCAATACATCGTAGAATATGTAAAAGTTAATACAGGAAAAGGTTTTTAAAAAACTTTAATCCATTTTCTAAGATTCAGATTTGTATAATAAGTACTTACTTGCTGATATAGATGGGTGAAAGAGTAACATCAAATTGATACTGTATTTGCCAGCCACAATAAATAAAAAGCTTCTCCAAATAAACAATGAGGCTCAATAAATATTCCAAAGGCAGACAAGTATGTCAGCTACCTACTCTCGCATCCGCCTAAGAAGCTGTTTAAAAATCTGATTAGTAGTAATCTGTATGTAAAAGTGGATAAAAAAACTGTTGTTGTCAATCGGAGATGTCGTTTTAGAAGATGACCAAATCTTATTAAAATGACAGGTTATCCTACCAACTTAAACAACAGCCAATGGCAAGTTATTAAAGCTTTTTTGAATGATTACAGAAAACGTAGATATAGTCTTCGAGAAATTATAAATGCAATTTTTTATTGAATAAAAACAGGCTGTCAGTGGCGTATGCTTCCATCGAGCTTCCCCAACTGGCAAATTGTTTATTATTATTTTTCAAAATGGAAGAGTGACGGGACATTTGAGCGTATCAGATGCTCTTTAGTGAAAAGATACAGAAGATGATCAGGTAAGAAGAGTCAACCTACAGCTGGCATAATGGATGCCCAATCAGTAAAGAGTACATTGGTAAGTAGCTCGGTGGATACAGGACATGACTCTGGAAAACGCATTAAAGGGGTGAAACGACATATTATTGTAGATACCACAGGTATGCTTTTTTGTGTAAAAGTGCATTTGGCAGCAATAGCCGATAGACATGGCGGCAGGCTTCTCTCAGCGTGTTTGAGTAGGAATTGGAAGAATGTAAAAAAAATATTTGTGGACGGAGGTTATCAATTGCCTGGGAAAAATCAGCTCAGTAATACACCAATTAATGGGTATGAGTTAGAAATCGTTAACCGCTCTGATCTTAAAGAAGGCAAAGTCTCTCCCAGAAGATAGGTAGTAGAAAAAACATTTGCTTGGTTTGAAACGAACAGGCGAAATGCAAAATTGTATGAAAGACAGCCGCAAACTGCTGAAACTATTATAGAATTATCTGCTATAAGGCAGATGCTCAACCATCTATATACTTAAAATTTTAAACAGCTTCTAAGGCTGAAAATACCATCGGGCATTATAGTGTGAAAACTCAATAAGATAGCTATAAAACAAAAAAGCCTCACTGATAAACAGCGAGGCTTCAATAAATATGGCAGCTACCTACTCTCCCAGCGTAATGCAAGTACCATCGGCCATGGGGGACTTAACTTCTCTGTTCGGAATGGGAAGAGGTGAACACCCCCGGCAAAACCACCATAAGAATGTAAATCATGGTAATAAAACCAGTGACAATAAGTTACATATTGGGAAGGAAATGATAACAAGAAAAAAAATAAAGCTTACGGGCAATTAGTACTACTTGGCTTTGCTGTTACCAGCTTTACACCTATAGCCTATCAACGTCATAGTCTTTGACGACCCTTAAAAGTAAACTCATCTTGTGGAAGGTTTCACGCTTAGATGCTTTCAGCGTTTATCCTGTCCGTGCATAGCTACTCTGCATTGCACCTGGCGGCACAACAGATACACCAGCGGCACGTACGACCCGGTCCTCTCGTACTAAGGTCATGTCCACTCAATTTACTAGCGCCCACCACAGATAGGGACCGAACTGTCTTGCGACGTTCTGAACCCAGTTCACGTGCCACTTTAATCGGCGAACAGCCGAACCCTTGGGACCTTCTCCAGCCCCAGGATGTGACGAGCCGACATCGAGGTGCCAAACCCCCCCGTCGATGTGAGCTCTTGGGGGAGATCAGCCTGTTATCCCCGGAGTACCTTTTATCCTTTGAGCGATGGCCCTTCCATGCAGAACCACCGGATCACTTTAGCCAGCTTTCGCTCCTGCTCGGCGTGTTTGCCTCACAGTCAAGCACCCTTTTACTAATGCGCTCTACGTACGATTACCAACCGTACTGAGGGTACCTTTGCGAGCCTCCGTTACTTTTTAGGAGGCGACCACCCCAGTCAAACTACCCACCATGCAATGTCCCCTTGTTCAGGGTTAGGTTCTAAGCAACAAAAGGTTGGTATTTCAACGATGACTCCACAATGCCTGGCGACACTGCTTCAAAGTCTCCCAACTATCCTACACATTTGTTGCTCAAAATCAATGCAAAGTTGTAGTGAAGGTTCACGGGGTCTTTCCGTCCCGTGGCGGGTAACCGGCATCTTCACCGATACTACAATTTCACCGGGCTCGTGGAGGAGACAGTGTTCAACTCATTAGACCATTCGTGCAGGTCGGAACTTACCCGACAAGGAATTTCGCTACCTTAGGACCGTTATAGTTACGGCCGCCGTTTACTGGGGCTTCAGTCAGGAGCTTTGGCTTGCGCCGAACACCCTTCCTTAACCTTCCAGCACCGGGCAGGTTTCAGGCTCTATACGTCAACTTACGTTTTTGCAGGGCCCTGTGTTTTTGTTAAACAGTTGGTTGAACCATTTTACTGTGACCAGCCTTGCGGCTGGTACGCTTTATCCCGAAGTTACAGCGTCAATTTGCCTAGTTCCTTCTCCACGGCTCACCCGAGCGCGTTAGAATACTCATCCCGTCTACCTGTGTCGGATTCCGGTACTGGCTGCTATACTCGCTTTTCTTGGCAGGGATTTTATGGTTTCGCTTTGTCCGAAGACTCTACTCAGGCGTACACTTCCGTCCGTACGCAACCACCACGTCCCTGCGTCACTTTTAATGTATAGCAGGTGCTGGAATATTAACCAGCTTTCCATCAGATGCCCCTTTCGGGTTTTCCTAAGGACCAGACTAACCCTGATCCGATTAACGTTGATCAGGAAACCTTAGACTTTTCGCGTTAAAGTTTTTCACTTTAATTATCGTTACTTATGCCTACATTTTCTTTTGAAATCGCTCCAGCATATGTCGCCATACACCTTCAGTGCAGATTTCAATGCTCCCCTACCACCCGACTAGGTCGGGTTTAGAACTTCGGTTCGTAGTTTGATGCCCGATTATTTTCCGTGCAGGATCTCTCGACCAGTGAGCTGTTACGCACTCTTTAAATGAATGGCTGCTTCCAAGCCAACATCCTGGCTGTCTAAGCAGTTTCACCGCGTTTTGTCAACTTAACACATATTTTGGGACCTTAGCTGATGGTCTGGGTTCTTTCCCTCTCGGACATGGACCTTAGCACCCATGCCCTCACTGCTGTAAATCATTCTATAGCATTCGGAGTTTGTCAGGAATTGGTAGGCGGTGAAGCCCCCGCATCCAATCAGTAGCTCTACCTCTATAAAACTATTACAACGCTGCACCTAAATGCATTTCGGGGAGTACGAGCTATTTCCGAGTTTGATTGGCCTTTCACCCCTATCCACAGGTCATCCCAAGACTTTTCAACGTCAACGGGTTCGGTCCTCCAGTTAGTTTTACCTAACCTTCAACCTGCCCATGGATAGATCACAAAGTTTCGCGTCTACCCCAACTGACTAATCGCCCTATTTGGACTCGCTTTCGCTTCGGCTCCGTTAAATATGAACTTAACCTCGCCAGTTAGGAGTAACTCGTAGGCTCATTATGCAAAAGGCACGCCGTCATCCGCCGAGGCGGACTCCGACCGCTTGTAGGCGCACGGTTTCAGGTACTATTTCACTCCCCTGTTCGGGGTGCTTTTCACCTTTCCCTTACGGTACTGGTTCACTATCGGTGTCTGAGGAGTATTTAGCCTTACCAGATGGTGCTGGCAAATTCATGCAAGATTCCTCCGGTCCCGCATTACTCAGGATACTGCTCGTCCATGTTAATTTGTACCTACAGGGCTATCACCTGCTATGGCTCATCTTTCCAGATGATTCAGTTTGATAACACTTTCTAAATGCAGTCCTATAACCCCGAATCGGCACGCCGACTCGGTTTGGGCTGTTCCCTTTTCGCTCGCCACTACTTGGGGAATCACTGTTGTTTTCTTTTCCTCCCGGTACTTAGATGTTTCAGTTCTCGGGGTTGGCTCCCGCCTTGCGGCGGGTAATATACCTTCAGTATATTAGGTTGTCCCATTCGGAAATCTACGGATATAACGCTCGTGTGCAGCTCCCCGTAGCTTATCGCAGCTTACCACGTCCTTCATCGCCTCTCAGACCCTAGGCATCCACCATGCGCCCTTATTCGCTTTAAAAAATTTATCAGTTATGACCTTGCATAAGAGTCATAACCTTCTTGTTATTGATTTCGCTTTCCCAATATGTCAAAGAGCTAAAGTAAAAGTGTACAAGTATCAAGGTTCAAGAACCAAGATTCAAGATACAACTCATACAGTTGCAGATGTTAAGGATTCGATCCTTTTGGCCTGATGCCAACATCCAATGTTTGAAAGAACTTTTAAAAACCGCACCCTCTCACTTATTCTACTTAATGTGGAGGATATCGGAGTCGAACCGATGACCCTCTGCGTGCAAGGCAGATGCTCTAGCCAACTGAGCTAACCCCCCATGGTTTTAGCTTCAGAGTTGAAGCTTAACTAGTAGACCCGACCAGAGTTGAACTGGTGACCTCTACATTATCAGTGTAGCGCTCTAACCAACTGAGCTACGGGTCTGATTCGGGTACTAATAGTACTTTTTAAAGAACTAAATAATGAAAGTTTGTGAAAGCAACAGCCGGTTAAAGCCGTCTCTAAAAGGAGGTATTCCAGCCGCACCTTCCGGTACGGCTACCTTGTTACGACTTAGCCCCAGTCATCGATTTTACCCTAGGCAGATCCTTTCGGTTACCGACTTTAGGTACACCCGACTCCCATGGCTTGACGGGCGGTGTGTGCAAGGTCCGGGAACGTATTCACCGTATCATTGCTGATATACGATTACTAGCGATTCCA
>JAAXIF010000020.1:0-10000 GCA_012270485.1 Sphingobacteriales bacterium | reverse complement strand
ATAGCTTCGTTGAAGCGCATCGAACCTGCAATGAGCATCATCTGCTACCCGATAAATGGAAGTGATCGCTATATCTGAAGGCAATATTGCATTCAGGTTATACTTGTGTTTGGGTATTAATTCCAATGAACTATCAAAATGGAAAAAATTCTGCAGCCCATGTACCCCCGCATCGGTTCTTGAAGAACCTGTTAACGAAAATGGCTGTCTGAACAAGATTTCTAATGCTTTAGTCACCGCTGATTGAATGGTTTCCTGGCCATCCTGAACCTGAAACCCACTATAGTGGGTACCGTCATATGAAAGTTCAAGGAAATAACGCATCAGAATAACTTGGGTCTGGTAAAAGCCAAATAGGTTGCAGTTCGTATCATAGACTGAGGATTATCTTTCAGCTGTTGTCTGATAGATTCTCCGTGTATCCTCGCTTCTCCTTTCGGTTTCAAAGCCGGTACATATAGAATAACCGTATCATTCTTGGGTGAGCCGGAAACCACAAATACCATGTCGATTCCCTCTTCAGAGGCTTTATCATAAATTTTTTTGATCTCCGGTAAGACTTTTAAAAGTTTGGGAGAAGGTGTTACTTCTTTTACCGTAATGGACTCCTTCGAAATCTGTTTTACAGGCTCGGCTGGTATTTCAACCTCCGGCTGTTTTTTTTCTTCTTTTGGCTGAACGTTTACCGAAAGACCTTTGAGCAAGGTAAAATCCACCAAATTGAAAAGGCTCCAGGTATTGTCTAGCTCTTGTTTTAAAGAAAACCCAAGGTCTTTGCCCTCTACCTTCACCATAAATTTTTGCTCTTTGTCACTTTGTGCGAAGCCAATGTTTAACTCGTACTCACCGTTGGTAATTTTGGGGATTAACAGATATCCGCTTGCATTGGAACTCAAATTGGCTCCCATCAGCCGCAGGTAGAAGGGCTGATTATTTTCTGTTTGTATAAATAGGTAGTGTCCTGTTTGACCATTAACCGTAGAAAAAAATATCATCCCCGTAATTAGGCACCAAGTTTTGCAACTAAATGAAGAGAGGTAACGGTTCATGCTATCAAAATTAAGACTTTCCTTGTCTCAGGATGCTTTGGTGCATAACCTTTCTACCACTGATCAAATTCTTAACGATTCACACAAGTTCTGTCTACTATCTTTAAGGCTTCTAAAACTGAAATATGAAACGTTTATTATTGCTTATTGCTTTTCTACCCTTACTTGCGGTAGCACAAACTCTGGGGAATGAAGATTGGAAAAAAGTCTACAGATCTTTCCCCACCAAAATCAACAACCTTGTGCATACTCGTTTGGATGCCAAATTCGATTATGAGAAATCGTATTTGAATGGAAAAGTATGGATTACACTCGAACCTCATTTTTACGCCACCGACTCTCTGCAGTTGGATGCAAAGGGAATGAATATCTACCAAGTTGCTATTGTAAGAGCCGGAAAGAATATCCCATTAAAATATGCGTATGATAGTCTCTTCTTAAATATTCAGCTTGACAAGACTTATAAAAAAGGAGAACGTTATACTGTATACATTGATTACACAGCTAAGCCTAATGAATTCAGAGTCAATGGTAGTGCTGCGATCACCGATGCGAAAGGTTTATATTTCATCAATCCGAAAGGAGAGGAAAAAGATAAACCAACACAAATTTGGACACAGGGTGAAACAGAAGCTACTTCTGTTTGGGTACCTACGATTGATCGTACCAATCAGAAAACAACACAATTATTCAACTTGACCGTTCCTGCTAAATATGTTTCCTTATCCAACGGGAAACTGATTGCGCAGAAAACCAATACTGACGGAACCCGCACAGACACCTGGTCAATGGATCAACCACATGCTCCTTACCTCTTCTTTATGGGTGTTGGAGACTTTGCAGTTGTAAAAGACACCTATAAAGGAAAAGAAGTAAATTATTACGTAGAGAAAGCATATGAAAAAGTTGCACGCAGAATTTTTGGTGATACACCGGAGATGATGGCTTTCTTCTCAAAAAAATTAGGCGTTGAATATCCTTGGGTGAAGTATAGTCAAATGGTGGCCCGTGATTATGTGAGTGGTGCGATGGAAAATACCACGGCTACACTTCATCAAGAAAGTGCGCAACAAGATGCCAGAGAATTAACAGATGGCAATGGATGGGAATCTACCATTGCACATGAATTATTTCACCAATGGTTTGGAGACCTTGTTACGGCTGAAAGCTGGAGTAATCTTACCGTAAATGAAAGCTTTGCTGATTATAGCCAGTTATTATGGTTAGAGCATAAATATGGCAAGGATGAAGCGATGTTTGAAAACTTTAATCAAATGCGTGGTTACATCGGCAGTGGTCAACAATCACGTGATCTGGTTCGCTTTTATTATAAAGATAAAGAAGATATGTTTGATGCAGTTAGTTACAACAAAGGCGGACGCATCTTACATATGTTACGCAATTTGACAGGTGATGATGCATTTTTTGCTTCGCTTAATAAGTACCTGACCACAAATAAGTTCGGTACCGGAAGCGGACATAAACTACGCTTGGCTTTTGAAGAAGTAACCGGTAAAGATTGGAATTGGTTCTTCAATCAATGGTATTTTGGAAATGGACATCCCAGAATTGATATCAGTTATCAGTACAATGCAGAAACGCAATTAGCTTCTGTGATCATTAAGCAAATTCAGGCTGGCGATAAAGTTTTCAAACTTCCTTTTGCTATCGATATCTGGCATGGCAACGAAAAGAAAAGACAGTTGGTTTGGATGGAGAACAAAGCCGATACTTTCAACTTTAAAGTGAAATCTAAGCCAGACCTAATCAATGTGGATGCCGATAAAATATTATTGATAGATAAAAAAGATAATAAAACATTGGCTGAGTTTATTCATCAATTCAAACATGCGGGCAACTATCTGGATCGTCGCGAAGCAGTTGCATTTGCAGGTAACAATACAAAAGATCCTGCAGCAGTTCAATTATTGGTAGATGCCTTAAGTGATCCTTATTTCAGAATTCGCTCTTTAGCCATCACTAATTTAGGTAAAGTAAAACCTGATGATGCCATCATTGCAAAAATTGAAAAGATCGCTAAAAAAGAAAGCAGAAAAATGGTGAAGGCTGAAGCCATTTCTTATTTAGCCAACCTAAAAAATCAAAGCTATAAGTCTTTCTTTAAAGAAGCTACCAGAGACTCTTCTTATACAGTTGCGGGTGCCGCCCTGGAAGCTCTTACTGATCTTGACAGTGTTGAAGCTTTACAAATTACCAAGGAATTAAGCAAAGAACCGGCCAAGGGGCGTTTGAATGAAGCCATTTCCAATGTATTGATTACTTATGGCGATGAGAAAGCATTCAAGGTTGTATCCGAGAGCTATGAAAAAATGCCTTTGTCTTTTCCTAAAGTACAAATGAGTGCTACTTATGCAGCGTTTGCGGCCAAGTTGATGAATATAGATGAGTTTAAAAAAGCAGTAGATGCGATCGTAGAATTCCGTGATCTGATACCTGCATCAGCTAAAGCGCAAACAGATCCTGTAATCAATGGAGCGTTAAAGGAACTAGCACAAAAGAAAGAGAGTGCCGGCGCTACTGAAATGGCAGCTTACGTGAAAAGTAAATTGCCTGCTGATAAAAAATAATCTCTAATCGATTTGAATGAAGAAGGCCGCCCGGGAATATCGGTGCGGCCTTTTAGTTGAAGTTGGATTGGTAAATTTATAAAAACTTTACACTTGTTTTGGTTTCAGTTTTACTGGTCAGCGGCATTTGCTGTCCCATTACTTCCATATTACCTTTAATATCGCCGATAGATATCTCAGAAATCATCAACCCGGTAGCGCGATCATAAATACGTGTTGATTTTACTGTACCTTCTGTTTTCTGCTTGATCTCCATACCATTTTGAGTCATGGTTGAAGATACTTTAATCGCACTATTTGCTAATACCTGAATTTCTTTATCTGTTACTTTTTCGATAATATTATTTGTTTCAGAGGTACCAGTTTCTGAAGAGTTGTTAGATATCCACGTATACCCTTCTTTGATATCTTCATCTTTTACTAACAAAAATACACGTCCTATATCATTGCCTTCAGAAGCTGCTCCTGGAATCGTTTTAAGTGCTTCTAACATTTCTCCCTGCATGGTTATTTTTCCACCATCGACTGTAATCTGTATTTCTTTACCCAATGATTTAAAAGCCTCCGCTAATGCAGGATTAGATCTTACTGCTTCATCATCTGAATCAATACTTTGTTCTTGTCCCATCATAGCAACATCTGCTGTGATTCTTTTGATGATCATACCCATTGAAAACTTATTCGTTCCCACAGATTTCAATTCATGATCTAGATAGATAGTTGTGGTGTTAGACATTTCCATGTCTTGCCCCATCACAGAAGTAACACTGTTTCCTTTTACTTCTGTAATCACCTGAAACTTTTTGCCGACCGGTAATTTTACCTGTTGTGCTTTTACAGCGATGATACCACCTAGCATCATCGTTGCCATCAAAAATTTTCTCATATTTTTTAGTTTATATTTTACCATCCACCACTGGCACCACCGCCACCGCTGCTACCTCCGCCGAACCCACCAAATCCACCACCACTACCGCCTCCCCAGCCACCGCCACTGCTTCTACGACCACCGCCTAAAACAGATGACCAAAAAATAGCCTCTGCGATATCTCCATATCCTCTTCTGCTCATCATTCCGCCACCTCTTCCTCCACCGCCGCCACCTCGGGCTACAATCATCAGTACCACAAATAATATAATAACAAATGTTAGAATAGATTTACCAGTAGTACCGCCTGATCCTTTGCGTTCACGTTTGACTTTATATTCACCCGCTGCTGCTTTTGCTAAAGCATCAGTTGCTTTATCGATACCGCGATAAAAATTTCCTTCTTTAAAATTAGGCCCAACTTCATTTCTGATAATACTGGATGCCACTACATCCGGTATTACACCCTCTAAACCATACCCTACTTCTATCCTGATTTTTTTGTCTTCAATTGCTGCAATCAGTAATACCCCATTATTGGTTTTTGCATTACCAATCCCCCATTCACGGAATAATTTATTGGCATACTCTTCAATCGGATAACCATCCAATGTAGGAATCAAAACCACGGCTATCTGATTGGATGTACTATCATCCAATGCCACCAGTTTCTGTTCTAGTATCTGTCGCTGTTCAGGAGATAATACATTGGCTGCATCATTCACCAGCTTGGGCGGATTGGGTTTGGGTAGAATATTCTGTCCAAGACCTACTGCTAACCAGCAAAAAGTAAGAAATAAAAGTAATAATTTTTTCATGCTTTCAGTTCGCTGTCATTTACGTGATCAGCTATTGATTTTATTTACCAAAAACAATATCGTCAGGTAATTCATTTTTATCCCCTTTGTTATCATAAGGGAAATGAAATGCCAATGCTTCGCCAATATCTTCAATGATGGTTGCCAAGCCCTCTGCATAATGTTGTGCTTTGAATTCAGCTAACATTTTCTTCACCTCTGTATTCCAAAAATCGGAACCTACTTTTTGATGAATGCCTTCATCTCCAAAAACAGCCAGTTGTCTGTCTTTCATGGCGATATAGACAAGCACAGCATTTCTTTCAGCCGTCTCGTACATTTTCAAGTTAGCAAAGATCTCTTGTGCTCTACGTAACGGATCGACATACTCACACTTATTCTCAATGAAGATTCTCACTTCACCACTGGTTCTTTGTTCTGCATTTCGAATGGCATTAACAATACGCTCTCTTTCAGTGTCTGAAAAATAGCGATCCGGTTTTTTTCTAAAGAGTTCGAACATGACAATGATGCATTAAAAAACCACAGTGAGAATAAGTATCAGGTTTACTTATGTTTCCTGATCAGTAAGATCCGCACTGTGGTTGTATGATTAAAATTTAACTTCCGGAGCTTTTTCTGCGCCTGCATCTGCCTTAAAGCCTTCTTTCACTTTAAAACCAAACATACCGGCGAGAATATTCATCGGGAATGAGCGTGCTTTCACATTGTAATCAGCAACGGCTTTGTTAAAGTCGTTACGAGATACTTTAATTCGGTTCTCTGTTCCTTCCAATTGTGCCTGTAATCCGCGGAAAGCATCATTCGCTCTCAGGTTAGGATAGTTCTCTGTTACCATCAACAAACGTCCCAGCGCCTGAGATAGTTGTCCTTGTGCAGCTTGGTATTGCTGTAATTTTTCAGGTGACAGATCATTAGCGTCTACTTTGATTTGCGTTGCACTTGCACGTGCTTCGATCACATTCTGTAAAGTAGTTTGCTCAAAATTGGCTTCACCTTTCACAGTGTTTACCAGATTTGGAATGAGATCAGCACGACGCTGATAATCACTTTCTACATTTGCCCAGGCATTTTTTACCACTTCATCCTGTTTTACCAATCCATTGTATCCTCTACAGCCACAACCACCCAGAATCAGGATCAATGCAGCAATGACAATAAGGGTTAAATTTTTTGTACTCATGTTTAACTTATTTGTTATGAAATTAGGTGTTTTATTCCTTTTAGAGTATTAGTAGTTGGGGTGGGTAAAATATTACATGGTCTATAGTTAATAGTCCATGGACTATGGACTTTCCCCTACGCTTTCACCGCCGCTATGCCCGGCAGTTCTTTGCCTTCAAAATATTCCAGCATGGCTCCACCTCCGGTAGATACATAGCTTACTTTATCGGCAAAACCGAACTGGTTGACTGCTGCTACGCTATCACCGCCGCCTACCAATGAGAAAGCACCGTTGGCTGTGGCTTCTGCTACAGCAATGGCGATGGTTTTGGTTCCATGTTGGAATTTTGCCATTTCGAATACGCCCATTGGACCATTCCACAAAATGGTTTTAGATCTTTTAATACAGTTGGCGAACTGTTCACAGGCATTGGCACCGATATCCAGTCCCATCCATCCATCCGGAATATGATTACTAGGTGCTGTGGAAGTATTGGCATCTGCTGAAAATTGATCTGCGATTACTGAATCGGAAGGCAAATGAATACAAACACCTTTGGCTTCCGCTTTTTTCAATAATTCCACTGCTGTCTCTAAACGATCATCTTCACACAAAGAATTTCCGATCGTACCCCCCTGCGCTTTCATGAAAGTATAAGCCATACCACCACCTATGATGATATCCGTTGCTCTTTCTAATAAATTTTCTATGATCAAAATCTTATCACTCACTTTTGCACCACCAATAATTGCAGTGAAAGGCTTTTCACTCTGGTGCATTACTTTTTCTGCACTAGCTACTTCACCATCCATGACTGTTCCAAACATTTTTTTATCAGCAGAGAAGAACTGCGCAATCACAGCTGTTGATGCGTGTGCACGGTGTGCTGTTCCAAAAGCATCATTCACATATACATCTCCCAGCTTGCTTAGCTTTTCGGCAAAAGCAGTATCGCCTTTTTCTTCCTCTTTATAAAAACGAAGATTTTCTAATAATAATACTTGTCCGGGTTGCAGAGCAGCCGACATATTTGCAGCTGATGCTCCAATGCAGTCATCCGCGAACAATACTTCTACTCCACCTAGTAATTGACTCAAATGTTTCACCAAATGTTTGAGTGAATATTTTTCAGTTGTACCTTCTTTAGGTCTACCCAAATGACTCATGAGAATAACACTACCTCCATCTGCCAGAATTTTCTTGATGGTAGGGATGGTAGCACGCATCCGATTATCATCAGTAATTTCATACGCAGCATTTAATGGCACATTAAAATCAACGCGGATCAATGCACGTTGGTTACTAAAGTTGTGGTTCAAAAACTTGCTCATAAATTATTTTGACATTGAATGGTGAAAATAAGAAACTGTGACCAACCTATAAAGAAAAAGAGGCTGTAATCATGATGATACAGCCTCTTACATATTTAAATGAAAATCTTATTTGGAAATCAGTCCTGCAAAATATTTCACAGTTCTTACCAATTGACTTACATAACTCATCTCATTATCATACCAACTTACGGTTTTCACCAGTTGTGCATCTCCTACAGTCATCACTTTGGTTTGAGTAGCATCAAACAAAGAACCATAGCTGATGCCGATGATATCAGAACTTACGATTTCGTCTTCTGTATAACCAAAACTTTCATTACTTGCTGCCTTCATAGCGGCATTGATCTCTTCAGCAGTTACTTTTTTATTCAGGATGACCGCCAATTCAGTCAATGAACCGGTAATGGTAGGTACACGCTGAGCGCCACCATCCAGTTTACCTTTCAGTTCAGGTAATACCAGTCCGATTGCCTTTGCAGCACCGGTGCTGTTTGGAACGATATTAGCTGCAGCAGCTCTTGCTCTACGCAGATCTCCTTTCGGGTGAGGTGCATCCAAGGTATTTTGATCATTGGTATAAGCGTGAATGGTAGTCATGATACCGGTAGCAATACCAAACTGATCATTCAACACTTTTGCCATTGGCGCTAAACAGTTGGTAGTACAAGATGCACATGAGATGATGGTTTCGCTACCATCGAGGATCTGATGATTTACGTTGAATACTACCGTTTTCAAGTCCCCTGTTGCTGGAGCAGAAATGACTACACGCTTAGCACCGGCTTTAAGATGCGCTTCTGCCTTTTCTTTATCGGTGAAAAACCCGGTTGATTCGATCACTACATCAACACCATGGTTACCCCATGGAATTTGAGCAGGGTCTTTTTGTGCATAGATCTTAACAGTTTCACCATTCACCACGATCGCATCATCCGTAGATGTAACAGTGGCGTCAAAACGGCCTTGTGCACTATCATATTTCAATAAATGGGCTAATACTTTTGGACTTGTCAGATCATTGATCGCTACTACATCAATTCCTTCCATATTGTAGATCTGACGGAACACCAAACGGCCGATACGTCCGAAACCGTTGATGGCAACTTTTACTGTACTCATTTGTCTAAATTTTTAAGGTATATGGGCTTTAAGAATGGCAAATTTACATGGATTGAGAGGAAATGAGCGGATATTTTTTGTAATACAGTGATTGTGGGGATAGTTGCTCACCGGTTGGAGAATGTATAAGCCACAGATTCACAGATTAGGTATCTAAATCATTGATTTCCATAAAAAGCATAAAAAATTTTGGCAGGAAGTTTTCAAAGCCTATTTTTGCGTCCCGATTGACAAAAAAATGCCCGGTTCGTCTATCGGCTAGGACATCTCCCTTTCACGGAGGAAAGACGGGTTCGATTCCCGTACCGGGTACAAGAAAAGAGGCTGTATCAAAAGTCCGATACAGCCTCTTTTTATTCGGGTACCTACCTGATGGAGAAAGTTTTCATTTAGGCGATTCTCAAAGCCTTCTTTTTACTTTTGAGACTTCCTCTTTTTGTTTGTTCTCTTTGGTTGTTTCTGCCTTCGTTAGTCCCTTGTTTCGAATATCTGCCTTTCCCCCTTCTACTATTAAAATGTGAAAACCCAAGATTTTTTCTACTCCATGCAACAGTTTTGGTATTGGATATCTCAAGCAAGAAAAGAAGTTATCATGAAAAGAAACAGTTTCATCATTCTTACAAGCTTGTTCCTGTTCTTATCTGCCGGTTGTGAAAAGACTGAACAAAATAATACCGAAGGTTGTGTTCAGGTGAAAGTATTAGATGCTATTTGTAATACTGCAGTACTTCAAATACTTGACCCCAACTATTATCATCTAGGCGAGAACGGTTATCAAAAAGACGGCATTACTTATGATCATGTTTTTGGCACTGTATTTCCTTGTAAGCTCCCGAATAACAATTTATCCGTAAGACCAAATCAAGGAGTGGCTGACAAGCCATTTTATGTAAAGATCATTGATAAACCAGAACCTAGTGATCCTAACTGTGGCACTTGTTTAGCAGTAGTGAGCAATGCCCCTAGTAGATGGTTACATGTTTCTGTTTCGCAACAATGCAATACTAATTAACCCAAGTTGCTAGTTAGGTATATATAAAATAAGTGAGCCCTCAAAAT
>JAAXIF010000006.1 GCA_012270485.1 Sphingobacteriales bacterium | reverse complement strand
TAAAGTTAACAATTCTGTCAACTTTTAAGTGGCCGAACTTTGGGGGAGCTTACACCAATTGTCTTTTCCCAGTTCAATCAGCTTTTGTGATAAACGAACCACATCCTGGAAATGAACATTCACATCCACCATACCATGACAAATCAATAAATGGTTTTTGAGTCCATTGGCAAAATTGATGGGTGATGACTTTGCATAAGCAATACTATCATTCACCGGCTCGTTCAAGATATTAGAGGTATAACCATGATTGTAATGCGCCCAATCTGTTACCGGTCTTAATGCGGCTCCTGCTTTAAACACATCAGGAGTGGTGAAGAGTCCCATCAGCGTAATAAAGCCTCCATAGCTTCCGCCATAGATGCCGATCTTTCCTGCATCAACACCATAATTTTTGGTTAGGAATTTGGCAGCATCTACATGATCATCCAGATCCTTGCCACCCATGTGTCGATAGATACCCGTTCTCCAATCTCTTCCATAACCACTACTTGCGCGATAATCAATATCAATCACAGTATATCCCTGATCCGCCAATAAATTATGGAACATGTATTCGCGGAAATAAGAACTCCACCAGTAGTGAACATTCTGCAAGTATCCGGCACCGTGTACAAAGATCACTGCCGCTTTATTGTTCTTGGCTTTGGTGGGCTCGTACAATCGTGCATAGATCTGTTGTCCATCACGCGCCGGAATGGTGATCATTTTTGGATCTCTCCAGGGATAGGCTTTGAACTCATCTGTCACGGCCTTGTTGGTAATTTGTGCTGCCGTTTTTCCTGCGACGTTTTCCTGTACAAACAATTCCCATGGTTTATTGCTATAAGAATAACGATAAGCAATCCATTTTTCATCCGGCGACATGCTTACTTCATAACCACCGGTCATATTCGTGATCTTTTCTTTTCCGCTTCCGCCTTTATTGATACGATACCAATTGAGTTTTCCCGGATGCTCTTCATTGGTCAGTAAATAAAAATGTTGTTTGTTGTTACTCAGTGATACGGACTGTACTTCATACTTGCCCTCCGTCAGCGCTGTCTTTCTTCCGGATGCCATATCATACACATACAAATGAGAATAGCCGGTAGCTTCGCTTTGAAAATAGAATTCGGCGTTGTTGATCCATCCCAATGTTGCACCAAATGCACTAATACCCGGACCGCCGATCCATGCTTCATCACGCTGACGATCGATCAGTTTCAGTTTGGCGTTTTCTGCATCCAATTGCATGATCCATCGATCTTTATTGTCTTGAGAACGGATGTCTACAATCGCCGCCGTTCCTGATGCGTTCCAATATGGACCATTGATGATAACACCCCGAAGCGGTGCTCGACGATTGCCAAATTGTTTGGGATAATCTTTTACATAATCAGGCTGATCCATGATACCCGGAATCGAAGTAGAATCAACCACCAGCATCATGAGTTTGTCTTTTGTTTTATCAAACACATAAAACTCATAACGTCCGAGGGGGGCGCCCACTTTTGTTCGGGCAGGAATATCGGTTGTGAATCCGCTTTCCGTTACATAATCCGGAACGATGGTGCTTTTGCTATTGGCAGGTGCTTGATACAAGCGATACGTTACAAAACGTCCATCCGGACTGATCTGTAAATTTTGTAATTGCTTCTCACCGATACTGATCAATTTTAAAGTATCGGTATCACGATTAGCGCGTAAGAATTCTGTGCGGGCATCTCTTTTTTCTTTTCTTTCTTTCAGCACTGTAAACAGATCGAGCTGTTGATCACGCAACCATTGCTCTTGTGATTGTGCCAATGCGGCAATAGCGGGTGCTACATTTCTTGCTCCACCCAATTGCGCGGCACCACGACCACCAAGAGGCATAGCCGAAACAGCTGTTTCGGTTCCACGATTGATATTGGTCAATTGTAGTGTGCTTCCATTTTGTGTATGCCAAGCAAATAAATTCTGATTGCGATTGTATACCACCCACTCATCATTCAAAATAAAACGTGGTGCAAATTCCTGTTCTTGCGTTTGTGTGATGCGTGTGGTTTTTCCGGATGTGATATCTACCATATATACGTCTCCGCGCAAAGCATATAACATTTTAGTGCGGGCTTCATTGAATACCGCGTTGTTCTGTGCTTGTGCCAATTGTACTTCTTGCAATGACGCAGGTACCGGTGCTCCGTTGGCACCAACAGTGTAGACATAAGAGGAGTCGGATATTTTTTTATCGGGGTTCCAGCTGAAATAAATTTTCTTGCTGTCAGCGCTCCAAAAAACATTGGAGGGCGAAGTGCCGATCCATTTCGGATCGCGCATGATTTTTTCAACGGTTAATTGGGCAAACGAGGACAAGCATACCAACATGAGCCCGGTAAAAAGCAGTTTATATTTCATTCGAAAATTTTAATCCGATAAATCTATTGTATCAATAGGGGATGGGGAAATGAATTTTATGGGTGGGTAAATGGAACGCGGATTGTCATGATCATCATGATTAACGCAGATAAAAATCATGAAAAATCATGACGATCATGACAATCCGTGTTCCATCACTTGTAATAATTATTTCTTTCAATCTCTTCTTTCACTTTTTCCGGAACGAGATAGCGAATCGATTTTCCTTCTTTGATATTGTTGCGGATGAGTGTTGCAGAAATATCAAGCATCGGTGCATCCAGCACAGTGAGTTTTGCACTCCAATTATCTGTGACCTCAAATCCCGGTCTGCGATACACAATGATGGGATATTCTTTGATGAGTAATTCGGCATTCTTCCATTTGGGCAGGTTTTGAAAACCATCACTACCCATGATGATGCTGAACGAATGTTGCGGATATTTTTCTTTGAGATAAGTGAGCGTATCGATGGTATACGACGGACGAGGCAATTTGAATTCTACATCAGAAGCCTTGATGCGCGTTTCATCATCGATCGCCAGGTTCACCAAATGAAGTCGGTCGTATTCATTTAATAAAGATGCGGACTGTTTAAACGGATTTTGCGGAGAAACCACCAGCCATACCTGTTGTACATCCGTATAGTTCACAACATGAGATGCGATGATCAAATGTCCGGTATGAACGGGATTAAAAGAGCCAAAATAGAGTCCGATATTCATCTAATATATTGACTATCAATTGATTATACTAAATCGCGTCTTCTACAAAAATGCTTCTGGCCTCACTTAGGCGAAGGCTCAGGTGATAACCGGCCACAGAAATAGAGATCGGATCACCCAGCGGAGCCACTTGTTCAACCTGAACTACTTCGCCGGGAATACAACCCATTTCCATGAGCTTGATAAAGATCTCGTCTTTTTCAAAAGAATTGATCACTGCTTTTTGTCCTGCTTCTAAATCTGAGAGTCTTTTCATCGCCTGGTTATAAATATTATACAAAGGTAGCATGGCTGAATGGGCTTTTGTTACGAATTTTGGAGTAATAGATATACGGTTATGAAGAGAGTAACGTTTCGGTATGCAGACAGGAAATTGGCTTTGTCGGGGAAAACAACCATTCAAAGTTTTGTAGAGACAATTTTCAAGAAAGAGAAAAAGAAGCTGGTACATATTAATTATGTCTTTTGCTCAGACACCTACCTGCTAAACATCAACCGAGACTTCCTGGCGCACGACTATTATACCGATATCATCACATTTGGTCTATCCGAGCCCGGCGAGGCTATAGAAGCGGAGATCTATATCAGTACAGACCGCGTGAAGGACAATGCCGGTGAATTAGGCGTTTCTTTCAAGGAGGAAATGCTAAGGGTGATCTTTCATGGGGCCTTGCATTTGTGTGGCTATAAAGACAAGAATAAAAGCGATGTCGCACTGATGCGACAGAAAGAAAACCATTACCTCACTACTTATCTCTCCAAACATTAAACCCTTTCTCCGCGAGCCTCCGCGTCCTCTTGTTCTCCGCGGTAAAAGTGAATGTGTTAACCGCAGAGAACAAGAGAGTAAAGAGATGACGCTGAGAGGAAGTGGAGTTGTTGCTCACTCTTTTATTAAAAATCAATTGATTGAGAGCATTAAACTGTTCCACGTGAAACATGTTCCATGTGGAACATTGAATACAGATTGTTTTTTCTGTTGGACGCTATCTCCGTAGCCTGAACTATCTTTGCAAACTATGTTTCCGCAATATGATGTCATTGTAGTTGGGGCCGGACATGCCGGTTGTGAAGCTGCCGCTGCTGCTGCCAATCTGGGTAGCAAGGTTTTATTGGTAACCATGAACATGCAAACCATTGCCCAGATGAGCTGTAATCCGGCCATGGGTGGTATTGCCAAAGGACAGATTGTTCGTGAGATCGATGCCATGGGTGGATACAGTGGTATTGTATCCGACCTCAGCACCATTCAGTTCCGCATGCTGAACCGCAGTAAGGGTCCTGCGATGTGGAGTCCGCGTACCCAAAACGATCGTATGCTCTTTGCAGCTAAGTGGAGAGAGATGTTGGAGAATACCCCGAATGTAGATTTCTATCAGGATATGGTTCGTTCCCTTATCATCAAAGATGGTAGGGCTTGTGGCGTAGTAACCGGATTGGGACATGAGATCCAATCTAAAACGGTGGTGGTGACCAGTGGTACTTTTTTGAATGGTATCATTCATATTGGTGAAAAACAGTTTGGGGGTGGACGTGTAGCCGAAAAAGCCGCTACCGGTATTACTGAGCAATTGGTGGAACTGGGTTTTGAAAGCGATCGTTTGAAAACAGGAACACCTCCTCGGGTGGATGGGCGCAGCCTTGACTACAGCAAAATGGAAGAGCAGAAAGGTGATGATGAGATCGTTGGCTTTTCTTATACAGACGTTCCCCGCATCAAAGCCGCCGAACAACGCAGCTGTTACATTACTTATACCAACGAAAAAGTACACGATATTTTAAAAACCGGCTTCGACAGAAGTCCTATGTTCCAGGGAAGAATTGAAGGAACGGGACCGAGGTATTGTCCGAGTATCGAAGACAAGATCAATCGCTTCGCAGATCGTGAAAGACATCAGCTCTTTGTAGAGCCCGAAGGATGGAATACCGTTGAGATCTATGTGAATGGATTCTCTACCTCTTTACCGGAAGAAGTGCAATACGAAGCAATTCGTACTGTTCCGGGTTTTGAGAACTGCAGAATTTTCAGACCGGGTTATGCCATCGAGTACGACTATTTTCCACCTACACAATTACAATATTCGCTGGAGACCAAACTGATACCAAATCTGTTCTTCGCCGGACAGATCAATGGAACCACAGGATATGAAGAAGCGGCTTGTCAGGGTTTGATGGCAGGTATCAATGCACACCAGAAAGCAAGAGCATTAGAACCCGTGATCTTACAAAGAAGCGAAGCTTATATTGGTGTGTTGATTGATGACCTGATCAGTAAAGGAACCGATGAACCTTATCGCATGTTCACGAGCAGAGCAGAGTTCAGAACACTTCTACGTCAGGATAATGCCGATCTTCGTTTAACTGAATTGAGTTATAGATTAGGACTTGCTTCGCAAGAAAGAATGGATAAAGTAGTCAGCAAAAGAGACGGCGTGGCATCTATCAAAAAAATCTTACAAGAATTCAATATTGAACCCGACCATATTAACCCTTTCTTTGAAAGTATTGACTCCGCAGCGATTTCAGAAAAACAAAAAGCTTCTAAAATTATTTTAAGACCCAACGTAGATCTGCCGTCTTTAATGCAAAACATTCCAGGCCTAGCAGATGCGCTGGCTTCCTTCAATAACGATACTATTGAACAAGCGGAAATACAGATCAAATACGAACGCTACATTGAAAAGGAACAAGAGATCGCCACTCGTATGAGTCAAATGGAGAACACACAAATTCCGGATAGCTTTGATTATGATCGCGTAGCCGCTTTATCCAATGAAGCACTGCAAAAATTCAAACGCATTCGTCCGCGTACACTCGGACAAGCAAGTCGAATCAGTGGCGTGAACCCGAGTGATGTGCAGATATTGATGGTATATATGGGAAGATGATATTGAATTGTTGGTCAGGCGACCACAGGTGTTCGGAAGAAATAAGCATAATTAGACGAATTTGATAATTTTTT
>JAAXIF010000037.1 GCA_012270485.1 Sphingobacteriales bacterium | reverse complement strand
TATTACCTTAGAAAACTCTAACTAAACGTGGCACTAAATTATGGGGAGCTTACACATCTTGAAGCAAGATTTCCAAATTTCAAAATTATCCAATGGGATAAGGAGGATATAAGGGATAAACCAGCTACTACAACTACAGAAAAATCAGGGTATTTTACAGCAAAAGGAAAATTAAAGGAGGAGGGGCAACTTGATGACTATTATGATAAAATTAAGACTCTTCACGAATACTTTTCAAGAAACGTCTAATGTTAATAAGAGTTTGATATTTTAAGGAGAGTGGCGATATCTATTTAAGTAATTTTTATACTAATATGCGTAATTAAATTCTTTTTTAAGATCATTAATATTTCAAGATTCCTTTCTAGTTTATGTTATCAACTCAATAGTGAGACTATCTCTTGTGGTGGTGGAGTTAAAGTTAAAGATAGTTGCTCGACTCCCAGTTCTCCAGTACTCTCGTGAACTACTGTCTCAGCTTCTGGCAATTGATTCTCAATAAATAGAAAGCAAAGACATGTATCAAATTCTGAAAGTAAAGGTTCTTTTAATACTTTTTTATCTATTTGCGTATAAACTGAGTTCCATACAAGAGCATCTATTATTTTTAATTTACTCCATTCTCCCTCTATGAGATTTTTTGGGTTGAATTTTTCACACATGTCGATTAGTAAAAAGCTAAATTTGCTGTTATCTCCTAAATTAAAAATTAAAGAATCTTGTTTATAGGTGTCAATTTGCTTAAGTCGTAGTGCAGATAACGAATTAATACTTTCGACGAGTAATATATGAGCATTATTTCGTTCAAGATTGAATGGGTTTTTATCAAGTTTCTGATCTTTATAGTAGTTTGTTTTCTTGTTTTCATCTTTATATTTAAAGTGAATTGTTCCATCTGTGTGGAATGAGATATGATCTGGCAAATGAGAGCGCTCTAAATTATCATTTATAACTTGTTCTGCTTTAAAAGTGCTACCCCAAGGGAAATGGTAAAACATTTCAATCTTAGCTTTATCAATGGCAATTGTCCCAAACTTGTATAATTTGGATTTTATATTAATGATAATATCCTTGCGAATTAATGTCATATTCTAGTTAATAATTTAATATCAATATTTTGATTTAATATACTACACCCCAATTCCTGATTAAGTTTTACACTATTGCTTTTACTAATGAACAGCGCCTAGGAGGTTAGGTTTGATATCTAAAATTAAAAAGCTATCCGAGGGATAGCTTAGTGAAATCATTAAAAAATTTTAGTCAAAAAGAAATTAGGCTTTCGACAAATCTTTTATATGCTTTTGGGTTACAGAAACATTATTGCCTGATTTCATAGCCTTAATGTAATTAACGGTCATTTGAATATCTTTATTAACCCGATCTGTAGTCCGTTTATCTTGAATACCCAAGAAACCAATTTCATCTAGTTTTGAGTATTTATTTCTCTTTTTCATCGAAATAATTTTATAATACTAATTTACTAATTTTTTAGAAGAATTCCCAGAGATATTCATACGGTCTCCAAATAGTAATTCAGCCCCCAAAGTGTCTCTATAATGCTGAATAAGCTTTGTTTTAGCCCTGAAAGCGACAAACCCTTCAAAGCCGGCATCAAAGCTCTCCTTGCAAGCAAAAGCAACTAAATTACCTGCCACACCTAAATACCGCTTAGATCTGCCATAATTGTCTGGGGCTGTCTCAATGAGGTACATTTCAATGTAATTTTCAAGTCTTTGAAGGCTAATCAATCCTTGAATAGTAGTATCTCCCCTAATTACTAATTTATAAAGATGTCGATCATTGGATTTAAACTCCTTTCTCCAACTAAATCTCCATCCATACTTTTTGAGAACTTCTTTTAAGTTATCTGAAGTGAAAGGGAGAACATCTGTTTTTAAAACCTGACCTGTTAAGGCATTTTCAATGCTATTGGTTATTTTATCAATAAAAAAATTATCGTAGATCATAGTAATAAAATATTTGTTTATGGCGTTTACAGTCCAGGTCTGTTATCCCATAACTTCTTAATCATATGGGCTTTTTGCACTTTATCAGCTTTTATATATTTTCTAAAGGCTTTTTCAGTTTTATGACCACTAATCGTCATAATTAAATCTGCTGGTGTCCCAGCTAAATACTCATTAGTACAAAATGATCTACGGCAGGTATGTGAAGTGATCCAAGCATATTTCGGACGAATTTCTTCTATTATTTTATTTCCTCGTTTGTGTGTTATTTTTACTTGTTCAGTAATTTTTGCCAGTTTGCATACTTCTTTGATATACTCATTAAAATTCGCGTTGCTTACTTGGGGGATTCGCATATGATATTTATCAACTAATATGACTTTTGCTTCGCCGCGTAATGGTACTACAACTGTTGAGAGTGTTTTAGTTTGGGTAACATATAACATCCCGTTTCTAAACTCTTCTGGTTTTATATCTGAGTAATCGCTAAAACGTAAGCCTGTTAGACAGCCTAAGACAAGTAAATCACGATACTTTTCAAGATGTAGAGTTTCAGATAAATCCAAATGATAGATAGATGAAATTTCTTCCCAGTTTAAATAGACAGCATCTACATCTTCTTCCAAAACTTTATAATCGCTCAAGTCAATGAAAGGAATAATCTTCTTTTTCATTCTGTCTTTAAGGAATGATTTAAGGTGCTTAATAGTTTTTCCAATGCTATTTAGTTTAAGCCCTTTAACTTCCTCTAATTTTCGTGAGTGTGGTATTTCATAAATTAGGTAATCGACAAATTCCTCATAAAATGTCAGATCAAAGGAATCAAAAGTGATTATTTTATTGCGGTGTTCCTGAAAACTTAACAAGTGTTTTTTCATAGCCCCTATTACATTTATTGTACATCTTTTTACCCTTTCTTTTTTTGCTTTTATATACTCATCTATATGATAAAATACATCCATATTGTCCTGCACTTTTAACTGAGAAATAGATATTAGGGGTTCAAACTCCGAGTTGAATTTTTGCTTTAAAAACTTAGCAGGTGATATGTCGCTTTTAGAGACCGCATAGTTTATTAAATCTTCCGCTCGTCTCATTTTTTGAATAAGAAGATTTTCAAGGTCATTTGCATTACCAAAGTTTTCAGGTAATGTGGTACTGATGCGATTGTTTTTTCTGTTCCAGTATTCTGGCGGAATCGCAAGTCCCGTATCCACTAAAACCCTTTCTTCAGAGTTGCGACAATACTGTAAGAAGATTTTACTAGTGCCATCCCGGCGTACCCATTCTTTTTTGCAGATAGGTTTGATTGGTAGTATCATAATACATGGTTTTACTCTATTTTTTACTCTATTTCAGTTAGGGAAAGCCATGTGAAGTTCTGATTCAGATAACTAATAAAAAGTCTGTAAAATGATAAAAATCAATACATTATGTAAGATTGAGTAAGAACTTGTCAAGCTGTGTAAAGTGGTCCAGTTTGCCGTCCGGTCCGCAGAAAGTCTCAGCTATAAAAGCTGGGACTTTTTTGTTTCTATCGCTCCTCATACGGAAATTCCGTCCATATAATTCGTAACTTATTCCCAAATCTCTGCTATGCATTCCACCCTAACTGCAACCAAATGGAGAATATCATCCATTGATATCCTTCGCGGACTGGTTATGATCATCATGGCATTAGATCATGTAAGAGACTTCTTTCATATCTCTGCTATGACAGAAGACCCTACCAATCCCGCAACTACCACACCCATTTTATTCTTCACACGATGGATCACACATTACTGTGCACCGGTATTTGTTTTTTTATCGGGGACATCTGCATTTTTATCCGGACAAAAAAAGACCCAAAAAGAATTATCCTCCTTCCTTTTAAAACGGGGTCTGTTTTTGATCGTATTGGAAATTGTAGTGATTAATTTTTTAGTGGTGTTTGATCCTTTGTATCGATTCATTGGTCTACAAGTGATTTGGGTCATTGGAGTATCGATGGTACTACTCTCATTTCTGATCTATCTGCCATTACGTGCGTTGTTTATGATTGGAATAGCATTGGTGGTTGGACATAATATGCTGGATGGCTTTAACTATCGGAATATGGAAGACATTCCATTATGGTATGCATTCTTGCACCAGCAAATGTTTACGTCTTATGGTGAAGGCAGATTTTTTGCGGTATTGTATCCACTGATTCCCTGGCCGGGTATCATGTTGTTGGGTTATTGTATGGGTTCCTGGTATCTGAAGGAATTTGATGCAGCTAAAAGAAAAAAATTATTACTAGGGTGGGGTAGTGCTGCATTGATAGCTTTCTTCTTATTACGATGGATGAATGTGTATGGAGACCTGGTTCCTTGGACAACACAAAAAGATACTACTGCTACCATCATTTCCTTTTTCAATGTAACCAAGTATCCACCCTCATTGTTGTATTGCTGTATGACACTTGGGCCCGCTTTGTTGTTATTGATTTGGTTAGAAAAAGTAAAAGGTAAATGGTCTGAAATAGTGATGGTATATGGTCGTGTACCAATGTTTTATTACATACTGCATTTCTCTCTCATTCATATGCTCTGTGTGGTGGCATTCTTTGCTACCGGCAGACCATTGAGTGATGCAGCCAGCGGTAACTTTGCTTTCCGTCCGAATGATTTCGGGTTTTCTTTGCCGGTGGTGTATGTTATCTGGATAGGAGTGATCGCTATTTTATACCCGATATGCAAATGGTATAACCGTTATAAGAGCACGCATGATCAATGGTGGTTGGCGTATTTGTGAATTGTCAATTTCTATTCACAATTGACAATTCACTATTTCAGCAACCCCTTGATCTCATTTAGCTTCATCAAAGCTTCAACAGGAGTAAGGCGATTGATATCGATATCATTGAGCATCTTACGGATATCATCAAAAGTTTGTGAGTGCGCATCGAAGATGGAAAGCTGCATTTTGGGCGCGCTGAGTTCTTTGATGTTTTTTTCCAGACGCTCTTTTTTAGAAGCGGATGCATGAGAATCTTCATCTACATGTTTTTCTTCCAGCTGGGCTAAAATTTCATTGGCTCTTTGTATCAATTCAGGAGGCATACCCGCCATCTTGGCTACATGAATACCAAAGCTATGTGTGCTACCACCTGCAGCCAGTTTACGCAAGAAAATGATCTTATTACCTACCTCTTTATTGGTGACATGAAAATTCTTAACACGCGGTAACTTCTGTTCCAATTCATTCAGTTCATGGTAGTGTGTTGCGAATAATGTTTTGGGGGCATGTTTCGATGCATGCAAATACTCAACAATACTCCACGCAATTGAAATACCATCATAGGTGGAAGTTCCTCTGCCAATTTCATCTAACAGAACCAGACTTCGTGTTGAAATATTATTGATGATACTCGCCGTTTCATTCATTTCAACCATGAAAGTAGATTCACCTCCACTCAAATTATCACTGGCACCTACACGCGTAAATATCTTGTCTGTTAAAGGAATTTGAGCCGATGATGCAGGTACAAAACTTCCCATATGCGCCATTAAGGTAATAAGCGCTGTTTGCCTAAGTATGGCACTCTTACCACTCATATTCGGACCGGTAAGAATAATGACTTGTTGCGATTCAGGATCCAGCAGTATATCGTTGGCAATATAGTGTTCACCTGGAGGTAAATTTCTTTCGATCACAGGATGACGACTGTCTTTTAGTTCCAGTGCGTGTCCATCGTGTACTTCCGGTTTTTTGTATTGGTATTGTAAAGCATTCTCAGCAAAGCAAGTCAAACAATCAATTTGCGCCAGTAATTGTGCATTGATTTGAATAGCTGCAATAAAAGGTTGAAGCGATTGTAACAATTGATCATAGAGTTCTAATTCAATCGCCAATATTTTATCTTCTGCGCCGGTAATTTTTTCTTCGTATTCTTTTAATTCCGGTGTGATGTATCGCTCAGCATTTGCAAGTGTTTGTTTGCGTATCCAATCAGCGGGTACTTTGTTTTTATGTGAATTGGTAACTTCCAGATAGTAACCAAATACATTGTTGAAACTGATCTTCAAGGAACTGATGCCTGTTTTCTCCGCTTCTCTTTGCTGAATATTGATCAGGAACTCTTTCCCACCACTGGCAATATTGCGTAAAGTATCTAGCTCTGTGTGGATACCTGCACGAAATACTTCTCCTTTATTGGCAGCTACGGGTGGCTGATCGGTGAGTGAGGTCGTAATTCTTTCTACCAGTTCTGTACAGGGATTCATCGCCATACCTGCATCTTTCAACAATGGGTCGGTAGAGGTAAAACAAAGTTCTTTGATGGCATTGACTTGTTCCAATCCGCGAGCAAGTTGCAATACTTCTCTCGGATTGATTTTTTTAGCGGGTACCTTACTCACCAATCTTTCCAGATCACCGCATGATTTGATTGCTTGTATGAGTTGTTTTCTGGCTTCGGTATGTAGCAACAGATACTCAACCGTATTCAATCGTTCATGGATCCTTTGCTGATCTTTTAGTGGGAAGATCAACCAGCGACGTAACAATCGGGCACCCATCGGACTCGCCGTGTTATCCATCACTTTCAATAAGTGGTTGCCTTGTTCAGTACCGGTACCAATAAGTTCAAGATTACGAATGGTGAAACGATCCATCCATAAAAAATCATCTTTTTCAATTCTTTGAATCGAGTTGATGTGTTGAATATTGGGATGTTCAGTTTCTTTCAGGTAGTAAAGGATAGCGCCCGCTGCTACCAATCCTTTTGATAGATGTTCAACACCAAATCCCTTAAGGGTATGTGTTTGAAAATGTTTGAGTAAACTTTCCGTAGCAAAAGCCTCATCAAAGATCCAGCTTTCCATGGTGTAGGTATAGAACCGGTTACCATGACTTTCTTTGAAAGTTTTCTGGTATTGTCTTTGGAAGATGACTTCCGCAGGTTTCAAACCTTGTAACAGGTTATCGATGTATTCAGTATTGCCTTCTGCTATCAAAAATTCGCCCGTGGAAATATCTAAAAAGGCAATACCACTTTCTGTTTCAGTAAAATGCACGGCGGCAAGAAAATTATTGCTGCCTTGTTCTAACAATTTATCATTGGTGGCAACACCGGGTGTTACCATTTCAGTAACGCCCCTTTTCACGATACCTTTTACAGTCTTAGGGTCTTCCAGTTGATCGCATACTGCTACACGATGACCCGCTTTCACCAATTTGTGTAAATACGTATCCAATGCATGATGTGGGAAACCGGCGAGTTCACTGGAGGCTGCAGCTCCATTATTTCTTTTAGTAAGAGTGATCCCCAAAACCCGGGAAGCGATAATAGCATCCTCTCCAAAAGTTTCATAAAAATCACCGACACGGAACAGCAAAACAGCATCCGGATATTTTTGCTTAATTGCCCGATGCTGCTGCATTAAAGGAGTATCTGCCGATGATTTAGCCATGGGGGCAAATATAGAATTTGTCCAGAGGACTCCTGTGGAGAAAATGAGTTAATTTGTCCAAAGGACTCCGATGGGAGAAAATTTGAAAATGAAAATGCCTTTTTGCTTTGCAAAAAGGCATTTTCATGCTGTTGTATTTTCAAATTTTCATCTCGCCTCAGGCGAGACAAATTAATTCCTAGGTTTCGGCATCGGTTTACGTGGCAATTTAGCGTCACGCTGAGCTGTGTTATACGCGAACGCCGCTACGATCGTTGCGATTTGTTTGAGATCATCTGCAATCAGGTGATCATATACATCCATATTGCTATGATGGGTACGGGTATCATATTCAATTGGGTCTTGTATGAACTGGAAACCGGGTAATCCTACCGCATCAAAAGCCTGGTGGTCTGTGCCACCCGTGTTGCTGATGGTAACAGTAGCAGCACCCAAATCCTTGAATGGCTCCAACCAAGCGCTGAAAATATCTTTACAATCGACATTGCCTTGTAAATAAATACCACGGATCTTGCCGGTGCCATTATCGATATTATAGTAGGCAGAGAATTTTTCATGTTGAGCAAGTGGCTGCATATTGGCAGGGTCTGCAAAAGTCTTTTTTACATACCCTCTAGAACCCAGCAAACCTTGTTCTTCACCACTCCATAAACCAATGCGAATGGTTCTGCGGGGTTGTACACCCAATGCTTTTAAAATGCGCATCGCTTCCATCATCACTGCAGAGCCGGAAGCATTATCAGTAGCACCTGTACCCGCCTGCCATGAATCTAGGTGAGCACCAATCATAACGATCTCATCTTTTAATTGAGGATCGGTACCCGGAATTTCAGCAATCACATTATAACCTTGCAGGTCTTTGGTTTGGAATTTTGTTTTTACATCTACATCCATTTTCACAGCTGTGCCTGATTTAGCCAAACGTAGAATGGTATTGTAATCTTCAATACCCAATGCCATATCTAAAAAGTTTTCAGGGTCTGTTCCTTTATACGCTCCACCACCTTGTGCGAAGATGGTACCATCATGGTTGCGAGTACCGCTAGTGATCATAGCAATAGCGCCCTCACTCTTAGCCATGGCTTTCAATAAATTCATAGCACGCTGACTGTTTTGACGGGCAGCCATTTGTTCCCGGAATATGCGCATTTGAGCTGTATCGCCACCTTGGGGTGCACCGCCACGTCCACCTGCAGCGGTTGGAGCAGCCGCAGCCATTTTAGCCAACTCTTCATCGGTGAAACGAATCGCATCTGCCTTGAAACTATGTTTGTAATCAATCAACTGATCTGGAATGATGATCTTATTTTTCAATTGTCCGCGATAGGCTTCCAGAGATGCTGAATCTTTCAATTGGATCACCAATATCTCGCCATTTTTTAAACCACGTGTTCCGGCCGTCCAGGTTTTGGGCCATGCCATGATGGGTTTATAATAGGGGGCGGTCATGGCTACATAAGATTTTTCCAGTTCCCATCCTTTTCCAAATTCACCCCAAGGATCGAGTTGTGCATTGGAAACTCCCCAACTGGTCAATGCTTCTTTTGCATAGTTGGCGGCACGCATATAGCCTGCGGAGTTGGTGAGACGATTACCACTTTTGTCTGTGAGGTTGAATGCTATATCCATAACCTGTGAACGCTTCAATCCCTCTTCACGGATTTTTTGCATCATCGACAAATCAACTTTCTCCTGTGCAAACACTGCCACAGGTAAACTCAATGCCAAAAGCCAGGCATAACGGGTTGTTTTTCTCATAATGGTTGGTTTTAGGTATGTTGGTCGATAGTCCATGGTCCATAGTTGATAATCCATTGACTATGGACTATCGACCATGGACCAAAATAACCAATCCCTTCAAATCTTCCTCCCACATTATTTGAATGGTTGAGTTTACCTTTGCGGCATGCGAAAATTGAGCATGGATGAGTTGGGTAGAAAATCGGTGTCTGATTTTAAGGAAGCAGATAAACACCGATTGATACTGGTATTGGATAATATCCGGAGTATGCATAATGTGGGAAGTGTGTTTAGATCTGCCGATGCTTTTCTGGTGGAGGGAATATGTTTGTGTGGCTATACGCCACAACCCCCACATCGCGACATCCATAAAACCGCATTAGGAGCAACTGAAACGGTGGATTGGATGTACTTTCCCACCACATTGGAAGCAGTAGAGCAGCTAAAGTCAAAAGGGTATAAAATATTCGCACTCGAACAAGCAGAAGGAAGTACTTCATTAGAACAATTCAATGCCAATGAACATTTACCTGCCGCAATTGTTTTAGGCAATGAAGTAGAAGGAGTAGACACAGCAGTACTACAACATTGTGACGGATGTATTGAAATTCCACAGTTTGGAATGAAACATTCACTCAATGTATCGGTAGCAACGGGGATTGTATTGTGGGAAGCGGTGAGGGGAACGATGTAAGAAAGCCAATGGTGTATAGCTTATTGCTCATAGATGGAATCGTTTTTTCTATAAGCAATGAACCATCAGCTATAAACCAAAAGCATATGATTTCTTTCTAGTCCCTTTTCTCTTATCCTTGTAACCTGTACCTTCCTTGTCCCTTGTTCCTTCGATCTTGATACTTTAATTTTTTTATATGGTTCGCATAAAAAACTACTTGAGTCTTGTCAAATTTTCCCATACCATTTTCGCGATGCCATTTGCGATGATTGGGTTGTTTTTGGGGGGCACTTATGGCGATCCAGTGTATAATAGCTATTTGCAGAATCAGTTGGTTGGTTATTGGCATCCTTTTGTGGTAACCGCTCTTTTAGTTGTTATTTGCATGGTCACAGCCAGAAGTGCTGCAATGGCTTTTAACCGCTATCTCGATCGCTCTTTTGATGCTAAAAATCCACGTACCGCTATTCGTGAAATACCCAAGGGAATCATATCTCCCGAAAGTGCTTTACGCTTTGTGATACTGAATAGTATTTTGTTTGTTGCAGCCACCTGGTTCATCAATCCCCTTTGTTTTTATTTATCACCGGTGGCTTTGTTTGTGATATTATTTTACAGCTATACCAAACGATTCACAATGTTATGTCACCTCGTGCTGGGTTTGGGGTTGGCACTGGCTCCTATTGGTGCATATTTGGCTGTAACAGGGATGTTTGATCTGTTGCCTATTTTATTTTCTCTGTCTGTTATTTTCTGGGTTAGTGGATTTGATATTATTTATGCTATGCAAGACGTAGATTTTGATCAATCGCAACAATTGCACTCTATACCGGCATCCTTGGGTAAGGAAAGAGCCTTGCAGTTATCCAATGTATTACATTTCATCAGCGCAGCCTGTATCATTGTAGCAGGTATCTATGGAGCGTTTCATTGGATCTATTGGATAGGTACGGCAGTGTTTTGTGGAATGCTGATCTATCAACATTCCATCGTTACACCCAACGATCTCAGCCGGGTCAACATCGCTTTCATGACCGCCAATGGCATTGCCAGTGTAGTGTTTGGGGTATTGGTGATTGCTGCGATGTTTTTGTAGTAGTCCATAGACCATGGACTATGGACCATGGACTTTTCCTAATTTCGCATCTATTCTCCGGCTAACATAATCCGGAACGACTAGCTTCATGGCAAGAATTCTTTGTATTGATTATGGAGGGAAAAGAACCGGGCTGGCAGTGACCGATCCTTTACAGATCATTGCCAGTGCACTGACAACGATTGATACCAAAGAACTGTTTCTTTTTTTGAAAAAATATATGCAGTCTGAACCTGTTGAATTGATATTGATTGGTGAGCCACTTGGATTGGATGATCAACCTACTCATGCTACCCCTTTGGTAAAAGCCGCTATCCAAAGATTAAAAAAAGAGTTTCCTCAAATACCGATTGAAACAGTGGATGAGCGCTACACTTCCAAAATGGCTTCCCGTGCCATGATTGATATGGGAATGAAGAAAAAAGATAGACAAATCAAGGGTAATGTAGACCAAATTGCTGCTACGATGATGCTGCAGGAGTATTTGGAGAAAAATCAAAAGTAAAAAATCAAAATTCAAAATCTTGGTTAGGGGGTATCGAATAAAGGTTTTTTGACTTTTGACTTTTGAATTTTCACTTTCTCTTATCCATGCCCATTTGCTGGTTGCCCAAATTCGGGGTATTTTCGCCGATTAATAATACTGAACAATCAATGATACTTCCAATTGTAGCCTATGGGGCACAGGTTTTAAGGAAAAAAGGAGTGGAAATCAATGCGAATTATCCCGGATTAGAAAAGCTAATTGCCGATATGTGGGAAACCATGTATGCGAGTAATGGGGTGGGATTAGCCGCTCCCCAGATCAATAAGGATATTCGTTTGTTTGTGGTGGATAGCACCCAAATATTTGAACATATGGAAGCAGAGGATAAAGGGAAGTATCCTGATGAACCCGGTATTAAAAAAGTATTTATCAATGCACAGATCCGTTCCTTGGGCGGAGAAGAATGGCCTTATAATGAAGGCTGTTTGAGTATTCCCAATATTCGAGAAGATGTGAAGCGCAAGGAGGAAGTGGAACTGGAATACATGGATGAACAGTTTCAATTGCAGGTAGAAACATTCAAAGGTATTACTGCTCGTGTAATTCTGCATGAATACGATCATATAGAAGGTAAACTCTTTATCGATTACCTGAAACCCCTTCGACGCAAAATGTTACAAGGCAAACTAAACGATATCAGTAAGGGAAAGTCTCGCGTTGATTATAAAATGATCGTATTAAAATGAGGCGATTCCTATATTCAATACTGTTTTTATTTTTTACCCAAACAACTTTTGCGCAGGACACTACTGTGCGCATAGACAATCAGTCTTTTACATTGGCGGAAGTAGTAGTTCGGAATAATTTTGATTACAGAAGATTATTGAATCAAATCAAAGAAGACACTACTTTTTACAAAGCATTTCGTAACCTGCGAATCTTAGGATTTACTTCTTTCAATGATATCAAAATGCTGAACCGAAAGGGCGGAGTAGCAGCATCTCTATACAGTAAGACCAGGCAAAATAGATCCAATGGTTGTAGAACCATGGATGTACTGGAAGAGAAAACAACCGGTGATTTTTATGATCGAAAAGGTGAGTATAATTATGAAACACCTGAATTATATGCAGGTTTGTTTTTTACCAAAGGAACGATTTGTGGAGAAGATAATATCGTAAAAGGGCGAACAAGAAATGTGAGCAATAAGAAAGGGATGGAAAAACATAAAGAACAATTGAAAATGTTGTTCTTTAATCCCGGTAAGAAAATACCCGGTATTCCTTTGATTGGGAATAAACTCGATCTATATGATGATGATGCACATAAATTGTATGATTATAGATTAGATCTGGAAGAATATAAAGGACAATTGTGTTATGTTTTTTCTATCACACCTAAAGAAAATCTTGGCTTCCTTAAAAATGACAGGATCGTAGTAGATCAAATGACTACATGGTTCGATCAAAAGACCTTGGAGGTACTCGGAAGAAATTATTCATTGAGCTATAAAGCACTAGTGTATGATTTCGATGTTCAGATGGAAGTGGAAATGGGTAAGTTTGAAGGATTAACTGTTCCTAAAATACTTCGTTATAAAGGCAACTGGGATATTGCTTTCAAGAAAAGAGAAAGAGCAGTATTCACCGCCACGCTATTTGATTTTAAAAAATAAGGACTGCATCATGCAGTCCTTATTTTTTAAAATCAATCCCCACTATTATAAATTCTCGATAACAGTAAGTATGTCTGCCAGACTTTTCTTTTGAGGTTCAATTTTATAGGTGTTCATGGTGCCAACATCATTGATTTCACGGATACCCAAATAGAGGTCTGTACCAAGTCTGGAGAATGAAAGTATTTTAATTTTGGCACCTCTAGGGATCTGAGATGCTGTAAATGCTTTTGATCTGGCATCAGGAGATAGTTTCACCACAATTTTCTGATCTGCAAATACTGCGTACACAACAGTATTCTTATTTGTGAAGTTTTGTGGGAAGTAAGTAAAGATATTGGTATGCAAAAGGGTACTATCAATATACCGCTGTGCACCTGTCCATCTAAGCTGAGTAGTTCTAAGTTCATACCCTTTTAAGATATTGCCCAAAGAATCAGTTTTCTGCCAGGTTCTGATATGGCTGGTATCTGTATGTCTTACCCATGTATGCGCAGTATCGATACCATTGGAAATAAATGGAATGGTTTCTTTTGCATGAAATACCTGCATGTTATTTTTCGGATCTTCTGAATCACGGAATCGTATAGTGATAGATGCATTCGGTGCAAGCTTTAATTCTTGTCCGTTTCTGGAGATCCTAATAAAAAAGCCACCCGCAGTTTCCAATAAATATTTACCGGCCGTAGTAGGCTTAAAAAATTTGATATAATCACCCTTTTTCTTCAGTCGGAAAAACTCAATTTTTACTTTCCCTGTAGCAATTGAACCATTATTATCCGTACATGCACCGGCAGGGATCATCAGTTCTATTTCATCTTTTAATGTGAGGGTATCTCCGGTACTACAATCAAAAGAATCAATGATCAAATCAGGAAAAAATTGTCTGGCCAGTTCATGAATAGGAGCGGTGCTGGGTGTGGTAGCCGTCCATACAGTATCATTTCGCGGATCACCGGCATAGACAATGAAATTATCCGATAACTCTTTCTGACAGGAAGTCAAAAAGAAGAAAAGGATGGTTCCAAGGATGATGCTATTCTTTTTCATACTACGAAATGTGATACAATGATTAGATACTATTTTATTCCGTTTTGTTGCCTGCTTATTTTCTATTTAAATTATATCGCAACCCTATCGACAATCCACCCAAACTAAATCTTTGCTTGAAAGATGATTGTTCACTGGTGATACCCGATAAGTTATACCTGAAATAAGGTTCAAAAAACAATTGAGTGTCTTCTCCTAGTTTTTTCAATACGCTAAAACCTCCGTACAAGCCCAGTCCGATATTGTTTTTATAAATGCTGGTACTGCCTTTGGTAATGGGTACTGCAGACATACTGCTGTCAAGAATTACTCCCTGGTACCAAGAAGATATATTGAATACAACACCTGCATTTACACCAAATTGTAAGTTGTCGTTTCCAAACTGATAACCTAGTGTAACCGGTATATCAAAACTGCGATAACGGTTTCGGATAGTGTTATTTTTAAAACCGGTTTGCTGAACCGTACTGGTATCAGTTATTCTGAGTGTGTCACCCGGACCACGAATAATCGTTCTCACAGAAATAACGGTAGTAGTTCTTACTTCATTTTCAGTTCTGTAAGTAAATTTTTCATTGATCTGTGTATACTGTACACCTGCTTTCACCAAAAAGTTATCTGTGATGGGTTTGATGAGTCTTACTCCGGCTGAATAACCCAATCGCATAGATTCGCTGCTGTCTTTTCTTTGTAAATACTGTGGTGTAGCGGAAATATTTTCAATGGATTTAAATGCTAATTCAGGAGCTGCATATACTTCAACAAACCAATCGGTATTACCGCTTTTGAAGGGTGGACATACAATTACGTTCTTGAATTTTTTAGCATATGCACTATTGATCTGATCTTTTTGTAGACCACTTAAACTGTAATGTAATCTGCTTAATGATACGATATTGCCTTCTTCCAATTTACTGTTAAATGTTAATGGATAAGATAATGATAGTTGTTCAAGCGAAAGATCTTGATCAGTTGAAATGGATGGTGTAATTGTGTTAGAAGATGGTATCGACTGACGGGTACTGTTTTTTATAAAAGATGGAGAAGCCTCGATATAAGTTGGGTCTAGTTTTCTGTTTGTATTTTTTGCTGCAACTTCATTAGCAATAAAATTTGCTTCATCTTGTTTAGAGGAAGCGTTTACAGAACTGCTGGTAGAATTTTTTTCAGTCGTTGTTTTATCTGATGAACTAAGTGTAAGGGTTTGAATAACTTCATCAGATTTACTTTCATCATTCTTGTTGTTATTATTGGTTAGATTGTCTTCTTGTCCTTGCTGATCCTGAGTAAAGTTTTGTTGAGATGATTCTGAAGTTTTAGGTGATGGATGATTGGCTTCTGTTGCCGAAATAGCAGAACTAACCGTCTGTGCCGAAGAAACGGTTGATTCCTGCGATGAAAAGGTATTGCTGAAAATCAGGTATCCGGTAGTGGAACCGATCAATAACAAGAGTGCCAATCCCCAACGGTATTTTTTGGGAAGAAGGAAACCTCCTTTACGGTCATCATCTTTAGCGGGGTTCACTTTATCCCATAATCCGGCCGGCACAGGGGCACTATGATCATGGAGTTTAGCCCTGATGAAATTATCAAATTGGTTATCTGTCATGTTATACAGCAATTTTTTGCAATTGTAAGATTTGTTGTTGCAGCATTTTCCTAGCTTTCACCAATTGGCTACGGCTGGTCCCTGCTTGTATATTGAGCATTTCTGCGATTTCTTCATGGCTATATCCCTCAATCACATTCAGGTTGAATACGATCCGATATCCATCCGGTAATTGATTGATCAGTTTCATCAGGTCTTCTTCTCCCAAATGTGCGTAAGCGCCCGGATCTACCTGAGGAGCATGTTGGCTATGATCATCAATATCCTTAAACTTCATCTTTTTTCTTTCCAGATGTCGGATAGCCGTATTCACCACAATACGTCTGATCCAGCCTTCAAATGAACCTTCAAACTTGAATTGACCGATATATTGAAAAACTTTAATGAAAGCATCCTGGATCATGTCTTCTGCTTCCATGGCGTCATTGGCGTATCTTAGACATACGCTCATCATCTTACCGGCATACTTGTCAAAAAGCATGCGCTGGCAACTGTTATCCTGCCTGATACAGCCTCTAATCAGATCATGTTCTGTCACCTGCGGGGTAGTTTAGTGGGTTGACGTCACTACATAGATACCATTTTATGTTCAATTGTTGCCTGTCTTGCGGTTTCTATGGTAAAATAGACAAAAGCCCTGAGAATAGGGGTAGCAAGGGGAAAATTAACAGAACCGTTGAAAGGTAGTTCGGGTTGACAGTTGTTAGTTGACAGAAAAGCCAGTTTCTCTACCAGTCAACTGTCAACTAACAACTGTCAACTAACTCATACTCTCAAAAACTGATCCTGAATATAATCCACTACTTCTATCAGGTTCTGATTTTTATTGAAGACCGCTAACTGTCTGTCTGCACCGGTTCCTTGTTGGAAGATCGTATGAACATAGTTGAGAATATGTCTGCTACCGAGTTCGTCTACCACATCGTCTACAAAATCCAATAATTCGAGGATCAGGGCTTTGGTTTCTACTTCGGTTTCTTTCCCAAAATCAATCAGGGTACCATCAATACCATACCTGCTGGCCCTCCATTTATTTTCATTGATTACAGAGCGTTGGTACATCATAAAGCTGAGGTTTTGTGTTCTCAGTTTATAGATTTTGGCACATATAGCCTGAAATAGCGCTGCAATGGTGATCGTTTCATTGATGGTCATCGGCACATCACAGATCCTAAATTCTACGGTATTAAAAAACGGATGTACACGTAAATCCCACCATATCTTTTTGGCATTGTCGATACAGTTCGTTTTGATCAATAGGTTCACATAACTTTCATACGATTCAATATTCTCGAAATAATCCGGGATACCTGTTCTCGGAAATTTGTCAAAGACCTTGGTACGAAATGATTTATAACCGGTTTGTCTTCCTTCCCAAAAAGGTGAATTGGTACTCAATGCATACACATGGGGAAGAAAATAGCGGGCTGTATTGGCAATATGGATAGCCATTCTTCTGTCTTCCATACCCACATGCACATGCAAACCAAAAATGAGGTTACTTCTAGCCGCCTCTTGCAATTCGTTCACGATCTGATTATAACGAACATGATCGGTGATCAACTGGTTTTCCCAATGACTAAAAGGGTGTGTACCGGATGCGCCAACCCATAATCCCAATTCACCCGCAATGGCAGCAATAGTGCCCCTGAGCGCGGCTACATCTTTAAAAGCTTCATCTATATCGGCACAGATATCTGTTCCCACTTCCACCACTGCTTGATGCATTTCAGCTTTTACTTTGTCTTTCAGGATTTTTTGTCCTTCCAGTACTATTTTTTGTTCATGGCTCTTGAGTTCTCTTGTCAGCGGATCCAATACCATGTATTCTTCTTCCACGCCTAAGGTAAAATGCGCATACTTCCTGTTTCCCATCAGATCAGTTTTTGTTTGGCACTACTACGTTTAATATATTCTCCCCAAGTGAGGTTGTCGGCACCATCAACTTGCGACTGAGCTTTTTCAATGGCATAATTAGCGGCAGTTTCCACTACCCAGTCAAAATTTTCTTGTCCCACACTTTTGATATCCGCATCCGGCGCCGGATTACAGAAATCAATTGCATAAGGAACGCCATCACGAAGTGCTAATTCTACGGTGTTGAAATCATATCCAAGATATCTGTTGATGCGCAATACAATGTCTTCCATCTGAGCCAGTCTTTCTGACGAAGGCTTGAAATCGGCCACATATCTCAAATGATGAGGATTACGTGGCTCATAAGGCATGATACGTACATGCTTCCCTCCGATGCAATAGCAGCGATAATATTCATCGAAAATAATTTCTTCCTGTAAAAGCATGACCAACTCTCCGGTTTCACTGTGTTTTTCAAAGAAATCTTCCATGCTGGTGAGCTTATATACATTCTTCCAACCACCACCTGCAAAAGGTTTCATATAAGCAGGAAAGCCAACATAATTAAAAATTCCTTCCCAATCGAGTGGATAAGCCAGGTTACTAAATGACTGATCCGAAGTATCAGCCGGAAGATCTCTGGATGGTAAGATCACTGTTTTCGGAACCGGTACATTGATTTTAGTGGCCAGACAGTTATTGAAAAATTTTTCATCGGCACTCCACCAAAAAGGATTGTTGATGACCGCTGTGCCACAGAGGGCAGCATTTTTCAGGAAAGCACGATAGAAAGGAACATCCTGACTAATCCTATCAATGATAACGGCATAACCACTGGTTTCACCCTGCATCACCTTATCGATCCGTACAGGTTCGGCCATGATGCCGGGAATATTTTTACTGTTGATTCTTTCCACAAAAGCCATGGGAAAACTTCGTTCTTGCCCAAACAAAATGCCGATCTTTTTCATAATACAGTAGTTTAGAATTGAGGTCTGTTTAATTTGTCCCATCAATTTAATCAGAATTTTCGGAAAAAAAATTCTTCTCTACAGGATTTTCATGGTTGGGTCTGAATTAGTTTCTGACTTTATTTTCATTCATTCCTTTATTTTTGAAATATGGCTGAAACCCCCTCTGAAATATCCTTTACATCCATTCAAGTAACACGACATACGGTTCATTCTGAGTTTTTGGAAAGAGAAGTTTTGATCGATCTGTATTTGCCGGTGGAATCCTTACGAAAAGAGCCATTGAGTTTATTGTTGATCAATGATGGACAAGACCTTCCTAAAATGCCTTTTGATGAACTATTGGATCAATTGATCACTGATGGAGAGATTCAACCTTTGATTGCGGTGGGTATTCATTGTGGCGAGGATCGGAAAATGGAATATGGAACTGCTTATGCGGCCGATTTTAAAGGTAGGGGGGCGAAGGCGGGTTTGTATACCAAGTTTGTTTTTGACGAATTACTGCCCTTTATCAGAAAAATTTCTTTGATGCAATCTTTCAAGGACAAATCATTTGCAGGTTTTTCATTGGGTGCATTGAGTGCGATGGATATTGTGTGGAATCACCCCAGTGAGTTCAACCGAATTGGGGTATTCAGTGGATCATTATGGTGGAGAAGAAAAGGATATGAAGACGGTTATGAAGATGAAAAAGACCGCCTCATGCATTTACAAATTCGAAAGGGTGGTTTTTATCCCTGGATCCGCACATTTATTCAATGCGGACAATTGGACGAAGCCGAAGACAGGAATAAAAACGGGATCATTGATAGCATTGATGATGCTTTAGATCTCATCATTGAAATGAAAGCCAAAGGCTATACTGATGAACATATTCATTATTTGGAAATGGAAGACGGTAAACATGATGTTCCTACTTGGGCACGTGCTTTACCCTTGTTTTTGAAGTGGGGCTGGGGCGTGTAGTCCATAGTTGATAGTCCATGGCTTATGGCGTATAGTAGGAATTTAGGATAGCTCATTACTGGCAATTACGGCGAATAATACTTTTCATTTTACAATTAACTATTTGCCATGAACTATAAGCTATGGTCTATAGCGTATGGGTCATGGCGTATGGTAGGAAGTTGGGATAGCTAATTACAGAGAATAGCACTTTTCATTTTACAATCAACTATTCGCTATGAACAATAAGCCATGGACCATAGACTATGGACCAAAAAAAGCCGCTACTCAAAAAGTAGCGGCTCTCTGTATTTCAAAACGCTGTAACCAGCATTAAAAGTTAAATCTCAGACCTAGCTGACTGATCCATCTTGCAGCATAAGCAGCATTTGTGGTGGTGCTTACATTCCAAGGGCTACGTCCAACCAATGTTGGGTTGAATCTGTATTGTGGAGTCAGGTTGGTAGCGGCATTTACATAACCGGCAAACTGTATCAACTGGAAGTTGTCGTTTTGCTGGAAGTAAGTACGACCCCAGTTTCTGTTCAGCATATTACCAAAGTTAAATACATCGTAAGTTAACTGGAACTGGTAACGTCTGTTACCCACTTTGATATTGAAATCCTGAGCAATCTTTAAATCGATAATGTTGGTGAAAGGTAAACGGCTACCGTTTCTTTCAGCAAATTTACCACGATTCTCTCTCAGGTATTTATTGCTTTGAATATATGCTTCCAAAGCAGCTCTTTGCTGATCCTGTGTGTAAGTAACACCACTTACAGTATTGTTCAAGAAGATCATGGTAGATAGATCACCTGAAGTTGGGATATAGATCAGGTCGTTTGTACCATTGGTACCATCATCACGAACCATTGATCCCACACCGTATACATAACTAAGTGGGTTACCGGACTGACCAGTGTATACCAATGTAACGGTAGTAGCCAGTTTCTTATTGGCATATTCAAATTTCTTGCTCAGGTAAGCAAAAATTCTGTGACCTGCACTGAAATCTGAATTAGATCTGGTGATAAAGTTTCTACCATTTACAGTTTCCATGAATCTCCACTGGCTCAAGTTAACAGAGCTGGTACCATCATTTACAGTAGTAGAATTACCAAAAGTATAGCTCAGATCAAAAGCGAAACCTGTACGAGTTCTCTTACTTGCTGACACTGTAAAGTTGTATGCATAACCTGTAGGGCCTTTATTATTGCTTAACAAGATCGCATTATCGTAAGGGTTAGATCCATCTGAATTCAAAGGAATACGACCATTGTTAGTGGTTGGATATACGTTACGGCTACCGGCACCCAAAGAAGTACCAACAGGAGGTAACAAGTTAATATTGGTATAATAGATCTCATTCAGGTTTTTACTAAAGATTCCTTCCAGAGAGCCAGACCATCCATCACCAAACTTTTTATCAAAAGCAATGGAAGTTCTAAACAACTTAGGAACTTTAAATTCAGCAGCAGTTAAGTTCAAAGGCCCTTTTGTAATACCTGCACCTACTTCAGCTGGGGTCCACTGGTTGTTTGGATCAGGTCTGAAACGAATAGTATTCAACTGAGTAGCATTCGCAGAATAACCTCCAATAAAAATACCATTGTTATTAAATATTGCACCTGGCCATACCAGCGGAATACGTCCTGTAAAAAGACCCATACCACCACGGATCACTAGGTTTTCTTCAGGGATTTTATAAGTGAAGCCAACTCTCGGTGATAAAGCCAAAGGAATTTTAGGCGTTAAACCTGAACGTGCTCCTTGAAGATCGTAGTACTGTGAGAATCTCGGAATGGCAACAGTATTGGTATAATTGTCTTCCCAAGGTTTGCTGAGAATTTTATAATAATCAGCCCTTAAGCCCAAGCTAACGGTTAAATTATCAGAAGCTCTGATTTCATCATTTGCAAACAATGAACCTTTCGCAATTTTGAATTTAGCTGCAGCATCAGTAGCATCACCTTTACCTGCGTCAATGTTAGAGAAACCATAAGTATAAGCCTGAGGTCTTGCATTAGTTAAGAAGTCATTCAAATTGGAATAAGTATAGTTTCCAAAGTTGTTTTGAATGAAGGCATTGTACACATCATTGTATTCATAATCAACACCCACTTTCAAAGCATGTTTACCTAAAGTGAATTTGAACTCATCATATAAAGACCAGTTCTTCTGAGTCAAAAGGTTTACTGTAGAACTGTTGTCCGGGCCAAATACCAATGCACCAGATCCATCATTGATACGAACACGAGGAAATTTCTGACCAATTGGGTCACGATCATCCAATACATCCGTGAAAGTGATCAATAATTTATTGCTTGAACTTTTACCTACCAAGCTCTTCAATTCAGCAGAAGTTGAATTGGTTCTGGTAGGGAAACGGAATCCATTGTTATAGAAGTTGATGGTTCCGCTTGAACTTGAGCTGGTATTTAAACGTTCACCTTTTGTATAACGGTTACTTACAGACAATTTATGTCTATCACTGATATTCCAGTCAATACGAGCAGTGATACGATCAGCATTTACTTCTTCAGTATTATCTAAGAATCCACCAGGCTCATAACCAAAATTAGTTCTAAGCGTGTTTGCTAGCGCTGTAACTGCAGCTAAATTGCTATTACCTGCATATTGACTAAAATCAAAAGGTTGAGGGCGAACATCGCGCTGAAGGTCAACATTGATAAAGTAGAACAATTTGTTCTTAGTGATGGCGCCACCAACACGGAAACCATAGGTTTTCTTGGTGAAATTATTCAAACGCGTAGCATTCTGCTTCAATCCTGTAGGTGTTTTGCCAGCCAGTTTTTCATTCTGTAAGAAATAGTAAACAGATCCTTCTGTCTTATTGGTACCTGAACGAGTAATGGCATTGATACCACCACCTACGAAGTTACCCAAAGAGGCATCGAAAGGAGAAATCACTACCTGGAACTGGTCAATCGCATCTATTGAAATAGGAGCGATGGCTGCCTGGCCACCATTGGTACCTGAAGCAGATAAACCAAATACGTCATTGTTTACAGCACCGTCAACATAGAAAGAGTTGTAACGGTTATTTTGACCGGCAATTGTTACGGCTCCTTCACTAGCACCCAGTTTAGCCTGAGGTACCGCGCGGAGGTAGTCATAAATATTACGACCTACGGTAGGCAGGTTCGCCATTTTATCACGACCAATTAAAGTCTCAGCACCACCTTTACCGGAAGCTTCTGTAGTCTTACGAGTAGAAGAAACGGTTACTTCACCTAGATTGCCGGCTTTATTAGCCATTGCAAAGTCTAACTTGAATGATTCACCCAAACTCAGGTAAATCTCAGTTTTCTTCTCATTCGCAAAGTTCACGAACGATACTTCTACTGAATATGGACCACCGGGGTTCATATTATTGATGTTAAAACGACCACCTGTACGGCTTTGTACACGATAAACGGTACCGGTAGGCTCATGGGTTGCTGTTACGGTTGCACCAACCAGGTCTTCACCGGTAGTTGTCTTCACAGTACCACTCATACTACTGGTGGTATTCTGTGCAAGTGTGAAAGCCGGCATGAGTAAAACCGCAATTACAAATTGCAAGAGTCTTTTACTTAGCATAATGTTAATTTTTCAGCTGCAAAGAAAACAAATAATTAGCTATGAATTTCAACAGAATGTTAACAAAATATTGCCTCAACCGGCTATTGCTGTTATTCCTCGATTCTTGTTCAATTTTTTGACCCTTTTCGGCTTTTTATGCTTAATAATGCGGGTTTTTGGAACGAAAAATAATCTGCATTCCCAAATAGGTAAACCGTTTTGAGCATTGAACTGTAATTTTGTCTGACAATGGAAAATATTAGACTGAATACGATAGAAGAAGCCATTCAAGATATCCGAGACGGTAAAATGATCATAGTGGTGGATGATGAAGACAGAGAAAATGAAGGGGATTTTATCATTGCTGCCCGACACGCTACCCCTGAAATCATCAATTTTATGAGTAAGGAAGGTCGCGGATTGATCTGTGCCGCTCTTACGGAAGAACGTTGTAAAGAGTTGGAACTCAGTCCGATGGTGAGTTCTAATACCTCTTTACATGAAACCGCTTTCACGGTTTCAGTGGATTTAATCGGGCAAGGCACTACCACGGGTATATCTGCACATGATCGATCCAAAACCATTTTGGCGCTTATTCATCCTGATACTAAGCCTGCTGATTTAGGCAGACCCGGACATATTTTTCCGCTCAGAGCCAAAGATGGAGGCGTTTTGCGCAGAACCGGGCATACGGAAGCAACGGTAGATCTTGCCAGACTTGCGGGTTTTGAACCTGCGGGTGTTTTGGTAGAAGTGATGAATGAAGATGGTACCATGGCGAGGCTGCCACAACTTATGGTCATTGCGCAAAAGTTTGGTTTAAAGATCATTTCTATCAAAGACCTGATCGACTATCGTTTGAAGCGCGATTCTTTGATTGAAGAATTGGTGAGAGTGGATATGCCTACCAAACATGGTGAGTTTAAACTCGTAGCGTTCAAAGAAAAAATAACGGGTGCCGAACACTTGGCTTTAATAAAAGGAGAGTGGAGTCATGATGAAGCGGTATTAACAAGGGTGCATAGCAGCTGTTTTACGGGCGATATTCTGGGAAGTTTCCGCTGTGATTGTGGCGAGCAATTGCAGAAAGCCATGAAAATGGTGGAAGCAGAAGGGAAGGGAGTGATTCTCTACATGAATCAAGAAGGAAGAGGCATTGGATTGATCAATAAACTTAAAGCCTATAAACTGCAGGAAGAAGGAATGGATACTGTGGAAGCCAACTTACACCTGGGTTTTGGGATGGATGAAAGAGATTATGGTGTAGGAGCGCAAATACTACGTTCATTGGGTGTTACCAAACTCAAACTCATGAGTAATAATCCGAGAAAAAGAGCGGGTTTAAAAGGATATGGCCTCGAAATCGTAGATATCGTTCCAATTGAAGTAGCTCCCAATCCTCACAATGAAAAATACCTGAAGACTAAGAGAGATAAATTGGGACATGAGATTTTGGAAGATCTTTGATTTCTTGATTTGAAATAATCCTTTTCATTAAATCAAGAAATCAAAGATCAAAAAATCAAAGATCCTATCTTCTTCCCTGCTGGTACTCCTGTTCTTCCTTCTCGTGTTCTTTGTCGTACGCCTTAATGATGGCTTTTACCAGTTTGTGACGTACTACATCTTCCTCGTTCAATTCAATATGAGCAATACCTTCAATTTGTTTTAAGATACGCGTTGCTTTGTCTAAACCACTTCTCATATTTCTTGGAAGATCAACCTGAGTTGGATCACCTGTGATGATGGCTTTCGCATTTGCACCGATACGTGTCAGGAACATTTTCAATTGGAGGTCATTCGTATTCTGTGCTTCATCCAAAATGATGAAAGCATTGTCTAGCGTACGTCCACGCATATATGCAAGAGGAGCGATTTCGATTGTTCGGGTACTCATGTAGTAACCCAACTTATCCGCAGGAATCATATCATCCAAAGCATCATACAATGGGCGCAGATAGGGATCGATCTTTTCTTTCAAATCGCCCGGTAAGAAACCCAAACTTTCCCCGGCTTCTACAGCAGGTCTTGTCAAAATGATTTTCTTCACCAGTTTATTCTTCAATGCACGCACTGCTAAAGCTACTGCGGTATACGTTTTACCGGTACCTGCCGGTCCAATGGCAAAAACGATATCGTTTTTATCAGCAGCCTGTACCATCTTTTTCTGATTCTGTGTTCTGGCTCTCACCGTTTTACCGTTCGGACCAAACACCAATATATCATTGGGATTCCTGTCAACAAAATTGTCTACTGTCTCTGCATCATCGCCACCCAGAATCTGTTCAAAATAATTTTCACTGAGATGACCATTTCTTTCGAGGTACTGAATAATGAGGTCAATTTTTTCTTTTGCTGATTCAATCTGTTCCGGAGCCCCGCTTAGTTTAATTTGTGTCCCGCGGGAAAGGATCTTTAATAATGGGAATTTCTTTTTCAGCAAATCTAACTTACCGTTGTTTACACCAAAGAACTCAATGGGGTTTACGGTTTCGAGGTTAATGATTGTTTCTGTCAATCTGTTACTGTTTTAGGTTCACGGATCATTTTATACTTAACCAAACCATCCTTCTCAAATTTAATTTTTAAAGTAGCACAATTCCTAATACATATTATACACAGATGTGGATAGGTTGGTTGATTAAAGTTCGTGAATTGCCTTATGCGGGTGTGTGAAGATTGGGTTAAGGATTGAATTGTAGTTGACAGTTGTTAGTTGACAGTTGATAGGAGAGCCATTCACTTCTTTCTGTCAACTGTCAACTAACAACTGTCAACTCACTCTACAACGCCTACAACGCCTTCAAAGCCGCAATCGTACCAATCGGATCTTCTGAGCGAAAAACAGTATTACCTGCAACCAGTACATCGGCACCTGCGTCTAGAATAGACTTGGCATTTTGCAGTGTTACACCGCCGTCTATTTCGATATGGGTATGTAAGTTTCTTTCTTGAATCATTTGTTTCAACTGACGAATCTTTACCAATGTATGAGGTATGAATTGTTGTCCGCCAAAACCCGGATTCACACTCATCAAACAAACCAGATCAATATCCTGTAGTATATCTGCTAATACCTGAACAGGTGTATGAGGATTCAATGCCACACCTGTTCTCATGCCCAATGATTTGATCTGTTGTAAGTTTCTATGTAAATGCGTGCATGCTTCGTAGTGTACAGTTAAAATATCAGCTCCGGCTTTCTTAAATGCTTCAGCATATTTCTCTGGTTCAACGATCATTAAATGTACATCGCAGATCTTGGTAGTGGCTTTTCTGATATGTTCTATTACGGGTAATCCAAAACTGATATTAGGAACAAAAGAACCATCCATTACATCCAAATGAAACCAGTCGGCCTGACTTTCATTCAACATCTCGCAATCTTTCTGCAGATTCAAAAAATTAGCACTTAATAAGGATGGGGCAATAATTGGCATACGACTGATTTATGGCGCGAAATTGCGATTTTATGTTGTAAGTATCCTTTTTTTAATACACATATTTGTTAACCTGCTCCCAGTCTTTGTAAAGCTTCTTTTGCTTCTTGGATAGACGGGTCTAAAACCAACGCACGCTGGTATTCTTGAATGGCACTAGGCTTATCAGCCTTTTGTTCATAAGTTTTACCCAGCCAATAAAAAGCATCAGCATAAGTTGGACGAATTTCAATGGCCTGATTGAAGATAGCAATGGCTTTGTTGGGTTGTTGGGTATCGTAATATACGAACCCCTTTTCCATATAGGCTTCCATATACTGATAATCATTGCTGATACAGCGGTCAAACGATGTTAAAGCTTTTACCAGTTCTCCGGTTCTGGCATAATAAACACCTTTGATAAAACTACAATGCGCGAGGTATTCTCTGCCCAATCTTAATTGCTCTACTTGGTCACATAAAATCAGGGCTTTGTTATCCTTTTTTTCAGCATAAAGATTTGCCATACTTAACAACACATCCGGAGATGGGTAGATACGTGCAGCTTTATCATAAGAGCGTAACGCCAGGATGGTATCACCCGCTTTTTCACTCAACTGCGCTTTATGAAACCAAATGCCATAGTTAACACTATCTCTTACGATCAATGAATCCATCTGCGCTAAAGCTAAATCCAGCGAACCAAGGCTATCCAATACATTCACCAACTGAATACGTAAGGCAGTGCTATCGGGATAGGTAACCACTTCATTGTATAATTGTTGTGCAGCTTCAGGAATGAGAAGAGACTGATGGGTAACAGACTTCTCTTTTTGTTGACATCCGAAAAGTATGATGAAAAAAACAGGGATGAAATATCGCTTCATGGATCAAAATTACTGAAGCATCTGCTTTTTATGAGATCATTACCAACCTATTCCACCAAAACTGCGTTAAAACCGATTATCCTTGGATGAGGCAGGTGACAATTCTTTGACAATTGACGGTCTGTCTATCCGTTAATTTTGCAACTTATTTATTCATATGAAAATTACATCTATTCTTTTTTCTTTGTTCAGTTTGACTGCTGTATCTGTTACTGCACAAGGCACTGTTAATGATACGGTTCACTTCGAAGGTGAAAAGCATTTTAAGAATGTACAGCAATTGACTTTTGGTGGCGATAATGCGGAAGCTTATTGGAGTTATGATGGTAAATACATCATATTCCAAAAGACCTATGCAAAAGAAGGTATCAATTGTGATCAGATATTTATTGGTAAAGTGCCCACCCGGCCCGGAGAAAAATTTCAGCCTAAGCTGGTGAGTACCGGAAAGGGTAGAACCACTTGCGCCTATTTCTTACCTGATGGTAAACATATCATCTATGCATCCACACATTTAGGCAGCAGTGATTGTCCACCCACACCTGATCGTGCGAAATATGGCAATCGCTATATCTGGCCATTGTACAGCAGCTACGATATTTTCATGGCAGATACCAGTGGTAAAATTGTAAAACAACTCACCACCGCTAAAGGATATGATGCCGAAGCAACACTTTCTCCTGATGGAAAAAAGATGATCTATTGCAGCGATAAAGATGGAGACTTGGAATTGTATGTAATGGATCTCGCTACTGGAACAGAAAAACGCATCACCAATATGTTAGGCTATGATGGAGGTGCGTGGTTTAGTCCGGATGGAAAGAAAATTGTTTGGAGAGCTAGTCGTCCGAAAACAGAAACAGAGATTAAAGAATACAAAGAATTGTTAGCGGAAGGTATGGTAGCCCCCACCAATATGGAAGTTTGGGTAGCCAATGCAGATGGAAGCGATGCAAAACAAATCACAAGTCTTGGACAAGCCAATTGGGCACCTAATTTCACTCCGGATAGTAAGCGTATTGTTTTCTGTAGTAATCATGAATACAAAAGAGGGTTCCCCTTCAATATGTATCTCACAGATATCAACGGAAAAGGCCTAGAGAAGATCAGCCGTGACAAAGGATTCGATGCATTCCCGATGTTCAGTCCAAACGGCAAGAAAATTATTTTTGCCTCGAACAGAAATAATGGCGGAACAAGAGACACCAATTTGTTTATTGCTGATTGGGTAGAGTAGGGGTAGCTTATGGCTTATGGTTCATAGCGTATAGCTGATAGTCATAGTAGTGCACTATCTCTTGTCCGTATATAAAAAAGGTTGACCAAAAAAGGAGGTCAACGTTATGAAAAA
>JAAXIF010000084.1:75770-102669 GCA_012270485.1 Sphingobacteriales bacterium | reverse complement strand
TTTTTCCCGTTAACTCTAACCAAGAATGGACAACTTTTTGGGGGAGCCTACAAAAAGTGTAAAGAACTTTTTACCCGCCCAACCACTATTGACAATTCGCACATTAATAAGTATTTATCGGGGAATTGAAAATTCGAGTATTTCAAAACTGAATATTAATCGATATCCGAAATGGAAAAAATAGCAACGACTAATTGAACTAAGAAAATGTAACTAAACTGCCATTTATACAGCCCTTAATTGATTTTCAATACGCAACATTTCTACAGATACTTTTTCTTGCAGAATTTTACCATATATCTGTGTCGTTTTGATATTTGTATGACCAAGCATAGAACTAACTGATTCAATACTCGCTCCTTTCGTTAACATTAAAGTTGCAAATGTGTGTCTGGCAGTGTGTGAAGTGATTTTTTTATTCAATCGACATAAATCGCTAATATCCTTTAGGTATTCATTATACTTTTGATTGCTTTTAACAGGCAGTAATTTATTATTGTAAATACAATACTCATCGTACTCATACTTTTTTAAAATATCCAAAGCAATTGATAATAGAGGGATATTAGCGGTAACCTCAGTTTTTGTTCTTTTAATTGAAATTTTGGGTTCACCATTGACTCCAATAACAATATTATTTTTATTCAGTTTAGCAACATCGGAATACGACAATCCTGTATAGCAACAAAAAACAAACACATCTCTAATTTCGCTTAGTCGTGTCGTTGAAAATTCTTTAACACGAACAGTGTTTAACTCATGCTCAGTTAAGTACTCTTTATCAACTCGCTCTAACTTTCCCTTATACTTTTCAAAAGGATTTCTACTTAACCATTCATTTTGTACCGCAAAATTTATAACTGCTTTCAGGTTTTTAATGTATTTCAATGCGGTATTATGAGAACACTTTTTGATCGTTTTTAAATAAAACTCGTATTCAGTAGCGAAAGCAAAGTTTAGGTCTGTTAGAAATAGATTAGTGTTTTTACGGGAGTAGGTTATAAAATCTGATACATGGCTTTTTGAGGTTTTGTAACGCTCATATGTTCCGGCAGCATAACTTTTTCCTATTAATGGTTTAACACGCTTTTCATTAAAGTATTCAAGAAGTTCAAGTAATGTATATTTCTTCTCGATTTTCCCTAGTAAAGTATTGATGACGATTTCAGAAGTAATATGATGCCCCTTAGATTGTAAATCTGTTCGGATATTTAAAATATTTGTTTTGAGGTTCTCTAATGTTTGATTAGCCGTTTTGGAAAATTCATTCTTTCCGAGAATTTTATGAGTAGTTGGATTCCATTTTTCATTGTTTACCCAAATTTGAGTTGAGAACTCGTTTGATTTGCCCTGTACAGTCAGGCGGCAATAAATTGGATGGTGTTTTTCTTTGTTTGTTTTTCCTCGATGGATAAAGAACAAAATTGAAAATGTATTTCGGCTAATTATTGCAGATTTCACAGACAACGATTAAGGTTTGTAGTGTACAAAAGATACTCAATAATAGACTAATAACCAATACTTTAACAGGAAATCGTTGACTAATTTTTCAGAGCAAAAAGGACAATGATTAAGACAGATAATTTTGAGGTAGAATGGTGAATTTGATAGGTCAGAAAAGGAAAAAACCATGTAAATCATGGTTTTGAATGAATTTGAATGCAGTTGACTTTTGTTATTGCAGAGAGGAAGGGATTTGAACTATCTATTTCCTCCATTGATTATCAATTTATTAAGTGCTGCAAAATACCGACTCCACGAATTACGTTCGCAATTCTTTCTTTTTTATAAGAACTATCTATTTCGATAAAGATAAATAAACAGAAATACTTTTTTGCATTTTTTTATACCAAAGTTTATATAAGTTTTTAGTAGCCTATTGTAATTTTAAAGAAAGGATAAGTGATGAAAGACTTTATGAACAGAGCGATTGCCTTTCTTACATTTGATACACACCTGCAAGCTCAACAAATCAGTTTACAGTTTTCTCAAACCCATCACAAGAGACTGTCTGAAATAGACAACTGGAGTACCAATGCAACCCGTCAGCAACTGATATCCCGCTATTGGTATACAGATGTACTTGAGCATTTTGCAATACTATTTGGTTTGTCTGTAGGAATCACTTTGATATTAAGAGAAAATAAACAGCCTGATGTATTAATAGCAAGTCTTTTTTTTGTAGGTCCACTTGCTTATTTAGGATTGTACCTATTTCAGTACCGCCCCAAATTCAATTCAACCTACCTACCCCTTCTTGAAACTGTTAAAGAAGCGTATGAAAAAAAACAACTTGAACAGATCGAAAAATGTCGGCATGTCCAGTTATCCAATTTTTCATTGGCACTATTCTTTTATGTCTTGACTAAAACAAATAATCTTAATCAAATTTCATGCGATGACTACTCAGCCAACCTTCTTAGAAAGTTATATGGCGTTGATTCCGGGAGTTTGAAAAAGAATCTAGAACTGATTTTGGGAACAGCCAAAAGAAAAAATATGTCAGAAAGAAAAATAACAGAAATTCGAAACCGGTTTGCAGAGACCTATGAATATTTAGAAGCATTAGAATTTAATGCGGGAATTGAAAAACTAAAGGAATTGGAAGCTTCATTTTTTAACGCCTAAGTTTTTTTATCTGTAAATAATCTGGATAATCTATCCTATTTCCATTCCCTTTTTAAGTCCCACAATCCAATCCATAACTTCGGCTACAGTCGAACCAGTTTCATCCGCCATCCTGCGCACAAATGGGCTGTTTTCCTGCTTCTCGGTTTTATCGACAAGGATCGCTTGGATTCTGTTCAGTAGATTTTCATTTCCTTCAATAATTTTTTTTATTTCTCTTCCAATGATAACTGCGCTTATACCTTGCATGCTGAACATTTCAAAATTAGGATCATCACCTGTATACAAATCCAGATTCTCCTCAGCATAAATGAGGTCTGGTTCTAGGTCAACAAAATGAATGATAATATTACCAATATCGCCGGCATCTTTGAGTCTTTGCTCAGGTCTGTCATCGTATGAAATAAGTTTCAGCATCACAATTGCTGAAAGGGTAGCTACTTGAAAGGTATGCCCCGTATCCATCTCAACACTTTGCGTACCGTTGTCATATACTTCTTTAAAGCCGTTGACTTTGATAGTCGTTAACCCATTGCCTTCGAGTCGTATGTCATCGTCTATCTCAATTTCCCCGAATGGCAGTATATCCACCTGCATTCCCGAAGGAGCGATCATTACAAAAGCATTTCCTTTTGTTTCCTGATATTGCTTGTGATCCTTTAGATATTGTTTCACCTGTTCATATTCCGCGTTGCTGCCTACAAGGGCTGCGAAATCCACATCAAATGTTTTGCGGGGCTCCTTTTTTGCGCGGGCATACCAAGTGTCCCGCGCTATCGCGCCAATCAGGTAATAATCGATCCCCAAGGCCTTGAAAGCTTCTTCCACTGCATCGTACACTTCTTTTAATGCACCTTCCCTAACGTTGCTCAAATTCATTTTTAAGGTATTGGTCATAAATCATTTGCGCAGTTTCTATACATCTTGGATCATCAGTAATCACAAGGTCTGCATAGATTAGTAAAGGGTGAGCGATATATTCACCCATTGTCACCGGATAATCCTTCTTCCAGAATTTTTTGAACACCTGTATTTTGCCATTCGGATCAGGGATCAGCCTGGCACCTTTTATGAGTTCTGGTTTGGTGAGATCTGTATAAAAAGTATAAATCTCCGGTCGTAAGTGTCCGGTCATGATTTCTGCCGCGGGTTCACCACCGAGTGTATTTTTAGCATCCCTTCCTATCCGATCCTTCAAAGTTGCAGTAGTGGTGTCGGGTGGCAGTTTAAAATTTCCAATATGGAGGTTGGGTTTTAGTGTTTCTCGGTAACCTGCGATCCATCTGTCCAGTAAACCCTTTTTATTTTTCAGTACACAGGTCCTGTCAGTCATTTGCAAAATAAAACCAGCCTCCTTTAGGCCTTCTACTATCTTACCAATATTACCTAATGCAACTCCCGTCATAAGAGCAGTTTCCCGGTATGGCCTGTTAAGCGCGAGTTCATCCAGCAGGAAATGAAAGACAGCTTTTAAGCCCGTTTTTGTGAACGCGCGGTTGGTTGCCACTTTGTTTTCATCCCCCGTTTTATTGCCTTCAACCTGTATTAGATATACCCCGTGCTTGTAATAAATGTTCCCTGCTATATCCAGGTAATTGATCTTTTTTTCCCGCAATGTTGCCTTTGTCGCTCCATATAACTTCTGGGCGACCAATAAAAAGGGCTTTCCAGCTGCCTGTTTTATAATATTTGGCAACTGGTAGGGCTTCACTTCTCCCTTGATCTCCACCTTAAGCCTTTGCTTTGTTTCCACGAGCGTCAGTTCAACCTCTCCATCACCTTTATTCCTGTCTATAGGGGGCATGAATTTCCCTTTTATACCTGTATGTTCCTCTAGGTTGGCGAGGGCTGTCTCTATAATTTCTTGTTCATTCATCTTAACTGTTCATTTTCAGTGAACATTCAAATTTAGTGAACAAAATTGAATTTAAGCCATTTTTTTAACCCTTTTTGAACCTGTACGTTGTTAATGTATATCTGCTGATAAAGAGATAGAGTAACGTTGCTGTTAAAATAGTTACATAGATAGTATAGCGCGTCACCTCTTGAGAGCAGTGCATTCGGGTGATTAGGAAAAGCATTAAGTGCTACATCCAGAAACTGAATCGCTTCGATTATCCGGCTCACGTAAGTAAGTGCATTGGAAAGATTGATAAGCACCTGCACATACAGTGTTTCATTTTGCCGGTCTGCAGTCTTGAAAGCCTGCCAATACAGGTTGATTGCTTCCTGAAATCTTTCTTTCCCTGTCTCGATTGGTTTTACACCGGGATTGTTTTGCCAGAAGATTTTGTCTAGGCCATGCTTCGCATTAGCAAGGTTGTAATAGTAAGAGGATTCTCCCGTAATCTGTTGAATGCTGGTTTGGTTGGCTTCGAGGAAGGAAATGGCATTTGTAAGGTCTTGTTCGTTATTGCTTTCACATCCCAGGTCCACTAAACAGCCGTAATATTCTAACTGTTCGATGGTCAATGCTGTTTCCACCGAAAAGTCTTTCAATCTCGTATTGATAACTTCCCTGGCCTCTTCATACTTGCTTTTGTTAAGCAGATCATGAATTTTTGCTGTCAGGGGAAATTCGGGCTGTGTATTTTCGATGTTGTTTTGCATATTAGTGTTCAAATATAACCGTACCATGGAGACTAGATCGTCAGAAACATCCTAAAAAGAAAAGAATATGAGAATTTATCTCGATTCATCCACCCTTCAACAGCTTAAAAAGCCTGAAAATCAAGGTTTCCTGTCTCGCATTGTAGAAGACCGGGTGCGAAACTTTTATTTTTTTTCCGAAGCGCATAGTTATGATCTGATTCGCGATTTGACGGATCAAAAGCTGACTGATATGGAGTTTATGGAACAGATCGTAGGCGATCACTGCTGGATTTTTGATCAGCAAACCAAAATGCGGCCGTGGACACCTCGGCAACACTATGATAGTTTTGACTGGACACCAGTTGCAGCAAATTTTTTAGAAGACGATGAAAGTGTGTTCGCGTTGATGAAGCCAATTTTTCAATCTATTCCTTTTGTTGTGCCGACTGGCGAAGATTTAGAAAAAATACGCGGTACTATTCCAGAGTCTCTTTTGGCAATGTTAACCGAGCCGGCAACAGCTTGGGATTTTATGGTCATTTTTACAGGGTTCACATTTGAGTTGACTGAGCAACAAAAGAAATTTAAAGAGATGCTGCAATACTTGCATTCTCAATCTCACCTTGATTATGTATATGCCGGTCTGGGGATTAAAGGATATGATGGAAACTCCATAACTGATAAGCAGGCTTTCTTAGACTCTTTTTCTACAATATGGCTGAAAGAAGGTGAAAATAAAACGAGATACGAGATGTTCATGAATATGCATCAGGGACTTGAAATATTCGGGATCGTAAAAGGCAAACCCAAAAAGCAAAAGCTCATGAATCTTATCAACGATAGCAGACACGGCTATTTTGGAGGCTTATGCGATATCGTTGTGAGTGAAGATGTTGATTTCAATAACAAAACGAGAGTGATGTATGCACTCTGGGATATAAAAACCCGTATAATGAACCTTGCCGAGTTCATGGATTTTCTTGAACATGATCAGCCGAAACCGGATACAATAAGGGAGTTGATGCAGGCGGCATCAAGGAAAGATCTTGAAGTGCTGGATGTGTCTGAAGAAGAAAATCGCATGGGTGCAATGTTTCGTCTGCCGCAAATGTATTTGGGCCTCTTTGACACATTTACACGGATAAATGACAGCGTAGAAGGCGATTATTTCTTCTTTTCAAATTCCTTACTGAATTTAAGTAAATCTAGTCTTATCATGGAGATAAGAAGAGTTTTGCATTATCTGTTAATGGAGTTGGGTCCCGATCATTATGGAAAAGGACCGCTCGGTGATGAAGAATTGCCTGCCAAAGAATGGACTGGAAGAACATGGACTTTTGATGGTGGGCAAATAGAACTGAAACTAAATGAGAAATACCAGCTATGTCTTGCCTACTATTTTCACACAGAGATTGACGAGGCTGAAAATGCGTAAATGCTTTAGTCTACTCTTTAAACTGTTCAATAGAACTCAATCCAAAACGTTGAAATACGAGATATAAAAAGGAGTTTTCAAAAGTTTTATAAGAATCGAAAATACTGATTACCTTTTTAAAAGAAGCCGTATCGCTATTGGCAAGATGTATCATGGCCGCCTTTGTGATCAGATCAATTGTGTCTTCATCTTCTTCAGCTAAAATATTTTGATAAATTACTCGGCTGCCGATAGCTAGAATATGATTAACACCTTCTTCCAGAACAGCCTGTGGCTTAATCTTGGTTTTACCCATGCCTTTGGCTTCGAAAGAGAATAGATTGGGATCGAATTCAAAATCATTCGCCATCACATAGGATAGGAGCAATTGCGCAACTTTAAATTTCGCCATTCCCTTTTCCTTCTCAGTGCAGGTGTTTTCAAGACAGCAAAACCGGGAATGATGCTTTGTAAGGACAATCTTGCTGCAGCGCTTGGTGGAGACTGCACTATCAAACATTAATTGTAAGCTCACCTTATTGTTCCAGAAATATTTATCATCCTCGAAAGTGAATGGCCCATCATCCGTTGCAGGATCGTATCGTTTCAGTAAGCCATCATAGTTATTTGCAGTCACCAGTAAGCGGCAGGCGGTAGTTAGATACGGCATATCTTCCACCCAGTACATGTGTTTCCGTTTTAGCAGGTTTTCGATCTGATAATAAAAACACACATGACCATATCGAGATCCGTTGAACCAGCTATTAGGAGAAAACCAGGTGGCTAAAATTCGCTCTTCCTTTAAAACGACACTCTCAGTTACCAAGCCAGTTTTCAACTTTCTGTCACGGATAATTCTAAGAGCAGGCAGAATATGGGCTGCATGCGACACCTCATCCGTTCGCTCACGGTTATCATCTGTTATCCGGTATTTGGTCCAAGGCTTGCGTAATGGAGGCATTATATAAAGTTACCAATACTTACCATCCACTACAATACTTTGCCACCTAATATTTCGTTTATAGATTTAGCACTGTTCAACATGCACCATGACCAAATTCTATAACATTAATGGTATCCCGTCAAACGAACCTAAACCAGGTTCTGTTGTATCCGAATGGAGAAACAACTTTTGGATTACTGCGAACGATAATACATCCGAACTTGACTTTAAGTTGATTGGCATTACGCACCGTCTTGCGGACAAAATGTTTGGCAGTGTTCAACGATTTTATGAAATGCTATCCGCCACTTCTATGGCCCTTCCCTATGCAGGGATTGATTCGGATATTAAGGTGTCAAAAACAGAGTTTGAAAACTGGGTAAAGACTGACAAATCTGAATCGACACACAAACTGCTTTATTATTACGACTTCCGCAACCTTGTCGGTTCCCTGCAAAATTTAGTGGTTGAATCGAAAATACTTTTCTGCGATTTTTATAAAGCATTGAATGAAAATTCTTTTATGCTTTCTGATAAGCCAATGGAACCCGATATGGTAACGATTGCATCAGGAATGCTTGTCACAGGTATTTTTTCAAGGATCAATCACTTGTTCATCAATCTTGCAAGTCAGCTTGATTTCATCACTAAAGTTTTTGTAGAATTCGCTAACATACCGACCGATTATTCGGATTACCCTCGCATGAAATCAAACAGTATTTTATATGGCGATGCAAAGAAGATTAGAGAAATCAGTTTTGAAAACACCTTATTTGAAAGAACAGACGATATTAAACTGATTCTGAGTTTCAGAAACGAAATAATTCACAACGCATCCTTTGAAAACAAACCGAAGGTGCATCAGGTTTTCGAGAAGAATATCATGGTTGAAAAATTCATTCTTGTTCCTGATAACACTAAGGGCAATTTCGATTCATATAAAAACAGAACCCGTTTTTTCAATAATGAAGAAAAGTTTAATGAAATGCTGCCAGATTTAGTCACAGGATTTTGGAAGAAGCTGGAACTTACAATTGATAAACTTACTGTAAATGTATCGTAACAAAATTCGGAGCCGCCTAACGGGATGACATGTTAAACTTCAAGAGCAGTATAATAAACTTGCCATCCGTCACATCCACTAACAGACATAGCGCCACACTCTCAAATTTTTTTCTAATTATTTTCATCGCGCAAAAACCCTAAGACCCTCAAATGCAAACATCAAATTTCAATGAGCTGTGCAACAGGAGTATAAATATCTGTTTCCTCCGAAGGAGTTTCGATAGTTATTACAAGGCTATATGATATGTTTTGAATGTAACGCTTATGCTTTTTTCTAGTCTTCCACCATCCTCCAATAGGGTAAACTGCAATTTTGTTTCTTTCTGCCAAATCCACAGCAGTTCCTTTCCAGATATCCTTGTGGATCGAACCTTTATTTCGAATTCTTTCACCAAGAATCCAATGTTCCTGTCCTTCGTTTTGAAAAGGTTGTTCTGCATTCTTTTCTCGCATGCTAGCACTCACTCGACCCTTAAACTTTTCAATTCCTTCCTGCGCATCGATCATCTTAAACCGTAATCCATGGCTACGGTAACTTGCTGATTTTTCAAGCTGCCTTGTCCCAGGATTTGGTTCGATAAAATATGAAAGTGTAATTTTGAAGGTCACGATTGTATCGAATAATCCTGCGAGTATATCTTTCGGCCAGGGCAGGTCAAAAAGATGAAATTCATCTGATTTAACAACAGACTTTTCATACTTAAATGGGTGTAATGTCCGTTGTGCGATCAGAGAAAGCGAATTGTTAGCGCTGTAACGGGCACGTTGCATATTCGGAACGCCGTAGCCTACTGTTGAAAAAAGCTTTTCCTTATCATCTGCAGATAATTCTTCAATAGAACGGTTTTGTAACATAGCAGATGTCCAATCCGCAGAATGTATCAATAACCCTCTGATGGTTTCCGGCCAGAGCGCTGGATAATAACAATATAGTTCTGCTGCGAAACGTGCAGCAAGTGCAGTTGAAGCACTGGTTTCAGAAAAAGTTTTCAACCAAGGTCTTCCGATTCCACCTTTGGCTGTAGTGAGTAACTGTAACGATTCAGGATCGTTTGCTTCGCCATCAAGCAATCCCTGATTTCCACCCTCGAATACAATATCGGGTTTCTTGCACCAGTCGGAATCCCATTCATGCGAGGTTGTATTGCAAGGGGACATTCCTCCCCTGGGTGCAAGGGCTGTAGTTTGAGGATATTTAAGTGGATCAATCTGATCTTTTAGTGTATATGCCCCTACCGTGATTGAATTGAATGATTGGGCAGGATCTTCGACTGTATGATCTTTGTTGCTTAAAGGGTAATACTTGCGAACTTCAATAGGTGTATTGCCGGAAGAAATAAAAAATAAAAGATTGGTGTTGAGATTTTCAGGGTCTCCATAAACAATTTGATCAATAGCTGCCGACCATGCTGATGGTCTCCCGTAGTGTTTACCTTTCGTAGTTACCGCCATACAAACCATCCTTTTAAATCCTGCGTGCATTACGGCAGCTCGATTCACTGCTTCAATTGTTATTGAACCATAATTTTCTGGGGCGTGTGGGTGATTACGTTCGATTAGTTTAATACTTTCTAAGTGGTGCAATATCTGCACCGGGTTTGCGGATGACATAGGCTCTATCAAATCTCCATACAAGGCGACTCCAGCCATCATAGTTCCATGCCCCTCCACGTGTGTATCCATTTTTGACCATGCAGGATTGACAGTATCAAGATGTGTTTCAGGAATCAATGGACTAAGTAAAGGATTGAGAATGTTTACCCCTGTATCTAATAGACACACGGAAACAGCATGTTCTTCTCCTCTGTGATCAACTCTTGCAACAAGGTCATCGATCCATCCTGCCTGTTCTGTTCTATCCATACCTGTAAAAAAGTCGGCGGTTTCACGAGGCTTCCTGAGTTCAGATAGTGCATCGGTGTAGAGCAAGGAAGAACTGAGCTGCTTAGGTGTTCCTTTAATAAGTAACACAATATTTTCTGGAAAAACAAGACTTTTCTCTCCAATCTGGATTCCTGCTTCGACGAGTTGATCGAGTATGGGAACCAATTCATTTGACGGAGTTTCATCCGAACGGCTGAACCAAACCTCCCACCAGACGCTTTCATTCAACTCTGGAAATAAAAGTTCAGGCTCCTGCCAGAAACTTCTAAGAGTAGCTGCTCTGATTTGATCAATATTTGCAAAAAGAGAATTATGCAGTGGTTTATTTCCACCTTTAACTGTTATGCCGTCTTTTTCATAAGTTATCGGAGTCCGTTCTTCTGCATACTCCTTTAATTTCTTCAAAAATTTACTGATTGCCTTTTTATTTAAGGAAACCGTTGCTTCATATATTTTATGTGCATTACCTCCATCATCTGTTTCTGAAATCAAACGATGGGATGCTAGGCGACATTGATTCTTGTCTAACTTCTCAAGATCAAGCAGAAAATCTTTTGGTGATTTAAAGACGAGGTACACAAAATCCATGTCTTCACCTTCTGTAAATTCTGTAACGGCATTAGTGAATTCTTTTTTTAAAGCGGGTCCATGAACTGCCGGGTCAAGATCTGTTCGAGGCACAACTTTCGTCCTTCCCTGATTTACACTTGTAAATGGGAGCGTTTCGGTACTGCCGGGAAGTAAAATGTGATTGAATAAAGGCATGTAGATTAGTAAGGTTGCTTACGCATAAGAGCATAATTGATCAGCTTTTCTTCAGAAGCTTCTTCGGCACCATAAACCAAAAAATCTTTGATCGTGTCTGCACAGATACGATGAATATCTGCATAACTTAATCCATCTGAATGTGCAGCGATACGGTGAAGGTCGAATTTCTTAGAAAGCTTAAAATCGAAAAACTCCTTTTTGAATAATTTGTATATCTCTTCAACCGTGGGGAGGGGGTATTGAATAATATCGTCAAATCGTCTAAATAAAGCTTTGTCTAGCGAATCTGGATAGTTGGTTGCCGCTATGATAAGACTGTTCGAGCTATCTTTTTCAATCTGCATAAGAAACGCATTGAGCACCCGTTTAATTTCTCCCACTTCATTTCCCTGCGAACGGGTGGTCCCGATACTATCAAATTCGTCGAATAAATAAACTGCGCGAAATTGTTTCATAGAATCGAAAATCAGTCTCAGTTTGGCTATTGACTCACCCATATACCTACTAATGAGACCATCAAGACGTATGATAAAAAGAGGAATAGCAAGTTCGCTTGCAAGAACCCTTGCAGACATAGTTTTGCCACATCCTGGTGGACCTATAAAAAGCAGTTTTTTTCTGGGAAACAAGTTATTCTTTCTTAGAATCTCAATTTTCTTTTGTTCGTCAAGAACTCTTTTTAAAGATTTTGATAGGTTTGGGGCAAGGACCATCTCCTTTAATTTTTCAGACGGATGTATAAGCTCGAGCAGATCCCCTAATTCCCTTTGTGAGGCACTTACTGGAAGACTTTTTACAACACCGAGTGCAGTATTTCGCCCTAATTTGGCCTGGTCGATCAATTTTTTCAGCTCCTCGGCAAGCGCAGTATGTCCGCTCCTTGCCTCACCAGCAGCAATCTGCATAGCGGTAGCATAAAAACGGGCTTCATCCGCTTCCCCAAAAGATTTGATCAGGCTCTTAATTTGGTCCGCTGCTGCCATATTGCAAAATTACCGATTATTGGTAAGACTTTCTTCCCACAATATAAACATCCAAAAGTGGTGATTTATTATTTTACGAACGAAAAATATGATAAATAATCATATTTGTAGAGGATATTTTTTATCGGAAAGTATACAGACCACCTAGTTCTCAAAAAAAGCACTTCACTTTCGCGATCTGATTTTTACTTGAGATACTTGACAACCATTAGGCAAGAAACCGAACATAATAGCTCCAATATGCATTGATTGACGTATAAACGTCTCACTTCAAAGTTTAAGTATACTTAGCTTCTTTTCATTTACTAGTTCTAGTAGGTTGCACTCCTAAAATGAATAGTGATGAAAGAAAATGTAAGCAGTAGCATGCAACCAACCCCCATGTTGTTCCCCTATGAACCGGAAAAGTTCTGGCAATCGATTCGACAGATTATCCGAGAAGAAGTGACCCAACTTGAAAAACAAAAAACGGAATCCCCCTCTTATCAAACAGCAGGCATGACCTATAAACCCCTCTATAAAATAGCGGAAGTCTGTGCTTTGTTCAATGTGACCAAACCCACTATATACGACTGGATCCGACATGGCAAACTCAAACCATTTAAAATACGGTCTAGGGTGTTTTTTCTGTGGCAGGATATTCAGCAGTTAATACATCCAGATAACGAATAACCTTAGTTATCATAAATTTTATGTTCTTGCTTTTACTGTTTTTAACAGCATGTAAATGTTATGCCCATTCCATGATAGGAAGAAACAAGTATGAATACTAGACTTTAAAAGCAATGGGATAGGTTTTATCAAATTAAGGTATAAAAAACGAAATGAAGGGTATGAAAAAATTATCGACCAAAGACGCGAAAAAAATAGACTTACTAGACTACCTCTTAAAGTTGGGATATCGACCTCAAAAAGTCAGCAATAATGACTACTGGTACCGTTCACCTTTAAGGGAAGAAAAGACCGCTTCATTTAAAGTGAATAAGCGATTAAATATCTGGTATGATTTTGGGCTTGCAAAAGGAGGGAATGTGATAGACTTTGGCATCCTGTATCACAAATGTTCAGTGAGTGAACTTTTGGATATGCTTACCCGACAAAAAACACTTTCTTTTCACCAGCCAATTTCACTTAAAGCAGAAAGCCCAATTATAGAAGCTGTTGAAAAGGGAAAGATCCATATACAGGATGTGAGAAAACCTATTCAATCAACCGTCTTATTTCATTACTTGAATTCTCGAAAAATTCCTGTAGAAATCGCAAGTCGGTTTTGCAAGGAAATTGACTTCCTTTTATACGACAAAAAATACACCGTAATTGGCTTTCCCAATAGTGCCGGAGGGTATGAATTACGCAGCCCTGATTTTAAAGGGAGCAGTAGCCCCAAAGACATTACCATGTTGGGTAATAATCAAGCTAAAAAGATTTGCGTATTTGAAGGGTTTTTCGACTTCCTTTCTTTCCAAGTTATCCATCATGGCAAACTATCCTTACTGACAAATCAACAGCCCAATTTTCTCGTCTTGAACTCTATTGGCTTTTTAGAAAAAATAAAACCGAGACTTGAACAATTCCAATCGGTCTACCTATTCCTAGATCGGGATAAAATGGGATTGGCAACTACTCAACAGCTGTTGCAGCTGAGTAGTCGATACAAAGATGAAAGTCTGCTTTACAGTAAGCACAAGGATTTGAATGAATACCTGATCAAAGAATATGAAATCAATAGACCATCTCAAAGGCTAGGGAGACGACTGTAAAATTGTAGGAGCCAGCTATGTTTCGGTTAAACCGAAACGCTGGCTTTACTCATCCGCCAGAGGCGGATTCATAAAGGTGATACTTGAAATTTTAAAACAGAAGTGATGAGTACAGATACCGTGAGACAAAACGCTAACAAAAATAAAGGAGGAAGACCTGCCAAGCCTATTAAGCGTAATCAACTCCTTGGCGTAAAATGTTCCATTTTAGAAAAGAAAACGATTCAGATAAAAGCAAAATTCACTGGCTTAACCGTTTCTGAATTCTTAAGAAATCTTGGACTGTCCTGCAAAGTTGACAGACCAAAAATCATCCTCCCCAAAGAGATTTTACTGTTTACAGGAACGCTTAATCACCTTGCTGCCAACATGAATCAAATCGCAAAAAAAAGAAACCAATTGGATGAATTAAATGCACTCGAAAGAGCACAATTACAACAGCTAAGCACCATGGTAAAACAGCTTGCTTTAGATATCAAAAATCACCTGAAATGATCGGTAAAATTATCATTGGAAAATCCTTTCGTGGATGCATCAATTACGTACTTGAAAATAAGCTGCGTGGTGACCTTGAATTACCCACTCAAAAACGAGCAGAATTGATCCACTATAACCAGTGTTTTGGAGATCACAAAGAGCTTATCAAACAGTTCAATGAAGTGCGCGCATTGAATCCCAAATTGGCTAAACCAGTCATGCACGTAATTTTAAGTTTATCCCCCGGTGAAAAACCAGAAAATGCTACCCTTATAGCGATCGCAGAAGACTGCTCTCGAGCCTTAGGATTTGAAAAGAACCAGTACATCGCTGTAACACATAACGACACTAATCACATGCATTTGCATATGGTGGTGAATCGAATTGGCTTTGATGGGAAGACGCTCATCGATAGCAATAACTATAAAAAAATGGCAGCATACTGTCGTCAAATGGAGGAAAAATATAAGCTCCGGCAGGTGTTAAGTCCTAAAACTTTCCTCCCAAAAAATAGCCACACCATTCCTCGTTTAGATAGTCGAAAAGAATCCATGAAAACTGACATCCGAATTTCATTATTGCAAGCCAAATCTTATCCTGATTTTGAAAGCTTAATGCGTTCAAAAAGATATGAACTAATTAAAGGCAGAGGTATTGCTTTTCGGGACTCAAAAAAGATGTACGTAAAGGGAAGTGACTTAGGTTATTCTTTAGCTACCATTGAAAAAATATTACAACAAACACATGCTCTAAAGCAACTCACTATACGCCAACAGATTCAAAAAGAATATGGGCTTCGAAAAGAACCTAAAATATCTCAGTCAAACGCAGCCATAGAAATGATACAGTCCAACCCTTCAAAGCATGATTCTATTCTTGAAATTTTATTGCGTCCTGAAAAAGATAATGATTACACTCCTCATCAGCTAATGCAGAAAAGACGTTCCTTATCTCAACACTAATAGTTTAAATTATATGGAAAAAGAAATCATTGAAACTGTCCTCATTGAAATATTGGACGAGCAGAAACAAACGAATCTTTTGATAGAAAATAACAACAAATTGTTGCAAAATTTTGACGAAAAATTAAAGAAGCAACAGGATATACATAAAGATGCTATTCTTACAAGATTAAACTCGATCACACAGCAATTGTCGAGTCATTCAAAACCTGTAAAAAGAGAGTTCAGAATCTTACTTTTCCCGGAACAAGGAACAGTCAATTATTATAAGGTTGTTTTCGGACGAATTTTCTTTTGGTTGGTAATGCTATGTATTGCCAAATATGCTTATCTATTGGGAGATAAATGGGTGTCAAAAAACCTAGAAATAAACAAGTACCAAAGGGCATGGGAAACCTATTATTTGAAGCAAAATAAAAAGGGACAAAAAGCCATGGAAGAGATATTAAACGAACCATTAAATGATCAATGAACTATGGTAGGTGTCAGAAATATTGTCCCTACTTTTTACCCCATTCCTCGAGAATTACGATGAGTAATTTGACCCTTTCTGTAAGAATCAGCAGATCCTGATATTTCACTGTATAATCGTCTTTGTAACGGCTATCGATATAAGCTTTTTGAAGTAGTGTAAAGAGCCTTTTTTCTGACTCTGTATACATGGGAAATACCTCATGTACCTTCCCATTCACCCAACTTGCATATCGCAACAATCGTTCGATATTGTGCGAACAACAATAGTAACCCATCCCTATTTTAATCATCGTTCCTAGAGCCTGTTCTGTTGCCTGATGTAGCATCAATAAAGCGAGTGAATATTGTTTTCTGATCCCATAAAGATCAGCCCCGGCCAAAAATTCTTGGGCCTTCGAAAAACCTGCTCGGTACTGCCTTTCTATCGTTGAACTTTCATCACTTGGATCATATTCACTTATGGGGGAAAACAATATGTTTTTAGGGTTGTAGATCACTGTTCCTGACTGAGCCACAAGTCGCGCAAAACGGTGATCTGTTTTCAGCCAGTGATGGAACGTGGCTGTCTCTAGAACAATGCAAGTAACCGGTACAGCAGGAGAACAAACCTGTTCAATTTGATCCTGCCAGTGAATGCTTGATTTTTGATGTAAACTACTTGCCAATACAAGAATAAAATAATCAGCCCCTAGCTCCGTCTCATATCCCGAAGGGCAGAACAGGCTCTTACTCATTTTCTTGTTCAAAGCGGATCCTAACAAGTAGATAATATCAGGTTGGATGACTTTTTCGATTAGCGAAATCAGCTGTTTCAAATCCAGAGACTGCCGATCCCTATCCAATAGATTGTTGTTATTTATTTCCATGATCGTTGGGATTTACAAAAGCTCTTACATGAATTAAGTGACAGGCTTCGAGCATCTTTTGTAAGCATTCTGAAATTCGAATCAATTCAAGATGAACTCCCATTTCAGCAAGACTATTTGCCGCAAGTGCATTGTTCAATAGGTAATGCAAAATCTCTTTCCATTCTTTTAATGATTGCTCTTTGGTTATCTTTCTGAGTGCTTTATAGGGATCACGGTACTCTTTGGCACTAAGCCAGTGTGGAACATACTCCCAAGGATTGGGTTTGTCATAGTTTCCGCAATACAGATGATATTGAGTGAGATCAGGATTGCAAGTTGATTTGGGCAACACTACCTGCTGAATTATATCATCATTACTTGTCAGGTCATAGATTGCTGATAATAACTGATGAAAATGATCAAAAAAGAACAAAAGATCATTGGGTGTTGATTTATTCCAGATATGCTCGCTTTCAGCAGCTTGAAGGGTGGACAATAGATAGCCTCTGGCTTGAGGAAGCGTAAAAGATTCAAAAAAATCATGGATCATCTTGTATTGCGCACTTTCAATATCGCTTTCTTGCTGGATGAGCTGGTTACTAGCTGTATTGTCATTACCAATTTTATAACTTTTCGTTTTTGCTTCTTGATGAATCAACCATGCCGCTTCAATCAGTTTTTCTACGTCATCCTGCGTAGTAACATGACTTGGCGCATCGTTATCATCCATACAAATCGCATCAAATACCATTTCTTTCAAACAAGCCCGGATTTGTGGAAGCGTATAGCATTCGAAAAAATGACCAATCACACTCAGGGGAGCTTCTATTTCAGCTACGGTAAGCCTTAATGGTTGGTAATGCCACTCGGGATATTGGGTCATGATCTGCTGTTTCAATCGCTCATTCATGGGTGTACGTTTTAACCCAAGTTCTCAAGTGCACGTTGACTATCCTATCTGCTAAGTAGGTATTTTAGCTAAAAGAGGGGTATTTACCCCGGTATTTTACCTGTCGATCTTTTAGTATATTTGTTGAAACGATTTAGACCATGGAAAAGACAATACATCAAGGACGAAATGTAAAGCGTTTTAGGGAAATGCTGGGTGTCAAACAAGAAGCCTTGGCGCTTGAACTAGGAGATGATTGGAACCAGCGTAAGATTTCTTTGTTGGAGCAGAAAGAACTAATTGAGGAAGAATTATTGTCGCAAGTGGCTAAAGTGTTGAAAGTACCAGTAGATGCAATAAAGAACTTTGATGAAGATGCAGCAATAAACATTGTTTCGAACACATTTACTGACTTTAGAGACAATGCCTCTGCGATTAATAATAATTGTGTGCTAAATTTTAACCCAATAGATAAAATTGTTGAACTCTACGAAGCATTAGTGAAAAGTGAGAAAGAAAAAATTGAGTTAATGCAGAAAATTTTAGATAAAATGGGGTAATTAATAGATTCAGAATCAATTGATGCGGGTGTATCCCCTTTAAATTAATTCACAATATATCATTTTTTTTACGAGCTTTACTATTAAGACGCATGAGAAAATAAAAAATTATAAACTCATTGCTATAACAAATATTTCCCCCTACTATTTCTATATAGCAATTAACTAGACTGATTGTGTATGATTACAATCGGGTTAATTGACAATTATGATTTAATTAGAACTTATTTAAGAAGGACAATATCCATATTGAAGTTATTTCAATTTCGATAGAGCCGAATTACGGTTAAGAACTTCTATTAAATCTCGAGTTAGCACGATTTCCCCGATTTCATCATTGCGATTACCCTATGCCTATACTTAATAGAATGTGAGTAATTGATCAAATGGAGGCAATCACCCATTGGGTTAATTATCATTTTGTAAATATGGCTCAGTTGCACAAAGCAAATATGGGTTTCCATATTATCTAATAAGGAAGTGGCAGGTAGCATATTTATTGAGCTAAGCTATTCTGCAAAACAGTAGAAGTTTAAGTATTGTATAAAGAACCTGTAGAATTAAATTTCGCAACACCTTTTTGACTATGACAAAAATCATGATTTGTGACGACCATCCCATATTCCGAAAGGGCTTGATTAAGATTCTAGAAAACAATGACAAGTTATCTGTGATTTTTGAAGCCAGTAGTGGAAATGAAGTGATCACCGCTTTAGAAAATGGAATCCAACCTGATATCCTTCTATTTGACATTCATATGCCACTTGGGATTAACGGATATCAATTGGCCAAATATGTTGGAAGAAAATTCTCGCAAATTAAAATGGTGTGTATTTCATTTTTTGCAGAAAAAATTAACATTGATTCAATGTATCGCTTAGGGGTTGTTGCATTTATTTCCAAAGACGATATTTCAGAGAAGTTATTCGGTGTTATAAATCGACTAAATGAAGATAATTCTTATAACGATACCATCGGATTGAAAAATGCTGACAAGCAAAACAATAATCAGAAAAACACAATATCGATTCTCGATTTGACAGCTAGAGAACTGGAAGCTGCTATTCTAATGAGTAGCGATAAGCCGTATAAGGAAATTGCTTCTCAAATGAAGATATCACCAAATACACTTGAAAATATAAGAGTAAGAATTTTCAGGAAAACAAATACAAAATCTAGAACTGATTTAGCAATTCTGCTATTAAAGGCAGGGCTACTAACCTAGATATACTATAGGGTGGAAAATCACCCCCGTATGTATAATAGACGGTAAAGCATATATAATATATTTATTAAGTAAACATTTTTTTTAATTCAAATCTGTTAAAATGAAAAAAGGTTTTTCAGCTAACCCTGAAAGAAGTAAAGCAATTGCTTCTGCTGTTAGTAAATTAAGAGAAGGGAATATCGATCTCTCTTCTTATGCTGATGGTCAAGGTGCTCCAACCTCAACTCAACAGTACTCACAAAGCACATTTGTACAGTACATCAGGTATGAGAAGACAATTGATCCAATGGATCCTATTGGGGGTTAATTATTAATTAAAAGGCATTATATAATACATATAATGCCTTTCATTCCATTTCAATCTATGCGAATTTCAAATGTAATTGTAAAAACAGCCAGCAGATGTAACTTGAATTGCACGTATTGTTATATGTACAATCAAGGTGATGAAACATTTTTGAAACAGCCAAAGTTTATGTCTTACGACACAATAGAATCAATGGCTCAAAAGATTTCAGATCATTGTGTCGAACATAACTTGCAATATTTCGAAATAACTTTTCATGGGGGTGAGCCATTGTTAGCACCTCCAGAACTTTATAGATTTTTAGTGGCTAAATGTAAGGCTATCATACCTGATAGTGTGAAACTTGGATTTTCGATGCAAACGAACGGAACTCTATTAGATGATGAATGGTGTAAACTTTTTAAAGAATTAAAGATTAAAGTTGGGTTTAGCATGGATGGGACAAGAGATGCCCATGATATGTATAGAGTTGACCATAAAGGGAGAGGGTCATATGAAAAGGTCGTTAAGGGCATTAAAATATATCAAAAAAATAACCCAAAATCAGGCGGTGTTTTAAGTGTTTTAAATATTGAAGAAGACCCAATTGAAATTTATGAAAATCTAAAATCTCTAAATATACCTTCTTATGGAATTCTACTACCAGATGTTAATTATTTAACAGCGGTTAAAAACAACTTTGATTTAGAAAATGATCCTATTCGGATGGCCGATTGGTTCATTAGACTTTTTGATCATTGGTACAACGATCAAGATACCAACAAACCCAACATAAGAAATTTTATAAACTTAATTGATCTTATCATTGGACGTACAGATCAAGGAACTGAAGCAACCGGAATAGGTAAAAACGATGTTTTGGTTATAGAAACTGATGGAGGATTAGAAGCCACAGATCCATTAAAAACCTGTGGGCATGGATTCACTAAGGATGGATTAAATATTAAGACCCATTCCATTAGCGACGCCTTGAATAGTAGGCTAATTAGATTGTATCAAAATAGCCACTATGCACTTACTAAAAAATGTCGTGTTTGTCCTATTTTAAATGTATGTGGTGGCGGATACTTGCCTCACAGATATCATCCACTTTCAGGGTTTAATAACACGACAGTGTATTGCGATGGCTTAATTAAACTCATAACACATATCCAAAACAGGATTATTGATTTATTGCCAGTAGCTTGTATTGATGAATTACAAATTGAAAAATATTCAGAAATTGATGTAAGGACTGCTATTAATTTAAATTTATCAAAAGCAGAACTTGAAGACCCAGAACTTGATGAATTGCTCGAATCTTTCAAAGTAAATTAGACAAACAATATGAGTTCTAAAAGAGTTAAAATCTATGTTGAAGAGCTTTTGGCTGAAGATAAAAGGATTGCTGTAAGTGCTGGTACTATGTTGGGAAATACTACCTATTATTGTGAAAATTCTTTTATACCTAAAGAACCATGGACTGAAATATCGAACGGCGAGTATAAGCGATTACTTTTAACCCGTGATCAAATTAAAGATCGAGATACTGTCGGAGTATTTAAAATACCTAACGATATTTTAAATAAGGCTAAACAAATAGGCATTGACAAATTATCTAATCAAAACCAAATCGCCCCGCTTTTTTTAAAGGAGAAAGAGTTGCTTGTTGATTTTAATGAATCCATTAATGATTTTCTACATTCAATTGCCATAAGAAAATGGCGAAAGCTTCATGGTCTGTTTGTTTCATCGCCAATTTCAGAACAAACTGTTGCTAAAGTTAGTACGGATTCTAAACTTATGGGTCTGCATATTGATAACACATTAAGTTTCGAAGTGACTAGTTTGGGAAGATCCCCCAATCGGATATGTTTTAATTTTGGAGAGGAAGATCGTTACTTATTATTTGTTGATCTTACCATCAATAGCATTTTAAACTTGCTAGAAGCAAAAGGAATACGAATAACTTCAAAAAATGGACAGAGAATTAGTGAGGCACAGATCACAGAATTATTTTTTAGAAATTTCCCAGACTACCCAGTTATAAAAGTCAAAGTTAAAAAAGGGGAATTATATATAGCTCCCACCGATAACATAATACACGATGGGGCTCATTATGGCAAGCAAAAGCCTGACATCTGTCTTGTCGTATTGGGATATTTTAGACCCTTTATTTAAAAGCCTGTGATTCGACAAAACAACCTCCTAAGTTCAGCTATAAAAGGAAGTAGTACTATTTTAATTCTAGTATACTGTTTTCTCTTATTTGAAATTATAAATATACTTTCAATGCCCTTCGTATTGGGCAAAGCTATTAACGGTATGCTATCACAGCATTTTTTTTGGGCATATTTTTTTGTATTGCAATATGCTTTAAATGGAGTTGTAGTAACACTAAGAAGACAGGTAGATACAAAATTGTTTACAAAGATTCACAACAAGCTGATATTCCAGGTCATTAGTCAATATAAAAATAATCAAACTGGGTATTCTGAAACCGTTGCCCGTGTAAGTTTACTCTACGGGGTCGTATCTTTCTTTGAAACAGATATTCCAAGCCTAGTGAAAGCCTCTATACAAATAGTTGGCGCATCATTAATGATAATCTATTATTCGAAATTACTATTTTTATTATGCTTGTTTTTTTTACTTCCACTCATCTTAATTAACATTCATTTTTCGAAAAGATTAGCTAAGATTACGAAACAGCTTAATAATAATATTGAGGAGCAAGCAGAAATTATAAAGAATGGAAGTATTTCTGAGATTCAACAGTACTTTGAAGTTAATCGTCAATCTAGAATTAAACAATCAAATTTAGATGCATTTAATTTTGCAAAAATGGAAATTCTTAGTGTAGTTATCATAGGTTTTGCTGTATACGTATTGTCCATTTCTCACGTAAAGTCTCCAGGCGATATATATGCTATTCTTGCCTACACTATCAAATATTCTTCTGGTTTTGATATTATGCCGCAACTAATTGATAAAGTTGTTTTTATTAAAGATCTACAGAAACGATTGTTATAACAACTCAGAACTAGCAATAAATGAAAAAAATAAACTTTATTTTAATATTATTTTTTTGGATTAATTGTTTGAATTCAGTTACTGGCCAAGGTAATCATATTATTACAGGTACTATAGTTGATGAAGACTCTATACCGGTAAGTCTAGCAACCATTTCAATTTATCCAAAGAAAGATAGTTTAAAATTAATATCACTCCAAACAGATGGGAAAGGTAAATTCAAATATATCTTTCCAGCCGGTTTTTACCACCTTACTGTTACACATCTCAATTATTATCCTTATAGTGAAGACATTGAAATTAACAGGTCAAGAGATATACTAATTATTGTAAAAAATATTATTAGCAAATTACCCGATGTTGTGGTTAAAGCAGAGGATAAGTTAATAACCCAAAAAGCTGATAGACTAATCTATAATGTTGAAAAGGCGATTCATTTAAGTGGGAGCACTTTGTGGGAAGTCTTAAAAAAAGTTCCAACTGTTAGAATTGATTTTAGAAATAGAATTTCTGTTAATGGACAAGGTGCAATGGTTATGATTGACGATAGGATGATTCGGCTATCGAATGAAGAGCTTGAGTCTATGCTTCAAGGTCTGTCCTCGGATAACATCATTAGTATTGAAGTGATTCCTATCCCACCATCTAAATATGATGCCCAAGGCGGTGCATTAATAAATATTGTAACCAAAAAAAAGCTTGCTGAAGGAATTAAAGGTACTATTCGTTCTGGCTTTTCCCAAGCTGAGTTTTCAAAATGGAATATTGGTACAGATTTATATATCAAGAAAAAGAAATTACAAACAAGTACGAGTTTAACACTTCGAGGCGGGAAAGCATTTGCTGATATTACTGATTATATTGATTATTTGGGTACATCTAATCAACTTATTTCTAAGTGGAATATTTCAAATATTAGAACTCGAGAGACATTGATGCCAAGTGTAAGAGTGGATGGTACATTTGAAATTGACTCACTTAAATCCCTCACTTTTTCAATGCTTAGCACTTATAATAATATTATAGAAGGATCTAGGGTGTCCAATACTTTGGTTTCAAACTCTCAATTAATCCTAGATTCTACAATGAGAAGTATTAATTCTTCCAATGGTTTTGAAGCGACCAATAACATCACATTGGGATATAATCAAAAATCGAATTCTAATGGTGGCGTCATTTCTGGGGAAATTGATTATTTAAACTTTAATAATCAACCAAATCAATTACTTAATAATAGGGTGTTCGACAAAGCAGGAATACAAATTAATGAATCACAACTAAAGCAGTATTCTATTCAAAAAATTGGTCTTCTTTCAGGAAAATTAGATGTTTTTCAACCTTTAAAAAATGGGAGCACGCTTGAGTATGGTTTGAAATTGGTCACTATAAAAACCAACAACAATCTCCAATCATTCATTTTTAATGCAGGTCTATTTGAACCTGACGTACTTCGAAGTAATGAATTTACCTATACTGAACGAATTGCTGCTGGCTATATTAGTTTTTCTAAAAGCTATAAAAATTTTGGTTTAAAAGGAGGCTTTAGAATAGAGCAAACTAATACCAATGGGGTTTCATCTACTTTATCAGCCGTTAATCGGAATTCTTATATCAATATATTTCCTTCCTTATTCATGAATTATAGAGCTGGGCAAGACTTGAATATAAATTTTGCTTTTTCCCGACGTATCGAAAGACCTAGTTTTTGGCGATTAAACCCTTTCGAATATTTTGTTACTCCTTATACGTCAATGAAGGGTAATCCATACTTAAGACCAGCTTACCCGTTACAGTTACAATTATCCCTGCTGTATAAGCAAAGAACATCGCTTTCTTTTTTTTACTTTAATACTGCAAATTTTTTTACAAATATTACCAATCAATCAAACGATAGCAAAACCCTACAAGACATTCAAGTAAATTTAAATAGAAGTATCAGTTATGGATTCAATTTACTAACTCCTATAACAGTTGTAAAAGATTTTTATACGGTTGATGCTTTATTGCAAGGTCAATTTCAAGATGAAAGCTCTTCTTATTTGGATAGTAGCTTTCGTAATCGAAACTTCAACTTATATTCTTCTATTACCAATCGATTGGTACTTTCTAAGCAAAAAGATATTCGAGCTGAATTTACCTTTTGGCATACCAGCCCTACGGTGCAAGGAATTTTCTCAGTGAAGGGGCAATCGGATTTATCAGCCTCTCTTCGATTCCCAATTTTAAAGAGGAATGGGACTTTGGCTTTTTCATTTGGCGACATCTTCAGAACGCAACGTTACATCATTGATGTAAACTACCGCAATCAAAGAAACGGGTTTATAGAAAGAAGAGATACCAAATTTGGAGCTGTTTCTGTAATTTACCGATTCGGGAATAAGCGAACTTTTAAACCAAAAAGTAAGAAAGATTCAGGAATTGAAGACGAAACAAGAAGATTAAAATCTTGAACTACTGTATCAACTCTAACTTAGTAGATATACTTTTAAATCAATAGTGTATATCGAAAGTACAATCGATTTATTATACAGCTAGTTTCCCATTATTTATAGCCAGCTAAAAATGCAAAATCAAGCTTAGTTAATTAGTTTATCCCTTAACCGTTTCATATCCGCGCTGATTTTAATATCTAAAATTTTAGCATAATGCTGTGTCGTCTTCAAATTTCGATGTCCTAACATCTTCGAAACAGTCTCAATTGGCACACCATTACTCAAGGTAACAGTTGTAGCAAATGTGTGCCTAGCAATATGAAAGGTCAGGGTTTTATGAATTTTGCAGAGATCAGCAATCTCCTTTAGATAAGCATTCATTTTTTGGTTGCTTAAGATAGGAAGTAACCTGTCTTGTAATAAACATTGAGGGTTATTGGCATACTGATCTATTATCTTTAGAGCCGGAGGCAATAACGGTATTTTAGCCGTAATGTCTGTTTTTTGACGCCGACTCACCACCCATTTTTCACCATCCACACCAATAATGATTTCGCTTCGCCTTAGTTTTTGAACGTCCGCATAAGCCAGCCCAGTGTAACAACTGAACAAAAAAATATCTCTTACTAAGTTGAGTCTTTCTACAGAGAATTGTTTGGATGATAATGCTTGTAATTCATATTCAGTTAAGACAACTCTTTCAACTTCTCTTTTAGTCATTTTGAATCCCAGAAAGGGATCTCTTTGCAGCCACCCGTTTAATAAACAACGATTCACAATTTTTCGAAAATTGCTCAAGTACTTCATAGATGTATTGTGATCACATTTACGAACACTCTTAAACCAGAATTCATATTCAGAGATAAATTCATAATCGAGTTTATTAATATCGATATCAGATACTTTATACTTGCATTCCAAGAAGGATTGTGTATGTCTAAAGGAGGTAATGTATCGTTCTAGCGTTCCTGGAGCATATTCTTTTCCGACAAGTTGTGACATTTGATCGTTGTGGTGTTTGAAAATTTGCATTAACATGTATTTTTGGGTACTGATCTCTTGTCCCAATAGAACCTTTTTAATGTTTTCAGCTGTTACAGGATGATCGTTTTGTTCTAATTGTTTACGAGCTTCATATACTTTTCTTTGTAAAACATCCAAATAAGAATTCAAAGATTTAGCTTGTTCTGTCTTCCCATCCATTCTTCCTGCATTTGTATTCCAAGAGTTCGAATCGCATTTTCTTTTGAGAGAAATGTCACAAGCAACCCCATTTACTGTTACCCGTAAATAAACAGGACGCTCATTTCCATTGAGTTTTTTTGATTTTTTGAGGTAAAAAAACAACCCAAAACTTTTTTCCATTTTACGCACTTTAAAGGATGATAAAATTACGTTTATCGTACACCTAGAATCAATAGTTGCTTTCTTATAAAGTGTTAATAAAGAATGACTTGCGTAAGTTTTAGTGCGTCTTTTGTAAAATGGAGTGAACTCCACGATTTACGCGCTCAACTAGGGTCGTAAAATGGGATAAAATAGGGTAATGCTAAAAAGCAAAAAGCCCGCAAACACTTGATTTTGCAGGCTTTTTTACCTTTAGTTTATCTTATTAAATTGATTCTGGCAGAGAGGAAGGGATTCGAACCCTCGATACGGTTTCCCGTATACAC
>JAAXIF010000084.1:24776-75670 GCA_012270485.1 Sphingobacteriales bacterium | reverse complement strand
ACTTTCCAGGCGTGCTCCTTCAATCCGCCTAGGCGGAACACCTCTCTGTTTATTTATTTTATATAAAGAACTAGGTTTTTGCACAGAGATGGGATTCGAATGCCGACGCTTGCGGTCGGCACCGAGACATCCGCTGTGGCGAATCGTCTCGGCCCTCGATACGGTTTCCCGTATACACACTTTCCAGGCGTGCTCCTTCAATCCGCCTAGGCGGAACACCTCTCTGTTTATTTTTTAAGGACTGCAAAAATAGCGCTTAACCACTCAGTTTCCGAATATTTTTTGAGCATTTGCAGTTGTAATCGATGCAACTTCTTCTAAAGAGACTTTTTTTACTTCGGTCAATTTGATGGCTATTTCGAGAAGATAACTGCTTTCATTTCTTTTACCCCGATACGGAACAGGGCTTAAATAAGGAGCATCCGTTTCCAATACTAGGTGTTCCAAGCCGATACCTTCTAAAGCAGTTGGAAGACCTGCATTTTTATAGGTCAATACACCCCCAATACCCAATAGGAAACCCATTTGAATGATTTGAATGGCCGATTCATGGCTTCCACTAAAACAATGAAAAATGCCCTTTAATCCCTTTTTTGAATAGGGTTTTACCATATCAATGGTTTCCTGCATGGCATTACGGGTATGAATCACAATGGGCTTATTCTTGGCTAATGCCCAGCTCATTTGTAGATCGAATGCTTTTTTCTGCTCAGCAGCAAAGGTTTTATCCCAATAAAAATCAAGACCTATTTCTCCAACAGCTACAAAATCTCTTTTGTTTAACCAATCCTGCACAATAGCGAGTTCGTTATCTACATTTTCTTTCACAGAGCAAGGATGAAGCCCCATCATCGCAAAACATACATTGGGATAAGTAAGTTCCAAATCCAACATGGCAGGTATCACTTCACTGTCAATGGCAGGTAAATAAAACTTTTGCACCCCAACTTTTCGAGCTCTTTCAATAACATCGGGTATTTCTTCTCCAAATTCTGTGGAATACAAGTGACAGTGTGTATCTATCAGCATCATTGAACAAAATTCATGATAAATACTGATTACACCACTGTATTTAAAAAAAAAATCATCTGTATAAAATAAACAGACAATGTGCTGCGTTATTAGTCTCGTATCCCGTGAGGCGAAATCAACAGGCGATGTAAAAGATTCATCCCGATTTAATCGGGAAAAGATTGTTTTCATAGGGTACGGATTAAAAGCAGAGCCGAAGTTTCTACTTCGGCTATTTTTTTTGATTAGCAGAGAGAGTATAGTTGACAGTTGTAAGTTGATAGTTGACGGAAAGAAAGCAGTTATGTACCTTTATAAATACTTTTTAGACATCAGACATCAGACATCAGACATCAGACATCAGACATCAGACATCAGACATCAGACATCAAAATTCAAAATTCAAAATTCAAATCTGACATCTGACATCCTAAATTCCCTCAAACCGAAACCCCTTCTCCGAAAAATACTCCAGCACCTTGGGCAATGCCACCGACATCCGATCCCAGGCTTTGGCACTATCATGGAATAAAACAATGGAACCGGGTTGGGTATGATAGAGCACATATGCTAAACAAGCTTCTCCCGTGAGACGCGTATCAAAATCTGCACTCAATACATCCCACATGATGATCTTTTTTTGCTGCTGATGTAAGGCTTTGATTTGAGAACGTTTGATGCGTCCATAAGGAGGTCTGAACAAATTTGAAGAGATATATTCTTGCGCAGTAGCAATATCATGCAAATAAGTAGCATCATCTGTTTTCCATCCATTCAAATGATGTTGTGTGTGATTACCGATGGTATGTCCTTCAGCGATAATACGCTGATAAATTTCCGGTTCGGCAGCCACATTCTTTCCAATACAAAAGAAACTTGCTTTTGCTCCATAAGCAGCCAACTGATCCAATACAAAAGGAGTTGCCTGTGGATGTGGACCATCATCAAATGTGAGATAGATCTTCTTCTCCCCTTCCACCGGCATTCTCCATACCAATGAAGGATACAAACTACGCAGCCAGAAGGGGGTTTTTGTAAGATACATAGTGTAAATATAGCTTATAGTCGATAGTCCATAGTCCATGGCAAAACATTAGGGATCAACCATGGGCTATGGACCATCGACTATGGACTAACACTTATCTTTACACCATGAACAAGAAAGTACGTGTACGTTTTGCCCCTTCTCCTACCGGGGGACTGCATTTAGGGGGTGTGAGAACGGTGTTATTCAATTATTTGTTTGCGAAGAAGCATGGTGGTGATTTTATTCTGAGAATCGAGGATACCGATCAAACCCGTTTTGTACCGGGTGCTGAAGAATATATTTTCCAAACCCTGGAATGGTGCGGATTGATTCCGGATGAAAGTCCGAAACATGGTGGTCCGTATGCGCCTTACAGACAAAGTGAGCGCAAAGCCATGTACAAGCAATATGCCGAGCAACTGGTACAAGCCGGTTATGCCTATTATGCTTTTGATACGCCGGAGGAATTAGAAACCATGCGCAATGATTTTAAAACGGCTGAAAATCCTTCTCCGCAATACAATCAATTCATTCGCGGAAAAATGCGTAATTCTCTTACGCTGGGTGAAGATGAAGTAACCCGTCTGATAAGTGAGGGTACACCCTTTGTGATACGCATCAAAATGCCTGCCGGTGAAACCGTTAGCTTCACTGACATGATACGAGGCGAAGTATCTTTTCAAACCGATCAGGTAGATGATAAAGTATTACTCAAAGCGGATGGCATGCCTACCTATCATCTTGCTGTAGTAGTAGATGATTATTTGATGAAGATATCACATGCATTTCGCGGAGAAGAATGGTTACCTTCTGCTCCGGTGCATATACTGTTATGGAAATACTTAGGATGGGAAAATGAAATGCCTGAATGGGCACATCTTCCCTTGATCTTAAAACCGGATGGTAATGGCAAACTCAGCAAAAGAGATGGTGACAGATTAGGATTTCCAGTATTCGCCATGGACTGGACAGATCCGAAAACCAATGAAACAACTATCGGATTCAGAGAAAGAGGTTTTCTTCCTGAAGCATTTGTGAACTTATTGGCCATGTTGGGATGGAATGATGGTACGGATCAGGAAATATTTACGATTACAGAATTGATCGAAAAGTTCTCCATGGATCGCGTTCACAAAGGCGGTGCTAAGTTTGACTATGAGAAAGCCAAATGGTACAATCATGAATGGATCAAACAATCTGATGCAACTAAACTTGCTCCATTTGTACAACAAACCTTAGCAGCCAATAATATTCAAGTTACAGACTCAAGCTTGCTGCATCATGTCATTGACCTGGTGAAAGAACGTTGCACATTACTGTCTGATTTCACGACACAAAGCAGCTTTTTCTTTCAGTCGCCGATTCAAATAGATATTGATGCCATCAAACCCAAATGGGATGAGAAAAAAAATCTCTTTTTCACTGAGTTGATCCGCGCTTATGAACTTAGCACAGTTTGGGAAGCCGGTGATCTTGAAAAAGAGTTCAAAGAACTGGCAGCAGCAAATCAATTAAAGCCGGGTGAACTCATGCTTCCATTCAGAATCATGTTGGTGGGAGGTAAGTTTGGTCCGGGGGTATTTGATATTGCTGCGTTGATTGGTAAAGCAGAAACCATTCATCGTATTAAGTATACACTTGGGCTAGTAGCGTAGGGGTGATGAATTGCCACTGAAAGCACTGAAATACACTGAATGATTCTGTGCTATTCTGTGCTTTCAGTGGCAATTTCTTTTTTCATCCGTATCTTACCCCAAACAACCCACATGAAGAACGCTACCAGACTATTATATCTCTTAGCGATGATACGTTTTGTACTTCCTTTCTTACTGGTACACCCCTCCTACCAATTACATCGCGATGAATATCTCTATCTGGCAGAAGGTCATCACTTGGCCTGGGGTTTTTTGGAAGTGCCTCCCATGCTATCATTCATGGCATACATCAGCAACACCTTGGGTGCTACTGAGTTCTGGGTAAAATTTTGGCCGGCACTATTTGGATCACTGATATTATTAATGATGGGTAAGATCATTCTGCGTTTGGGAGGCAGATCTTTCGCCATTTTACTAGCCTCTTTTCCATTTTTATTTACGGGCTATATCCGTATGTTCTACTTTTTCCATCCCAACTTTTTGGATGTATTCTTCTGGACACTCAACGCTTATGCACTCATCAACTTTGTAGACACACAAAAAAACAGATGGCTCTATATTTTCGGTATCAGTATTGGATTGGGCATGCTTAGTAAATATTCTGTTGCCTTTTATACTGCCAGTTTACTGGTAGGAATATTACTCACCAAGAATAGATCTGTTTTGCTGAATAAACATTTGTACTTCTCTGCTGCCATTGCATTGCTTATCATGCTTCCCAATCTCATCTGGCAATACCAACATGGGTTCCCTTTATTCATACACATGCAAGAACTGAAAGAAACACAACTTCAATTCATTGACCCCAAAGATTTTTTAGTAGATCAGATCATGATGTTTCTGCCTTGTGTTTTTATTTGGATCAGTGGCTTGCTCTATGTTTTATTGTCAGCGGAAGGAAGAAAATACCGGATGATTGGCTTCAGTTATTTTGCAGTCATTGCTTTACTAACTTATATGAATGGGAAAAGTTATTATGCAGCAGGTGTTTATCCCATTCTATTTGCATTCGGTGCATATTGGCTTGAAAGATTAACCATCGCTAAGCTCAGATGGCTCAGGTATGCGATGGTATTCATACCGGTTACTTTGGGTATACTCATCATGCCTTTATTGTTACCTGTTTATACCCCACAAAAATTAGCAGATTGGTACCGCTCAAAAAATATCCATACAACAGGATCTTTCAAATGGGAGGACCTACAATACCATCCATTACCTCAGGATTTTGCAGATATGATTGGTTGGAAAGAATTGGCAGAAAAAACAGCTGCTGTTTATAAAAGTTTACCTGCATCAGAACAAAGAAAAACCATGGTGTATTGTCGTGGTTATTATACTGCCGGCGCATTGAATTATTATGCAAAACAAACCGGTTTACCTGTAGTCTATAGTGATGATGCTTCTTTTTTGTTTTGGATGCCTGAACAATATGATTTCAAACATTTGATACTGGTAGGAAAACGCATGCCTGATGCAGATGATATCGTATTTCAGCAATTTGAAAAAGTATCGCTTCGCGATTCCATCAACTACCCTTTATTCCGGGAAACAAAAACCAAAATCTTCTTATTTGAGAATGGGAACGACTCTTTACAACCGATTACCGAACGAGGGGTAGCGGCTTTAAAAGCAAGGTTTAGCCGAAAATGAGATTTGCATTCCATTGCTTACTTTTGTGTCATAAATCGATTGCATGAGTAAGCTCAAACGCCCCATTCGTGTGTTAGTTGCGAAAGTTGGACTCGACGGACATGACCGTGGCGCCAAAGTCATTGCAACTGCATTACGTGACGCAGGAATGGAAGTCATCTATACCGGTCTTCGACAAACCCCTGAAATGGTCGTGAATGCAGCCTTACAAGAAGATGTAGATGCCATTGGTATCAGTATTCTTAGCGGAGCACACATGACTGTATTTCCAAAAGTGATTCAACTGCTCAAAGAAAAAGGAATGAATGATGTATTACTCACCGGCGGTGGCATCATTCCAGAAGACGATATGAAAATCCTCAATGAGATGGGTGTTGGTAAACTATTTCCTCCGGGCACACCTACCAGTGATATTGCAGGTTATATCACTGAATGGACAGCTGCAAATAGAAACTTTTAATTTTTTATGAAGAGAATGGACCGCAGATTCTCATGATCATCATGATTAACGCAGATTGGTTGTAACAAAAATCATGACTATCATGATGATCATGAGAATCTGCGTCCCATCATCCTTTTTAATACACCGAAATTTATATTTCCGGAAGTCTTAATCTTTTTCTTTTAGAGAGAATTCGTATGCCCACAATAATGGCTACACAGATAAAGAGCCCGAGGTTGTATTCAATACCAAAGTGCTTTAACCCAAGATAGATAATGCCACCCAAAGCGCAGGCTGTTGCATACAATTCTCCTCGCTTTAAAAGATTGGGCACTTCTCCGCAAATCATATCTGCAAGTAATCCCCCAAAAGTGGCAGACATGACGCCCATAATGACAGAATAACCTTCATTGATTCCATACACCAAACTTCTTTCAATACCACCTACGGTAAACATTCCTAAACCTATCGCATCTGTAAAGAAAATAGCCCTGCGAAAACGGGTGAAATTGGTATTCAATAATGAAACGATTAAAACAGCTGATACCACCAATCCTAAAGCGAGATAGTCGTTGACCCAATTCACAGGCCTCACGCCAATCAATAAATCTCGAATGGTGCCGCCACCATATGCTGTAACAAAAGCCACTACCGCAGCACCAAAAATATCCATCTGATGTGTTCTTGCCTTTAATGCACCTGTCAATGCAAAAACGAAAATACCTGTGTATATGATGACCTCTATCAGATTCATACTACAAAATACAAAAGAACGGTATTGCTACCCTATTTTTGTACAAATACGATTGCCATGTATCAAACTTTAGTGACCGATCTTTCAAATGGTATTTTTACGATTACCATTAATCGCCCTGATAAATTAAATGCCCTCAATCAGCAAGTGATGTCTGATTTGAATGATGTAATGGATGAAGTATATCAAAATAAGGATATTCAGTCTGTGATCATTACAGGATCAGGCCCTAAAGCTTTTGTGGCAGGTGCCGATATCAGTGAGTTCAGTGGCGCTTCTGTTGCAGAAGGAAAAGCATTGGCGAAAAGAGGACAAGACATTTTCTTCAAAATTGAAAATTGTCCAAAGCCTGTTGTAGCCTGTGTCAATGGATTTGCATTGGGAGGTGGGTGTGAATTGGCGATGAGTTGTCACTTTAGAATTGCATCAGACAACGCCAAATTTGGTCAACCGGAAGTAAATCTTGGATTGATTCCGGGTTATGGTGGCACACAAAGATTGGTTCAACTGATTGGAAAAGGAAGAGCCATGGAATTACTCATGGGTGCCGGAATGATAGATGCAGCAACTGCTTTACAATATGGATTGGTGAATTATGTAGTACCACAGGAAGAATTAATAGCGAAAGCTGTTGCCATTCTTCAAGTCATTAATAGCAAAGCCCCTATAGCAGTAGCAAAATGCATTGAAGCTGCCAATGCTGTTTTTGATGAAAGTAAAAATGGATTCGAAGTAGAAGTAAATGCTTTCGGTGATTGTTTCGCTACTGAAGACATGAAAGAAGGAACCACCGCATTCCTCGAAAAAAGAAAAGCCATTTTCAAAGGAATATAACTTCTCTGCGTAATCTCTTTTCTCTTGTTCTCTGCGGTAAATCTTTTATGTAAAACCGCAGAGAACAAGAGAAAAGAGTTGACGCTGAGTGGTACTATCGCTTAATTACTTCTCTAATCTCTTCTGCAATAGGTTGATTAGCGGTGAATGTAAGTCCTAGTAACTTTGCAATGGTTTGTGTAAATTGTTTTTGATACAATTGAGAAGACTGTTTTATTTCACCCAAAGCAGGCGTATTGGGTCCCATGACTGCCAACCATATCTCATCCGCCCCTTCAATATCTGAACCGTGACTGGTCCATTGACGTTTGTTCTTATCACCCCTACCATGATCAGTAGTAATGAGTAAGGTGGTTTTGTTACGGTATTGAGGAGTAGACTGCACATAGTTCCATATTTCTTCTATCCATTTGTCTACTTGCGTGGCGGCTTGTAAATAGGAACGATATTTCCAACCATGAGCCCATTCATCTGTTTCTCCATAAGCAATATAAAGTACACGCGGTTTTTCTTTCTTCAAATATTCCATAGCCGCATGGTGGGTGAATACATCAAAACATTCTTCTGCCCACATACGATGACTGCTCAATAACATGCTGTTGATCAGCTTCTCTTCAGCAGTAGGTGTTGTACCTCCGGTAGTATCATAAGCAGCCACCACAGGAATACCACTTCTTTGCTCATTTAAAATTCTATTGAATGCTTCCCATGCTCCAAAAGCAGCAACTTTCCCTTTAAATGAAGGCTGCTGGTTTAAAAATTCCAGTACTGTTGTATTGGGATTAGGTGGATAATCATTGGCATCAATTCTTTTATCCGCATACCCTGAAAATATTTCGTTATAGCCCGGATAAGAAAACCAATATGAATTAGAGACATTCACTTTACTACCCAAATTCCTGTTACCATGAATCTGTCCTTGTTGAGCGATTGTTTTCCAAAAAAAAGGCATCAGCTTACGTCTTCTCTCTGCAACATCCTGAGCCCAATAGGTTGTATAGATCAGTGCGCTATCATCTTGATTGAATCTTTTGTCAGAAGCCAATTCAGGATCCATACCCTTAAAAAGCTCCTGCCAACGGAGTCCATCAGTAGTAATGATGATGATGTTTTCCGTTTGCTGTCCAAAAGCAGATACTGAAACCATGGCAAACAGAAGCGCTAAAAACTTTCGCATAAACCACATTTTATGCTTCAAAGTAGCAAAAATCAGCATGATTTCACTTTATATCTTTCCTACCTTTGCACCTCAATTTATTCTACCGATCAATAAAAACTATAACGATGGAATTCCGTATTGAAAAAGACACCATGGGCGAGGTGAAAGTACCGGCACATGTTTATTGGGGAGCACAGACACAACGCAGTATCGACAATTTCCGTATTGCACAGGATATCAATAAAATGCCCAAAGAAATCATTCAGGCATTTGCTTATCTGAAAAAAGCAGCTGCGCTCACCAATCGTGATGCCGGTGTATTAGCGGAAGAAAAAGCAGCTTTGATCGGACAGGTATGTGATGAGATCCTGGAAGGAAAACTGGACGACCAATTTCCATTGGTAGTTTGGCAAACAGGCTCGGGTACACAAAGCAATATGAATGTGAATGAAGTAGTGGCATATCGTGGTCATGTGATCAAAGGTGGTAGTTTGACAGATAAAGAGAAATTTCTGCACCCCAATGATGATGTCAATAAATCACAATCATCGAATGATACTTTCCCAACAGCGATGCATATTGCTGCTTATAAAATTTTATTGGAAGTAACGATCCCCGGTATCAAAAAATTGAGAGATACACTGGCAGCAAAAAGCAAAGCTTTTATGCACGTTGTGAAAATTGGTCGTACCCATTTTATGGATGCAACACCATTGACACTCGGACAAGAGATCAGCGGTTATGTAAGTCAGTTGGATCATGGATTAAAAGCCATCAACAATACTTTAGCTCATCTGAGTGAACTGGCATTGGGGGGTACAGCGGTAGGTACCGGTATCAATACGCCAAAAGGATATGATGTAAATGTTGCAAAACACATTGCTCAATTAACAGGACTTCCATTTGTTACAGCAGAAAATAAATTCGAAGCACTGGCCGCACATGATGCCATTGTGGAAGCACATGGTGCATTGAAAACAGTTGCGGTAAGTCTGATGAAGATCGCCAATGATATTCGTATGTTGAGTTCAGGACCTAGAAGTGGTATTGGTGAAATCTTTATTCCGGATAATGAGCCGGGGTCCTCTATCATGCCGGGTAAAGTAAATCCAACACAATGTGAAGCATTGACGATGATCGCTGCACAAGTAATGGGAAATGATGTAGCCATCAATATTGGCGGTGCTACCGGACATTTTGAATTGAATGTGTTCAAGCCGGTGATGATCTATAATTTCTTACACAGTGCAAGACTGATCGGTGATGGTTGTGTAAGCTTCAATGATAAATGTGCAGTAGGTATTGAACCATTGGAAGCCAATATCAAAAAGCATGTGGACAATAGTCTGATGTTGGTTACAGCTTTGAATACCAAAATCGGTTATTACAAAGCAGCAGAAATAGCACAGAAAGCACACAAGGAAGGAACAACGTTGAAAGAAATGGCGGTGAAGCTGGGTTATCTCACACCGGAAGAATTTGATCAGTGGGTGGTTCCGGGGGATATGGTGGGAGAGATTAAGTAAATTCTGTTGGATATAAATAAGCCGCAGATTCATCAGCCTAGGCTGACGAATCTGCGGCTTAAATTTTATTTACCATACACTTTTTTACCACCTGAATAAGTAGCCGTTACTTTAACATCCAATATTTTCTCTGGCGCTACTTTCATCAAATCATTATCCAGCAAAATAAAATCGGCTTTCTTTCCTTTCTCCAAACTACCAATCTCCTTTTCCATAAAGCTGGCTTTTGCCGCCCAGATGGTCATGCCGCGAATGGTTTCTTCACGGGTCAATGCATTCTCCATTTGGAATCCGTTTTCAGGAAAACCTTTGGCATCTTTTCTTACAACTGCAGCAAGAAATGTTTTGAATGGAGAAATATCTTCCACCGGAAAATCAGTACCCAATGGAATCCATCCATTTTGCTGTAACAATTGTTTGAATGCATACGCACCTTTTACACGCTCCGAACCCAAACGATCTTCTGCCCAATACATATCACTGGTTCCATGTGTAGGTTGTACAGAAGGAATGACACTTGCAGCAGCAAATAATTTAAAATCATCAGGGTGAATGACTTGAGCATGCTCTATACGCCAGCGTTTATCATTTTTACCACCGAGGTATTTATTATAGATATTCAGGATCTCACGATTGGCACTATCACCAATGGCATGCGTACACATCTGAAAATCTGTTTTAGATAAAACACCTGCGAGTGAATCATAATGATTTTTATTTCTGAGTAAGAATCCTGTCCAATCAGGACGATCACTATAATGTTTCAATAAGCAGGCGCCGCGACTACCCAATGCACCATCTGCATATACTTTGATGCCTTTTACAAACAGTTTATCGGTTTTGTATGGACCCTTTGGTAAAAATTTTTCATAGTTGGATGCATCGTCACTCAACATCACATACAAACGCATGTTGAGTTTACCTTCTTTTTGTAAGGTATCGATCGCTTCTACATCCGTATAATGCAAACCGCAATCTGTTATAGTTGTTAAACCTTGAGCAAAACAGTTTTTCTCTGCAGCCTGCAACCATTGTACATAGGTTTCTTTGGTGGGCGCAGGAATTTGGGCATACACTTTATTGTCAGCATTGTCAATCAAAACACCTGTCAATACCCCATTCTTCACTTCAATAGAACCACCCACTACTGTTTGTCCGGCCTTGATTTCCGCCAGATCCAATGCTTTCTGGTTAGCAATGGAAGCATGTCCATCTACGCGTGTTAACACGACAGGTTTATCCGGAAATAATTTATTCAGCTCTTCATTGGTAGGAAAATTTTTACCAGGCCAACGATTTTGATCCCATCCTCTTCCTTGTATCCAATACAGATCAGGATGCTCATCCGCAAATGCTTTGACACGTGCTACGGTTTCTTCCCAGGTATTGGTTCCAAACAGATCTACCTGAAATAAAGAACGACCATACCCAACAAAATGCGCATGCGCATCAATGAGTCCGGGATATACTGCTTGTCCACCGGCATCTACTTTTTCATCACTGGTATATTTTTTAAGGATATCATCATTGCTACCCACTTCGAGAATGACGCCATCTTTAACAGCCATGGCTTCTGCTGTAGTGAAAGAAGAATCAACGGTGTAGATCACGGCATTGTGAATGATCAGATCTACTTTGTTGTTTGAACAGGCTGTAACACAGAACAGCAATAAAATGTAGAGGTACCTCATAAGCATGCTTTAGGATTTCGTTCAGAATGAAGATAGTAAATATGCCCATGTAAAACTACGCCGGTTGTCAAAACCGGTCATTCCTGTTTCAGAAAAGGTAAACAGCAAAGAGAATTAACGTAACAGGTCACAGGGTTTCAAACCTGTATGTTTTTTGAAAGCTGCTGAGAAGTGCGAGATAGAAGAATAGCCCAACAGTGCAGAAACATCTGTAACGCTTAATCCTTTTTCATACAAAAGGTATTTTGCGTGTTCCATTCTTTGTTGCTGATAGAAATCGAATATGGTGGTACCAAAAATTTCCTTGAACCCTTTTTTCAGGTAACACTCGTTCATCGCTACTTTGCGACTGAGTTCTTTGATCGTGATCGGATCACCAATATGCTGTAATAAAATTTCTCTGGCTTGATAAATTCTATCGCGACCACTTTCATCTGCCAGAAACTTACAGGTAAAGCCTTCTTCTTTTTCATCAACTAAACAATCCAAACTGTACAATAACAGTTCATGTACTTTGGCATTCACAAAAATATTCTCGAGTGCACCGGTGTAGCTATGATTCAATAAAGAATCCAGCGCATTTCTTTTTCTATTACAAAGTGGAAATACTTTGGTAAACGCATGTGGATGACGAAATGCCAGTACTTCATCTTTCCGATTACTCAACTTAACGTTATGCACAAACTGATGCAAAAAAGTAGAGGTAAAATGAAAAGTGAAAACATCTACGGTCTGGTGTTTACCGCTACAATTATTGGTAGGCAGCTCCACACATTGGGCACAGCTTTTTTCTGCGCAATAACGGTTTCCGGTGGTGCAATAACGAAGTTCTAGGTAGTTTTCTTCCGGTTTACGGGAGTTGTAATGATATACCATCATACCCGTATCCTCGGCTACCCAGGGATGCTGGGCATATAAACGCCTGATATTGTAATGAATAGAGCCGGGAATATGTTGTTCTTTATGATACAAAACATCCAATGAAGGTTCCACTCCACTCTTGTGCGCCACTCTCAATATATCCATTACTTCGATCATCAGGATACAAAATTAATGTATAAACATCAAATTAACGGAAACGACTCTCTTAAGGTTGTCACAACACTGTAAAAAACTGCCTATTCCCGGCCAAAAAAAGAGCCTGAAAATGTGGAAAACAGCAGGCTCATTTATCACCAAAAACCCCCTATTTTCATTAGCTTTGTCGACCTACGAAAATTCACTTAAACTCAGGATTTACAAGCATTTATGACTCAGGAACAAATGAACAGCAATGAGGCCCAGAACAAGAATTATGGTGCCGATAGTATACAGGTTTTAGAAGGTTTAGAAGCAGTAAGAAAAAGACCCGCCATGTACATCGGAGATGTGGGGGTAAAAGGGCTCCATCACCTTGTATATGAGGTGGTTGACAACTCTATCGATGAAGCTTTAGCAGGATACTGCAAGAACATACAGGTAACCATTCATGAAGACAACTCGATCAGCGTACAAGATGATGGACGTGGTATTCCTACTGCTATGCACTCGAAAGAGAAAAGAAGTGCTTTGGAAGTAGTAATGACCGTACTACATGCGGGTGGTAAGTTTGATAAGAATACTTATAAAGTATCCGGCGGTTTGCATGGTGTGGGTGTGAGTTGTGTGAATGCACTCAGTACCACCTTACATGTAACCGTACACCGTGAAGGAAAAATATTTGAACAGGAATATAAGATCGGTGTACCACAATATCCGGTGAGAGAAATTGGCACCAGTGATATCACCGGTACACATGTTCGCTTCTGGCCCGATGCTACTATTTTCCAAGAAACAGTTTATAAAAAAGATATCCTGGAAGGCCGCTTACGTGAACTGAGTTATCTGAACAAACGCATCAGCATTACCCTTACTGATCTTCGTGAAAAAGATGAAGAAGGAAATGTATACGCTAAAAATTTCTATAGTGAAGGGGGTATCGTTGAGTTTGTACAAATGCTGGATAAAAACGGGCACCGCAATCCACTCATCAGTAATCCGCTGTATGTTGAAGGACATGATGAAGGCACCAATGTTGCAGTAGAAGTAGCCCTCACTTACAATGATGATTTCAAAGAACATATTTTCTCTTACGTAAACAATATCAATACCATTGAAGGTGGTACACACGTAACAGGTTTTCGTCAGGCTTTAACGCGTGTATTCAAAAGCTATGGTGATAAAGAAGGATTGTTTGAGAAAGCCAAAGTACAAGTAGAAGGAGATGATTTCCGTGAAGGTTTGAGTGCCATTATTTCTGTAAAAGTGCCGGAACCTCAGTTTGAAGGACAAACCAAAACCAAATTGGGTAACAGTGAAGTAAGTGGTGTGGTACAAACTACGGTAGCTCGTGTACTGGAAGCTTATTTAGAAGAAAATCCAAAAGAAGCCAAGAATGTAATCTCAAAAATCATTCTTGCAGCACAAGCGCGTGTTGCGGCGAAGAAGGCCAGAGACATGGTACAGCGTAAAACGGTACTAAGTGGTGGTGGACTTCCCGGTAAACTTGCAGATTGTAGTGAACGTGATCCTAAGAAATGTGAATTGTACCTTGTAGAGGGTGACTCAGCGGGTGGAACGGCCAAACAAGGACGTGATAGAAGTTATCAGGCTATTCTACCATTACGAGGCAAAATCCTGAACGTGGAGAAAGCCATGGAGCATAAGATCTATGAGAATGAAGAGATCAGAAATATGTATACTGCTTTAGGAGTTACCGTAGGAACACCTGAAGATCCGAAAGCTTTGAACATTACAAAATTGCGTTACCATAAACTCATCATCATGACGGATGCGGATGTGGATGGATCACATATCGCAACATTGATCCTCACTTTTATTTTCCGCTACATGAAAGAAATGGTAGAGCAAGGTTATGTATACATTGCACAACCACCATTGTATCTTGTAAAAAAAGGAAAAGAGCAGCAATATGCTTACAATGAAGAGCAAAGAAAAATGTGGATCGAAAAATTAGGTGGTGGAAAAGATGACAGTGTTACCGTTCAACGATACAAAGGTTTGGGTGAAATGAATGCAGACCAATTGTGGGAAACTACAATGGATCCGGCCCGCAGAACACTCAAACAAGTAACCATTGAAAGCGCTGCTGAAGCCGACAGAATATTCAGTATGCTCATGGGCGATGATGTAGCACCACGCCGCGAATTCATTGAAAGTCATGCGAAGTACGCGAAGATTGACGTTTGATTTTAGTGAGTAATGAATAGTCAGTAGTGAGTAAAAACTAAAACACTCACTACTGACTATTCACTACTCACTACATCCCTGTGGATTACTATTTTCCTCTTCTCTTTTGATTTTCAGTAAAAAACAGTAAGTTGTGGTAACATAACCCGTTGTTTATTTACTAACCACATTAAATTCTAAGAAAATGGACACTTCAAAAATGATCAAAGCATATTGTCTGAAGACCAAGGAAAAAAATGTTCCCATGCAAGATGCCGTGATCACCAAAACAGCTCGTGGCGGTTATATGGCTGCTGGTCATGATGGAAAAGGAAATAAAATGGCCGCCATTCTTAGTGAAGCTAAAGCATTGGCAGCCATTGCCGATGGCGTTGCAAAAAAAGGATTTTAATCTGTACCCAATGATGTTGAAAAAAGCCGGCATTACCGGCTTTTTTCGTTTTCTACATACCTAAAACCATCGCTGAAAAAATCTCGTTTATAGGGTTCATGAAATATGAACACTATGAAAAGAGCCCGATCTCATTATCAAATCATGCACCAGCTTTTGCTGGTTTGTACACTTGGCTTGTTGGTATCAGGTTGTTATAAAGAATTAGGTAACGCCGGTAATATTCCCGAGCCACCCACATTTACTCCAGCAAATGGACCTGATATCACATTCTATGGTCTTACCGATGATGGCAAATTAAATCGCTACAATGCTAAATCACCCGGTACTGTTGAAAATTCATTAACCATTACAGGTATACCCGCAGGTGAAAAAGTTTTAAGTATCGATTTCAGACCTGCTACTGCACAGTTGTATGCGTTAGCTTCCAACAGCAGGTTGTATGTGATTAGTTTATTAGATGGGGTTGCCAGACAAATCGGTACCGGATTCACTCCTGTATTAAATTCTCAAATTGCGAATATAGATTTCAATCCAACCGTAGATCGTATTCGATTGGTGACTCATGCGGGTCAGAATCTTCGCTTACATCCTGAAACAGGCGCTTCAGTTGCTACTGATGGCAATATCAATGGTGGTGTCAGTCCTGCCATCACTTCTATTGCATACACGAACAGCAGAGCAGGCGTAACTACTACCGAGTTGTTCAATATTGATGTGTCACAGAAAAAATTATACAAACAAAATCCACCCAATGATGGCACCCTTGCAGAAGTAGGTAGTTTGGGAATTGATTTTACAGGCAAAGGTGGCTTTGATATCAGTCCTGATAATACTGTTTCACTGGCTACATTTACACAAGCCGGCAAAACAAGATTGTATACCATTAATTTAATGTCAGGTGCTGCAACATATATCAATGAAATAGCTGCTAACCTGATAGACATTGCCATTCCTACACCTCCTGTTGCTTATGGTGTTGACGACATGAATACGCTACAGATTTTTGATCCTTCCAGACCTCAGATGATGATCAGTAAACCCATTACCGGTTTAGGTGCTGGCGAAACAGTGGAAGGAATAGATTTTCGTCCTGCCAACGGAGAATTATTCGCTTTTACAGTAACGACTACCGGTACGGGACGCTTGTACAAATTGAATACCTCATCAGGTGCTGCTGCAGCTGTAGGAACCGGATTTATGGTAGGTACTGCTGCAACTGCATGGGCTTTTGATTTTAATCCAACTGTAGATCGTATCAGGCTCGTAAGTGATGCAGGGCTCAATCTACGCTTAAATCCCAACGACGGAACCATTGCTGCAACCGATGGAAATATCAATCCGGGAACACCATTCATCTCCGGTGCAGCATACACAAATAATTTTAATGGCACTACTTCCACATTATTGTATGTCATGAGTGGAACAAAACTATTCAAACAAGACCCTCCCAATAATGGTACGCTGGTAGAAGTTGGAAATATCGGTGTCTCATTGTCTTCAATGAATGGTTTTGATATTGGAGGAAGATCAGGAATCGCTTATGCAGTAGGAACGGTAGGTACCAATACAAATATTTATACTGTGAATCTTACCACAGGAGCATTCACTTCCACCGGAAGTATTGCGAGTAGATTTCGCGCTTTTGCTGTAGGGCTTGGGTTGTAGTCCATAGACCATGGTCCATGGACTATGGACTATGGTCTAAGAAAGAGGAAGTTTCAAAAGTAAAAGAGGCTGTATCAGATTTTTGATATAGCCTCTTTTTATTGGAGTTGAATGACCCCTTTATGCATTCCGTCTAAGAAGCGTAACATCGCTTCCATATCTTTCATATTCTCGACCACCAGAAGGAAGTTTTTACCTGCTTGTTTCAGTCTTGCTTTATTCGTACCCGATTGTAGATAGGCCAATACTCGCTTAAATAGTTCTGATTCGAAATAAGGAGAATCAGGGCGATTGATGAAATAACAACGCAATGTATCTTGTTTCAAGGTCATCTTTTCAAAACCAATTTCAACAGCACGCCATCTACAACGAACAGTTGTAAAAAGATCTTCTACTTGTGCCGGCATCGGACCAAATCGATCGATCATTTCTTTATGGAAGTCTTGCAGCTCTTCTTCTTTTTCACAATTATCCAATCGTGAGTATAAAGACAATCGCTCAGCAATACTTTCTACATAACTATCCGGTATTAATATTTCCAAATCGGTATCAATCGTACAATCACTCACATAATCATCCTGTTTACTGATTTCTTCTTTGAAGAGGTCTTTGAAAGAGGTACGTTTCAACTCACGGATGGCTTCTTCCAGTATCTTTTGATACATTTCAAAGCCGATCTCAGCCATGAATCCGCTCTGTTCACCTCCCAATAAATTTCCGGCCCCACGAATATCCAAATCACGCATAGCAATTTGAAACCCACTTCCCAAATCACTAAACTGTTCTAATGTTTGTAATCGCTTTCTTGAATCCGTAGGTAAAGTGCTCATAGGAGGCGCTAACAAATAACAGAAAGCTTTTTTGTTACTCCGTCCTACTCTCCCTCTTAATTGATGTAAATCACTGAGTCCAAATTGATGTGCATTGTTCACAATAATTGTATTCACATTGGGAATATCAACGCCACTCTCAACAATATTGGTACAAACCAACACATCGTACTTCTTATCAATAAAGTCCATGATCCGCTCTTCCAATTCATGTCCTTCCAATTGTCCATGCGCAAAACCTATACTTAAATCCGGACAAAGCCCTTGCAACATAGCACTCATCTCCGATAAGCCTACAACCCTATTATGAATAAAGAAAACTTGTCCGCCACGTTCTGTTTCATAATAAATGGCTTCGCGAATGAAATCATCATTGAATATGTGTACTTCTGTTTGTATGGGTTGACGATTGGGTGGCGGAGTATTGATGATACTCAAATCACGGGCTCCCATCAAACTAAACTGTAAGGTTCGTGGAATCGGCGTTGCTGTTAGGGTTAAACAATCAACATTGGTCTTCAGTGTTTTTAATTTTTCTTTATGCGCAACACCGAATTTCTGTTCTTCATCAATGATCATGATACCCAGGTCTTTGAATTTGACCTCTTTGCCCAATAATCCATGTGTACCTACAATAATATCTACTTTTCCTTCTTCTACTTTCTTTAGTGTTTCCTTTTTGTCTTTTGATGATTTGAATCGATTGATATAATCTACTGTTACCGGAAAATCTTTCAACCGGTCTTTGAATGTCTTATAATGCTGGAAAGCAAGAATAGTAGTAGGCACCAATACTGCAGCCTGTTTGCCATCTACCACAGATTTGAAAGCGGCTCTTACTGCAATCTCTGTTTTACCAAAACCCACATCGCCACACACTAATCTATCCATAGGCGAAGGACTCTCCATATCTTTCTTTACATCAGCAGTGGCTTTACTTTGATCAGGGGTGTCTTCGTAAATAAAAGAAGCTTCTAATTCTGTTTGAAGATAGTTATCAGGCGTGTGTGCAAATCCTTCTTGTGCTTTTCTTTGTGCATACAGCTTGATCAGATCAAAGGCGATTTCTTTGACCTTGGTTTTGGTCTTTTCTTTCAATCGCACCCAAACATCACTTCCCAATTTATTGATCTTAGGAACGGTTCCCTCTTTACCGGTATACTTGGAAATTTTATGCAGGGAATTGATATTGACATATAAAATATCACTGTCTTTGTAAATGATTCGAACGGCTTCCTGCAGTTTTCCATTTACTTCTAATTTTTGAAGACCACTATATGTTCCTACACCATGATCAATATGTGTTACATAATCTCCGGGTTGAAGATCACGCAATGTTTTAAGGGTAAGGGCTTTGTTTTTATTATAAGCCTGCTTGACCTTGTATTTATGGTAACGTTGAAATATCTGATGATCTGTATAACAAACGATCTTAAGATCTTCATCAATAAAACCTTCATGAATACTACTGGGTACCGGAACAAACTGAATCTCTGTTTTCAGATCTGCAAAAATACTATTGAGTCTTTCTAGTTGTTTTACCTGCTCCGCAAAAATATAAATGCTGTATTTCGCTGCTTCATGAGCAGTAAGATCTTTGATCAAGAGATCAAACTGTCTGTTAAATGCTGGTTGTGGTCTGGTAGCAAATTCAATTTCAGTATTCGATAGTTGTGGCTTGTACCCGAATTCAACGATATGTCTTTTCTCCAGTTGCTCATTGATCACTGCAAGTGGAACAAAATCTGCAGCTGATACTTCTTTCAATACACGAATATCTTCCTCCTCCTCATTGGCTTTCATTTGATAGCCTTCTTTCAGCAATTGCATGAATCCTTCCATCTCATCGTACTGCTGTTGTACTTTTTCAGCTATGACATCCCAATCTTTCAACCATACAATGGTATTCTCACTCAAAAAATCAAAGAGCGATACCTTTTCTTCCGTGCTGAATTGTGTTTCTACATTGGGGATAATATTAACCTGCAATAATTTTCTTTCACTCAATTGTGTCTCCGGATCGAATATGCGGATACTATCCACTTCATTACCAAATAATTCAACTCGATACGGCTTTTCATTGCCAAAAGAATAAATATCCAGAATACCACCACGTACTGCGAATTGTCCGGGTTCATATACAAAATCCGTTCTTTCAAAACCATACATTACAAACAATTCCATTAAGCTTTCCGGATTAATGGAGTCATTGGTTTTAATGGTGATAATATTACTGCTGAGTGTTTTGGGAAGTACTACTTTTTCAAAAATGGCTTCGGGATAGGTAACCAATATTTTTTTATTTCCGCCTGCAGCCAGTTTGGTGAGTGCCTCTGTACGAAGCATCACATGTGAACTGTTTAATATCCGGAAATTTTTTCTGTTTTTGAAGGAAGATGGGAAGTAAAAAAGATCCAATGCCTGGGTAAGGTTCTCTAATGTATTGTGAAAATAGGCAGCTTCTTCTGCATCGTTCAATACCACCACATGGTTCAATGTTGAAGTAGCTGTATGATTAAACACCGCTGTTACAACAAATTCAGCACTACTTCCTTGAAGATTTTTGAGAAAAATTCGTTGAGATTGGGCAAAAGAAAGCTTGTCCGCCAACTGAAAAAGGCGGGGGTTATTTTGATACTGCTCCAGCAACACATTCAAATTCATAACAGCTTCCATCCCATTACCTACAAAGGTCTGTAATGTGGGGTGCAAAGATAACCTTAGAAATCAATATGTAGCTCCTGAATTGATCGTGATGTTGAAAGGGGTTACTTTATTTGCTTCTACCGTAACCAACTGAATATTATTCTGGCTGTCGAAAGAATTGGCGAAAAAGAACTTCCCTTGTCGCACAAAAAGGGAATACGTTCCGGGTGGCAAAGCAACACTAAAAGCACCTGTGCTGTCTGACAAAACAGAAGCAACCTTTCGCGTGTTAATTGACGTATATAAAGCAGAAGTTTCAACTCTTTGAACTTGGGATAAATTAGTGGGTTCATAGACCAACAAAGTCACAGATACGGGTCTAGGTTTGTTCTCAGGAGCACCCTTCATAGGCATTTGGTTGCCTTTTAATTCGGTAATAAAACCGGATATACCTTGGGTAATCTGACCGGTTTGGGCTTTGTTGGATGGTTTACAGCCAAAAATTGTTAAAAAAGCCCATATGACTACAAAAAGATTATGCCTCATGCTTCACTTTGAATGGTGAAAGTATCTAATTTAGTAATAATACCCGGGGGCAAACCCTGAATAATTATGAAGTTAAATTAAACGATGTTATGCTGAGAAGATTTTTACCCATTTTTATCACTGCTACTGCCATGGTATCGGTTGCCCATTCGCAATTGTCGACCAATGTTCAGGCATTAGATATTACTACCCAGGGTATTCGATTAAGAGAGCGAAGTGAATACACAAAAGCTTTGTCATTAGCCAAACAAAGAAACTGGCCATTGACCATTAATGGAAGAAATGGCGCAAGGGGTGTATTGGTGGGTGTTGATGCATTTAATTTTCCAAAATATTATATCATTAACAATAGTATTGCGGCAGCTACTACCAGAACCAACCAGCTATGGCCAGGCGGTGCAACCGGATTAAACCTCACCGGAAGTTCTGCGAATATGAAAAACAAAATAGGTATCTGGGATGGTGGTACAATTTTAAGTTCACATGTTGAACTTACTGGAAGGATCACACAAAAAGACAATCCCCCATCGATTGACAACCATGCCACACACGTTGCTGGTACTATGATCGCTACAGGTCTTAACCCTAGTGCAAAAGGGATGGCCTATGGTGTTCAGGGAATGATTGCCTACGATTTTACCAATGATAATTCTGAGATTGCTTCTGAAGCTTCTGGTTTATTGATTTCAAATCACTCTTATTCCATTATCTCCGGATGGAATTTCAACTCAGCACAAAATCGCTGGGAGTTTTATGGTAGACCCAATGAAGATGAAGACTATAAATTTGGTTATTACAGTAATGATGCTCAGGAGATGGATTCTATTGCATACAATGCACCATTTTATTTGATCGTAAAATCAGCTGGTAATAATCGTGGAGAAACCGGACCGGCTGTTGGAGAACCCTATTTCAGATTCAATGCTCAAAACCAAATGACTGCTGCCGGTACCAGACCTTCTTCCATCAGTAGCAATGATAGTTATGGAACCATTACCTGGGATGGCAATGCAAAAAATATTTTAACAGTAGGTGCCGTGAGAGGTATTCCCGGTGGATACAATCGACCTGAAGATGTGGTGATGAGTACTTTTAGCAGTTGGGGACCTACTGATGACGGACGTATTAAACCTGATATTGTTGCAGATGGGGTAAACGTATTATCTACTTTCGCATCAGGCAATAACAGTTATTCAACATTGAGTGGAACGTCGATGTCTTCTCCCAATGCGGCCGGCTCGTTATTTTTATTACAGGAACATTATTCAAAACTAAAAAGTGGTGCTTTTCTAAGATCGGCTACCATCAAAGGTTTGGCTATTCACACAGCTGATGAAGCAGGTAATAATCCCGGACCAGATTATCAAAATGGATGGGGATTGTTGAATGTTCAAAAAGCGGCTGCTGTTATTTCTGCTTCCGTTGCATCGAATAACGGATCTACCAGTGAACATCTCATGTTTGAAAATCTGTTCAATACAACAACATCTAGTTTTACAACCACTGTAATTGCTACCGGTAAAGAACCTTTGAAGGCTACTATTTGCTGGACAGACGTTAGAGGAAATGTAGAGCTAGTAGATGTATTGAATAACCCGGCTAAAAAATTAGTCAATGATTTGGATATCAGAATTACCAGTGGCAGCAGAACTTTCAGACCCTGGACATTAAATCCTGCCAGCCCTTCCAATGCTGCGGTTAAAGGTGATAACAATACCGATAATGTGGAGCGAATTGATATTGATAGTACCGTTTCGGGAGAGAGTTATACCATCACAGTTACACATAAAGGTGCTGCAGGTTCTTTGGTACGTGGACAACAAGCTTATTCCTTACTGGTAAGTGGTGTTGGCGGAACGGCTCATTGTGGCTCAGGTCCTACGGAAAATACAGGTGGGCGTATTGACAGTGTGAGTTTGCAAACCATTCGTTATGCCAATCCTGCCGGAGGAACTACGTATGTAAATAATACCGCTATTGCTGCGAATATAGAACCTTCACAATCTGTTCCATTTAGAGTAAGAGTGAATAGCTCAGATGCTACCAATGCTGATAAAATAGTAAAGCTATTTATCGACTATAATAACGACGGTGATTTTATAGATGCTAATGAAAATGTTGCTACCAGTCCTGTTTTGAAAAACACTGAAGTATTCGTAGGTAGTTTCAATACACCCAGCAATCTCACAGTTGGTAGTTCATATAGAACCAGGGTTGTTTTGGTGGAAACCAGTACTGCCAATGATGTAACATCTTGTGGAAATTATACAAGAGGCGAAACAAATGATTTTAGATTAGTAGTGGTAAATCCTTCTACTGATTTTACCATCAGCGAAGTTATTACACCAACCGTTGCTGATTGTGCTGATAACAAGCAATACCTCACCGTCAACATTCGCAATAATGGCAGTGTTTCAAAGAGTAATATCCCTATCTCAGTAGAAGTTAAGAATGGAACAACAACCGTTACTACCATCAATGCTTCCTATCCGGGCACTGTATTACCATTGAGCAATGCTAGTTTCACATTACAAACCCCTTTTGCTACCACTGAAAACACAACCTATACAATTCTGGCTACAACCAATATAGCCGGTGATCAGAATACTGCTAATAATACACTGAGTACCAGTTTGACGATTGGCAGAAAAGGAAATGATCCAAATCCGGTCGGAACGATTTGTAATAACACCGCATTATTACGAGTACCTTCATCCACTGCAAATACAAATTATTTTTGGTTTAATAGCACTACCGCTACTGCACCATTTGCAACGGGCAGTACAGCATCAACTACAACCATTCCTACTAATAAAACTTTCTATGTATCCAGTGAGTTGAAAACTTCCATTGGACCTACGACTAAGATGTTCTCGCCCAATGGTGGTTACAATGATTTTAGTGGCAATTTTATGAGATTCAATGCCAGCGTTCCACTTACCATTGAAAGTGCAAAATTGTATATAGGGAATAGCGGTAGAATTGAAGTGATTTTAGGAAGATTCGGCTCATTTAATTCCTCCAATAATACATATTCGTATACTAGGGTGAATAGTGTGTTTTTAGATGTATTGGCTACCAATCCCAATCCGGCACCTGGCGCTGTAAGCGGTAATCCTGCAAATGATACAGGAGCTGTTTTCTTCTTAAACCTGAGAGTTGAAGAACCCGGTGATTATATTTTATTGGCATTATGTTCGAATGGTGCTACCATTTTCCGAAATAATGGAATTGTTGGTTCAACATATCCTATCGCCATACCGGGTGTAGCGTCTTTTACCGGTAATAGTGTCAATGTAAGTGGTAGCGGCGATCCAAACCCTTTCTACTATTTCTTCTATGATATGAAGATCAGAACAGGAAACTCATGTCCCAGTATCAGACAAGAAATCGTTGTTGCAGATGCCCCAACGCCGGTTGTGACCAGACAAGGTGATTCATTGGTTATCAATACCCCCGGTGTTTCCAGACAATGGTTTAAAGATGATGAAGGTATCAGCGGGGCTACCAACGCTAGCTATAAACCCATTGCGTCTGGAAATTATAAAGTTGTAACTATTGATGCGTTGGGCTGTCAGAAAACATCAGCGCCTATTCAGTTTACGGTAACTTCTCTTCCTCCGGAAGTGGTGGCCAGAGAAATCAAACTCAGCGTATCCCCTAATCCGAATAAAGGATTATTCAACCTGAGTTTCGAAGTAAAAGAAAAAGGTGATGTATCCATAGAGTTACTCAATTCAAGCGGACAAAGAGTATTCAATCAGTCTTATCCGGGTTTCAATGGAGTTTTCTCCAAACAAATGAATGTGGGTAATATCAATGATGGTCAATACATTTTGAAGATTTTCCATAATAAGAAGACTTATCTACAAAAAGTGATCATTATAAAGTAGATCAACCTTCTGGTTACTAAAAATGCCGGCTTAATGCCGGCATTTTTAGTAACCAGAAATATCGTTATTTCTATTAGCTGTACCTTTACAAAAAAAGATGCGGTACACTCTTATTCTCCTTTTGACCTTTGTTTGCTTCCAAGGTTTCGGGCAAAAGAAAAAAATAATTTATGGCTACTTGAAAGATAGTGTTACCAACGCACCAATAGTTTTGGCCAGTGTCAGAAACATCTCTACCAATACAACTACCATGACCGGTAATGATGGCAAATTTTCTATTCAAGCCGCAGAAAATCATATTCTCTCTTTTGCAGCTGTTGGTTATTTTTTCGATACCCTGCAATATGCAAACAGCTATTTATTACAAGACACTTTATTCCCCGTTCTATCACCATTGGTACGTGATTTAGGAAATGTTACAGTTACCAGTAGGGGATTGAGTCAGTATCAACAAGATAGTATTGAGCGGAGGAAAGATTTTTTACAGGATATCGTGAATTATACCATTCCAACAGTATCACAAGCCAATTCAGGTGCGGGTATTGCGCTGAACATTGACCGATTTTCACGACATGAGCGTAATAAAAGAAAAGCGCTACAGTTTTATGAAACCAATGAGAAAGAAGCCTATATCAATTATCGATTCAATACCGCATTGGTTATTTCATTGACTCGTTTTAAAGATGAAAAGCTTCGTCTTTTTATGCAACAACATCGCCCTTCTTATGATTGGCTCAGAAAGCATACATCAGAAGAAGATATCCGCTACTATATCAATGAGCAGTTGAAGATCTTCTCAAAAAATTACAATAAAAATTAAGTACTACTCGTAACGTAGTGCTACGATAGGATTGAGTCGGGCTGCTTTCATGGCTGGATATATTCCCGCGATGAGTCCAACAATAGAACAAATCACCACCCCAACGATCACCCATGCCCATGGTACTACAAAACCTGTTTTCAGTATCAGTCCAAATACATTCCCTACCAGTACCCCTAAAATAATACCAAAAATTGCCCCTAATAAGCTGATGATCATACTTTCAAATAAGAACTGCTGACGTACATTCTTACTTTTCCCTCCGATGGCTTTAATAAGCCCAACTTCTTTTGTTCGCTCGTTCACGGCCACCAACATGATATTCATTAAACCAATAGCTGCTCCAATCAAAGTAATCAATCCAATAGCACCGGCTGAGCCAGTGATACTACTCAAGAAGCTGATGAACATTTCAGCGAACTTGTCACTTTTTTCGATCACAAAATTATCTTCATCTAAAGGTTTTAATCTTCTAACCGACCTAAACACAGATGTAGCCACACCACTTGCAGGTTCTAATTCATTGACATTACTCACCATCACTCCTACCATATAAGACCTGCTTGCATTCTGAAAATTTCGTACGTTGTTATAAGTGGTTACTACTACATCATCTTGCCGCAACATCGCACTGGAGCCTTTACTCTTCAATAAACCGATAACACGATAAGGCAATCCTCCGATACGTACGATCTTATCAATAGATTTATCAGGCCTATCTCCAAACAATGTCTTTGCTACATTACTACCGATCAAACAAACATTTCTTCCGCTTTGTTGATCCAAGTCATTGAGATTGCGACCCATTTCGATCATATAACCGGTGACCTGCAAATAATGTTCATCCCCTCCCCACACTACAATTTGTGGGTTGGTCTTTTTATCCTTGTAATTGACTTCCTGTCCACCAGGCCCCCTTCTGTATATACTTACTTTTGCATCAGGAAAATTGAAATTCTGTTTGAAGTATTCTGCTTCTTCTCTTTGAATAGGTTTATCAAGATTTGATTTTTTCTCTTTGCGTCCTCGGGTTGTTTTTTTAACGTCTGAGTTATTACCGCCAAACCTTACTCTTGAATCTTTAAAACGGATATTAAAGGCATTAGCACCCATGGAAGAAAAGCTTTCCTTCAGACTCTGATTCATGGCTTCAATAGCTGTAATGATACCAATGAGTGCCATGATACCAAAAGCAATAATAGCCACAGTAATACCTGTACGTAACTTATTGCCGCGAACAGTTCGCCATGCCAACGATAAGGAGTCAAAAATGGTCATACCCTTCATACAGGAACTATATTCCTTAAAGATAGCTGAGAAATGACTATGCAGGGTTGTACCTGTAAAAAAAGTGAAGAACGGTTAGAAATAAAAGCCATTCAGAATAATCGAAGGGAAAATGCCCAATACGATTACCAGAGCAGTCAATAATACCAACGTCAGTTTGAATGCCCCAGATATAGGTGCTGTACCAGCATCACCATCTTTGAAATACATGGCCTGAATAACCCTGAAATAATAATACACACTCACTGCTGCAAAGAAAAGCGCCACTATCACCAACCAAAGTGAGCCTCCTTGTTTAATTACAGAAGCCAGCATATAATATTTAGCAAAAAAACCTGCCGTTAATGGTATACCTGCAAGAGACAAAAGAAAAATGGTGGCTGTAAATGCTAGTACTGGATTACTTTTAGCAAGCCCATTAAAACCATCAAAAGTGTAATCATTCATTTTAATGAGTACAGCAAAAATACCGATGGTAGCCAAACTATATGCAACACTGTACAAGAGAATACCCTCTTTCGCAAGATCATTACTACTGAATAATGCAAACAGCATAAAACCTGCTTGAGCAATACTGGAATAAGCCAGCATACGCTTTACACTTTGCTGAAATACTGCTGTGATATTTCCGATCAATAAAGTAAGTATAATGACGATAGACAGTATGATTTTCCAAGTAGGTCCTAATGCAACAGCTTGTGTTTGAAACAATCGGATAAAAGCTATAAAACCGGCAGCTTTCACAATGGTAGCCATGAAAGAAGTGAATACACTTGGCGCTCCATCATATACGTCAGGTGTCCAGAAGTGAAAAGGTGCTGCTGAAACTTTGAAAGACATTGCAACAAATAAAAGTAATAGTCCACCTACATGCAGAAAAGATGGATTGATCATTCCTGTAGTAGGAATAACAGGTAATGCGTTCAAAGTAAAAGAACCTGTTGCACCGTAAAAGAAAGCAATACCCATCAGCATAATTCCGGTAGTGAAAGAACCCATCAGAAAATACTTCAATGCTGCTTCATTACTCTTTAGGTTTCGTTTATCGGAACCGGTGAGGATGTATAGAGGAATAGACAGTATTTCGATACCTAAGAATAGCATCAACATACCATTAAATCCAGATAGGATGCTTAGACCGCATAGTACAAAGAAGATCAGTGCAAAATATTCAGCAACATTGATACCTGCTTTTTCAATATCAGACCCACTGAGTAACACATAAATAAAAGTGGCTGCAAAAGCAAGTGTATTAAAGTACAGACCGAACTTTTCAAAACTCAATAATCCACGGGAATTGATATCAAATTTGAAGATCGCATAGGTATCCATCACATTGAATGCGATCAGCAACAATAATCCACCTGCTGCTATGTATTTCAATACAGATTTGTTTTTTGTCAGAATGCCACTAAACATCATGACAACTCCCAGTAATGCTGATAATATTATTGCGTTCATAGTTCCAAATCCCCTTGGGGAATTTTGGGTAAAGATGTTTTCACATCCTTACGTTATTGTGATTAATCAAATAATTATAAAATATCAACGATCTATTATTTCCCCGCCATGGTTGCTCCTACTGTATCTTTTGTAAGATCAATCATGGGTTGTGGATACACTCCCAAGGCAATCACAAGTACTACCAATATTACCAGAGCTATTCTGATATTTCCTGATATATCTGTTGCATTGGAAGTAAGAGTTGTTGTATTTCCATAAAACACTTTCTGAACCATATTCAAAGTATATACTGCTGCCAAAATAATACTGATACCTGCCACTGCAGTGATCCAGATATTATAATGAAACAGTCCATTGAACATCAAAAATTCACCAATAAATGCATTGGTTAATGGCAATGCAATATTAGCAAATGCCATTACTAATAATAATATAGCGAGTGATGGAGCTTTTTGTGCCAGTCCACCCAATTCACTGAACTTTCTTGTACCCAATTGTTGTTCAATCGCATCTGCTACGATCCAAAGTCCAATTACATTGATTCCGTGATTGAACATTTGTATCATTACACCTTCCAGTCCTACTCTGCTACCTGTAAAAAGTGTTGCACTCATTAACCCGATATGCGCAATGGAAGAATAAGCGATCAACCGTTTGATATCATCCTGTCTGATAGCAATCAAAGAAGCATATAACATACCAATCACAGAAAGCAAAATGATCCATTGTGCAAATTGCGCTGATGCTGCAGGGAAGAATGGCAACAACCATTTGATTACCGCAAATATTCCCATTTTCACCATGATGCCACTCAATACCATAGTTGTAGCAGTAGGCGATTGCTCATAGGCATCCGGCTGCCAAGTATGGAAAGGGAATATGGGCATTTTAATAGCGAATGCAATGAAAAAGAGCCAGAATACCCATGACTGTTTTTCAGGCGCAAGTTGTACGCTGTAAAAAGACTGCCAAGCAAATGAATGATCAGTTGTTTGGAAATACATGTATAGTATTCCGGCCAACATCATCAGTGACCCAATAAATGTGTAGATGAAAAATTTGAAAGTAACAGCAATCCTTTTTTCGCCACCCCATAGTGAGCATAAAAAATATACAGGTATTAATGCCAGTTCCCAGAAAAAGTAAAACAATAATGCATCGTTAGCAACAAACACGCCCATTAAGCCGGCTTGTGTGAGTAACATCAATGCATAAAATGAACCTGCATTTCGGTATTGATTTTTATAAGTGGCTATAAAAATCAATGGAAAGGAAATAGCGGTTAATAAGACCAACATTTTGGACATTCCATCCATTGACATCGTAAACCTGCTACCTAAAGACGGCAACCATGCACTGTCGAATGATAGTTGGGCAGCCGGATAAAAATAAATACCTGCTACAGCTACGGTCAATGTTAATACTGCAGACAATAATCCCCAACCTTTAGCGGCATTTTCTTCTTTAATAAAGAAGGAGATGATGCCGGTGAGTAAGGGTAGTAATATCAATAGAACTGGGATCATATATTTTCTTTATCGCTAATAGCGGTTAAAACAGTTTTTTCAAAAAATTCATAATAGTAATGTCATTGAACCAGATCAAAACAAAAATCACCATCACCATTACCATTACCAGAATATAGTTACCTACTTGTCCACTTTGCAATAATCGGAGTTGTCTGGATCCATAACCCACCAGTTTACCAACACCGTTCACCACGCCATCAATGATATTTTTTTCAAGAATATTTTTCAAGAACACGGATAATAAGTGCAAGGGTTTTACAATGATGTTATCGTATAACTCATCTACGTACCATTTATTTTCCAGCACTTTAGCTACACCTGTATTCTCATCATTTACATCAGCTGCTTTTTTGAACTTAGTTACCGCGAATATGATCACTCCAATGATCAATGCAGTGGAAACACCCATCATAATATATTCTTGTGAATGGGTTAAATGATGTGCATGCGCCAATTTGTTTGATTCAGCGAATATCGGAGCAAGGAAATTTTCAAGACTATGTGCATCTGATGCGAACACTTCCGGAATTCCTACAAAACCTCCCAATACCGACAATACAGCCAATACGATCAAAGGAATGGTCATTGGTGACGGACTCTCGTGCAAGTGATGCGCCTGTTCATGCGTACCTCTGAATGATCCAAGAAAAGTTAAACTGTATAAACGGAACATATAAAAAGCAGTCATTAACGCACCAACCAACCCAATGTAATAATAAAGAGGGTTGGCACTAAAGGCTGCCATCAAAATTTCATCTTTTGAGAAAAATCCTGAGAAAGGAGGAATCCCCGCAATCGCTAAGCAAGCCAAGAGGAATGTGATATGTGTGATGGGCATATGCTTTTTCAAACCACCCATCTTTCTGATATCTTGTTCGTGGTGCATGGCATGTATCACAGAACCGGCACCCAAGAATAACAATGCCTTGAAAAAAGCATGTGTCATCACATGAAATACAGCACCGGTATAAGCACCCACACCTAAGCCCAAAAACATATAACCCAATTGGCTGACTGTTGAGTAAGCCAATACTTTCTTAATATCATTCTGTTTTAATGCAATCGTAGCTGCAAAAATAGCTGTAGCCAATCCTACTATGGCCACCAGTGCTTGAGATACCGGTGCCATGGTATACAGAATATTACTACGAGCAATCATATAAATGCCGGCTGTAACCATTGTAGCAGCATGGATCAATGCCGATACAGGTGTAGGACCCGCCATCGCATCAGGAAGCCATGTGTACAAAGGTATCTGTGCACTCTTACCCATTGCACCCACAAATAATAAGATGGTGATAGCAGTAATATCAAAAGAAGAAAGCTCTGATACACGAGAGAATACATCTCCATAAGTAACAGTACCTAATTTGAATAATAACCAGAATACAGCCAACAAAAAGCCTAGATCACCAATACGATTCATCACAAATGCTTTCTTAGCTGCATAATTGTATTGATCATTCTTAAACCAATATCCAATCAACAAATAAGAACAAAGACCCACACCTTCCCAACCAATGAACATGATCACATAATTGGCTCCCAGTACCAATAGCAACATGGAGAATACAAACAAATTCAGATACGCAAAATACCTTCCGAAATGCTGCTCCTCTTCTTCATGCATATAAGCAGCAGAATACAAGTGAATTAAAAACCCAATACCTGTAATGATCAAAAGGAACAGAGAAGACAACTGATCTACCTGAAAGGCAAATGGAATTTGAAAATCAGCTGATCGAATAAAAGAAAACAGTTCAACAGTTGTTGCACCATTTGCTTTTACATCAAAGAACACCAACAAGCTCACAACAAATGAAGCGAGCATCACGCCACAACCAATGACGCTGATCATTGATTTAGACAATGACTTTCTTCCCAGTCCATTGATCAGAAAACCGATCAAAGGAAAAAGTGGTACCAGATAAACAAATTTACTCATAGCCTTGCTCCCTTGCGGGACTTTTACACTTCATTATTGAAGTATGATCATGAATCAGTTCTGTCTTACCAATAAATATTAATTCTTCAAACGATTGAGGAAATTAATATCTACTGAATGTATGTTACGATACATCATTACAATAATGGCCAATCCCACACTCACTTCTGCTGCCGCCACTACCATAATAAAAAATACAAATAGTTGTCCGTCGATACCTGCTGTTGTTGCTGCATCAGTTGCCAATGCAGTACCATGATGCATTTTAGAAAATGCTACCAATAATAAATTCACCGCATTCAACATCAATTCAATGCACATAAAAACAATGATCGCATTTCTGCGTGTCAGCACTCCAATGATTCCAATGCTGAAGAGTGCGAGACTTAGATAGATATAGTATTGTATTGGCATAGCTTATAGCTTATGGTCCATGGTCCATAGTCCATGGATTCTTTTTATTTACCATGGACTATGGACCATGGACTAAAATTCTTTACTCACTCCTTCTTCCCAATCACTACAGCCCCCACCATCGCACTCAAAAACAGCACGCTGCTGATTTCGAATGGAACTACATAGTTACTGAACAGGGCTTTACCCAGATTCTTGATCAATCCGATATCTCCGGTTCCCACCAAAGCCTCTTTACCTTGGAAATCTGCAGCTTGACGCACTAGTGATACCATTACCATTAGAAAACATCCGCCTGAAATCGCTCCGGCGAGTTTCATCCAAATATGTTTATTGGGTTCAGACTCTTTATTGAGGTTCATCAACATGATCACAAAAAGAAAGAGTACCATGATTGCACCTGCATATACGATCAGATTAACGATAGCAAGGAATTGTGCATTCAATAAAATATAATGACCTGAAATGGCAAAAAACACCGCAATCAACCACAATACACTGTGTACCGGATTTCGGCTTACCAGTACCATGATAGCTGAGAAAACAGCCAGTGCCGACAAAAAGAAAAACATGATCTGTGTTATACTCATGGGTGTTTTAATTAGGTTTGATAATAAGTTGTACGAACAATACAACTGATTATTCTTTATTATAATCCTTTAGCTTTCGCATGTGCTTCCGGCTCTGTTTTAGGATTGGGTATCAACAACTCTTCTTTTCCATAAATAAATCCTTTCCTAGTATAATTGGCCGGAGCAAATGTTTCACTCAAATAAATGGCGTCTTTTGGACAAGCTTCTTCACAAAGTCCACAGAAAATACAACGCAACATATTGATCTCATATTTAGCTGCATACTTTTCTTCACGGTACAAGTTCTCCTCATTGGGTAATCTTTCTGCAGCTTCCATGGTAATGGCTTCTGCCGGACAAGCAACAGCACATAATCCACAAGCAGTACAACGCTCACGTCCTTCCTCATCTCTATTCAACACATGCAATCCCCTAAACACCGGACTAAAAGGGCGTTTTTCTTCCGGATAACGAATGGTAGGCTTTTTCTTGAAGATATGACTGAATGTAATGGCCATACCCTTCAGAATTGCCGGTATATACAGTCGCTCCATGAAACTCATTGGCTTCCGACTCACTTCTTGTCCCCTGTTTGTTAATGCCTGCATATGTTCTATCCCTGAGGGATGTTTAATGTTTGCAAAAATATTTTTCTAACCTATTGATGCCAAGTTTATCGTGTCAATTGTGAATGGTGAATGGTCAATGGTCAATGCTAGTTCTCTCTATTCACAATTCACCATTGACAATTCACATCACGCCCCTGCTTTCCACAATATCACCGCTCCTGTAATCAACATATTCGCCAATGCCAATGGAATCATGGTTTTCCATCCCAGATTCATCAGCTGATCATAACGGAAACGCGGGATCGTCCAGCGAATCCACATGAATATAAAAATGAAAATCACAATCTTGGTCAGTAATGCTCCTACACCCAATAATGCTGCGATGTTTGGAGCCAATGTTGATTCATCCAAGAATGGAATATCATAACCACCAAAATACAAACAAGCCATCACTGCACTACTCATGATCATATTCACATATTCTGCGAACAGATAAAACCCTAGCTTCATGGATGAATATTCCTGATGATATCCAAAGTTTAACTCATTTTCTGCTTCGGGTAAATCGAAAGGTGTACGATTACACTCTGCCAATGCACAGATAAAGAAGATAAAGAACCCTAGCGGCTGGTAGGCAATATTCCAAAGACTACCATCTGCCATCTGTTCTCCTACAATACTTTTCAAACTCAATGAACCGGATAACATCAATACAGCGATTAATGAAAGTCCCATCGCCAATTCATAACTAATGGCCTGAGAAGCTCCACGCAAAGCTGCCATCAAAGAGAATTTGTTGTTGGATGCCCAACCTCCGATCATGATACCATATACACCCATACTAACTACACCAAACACATAGAGGATCCCGATATTGATATCTGCAATTTGCAATTCGATCTTTCTATCAAACAACTCAACATGACTACTCCATGGGATAACAGCACAAGTCATTAAAGCTGCAGTCATGGCCAAACCCGGACCTAAAATAAATAAGACTTTATTGGAAGTATTAGGTATGATTTCTTCTTTCATGATCAATTTCAATCCATCCGCGAATGGTTGAAACAATCCAAAAGGACCTGCACGGTTTGGACCGGGTCTGTCTTGTAAAACAGCCGCTACTTTTCTTTCAGCGAAAGTGGTATATAAGGCAATACCCAGACTACCAAACACAATAACTGCGATCAGTACCAGTTTTTCTATCAATAATGCCCAATCAAAAGCAAGTAGTGTCATGATATAGAATTCAATTAGTCGTTGTTCTGATTAAATACTTTGGAATGAGCCGGTCCATCGATCAAACTCAATTGTACTTCCGGTTTATTCACTTCGCTTACTGAATGAATATCCATCAGCAGTTTAGGTTTGCGTCCGTCATTCACTGCTTCAAAGGTTTCAGTTGGCATATGAGTGCCTACTTTACCGGCATAATGTCCTTGTGAAATCACTGAGTGTCTATTGATCAAACGAGGACCTTCAATCACCCAATCACTTGTTTTTTTCTTTTCGAAGCGACAGGTATTACAGATCCATCCCGGCTTTCCATCAGGCGTATCTTCTACTTCACCCCATTCATCTTTTCTGGCTGTAACACGGAATACTTCATCACCTCTGTTCCAAAGTGTAACGCGACCGCTACATGTTGGACAATCGCGATGTGCATCCACGGGCTTCAGGAACCATACCCTGTTTTTAAAGCGGAAGGTTTTATCGGTAAGCGCACCTACTGGACAAACATCGATCACATTACCGATGAAATCATTTTCAAGACTCTTTTCGATGAAAGTGGCGATCTCTGCATGATCTCCACGATCCAATACACCATGCTCACGCTTTTTTGTAAGCTGATCAGCCGTAAATACACAACGGTAGCAAAGAATGCAACGCGTCATGTGCAACTGAATATATGGACCGATATCGTGTTTCTTAAATGTTCTTCTTTGGAATTCGTAACGTGTGCCTTCTTTACCATGTTCATAGCTGAGATCTTGCAAATGACATTCACCTGCCTGATCACAGATAGGACAATCCAAAGGATGATTCAGTAAAAGGAATTCAACAACACCTGCTCTTGCATCCAATACTTTTTCACTGGTGATATTTTTTACTTCCATGCCATCCATGACTGTGGTTCTACAAGAAGCTACCAGCTTAGGCATAGGTCGAGGATCTTTTTCAGAACCTTTGCTTACTTCCACCAAACAGGTACGACATTTACCACCACTTCCTTCCAGCTTGCTGTAATAGCACATAGCCGGGGGTGCTACATCACCGCCGATCTTACGTGCAGCATTCAGAATTGTTGTTCCTGCCGGAACTTCAATGGTGATGTTGTCGATCGTTACTTTAAACAATTGTTGTTGGTCAGACATAATATTAAGTCAAAATTAAAAAGTCAAAAAAAATCCTGACGATGACTATTTAGCGTTTATTATTATTGAAGCAATGATCTTTGACAATTCATCTGCTTCTTTGATCAGTTCATTTACTTTCTCCTTAGAAACTTCTTGTGTATCTCTTATTAAACATAACCAATACTTTGTTTCATTAGCCGATTTCAGTGCTATCACCAGATACTTGTTCCAATCCTTTTTAGAGCTCCCCGCTTTACCTTCTACTACATTCGCGCCTATAGAGGTAGCACTTCTTACTAACTGATCAAATAAAGAACTATATACTTTTTCATACTTACAATCTTTGACAAAGAATAAAATCTCTTTAGAAAAGAAAAAGCATCGATGTCTAATATTGTAAGGCTTTTCTCCCTCATTAACTTCAAAAGCATCAAATTCAATATCCATTTTTTTGAATTTTTACTTTTGACTTTTTAATTACCCTACCGGTACATGAATCGGATCAGCATAATGCGCCAACCCATAATTCCTCTCTTGTGATTCTTCAGGATTCAGCACATGCCATTCGAATTCATCTCTGAAATGTCTGATCGCTGCTGCTACCGGCCATGCTGCTGCATCACCTAATGGACAAATCGTATTTCCTTCGATCTTGCGTTGGATATCCCAAAGCAGATCGATATCACTCATCTTTCCATTTCCATATTCAATGTTCTTCAGAATCTTTTCCATCCACCCAGTTCCTTCTCTACATGGCGAACACTGACCACAACTTTCATGTCTGTAGAAACGTGCCAATGATAAGGTGTGACGAACCACACACTGGTCTTCATCTAATACAATGAACCCGCCCGAACCCATCATTGAACCGCTGGCAAAACCACCATCAGCTAAACTTTCGTAATTCATGTAACGCGTTTCTCCCTTTGCTGTTTTCAACAAAAGGTTAGCAGGAAGAATAGGTACAGAAGAACCACCCGGAATACAAGCTTTCAATTTTTTCCCATTGGGAATACCTCCACAATACTCATCACTGTAAATAAATTCCTCTACAGAAATGGTCATATCGATCTCGTAAACACCTGGCTTATTGATATTACCGCATGCACTGATCAATTTGGTTCCTGTTGATCTGCCTACACCAATCTTAGCATATTCATCACCGCCCATATTGATGATTGGTACCACTGCAGCCAATGTCTCCACATTGTTCACAACCGTAGGTCTATCCCATACGCCTTTCACAGCAGGGAATGGAGGTTTGATTCTTGGGTTACCACGTTTACCTTCTAATGATTCGATCAATGCAGTTTCTTCTCCGCAGATATAGGCACCTGCACCTCTTTGCACATGGATATCACAATCAAAGCCACTACCTAAAATATTTTTTCCAAGAAAGCCATTGTTTTTGGCTTCTGTAATGGCTTGTTCCAGAATATCAACGATCCATGCATATTCTCCACGGATATAGATATAAGTATCATTACTTCCCAAAGCGAAAGATGAAACAATCAAGCCTTCAATCAATAAGTGAGGAATGAATTCCATCAAGTAGCGGTCTTTGAATGTGCCGGGTTCACTCTCATCGGCATTACATACCAAATGACGTGGCACACCTTCGGGCTTTGCTATAAAACTCCATTTCATTCCGGCAGGGAAACCCGCGCCACCACGACCACGAAGACCACTTTTCTTCACTTCTTCCACAATGGCTTCCGGACTCATTTCCTTAAGTGCTTTCTCAACACTTCTATACCCACCTTCTCTCCGATATACATCGAAGTAGCGGATACCTTCTACATGTGCCTTTTCCAGTAATAATTTTTTACTCATATCCTCATATCCCTTTCAGGAATTTTAAATACTATTCAACTACTGTTTTCTCAATTCATATTTAGTTGCTAATTCACCCGTAATTCTGTTACCACTCATATCCAATTGAATCAACTTATCTTCTGCAACAAAATATTGATTCGGTCCTTCTTTGATACTTCCCAAACTAATGGTAGAACCGCTGATCCATGTCCATTTACCCGATGCAGTAAAGCTATTTTCTTTCTTACCCAAGTATTTGATGACTCTGGAATAAGTTGAATCTGATTTTAATTCAATGGTTGTTTCCATTCCTTCACAATCTGCACAGGGTAATACTCCTTTATAAATTCCCACCACATCCAACGAGTTTTGAGCGGTTGTACCGTCAACAATTTTTGTCACTGCCGAATCTTCTACCACAACCGTTGTTTTCTCAACCACTTCTGTATTGGATACTTCACCACAAGCAGTAAAGAAAACTGATACAAGAAATATGTAGATCCAATTTTTCATCTTGTTAGTTTAAGCTAGCTGCAGTTTTTCTGCATTCGTCAATAATAGCATCTACTTTTTCTTTGGTCAGGTGTTCACGATAATGTTTACCCAGTTGCATCATGGGAGCATATCCACATGCACCTAAGCATTCTACTGTTTTCAATGTAAACATTCCATCGGCTGTTGTTTCTCCGGGTTTGATACCCAGTTTTTCTCCGATATAAGCAATGATATCATCACTACCTCTCAACATACATGGACCTGTCTGACAAACTTCAAACATATATTTACCTACCGGCTTGAGGTTGTACATGCTATAAAAAGTTGCTACCTCATACACTTCGATAGGAGTGATTTGCAACAGTTCAGCTACATAATCCATTGTTTCAGCACTTAACCATCCGCCAAAACTATCTTGTGCCAAATGCAAAACCGGAAGCAATGCACTTTTCTGCTTGCCTTCCGGATAACGCGCTACCAAGCGCTTGAATTCGGTCATTTGTTCTTCTGAAAATTTCACCATACTATTCAAATTTGTCCCGCTAAGAGCGGGATGAAAATTTGAAAATGAACCCTTCTAATAATTAGCACATTTTCAAATCTTCAAATTTTCAAACTATTACGCATCTAGTTCTCCTGCAATTAGATTCAAACTACTCATCGTTACAATCGCATCACTCAACATACCACCTTGAATCAGTTCAGGATACGCCTGATAATAAATGAAACAAGGTCTTCTGAAATGCAGACGGAATGGTGTTCTTCCTCCATCACTGATCAAATAAAAGCCTAATTCACCATTACCACCTTCTACGGCATGGTACACTTCACCTTTTGGCATGTCTACCTCACCCATGATGATTTTGAAATGCCAAATCAAGGCTTCCATCTTGGTATACACATCTTCCTTCTTTGGCAGATAATATTCAGGGACATTGGCATGATACACTTCCGCATCTGCACCTTTGAACACTTGGATTTTCTGATAGGCTTGTTCAATGATGCTTAAGCTCTGCCACATTTCCGCATTACGCACTAGGAAGCGATCATAGTTATCGCCTGTTTTACCCACAGGAACAGTGAAATTGAAATCTTCATAACTGCTGTAAGGGCTGTGTACACGCACATCATAATCAACTCCTGCAGCGCGCAAATTTGGACCGGTGAACCCATAGTTCAATGCTCTTTCAGCACTGATACCACCGGTACCTTGTGTGCGGTCCATGAAAATGCGGTTACGTGCAAAGAGATTTTCAAACTCTTTCAACACTTTCGGATATTCATTTAAGAATTTCTCGAGTTTCGTAAATGCTGTATTTGAGAAATTCCTTTCAAAACCGCCAATACGCCCAATATTAGTAGTAAGGCGGGACCCACATACTTCTTCATATATTTCATAGATTAATTCACGGTATTGCATCACATACAAGAAGCCCGTATAAGCTCCTGTATCCACACCCACAATAGAGTTACAAATCAGGTGATCTGAGATACGTGCCAACTCCATGATGATCACGCGCAAGTAATCAACACGCTTGGGCGTTTGAACACCTAATAATTTTTCGCAGGTCAAATGCCAACCCATATTATTGATGGGACTGCTGCAATAATTCAAACGGTCAGTAATTGGTGTAACCTGATAGAGGGGTCTACGTTCTGCCAATTTTTCAAATGCACGATGAATATATCCAACGGTTTGTTCAGTTGATACCACTCTTTCGCCATCCAATTCCATGATATTTTGGAATACACCGTGTGTTGCAGGGTGTGTAGGTCCTACGTTTAATGTAGTAGTTTCCTTTTCAATGGAACCTTCCGGTAATTTGATATTCTGTTGTTGTTGCGCTAACATGTTTCTTATATTGATCGGCTATTGCATTATTGTGAAAAGTGGAAAGTGAAAGGTGAAAAGTGAAAGAGAATAATTTTTGACTTTTGACTTTTCACTTTTGACTTTTTTCTCATCCTCTTCCAAACATTTCATCATCCTTATCAATCCTTGTCTGATCTTCTAATGGATACTCTTTCCTTAATGGGAAATAATCCATCTCATCTACATTCAAAATGCGCTTCAGATTGGGATGACCTACAAAATTCACTCCATAGAAATCATAGGTTTCACGTTCCATCCAGTTGGCGCTGGAGAAGAGTTGTGAAGCGGTGAAAACGTCCGGCGTTTCTACAGCAGTAAATACTTTAAAACGGATGCGAACATTCTCTACCAAATTGTGCAAATGATAAACAACTGCTAATTCTCTTCCTGCATCATCCGGATAATTCACTGCACACAAATCTGTCAGGAAACGAAATTGCAGTGTTTCATCATCGTATAAAAACTGCATCACTTTCAGGTTCTGATCTTTTGGTGCTTCAAAACTGAGCATACCATAGGTTTCCTCAAAATTGTACACCTGATCACCAAACTTCTCTTTTAATTTTTCCTGTATGTATGAATTCGTTAAGGCCATTTTTATGTTTTTGGGTCATGGTCTATGGACTATTGACCATGGACTATTTTATTGAATTCCATAGCTATTCAGCAGTGCTTTATAATGCTCGCTGTTTCTTCTTCTGATGCTTTCTTGTCCAACCAAGTCTTGAATCTTCATAAATCCATCCAGAATAGCCTCGGGACGAGGAGGACAACCCGGAACATATACATCCACCGGAATCACTTGATCGATCCCTTGTAAAACGCTGTAAGTATCAAAAATTCCACCACTGGAGGCGCAGGCTCCTACGGCTATTACCCAACGGGGTTCAGCCATCTGCAAATACACCTGACGTAAAACGGGACCCATTTTTTTGGCGATGGTCCCCATCACCATCAATAGGTCACACTGACGAGGAGAGAAACCCACACGTTCAGAACCAAAACGAGCTAAGTCATAATGCGAACCCATGGTGGCCATGAATTCAATGCCGCAACAGGAAGTGGCAAAAGGAAGCGGCCAGATAGAGTTCTTACGGGCCAATCCAACAACATCACTCAATTTTGTGGTAAAAAATCCTTCCCCTGAATATCCCTGCGGAGCTTCTACAGTCGAAATAGCATCGGCAGTACTAGCGGGGATGGGGTTGATATTAAATCTAACGGGGCGTGCCATAGTCTTTCGGTTATTTGTAATGGTTGCTTATATAACCATTAAAGCTTTGTCTTGTTGTCAAAAAGCCATGAATCTTGTCATGGCAGGTTAATCTTCCCACTTAAGGGCGCCTTTCTTCACGATATAGATAAATCCAATCAGGAAGAAGGATACAAACATCAATACAGCCAGAAACCCATCCCATCCCAGTTCTCTGAAATTAACGGCATAGGGATAGAAGAAAATCACTTCCACATCAAATAACACAAACAGGATCGCTACCAGAAAGTACTTGATGGCCATGGGTTGACGGGCATCACCATGACTTTCAATACCACTAGCAAAGGTTTCCAGTTTATCGGCTGTTTTACGCTTTGGACCCACCCACTGTGATACAGCGATCATCGTAGCCACAAAACCCGCAGCAAAAATCAATTGAATACCGATCGGTAAATAACCAGCGGCATTGCTGGTTGCTGATGCATCTAACAGTTGGATAAGCCAGTTCATGTTAAAACATTAATGTCCGGCAAAAATAAGCCTGTGAAAGCATATAAAAAGAAAAACTCCCCCGTTATTGGAGGAGTTTTTACCGAATTATTTAGAAACTTAACTTCCTGAGCTACTCGATGAGGTAGCAGAAGAGGTTTTATTACCCGAACCCTGTTTTTCTTTGGCTTTGATACCCTCTACGATAGCTCCTTTTGCACTTGTTGCATATTGGTTTTCATCACCGGGAGTTGGATACAAAGCCAGCATTTTATCCGCTACTTCTAACCCCTTTTCCAGTTCTTTAGACTTGTTTACATAGTATTGAAGTCTGTAATACAAATTCAAGAAAATCGCTTTTTTGTTCTTTTCCTGATCTTTCATGTAGAAAGAATCCAGATAATCCAATACAGCAATGGCTGCACCTGTAGTTGTATCAGGATCTGATGCCAGTGCGGCTCTTTTCAGGAAAGAATAGGGCTGTGGTTTATCAGGAAAAGCTGCTAAATATTTTTTACCCAATTCAATGGTAAGCGGATAATCTTTTCCGTTCAAAGCTGTGCTGGTAAACTGATAATATTCAAACTCACCCATAGTACCGCCTTTCAAGTCCAGTTGTTTTTGCAACCAACCCAATTGCTCACGATACATCCCTGCTTTGCCATAGATCTCAGCAGCTTTGCCCATATAAGCAATTTTACTGTTTTTGATGGTATCTAAGGTCATGGCTTTTTCGATATAAGCTACAGCCTGGGCTTCGCTTCCTTTGAATCGAGCATAGATTTTAGTAGCCAACTCACACTGTGAAGTGGTGATGGCAGCCGGATCTGCAGATGCAAAGAATTTTTCAATTGCCTCTTTTGCTCTTACTGAATCATTGGTACGATCATAGTTGTATGCATATACCACATTCAATTCAGGAAGTTTACTGATGCCACCAACTTCAGCTTCAATTTGTCTTGCTTTTTCTAAGCTCTCGTTATACTTACCGGCACGGAACAAGTAATCAGCAACGAACAAATCAGTCTTAGGATCTTTATCAGCATTGGCTACATATTTATCCAAATATTCCTTTGCTTTAGGCACATCCTTATCTGCGTAATAATTGTACAATACATAATATACCGGAGGATACGTAGGATCTATAGCAATGGCTTCATTGTAGAATTGCTCAAACAATTCTTTGTTATTCTGACTCTGGTAAATTCTTCCGATACGGAATTTAGCTTTTGCGTTTTTAGGATCACGTGTAATGGCTTCTTGGTAAGCTTTAACTGCTTCTCCACCATTTTCACCACCCAATTTCAGGTAACTAATACCCATATTGATATAGATATCAGGATTTGTTAAATCGAGTGTAGCAGCCTGCTTTAATTTTTCAATACCATAAGCAGGATCTCCCACTTTACTTCCACCATCTGCATTAGCTCTACCAATGGCATTTAAAATGCCTGGATTAGCCTTTCCTTTATTTCTACCACGTGTTTCTGTAGTTGCAGTAATGGCCTGTTCAAACTTTTGTTTGGCTGAATTGATATCACCTCCGTCAAGGATCTCTAAGTGACCCATGCCCACCAATAACCAAGCATCACTGCCTACATCCTGTAAGCCCTGCTGATACAAGGCTTTCGCAGCATTGAGCATGTCTTTTGTCAATCCACCTGCCTCAGCTGCAATTAAGGACTGACCGTACCAATAGATCGTTTGAGGATCTTTTGGATTGGCATCATACGCCTTTTTCAAGGTTTCACGGGCGCTTTTATATTTTTCGTAGTTGAGGAATTTGATTCCATCAGCCACCTGCGCCATCAAACACTGTACAGCAAGCAACGCTGTCACGATCAAAGAAACGGTCTTCTTCATTTGTCGGTTTTTATAGTTGTATGTTAATCTGCGTCTTTTATACTCCCTGAACGTTTTCCAAAACCCATTTTAGCAGGAACCAGAAATGCTCTTCGGAATATCAACTGTCCTCTTTCCATACTCATGAAATTCATGAAGCCTGTTCCGAGTCCCGTTGCGTTCTCTTTTAATACATAGTACAATGGCCGTGCCAAAGGGTATTGTCCATAGGATATGGTTGCCTGTGAGGGCTTCGCGAATATATCTTTTTCCTCACATTTAACACATTCTACCAGCCCCAATCGTATTTTTTTCAAATAAGCCAATTGAACCGGATCATAACTATCTGCTATCCAACTGATCCCAATAAAACCTACTACATCTTTTCTTCCGGATACGATATCCAATACATGCTGACTATTATTCGCTGCTACTACATTCGACCCAAAATCGGCCCCTTTTAGTATGGAATCTTTCAAATAGCGAACAGTACTAGTAGCTTTATTACCATCCATCACTGCTGTTATCTTATCCTTTCCACTCAAGATGCTGTTCAGCTTGTTCAGGGTAAAAACACTGTCAGGAGATTGATTGTTAACGATTACGGCAACCGCATCATAAGCAAGCACCCCATACAGTGGTGAGTAAGACAACTGATTCTCAAAGAACGATGCCTCTGTTTTTGTTAATCCACGCGCTACAATGACCATTCGCGTACTATCATTTTGCAGATCCCTGAAACAATCTGATTCCGGTTTATAGGAAACGATGATCTCCGTTTCAGGAAAAGAGGATTTATGTACCCTCAACTGCTCTTCAATGACCGGTTTAAAGCTTTCATCTACACTGATCCGTATGGTACCTTTCGTGGGTGTATCCGTAGCAATGGATGTATCCTGCTGATCAGCACACCCTATGAACAGAACCAAAATAAATAACCCAATTGTATTAAAAATGTTTCTGGTCATGTTAATAATCACGCTTAATCCCTCTATACAATCTAAAACCGCCATACAATAAAAACACGCCCCCCATTAGGTATCTGAACATTGGATCGACCGATAATAACTGTTCAATCTTCAATTTTTCTGCCAGTAGTAACAGCACCGCCGTTCCAAGTATAATCACCGCCATGGAAAGATCATAGATCATTCGCATGATCCGGTAACTTTTCTGTTGCCTTTCTCTGAAATCCGTTGCCATACTATCCGTTTTGTTACCCGGGGGTGGGCAATTTAGTCAATAATTTTATTTGTTTGCTGAAATCAAGCGGTCATTTTCTGATAAAATCGGTTGATTTAATATTTAGATGCCTGATCGATTTCTTTCCATACTATCATATGTTAAAGAGCTAATAAGTGTTAGTCCGGTAGTGAGTTGACAGTTAGCGAATTGCTTATGGGTAATAGCTTATGGCATCTACTTTCTGACTGTCAACCGTCAACTGTCAACTATTTACTACCCCCATTTGCCATCTCCTATTTGCCATCTCCTATTTGCTATCACCCATTCGCCATCCATCTGCTATCTTTGCGTGCATGAAAGTATTGATGGTCTGTTTGGGGAATATTTGTCGAAGCCCTTTAGCAGAAGGAATTCTTCAACAAAAAGCAAGGGAAGCAGGATTAGCATGGGAAGTAGATAGTGCCGGTACCGGAAACTACCATATTGGAGAACCACCACATCAGCTTTCACAGAAAGTAGCGCGTTTGAATGGTATTGATATCGGGCATCAGCGATGTCGTCAGTTTCATCCCAATGACATGGACGAATTTGACCTGATTTATGTGATGGATCATGATAATTACCAGGATGTAAAGAGAATGAGTGGCGAGAAATGGAATGAATCAAAGACAAGATTAATACTTAGTGTGATTGATAACAGTGATGACGCAGTTCCTGACCCATGGTATGGTACTGAAAAAGATTATCATCATGTTTTTACATTGTTGTCAACCGCATGCAACAATATTATTTTGAAATACAATCAGTCTAACAAATAAATAAAGATGAGCAAACCCGGATTACCGCAAGGAACCAGAGATTTTAGTGCAGCAGTTGTACGTAAGCGGAACTATATTTTCCAAACCATCCAACAGGTCTTTGAACTCTATGGTTTTCAGCCACTGGAAACCCCTGCCATGGAAAACCTGGATACATTGATGGGAAAATATGGGGAGGAAGGCGATAAACTGATTTTTAAAATTCTGAACAATGGTCTCGACAACCCTTCTAAGCAAGAACAAATAATCGCTGATTTTCAAAAAGTATTGGAAGGGAAAAATACAAAAGGTATTACCGAACGCGCATTGAGATATGATCTTACCATTCCCTTTGCACGGTATGTTGCCATGAACTATGGACAACTCACCCTGCCATTTAAACGTTATCAGATACAACCCGTATGGCGCGCCGATAGACCCCAAAAAGGACGTTATCGTGAATTTTATCAGTGTGATGCTGATGTGGTAGGTAGCAATAGTTTATTGAATGAAGTGGAACTCACCAATATTTACGCCACTGTTTTTGATCAACTAGGTATACCTGTTGAAATCAGAATCAACAGTCGCAAAATATTAGCTGCACTGGCTGAAGTATGTGGTGGCGCAGATAAAATGATCGACATCACTGTTGCGATTGATAAACTGGATAAGATTGGTATTGAAAAAGTGAAAGAAGAATTGACTGAGCGTGGACTCAACAATGATCAGATCAACATCATTGAAAAATATCTTTCTATCACCGGCACTAGTGATGAAAAAATTACACAACTCGAGTCACTGATCGGCAACAATGAACCCGGACAACAAGGAATCATGGAAATCAACCATGTTCTTTCCAGCAGTCAACTGTCAACTAACAACTGTCAACTCATCCCCGATTTTACGCTCGCCCGCGGACTCAACTACTATACAGGTATCATCTTTGAAGTGAAAGCATTGAATGTGCAAATGGGAAGTATTGGAGGTGGCGGCCGATATGATGACCTCACCGGCTTATTTGGTGTGCCGAATGTACCCGGAGTAGGTATCAGCTTTGGCGTAGATCGTATCTATGATGTAATGGAAGAGTTGCAACTGTTTCCGGATACTGTTCAGATAGGATCGAAAGTTCTGTTTTTCAATTTAGGAGCATCAGAAAGTAAAAATGCATTCTCTCTTTTACAACAACTCAGACAATCAGGTATTGCCGGAGAATTGTTTCATGAGCAAAGTAAATTTGATAAGCAGTTCAAATACGCAGAAAAAAAGAATATCCCCTTTGTAATCATCATCGGTTCGAAAGAAATGGAGAATGGAACCTGTGTGGTGAAAGATTTGCAGAAAGGAACACAGGAAGAGATGGCACAGGCTTCGTTAGTGGGGTACTTTAAGTAGTCCATAGTTGATGGTCCATAGTACATGGTAAATATTGAACTTAAACCATGGACTATGGACCATCGACTATCAGCCATCCGCTATTCTGGCATAATATTCGCAACCCATAGCGGAAATAAGCGTTATGAGACAGTGTTTTCCGATCATATTTTTTGGATTCTTGTTTGTTATGAGCTGTGGCAGAAAATCTGTTCCGCAAAAAACAAATAATGTCAAAGTACATTCAGGTCCGGTTGTGAAAACACCTGAGCCTACCAAAGACAATACTGTGCCTGCTTTGATCAATAAATCCAAAGTAGAAAAAGAGGAACCATCAGAGACCAAGGTTGAAAAAAAAGAGGAATTACTTCCCATGATCGTAATTGATGGTATGGGTAATGTGATCACTCCTAAAGAAAAACTTCCTGAAGCCATTGCAGCAAAAGCAGATTATCGTGTTATGAGCCGAGCATTCACACCCAATCAAAGAACCAATCTTATTTATCGATATAAAATTGTACCTCCTCGCATTTTGTTTGTACCCGAGAATTATATTAAAACAACAACACGAGGGAAATATATTGTTTACAGAAAAAAGTTTTGGTATTGGCAGAAAGAGGATGGGTTATTTTATTTAGATGAGACTTATTATAATTAAGAGTGGCTTATGGTCTATGGTAAAAGAAAGGGGCTGCATCAAATGTTTGATACAGCCCCTTTTAAATGATGTGATAGACTAGACTATTTAGCAGTTAATTTGTTGATACAATTGATGAATATGGTATGAGCCCTATCGATGGCAATGCCATCAGACTTGGTTCCTTCCAATGCATATCCACCTGCATTAATACTCACGCCAATTACCTTTTTATTGGCATCTCTTTTAAACTGGGCACTTCCATCATAAGCGGTGATCGAAAAAAGATCTTCTCCTATTTTTACCAAAGCTGAGTTGCCGATACTTGAACCCATCACCAATCCTGCCCCTTCTACTGAAACAGTTACTTCTGCAACAATACTTCCTTCAGGAAATTTATACTTACCTACAAAATCTTGTAATGTGCTGTCTTTATCTTGTGCATGTGCAAATGCAACAACGCCTAGCATGAGGCAGATCATCATTAATTTTTTCATGTGTATTCAGGTTTTAGTTTTTTAAGCGAAACGATTCTCAAAATGAAAAGTTACAGAAAATAGACAACTATGAAAAATGGCTTTTGGTTATCAAATAATCCTAAACAGACAAACCTTCATAAATGACGGCTGCACCTTGTCCAACCCCAACACACATCGTTGCTAAACCATATTTTGATTTCCTTCTGTTCATTTCATGCAATAAAGTGGCAGAGATCCTAACACCACTACAGCCCAATGGATGTCCTATTGCTATAGAGCCTCCATTTACATTCACTTTTGAGATGTCTAATTCTAAATCACGTATACAAGCGAGACTCTGAGAAGCAAATGCCTCATTCAATTCAATGAGATCCAAGTCTTTTACCTGAAGTCCGGCCCTGATCATGGCTTTTTGAGAAGCAGGTACCGGACCTATTCCCATGATAGCAGGATCTACACCTGCAACACCCATCCCTGCAATTCGAGCAATGGGTTTGAGATCAAACAACTTCACTGCTTCTTCACTCGCCAATAACATGGCTGCTGCTCCATCATTAATACCGGATGAATTACCTGCGGTAACGGTTCCGTCTTTGGCAAAAGCAGGTTTCAATGATGCCAGTTTTTCCAAAGATGTTTGTCTCGGATGCTCATCTTGATTAAACCAACTGATCAATCGATCATTGATCATTTCTACCGCAACAATTTCGTCATCCCATTTACCTGCCTCGAGTGCCGCAAAATATTTCTGCTGAGATGATAATGCGAATACATCCTGTTCTTCTCGACTAATTTTCCAATCATTCGCCACATTTTCGGCTGTCTCACCCATACTGTAAGGATGATACATACTCGCCAATTTTTTATTGATGAAACGCCAGCCTATAGTGGTGTCAAAAGTTTCTATTTTTCTGCTCCAAGCGCCATCACTTTTAGCCGTTACAAAAGGAGCACGTGTCATACTCTCTACACCTCCGGCGATATACAACATACCTTCTCCACACATAATAGCGCGAGAGGCATCCATAACAGCTTGTAAACCACTGGCGCACAAACGATTTACCGTATTACCTCCCACTGTAACCGGAAGTCCGGCCAATAATGCTGCCATACGGGCTACATCTCGATTGTCTTCTCCGGCCTGATTAGCAGCACCCGCAATCACGTCTTCAATAGCGGCAGGATCAATGGTATTATTTCTCTCCAAAAGTGAAGTGATAACATGTGCCAGTAGATCATCCGGACGAATCGAACTTAATTTACCTCCATATCTTCCGATGGGTGTACGAACCGCATCTATTACATAACAAGCATTCATATTGCAACGATTGATGCGCAAGATAAGAGAGAAGAAACAAGAAACAAGACACAAGACACAAGGAAGATACAAGAGACAAGTAACAAGCGTTAAAGTCTCGACTTGACCTGACAGTCAAGCAATTGATGTATAACTTGCGGCTTGCAGCCTAAAGCTTGAATCTTTCTTGTGTCTTGTTTCTTCGTTCTTGACTCTTCCTTGAGCCTTGTTTCTTATTCCTTGTTTCTTAATTTCTTATTCCTCTGTTTCTCCGGTATCTTTGCAGGATGAATACGGAATTACCAAATATCAGACGCTTGAGTATCAATGAGTTGGAAGAATACTTTCAAAACATTGGGGAGAAAAAATTCCGTGTAAAGCAGGTTCATGAGTGGTTATGGCAGAAACATGCGCATCATTTTGATGATATGACCAATCTGAGTAAAGACCTACGTGCTAAACTTGCTCAAACTTTTACACTGCCCGCTTTAAAAGTAGATACGGTTCAATACAGCGAAGATGGTACCATCAAAAGTCGTTTTCGCACACATGACAATCATCTTGTGGAAGGCGTATTGATTCCTACAGACGAAAGAAAAACAGCCTGTGTTTCTTCACAAATTGGCTGTAGCCTAAGTTGTAAGTTTTGCGCCACCGGATATATGGATCGCAAAAGAAACCTGACCTATGATGAAATCTATGATCAGGTGGTACTGATTAATAAAGAGAGCGAAGAAAAATTCAATAAAAAACTTTCCAATATTGTGTTCATGGGTATGGGTGAGCCCTTACTGAACTATGGCAATGTGATGAAAGCTATTGAACGCATTTCCGCAGAAGACGGTTTGTTTATGAGTCCAAGAAGAATTACTGTTTCTACTGCAGGTGTTGCAAAAGCCATTCGTAAGTTGGGAGATGACCAGGTTCGTTTCAAATTAGCGCTTTCATTACATGCTGCCAATGATGCAAAGCGAAATGAGATCATGCCGATCAATGAAACCAATAATATCAAAGTACTGATTGAGGCGTTGAATTATTTCTACAAACAAACGGGTAACGAAATCACTTTTGAATACATCTTGTTCAAAGATTTTAATGATTCGCAAAAAGATGCAGAAGAATTAGTTAAGATATACAGACAAGTACCTGCCGACTTAGTAAACATCATCGAGTACAATCCCATTGACGCATTCAAATTCACAAAGCCAGATGAAGATGGCATCATGAACTTTATGAAGTTCCTGGAATCCAATCGTGTCAATGCCCGACTCAGAAGAAGCCGTGGAAAAGATATTGATGCTGCTTGTGGACAGTTGGCGAATAAAGGATGAGTAGAGAGCTGCTAGCTTCTAGCTGCCAGCTCCTAGTATAATACCAATAAATAAATCTCCTATATAAACTGTACCTTGCAATTTATTTCTTTCTCTAGAAGCTAGAAGCTAGAAGCTAGAAGCTAGAAGCTAGAAGCTAGAAGCTAGAAGCTAGAA
>JAAXIF010000084.1:0-24676 GCA_012270485.1 Sphingobacteriales bacterium | reverse complement strand
GCTTACAGCTCAATTACTGTTGTAAAACAGCAAAAACAAAAACATGAAAAAAAGAACAGACAACTTCGACAAGTTTGCCAATCAGAAAAAAGGTAGTGCTATTAAAGAAGCTTTCCGCCAGGAAAAGAAAAAGATAAAAGCTGAAGCCCGTGCCGCAGGAGAAGAAATGCGGAAAAAGAAAATTGAAAAAATGAGGGGGGTGGAGGAGAAAGCTACAAGCTTCAAGCCACAGGCTTCAAGTAAGAAATCAAGTAATAAGTATTCCAAGAAAGAAAGTAAACCAGAAGTCCAACCCACTGATATTCCATTAAAGAATACGGGGACTGACGAGCAGATGCCTTTGAATAAATTCATTGCACATGCAGGTGTTTGTGGACGAAGAGAGGCTGCTGATCTGGTGAAAGAAGGTAAAGTAACGGTGAATGGCGATAAAATCTTTGAACCCGGTTATAAAGTCTCGTCAAAAGACAAAGTAATTGTAAAGGGTAAACAGGTTTTTCTACAACGCAATGCAGTGTATATCTTATTGAATAAACCCAAGGATTATATTACTACGGCTAATGATCCACAAGGACGAAAAACTGTTTTAGATCTCATCAAAGGTGCTACGCCGGAACGTGTATATCCTGTAGGCAGACTTGATAGGAATACAACCGGTGTTTTGATATTAACAAATGACGGAGAGCTTGCACAAAAATTAACGCACCCTTCTTTTGAAGTAAAAAAAATCTATGAAGTAACACTGGATAAACCGGTGATTAAAAAAGACCTTGAAGCCATCATGACCGGTATTACTCTGGAAGATGGTTTTGTACAAGCAGACGCTGTTGCATATGCGGATGACAAGAATAAGCATATCGTAGGAATAGAAATTCACAGTGGCAGAAACCGAATTGTTCGCCGCATTTTTGAACATTTGGGTTATGATGTCAAAGGTTTGGATCGTGTCATGTTCGCCAACCTCACCAAGAAGAATGTAGACCGAGGTAAATGGCGTTTCCTGAATGAGAAAGAAGTAAGACTACTAAAGTTTATGAATAAGTCATTTGTGAGGAAAGCTGGTAGATCATAGTCGATGGTCCATAGTCCATAACGAATGGCTTATTGTTCATGGCTAATAGTTTGATCAATATATTATTCAAACCACTTGACAATATGCTATAACCTATCTGCTATCACCCAAAACCTATTACCTATCACCCATTTGCCATAACCTATCAGCCATAAGCTACTACCATGCGCCCAACGATCATTTTTGAGAATAGTCATTTCATAGCAGTTAACAAGCCGTCGGGATTATTGAGTATCCCCGATAGACTTGGACAGGAGCTTTCGTTGAAAGAACTACTGAAAAATAGTTATGGAGAAATTTATACTGTTCATCGTTTAGATAAAGACACTAGTGGGATTATTGTATTTGCCAAAGATGAAGAAACACATAAACAACTGTCGCAATTATTTGAAGGAAGGGAAGTTGAGAAATTTTATCTTGGACTGGTACATGGAAAACTGATCAATGAATCAGGCAGTGTTGATGCAGCCATTATGGAACATCCCGGTAAAACAGGGAAGATGGTGACGCATGTAAAAGGAAAGTCTTCACTAACAGATTATCAAGTATTAGAAAGTTTTCGTTTGTACAGTTGGTTACAGTTTCAGATTCATACGGGAAGAACACATCAGATTCGTGTGCATATGCAGCATCTGGGGCATCCTATTGTTTGCGATGAATTGTATGGAGATCCTGCTCCTATTCTTTTATCCGCCTTGAAAAAGAAATTTAAGTTATCAAAAGACGCAGAACAAGAAAGACCGCTCATGTCTAGATTGGCTTTACACTCTTACAAGCTTTCTTTCACACTAAATAATGAAAGATTTGATCTGGAAGCAGAATTGCCGAAAGATTTGAGAGCCATGTTGGCGCAGTTGAGAAAATTGGGTTGAGTCTTGCACAGAAAAACTGAATTTAAACTTTTGGAAATTTTTAGAACTTTCTAAAGTTATTGCACACATCGAATCAATCACTTTAAGCGAACTTTCTGTTAATTACTAACAACACATTTCGTATCTTTATAAGGTGGCAAAACAGACCAAATATCATTTAGGAATTGAGATTGATAAGCTAACAAACAGCATAGTTAATACTATTTCAGGCGATAGTTTTCCAACCGATGTTCAACCTGTCGGGAAAGCGGACTTAAAAAATATTACCAAGAAAAATGGCTGGCTTTTCAATTGGGCAAATGAGTTTAAGTTAACAGACAGACAAATCTTCAAACTGACAATTAGGAACAATCCTGATATTATTCAAGGGCTTTTAAGTATCAGTGATTATAACGACCATTTTTATTTACATCTTATTGAAAGTTCACCATTCAATTTAGGGAAACGTAAACTTTATGAAGGCGTTCCTGGTAATTTGTTCGCTTTCACTTGTAAATCTTCATGGGACAAAGGCTATCAAGGCTTTGTTTCTTTCACTTCCAAGACAAGACTGATTGAACATTACGAAAAAAATTTAGGTGCTACTCATGTTGGCAACCATAAAATGGTAATATTCCCAAAAGAAGCACTTAAGCTAATTAAAAAATATTTTCCGACTTAAATTACAAGACAATGGGATACATAAAAGAACCGGCAGGTGTTGATTTTGTAGTTGATCCAACGCCCTTGACAGCAGCAGACAGAAAAAAAATAAGTGAGATAATTGCTTATTACAAAGCAACAGGAAAAAAAATGCCACTACAAAAGCCAACGACAAAAACGCGTTTGACTAATGCCAATAAAAAAAAGGCATTGGTATAATTCAACTTATAAGCATTCTAACGACAAAACAGCTGCAGATAACAAAAGTATCGTTCTAAAATTTTTCAAAAGTTTTAGAACCATAACCAATAGGGATTCAACTGCTTTCCGTACCTGAGTGATATCATCTTCAATGCATCCATGTGTTTTTTTTGTTTGTTGTTCACCTTTTAAAAAGTATGAGCAACCGATTCCCTGTAATATATATAAGGATATACCACCGCAGTGTGGAAGATAGCTCGAATGAGCAGTGGACGATATTCAAGTGAACATCGAATGAATAGCGGACCTATAACGGACTTGTAACGCACTTATAACGGAGGAAAAACGCCGTAACACTATCACTTTACATAAATTTTGTATATTTATTGAAAACCTATTTCATGGCCCGTCAAAATAATCTTTTGAGGCTAAGTGGAAGTGTTGGAGAAATGGTTCATTACGAACGTAATGGTCAATTTTTCACCCGTACAAAGCCTGCCAAAGTAACCCAATCTGAAAACTCACGAAAAGCAAGCGTTGAGTTTGGTCGCGCCAGTGCGGCGGCTTCTATGTTAATGAAAGGTTTTCATCCATTGCTAAAGATAGTTCCACATACAAGTGCTTATCATCGGCTTACGAGTGCATTTTACCAAATGATGCATAGGAATACAACCAATGCCATTGGCAAAAGAACGATTACCGAGGGTGATCCAAGTCCTTTGCATCGATTTCGGTTTAATGATGCCTGCTCAATAGACCGTCTTTTAAAAATTAAATTACCTCCAATACGGGTAGTGCCCAAATCTAGTATTTGCTTTGATCTCCCTTCTTTTTGTGTGCAAGATGTTTGTCCTGAAAAAACAAATGCAGAAGCGATACGCATTCAACTGATCTGTATGGTGAGTGATTTTTTATTGGATACGGGAAATGTTTTTTACTTCGATGAATTAGATATTGCCATCGAGAGTAAATCTTTTGAAGGAGGCACCGTAAGCATCCCCCTAAACAGTACTAATAATAAACTAGTGGTTTGGGGCATGAGTGTTCATTATCTTAACAATAACCACACACCCTATCAAAATAAAAAATTTACCGCTTTTGATATTATTGATGCTCTTATTATTAAGAAAGGAGAAAGAGTTTTTTTTACAAATCCGGAACGGGTGGCGAAACCGGTGATTGCTGAGAAAGTAGAACGGTTGCCTTGGAAGTTTAAGAAAACAAAGGAGTAAGGTTGAAATGACTTCTTGAGATAGTAAATAGATCATATCAAATCATTCCTGCTAGTTGAATTGTTATAAAAATATTCTATCGCAATACTTAAGGACTTAAGCTTTTGGAAAGTTTTAGAACTTTCAAAAAGATATTGCACACTAGATCAGCTATCTATTTAGGGAAATAAAAAGACCAAATGAGCATTGCTGTTTTTGTCTGGATTACTTCTTGTTTTCAGGGTAATGTATTGATTTTCAATAGTATGATTTTTTTTGAATATGTATGATGAATTTCTTATATTTACTAGCTGTGTGCAACTATACATCTAATTCATAATTAAACTTAAAAATATGAAACAACATAAACCTTTTATATTAACTCTATTCGTCTTTACTGCAATAGAGGCTTCCAGTCAAAATGTTTGGACGGAACTCAAAACGCCTTCAAGCTCTATCATAGGCCAACTTGTTCTTAAAAATGGACTCAATAACCAAGGTGTGACAAATGAAAAAATAACAACTTATGAAGGAGTCTCACAACTGACAAAGGCGGACTTTCGTCAATGGACAATTCACTTAACATCTGCTTTATCAACAAGTAAGACTAAGTTTATTTCAGCAACATATAAAAACATAAAAATTGACGCATTGAAGGATAAAGAAATATTCAATGATTCAAAGTATTATGAAAACTTCTTCATTTATAGGGCAAAAAAAGCGGATTCTGTGACATTTACTTTTGTAAAACAATTTGATGCAAGCTTAAGTCCAAGTGAAAAGCTAAGCGACAGCTTAGAAATAATTACCAAATTGAAGGCTAAGTTTCCTAATCTAGACTCTTTACAAATAACTTACAATTTAAAAGACACAATAAAATACTTAATTGCAAACCCCAACGTGTATTTTGAAGCAGAAGCCATACAATTCCAAGCAAAAAAATCATTTATTCTTCTAAAGAATAAATTTGAACAGCGTGTTTTTATAGACTATCCAGAGGACAATCAAGAAGAAGACTTATTAAAAGCAGCAACTAATTATTCAAAGGGCGAGAAGAAAACTATTAACATACCTTTTAAGGGCGGAATTTCAATTGAACTTTTCACTAGTGATATAGAAGTAAATAACTTCAATCGAATAGATACAACCTTTAGATTGAGTATAGACGTTTCTAAAACATATAGAAACGAATGTTACTATCACCCAATGCCATACATATTTGATTTTGACCAAAGCAGTATTCGTACTAAGATTTATACTGCAAATGAAAATATTCTACTTACAACATCTGACAATAATCAATTTTTGGTTGTTTACCTAACAATTAATGCGACTCAGAAAAAAGATGGAGTTGCACTGCAAAGACGCCTTTCTAATGGGTTTCTTGCCAATAGAATAGATTACTTAACACTCAATTTTAAAAGATATAATCGACAAACTATCCAATAGCTGCACACAACAAAAGGTTTACCGAAAGCATTTTTACACACCCTACTAACACAACCAGACAGACCTAAATGGGAACTATTATTAAATCATTTGGACACTTTATACCAACGCAATGTTTGACCAATTCTGAATTAGCAAAACGTTTTGATATAACAGAAGAATGGATTATTGAAAGAACAGGAATTGAAGAACGCAAATATTTTGCAGAAGGTGCAACTTCTGATATGATACTTAAGGCAGCCTTGCAATGTTTAAGTAAAACTAATGTAGAACCAAAAGACATAGACTGCATAATTGTCGCAACTATGACACCCGATTTTTATTGCCCTTCAACTGCTGCCATAGTTCATCAAAAGTTAGAAACTAAAAATGCTTGGGGCTTTGATATTATGGCTGCTTGTAGTGGTTACATTTACGCTTTAGAATTAGCCGCATCATTGATTAATTCAAATGCCTATAAAAATATTTTAGTTTGTGGTGCAGACAAATTTAGCTCAATTATTGACCCATTAGACAGAAAAACAGTTTTGGTTTTTGCAGATGGTGCAGGAGTTTCATTGCTTCAATATTCTGAACTAGAAAATAATATTACAGACATTTTATGTAAATTAGATAGCACTTATGCAATGGATGTAAATATGCTTAATGGCGGTAGCCAAACGCCATTGACAAAAAAAAATATTGTCGAAGACAATCACTATTTGCGTTTCAGCAGTAAAAGAATATTTGAACACGGAATAACTTTAATGCAAAATGCTATTGAAGAAATTTTGAAAAGAAATAAAATTACTTTCGCAGACATTGATTTTATTATACCACATCAAGCTAATAAAAAAATGATAGAAGTACTGGCACAAAGGCTTGTTATTCCAATCGAGAAATTCATTATTAATATTGAGCGTATTGGCAACACAAGTGCAGCGACTATTCCAATTGCAATTTCACAAGCATTGGAAACAAAAACGCTGAAAGGTAATGAAAGGCTTCTGTTGGCTTCTGTTGGTGCAGGGTTTACTCATGCGGCAAGTTTAATAACACTTAAATGAAAGAGGATGAAAAAAATAGAATACAAACTTCTTCCTAAAATAACTGAAGAAATAATCCAAAACAGATTTTCTTGTTTCAGTGAAAGTCTTAATTACTACAAAGACCTTGATTCAACAAGAGAAGTTTATGATGAAAACAGTTTTCATTTGGTATTTTATATAGATGGTAAATTTGCTGGCTACACAAGACTAACACCTTGCCCATACAACTATATGAATCATACTTCAAAAAGTAAAATAGAAATTCCAAATGATGATTATACTTTTGAGATGGGAAGGACATTTGTTTTGCCAGAATTTAGGGGTATTAAACTTGTTAGCTTAATTCTGCTTGTTGGGCTTCACATTTCCGAAACACTCGGTTATAAAAAGGCAATCGGTAATGAATCATATGAGGCTCATCTAAAAATGCCAACTGCAAATGGATGGGAATTTATGAATATCATTGCTGACTTTCATATGCCTTTCAGTAATAAAGGCTATCATACTTTTTATTTAATACAATGCGACTTAAAAAAGACAAAAGAGTTCAGACGACAGAGAATATTGGAATTCAAAAAATGGTTTGCAGACAACAATTACGAATTTGAATTATTTTAAACCTTTAAAAAATAAAAAATGAAAAGAAGAATTATCATAAGTTTTGCAAGTATTGCCCTGCTATTTACGGCCTGCAAAAACTCAACAGGAAATAAAACAGATTTTGACCCAGCTACACTAACTAAAGAAGTAACAGGAAGTGAAAATGCTTTATTCTCGCTACTAAAAGAAGGTAAAATAAATGATGCTTTTGCAATGCACACTAACAATGCTTTTTACAGAAATATTGTTGACGGTATTAGCAGGACACATTCTCAAATGGACTCTGTACTTAAAAGCAACGCCTCTAAGAATGTAAAGTCTTACGACTATTCTATTTCAACCAGAGACTTTTTAATTATTGACAATTCCAACGTTTTAGAAACAGTAGAAGCCAACAGAAAATTAATCAACACAGCAGACAGCACGATAGAAAGTAAGCCCGTAACACTTTCAATACTTTGGACGAAAGACAATACAAAATGGAATGTTTCTTATTTGCATAGTTCCTACAAATTGAAAAATAATTAAAGTCCCAAAATATGCCAGTAGGCAACAAAAGTATTTGCAAAAGCAGGGCTGGACATTGAAACATCAGCTATATGCAGACATCAGCAGCGGTTCGAGCTCGACGATCAATGTTCAGCTTTAGTTCATAACTTAAACAACAAATTTTTCAAATGGGCATTTGTACCGCGCTGGACAATCAATGAATTCCAGCCTTCGCAAATACTCGAACGTTAGCGTAAAACCCCTTACGCGACCCTCAAATTGATTTGAAAACATTATCGTAACTTTAAATAAAATTTGAAAAATGAAATACGGAGAAATTAGCATAGATCCCGATGTGATGAGCGGCGCTCCCGTATTTGTAGGAACCCGCGTTCAAGTACAAACCCTTTTTGACTATATCGAAGGTGGTGAAGACCTGGACGAGTTCTTAGACGATTTTCCAACCGTTTCCAAAAAATCCGCATTAGCTGTTCTAGAAATGGCTAAAAAAACGCTCACATCTCAGAAAGTGTTGCATGAAAATTTTGCTTGATGAGAGTTTACCTCGAAAATTGAAAATGGACTTCGGTGTTGGTAACGAGGTCTGGTCTGTTAGTGATAAAGGCTGGCTGGGAAAGAAAAACGGCGAGCTACTAAAATTAATGATCGCTGACAGTTTCGACTTATTTGTGACTGTCGATCAAAACTTACAATACCAACAAAAAATCGAAAAGCTTCCACTTACAATCGCGGTCTTATGTGGGGCAGATAATCGGCGTAGTACCCTTCAAAATCTCATACCATTGCTTTTTGCAAGACTTAATGACGGCGACCTGCCTAACGTTATTGAAATATCAGTAATTTAAATGTTTACCGATAACAGTAGTTTTGTAAAGTTGGACGACAGTATAAGAAAGACCACTCATGTCTAGACTAGCATTACATTCTCATAAACTTTCTTTTACCCTGAATAACGAAAGATTTGATCTGGAAGCGGAATTGCCGAAAGATTTGAGAGCGATGTTATCACAACTGAAGAAGCTTGGTTAATCATAGAATAGAAAAATGTAACCAATAAGCTATTTAATAAGATTGCTCTTCTATCTCTTACTATTGGGTTTCCACATATCCTTTAAGGCTTTCAAGTCTTTTATCATATGCTCTGCTACTTTAGGATTGATGATGACTTTATCATGTTCAAAATCCAACTTGATACGCCATTTCTGAAGTGTATTGACACCGATAATGGCTTCTTCACTTAAACCGGGTACCACCATGAATTCATCGCTGAGACGAATGTATTCATGATAAAAATCTGCTCGCATGGCTTCTTCTATTACTACACAATGAGAAGAACTGGCTGTACCTATTTCCATGGGCTCATACAGCTTAGTAGGTGTTTCAATTTCGTGTGCAACGTCCATATTCAAACAAGAATAAGTAGCTCCGCTATCAAATAAAGCATACACCATTTTTTCACCCTTCGAGCCTGTAAATCTTAAAGGAATTCTGATAATACTCATACCATTTTTATTTTATGATGATAGTAATTGTTCATCGTAGCCCTTCCTATCACCTCAAAAATAATGATGCTATGATCGAATAAAAAATAATCTTTATTTGATTATAAGCTGACGCGAATTGATTTTTATTTTCTCACTTCACATCAGACAAAGTCTTACAGGCGTGTAATCATTCCTTACTTCAACATTGAAAATTCGACATTCAATATTCTTCTGTTTCAATCGTTTTTATACACCACTCCATTCTTCATCACAAACTTCACTTTACCCATGGAAGCAATGTCTTTCACCGGATCTCCATCAACAGCAATGATATCAGCCAGTTTATCTTTTTCAATCACACCAATTCTATCATCACCCAGCAAATCTGCAGCATATAAGGTAGCTGAACGAATGGTTTCTAATGCCGGCATACCTGCTTCATGCATGTATACAAACTCAAGCCAGTTTTTTCCATGGGCATACACGCCTGCATCAGTACCAAAGGCAATTTTAACGCCTGCTTTATAGGCATTTGAAAAAGTGTTTTGAATTTTAGGACCAATGGCAATGGCTTTAGGTGTTACCAACTCCGGATAATAACCTGGCTTTTTAGCGGAATCACCCACAGCTTTTCCCGCTGTAATGGTAGGCACATAATAAGTTCCCATTTTTTTCATCAATCCCATCACTTCTTCGTCCATATAAGTTCCATGTTCAATTGAGTTTACACCGGCTACTACTGCTCTTTTCATCGCTTCTTTACCATGACAATGTGCGGCCACTTTAAAACCATAGTCCTTAGCTGTTTCCACAATTGCTTTTATTTCTGCTTCCGTAAACTGTGGATTCTCTCCACTTTTTGCAACACTTAATACACCACCCGATGCGGTGATCTTAATCACATCACTTCCTTCTTTATACCTTTGTCTAACCGCTTTTGCCGCCTCGTCTGCACCATTTACCACGCCTGCATCCGGACCCGGATCTCCCATCAAATCTCTTCTATAACCATTCGTTGGATCAGCATGTCCACCGGTAGTGGCAATCGATTTTCCCGCAGTGTATACACGTGGACCTTTGATCAGCCCCTTATTGATGGCATTCCTCAAAGAAATATTGACACCACTTCCTCCAAGATCACGTACGGCTGTAAAACCTGTCATGAGTGTTCTTTCTGCAAATACCACTGACTGGTAAGCATAATCTGCCGGATTGTAAGTAAATGTTTCCATATACTTACCCGGGTTGGTTTCACTTTCCAGATGCACATGCATATCAATCAAACCCGGCATGACTGTTTTCGATTTTAGGTCAATCAGTTTTTCACCCGCGGTAGCATTTTTATATCCCTTCACTACTTCCACAATTTTATTTCCTTCTGTTATAATGGTCATTTCTTTTAGTAGTTGTAGATTTTTTACGTCTACCAGTTGGCCACAATGCATAATGGTTCTTTGTGCCAACAGCGGAGTGAATGTGATCAAGCACATAATGAATAACAGAAAATTTCTCATGGTATATTTTTATGATTAGGGATATTAAGATACAGTAAAAGATAAAATGAGTCAATCTTTTCTTTACATAATGAAATAGCACGACAGCTCAGTGCCGTACTATTTCATTATTGATCCTTTTTGATGGTTCTTGCTTTCTGAAGTAATGATTTACCGAATTTGTTCTTTACATCATCAATTGCTTTATACAATTCATGCTTCTTTTCAGCATCATCAAATAAACTCCCTTGGATAGCATGGTTTGTTAACTCACTTAATCTGACTCCTAACAAACGAACAGGTTGTCCCTTTCGATATAGCTTATGGAACAAATCAATAGCTACCGGTATCAACTCATCATCCCTGAAAGTATAGTCGATGGTTGTTTGTCGAGATGTTGTTTCAAAATCAGGATACCTTATTTTCACTGCTATACAACCTGCTAATTTTTCATCTTGTCTTAACTCATACGCCACTTTTTCTGTCATCCGAACCAATTCACTCAAAAGAAAGTCTAGATCTGTTTTATTTTCTTCAAAAGTATTCTCCGTTGAAATCGACTTTGCTTCATGGTATGCGTGTACTTCTCCGTGATGAATACCATGCGCTTTATGCCAGAGATCTGTTCCCCATTTACCCAATTTTTTTTCCAATACTTCTATGGGTGTAACAATGATATCTTTAATAAAATAAATGCCCATTGACTGTAAAGTCTTGAGTGTTTGCTCTCCTACCCCCGAGAACTTATTAACATGCAAGGGCGCTAAAAAATCTTTTTCCCTACCCGGCTGTACAAATAAATAGCCATTGGGCTTGGCTTCATCGGTTGCAATTTTGGCTACCATTTTATTGGAAGCCAATCCGAATGAAATGGGCAATTGTGTTTGTTCCATGATCTCTTTTCGCAGATCAATGGTCCATTGAAATGGATCAAAGAATTTATCCATTCCTGTTAGATCAATATAAAACTCATCAATGGAAGCTTTTTCAAATAGAGGCGCTTTTGCTGCTATGATCTCTGTAACCCATCTGGAATAACGACTGTATTCTCCTCGAGTACCTCTTACCAAAATGGCATGCGGACATAACTTCATCGCCGTTTTCATGGGCATCGCACTTCTGACACCAAATTTTCTTGCCTCATAACTACAAGTGGTGACTACGCCCCTGTCTCGAGAACCTCCTACAATAACAGCTTTCCCTTTTAATGAGGGGTCATTCAGCATCTCTACACTCACAAAAAAAGAGTCGAGGTCTAAATGGGCAATATAACGTTGAGGAAGTGTCATGTGTATGCTAAGATAAATAAGTTATCACCCTTTTATGTGGTTGTCGCTAAATTCATAGGAGATAGATTTAACTTAGAATCTGTTGTAAATTGGATACTGAATAAATAGAAGCATTTGTCAGCAAGTTTAGATCCGATACAAGAAGCCCGAAAAAAGAACTGTAAGTCGGGCGTACATTTTAAATCAGGTTGGTTGGGTAATTATTTCACTCAATTAATGATGCCTAAAGAAGATGGTTCTTTGAGTAAAAAAATGTCTTCGCCCAAAGATCATTATCCCGTTTCCAATGCTAATAGTCACCAAGTCATTGCTGTATTCATTGAGCAGCAGGAAAAATTACTTCAGCTACTGGAAGAAGCTAGAAGTATCGACTTAAACAAAGCAAGCTGTCCAATTTCCATTGCCAAATTCATCAAGTTAAAATTAGGCGACACTTTTTTGTTTTTCATTGCACATCAATACAGACATGTTCTTCAAGCCGAAAGAGCATTACAAGCAGCGGGAGTGGAAAGAAGAGCGGAGGTACTGTATTTTAATCCGGGGAAAATAGCGGGTTAGTTCCTGGTCAATGGTCCATAGCACATAGTCAAAATACCATGGACTATGGACCATAAGCTATGAACCATCAGCTACCTATACACATCCAACAATCCATCCGGCAACACTACATGGATTTCTTTTTGATCGTGATCAATGCCGTCGAGTGATTCGGCATGTAATGGGATGAGTGCTTCTTTTCCGTTCAAATCAATTCGTAATAATACTTGATGAGGCTGTTCAATCACTTCTTGAACGGGGCCGAGATTTTCATCTTCATCCGTTATTACGGTATAGCCAAGGAGAGAGATCGGAGATGATTTACCTGCTAATTTTCTGAAATCAGCATCTTTCAACCATACATTTCGGGTACTTAATCTTGAAGCAGATTCTTTGGTATCAATACCTTCCAATTTCACATATATTTCATCGTGATCCTTGGCCTTAGAACTCTCTAGAAAATAGGGCAAATAAGTTCCTTTTTGTTCTTCCACAAAAACCACTTTCACATCTTTTAATGCCGTTTTTTTACCCAGTGCATGCTGTAAGATCACTTCTCCCTTTAATCCAAAACTTGCCACAAATCGACCGATATGTATGTAGGATTCCATGGTGCAAATATAGGTGATGGGGCATAGTCCATAGCTTATAGTCCATGGTCCATGGCAATAGTTCATAGCGAATGGTTTATAGTAGATGCTTTATTGACTATGAACTATTAGCCATGAACCATCAGCTATCGACTAAACAAAAAAAGTCCCGACATGCATCGGGACTTTGAGGAATATGTTGAACGTATCGTTGATTAAGCTTCTGTAGTTCCTTCAGCAGGTGCAGCTTCTTCTTGCTTAGTCTCCACTTTTTTTACAACCGGAGTGTAAGCTCTTTTTGCACGCTGATTTTTTCTGTGCTCTTCATTACGACGGGTAACATTTGCTTCATGCTCATTATGCCATACTTGGAATTTGGTCATAGCTGTTGCATCATCAAATAAACCCAATTTTACACCTCTTAACAGGTGCTTTAGGTACAACACTCCCTTGAAAGAGAGGATTCGGCGAACTGTGTCAGTAGGTTGAGCACCTTTGTTCAACCACTCAAGCGCTTTTTGACGGTCTAATTGAATGGTTGCTGGAACAGTCAGCGGATTGTAAGTTCCGATTTTTTGGATGAACTTACCATCTCTTGGGGCACGGGCATCGGCCACTACGATAAAGTAGAACGGACGCTTCTTGCTGCCGTGTCTCTGTAATCTCATTTTTACTGCCATGTTAAATAGAAATTTATAGGCGTTAATAAATAGGGTGAATCAGGCGGCAAAAATAGGAGTTTGAACGTAGATTTCCAAAGTAACCCTAGTCTAAAAAGTTAATAATATGTTACCGCATGGATAAATCGGTTCATTTTAAGCTATGAGTTCTGTCCTAGTTAGATATATATATAATTAATATCCATGTTCCTTATCAAGGACACCGATCATCAAAACGATCATTTATGTTCTTTCAAGCTCTTTTATTTCCATCATGGCTGTGAGCCTATCCTTGTATCAACTATGCTATTAGCGACGCATCCCGGGAAATCTTCCACCCATGGGCATATTGTTCATCATCTTCATCATCTGTTTCATCTGTTCAAACTGCTTCATAAATGCATTCACTTCAGTCAGATCTTTACCACAGCCCTTGGCTATTCTTTGTTTACGACTAGGCGTTAAGCTATCCGGATTCGCACGTTCGAAAGGGGTCATGGAACTAATAATGGCTTCAATGCCTTTGAAAGCATCGTCATTAATATCTACGTCTTTAATCGCTTTTCCTACACCGGGAATCATTCCCATCAGATCTTTAATATTCCCCATTTTTTTGATCTGTTGTAACTGATCCAGAAAATCCTGAAAATCAAATTGATTTTTTCTGATTTTTTTCTCCAACTTTTTAGCCTGCACTTCATCATACTGAGCCTGTGCTTTTTCTACCAAGGTGGTGATATCACCCATGCCCAGAATACGTTGCGCCATACGATCCGGATAAAAAACATCCAGCGTATCCAGCTTCTCTCCACTACTTACGAATTTAATGGGTTTTTGTACGGTATACTTAATAGACAATGCAGCACCACCTCTGGTATCACCATCCAGCTTAGTGAGCACCACACCGGAAAAATCCAATCGGTCATTAAAGGCTTTGGCTGTATTTACAGCATCTTGTCCGGTCATGGAGTCCACAACAAACAATATCTCTGTGGGATTGACTGCTGCCTTGATATCCGCCACTTCCTTCATCATCGCTTCATCCACTGCCAAACGTCCGGCCGTATCGATGATGATAACATTTTTATTTTTTGCTTTAGCCTCTTTGATTGCATTCAGTGCAATTTCCACTGCATTTTTATTCTCTCGCTCACTGTAAATATCAACGCCTACTTGTTCAGCCAATACAGTTAACTGATCGATCGCTGCCGGACGATAAATATCTGCGGCAACGAGTAAAGGTGATTTGCCTTTTTTATTTTTGAGATAGTTCGCCAGCTTTCCGGTAAATGTGGTTTTACCACTACCCTGTAATCCGGCAATTAAAATGATGGCAGGATTACCGGTTACATTGAATACAGCTTCAGAGCCCCCCATTAATTCCGTCAGTTCATCCTGAACAATCTTCACCATTAACTGACCCGGGCTGATGGCATTGATGACTTTCTCACCAATGGCTTTATCCTTTACTTTATCTGTAAACTCTTTGGCAATTTTAAAATTGACATCCGCATCAATCAATGCACGACGAATATCTTTTACCGTATTGGCAATATTCAGGTCATTGATACGCGCTTCACCTTTTAGGTTTTTAAACGCTGATTCTAATTTTTCGGAGAGATTCTGAAACATAATTCACGATTTCGGTCTTACACCAATAAAAAAGTGAACCAATCAGAGGTTCACTTTAGGGTTGCAAATATAGTGTGGATTTGTTTATCCGAGATATACCTTCAGGTGTTTACATCTGCTGGTACTTCTTAATTTGGTAATGGCTTTATCCTTGATCTGACGTACCCGCTCACGGGTGAGGTTAAATCTTTCCCCAATATCTTCCAGACTCAGTGGATTATCGACCCCAATTCCAAAGAAAAAACAAAGCACTTCTTTTTGTCTTTCTGTCAATGTTTTCAAACTCCGCTCTATTTCCAATCGCAATGATTCATCATGTACCAACTTTTCGTCTGTTTTATCTGCGTTGGGGTTTTCCATCACATCCATCAATGTACCATCTTCTCCATCAGATAATGGTGTATCCATACTCACATGTCTGAATCCCACGCTCATGGTAGCAGCCACTTCCTCGATACTTAGTTCCAGCAGTTCGGCTAGTTCCTGAACGGTGGGTTCACGTTCGAATTCCTGTTCCAATAATTGATAGGCTTTACTGATTCGATTGGTAAGACCCACTTTATTCAAAGGCAGACGAACAATACGACTTTGTTCGGCCAATGCTTGTAGAATACTTTGACGAATCCACCATACCGCATAAGAAATGAACTTGAATCCGCGTGTTTCATCAAAACGAAGTGCTGCTTTGATCAGCCCTAAATTACCTTCATTGATCAAATCAGGTAGGGTCAATCCTTGATTCTGGTATTGCTTGGCAACTGATACTACAAAACGAAGATTAGACTTCACCAAACGATCCAATGCCCGTTGATCCCCTTGTCGAATTCGCATTGCCAATTGAACTTCTTCTTCCGGACTGATCAGATCTACTTTTCCGATTTCCTGAAGATATTTTTCAAGACTCTGTGATTCACGATTGGTAATTGACTTCGTGATTTTGAGCTGACGCATACTCATGGGATGCAGTTTTGGTTGTATATAAGGGTAGCGAGACTTTGATCAGCAGTTAGTCATGGGTTCGTCTGTTGGCGTCTTTTCTCCACTCATCAGCAATTTAAGCATTTTTGAAATTATTTCAAAAAAAATATTCAATACAACCAATTGAAAAACAATTACTTATACAATGTCGCAGAAATGTCTCTTTTTTACCTATTCAGAAATTGATCAGTTCGGTAAAAAAACATTTGGACGGTATGGATTATTTAATATTATTGCAGCCTTACGAATGAAGGCAGATTAAAGAGAATGTAATGAGCAAAAAGCAGTTATTTACTTTAGAGTTCCCGGTGAGATGTTCCCCAGCAATTCTTTTCGAATTTTTAGCCACTCCAGCAGGTTTACAGGAATGGTTTGCAGATAAAGTAGACGAATGGGAAGGTGTATATAGTTTTTCATGGAATGGAGGCACACCTGATAAAGCAGCCCTTTTAGATCAAGAGCAGGATAAATTCATCCGTTTCCATTGGCTTCATTCTGAAAAGAATGAGTATTTCGAATTCAGAATTGAAAAAACAGAAATATCCAACCAGACCATTCTGATCATCAAAGATTTTGCTGAGAAGAATGAAATTAAGGACCAGAGCCAGTTATGGGGCTACCAGGTGAAAGAGTTATTTCACAGATTGGGTGCTTAATGTGCTAAGATGGATAATAAAGCAACAAAATTGCTTTCAAAAAAATGATCCAATTCATCCCACTGTTCCAGTGGGATTTTTTTTGCGATCTTCAAAAAGGGTCTGTTTGATTGTTCCGTCAATAACCGCTCAAGATGTTCGCAAGATTGATAATGTTTATCATCTATCACATGCTGCCATGGATCATTCCCAACTGAAAACAGCCATCCTGTGTCGTTTTCTTTCTTTAAAAAATCGATGATCGCTTGTTGAAATCGCTCCTGGTATAATCCCGATACTTGTAATGTAATACTGCAATAACGTCCCCACCAAAAAAAACAGCGAATGGCACAAACATTTGATCGTGTAAATAAACGGGGATAATCCATCATAACCCATGGTAATCCATGATAGTTCTCACCTCGGGCAATTTTGGGTGTCCACTGCATAAATACTTCCTCGTTCATCTTTCGTGCTAACACATGCTGTCTGAACACTCCACTGAGTTGTCCGAAGAATTGCTCTGTTTTTTGTAGAATACTTCTCTTTGTTAAAATAAAACGCTCATCCAACAGCAACTGCCTTTCCTCTGATGAAAGTCTTAGATTTGCATTTAACATTGTATGAAGATAAGTGAATAATGAGTAGTCAGTAGTGAGCAGTGAGTGAAAGAAAAATCTAAAGCTTAACTCACTACTCACTACTGACTATTCACTACTGATCCATTCACCTCCCATGTTGAAAAAACTAGACATACTCATCATTCGTTCTTTCATCGGGCCATTTTTGGCAGCGTTTGCCATTTCATTGTTCGTATTGACCATGCAGTTTTTCTGGTTATACATTGATGACTTGGTGGGTAAAGGGTTGGATTTTTTCACGGTGATGAAACTGGCCGGACTGGTAATGTTATTCTGGGTACCCATGGCTTTACCCTTAGCCCTTTTGTTTTCATCGATCATGACGTTTGGGAATCTGGGAGAATCATTTGAATTGGTCGCTATTAAAGCATCAGGTATTCCATTAATCCGATTTATGCGTCCACTTTTTTTTATTACCATTTTATTGGGTGGACTCGCATTTCTTTTTTCCAATAATATTATTCCTGTTACCCAGCTAAAATTAGCCGCTTTAAAGTATGATATCATTGTATCAAAACCTGCTATTGATATCAAAGAAGGTGTGTTTTATGACAAATTGGATGGTTATGTTATTAAACTAGGAAAAAAAGAAAAGAATGATAGTGTGATACACGATATCGTGTTATTTGAAAAAAACTATGGTTTGCAGGATAATATGTTGATGGCGGAAAGTGGTATTATGCGTGTAACCCCCGATAAAAAATTTTTAGAATTCATTTTGAAAAATGGTTGGCGTTTTGAGGAACGTGGAACAAGAGGCACAGGCAATACAGAATTCATCAGATTAGGATTTAAGGAGTATAAAAAGATATTCGATCTCTCGAGCTTTCAAATGAGCAAAACTGGTGATAGTGCATTTTATGACCCCAAAATGCTAAGTCTGAGACAACTCAACCATGCCATTGACTCATTGGAAAGTATTGATAGTTTTTATTTGAGAAGATCCAGAGCTGATATTACACCTTATGTCAGATTTGCTCGTTATGCCGCAGATACAGGATGGATCAAAACGGATACGCTGAAACTCAAAACCGCCAAGTCTTTTGATGCTTTACTTCCTGATTCATTAAGAGATGTCATTATTGATGCCAGTGTTGGACAAATCAGTAGCATCAAAAGCAATGTGGGTTTATTGGCATCTGACTATGTTGAAAAATACAAATCGCTACGCTTTCATGAGATTGAATGGCATCGAAAGTTCACTTTATCCGTTGCTTGTATTGTATTATTCCTGATTGGCGCTCCATTGGGATCCATTATTAGAAAAGGCGGATTGGGAACACCATTGGTTTTTGCAATTATATTCTTTGTTTTATTTCATCTTTTCAACACATTTGGTGAGAAGTTTGTGAAATCAGGACAGGCATCTCCAATGCAGGGAATGTGGCTCTCTACTATGATATTAATTCCGATAGGTGCATTCCTTACTTATAAAGCCATGCGCGACTCTCAATTATTCAATCAGGAGTTTTATTACAGAACTTTTACACGCTTGCGTAAGATTTGGAATAACTTTAGGAAGAATCAAGAAAGAAGAAACAAGAAACAAGAAAATATTACAATGTAATCTACTTTCTTGACCTTGAATATTTCTCACTGAACAAATTATTTTTATGAATCATTCATCATCACGTCGACGTTTTATTCAAACTACAGGTAAGGCAGGATTGGCATTGGGATTTTCAGGAACCATCTTACCCTCTTTGGTAAAGGCTTCTGGCACTACTGCTGGTAATGAATTCGTTCAGCAGCCACTGCCCTATGCTTTCAATGCACTAGAACCCTCAATTGATACCACTACCATGGATATTCACTACAGCAAACATGCAGCTGCATATGCAAAAGCATTATCTGAAGCTTGTGCTGCTGAAAATGTAAATACCAATAACACGAAGATTGAGTCTGTACTCAGAAATATTTCTAAATACTCTACTAAAATGCGTAACAACGCTGGTGGACATTATAACCATGAAATGTTCTGGCAAACCATGAAACCCGGTGGTGCAGCGGTTCCTTCTGGACAGTTGGGAGCATCTATCATTCAAGCTTTTGGCTCTTTTGAAACTTTCAAAACACAATTTGCAGATGCTGCTAAAAGCAGATTTGGAAGTGGTTGGGCATGGTTGATCATCAATAGTGATAATGCATTGTCTATTATTTCCACACCCAATCAGGATAATCCTTTGATGGATATCAGTGAAACATGGGGGCAACCTTTACTGGGATTGGATGTTTGGGAGCATGCGTATTATTTAAAATATCAAAACAGAAGACCTGACTATATCAATGCCTGGTGGAATGTAGTGAACTGGGATGTAGTGGAATCAAGAATGAAATTATATTAATAGAATATTTATAAAATAATCAAAAAAATGAAAGTAACAACATCATGGGTAGAAACCCTTGCATTTGATGTAAAAGCAGATACCGGTCATGTAGCACGCTTAGATACGAGTGTAGAGGGGGGCGGATCTGGCAGTGGCATGAATCCTAAAAAAATGCTGTTGGGTTCTTTATGCGGCTGCAGTGGTATTGACGTAGTAGAAATACTCAATAAAATGAAAGTTCCGTTTACAAAACTTGAAATTGAAGCATCAGCGGAACAAACAGAAGATCATCCTAAAGTTTTCAAGTTTATTGATATGGTCTATCGATGTGATGTATCACCTGATCATCTTGATAAACTCAACAGAGCTGTTAGTTTATCAAAGGAAAAATATTGCGGTATATCGGCTATGTTGGCAAAACATTGTCCCATCAATTACACAATAGAATTGATTTAAAAAAAGGTATCGCAAAATGCGATACCTTTTTTTTACTCACCAGGATCCTTAATTTTATCTACCTAAACACTTCTCTTGACAACCGCACAACAAAATTTCAGAGTCCAATTATGGATCACTTTGTTAAGTGTATTGTTGTTCCTCACAAAGATCATCGCTTATTATTTTACACACTCTCTCGCTATATTATCTGATGCGCTGGAAAGTATTGTGAATGTGATTGCGGGGTTTATAGGATTATACAGTTTATATATAGCTGCCAAACCCAAAGACCTTGAACATCCTTATGGACATGGTAAAGCAGAATTTGTTTCTGCAGCAGTGGAAGGTGGATTGATCGTTGCCGCTGGCATTATGATTATTTATGAAACGGTTGCCAATATTCTTCGCAATGAGCCAGTCCATCAATTGGATACAGGACTTTGGCTGATTGGTGCAACAGCCCTTCTCAATTTTGTAGCCGGAACTATTTGTCTCCGGTTAGGCAAAAAAAATAATTCACTGGCTTTACAGGCTAGTGGTAAACACTTACAGGTAGATACTTATTCAACGCTTGCCATCATAGCCGGATTGATTATTATTTTATTCACAAAATTGTATTGGTTGGATAAGCTTATTGCATTTGTGATGAGTATACTGATCATTTACAATGGCTATAAGATCATCCGCTCATCATTGGCCGGCATTATGGATGAGGCTGATATGGAATTGTTGAAGAAGTTTATTGAGGTACTCAATAAAAATCGATCTGAAAACTGGATAGATCTCCACAACCTCCGTGTGATCAAATATGGAAGTTTACTGCATGTAGATTGTCACCTTACAGTTCCCTGGTATTTGAATATTCATGAAGCGCATCGTGAGATTGATCGATTATCTGTTTTAATAAAACAGGAATTTGGAGATATGATCGAATTGTTTGTGCACACAGATGGATGTTTGCCTTTCAGTTGCCGTATTTGTAATAAAAAATGTGACCATAGAGAAGATAAGTTTGAGCAAAAATTGGAATGGACTTTAACCAATGTTATTTCAGACAAGAAGCATCAGTTATAAATCTATCTGATCTCATTTTTTTTGCTTTTTTATACAACTGTTCAAAATTGATCAAAGCTTTTGCCCATTCAATAAGTTCCGGGTTCAATGCCTTGAGCACATCTATCATATTCAAATAATTCTGCCATAAAATTTCCAAATCGTTACAGATAGGCTCATAATGATAGATCCTATTTCGCAATCGACGAATATGATTTAATTTCAAAGAAAGTCTTTCTCGTTTCATGGAATGATCTAAGTATGGGAAAGCATATTGTAATGGCTTCCAAAAATACCTGGCGTTACTTTTATTAAACAAGGAACACCAAAAGCCAAAAGTTAGTTCAGCAATGATGGCATCCGGTAATATTATATTAGGATGATTATTTTTCTTTCTGATGGTGGACTCAATTCGTAATATCCGGTCTCTTTGTTCCGCACAAAGCTCAAAACAGTGATCATTTTTAAAATGAATACTGCAGGAATGATGGATTAAGTTACGAAGTGATACTTCTGTATGTAAAAGCATGGGGTACAATGACTGCGCAATCTGAATATTCAATTGATAGTATTCGAATGCTTTATGCTTGTTCCCATGGAACATTTTATAGTAAGTACTCAATCTTTGTTCTGATATTAGTACACTAAGCGCTTCGTGCTGCATGTAGTATAAAGATTTATTTTTTGAATATAAAAAATGTGTACATTTGTTGTGCGATACCCGGTACCTCCTCTCTCCTCATATAGGATGATGAAACCGGGTTTTTTCGTTTATATATATCCTTGTCTGCTATAAGCTGTTTATTCTCAGCTCTTTTTCAATAATTGCTTCATCAACCGCTTTCAAAAAGAATTTTTTGTAGGAATTATTTTTGCGGGAAATACAGGTAGTATTACCTGGTTCCGAGAACCTTTTTATTCAAATGAGTCGTTACAACGAGCTATTAAAGTAAATCCTAAATTGCACCCTCATTCAAATACCAATGCTATGCAAGTCTGGAAAGAATATCAACAAGAGCATAAAGACCGTTTCCTAAATGAATTATTGGATCTTTTACGTATACCCAGCGTAAGTGCCCGAGGAGAACACAAAGAAGACATGATCCGTTGCGCTGAAGCCGTTGAAAAAAGTCTCAAAGAAGCAGGTGCAGATACCACAGCTATTTATCCCACAGCCGGTCACCCGATTGTTTATGGTGAGAAAATAATCGATGCTTCAAAACCTACTGTTTTGGTGTATGGACATTATGATGTACAACCTGCTGATCCTTTAGAACTTTGGCATAGTGGTCCGTTTGAACCGGTGATCAAAGACGGAAAAATCTATGCACGTGGTGCTTGTGACGATAAAGGTCAATTCTACATGCACGTAAAAGCATTGGAAACGATGGTGAGAACAAACAGTTTACACTGTAATGTGAAGTTTCTGATTGAGGGTGAAGAAGAAGTAGGAAGCCCTAACCTCGCCACATTTGTGAAGGCTAACAAAGCTTTATTAAAGGCTGATGTAATATTGATCAGTGATACTTCTATGTTGAGTATGGATACGCCATCCATTGATATAGGCGTACGTGGACTCAGTTATATTGAAGTAGAAGTAACAGGACCTAACCGTGATTTACACAGTGGTGTGTATGGCGGTGCCGTAGCCAACCCAATTACCATGCTGGCAAAAATGATCGCTGCCTGTCATGATGAAAACAACCATATCACCATTCCCGGATTTTATGATGATGTTGTAGAAGCTAGTTCTGAAGAAAGAGCTAAAATGGCTCAAGCACCTTTTAATGAGGCCGAATACAAGCAAGACCTGGGCATTCAAAATCTTTGGGGTGAGAAAGGATATACCACCAATGAAAGAACGGGTATCAGACCTACATTAGAACTGAATGGTATCTGGGGTGGCTATACGGGTGAAGGGGCTAAAACAGTATTACCATCGAAAGCTTTTGCTAAGATCTCTTGCAGGCTCGTACCGAATATGTCTTCTGAAAAGATCACCAAAAAAATTCTTGACTATTTCACCAGCATGGCGCCGGAAGGCGTTACTGTAAAAGCTGCTGAACATCATGGAGGGGAACCTTACATGACACCGATCGATTCCAATGAATACAGAGCTGCAGCTAAAGCCATTCAAACTACATTTGGTAAAGAACCTATTCCGGTTCGAGGCGGAGGTAGTATCCCGATCTGTGCTTTGTTTGAGAAAGAACTGGGCTTGAAGATCGTTTTCATGGGATTTGGTCTTGATAGCGATAACCTGCATAGCCCTAATGAAAAATATGATGTATTCAATTTTTATAAAGGCATTGAAACCATTCCGTATTTCCATCAATATTATGCGGAAGGAAAATAAATCAAGAAGCAGGAGCAATTTTATATTTGCTCCTGTTTTGTTTTTGTTATGACTGAAGTAAAAGAAAAATTAAGGATCGATAAATATCTTTGGGCTATTCGTTTGTTCAAAACGAGGAGTCAGGCAGGTGATGCATGTAGTAAAGGCAAAGTGAAAATGAATGGCAATGCCGTCAAAGCTTCACGTATTGTAGCAATTGGAGATGAATATGAAGTAAAAACAGAAAGTCGCAGATGGGTGGTGAAAGTAACCGGATTATTGGATCATCGGGTTCAATACAGTGAAGCCATTCAATTTTATGTAGATCTCACACCTGCTGAGGAATTAGACCGAATTAAATTTGAAGCAGCCACTTACCAAACCGGAAAAAGGTTGAGTAAGATTGGTAGACCTACTAAAAAACAGAGAAGAGATTTAGGAGATTTTATGGGTAATGGATAGTGTAATACATATCTTAAATCAAACTAGAAGGAAACTTTGATATTATAGGATCATCATGAGTACCTTCACCTAATTTCTCAAAAATCATCTTAGTTTCTCTATACTCCCTCGCTTCTGCAATCATAGTAAATTCAATGTCGGCATTTGTAGATTGCTTTATAAATTGTTCTATTTCCTTAAGGGTGACATTAAAAAATTCTTTTTTATTATTAACCCTGTTTAATCTTTTATTGGAAAATTCTTTATGTATCTGACTTTCTAATTGAGGAGCATTTTCAGAATAAATAATGGCGTGGATATCAAATTGAAATGGTACTGAAGCATCGCCTAATTCTTTAACTCTGTCTAAAGGATCAAGCCTCCTTGTCATTCCAATTTTATAAATATTTTCGCCAAAAGAGCCAATATTTGAAATTATGTAAATATGACCAACTTTGGTAAGCTGAGCTAACGCCATTGCGCGTTCCTTTTTTTGATGTGCCTCTGTAAGCTCCCCATAATTTAGTGCCACGTTTAGTTAGAGTTTTCTAAGGTAATA
>JAAXIF010000051.1 GCA_012270485.1 Sphingobacteriales bacterium | reverse complement strand
TCTAGCTCTAACCTGTACTGCCTTTTTAAGGTAAGTATAGCCTAATGTGATATTACAATCGCTCAATACACCCTGTTTTATCTGTTCCTCAGACACGGTTCTTTGTTCATCTATCTGATAGACAGACCTATTTAATTTTCTAGTTACAAAAGTCACCCTATCAGATGTAAAACGATTGTAGGTACGGTAATCGCAATAACCTCTATCGAAGACAATTACAGAGCCAGCACAGAGCTTTATTTCCTTTAAAAAACGCACATCAGTATCTGCAGCAGCACTATAGCGAATCATTACCGGAACATCTTGACCGCTATTAAGCAATGTGTGAACTTTAATGCCTCCCTTATTTTTTCCATCTGATCGGCGTAACCCTGATCCTTTGAGTATCTCTTGAAACAGTGCTATGCTGGTCGAGTCGAATATGTAGAGATTATTTTTCTTGCTACGCTTGCGGCTGTCCGGTAAAATTGACCGGTATTTATGTAGCAGTCCCATATAAATGTCTTCAAAAACCTGCTCACTACGTCTATTATTAGCATCTGAAAGAGTGCTACGTCTAGGATGGCTACTCATTCCCAAATGTTGAATCCTATGTTCCCAAGCAAGCATGCCAGTCGTCACTTCACGTAGTGACGTGCAACGGTTAAAGGTGGCATATAACATCGTAACCAGATGATCGTAGGTCTTCAAGGACTTACAGTATCTATCTGATCTGTTTTCACGAGCTACTTTAGAAATTAAAGAGCGCGGAATAAAAGAAAGTATCTGACTGAAGATCGGCTGTCCGGTAAAAAAATTACCTTTACTCATGGGTATTTTTTTGTTGTGGTAAACTAAAAATAACCAGAAAAAGGAGGCTTTAATGGCCTCCTTACTTTTTTTCTTCACTTTTTACCGGACAGCAATGGCTGGTAGCTAGTAGCTTTCTACCGAAAGCTGATCAACTCTACATCAAACACTAATGTACAATTCGGCCCGATCTGTGCACTTACCTGACGATCTCCGTAGGCGAGATGGGGTGGGATGAAGAAACGCCATTTGCTGCCGGTGGGCATGAGTTGTAATCCTTCTGTCCAGCCTTTGATGACCATGTTGAGGGGGAAGGCGGCAGGTCTGCCTCTTTGTACAGAACTATCGAATACGGTTCCATCAATCAAAGTGCCATGATAATGACAAGTTACTTCATTGTGCGCTTGTGGCTTGGCTCCTGTGCCTTCAGTGAGCACTTCGTATTGTAATCCGCTGGGTAACTCGGTTACTTCAGCTCTTTGTTTGTTAGTGGCCAGGAAATCTTGTCCGGCTTTTAAATTGGCAGCAGATTTTTCTGCTTTTAATTGTGCTAATTGATCAGCTACTCCCATATACAATTTTTTGCGAAAATAACAAATAGGGGCATTGGGTTCTAATGTTATCTTATTGTAAACTTAGTATTAAGTCTTGCAGGAGTGATAGTAGGAACTCAGTGAAAAGTCTACATTGGCGTCCCTAATTAACTGCAGCCATGACACCTATACTTGATCAACACGGTATGACCGTTGCGTATTTGCACCTCAATATTATTTTGAATACAGAACAAGATCGTGTGTTGGGATTGGTATTGGGGAATTGTGTATTTGGTGCTACCGATTCTCCGGTAGGAAAATTTTTCAAAGATACTTTTCGCAATATGCGTGGTGAGATCGTTGCTGAATTGGCAAGCACCACCAGCTCTCTCAGACCTTCCAATGAGCCACTTATTCTACAACAAGCCTGGCAAAAATTAACCGGCGTCAAAAATCATCTCTGCACCTGGATTGAGGAAAAGAAACATTGGTCCGGGGATGAGTTTACTTCTTTTCTGCATTATCATGAAAGTGCTGCGGTGGCGGTGTAGAAACTTTTTTGATTTTTTTTAAAGACTTTAATACTTATTTGATTCAATCAACTTTGGCTGGGTCTGTGATTTATATTATGATCACGGATGTTTGTTCCATTGATAAAAATTATCCCACAAACAACATCTCAAAAAGTTCATATATTCATTAAATCTAGTAAGTCTATAAAAAGTCATAATTCAAATCGCAATGCAAACCCTACTCTTCAACTTCCTCTCCAAATACGTCACCCTAACCGAAGAAGAAAAGAATGCCATCGTTTCTTTGGATATTTTTCATTCTGTCAAGAAAGGAACGATTTTACTCAAAGAAGGACAAAAATCAAAAGAAAGCTATTTTGTACTCAAAGGTTGTATTCGTACCTACTATGAAATAGATGCAGAAGAAAAAACCACCGCTTTCTTTACCGAAATGGAAGCTTTGACTCCTCCTTGTGTTATTAACAAAACGCCGTCTGATTATTATGTCAGTTGTACAGAAGATTGTATCCTGTTAATTTCCAATTCCGATATGGAAGCGGAGGTCAATGCTAAATTTCCCAAGTTTGAGTCTCTGTGTAAGAAGTTATCCGAAGAACTCTTGGCGAAAGAACGAATGGATTTTGATGAGTTTAAAACCTCTTCTCCGGAGCAACGATATTTAAGCTTACTAGAAAAAAGACCCGATCTCATTCAGCGTGTACCACAACACCAGTTAGCGAGTTATTTGGGTATACAGCCACAATCCTTAAGCCGTTTAAGGGCAAGAATTTCAGAAAAAAAATAAGAAGGAAGTTCATTACTTAACTTAAGTGAACGAGTGGAAGCTTTCCGCCTTTCTTTCTTTGCCATATCATTTAAAAAGCAATTAAAAGGATATGCAAAAGAAAGTTCTATGGATGGCATTGGTCATCGTATGGGTAAGTAGTTTACAAGCACAAGACAACCCTAAAGACAGCACGTTTAAAAGATGGTACATCGGTAGTTCATTACTGATGTTGGGTAATTTCTCCAAAGTCAACAACCCGGAGTATATACAATTGAATGTAGGCTATCGGATCACACCGAAAGATGTGGTTTCCTTTGAATTCAAAAGATCCATTTATGCCTGGCCCATCGGTATTCCCTTCGGTCCCAACTTTGATAAGCCGGGAGAAGGCTATCCGGGTCATGCGCGCATACTCGCACCTACAGTGGGTTATCAGCGTTTTTGGTGGAAAGGTGTGTACACATCCGTTCATGCATTGAATGCTTTTGAAAAATACATGGATACGAATAAAAAGAAGATTGGCAACGGATACACACTATACCTGAATTTTCATTTGGGTTACCAATTCAAATTCTTTAAAAACCGTTTCTTCTTTGAACCGGCACTGGGATGTAGTTATTGGCCCATTCGAACCAATGTTCCCGCATCTTTCAAAGCAGTAGAAAACAAGTGGCCCAACTATTTTATTCAACCCGGACTCCATTTTGGATTTAATTTTTAAAAAGAGACTTAAAAAAGAGTCGATAAGTATTTCTTAACCAAAGTGAACGAGTCATTGAGCTTCGTCTATCGACTTTTACAGTATCATTTCATATTAAAAGCAAGCAAATGCAAAAGAAAATTTTATTTATCGGTGTTCTCTTCATGATGGTGAGTACCCTTCAACTCAAAGCGCAGTATGCTAAATCAGATACTACGCATAAAAAATGGTTTGTTGGGAGTTCTATGTTTGTGTTATTCGGTAATCTGGCAACTACCAACAGTCCTGATTTTTTTCAACTCAATGTCGGTTATCGTATTACAGGCAAAGATGTCATTACGATCGAACCCAAAACCTGGAAATATGCCTGGCCCAATGGTATTCACCCATTTCTCAATAAAGCATACGGAAAGAAGGAAGAAGAATTTCCGGGTTATGTGCGTGAGTATGGAGTATCTCTATCTTACCAGCGATTCTTTACCAACAACTGGTATGCTGAATTGAATGTGATGCCCACTTGGCAAAGTTTTAAAGATCGTCAAGACAAAAAGATCGATAACGGTTTTCAGATTTTCAATACCTATCGTGTAGGGTATCATGTGAAGTTGTTTAAGGATAAATTTTTTATTCAACCATCACTCGCCATTACCCACCGTGCTTATCATACCACACTACCCAATGGATTCAAGCAGTTGGATGATAAATGGTCCAAGTTTGTGTTCGGTGAACCGGGATTGCATGTAGGGTTTAATTTTTAATATAAATGCTATGCATACACAACAAAGTGAACTACAGAAAATGAAAGTCAGTACACAGCTAAAGCTGGCATCTTTATGGACCAGTTTAATGTTTCTCTATATCTATGTCGATTATTTTCATTTATACATGCCGGGTAAACTGGCAGATATTCAAAATGGAAGAGTATATGTGTTTGATATCACACCGGGATTTCTTTCGATAGCACTCGTATCATTGACCATTTCGGCACTGATGATTTTTCTTTCAGTTGTTTTGCCCGCTGCGATCAATCGAAAGTTGAATATGATTATTGCGGTAACATATATCCCTTATACGCTGTACAATCTCGCAGGAGAGGCGTGGATACATATGATATTTGGTGCTGTTGTGGAAGTTGTTTTGCTTGGGTTGATTATTTGGTATGCTTGGAAATGGCCTCGTGTTGGAGTATGAAAACCTATAGAAAAGCATAATTTTGAATAATGATTGATAAGCCTATCATAACTGAAAGAGATTACAAGCAAGCATTGGAAAGACTTGAAATGATTTTTAATGTCCCGAAAGGAACTCCGCTAGGCGATGAGCTTGAAGTATTGAGCATTCTTATTGAACAATATGAGAATGAACATTTCCCAGTTTAATTACCAGACTCTGACAAGCCTTTACCATTTGATGTTACCAAATCATCACCACAATCTTATCTTCCTATGAAACAATCTTCATCTAATGGTTAAGTTTCCTTATCGTTATTCTTTTCCCCTTGATTAAATGAAACATTTGCAGTCTTAAAAACTGCTTATGAAATCTGTATCCAATTTTATTTCCCCCAAACTATGGGCAGTACTGTGTTGCATCCTTGTTTCCTTGTCTGTGCAAGCACAGCTCATCAAAGGTGTGGTGAAAGACAGTACATCCAATCCACTGGCAGGCGCTACCATTCAGTTAAAAGGTTCGTCATTGAAAACAGCTACGATCAATGATGGTTCCTTCACTTTGAATTTACAAGGAACTTCCTCGTCGAATGCGGTATTGCTGATTAGCTACACCGGTTTTCAGGATAAAGAAGTAAAACTAAATGGCGCAAGCTCCCTCAATATTCTGTTATCAGAAAAAAAGGAGTTGTTGCAGGAAGTAGTGGTAACGGCATTGGGTATCAGACGTGAAGAAAAATCTTTAGGCTATGCCGCTCAAACAGTTCGTGAAAGTGCTGTAAAAGATGCCAAGACCAATAACTGGGTGAATACCTTATCGGGTAAAGTAGCAGGATTGAATATACAAGGTACCGGTGCCGGTCCGATGGGTTCTTCACGTGTTACTTTACGTGGTGAGAACTCTTTGAACTTAGACAATAACCAGGCACTCATCATCATTGATGGTGTTCCGGTAAATAGCAGAATTACAGGAACAGGATTTAACTCACATTTGGCTGCGGATGGTCCGGTGGATTTTGGATCAGGTTTATCTGACATCAATCCCGATGATATTGATAAAATTACGGTGTTGAAAGGTCCGGGTGCAACTGCCTTGTATGGAAGTCGCGCAGCGGGTGGTGCGATTATCATCACCACTAAATCCGGACAAAGAACAGATAAAGGCATCGGTGTTACGTTCAATTCCAATGTCAGCATCGATCAGGTAAACCGTTGGCCGGATTATCAATTTGAATATGGCGAGGGAAGAACCAATGCTTATTACTCTTATCTCGATAGTCCGGATGGACCCAATACAAGTACGGGAGTAGCAGCAGGTCGTGCCTGGGGACCTCGATTTAGCGGACAACAATATTTTCAATTCAATCCCAATGCGCCTGATGGTCGACCCACACAAAGAACGCCATGGGTAGGGTATGATGATTATATCTCCGGTTTCTTTAAAACAGGGGTTACTATTTCCAATAGTATATCTATTGAAGGTGGTAATGATAAAGGTTCTGCAAGATTGTCGTTGACACACTTGAAAAATGATTGGATCCTTCCCAATACCGGATTTGAGCGTTACAATGCGGCATTATCTGTTTCTCAAAAAGTCTCAGATAAACTCAAGATCACCGGTAAAGTGAATTATACCAATAAGCAAAGTGATAATCTTCCTACCGCAGGTTATAACAACCAAACCATCATGTATTTTCTGATCATTGGTACCGCACCGAATATCAGACCTGAATGGTTCAAACCTTATTGGCAGCCGGGATTGGTAGGTGTACAGCAAAGAAATCCTTTCAATCCGGGACCAGACAATCCTTATCTGGATCTGTATGAGATGTTGAATAAGATGAACAAGCATGGTGTGATTGGTAATATCTCTGCAACCTATACCATCAATAAAAAATTAGAATTGATGTTGAGAACCGGAACAGATCTGTCATATGAGTTTCGTTCGCAGCAAAGACCTTTCAGTATGACCAAATACCCACGTGGTATGTATCGTGAGCAGAATGTATTCAATTATGAGATCAACTCTGATTTGTTGCTGACTTATAAGAATAAGATCAATGATGATATTAATTATTCAGTATCAGGTGGAGCTAATGCCATGCGTCAAACTTCTGATTTCACAGGTGCTTATGCCGATCAGCTTTCTCAGCCCGGTATTTATCAGATCTCAAACAGTTTGGACCCGGCTGTGATTGATGCGGTCAAAACCAAAAAAGCAATCAATAGTGTGTATGGATCTGCACAATTTGCGTATCGTGAGAGAATATTCTTGGATGTCACCGGAAGAAATGATTGGTCAAGTACATTACCCTTCCAGAATAATTCTTTCTTCTATCCATCGGTAAGCACTAGTTTTTTATTGAGTGATCTATTTACACTGCCTTCACAGATCTCTTTTGCGAAGTTCAGAGCGTCATGGGCACAGGTGGGAAATGATACACGTCCTTATCAAACTGATAAGTATTATGACCGTATTTACGGAAATAGTTTTACCAATCCTTCTACTTTATTCAATCCAAATTTGAAACCGGAGATTACTTCCAGTTATGAAGTGGGACTGGATCTACGTTTCTTCAAAGGAAGATTGGGAATTGATTTAGCAGCATACGATAACAAAAGCCGTAACCAAATCCTTGCTATTCCATTAGATCCTGTTTCGGGTTATTCCAGTGCCTTGGTAAATGCCGGTTTGATCAATAGTAAAGGAGTGGAATTAACGTTAACGGGTAAACCAATTGTCAACAGAAATTTTGCATGGATCACTACACTTACCTGGAGTCGTAACAGAAGTTATGTTCGTGAGTTAACAGAAGGTATTACCAATCAGATCATTTATAGTCATGGTAGCAACGTAAGTATTGAAGCAAGAGTAGGTGGTAGAATGGGTGATTTATATGGAAGAGGTTTTCAGCGCAGTCCACAAGGAAAAATTATTTATTCTTCCAACGGATTACCTGCTCCATTGGATCCTGTTGCAAAAAAATGGGGCAATGCTTTTGCAGACTGGAAAGCTGGTTTGATGAATGAATTCAATATTGGCAATTTCCGTATCAATATTTTATTGGATGGTCAGAAGGGCGGACATATGTATTCGCAAACCAATCACAAGAACAATACACTGGGTAAGACCAAAGTAACATTACCGGGTAGAGACAATGGTATTGTAGGTGATGGGGTGGTATTCAATGCTGGTACAGGGAAATATGAACCCAATACACGCGTGGTTCCGGCAAGTTCTTATTATGATAATATCTATGGAATTAGCAATGCAGAGATGAACATTTTTGATGCTTCATTTTTGAAATTAAGAGAAGCCAGGGTAGAGTTCAATCTTCCTAAAACTTTATTGTCAAAAATTGGTATCCGACAAACCAGTGTTGCGGTGTATGGACGTGATCTTTTCAATATTACCAGCTTCCCGGGTTTTGATCCGGAGGGAGGTAACTTGAATAGTGGAACACTTACACCAGGTGTTGAATTGACGCAGTTTCCTTCAACTAGAAACATGGGAGTAAACCTCACTTTCAAATTTTAATCCATTACAATCATTTATTATGATACAGTCATTGAATAAATATATCAGCGTATTCATTTTAATGGTATTGCTGAGCAGTTGTGCCAAAGATTTTGAATCGCTGAATACAGACCCCAATCGTCCGAAAGAAGTGAATCCGGGTGTAATGTTGGGACAGTTGCAATATCGTTTTGTAACGAGCTCTATCACTGCAGCAAGAAACTTCACCCACGAATTGATGCAGGTAGATGCACCACGTGCTAGTCCGGGTGGTGTTGGTTTGCACAGATATGTCGTAAATCCGGGTGCAGGTGTATGGACTAACTTTTATAATTATTTGATCGATGTAGAAGATATCTATGCCATCTCAGATAAATTGAATGAACCCAATTACAAAGCGATCGCATTGATCTATAAAGCATGGTCTTATTCTATACTCACCGATTTATATGGCGATGTGCCTTTCTCAGAAGCATCCAAAGCAACAGAAGGAAAGTTTCAACCGGCATTCGATAAGCAAAAAGATATCTATACCAAAATACTCGCTGATCTTGAAACAGCGAATACACTGATCAATACTAGCAAAGCACTCACTTATGGTGGAGATATTGTGTATAATGCAAATGTACTGACAGGTTCTGTGAATCAAGGAATGGTCAAGTGGAAACGTTTTTGTAATTCTTTAAAGCTTCGTTTGTTGTTACGCATCTCTAAACGCAATGATGAAATGAACGTGAATAGCCAGATCACTGCTATGTTAGCGGATCCGGTGAAGTATCCCATGTTTGTAACCAATGCAGACGAAGCTATATTAAGATTCACCGGTTCTTTCCCTTATTTCAATCCTTATTACAATGCCAGACAATTGGAATGGAGAGACGGAACCTATTTCACAAAATTCTTTCTGGATAAAATGAATACGGATAATGATCCAAGAAGAGTATTGTGGAGTACTACCATCACTGTGAATGGAACGCCATCTTATGTGGGTATTGAGAGTGGTTATCCGGCAAGTACTGAATACCAGGTAGGTCGTAATTCCAGTTACAATGATGTGCTGAGAACTTTTCCACAGATGGGTATTATGATGACATTGGCTGAATTGGAATTCATTCGAGCAGAATTGGCTTTAAAAGGATTCAATACCGGAAGAACAGCGAGACAACATTATGAATCGGGTATCACTGCTTCAATGGCACAATGGGGTGTTACCATGCCTGCTGGTTTTTTGAATCAGTCGGGGATTGCTTATAATGCAATAGCTACCAATGATCAACAGTTGGAACAAATCATGCTGCAAAAATATTATGCTTACTTTTTTGTAGACTATCAATCATGGTTTGAGAAAAGAAGAACAGGGTATCCTGTATTGCCAAGAGGAACCGGAATTCCGGCTGAAAATAAATTTCCCAGTCGCGTTCCTTATCCTACTTATTTACAATCATTGAATGCCGAGAATCTCGCCAAAGCAGTGGCATCCATGGGTGGAGATAATAGTGACAGTAAAGTGTGGTGGGAAAAATAATCAATCAAAATTCAATTCATGAAATACTTATTTGTTTTTATTTTTTTTATATCAGGCTATCTAGTTAAAGCCCAAACTGACACTTCCATTAAAACACTGATTGTTTTTTTTGATGGGCTGCGTCCGGATTATATCACGCCTGAATTAATGCCGAATGTTTATGCATTCAGTAAAAAAGGGGTGTATGGCAAGCAACACCACAGTGTTTTTCCAACGGTAACAAGGGTGAACTCTTCCTCTTACGCTACCGGTAGTTATCCCGGAACAAATGGTATCATGGGTAACACTGTTTATTTTCCGCAAGTAAATCCTATAAAAGGATTGAATACGGGTGATGCAAAAGAGCTTAATAAAATTACAGTGGCAACCAATGACAGATTAGTAACTGCTACTTCTTTAGGTGAGGCTTTGGAATCTGTAGGACAACGCATGATGGTATTTAGTTCGGGCTCTAGTGGACAAGCACTATTGCAAAATCATAAAGTAGGAAACGGTGCGATCGTGAATACTTCCATGATTCTTCCTGAATCATTCAAAGCAGTTTTGGAAAATAAATTAGGAGCTATTCCAGCACATGCGAAACCGAATCATGCACAACACAAATGGATCACCGATGCATTGATTGAATTTGGGTTTGCTAATAATGGACCTTTAGTGAATGCGATATGGTATTCAGACCCGGATGGTACTGCACATAGTGATGGTATTGGATCTGCAACTGCCAATAACTCTATTCAGTCTGTGGATGCTCAATTTGGAAGAATTATTGCTGCATTAGAACAGAAAGGATGGAGTAATAAAGTGAACATTATAATTTCAACCGATCATGGATTTGTAACCAAGGTAGGCAAGATGAGTGTAGCTGATTTTCTCATTCAAAAAGGATTGAAAAAAGACAAAGAGTCTGATGATGTGGTTGCGGCAGAAGGAGCGTTGTATGTTAAGAATCATGATCCTGAAAAAATTCGACAGATCGTCGCAGCCTTACAACAAGAAGATTGGGTAGGGGCAGTATTCACCAGATCAGAAAAACAAGGCGATATGATAGGATGGGTACCGGGTACACTGTCTTTCGAAGCTATTCATTGGAACCACAGCGAAAGAGCGGCAGATATACTGGTAGATGAAAATTGGAGTGATGAAAAAAATAATGCAGGTTATGCAGGTACCAGCTATTCCAGAGGTGTGGCAGGACATGGTGGTTTCAGTCCTTATGAAGTACATATTGCACTGTTAGCGGGTGGGCCCTCTTTTAAGCAATCTTATGAAGGGGTCTTACCTACTTCCAATGTTGATATTGCGCCGACAGTATTACATCTCCACAATATACCCGCACCGGTTACAATGACAGGTAGACCATTTGTGGAATTACTCAAAAAAAATAGCAGTAAACTACCTATTGTAAAAAAATCAATCATAGAAACCAGTACAGCCATTACCGGTGGAATCTATAAACTGAAATTAGATATTAGTGAAGTAAGAAAGTATCGATATATCAATTTCTCAAAAGCAGAACGTGTGATGCAAGTGAGCAACGGTAAGTAAGTATTAAGAATGTTACATAAAAAAGAGTCCCAATGTATCGGGACTCTTTTTTTATGCTAAGGATATATTTATTTCAATGATGCCAGATCGATCACAAATCTATATCGTACATCTGCTTTCAACATTCTTTCATAAGCTTCATTGATCTGTTGCATGGGGATCACTTCCACATCAGAAACAATATTATGATCCGCACAATAGTCTAACATTTCCTGGGTTTCTTTGATACCACCAATCAATGATCCGATGATGCTTCTTCTTTTCATGATGAGGTTGAATGCCGGTACTTCTGACGGACTCGGAGGCACGCCCACAACGATCATGGTGCCGTTGGTGCGTAACAGATTCAGATAAGTACTGTAATCATGCGGAGCAGAAACGGTATTCAGAATAAAATCAAAATGGTTTTGCAATTTGTTCATGGTATTTGCATCCGATGTCAATGCAAAGTGATGTGCACCTAATTTCTTGGCATCTGCTTCTTTGGAAGGAGAAGAACTTAACATGGTGACTTCTGCACCAAATGAGGCTGCAAACTTAACCGCCATATGGCCTAGTCCACCCAATCCTAATACGGCTACTCTATGTCCTTTGGTAACACCTACATGTCTGAGTGGAGAATAAGTAGTGATACCTGCACATAATAAAGGCGCTACACCCGCTAAAGGTAATTTATCAGAGATGCGTAATGTGTATTGTTCATCTACTACAATTTGAGTAGAGTAACCGCCATAGGTAGGAGCGTTGGTACCTCTTTCACGTCCATTGTAAGTACCTACCATTCCTTCCTCGCAATATTGTTCAATACCAGATTTACAGTTTTCGCAAGTGCGACAAGAATCCACAAAGCATCCAACGCCTGCTAAGTCGCCAACTTTGAATTTGGTTACATCATTACCTACATGTGTTACTCGTCCTACAATCTCATGTCCGGGTACCATGGGGAAAATAGAGCCACCCCATTCATCACGAACCTGATGGATATCTGAATGACATACGCCACAGTATAAGATTTCTATTTGAACATCTTTTGGACCGGGATTTCTTCTTTCGGGTGCAAACGGGCCTAAAGGTGATTTAGGATCCGGTGCTGCATAAGCTTTGGTTGCTATCATACTATTTTATTTACCACTATTAACAATACAAACCCGATTGGGTTTGTTCCACGAAAAATAAAAGATGCATTACTTCATATGGGCAGCCCAAAAGTCAAGGGTTCTTTTCCAAGCCAGTTTTGCTGCTGCTTCATTGTATCGTGCTCCGGAAGTATCATTATGGAAAGCATGGTTCACGCCTTCATAGAGATAGAGTTCATATTTGACATTGTTTTTCTTCAGGGCTTCTTCATAAGCAGGTATGCCCGCATTGATACGCTCATCTAGACCTGCATAATGAAGTTGTAAGGCGGCTTTTATTTTAGGAACATCGGCAACATCTGCTTGTCTACCATAAAAAGCTACAGCAGCATTCAGACCAGGAACATTCACTGCTAATTGATTTACCAAAGCGCCACCCCAACAAAAGCCAACACAACCTGTGAAACCATTACAATCTTTTCTGCCTTTCAGATAATCAAAACCTTTGCTGAAGTTGATGAGATTTTGCTTGGCATCGATTTGGCTAAACAATTGTCTCGCCTGATCTTGATCTGTGGGGGTGCCACCTGCTGCAGAGAGTGCATCAGGAGCGATGGCAATATAACCTGCCTTGGCAGCACGTCTGGCTACATCTCGAATATGATCATTCAAACCACGATTTTCATGGATGATGATCACAGCGCCGTACTTGCCGTCTTTCTTGGGTTTGGCGAGATAGGCTTTCATGGTAACCTCGCCTGCAGAATAAGTGATATCCTCTGTATGAAGTTCGATGTCTTGTTCGGGTACAGTAGCCGCTACCGCATAATTATTTTCCAGCATGGGAAGTATAGTCATAGCGGCAGCTGTGCTACCTGCTAATACTGCCAAGCGTTTCAAAAAAACTTCACGTGGAAGTGGTTTATGGGTATACTCATCGTAGAGGTTAATGATTTGCTGGTCCATGTAGGTACTATTTTAGTCTATAAATATAACACTAAACAGTAGCTACCGCGAATGGTTTGACCGATAAGCACTCTCTATTTACCGTTTCATATGGTGAACACAGCTTACTGAATCAAAGAAGCCATTTTTTCCAAAGGCAAATTGCCGGCCCATGCCAGTATCTCTGCTTCATGGGTTTTTGAAACAGTGAGGGTAAGTAAAGCATTGGTCATGGGAATTTCCAGTTTATACTGATCTTCTTCCGGTTCTTTGGTAAGACGAGCTTTGTATTGACCTACTTTAACGATGCGTGTATTGGGATCAGCTCCAAAACCCACCATTAATGGAGAAGTGATGTAGGCATTCAGGCTGTTTAATAATGGAGAGTTGATCACTACAGCCAGTGTAGCTTTCTTGTTGGTGATGCCATAATTTTTTTCAATGGTTACACCTGTAAACTGACTGTTGCCAAAAACCTCTTGTTGTTTGTTAATGGCTGATAAAGTGTCCAGTTGAAGTGGAAACAGCTTTAAAACTTCTTTTCCGATGGTGATATCTAGGTCTTGCATCATTTGCTGTAATGCAAAATGTGCGTCTTGTAATTTACCAGTAGTATAATGAGTTTGAGCCTGACTAATATTATTTTTGAAATCCTGAGCCGATAATGTGGTGATGATGCAGGATAATGCTATGTAACAAATAATCTTTTTCATTTTTTTTCTTTTTAGATCAATTTTCGCCCATGGTTTTTTTAATATGATCGATATCAAACAGGTTGATGGCATCCATCACTTCTTTTTCTGTTTGGAAGTTGATGGCTTTCCAGGTAATCATGCCTGATTGTCCAAGTTGCATCAATACCGTATATCCCTCTCTCTCCTCAAATTGAATGATGGCTTTATTACCCTTGATACGAATTTGTTTGGTGTTTTGTGTTTCACCATTCGACTGTGTGGCTGCAAATCCAAAATACATATCCAGCATACCACTGTACATGGCATTATTGCCGATCAGCAAGTTGAGTTGCTTGTTTTCTTTTTGATAGATGCGTTGGATGGAAAGATTCGCCCAACCATAACGCGTGCTCATGACACGATCTTCGGTAGAGTCTTTGGGTAATCCGTTGATCTCATTGGGTAATGACTGCAATAATGATTTACCGATCTGCAATTCAACACCCAATAATGCTTGCTGAACAGAAAATCTTGCCTCGCCAAACTGTTGTTTATTATAGGCTGCATCTGCTTCCTGTATTTGTTGAAGCACATCAGGTACACTTGAATTTTTTAAACCTTCTCCGGTTGTATTGGTAGGTCTACCATTTTTAGAACTACTTACTGCAGGGCCATTACCTGTTTGTGTGTTATTGCCACCCGGTACTGAACTACCTGTTTTATCTGCAATTTTTTTATCTAAGATATCTTCTGCTTTTTTCTCAACCTTGTCTTTGAGTTTCTTGAGAAATCCTTGCGCTTGTAATTCTTGTTGTAGTGTGAATCCACTGACCAACAGAATGCATAACCAAATTTTATGTTTCATGTTGTTGTTTTCGGAGAGCAAAACTACAAGTGGATACAGCTGTATACAAGCCATTCATGATGTTATGATACCGATTGTATTTTTGATAAGTACTGATAAACAACAACTTATTATTTTACTCACATAAATATGTGATTAGAATATTGCATCAAAAGAGATGTTGTTCTTTTTCTTTTTCTAAGTCTTTAGACGTTTCTTTTTGCGCATAGATGAGATGAGCGGCTTCTATTAATTTTTGTAATTTTTCATACGTGTACAAAATTGAATACCTGTCATACTCGGCAGATTCAGTATTGTATGATCCACTTACTGTTATTTTCAACCATTCCCAAAGAAGGGATCTCCATTCCGGTAAATGTGCGTAATCAAAGACTTCATCCAAAACAATGTTTGGATTGGCTACTTCTTCTTTATTCAATAATCTGGATTGCATTTCCCATTCAGGATACTCTGACTGTTTCATAAGCTGTCATTTAAAATGATGAAAACACTTCTCTCGCGAAGTATTACGGCAGGTGCTTACTGACGAAATGGAAGTATTCACATATTTACCTTATTGGGGTGGGTTCCTGCGGAATGACTCAAGGTAAATCAGGTATAAATACCTATTGCGGCATTTATATTTTATCGGTTTCTTCGTTCAGCTTCAAATCAAAACAAAGCTATCAACGCTTTTCTATGATTTCTATAGAAGCATCGTTTTTTTTCTAAACAATTATACACAATGACAGTACCTGAAAGATTCTATGTATTCATGCATTTCAAGCAATTAAAAGCCAGAACTGTTGAAATGGAATGCGGCTTATCCAATGGCTATTTAGGAAAACAGCGAAAGAATAAGGGCTCTTTCGGCGGAAATATTCTCCGTAAAATAGAACAACGTTTTCCTGAACTCAATATGACATGGCTACTCTCCGGTGATGGGGAGATGCTCAATGCAAAGTATCGCGAAGTAAATGCACAAATGTTTGATACACTTGAGGAGGAGTCTGCATTTTATGGCTCTGCACAACAAGAAATCATCGTTTTATTGAAAAAGCAAATTGAACAGATGGAATCTGCTTTATCAGACAAACAAAAACTCATCCAGATTTTAGAAAAACAACTCGTTGCCTTAGAAGCATAAAAAAAGCTACGGAATGACCGTAGCTTTTTGCCAACCTATTCGCAGTTCAGTTATTCAGACATGTAAGAAGAAACCGGCTCACAAGTACAGATCAGGTTTCTGTCGCCATGTGTATTGTTCACCCTCGCCACACTTGGCCAGAATTTATTCTGGGTTACATAATACAATGGGAATGCTGCTTCCTGACGGCTATATCCATGCTTCCATTCATCTGCACAAACAACAGCTTGAGTGTGTGGTGCATTCTTTAATGGATTATCATTCTTATCTGCTTTCCCATCTTCAATGGCTTTGATTTCTTTATAAATAGAGATCAACGCATCACAGAAGCGATCCAATTCACCCTTATCCTCACTCTCTGTGGGTTCAATCATAATAGTACCCGGCACAGGGAAGCTCATGGTAGGTGCATGGAAGCCATAATCGATCAATCGCTTGGCCACGTCTTCCGCTTCAATACCCACACTTTGTTTGAATGGACGAAGATCTACAATGAATTCATGCGCACAAGTACCATTCTTTCCGGTATACAATATCTTATAATACTGCTCCAATCTAGCTTTCATATAGTTGGCATTCAGAATCGCATATTCGGTAGACTGACGAATACCTTCTTCACCCAACATTTTGATATACGCATAACTGATCAACAAAATACTTGCAGAACCATACTGCGCTGCACTCACTGCTAAATTCGCATTACCTAAAGCAGTATGTCCGGGTAAGTATGGAGCCAATTTATCATTCACACAGATAGGTCCCATACCCGGTCCACCACCACCATGTGGAATAGAAAATGTTTTGTGTAGGTTCAGGTGACAAACATCTGCACCAATCATACCCGGACTCGTCAATCCAACCTGCGCATTCATATTTGCACCATCCATGTATACCAGTCCACCATTGTCATGAATGGTTTGACAGATATCTCGGATGGTTTCTTCAAATACACCATGTGTGGATGGGTAAGTCACCATCAATGCACCCAATGTATCTTTGTATTGTTCAGCTTTAGCTTTCAGATCTGCAACATCAATATTACCTGCATCATCACACTTCACTACTACTACTTTAAAACCGGCCATCACCGCACTTGCTGGATTGGTACCATGTGCACTGATCGGGATCAAGACAATATTTCTGTGTGATTCATTTCTTGCTGCGTGATAAGCGCGGATGGTCAACAATCCTGCATATTCACCTTGTGCGCCGCTATTAGGCTGCAAACTACAAGCGGTGAATCCGGTTACTTTACAGAGATAATCATTTAGTTCATCAATGATCTGCTGATAACCTGCTGTTTGTGATGTAGGCACAAAAGGATGTAGCCCTCCAAACTCCGGCCAGGTAACAGGAATCATTTCAGAAGCAGCATTCAGCTTCATGGTACAACTACCCAAACTGATCATGCTGGTATTCAGGGAAAGATCTTTATTCTCCAGTTGTTTGATATAACGCATCATCTGGCTCTCACTTCTGTGTGTGTTGAATACAGGGTGGGTGAGGTATGCGGATGTACGCTGGAGAGTTGTGGGGAGTTGATAGTTGACAGTTGACAGATTTTGTGTGTTGACTGTTGCTGCTTGTTTGCCTGTTGTTTGTGCGAAGATGTTCAGAATATGATTCACATCATCAACAGATGTGGTTTCATCCAAACTGATCACAACTGCATCTGCAGTATAGAAGAAATTTGTTTCTGCGGCTTCCGCATTTTTCTTCAAAGTGTCAATATTGATTCCTGATACATGCAAAGTGTCAAAATAGCTTTCATTGTGCAGGGTTACTCCCAAAGCTTTCAATTCGCCGGCCAATGCTTGTGTTAACTGGTGAACACGTGTAGCAATATTTTTCAATCCACTTGCACCATGATATACCGCATACATCGCAGCCATATTGGCTAACAATGCTTGTGCGGTACAAATATTGGAAGTAGCTTTTTCTCTTTTAATGTGTTGCTCTCTTGTTTGCAGCGCCATACGTAAAGCACGATTGCCTTGTGCATCAATGCTCACGCCAATCAATCGACCGGGGATGCCTCTTTTGAAATCATCTTTGGTAGCAAAGAAAGCAGCATGTGGTCCACCAAATCCCATCGGAACACCAAAGCGTTGAGCACTACCTACTGCAACATCTGCTCCCAACTCACCCGGTGTAGTTAATACCGTGAGTGCTAACAAATCAGTAGCCATGATCACCAATCCTTCAACCGCATGAACCTGATCAATGAATGCTTTGTAATCATTTACAGAACCTTTGCTGTTAGGGTATTGGATCAGGGCACCGAAATAGGAATTGTCTATAGTTGCGGTTTGGTAATCGCCCACCACTACCTCAATACCAATCGGCTCAGCACGCGTAATCAATACATCAATGGTTTGCTGGAAAGTATGTTGGTCAACAAACAATTTAGGTCTGCTGATCACATCTGTTTTATTGATGTGGTGAAAAATCATGGCCATGGCTTCAGCAGCAGCTGTGGCTTCATCCAATAAAGAAGCATTCGAGATCGGTAATCCGGTCAGATCAGCTACCATGGTCTGATAGTTCAATAAACTTTCCAAACGCCCCTGCGATATTTCAGCTTGGTAGGGTGTGTATTGGGTATACCATCCCGGATTTTCGAAAATATTACGCAGGATCACACTGGGTGTAATCGTGCCATAATATCCTTGTCCAATAAAATTCTTGTAAAGCTTATTTTTGGAAGCAACCTTTTTCAATTCTGTCAAATACGTGAACTCACTAACAGCAGCAGGAATGCCCAAAGGTTTTTTGATGCGGATGCTGTCCGGAATGGTCTTGCTGATCAATTCCTCCATCGAAGATAGACCGATGGTTTTGAGCATGGACTCAGTATCGGCTTGATTGGGTCCGATATGTCTTGTTTGAAATTCGGCTGACTGCTGTTCAAAAAGATTCATAATATTGATAGACTTAAATAGTTAGACAAAAATAACCGCCGGGAAGGCAGAATTTTAAACGCGGCAAAGGTAAGTCTACCGAACGTGAAAATTCATCTTTTGTTTACCCGGTTGATAAGCTGTGAATCCAATAGTTTAAATATTTTTAATTCTATAATATAACACATGACTGCCCTGAATTGTTCCAACTGTGCAACGCCATTAGATCCGGCTTTTAAACATTGTCCTGATTGTGGTCAATCAACAGCGATACATCGGTTCAATATCAAACATCTGGTACACGAGTTTTTGCATGCTTTTACGCATACAGACAAGGGTGCATTGATCTTATTAAGAGATTTGGTAGTAAGACCGTCTACAGTACTTAGAGAATATATTGTAGAAGGAAAGCGTAAAAAATATTTCAATCCTTTTACACTCTTATTATTGGTATTAGGTATCACCGTCTTCATGAGTTCTATTTTTCATCCGATGCAGGGGTCTGAATCTGTCTATAAAGAACAAATTGCCTTGGCTAAATCCGAAAAGAAAAAAGCATTTATGACCACGATGGCGGATAAACAAGCGAAGTTGAATGAGTGGCTCGAAAAGAAAATGAACCTCATGGTTTTTATTACAGCGCCACTGATGGCTTTGGGCTTTTGGTTGGTATTCAAAGGCAAAGGCTACAACTATGCGGAGCATTTAGTGGCGTACCTCTTACTTACCTGTTTTTTATCGTTGGCAAGTAGTCTGTTATTTCTACCGCTTTTAGGTATTTTACCCCCGGAAAGTAAATTGTGGATTGGATTGGCGAATCTGTTACTTCAAATCATATATATCTGTTACGCGTATAAAGGATTTTTGATACTCAATGGTTTTGGAGATCTTTTCATGGTAGTGATAGCGAATATATTGGGAACTATTTTCTGGTTAGCCGTTTTAATGATCTTCATGTTGGTTTACCTCATATTCTTGTAAACCCAAGGAACTATTTAACTTTGATCAAATTATCACATGGAGCCGTGGGAGAAATTAAGCGCTGATCATCAGAAACAATACAAACAATTTCTGCAACGTGCAGATAAGAATAAAGTATTGAAAGTACTCCCAGACTTACACGAAGAAGCCTTTCAAAAAATTGATTGTCTCACCTGTGGCAATTGCTGTAAAAATTATTCTCCGCGTTTCAAAACACCCGATATCAAACGCATCAGTAAATCACTTCGATTAAAGGAAAGTGCATTCATTGATACTTATTTAGATCTTGATACGGATGGTGATTATGTCGCCAAAACAAAACCTTGTCCGTTCTTAGGTGCTGATAACTATTGCAGCATCTATGAAGACAGACCTTCTGACTGCAAAAGATTTCCTTATACCGATGAAGATGTACTGATCAAACGCCCTGCCATTACATTGAAGAACTCTACTTTTTGTCCGGCTGTACACCATGTTTTAGAATGTTTACTCAATTCATAAAGGGTTGCCATTTTTTTTGTATATTATCGCCGTTCGATAGCAGCAAAATTGTAAACAAAAAGAATGGATTATGGCGCATTTACCTTTATTGATCAAAGACCTGGCACTGATATTAGGTGCGGCTGGAATTATTACCATTTTCTTCAAGAAACTCAAACAGCCTGTAGTACTGGGATATATTATTGCGGGGTTACTTGTTGGCCCCAATTTCAAATTATTTCCCACTATTGGTGATGTGGAAGGTATAAAAATATGGGCGGAGATTGGGGTTGTGTTTTTGTTGTTTGCATTAGGTCTTGAATTTAGTTTTAAGAAGCTGGTGAAAGTAGGAGGTTCTGCTGCCATTACCGGTATTACAGAATTATCATTCATGATGATGTTGGGTTATGGTATGGGTCAGGTATTGGGCTGGTCGAACATGGATAGTATGTTTTTAGGTGGTATCATAGCCATATCTTCTACTACGATCATCTTTCGTGCATTTGATGAATTGGGTCTGAAAACAAAACAATTTAGCAGTCTGGTTATTGGAGTACTTGTTATCGAAGATTTGGTAGCGATTCTCTTGATGGTTTTATTATCAACCGTAGCAGTCAGTCAACAATTTGAAGGCACACAAATGTTCCTATCTATCGGTAAACTTCTTTTCTTCTTATGTCTATGGTTTCTGATGGGAATCTTTTTACTACCCACTTTTTTCAAGAAAGTAAGTCGCTTTTTAAATAGTGAAACCTTATTGGTATTATCCCTTGCCTTGTGTTTGGGGATGGTGGTTTTGGCTGATCAAGTAGGTTTCTCTGCTGCACTGGGTGCTTTTATCATGGGTTCTATTCTGGCAGAAACAACACAGGCACATAAAATTGAACACCTCATTACTTCTGTAAAAGATCTTTTTGGTGCAATCTTCTTTGTATCTGTAGGGATGTTGATCGATCCGCAGATATTGGTTGACTATGCGGTTCCTGTTTTGATACTTACCCTTTCTGTGATATTGAGAAAAACCATTTTTGTGGCCAGTGGCGCATTATTAGCAGGTAGACCCTTGAAGCAAGCAGTGCAAGCTGGAACAAGTATGTCGCAGATCGGGGAGTTTTCTTTTATCATAGCCACTTTAGGAGTGTCTTTAAATGTTACCAGTTCTTATTTATATCCCATTGCAGTAGGGGTTTCGGTAATTACCACTTTTACTACCCCTTATATGATCAAGCTGGCAGAACCATTGTATCAGTTCTTACTAAAAGTACTCCCGGAGAAATGGATCCGTGGACTTGAAAAATATAGTAGTAGTTCTCAGATCATCGAAAGTGAAAGCAATTGGAAACGATTATTGAATTTTTATATCCAGATCATTATTCTCAATGGCGTTATTATGATTGCATTGAGTTTATTGGTAGCATATTTCTTAGAGCCTTTCTTACAAAAGTCAATAGCAGATCCATTAACTGCTAAAATCATTGCAGCATTGATCGGACTGATTGTGATGGCGCCATTTATCTGGGCATTAACGGTAAAGAAAATGAGCAAAAGTGCCTATGCTGCATTATGGCTCGACAGAAAATATAGCCATGGTCCGCTTGTGATGCTAGAGATTGCCCGAAATGCGATTGCAGTTTTACTGGTGGGCTTTATGCTTCGCCAGTTATTTAGTTTTTGGATAACGGTAGGAGGAACGCTGGTAGCCATGATTGTGATTGGTGTGGTTTTTCGTCAGCGTTTACAAAAATTTTATCAGCGACTGGAAGATCGCTTCTTGCAAAACCTGCATGAGCGTGAGTTGCTAGAACAAAACAAAACACAAAGTCATCTTTCGCCTTGGGATGCGCACTTGACCCATTATAAAATCAGTCCACATGCCGGTTTTATTGGAAAAACATTGGAAGAATTACAATGGCGAGAGACGTATGGTATTAATATCGCTTTCATCGAAAGAGGTAATCATGTGATGTTCGCGCCTGCCCGAACAGAAAAAATATTCCCCTTTGATAATATTGGCGTCATTGGAACCGATCAGCAAATGCTGGAGTTCGGAAAAATCATGGTGCCTTATGTGGAAGATGCGGATAGTGAAAAAGAGTTGGTGGAATTGGAAAAGATCGTAGTAGATGAACATACCCGTTTGAAAGGATTGACCATTCGTGAATCCGGCATCCGTGAGAAAACAAATGGATTGGTAGTAGGTATTGAAAGAAAAGGAGAACGTATCCTCAATCCATCTTCTTTCACACAATTGGAGTGGGATGATATTGTATGGATCGTAGGAAACAGAAAGAAGATCCAACAATTGTATCATCCTTAAAAAATCGCTCCGAGCAACTCTGTGCCAAACTCTTTTACCTCTGCGGTTAACCACAGAGATACACAGAGTAAGGCACAGAGTTGAGCAGAGGGATTTATTTGGTTACATGCAAAATATACTTCTCATCAAAATATGATTCGGGAAAGATCTTATCTACCGGCATCATTTTAGGTCTCAATCCGCTTTCAAATATTTCCTGCGCCAGATCACCACCTTTTAAACAAATTAATCCGTTAGCCATCTCCTGCTTGTGTCCTTTCTTCAGTAAAGGTCCGGCCCACTGCCAGAGCTCTTTCAAAGGAGCCACCGCACGCGAAACAGCGAAATCAAATTTTCTGTTTTTGATGTCTTCTGCACGTGTATGTTGTGTAGTAATATTTTTGATGCCTGCACCTTCAGCAACGGCTTCTACTACTTTCAATTTTTTAGCAATACTATCTACCAAATGAAACTTGACTTCAGGAAAAAAGATAGCTAATGGCACACCGGGAAATCCGCCACCACAGCCAATATCGATTACTTCAGTACCCGGCTGAAAATCAGCAATGGCAGCAATACTCAATGAGTGTAATACATGATGCAAATAGATACTGTCGATGTCTTTGCGTGAGATCACGTTGATCTTGGCATTCCATTCTTTATACAATTCTTCCAGTGCTTCAAACTGTTTGATTTGATGCGGGGTGAAATCATCGAAGTATTTCAGGATCAATCCCAGTTTTTGCGGGGTGCTTTCCATATAGCGGGAACGGTAAAGATGAAATAAAAGAACATCCAAATATCAAAAAATAAAAACCAAGGCCATAGGTCTTTTTCGTTCAGTTTTTTCATGGACTTATACAAAACAACAGCCTGTATCAAAAAACGAACACCAAATACCGCCAATGCCATCCACCAATTGTAAAAAATGATGGATACTGCCAATAAAGGGTACAGCCAGAATAAAGAAAATGAATACAATCCCAACAAAACTTTGTGATTGGATTTATAATAATTGCTGGTGGTATAATGACGGTATTTCTGTGTCATCCAATCACTCCAACGAGTTTTGGGTTCACTAAGTGTATGCGCTTCCTGATCAATACAAATAGTGGTATTGTCTTTTCTTGCGACTTGATTAATAAACAAATCATCGTCTCCACTTGGTATCTGATTAATGGAAGAGAATCCTTTGTTTCTTAGAAACACATCTTTTTTGTAGCTAAGGTTTCTACCAACACCCATGTAAGGGATCCCTGCTAGTGCATAAGAGAGGTATTGTATAGCAGTATGAAAAGTTTCAAAGCGAATCAGTTTGTTTAGAAGCCCCGGCTTCTTATGATAAGCCCCATATCCTAAAACAATTTCGGTTCCTTCATTATAACATTCCTGCATCCGTTGGATCCAATATTCAGAAGCCGGAACACAATCTGCATCGGTCAATAAAAGAATTTCGTGTTTCGCACTTTTGATACCCATCGACAATGGAAATTTCTTACCACTGATCATCTTGGCTTCCTGTGTGAGTTCAATGTAGTTGATATTTTTAAACATCTTTTTGAATTCATCCACAAGATATTTGGTATCATCTGTAGAATTATCATTCACCAACACCACTTCATGTGTGGTTCTGTATTGCTGTACCAAAACACCCGGTAACGTTTTCACCAGATTATGTGCTTCATCTCTGGCACAGATCACCACCGATACCGGATGCTCCATATTGGCAGTTCTATCGGGTACTTTGAAAAAAGCAAGTCGCTGAAAAAAATAGAGATAATAAAACAACTGAATGGCAATTATGCCACAGAATGCATAGAAACAAATGTCCCAGAGCAGAGTTGGTATCGTCATCCCGCAAAAATAGTGCTTCAACAGTCTATGTTTGAGTGGCTTGTGAAGATGTGGAAAACAAAGTCGGACTATGTCTGATGTCGGATGTCTGATTTCAGATATCTCAAATAAAACACAAAGTGAATAAGTGTTCCCCATGCCCTATATCCTAAATCAGACATCTGAAATCAGAGATCAGACATAGTTACCTATTTTTGCCAAATGGCGGTATTGACATTTGATCTTCAGGGAACAGCAGAGAATAGTAGGGCTAGAGCAGGTAAAATCACCACTGATCATGGGGAGATCATGACGCCCATTTTTATGCCGGTAGGCACCGTGGGTACCGTAAAAGCTGTTACACAACAACAGCTGAAACAAGATGTGTCTGCACAGATTATTCTGGGGAATACCTATCATTTATACTTGCGTCCGGGTACCGCAGTATTGGAAACAGCGGGTGGATTGCACCGTTTCAATGGATGGGATCGTCCCATCCTCACCGATAGTGGCGGTTATCAGGTGTTCTCTTTGGCTGCGAATCGTAAAATCAAAGAAGAAGGTGTGATGTTTCAATCCCACATTGATGGGAGCAGACATTTGTTCACACCTGAATCCGTGATGGATATCCAACGCAGCATCGGTGCTGATATCATTATGGCTTTTGATGAATGTCCGCCTTATCCCAGTGAGTATGGTTATGCACTAAAAAGTATGGAACTCACCCATCGTTGGTTAGATCGATGTTTTGCCAGATTAGCTGAAACACCCGATAAATATGGATACACGCAGAATTTATTTCCTATTGTACAGGGTAGTACTTACAAAGATCTGCGAAAAGCTTCTTGCGAATACGTTGCTTCCAAAAATGCAGTGGGTAATGCCATAGGTGGACTCAGTGTGGGTGAGCCTGAAGAAATGATGTATGAGTTTACCGAGTTGTGTACCGAGTATTTACCTATTGATAAACCTCGTTATTTAATGGGTGTAGGAACGCCATGGAATATTCTGGAAGGAATAGATAGAGGTATTGATATGTTTGATTGTGTGATGCCGACGCGTAATGGTAGAAATGGGATGATCTTCACCACGGAAGGAGTGATCAATATCCGAAATAAAAAATGGGCCAGTGATTTTTCACCCATTGATCCCGGACTGCCGAATGAAATGAGTCAGTTTTATAGCAAGGCCTATCTGCGACATTTATTTGTGGCAGAAGAAATTCTGGGAATGCAATTGGCGAGTATTCAGAACTTGTCTTTTTACCTCTGGTTGGTAGGAGAAGCCAGACAACATATTCTGGCAGGCGATTTCAGTTCATGGAAAAGAGAAATGCTGGAAAAAGTTAAAAAAAGACTCTAATCAGACAGAAATATGCCTGTACATCCATGTAATGCTTGCAGCTTCTAACGAGTCGTTATCTTTGGTTTATTGATATGAAGAAACTCGACTGGTACATATTGCGGAAATTTCTGACCACTTTCTTTTTTTCCATCTTTCTTTTTGCGGTGATTGCCATCGTTGTAGATGTGAGTGAAAAGACGGATGATTTCGTCCGCTCGGGTTTAAGTGTACAACAGATCATCACCGAATATTATTATGGATTCATTCCGCATATCGTAGCTCTGTTGTTACCACTATTTGTGTTTATTGCTGTGATCTTTTTTACTTCTAAAATGGCCAACAGAAGTGAGATCATTGCCATTCTGGCAAGCGGTACCAGTTACAGCAGATGGCTAAGACCTTATTGGATGGGAGGTATTTTACTGGCCGGTGTTCTTTGGTTTGCGAATCAGTATGTAGTGCCAAAAGCCAATCAAATCAGAGGAAGTTTTGAAGCCAATTATATCGATAAGAATAATACCTACAATGCATTGGTCAGTACCAGTAGTCATATCTATTTACGTATTGATTCTTTTACCTATGCCGGTATTTATGCTTATGATACACTAACAAAAAGGGGCGGTCCATTTTTTTCTTTTCGGATGAAGAATAATAAGGTAACGGAAAATACTAGGGCCGATCAAATCATTTGGGATACCGCAACCCGAAAATGGAAATTGGAAGGTGTTTTGTTTCGAAAAGTGTATGATTTGAAAGAGGATATTACGATGATTCAAGATAAAGTCATGGATTTCAATTTCAAACCATTGGATCTGAGCAGGGATAAATACACAAAAGATAAATTAACCACACCCGAACTCGATCGATTCATTGAACTGGAAGAATTGCGTGGATCTGAGGGGCTGAATGGATTAAAAGTGGAACGTTATAGAAGAGATGCCACCTGTATTACGGTTTTACTACTAACCCTTATCGGTGCCATTGTTGCGGGAAGAAAAGTGAGGGGTGGAAGTGGGGTGCACCTTGCGGTGGGTTTTGTAACGGCAGCTTTATTCATCCTGACAGACAGATTCTCTACCATTTTCTCCACCAAAGGTGATCTTCCGCCCTTATTGGCGGCATGGATTCCCAATTTGATATTTATTTTTGTAGTGATATTTCTATACCGCAAGGCGCCAAAGTGATTTTAACGGAGTTTACACAACCTTCATGGCATAAGTTTTGTTGAGCATGGCAACTTGTTTTACCTTTAGCGCTCCCAGACGCAATCTAACAAGACATTTAATCATTTTTTTAACGTTTGCCATAGCTAAAATTTTACGAAATGGGAATTATTAAAGATCGTTTCAAGGCAAAAGCAGATGCTGCGAATGCTGAGATAAAAGACATCCTCAAAACACACGGAAATAAAAAGATCGGTGAAGTAACTCTTGCACAAGCTTATCAGGGAATGAGAGGTATTACCGGTTTAGTAACGGAAACAAGTTTACTGGATGCTCAGGAAGGTATCCGATTCAGAGGCTATTCTATTCCTGAATTACAGGAGAAACTTCCCAAAGTACCCGGTGGTGGAGAACCCTTGCCGGAAGGTTTATTTTATCTGATGTTGGTGGGTGAATTGCCAACAGAAGAAGATGCCAATCACATTACCAGTGTATGGCAGAGAAGAAGCCATGTGCCGAATCATGTGTTTCATACGATTGATGCATTGCCTATCAATACCCATCCTATGACCATGTTTGTTACGGGTGTGATGGCATTGCAGACTGAAAGTAATTTTGCAAAAGAATACGCAAAGGGTATCAATAAAAAAGAATATTGGAATCCGGTTTACGATGATGCCATGGATCTGATTGCCCGTTTGCCACGTATCGCGGCCTATATCTATCGTCGTAAATACAAGAATAACGAACATATTCAACCCAATGGTCTGTTGGATTGGGCAGGTAACCTGGCGCACATGATGGGTTATGAAAATGAAAGCTTCAAAGAACTGATGCGTTTATACATGACCATTCATGCCGATCATGAGGGTGGTAATGTATCTGCGCATACTACACACCTCGTAGGATCAGCGCTGAGTGATCCCTATTTGAGTTATGCAGCAGGTATGAATGGTTTGGCAGGTCCCTTACACGGATTGGCCAATCAGGAAGTGATCAAATGGATTTTTGAAATGCAGGAACAACTGGGAACAGATGATCCTACCAAAGAACAGATCGCTGATTACGTACAGAAAACATTGGCAGGTGGTAAAGTAGTGCCGGGTTATGGTCACGCAGTATTGCGTAAAACCGATCCTCGCTTCACTGCACAAATGGAATTTGGTAAAAAACACATGCCGGATGATAAACTGGTGAATACAGTTTGGAAAGTATATGAAACCGTTCCTCCCATTCTTGAATCATTAGGTAAAGTGAAAAATCCATGGCCGAATGTAGACGCACATAGTGGTGCGTTGTTGGTACATTATGGGCTGGTAGAATACGAATTCTACACTGTTCTCTTTGCTGTCAGCAGAGCGTTGGGTGTACTCGCCAGCTTATGTTGGGACAGAGCACTCGGTTTGCCGATTGAACGTCCAAAATCTGTGACCACTGAAGCGGTGAAAGAGTGGCTGGAGGGGAAAGGTGAGATTTGGGAGTAAGAATAAGTCAAAAGTGAAAAGTCAAAAGTCAAAAAGTTCGGAATTTCTTTCCGGACTTTTTTTATGGGGGGTGTTGCAAATGCAAAGAGGGCGAGTTAATTTGTAAGCATAACTATTTATCATGGCGAAAGCAGTAGCAAAAAAGGCAGTTAAGAAAGCTGTAAAACCGGCAACAAAAAAAGTGAAAGCTGTAACGAAAACAAAGCCTGAAAAAGCAAAGAAAGAACCTACCATCAAATATTCGGATAAGTCTGCCGGGCAACCGGAAATGGTATCCATTTTTGAAGCCATCAAAAAGATGATGTTGCCTTATGAGAAAAAGAAACTGAAAATGATTGGAGGATATGGAGGTATGTTATGTCTGATCAGTCAGAAAACAGTAGAGATACAAGGCAGAAAAAAAGAGGAAGTATGGTTTGCCGGAATATTGGTACAGAAAGGATACGTAGGATTTTATTTTATGCCCGTTTATGCAGCCCCCGATATGAAAAAAGTCTTCAAGCCGGAATTGCTGAAATGTTTGAAAGGGAAAAGTTGTTTTCATATCAAAAAACAAGATCCGGTGATCATGGGTCAGATCAAAGAGTCTTTGAAAATTGGGTATGATATGTTTAAGGAGAGGGGATGGATATAGATTAAAATTTTGTTGGAAGCAGCTCAGCGCCTACATTTGCAATCCTCATCATTAAGTGAGAAAAATAAGGGGAATTAGCTCAGTTGGCTAGAGCGCTTGCATGGCATGCAAGAGGCCACCGGTTCGAATCCGGTATTCTCCACAGTAAAAGTTAGCCTATAATTAGGCTGACTTTTTTTATACCCCTTATCTGGTAAGGGTTTCGGAGAGTAATCAATTCTTACCAATCTTCTGATTCAAAGAATTCAATTTCACAGATGACACCCATCAAATCTAAAATGGGTATCAAATGGGTATCAAAAATCAAAAAGGAACAGTTTCCATTGAAAACTACAGGGAACGCATTAGGCTCAGATGGAGATTTCAGGGTATCAGATATGCCCTAAATCTTTCCGCCTTTACAAAAGTCAATCTTATACAGGCTAAGAAGATTGCCTCAGAAATTGAACAGGATATGGCACTAGGGAATTTTGATAATTCACTAGTTAAATACAAAGGATTTACAACTACAAATACCCCTAAAATGGGTTTTACAGAACAATATGAAGCTTGGGTAAAGGATTATATTAATATGGATTGTGAGGTAAATACCAATTACAATGCATTCAGAAATATGATCCGTAAATGGGGAGTAGTAGATGAACAGAATGTATTAGTAAAATTCAAAAGTGAACAGTTTTGCGTGGGTACTTACAATAGGAGGTTAACAATGCTCAAGACATATGTAAAATGGCTAGTTAAGTCTGGTATTTGGAAGAATAATCCTATAGAGGATGTACAGCCTCGAAGGGGTAAAAAGTTACCAAAACCCAAAAGAAAGCCATTTACTGAGGAAGAAATAAGGAAGATTTTGGATGCCTTTAAAAATGATACTTATTGCCCTAAATCTTCGAGATACACACATTCTCACTATTACCCATTTATATACTTCATATTCAAAACGGGTGTAAGAAATGCGGAAGCTATTGGTTTGAGGGTTGGGAAAGTGAATTTGAATAAACGAATAATACTAATAAATGAAGTTCTAGCTCGTTCATTAAAAGGAAGTAGTTCTGTACAGAGGAAACGAAAGGAAACAAAGAATGGGAAGGAAAGAGTGTTGCCCTTGACAGATGATTTATTTGAACTTCTAATTCCATTACTTCAGAATAAAAAATCTGATGATTTAATATTCCAATCAATTAATGGTCTACCAATAGATGATAATAACCTACAGAAAAGAGTATTCAAGCCTATCCTGAAAGAGCTTGGTATAGAGGAACGAGTATTGTATGCTTGTAGGCATGTAGGCTCCCCCAAAAAGTTGTCCATTCTTGGTTAGAGTTAACGGGAAAAAGC
>JAAXIF010000065.1:338772-349825 GCA_012270485.1 Sphingobacteriales bacterium | reverse complement strand
GGATCAACAGTAGGAACAACAACAGTATCCTATGCAGTAACAAATGGAAATAATTGTACAAATACAGTAACATCTATTAAAACAATTAACGCATTACCCGTTGCCACCATCACCCCCAACGGTTCACTCACCTTTTGCGCCGGCAACTCCGTAAACCTCACTGCCAATAACGCTGTCAGCTATTTATGGAGTAATGGTGCTACAACCAATACCCTTTCCAATATTACCAATTCAGGTACATTCAGTGTTACCGTTACAGATGCAAATGGATGTTCCAATACCGCAGCACCTGTTGTGGTGACCGTTCACGCATTACCAACTTTGAATATTACCAACCCCATACCGATCTGTTCTCCCGGCACCGTCAATCTTACCGCCGCTGCCATTACCACCGGAAGCAGTGCAGGGTTGCAATATTCTTACTGGACCAACGCCACTGCCAGCACAGCACTTACAGCACCTTCTTCTGTTGGTACTAGTGGTACTTATTATATACGTGCTATTGAAACCGTCAACAACTGTTCTGTTATCAGACCCGTAAACGTTGCTATTCTACCACAAGCGGCCATGGTGGTGAATACACCGGCTGCTGTATGTGCACCGAATACCGTTGATATTACTGGTGCTGCGATTACGAATGGAAGCACTACCGGACTTACTTATACTTATTTCACAGATGCACTAGGCACCGTTACTTTAAACAATGCCAATGCCATTGCACAATCAGGAACTTACTATATCAAAGGAACACCCACAACAGGCTGTAGTACTGTAGTGCCGGTGCAGGTTGTTATCAATCCGCCGCCGGTATTGGTGGTGAATAATCCAACCGCCGTTTGTGCGCCATCATTGATTGATCTTACACGCAATGAAATCATTGCAGGAAGTGAAAACAATCTGCGCTTCAATTATTATATCGATGCGGCATTGAATGCAGAGATTGGTAATCCTGCCCAAATCAACAATTCAGGTACCTACTATATTCGTGCTACCAGTAATGTAACCGGTTGTAGGAGTAGCTTGCCGGTATCGGTTACCGTAAACCCAATTCCTTCGGGACAATTGCAAACACCTCCGGTTAACTTTATTTGTGAAAACGGCACACTCACATTAACCGCATCGGGAGCTACCAATTATCAGTGGTTACGAAACGGACAAACCATTCCGGGTGCCACTACTGCTACTTATACTGCTGCCACTGCGGGAACTTATACGGTTCGTTTTACTTCTGCACAAGGTTGTACCAGACAAGCATCAGAAAATATTGTATTGGAATTATTGTCGCAACCCATCGTTGATTTTGCTGTTACCAATACTTGTGTGGGTGTAAGCGCTTCTTTTCAAAACAGATCACAAACCAATAATGCAGGTGGTATCAACTGGCTATGGGAATTTGGTGATGGCTCTAGTTCCAATCAATTCTCTACGCAATACGCATATATTACACCGGGTGTTTATCAGGTGAGGTTAACCGCCAGTAATCCAAACTGTGCAGTGAGTGCCAGTAAAACAATGGAATATATTGTACGAACTGCTGCCAGGTCTGTTCGTTATCCGGATGTAGAAACATTGCGTGGTGTAGCGGTGACGGTGAATGCTAGAGGCAATATCGGTAATCAATATTTGTGGTCACCGGTAGCAGGTGTGAATCAGCCACGGATTGCTTCACCTATTATTACGGTGAATGAAACCACTTTGTATACAGTGTCTATAACATCGGATATAGGTTGTGTAACAACAGATACCGTACTCATAAAAATTATTCCGGGTACAGATGTTTTTGTGCCAGAAGGATTTACCCCCAACAATGACGGACAAAATGATCGACTGTTTCCGATATTGGTGGGTATGCGTCAATTGAATTATTTCAAAGTATTCAATCGTTGGGGTAATATGATCTTCTCCACCAACAGTGCTACGTCTGCGGAAGGATGGAATGGTGTATACTTAGGCGTAGCACAACCCATCGGTGCCTACACTTGGATCGCCGAAGCAGTAGACCTTCAAGGCCAAGTGGTGAGAAGAACGGGAACGGTGATGTTGTTGAGATAGTCCATGGTTGATGGTCCATGGTCCATGGTAGGAAGGGGTTTTGGTTTTTACCATGATTTATAGACGATCATCGATCACAGTAAAAAACTTTGTTTTCACCATGGACTATGGACTATGGACCATGGTCCATAGTAGGAAGGGGTTTTGGTTTTTACCATGATTTATAGACCATCTTCGATCACAGTAAAAAATTGTTTTCACCATGGACTATGGACTATGGACCATGGTCCACGGGCCATAAACAAGAAATGAGAAAACTAACACTATACCTCTTACTCCTCCTCTCCTGCAATATTGCAGCGGGACAGGATCCTTATTTTTCTCAGTATTTCAGTTCTCCTTTGAGTTTCAATCCTGCATTGACGGGGTATATGGATGAATCGCAACGGTTGGCGGTGAATTTTAGAAACCAGTGGGCGAATATCTCAACGCCTTATCAAACGGCTGCTGTTTCTTTTGATACCAGAATCATGCGCAAACAATTACCTGAGCGCGATCGATGGGGTTTGGGATTACATGCCATGTATGATGTAGCAGCCGGTGGTATTTATAAGAATAGTTATATCGCTTTATCAACAGGATTCAATAAGGGATTGGATGAAGAGGGAAATCAATCGATTGGTATTGGTATACAAGCGGCTTTTGGGAGAAATGTGGTAGACTTTAATAAGGTCAGTTTTGGCAATCAATTTACCAGCAGTGGTTTTAATTTGTCAGTACCCAGTGGTGAGGGTATCAACAACCGCTCAGTGGCATATGCTTCTGTGAATGCAGGTATCTTATACAATTATGCAGATGAAGCCGGCAATGCATTTAGTTTCGGAGCAGCCGCTTTTCATCTCACGGGTCCGCGACTGAATTTTTTTACCGGACAAAATAGTCGACTCGCACGTAGATATGTATTGCATGGAAGTGCTTTACTAAAAACAAATGAGCAGGATGAAATTTTCTTGAGTGCCAACTTGATGCAACAGGCAAGGAATACGCAAGCTGTGATCGGCGGAGCTTATGGCTGGGGTATTGGTAGCAGTGGCTATCATTTATATACAGGAGCTTGGTTGAGAGCAGGTGATGCTATATATCCATATACCGGATTGAGAACGGAAAGTTTTCAAGTTGGTATTAGTTATGATATTACTCAGTCAGATCTGCGTAAAAGCAATGGGTTTACCGGTAGTAGTGAAATTTCTTTTATCTGGTTTTTTGATCAGCGTAATAAGGGGAAGATTATTCCTTGCTTTTTTTAGTGAAGGATGGGCCGCAGATTATTATGATAGTTATGATTGACGCGGATAAAAATCATGACTGATCATGACAATCATGATAATCCGTGTTCTATTAAAATAACTAGAGCGAATTTTTTTAGCAAATGACTTGCTTCAGTAGTGATACCCATGTTGTAGCGTTCTTTTATTTTAAAAAAAAGAAATGTATTTGTAGAATAGTAATTGTGACTCCTCCTGTTGATTAATTTGTATTAATAATTTTTCTGATTGCAACTCCAAAGAGTATACCTAATTCAGGCGCTTTTAATTAAGTAATACCATTGTAAAAACCAATGTAAATAAGATGTTCTTACTTCATTGCTATAGGAACTAAATCAGTTATTTTCTTCTTTACAGATATACGACTTGTCTTAGCCGCTTTGCCTGCGGCACACTCATTTACAAGAAATTTTTTGCTATAAAAAATCAATATTTTTATTTCTATTAACCAAAATAGACCTACATGAAAAAAATGGTATTTAATTTATTTTGCTTTATAGTAACATGCATAAGTATTCTAACTTATATTTTTTTTAGAATAAAGCCAGACTATGAAAACTATTCTATTGCAAGGTTAGATGGTCTTTTAACAGAAATATTCGGTGGATTAATATTTATTGTACTGTTAATAATAATTCTAAAGCCATCAATTAATATTTGTACGCACATCGCTCAACTACCTGCTAATGGAGATATTGCAGAACACCTTAGATTTAAAATCGTTAATACTTCATTATTTAAAGCCTACGATTTACAAATAAGAATTTTTCATCGAGAAAGAACGAATACAAGTGGAGCTGATATTTCTTCTGAGCTTATTGCCTCTTTTGAGGGATATGAAGTTGGTATTTCCTATTTACAAGGAGGCCTGCAAGCCTTATTCGAAGACACAAAAACAAATGCAGCTCAGTTTAGATTTTTTCGCATTGTTAACGAAGCTGGATCGGATATTAAGATCAAGGAAATATTAAATTCTCGAAACTCTTATCTGGAAATTCATGTTTATGTAAGAAATGGATTAAGCGGATTGCAAGGCAACTTTATAAAAAAATATCACAACATAACCTCAATAAAATCAGGCTATTATAAACATAGTTTCTATACCGACGTTCTTAACTAAATGCTAATTTACTTATAGCGATATAAATAATTCTGTATATTAGCATTATCAATCAACCAAACTTACCACTATGCAAAAAGATATCATTGTGTAATGACTCATAGAAATAATATTTTTTAAAAAACCGCTTAAAATGAAGCGGTTTTTTATTTGGTATCATCCACATTTGAGTATCCTTACAATTCGGATAAAATTTCTACAAACCGCCCAAAACGAACAAACTAATATCATTACCAAACACTTCATGATGCTGTTGATAAGGCGCCCACTTTTCGATAAAAGATTTACCCATGATGCGCTGTGGTGTACTCAATAAGATGAGGGTATCTTGGTCTAAGAAGTATTGGAGCATTTGATTGAGTGCATCAAAATCGGAGGGGTTGTAGTTGATATCACTCAATAGTAATACATCAGCAGTGAGACCTTTAGGAAGTTGTTGCCAATGAATCAATCGCGTAGTTAGATGCAGTATACCATTTAATGTTGCCGATGCCTGCACATACTGCAATGGTTCAGGAAGAAAATCAGAACAACATACTTCTTTTGCATACTGAGCGGCAATGAGTGATGGGAGCCCTAGTCCGCCCGCCAGTTCCAATACTTTTTTGTCCTGAACATAATGGGGATGTTGCACCAGAAAACCTGCCAATGCTTTTGCGGCGGGCCAGCATTTACCCCAAAATGGAAAATGTGTCAAACGATTTTCCTGCCAGTCTTTGCGTAGCTCATTTTGTTTGGGGGCTACTAATGTAATCGTGGTTTCACTGAATCTGTATGTTTGATGCTCTGAGTGCAATAGTGGTACTAGTGTTGGGCTTTTAAAGCTATGATACAAATCGCTTGCAAAAGCTAATTTTAAATGTTTCTCGTTTTCGTTTGTTCTGTAAAGAAAATGCGCTACTGAATTTTGACTTTTAGTAAATGCAGAATTTCCAAAATAGAGTTCTACTCTGTATGAAAATCAACAATAGCGGACATCTTCTCTGCATAGATCACGTAGTAGCGTACAACAAGTTGCTTTTAAGGTCTATTTTAGAAATGTTTACTGATTAGTAATCGACTCTAATTGAGTAGATTAAAACTGTAATTCCAGTTCAACTAAACTCTGAAATAATCTTTTAACTATACTGTCATTATCATAATGTTGATTAAATAAATTGTCAATCCCGGTTACCGGAATGATTCGTTTGGTAGAACTGGAAACAAAAGCTTCTTTGGCATTGCGGATATCTTCCAAACTTACCGGTCTTTCTTCTACCTGCATGATTTCCCCGGCTACAGAAAGGATATTGGCCCTTGTTACTCCTTTCAACATTCCTTCCTTGGGGGTTATAAGAACATTTTCTTGTGTGATCATAAAGAAATTGGAACGCGGACATTCACTCACCCATCCATCGGCATGATACAACACATCTTGTGCGCCTTGCTCTTTGATCCAAGGTTGTAACCAAATGGCCATGAGATAATCAGTGGTTTTTACCTCGGGTAATTGTCTACGGTAATGATGGGTAACAAGTTGATAGGGTAATGTCAGCATGGTATCAGGTGGTTCAGGAATGGCCTGTTGTACAATGATGAGATGCGGCTCAACGGGTGTATATCCATCCGGTGAAGCACCGCCGGTTACGGTGATACGAATACCGGAGTGTGGCAATTGATTTTGATCGATCAAGGATTGAATGATGGTGATCAATTCTTCTTTACGATGTGGTAATTGTAAACGCATGTATTCCAATGAGCGATACAATCGATCGATATGCTGTTGTAGAAAAAGAGGTTGTGACCCTTTTACACGTAAGAAATCAAAAACACCATACCCACGTTGTAAACCCAGATCGTTGACGGGGATGGCAGCGGCTGTTGAATCAATAAATGCTCCGTTGATATAACTAATCATGATGCAAGTAAGAGTTTTTTGTATAATAGAACACAGATTCTCATGATTTTCATGATCAACGCGGATAGTTTTTAAAAAAATCATGATTGATCATGACTATCATGACAATCCGTGTTCCATCCTCCTCATTTAATCTTGTTATACTTCTTTAAAATTTCTTTCACTCTCTCCACCGGTAATCCCGGTACTTCACGATTATTCTTTCCCTTTATGGTCTTAGACATGAACAAAGAATTCAACACGGCTTCTTCAGTAGCTTCAATGGCGGCAAGAAATAAAGGAGTAACAGCATCATTCACCAATAATGACGAAGTAATTGTTTTTGTACGGGCTACATGCGGCACTCTTAAACTACTATCTGTTGAAAATGCAATCACATAATCACCACTACCGTTGGAAGCGATACCTCCTGTTTTCGCCAATGCCATGAATGCACGTTTGGCTAAGCGTTCCAGGTTGCGACTATCCAATGGCGCATCCGTAGCCACTACGATCATACAAGAGCCATCAGATTTCTTACTCAACTCCCTACTAAAACTAAATTGACCAAGTTCTTGTCCAACAGGCGCTCCATTGATCTCTAATACACCACCAAAATTGGTTTGCACGAGTACGCCAATCGTATAGCCACCTAAGCTCTCCGGTAATTTTCTGGAAGAACTACCAATACCTCCTTTGAAACCAAAACAAACAGTACCCGTTCCCGCACCCACTGAGCCTTCTGTTACTATTCTATCTGAAGCAGTATGAATAGCATTCAACACGTCTTCTTTACGCACATGTCTACTGCGGATATCATTCAATCCGCCATCATTGGTTTCACCCACTACTGCATTGACGGATTGTACTTCTTCATTTCCTTTTTGAGAGAGGGTATGATCAATCACTGCTTCCATAGCAGTGGCTACACTTAATGTGTTTGTGAGAATAATGGGTGATTCAATATTACCCAGTTCTTTTACTTGTGTGCTGCCGGCCAGTTTACCAAATCCATTTCCTACATAGATAGCAGCAGGTACTTTTTGTTGAAAGAGATTACCGGCATGGGGCAGAATAGCCGTAACACCGGTACGTATATCAGTGCCGCGAATCATTGTGGTATGTCCCACTTGTACACCTTTCACATCGGTAATGCTATTGAGCTTTCCGGTTTCAAGAACACCAATCTTCAAACCCATCTCGCTTACTCGCTGCTGGGCTATAGAACTTGAATAGCAGAGGACTAGTATGAATAACAAAGATGATTTCATGAGTCTGTTTTATGGGCCGCAGATTTTTATGATTTGTGATGATGAGCGCAGATAAATAATTTAAAATCATAATCTATCATAAAAATCTGCGGCCCATTCTACACAAAACAAGATACTGAAAATCCACCTTTACCGATTACTGCCTTCTTTTATCAAACTCCCCGAAAATCTTGCCAGTTCTTTCTTAAATTACCGCTTCATTTTAATTTCTGATATGAGAAAATTATCCATTGCCTTGTTTTCTTTGATGGCTTGTTTACAGTCATCAGCTCAAAACGATCCTAACTGGATGCGTTATTCGGCTATTTCACCCGATGGTAAAACCATCGCATTTACCTACAAAGGAGATATTTATAAAGTACCCACTTCAGGAGGTACGGCTACCATGCTCACCTTGCATGAAGCCAATGACCTCATGCCAATCTGGAGTAAAGATGGCAAACAGATTGCTTTTGCAAGCGATCGTTATGGCGATTTTGATGTCTTTTTAGTAGCTGCCGAGGGTGGAGAACCAAAAAGACTCACCTATCATTCCGTACCGGAATTTCCTTATAGTTTTACTACGGATAATAAAGCTGTACTCTTTGGTTCAACCCGTCAGGATGCTGCGAGCAATCGTACTTACCCCACCGGTTCACAACCCGAATTATATAAAGTATCTGTGAATGGAGGTCGTGTAGAGCAAGTGCTTACCACGCCTGCAGAATGGGTAAATCTAAGCAGCAATGGACAATTCATGTTGTATCAGGATAAAAAAGGAGGAGAGAACCAATGGCGTAAACACCATACTTCCGGGATCGCCAGAGATATCTGGATCTATGATAACAATGCAAAGACACATAAAAAAATCACCACATTCAATGGTGAAGATAGAAACCCGGTTTTCACCGATGCCGATAAAGCATTTTATTATTTGAGTGAAGAAAGCGGTTCTTTCAATGTACACAAATTGGGAATCGATGGTGGTAAGTCTCAGCAATTGACCAGCTTCAAAAAACACCCTGTTCGTTTCCTCAGTGTAGCGAGTGATGGTACGCTTTGTTTTGGTTATGATGGCGAACTGTATACCATGAAAGGAAATGCACGTCCACAGAAAGTGAGTGTCAATATTGTAACTGATATACGCAGTAATAATACAAGAGTGGTACCTGTGAATGGCGGCGTAAGAGATATGGCTGTTTCTCCCAATGGAAAAGAAGTTGCATATATCTTCCGCGGTGAAGTATTTGTAAGCAGTGTGGATGGAGGTGTTACCAAAAGAATTACCAACACACCGGAGCAGGAAAGATTGGTAAGCTTTTCTCCTGATGGTAAAACACTCTTATACAGTTCTGAAAGAGGCAATAGCTGGAAAATATTTGAAACCAAGAAACAAAGAAGCGAAGAGCCTTATTTCTATGCATCTACTGTATTGAATGAGACGGCAGTTATTGCTAACAACAATGAAAACTATGAGCCTGCTTATTCACCAGATGGAAAAGAAATTGCTTTTATTGAAAACAGAATGACACTGAAAGTGTACAATATTGCTACCAAACAAACCAGAACCATTCTTACTGATAAAGAATTGTTCTCGAATGGTGATAATGATCAGTACTTCCAGTGGAGTCCGGATGGTAAATGGTTCTTGTTTGATTATTCTGTTCCCGGTGTTGCTCCGGGCGAAATAGGATTGGTGTCTGCAGATGGAAAAGGAAAAGCGATTAACCTCACTGAAAGTGGTTTTAATGATAGTCGTGCAAAATGGATACTAGGTGGAAAAGCCATGATGTGGTTCAGCAATAGAGATGGTTTGAAAGCGGTAGCACAGAGTGGCGGTGCTCAGGCAGATGTGTACGCTATGTTCTTCACACAAGAAGCATTTGACAAATTCAAACTGAGTAAAGAAGATGCTGCGTTGCAAAAAGAAATAGAAGACACCAAAGCTAAAGCAGATACCGGCAAAAAATCAGCAGCAAAAAAAGACAGTGTGGTGATTGAGTGGGAAGGATTGAATATGCGCAAAGCCAAATTAACGATCCATTCATCTCAAATGAGTGATGCATTGGTGAGTAAGGATGGCGAAACCCTTTACTATCTCACACGTTTTGAAAGAGGCGTGAATCTCTGGACCACCAATCTGCGTACTCGCGAAACCAAGATGCTGGTAACCTTGAATGCTCAAGGTGGAAATATGGTATGGGATAAGGAGCAGAAAAATATTTTCTTAGCAGCCAATGGAGGCATTTCAAAAATCGAACCGAACAGTGGTAAGAGAGATGTAGTTAGTATCAATGGTGAAATGACATTGGATGTAGCGGCAGAAAGACAATTCATGTTTGAGCATGTATGGCGCAGAACCAAAGAAACTTTTTATACCAGAACCATGCATGGTGTTAATTGGGATAGTTATAAACCCGATTATGAGCGTCATCTTGCACACATCGGTAACAATTTCGAATTCGCAGAAATGCTGAGTGAATTATTGGGTGAGTTGAATGTGAGTCATAGTGGTGCTTCTTATAATTCATTTGTAGCCAATGCAGATGCAACAGCTTCTTTAGGTGTCTTCTATGATCAGAATTATAAAGGAGTAGGTTATAAAATTGAAGAAGTGATCAAAGGCGGTCCATTGGATCGAGCGGATATCAATATCAAACCCGGAATGATCATTGAAGCCATCGATGGTGTAACCATTGCAGCAGATACGGATATCGCTCAGTACCTGAATCGTAAAGCCGGACAAAATACATTACTGACGCTTGTAGACGGTACTACCAAAACGGAAGTAACCATAAAGCCTATTGCTACCGGTGAAGAAAACGGATTGTTGTATAGAAGATGGGTGAAGAGAAATCAGGATGAAGTAGAGCGATTGAGTAATGGTCAATTGGGTTATGTACATATTCCCGGTATGAATGATAATGCGTACAGAACCACTTATGAAGAGATCATGGGTAAGTATGTCAATAAAAAAGGAATTGTAGTAGATACCCGTTTTAATGGTGGTGGAGATCTGGTTGCAGATCTTGCCATGTTCTTAAGCGGTAAAAAATTCTTTGATTATACTACGGATACCAGAAGTAATGGCTATGAACCCAATTTCCGCTGGACCAAGCCTAGTATTTCTATCGCTAATGAGGCTAACTACAGTGACGGACATTGTTATGCTTATGCTTACAAAGAACTGGGCATTGGTAAATTAGTAGGAATGCCCGTACCGGGTACCTGTACTTTCGCCGGTTGGGAGGCTTTACAAGACAATAGTATTCGCTGGGGTGTTCCACCTGTAGGGGTGAAAGGTATCAGAAATGAATACTTAGAAAATGCACAGACCGAACCCGATATCAAACTGATGAACGATTATGATGTGGTGATTAAAGGTCGTGATCAGCAATTGGAAGCCGCGGTGAATGAGTTGTTGAAACAACTGAAGTAAAGGTAGTAAAGCTTCAAGTTGCAAGCTACAAGCCGCAAGTAAGAAACAAGA
>JAAXIF010000065.1:38958-338672 GCA_012270485.1 Sphingobacteriales bacterium | reverse complement strand
CAAGTAAGAAACAAGAAATCAATTTTAGATAGCGCCGGACTTTAGTCCGGCGTTTTCATAATCTGTGAATCTGTGGCTAAAATAATATGATAAGCTACAAGGTACAAACGACAAGCTTCAAGAAAGGCACAAGAATCAAGATCCCAATTCGAATAGCGACAGGCTTTGGTCCGGAGCTATCTTTTAAAGGACAGTTTGCCGTACAAATAAATTATTAGAACTTATTGAACCTTTCGTGCATTCTATTGTAAACGGATTTTAAAGGTGGGTTTTGTCCTTGATAAAGACTACCTTATTATTCCCTGCTTAATAACAACACATGCTTAAGAAAATCACTCAACCCTTGGTAATGCCCTATTGGTGGCAGGACCTGCTCATGGCTATTCCACGTATTGTATGCGGCTACTTGTTGGCTGTTGATTTTGGGGCTTCCAAATTTGGAGTGCCTTGGTCTCCCGCAGATAAAAACCTCGGACTATTTGAAGTTGTATTCTGGTTTCCGGAAGATGTAAAAGCCTATGGTGGCATTTTTGCTATGTTCCCTGGATTTTTTGCCTGGATGGGTGCTTTCAGTGAAGCGGTGGGAGGTGTTTTTCTGGTATTGGGTTTGCAAACAAGATTATTTTCATTTTTAGTAGTATGTACCATGATGGTTGCCGTTTTCATACAACAGATCAATAATGGCTTATGGGGTATGTTAGGCGGTATGGGTTTTCTATGGGTAGCCATCTATACCCTGATTATAGGATCCGGGAGATTTGGGTTGGATTATCTCATCACTAAAAAACAGTTTACCCATGCGAAATAATTTGATATACATATGCTTATTCGCATTGTTGATTACAGGATGTGTTCAAAAAACGTATCAAAAGACAGTAGTGTTTGAACTGGATGTGAGTCAGGTGAAGAATATTGAAACCGTAGGTATTAGAGGTGATGACAAACCATTGAGTTGGGATAATAGTACTGCAATGACTGCTATCAAAAAAGATACGACCTATACAGTGACTGCCACTTTTGTTACCGGCTACAAATTCACAGAAGTAAAATTTACGGTGAATGATGAGTTTGAATTAAAAGGAAAAGACAACAGGCGTATCAATTTTTCAGAAAAGGATACAACGTATTATAAGGCTGTTTTTGATCATGAACAATAACTTCCATAAGTTTTGGAAAGTTTCGAAACTTTCCAAAACTTAAATCTATTGTTTCTTGCATCTTGAATTCTTACTTGTTACTTGCACCCTATTACTTGTTTCTTCCCACTACTCCCCCGGTTGATAGGTCTTTACTTTATTTTTCATCACATCTTCTTTATAAAAGAATATATCCTTGAATTTTCCATTGATAAATCCTTCGGCTTGATCTGTAAAATTGGGAGACTTAGGGTCGTTTGATTGTCCACCGGTGAGAATGGTTTTAGCTTTTAATTTTTTTCCAAATTCAACCGCTGCAATAAAACTATTACCGGATACGCCATAACGTTTATTGTATCCATTACCTGATCTACTCTCAAAGGCAGGTAAAGAACCCCAACGGGATGATGCCAATGGAACAGCGATACTGGGTTTATTATCATCAAATCTTTCGCCTTCTGCCACACGCTGGTAGCGATTGATGGCACCCCAAGGCTGACGCCAATCGCCATAAGTTTTGGTAAGATCACCCAACACTTTTTTCAGAGACTCGAGTTTCTGGCTCGCAGAAAGCTTTGCCATGTCTTCATATCGTTTAATGGCATTGGTACCCTCTTCCATGGTTTCGGCACTTGGCACAAATTGTCCGAGTTGATTGGCCCAATCAATAGCAATAGTCGTGGCCACAGAAGATACAGATGAAGTTTTATCCCAATTGCGAAGAAGTTCAATAGCTTCTTTCAGTGTTGCTTTCATATTGGCATCTGAATAACCATCATAGTCTTTGAGTAAAGCCGGAATTAAAAAATCAAAAGCAGCGAGATAATGGTTATAACCCAATTCAATGACTTTATCTAATGTGAGGTTATTGGCCGTAGATAATAATCGTACCGCATTGATACCTCTTGCATTTTCTCCATCGGGTGCCATGTAAGATGGATATTTATTTTTATCCGGACTATCTTTTCCGGATGCGGTGAATGGAGTAGCGTTGCAGTTTTGTATCCAACCTACAGATGGATTGTGTACTTGTACAATTTCTTCTAAGGGGTGTGCGCCTTGCCATTCTGTTGCTTTGGTACTTCCATCAACCGGTCTTGTGAAATCAAAAGAAGGATCTCTTTTGGGAACAAAATCTCCATGCCAGTAGGCGATGTTTCCTTTATCATCGGCATAGACAGTGTTATTGGTTGTGTTGGATAATAAACGCATGGCTTCTTTGAACTCATCTAGATTATTGGCTTTGGTACTTACCCAAGACTGTATCAATGCACTCAATGAACGATTGAATTCTTTTAAGGCCAACCATTTACCATTGCGGTTACCCATTACCGGTCCATGATGGGTAAAATAACCGGTGAAGGGAACAGCTATTTGTTTGCCATCTTTTAAATAGCTGACGGTAATATTTTTTGTGTTTACTTTTTTTGATTCCTTTTCATATTCATATACCCAAGTACCATTACTATTTCTTACTTTTTCTTCATACAGATCAGCCACATCAGCATAACCTGTGGTATGCATCCAACCACAATGCTCATTGAAACCTTGGTACACAAACATTTGTCCCCAGGTAACTGCACCATAGGCATTCAATCCCTCTTCACTCACCATCTGCATTTCCGGACGGAAATAAAAAGGTACATGTGGGTTGATATATAAAATGGCATTGCCATTACTGGTGAGTTTGGGTGCAATGGCAAAACCATTGGAGCCACGTGTCTCAACATCTTGATTGACTACCGGTTGATAAACTGTTGCATTTTTATTACCACTGTAAAAATTGCGTACCTCTTCTAAAGCAATACCACCCGTTCTAGTAGCGGAAACACTACCGTCAGTAAACATCAGGTGAAACCAGGGTTCAAAACGGGTGAGTACTTTAGGTTTGGTTTGGGGATGTTTATACAAATAGTAATTGATACCATCTGCAAAAGCATTGAGTAGTTTTTTAAACCAGTCCGGACTATTGTTATAATCTTTAATGGCTTCTGCGCTATCTACGATCAAACGCATTTGCAGATCCGCATATAGCATTCGTTCACCATCAGCTTCTGCTTGTCTGCCCAAGACTTCTAAATAATTTCTTTCAACACGCGCAAAGTTCTCTTCGCATTGTGCATACAATAAACCAAAAACTGCATCCGCATCTGTTTTACCATAGATATGTGGAATACCCCAGGTATCTTTAATGATGGTTACATTTTTCGCTTGTTTCTCCCATCGCTGTATTTCAGCGGGGGTAAAATTTTGTGCAAATGAAAAAGAAGAAACAAGTAATAGACAAAGCAGTAATCGCATGGTATTGGTTTTGAGTAATACCAAATATAAAGAAGGTTTTTATGATTATGTTAGTTGGGCGACTAATATGGGCGGATATCGGTGAATGTGATTTTTGACTGTGTTTTTATGGGCCGCAGATTTATCATGATTTTCATGATTTGCGCAGATAGATATTGCTAAGCATGTATGTATTGAACACCATACGCATATTAGTCAGACGACCAACATGGGCGGTTGAATAACTATTGGTAATTTGCTTTAATTTAATGCCATGATATCTTCTATACGCAACTATATTCGAAATCATCCTTGGATATTTTTGTTGTTTATCATTGGATCGGTGATTCGTTTGTTCATGGCTGCTGCTGATCCATTCTTGCATCCATGGGATGAGCGTTTTCATGCATTGGTAGCAAGAAACATGATGGAGCATCCCTTCCAGCCCATGTTGTTATTGAATCCGGTGCTGCCTTATGATTATACGCATTGGTGGTCTAATTATATATGGGTACATAAGCAACCATTGTTTATGTGGCAGATGGCCATGAGTATGAAGGTTTTCGGAATTTCAGAATTTGGGTTTCGATTACCCAGTGTACTGATGGGGAGTTTGATGACCTTACTTACCTACAGGATCGCGTGGTTGTTGTCTAATCAGCACCAACGTATTAGCATACTTGCTGCTGTCATGATGACCTTTTCTTGTTTTCAGATCCGATCCATTGCCGGTATTCAAACAACAGATCATAATGATATTGCACATCAGTTTTATATTTTGTGTAGTCTGTGGGCTTTTGCAGAATATCTGCGAAAACCTACTATAAAATGGGCTTTCTGGATCGGTTGCTTTGCCGGTGCGGCTATACTCAATAAATGGTTAACAGGTTTAGTGGTATTTCTGGGTTGGACTTTTTTAGCCGGTTTATTCAAGGAATTCAGAACCAAAAAATCGCTCCTTCATTACTCATGGGCGCTATTGATATGCGTTCTTGTATTTCTTCCATGGCAAATTTATATTCATACAGCATTTCCGAAAGAAGCTGCTCATGAGCTTGCATACAATACCCAACATCTGTCCAAAGCGTTGGAAGGACATAGTGGTCCTTGGTATTATTATCTCAATTTATTTGATCCATATTTTGGTTATTTCCTATACTGGTTGATACTGCCGGGAATGTTATTTACTTTGAAAGACAAGTATTTGAATACAAAGTTGTCTAGGGCATTGACCATCAACTTTCTATTTACTTTTTTCTTCTTTTCTTTTATTGTGCAAACAAAAATGGAAAGCTTTTTCTTTTTTGTGGCACCCATTGGTTTTATCTATATCGCTGTTACGATTGATAAGATTATACACTTTGAAAGATTTAAGTATTTATTTCCGCTTACTGTTATTGTTGTGGCTTTGATGGTGGCAAATATTCAGTTTTATACAGATTATTTTTCAAAAGAAAATACAGAAAGAAATAAGCGTATTGCTAATGCGAGGATATACAAAGATTTATCTAAATACATAGATCCTGATACAAGGGTTGTCATCAATATGAATAGTCATGACGATAAGAATGTCATGTTTTACAATCCATCCATCACGGCCTATCATTGGTGGCCATCGGAAGCAGAACTACAGCAGCTATTATCTCAAAAAATAAAAATAGCCGCTTTTCGTGATCATGATCAATATGTGTTACCTGATTATGTACGAAACTATCCTTACTTACAAATTATTGAAGTAAATATTTATTCTTTCGAATAGTTTTATGGGCCGCAGATTTATTATGATTTTTATGATTTGCGCGGATAGATATTGCTGAGTATGTATTGAGCATTGCAACAAAACTTGCAGCTTGTAGCTTGCAGCATGAAGCTCATAGCTCGTAGCTCGCCGCTCAATATCCCCACTCTCTCATCACTGCTAAATCCTGTCTTACACATTCAATAGGATCTACACCTTGATAGGCTTCTTGTTCAATGATAAAATGTAAAGTACCGCCCTTTGATTTGCAGAGATCAGTGATCGCTTTGGTATTGGCTACACCTTTACCCAGAATGGTACTTTCAAAAGATTTACCATCTGCTTTTTGAATTTCATCTTTTACATGTACCGATACAAATCGTCCGGGATTATTGTGTACGATTTCCAATGCATTGACACCGGTATGGTAGAGGTTACCCATATCCAATTGCTGTACTACTAAAGAGGGGTCTGTATTTTTTAAGATGATATCATACACGGTCATGCCATTGAGTTTGGCAGTGAATTCAAAATCGTGGTTATGATAACCGAAACGCATACCTGCGGCTTTACACAGCTCCCCGCTTTTATTAAATACTTCCATGTAAGCCAACATTTCATCCAGCGTCTTGCGCAGATCGGCATCTAACCATGGACTGATGACCAGTTCTTGTCCAACTTCAGCGGCATCTTCTACTGTATACTTCCAGAGATCTGTAAATTCTTTTTTAGCAGCATCCCAATGCTGTTTTCCCATAACGGTATGTCCACTGGGCATTTGCATACCTAGATCAGCCAAGATCTTTTTAAATTCTTTAGCAGTGTATCCGTAAAATTTTCGGTTCACATAATTGGCATGTTCAACATAGCGATAGCCCATATCAGACAAGGCTTTCAAAGTGGCTAGAGGATCTTTGCGCATAGCCTCACGCACAGAATACAACTGAACACCTGTCAGCATTTTGGCATTCCCGGATGCCAATAAAGATTTGGGAAGTAGTGCAATGGCTGCGGCAGCAAAACCTGCGTTTCTCAGGAAAGACCTTCTGGTTGAATTCATATGGAAAGCTTTGAGGAATAAATATAAGCAGTTTTCTTCAGGCAAATAGCCTGCAGCTTGAAGCCTGCAGCGTGTAGCTATTCTTTAACTCTCTTCATCAAAAAAGATCTTATAATAGTGCTTACCGGCCATTTCATCATACCCCTTTTCAATCAGATCTCTTCTACCATGAATATAAATGTGAAAGTTCTTATCCAGTTTTAAAACGCTTTTGAATACACGTTGTTGTTTTTTAACTGCTGCTAAATGGATATTGAAACTGTCTTCGATGTTTACCTGTCTGGCTACTTCGTATTGTTGCTTGTATTGTGTAAAGCTATCAATGACTTCAGGATGGTGTAAGACTTCTGTAGCAAATTCATTCAGATCAAAAGATTCTTTGGTACTGAAATATTCGATGCTTTTATTTAAATAATCGATCTGATCTGCTTTGTTTACTTCAAATTTCTCATGCAGTTCATTACTGATGAACAGTTTACACATGCCCAAAGCTGCATCGGTATGATGATAACTATTGGATGTTCTGCTCACTTGTAAAAAATCTTGTACCCAATATTGCGTGTCTTGTTTATTGGTATTGTCTACCACACAAACCACATAACCTTCTTCTTTGTTCTTTTTGAAGATCAAACAACCCTTATCCAGTTTATTGATGTTCACACCATCTTCAGCAATCACTTCCCAACTTTGTCCGTGTGGAAATACTTTCAGGAAGGTCTCTTTTGTTTCACTTTTAAATAAGCCGATGGCATCTATGTATTCGGTTCCAAAAGGGATCTGATTAAACTTTGCTACATACAACTCGCCTTCTTTTACCCTTGCATGTGTGCTTTTGTTATATAGAAAAGAAGCGAGTAGGGCAGACTGCGATACAAAAGTTTTTGGGTCCTCGAAAATACCTGTGACATATTGATATACTTCATTCAGCTCTAAACTGCTTAAGTGTGTGAACTGGTATTGTTCATGTTCATTGAAGGGTGATAAAAAATATTTAGTCAGCATTCCTCTTACGATCTCATCATTCAGGGTAAGTGGGTTGGTGGATAATTTCAGCTCTTCGCCACGTGTAGGGTTCCCGACTTTGTGAATGATCACTTGCTCCAGTTGAACGTCGTTAATATTGGTCATGCTGCAAAATAAAGGTTCTCTTGTGTGAGCAAGAAAAAAACTAACGAGCATACGGAAAATGATTTTACAATTCTTTTACAAAAAAGTCTACCAAATTTGTAGGAAATAAAAAATTGCCCTTATATTTGCCTTGCGTTCTTTACATCACTTATCCAGAAAGGCAGAGGGAATTGGCCCTATGAAGCCTTGGCAACCACTTCCGTCTCAGGTGGAAAAAGGTGCCAAATCCATCCCGATAAATATCGGGAGAGATAAGTCAGAAGTTTTTATATACAGCAACTGTAACTATATAAGGCACCTCTGACTGAGCATCGGAAGTGCCTTTTTTATGGATGTAACAGATGATGCAGTGACAATATGAACATGAATCAATACCATATAACCTTATCAAGCAACAGCTGCTTGTATCGAAAGCAGATCTGTTGTTGTTGTGTCTGTTGATCCATCCGTTTGTATCCCGATTGCCCGCCTTTTATTCATTGTATCATTATGTCAGAAATTTTTAATAGCCATATTGTGGCGCAGTTAGCGCAAGAGATCAAAGATCGCAGCATTGCTGAATCCATCAGTATTCTGTTGCGCAACTATCCCAATGCCGTTACCTTTTCTACCAGTTTTAGTTATGAAGATCAGGTGATCACAGATCTCATTCATCGTCATCATTTAACGGTATCACTGTTTACATTGGATACAGGAAGGTTATTTCCTGAAACCTATAGTACCTGGAGCCGGACATTGGAGTTTTATCAAACTATCATCAAAGCTTACTATCCCGACGCGACAGAGATCAGTGAATACGTGGAAGCAAATGGTCCCAATGCATTTTATGAATCTGTTGCATTGAGATCAGCCTGTTGTCATATCAGAAAAGTAGTGCAGTTGAAAAAAGCGCTACAAGGGCAATCTGTATGGATCACCGGATTACGTGCCGAACATTCTCCTGTACGTCAGGATCTGACAGAACTGGAATGGGATGAAGCCAATCAGATCATCAAGTATCATCCTTTGTTGTCATGGGCAACCGAAGAAGTAAAAACCTATGTTCATCAACATAACATTCCTTACAATCCATTGCACGACAAGGGTTTTATCAGCATCGGCTGTGCACCTTGCACAAGGGCCGTTAAAGAAGGAGAAGATTTCAGAGCAGGACGATGGTGGTGGGAAGATAGCAGTAAAAAGGAATGCGGATTGCATTCGCATCAATCAACAAAAACAACAGGAGCATGAGTGTTTACAGATTAGATTATTTAGATCAGTTAGAGTCGGAAGCGATTCACATTATGCGTGAAGTAGCCGGACAATTTGAAAGACCTGCACTCTTATTCAGTGGTGGAAAAGATTCTATTACATTGGTACATCTGGCACTCAAAGCGTTTCGTCCGGGTAAGTTTCCTTTTCCATTGGTACATATTGATACCGGTCATAATTTTCCTGAAGCATTGGATTTTCGGGATGCGTTGGCAGAAGGTATGGGTGAAAAACTCATTGTTCGTCAGGTAGCAGACACCATTCAAAAAAGACAACTCACAGAACCCAAGGGAAAATTTGCCAGTAGAAATGCGTTGCAGACCTATACATTACTGGATACGATCGAAGAGTTTGGCTTTGATGCTTGTATAGGTGGGGCGAGACGCGATGAAGAAAAGGCAAGGGCCAAAGAAAGAATTTTTTCTGTGAGAGATGAATTCGGACAATGGAATCCCAAACTGCAAAGACCCGAGCTATGGAACACGTATAACGGAAGAATCAATAAAGGAGAAAATGTACGTGTGTTTCCCATCAGTAACTGGACAGAGTTGGATATCTGGAATTATATCAAACGAGAAAATATTGATCTGCCTTCTATTTATTTCGCACATGAGCGCTCAGTGTTGCAATATGAAAATCAGTTGATCGCTTTATCGGAGTTCATTCAGATAGAGGAAACGGATGTGGTGGTGACCAAAAAAGTGAGATACCGTACGGTAGGTGATATGACCTGTACTGCTGCGGTAGAATCGGATGCTTCAACTATCAATGATATTATTCGCGAGATCACTGCTACGAAAACCAGTGAAAGGGGTGAAACAAGAATTGATGATAAAGTGAGTGAAGCAGCAATGGAAGACAGAAAAAAGAATGGATACTTCTAAACAACAACAACATGGACTTACTTAGATTTATAACCGCAGGGAGTGTTGATGATGGTAAATCAACTTTGATCGGAAGATTATTGTATGATAGCAAATCGATCATGATTGATCATCTGGAGGCTTTGGAAAAACAAAGCAAACACAAGGAAGACGGAGAAATTGATCTGGCTTTACTAACAGATGGCTTACGGGCAGAACGTGAACAAGGTATTACCATTGATGTGGCATACAAGTATTTTGCTACGCCCAAACGTAAATTCATCATTGCAGATGCACCGGGGCATATCCAGTATACCCGTAACATGGTTACCGGAGCTTCCAATGCAGATCTGGCCATTATTCTGGTCGATGCACGAAATGGTGTGGTGGAACAAACCCGAAGACATTCGATCATTGCTTCCTTGCTGAATATCCCGCATATCGTAGTTGCCATCAATAAAATGGATCTGGTAGATTACTCTCAAGATGTGTATAATAACATCGTGATCGACTATGCTGAAGTGGCAAAAAAACTCAACCTGAAAGAAGTCAAATTCATTCCTATTAGCGCTTTAAATGGCGATAATATTGTAGAAAAGAGCGAACAATTTCCCTGGTATGATGGACCTTCATTACTGGAATTATTAGAGACAGTAACATTAGAACAGGATATTGATCTTACGCGTGCACGGTTTCCTGTGCAATATGTAATTAGACCTCAAACAGATGCTTTACATGATTATAGAGGGTATGCAGGAAAGATCAATAGTGGCATTTATAAAAAGGGAGATACCGTAGCAGTACTTCCGGCAGGGATCGTGAGTACAATTGCAGCCATTGAAGTCAATGGCAAAGAAGTAGAAGAGGCATTTGCCCCACAAAGTGTAGTCTTACATCTGGAAGATGATATTGATATTAGTCGGGGTGATGTGATCGTTAAAACCGATGCAGTTCCACAGGTAAGTAATGAACTGGAAGTTTTGCTGTGTTGGATGGATCAAAAGCCATTGGTATCCGGTAATAAATATGTATTGCAGATCAATAGCAAACAGGTTCGTGCGGTCATCAAAGACATCAGTTATCAACTGGATGTCAACTCTTTGGAAAAAATACATCAACCTGAAAATATTGGGTTGAATGCCATCGTACAAGCAACGATCAAAACAGCCAGTCCAATAGTTTTTGATGCTTATCAGGAATTAAGAAGTAATGGTGGTGCTATATTGATTGATGAAACCAGTCATGTAACCGTAGGTGCATGCATGATACAGTAATATGAAAGAAGAACAATTCATACAACAATTATTTCAGCGCAACCGAAAAGCCTTACATCGTTTTCCGGATAAGGCTTTGGCAGAAAACTTCACAGAAGATCTGTTCAATTTTTTATTTGGTTCTTATGAGCGAAAGTTCGAATCTGAAAAGAAATTATCAGATGAATACCACGAATTGAAGCATACTTTTTCAGCGATACTTTTTGAGTTGATCAAAGAGGAATCAACGGTAAAAAGACATACCGAAAATTTTTTCGAAGCCTTACCTGCGATTTATGAAGCGTTGTTGACAGATGCTGATGCCGTATTACGTTTTGATCCTGCTGCGCAGTCTATTGAAGAAGTTCTGATTGCTTATCCCGGATTTTATGCTACGGCTATTTACAGGCTGTCGCATCAATTGTATAATCAGGGTATCAAAACCTTACCAAGATTACTTTCTGAATATGCCCATAGTAAAACAGGAATCGATATTCATCCGGGAGCTATGATCGGTGCGGCATTTGCCATTGATCATGGAACGGGGATCGTGATTGGTGAAACAACCGTTATTGGTGAAAGGGTAAAGATCTATCAAGGAGTAACCTTAGGAGCGTTGAATGTTTCGAAGGAATTAGCTAGTACGAAAAGACATCCAACCATTGAAGATGATGTGATCATTTACTCTGGCGCTACCATTTTAGGGGGAGAAACCATCATTGGTACCGGCAGTATCATTGGTGGTAATATCTGGCTAACACATAGTGTGGCGCCTAACTCTGTAGTGTATCATAAAAGTGAAATACGCATCAAAGACAAAGACCCATTTCCTGAACCTTTAAATTTTGTGATCTAAAAATAAAAAAAGATGAAAGCGAATAACATTTTGGCCACCATTGGAAATACTCCGCATGTTAAGATCAATAAACTTTTTGGAGATCAGCATGAAGTATGGATCAAATTAGAAAAGAATAATCCAGGCTCCAGTATCAAAGACCGTATTGCACTTTCGATGATCGAAGATGCTGAACAAAAAAGATTACTGCATAAAGACAGTGTGATCATTGAACCTACCAGTGGTAATACGGGTATTGGTTTAGCACTGGTAGCTGCTGTAAAAGGATATAAGATCATTTTAGTAATGCCGGAAAGTATGAGCATTGAGCGAAGAAGACTGATGGCATTATATGGAGCTGAGTTTGTATTGACTCCTCGGGAAAAAGGAATGAAAGGTGCGATCGAAAAAGCAACAGAGCTGGTTCAGGAAACACCCAACGCCTGGATGCCGCAGCAATTCGATAACCCGGCAAATACTGCTATACATAGAACTACTACCGCACAAGAGATCTTACAGGATTTTCCTGATGGATTGGATTATATTATCACAGGTGTGGGTACCGGTGGACATATTACCGGTGTTGCTGAAATACTCAAAGAGAAATTCCCCCATCTAAAAGTATTTGCTGTTGAGCCGGAATTGTCGCCGGTGCTGAGTGGAGGTACTCCTTCACCACATCCCTTGCAGGGAATTGGAGCAGGTTTTGTGCCTTCCATTTTAAATACTTCCGTATTGGATGGTATTATTCAAGTAAGTAAAGATGATGCGTTTGCATTTGCACAACATGCTGCGAAAGAAGAAGGTATTTTATTAGGAGTGTCTTCCGGGGCTTCTTTAGCAGCAGTAGCTAAAAAGCTGGCTGAAATTCCTGCCGGTGCAAAAGTGCTCACCTTTAACTATGATACGGGGGAAAGATATTTATCCATCGAAGGCTTGTTCTAATAATGGAAGGAGAAGTATAGTAAAGCTTCTCCTTTTTCAGCAATTAATAATCTACTAAAAAAGTAGACAATGAGTTTGAATAAAAACTATGGCAAAGTAATTCTTGCATCTGCAGGTTCGGGTGATCCTGAACTGGTGACCCTGAAAACAGTGCGCTGGTTACAAGAAGCCGATGTAGTGTTAACAGATCGTTTGGTGAGTAAAGAAATTTTGGAAACATATGTTCGCAAGGAAGCAATGATCATTTATGTTGGCAAGCAATGTAGACGTGGTATCTCAACCCCACAACAAAGTATCAATGAAATGTTGGTGTCTTATGCTGAAAAATACAAGACAGTGGTCCGTTTAAAAGGTGGGGACACCAGCATCTTTTCCAATGTATTGGATGAATTAGAAACATTGGTACGGTATGGTATACCTTATGAGATCGTTCCGGGTGTTACCGCAGCTTTGGGAGCGGCAGCCTATGCGGGCATCCCTTTAACAGCAAGAGGTTTATCAGTGGGTGTACGTTTGCTGACCTATTACAAATCGGATATCGTTTCGGAAGATGTTTGGAAAGAATTGGCACAAACGGATGATACATTGGTTTTTTATATGTCGGGCGAAACCTTATCCATTGTTGTTCAAAAGTTCACAGAATACAAGATCGATCCTTCAAAATTATTAGCTGTGATAGAACAAGCCACTACGCCATTGCAACAAATTCATACTACCGGCTTATATGCATATGATGATACACTGAAAGACAAAAAATTTCGATCACCTGCTTTGGTCATCATTGGTAAAGTAGTGGCATTGCATGAACAATTTGCATGGCTACCTAATGTGGATAGTACTGCTCACTATTTTGAACCATTGACAGGACGTGTATCGCAATTAGAAGAAACAGTAAAGGGAAAAAGACATGTTAGCAGAGCCTAAATTCAAAGTATTATCAGAACTGATCGGTCAGCTCAGTAAAGAAGAATTGATTTGGGTAAATGGTTATTTATCCGCATTGGTAGCTAATCCTTTGCCCAATACCAATACTTCGAGCATTACACAAAAGATCACCATTGCTTATGGAACAGAAACAGGTAATGCTAAAAAATTAGCAACTGATCTGGCTGGGAAAGCCAAGAAAAAAGGAATCACCGTAAAGTTGGCTTCACTCGATCAATACAAACTCACCGAATTACCGAAAGAAGAATACTTTATTACTGTGATCAGTACACAAGGCGATGGTGAACCACCTATTGGCGCCAAAAAGTTTTATGATCATATTCATCATAACGGATTCAAACTACCACAATTGAAGTATGCTGTATTGGCATTGGGTGATACAGCCTATCCATTGTTTTGTAAGACCGGGGAAGATGTAGATAAACAGTTTGAATATTTAGGCGGACAAAGAATTGCGCCCTTACAAAAATGTGATCTGGATTATGAAACCGATGCACATGCGTGGTTTGATCAATTGATTGCTAATCTTCATACAACAGCAATAAAGACCGTTGTTACTAACAAACCTGTTGAAACCCCAAAAACGGTAGGTAAGCAATACTATGAAGGGACTGTTCTCACGAACATCAATTTAACTGCAAAAGGATCTGCTAAAAAAGTATACCATATTGAATTAGCTGCTGATGGCATTGAGTTTCTTTCAGGAGATTCTATCGGTATTGTACCAAAGAATGATGAGCAATTGGTTCAGCAAATATTGTCCTTAACGGGTGTAGCTCCGGATACAAAAATTGATTACAAAGGCGAATCTTACAGCATTGTTGAATTACTTATTGCAAAGCTGAATATTCGATACTTATTAGATAAATCAGTGAAGCATTATGCAACTACTGTAGGACAAGAGATCAATGTACAGAAAACAGATCTTTTGTCATTGTTACAACAATACCCTGTTTCATCAAAAGAACAATTTTTAAAAGTTGTTGAGGGATTGACACAGATCGTTCCGCGTATTTATAATATTGCTTCATCTCCCGTTGCGCATAACAACGAAGTACATATCACCGTATTGCAAGATGTTTTTGAAACAGATAACGGTGTAGAAAAAGGATTGTGTACACAATTTTTGGAAAGTAAACAGGAGGGAGATCGTATTCAATTTTTCATTCAGCCAAACAAGCGATTTCGTTTACCTGCTGCTGATAAAGATATCATCATGATCGGCCCGGGTACAGGTATTGCACCTTTTCGGTCTTTTGTAGCAGAAAGAGATGCCACAGGCTCAATCGGAAGGAACTGGTTATTCTTTAGTGAAGACCGGTTCACGACTGATTTTTTATACCAAACTGAATGGCAGGCCTGGTTTGAAACAGAGACGCTTACGCGTATTCATTTGTCTTTTAAAAATGGGGCAGAAAATTATGTAACACTCTCACAGAAGATCATTGAGCAAGGTGTTGAATTATTTCATTGGTTGGAAGGCGGAGCCAGTCTCTATCTCTGTGGTGAAAAAGAGCCGGCAGGAAAAGAAATAGAAGCAGCATTGTTACAGGTTTTTGCAAAAGCCACCGATGGCACCCATGAAACAGCTATTGCATACTTAGAAAAATTGAAAAAAGAAGAACGATACGCAAAAGATCTCTATTAAAATTCATTATTGACCATTCACCATTCACAAATATGGCTGCAGAAAAAAAATTATCACCCATCGAATCCATCAAAACCAAAAGTGAGGGTTTGCGGGGAACATTAAAAGAGAGTTTAACAGATGAGATCACAGGCGCTGTTCGTGAACAGGATCATGCATTGATCAAGTTTCATGGTATGTATGAACAGGATGATCGTGACTTGCGCGAGGAAAGAGCTGCAAAAAAATTGGATAAACTATATTCATTCATGATCCGCTTGCGGATACCGGGTGGATTCATGACCGCAGATCAATGGATTGCAGCGCATCATGTGGCCGGACAATATTCTACCGGTATCATTAAGATCACTACTCGGCAAACCATACAATTACATGGTATTCTCAAGCATCAGATAAAACCCACGCTTCAATCATTCAATAAGGTTCAGCTGGATTCGATTGCTGCTTGTGGTGATGTGAACCGAAATGTAGCTTGTACCAGTCATCCGGCTGAATCGGACATTCATGAACAGGTACATGCTTATGCAGACAAGATCAGCAAGTTGTTATTGCCAAAGACAAGGGCATTTTATGAGATCTGGCTGGATGAAGAAAAGATAGCGGAGTATGATGAACAGGATCCGTTGTATCAAGATCGTTATTTACCCAGAAAATTTAAGATCGGTATTGCTATTCCACCCAATAACGATGTAGATGTGTTGACCAATGACCTGGGTCTTATCGCAATCATCGAAAACAATGAATTGATCGGTTTTAATATTGCAGTGGGTGGAGGTTTGTCTACCACACATGGTAATCCGGATACCTATGCCAGACTAGCTACTGTTATTGGTTTTGCCAGAGGTGAAGAACAAACTTTAAAAGCGGTATATGAGGTATTGACCATTCAGCGTGATTATGGAAATCGGTCAGACAGAAAACTGGCCAGATTAAAGTATACATTGGATAATATGGGTGTTGAAGTTTTTCGTAAGGAATTGGAGAAGCGTTGCGGATTTGAATTGGAAGCAATTCAACCGTATCAATTCACTGCACGAAAAGATCGTTATGGATGGATGCAGGATTATAAAGGTAGTTGGCATTATACTTTATTTGTTGAAAACGGAAGAGTTACCAATGAAGGTCCGACCCCCTTGCAAAAAGCACTGCTGGAAATTGCAACAACCGGTAAATCTGTTTTTCGTTTTACCAGTAATCAGAATGTCATCATCAGTGATATTTTACCACAGGATAAAAACGAGATTGAAGTTATTTTAGAACAACATGGTATTCTTGAACGTGATGAAGATATTTCATCGATTCGGAAAAACGCAATTGCCTGTGTGGCATTGCCTACCTGTCCATTGGCATTGGCAGAAGCACAACGTTATTTACCGGATCTCATTACGAAAATAGAACCCTTACTGATCAAGCATGGCTTATCATCTGAAGATATTGTATTGCGGATGACCGGTTGTCCGAATGGTTGTGCAAGACCTTATGCGGCAGAGATTGGTTTAGTAGGTACTTCTCCAGGGCATTATAATTTACATATTGGCGGAGACCGCGAAGGAACACGTTTGAATGTGAAGTATAAAGAACAGTTGGGAGAGACTGAAATTTTAGCAGTATTGGATCAATTGTTTCAACAATATGCCGATCAACGTAACAAGGGTGACCGCTTTGGTGATTTTATTTTGAAGGAGGTATTACATGCGTCATAGTCGTTTTCAAAATTGGATACTGAATCCCTATCGGGATAGTAAATGTCGATGTTGTTCGGGATAGCAATATTTTTAACATAATATCCTACTAAATCAATAGACTAATGAAATTATTATTTATATTTATTTCTTTCTTCACTTTCTCAATGACAGTCATGTCGCAGGATTTGTATACGTATTCAGGAATCTTGAAAGATGCCCAACAGGAAACAGCTTTGAGTGGTGCCGTTGTACGTATTAAACAAACCAACACGTTCACGGTAGCAAAAGATGATGGCAGCTTTCAGATTAAGACAACTTTGAAGCCGCCATTTACATTACAGATCAGTTCCATCGGTTATGAGTCGCAGGAATTTGTGATCAGTAATGCTGATAAGCCCATCACACTTTCTCTCAACGTTCAAAATGTATATGCCGGATTGGTGGTGGTTACTGCTTCCAGGGTTCCTGAAAATATTTTGAAATCACCAGTAAGTATTGAGAAGTTAAGTTTATCTGCTATCAAAGAAGCTGCTGCTCCAAGTTTTTATGATGCACTGGAAAACTTAAAAGGAGTTCAACTGACAACTTCCAGTATCACATTCAAAGTGCCGAATACCAGAGGCTTTAACGTACCTAATAATTTTCGTTTTGTTCAGTTGGTGGATGGCGTTGATGTGCAAGCAGCAACATTAGGTGTGTCGTTGGGCAACTCGGTAGGTCCCACTGAACTGGATGTAGAAAACGTTGAAGTAACACCGGGAGCAGCATCTGCTTTATATGGTATGAATGCAATCAATGGAATGGCAAATATTACCACTAAGGATCCTTTTCGATATCCCGGATTGAGCATCTATCAAAAAACAGGCGTGAATCATGTGGATGGAAAAGACAGAGTTCCCTCCGTTTTAACAGAAACAGCCATTCGTTTTGCGCAAACCTGGAAAAACAAATGGGGTTTTAAAGTGAACGCCGGTTACCTCAAAGCGACGGATTGGGATTCCAATACAAGAACAGATCAAAATCCCAATACTTTGAATACTGCCAATCCATTGTATCCAGAATTATCGGGGAACAGTAATGTGGCGTATGATGCTTGGAATAAATACGGCGATGAGAATAACAATGCTGTTACCATTTCCGGTATCAACTACAATGGTCCCAATAAATCTTTTTTGGTACGCCGAACGGGTTATTGGGAGAAAGATCTCACCAATCCAACCGTAGAGAATATCAAATTCGATCTCTCATTGTATCATAAATTTTCGAAAGGAGCTTTATTATCATATACCTATCGATTTGGTCAAATGGATGGCATCTTTCAACGTGGTAATAAAATACAACTGGACAATACTTCCATCCAAAATCATAAACTGGAGTTTAAATCCGGTTCTCTTTCAGCACGCGCGTATGTATCTCTTGAAAATACCGGCGATTCTTATAATGTAAAACCATTGGCCGACAATCTTGAGTTAACGCATCTTTCCAATAATGCCTGGAGAGATCGTTTCAGAAATGAATTACAACTGCAACTCAACAATGGTCTTTCACTTCCTGCCGCAATGTCTAGTGCCAGAACCGCTGCAGATGCCGGAAGAGTATTACCCGGAACAGCGGCATTTGATCAATTAAAAAAGGCGATCATTGGTATCAACAATTGGGATCATCTCAATTCAGGCATAACGGGAGCTCCGGTAACCGGTGGTGCATGGCTTTCACAGCATAGCAGAATGTATCATGGAGATGTGCAATGGGACTTGCGTTCTAAAATTAAATTCATACAGCTTTTAGTTGGTGCAGACTATCGTTTGTATGAAGTGATACCGGATGGTAATAATTTTGTAGATTTTTCAAGAGCGTTAGCAGATAGAAGTAAACCGTTGAGTGATGGATCTTTTGGAGACCCTGTTACGTATTCAAAGTATGGATTGTTTGTACAGGGAACTAAAACTTTTTTTGATCAAAACCTAAAGCTAACAACTTCATTAAGATGGGATAATAATCCCGAATTCTCTCCGAAGTTGAATCCCAGAATTGCGCTAGTGTATTCACATGCTCAACAACATCACTTCAGGGTTGCATTTCAAAATGGATACAGATTTCCCGCTTTATTTGAAGCTGTTTCTTTCGTGAATAATGGAAATGTAAGAAGAGTGGGCGGCTTACCTTATATCAATGAAGGATTGGGCTATCTTGATAATTCGTATACACTCAGTTCTGTCAATACATTTAATGCGGCAGTAAATAGAGATGTTGCTGCAGGACTAACCGCTAATAATGCAGCACTGAAAAATAGAGATTTACTACAGATAACAAGTTTGTCTGCAACAAGACCTGAAAGAATTAACTCATTTGAAGTAGGATATAAAAGTGTGTTATTCAAAAATCGTTTGGTCTTAGATATAGAAGCTTATGCGAATGAGTATGATGGTTTTTTAGGACAGGTTGAGGTTGCTGTACCGGAAAACAATACAGTGAAAGTTGGTTCAGATGCTGCTGTCATTGCTATGCTGGCATCTAACCGTTCCAGACAAACACGGTATCGTGTATACACCAATGCAAAGAACAGGTATTATAATTATGGAGCTGCAGCAGGTGTGATTTATACTGTATACAAGAAATTTATAGTATCGGGTAATGTGACTTTTAATAACCTGAATGAAAGTAAAGAACGTGATGTTTTTGTAACAGGATTCAATACGCCTCTCTGGAGTTCGAATCTGTCATTCAGAAACAGGGCTTTGTTCAAGCATACCGGATTTAATCTTGTTTGGAAATGGCAAGACCAATTCAATTGGGAAAGCCCGCTGGCCAATGGAGCCATTCCTGCTTTTAGTACAATCGATTTACAAATCACCCAAGCGTTACCGGTGTTGAAAACCACTATAAAGATTGGAGGCAGTAATATTCTTAATCATCGATACATACAATATGCAGCCGGACCAACCATTGGTGCATTATATTATGTAGCACTCAGTTTTGATACTCATTTTAAACAAAAAACACAATAGCATGGAAGTGATAGCATCTGTAGATACAAGCAATGCTGCATCCTTTGTTCGTAAAAAGAATAATCGACTTTTCCCTGTTTTTCTTCAATTGGAAAGACTTAGGGTATTGATTGTTGGCGGAGGTCCGGTAGCAGTTGAAAAACTACAGGCGCTATTAACTCATGCACCTTGTACGAGAATACGAATCGTGGCAAAACAATTTTCTGAAGAACTGTTACATATCGCTGCAGATAAAGACCGTGTAGAGCTTGTTTCTAAAAGTTATTCTTCAGGCGATTTATATGATGCAGATATTGTGATTGTTGCGGTCAATGATATAGTTACAGCAGAAGAAATCAGGAATGATGCAAAAGCGAGAAAAATTCTGGTGAACGTAGCTGATACGCCGGTACTCTGTGACTTTTATTTAGGCTCTATTGTACAGAAAGGGAATCTGAAGATTGCCATTTCTACCAATGGAAAATCTCCAACGATCGCTAAAAGGGTAAAAGAAACATTACAGGAAGTGATCCCGGATGAAATGGATGTATTACTGGATAATATGCAACACATCAGAAATCAACTCAAAGGTGATTTTTCTGAGAAAGTTAAAAAGTTGAACGAGATCACATCAGTGATGTCTCCTCATCCGCAAAAAACATTTTCGGTTGCAGAAAAAAGATGGAAGAAAATTGCTTCCGGATTTCTGTTTGCTTTCTTCTTCATGTTTGTGGGTCACCTTGTACTATCCTATATTCCGTTTACCACATTGTTCAATGAATCTAAAAACCTGCTGCAGTCGCTTGACAGTACTTTTTATTGGATGATATTGGCAGGCTTTCTTGCACAATTAGTAGATGGCGTATTGGGGATGGGTTATGGTGTAGTGTCTGCTACTGTATTATTGTCGCTGGGTATCAAACTTCCTGCCATCAGTGGTAGTATTCATACTGCAGAAATGTTCTCCAGTGCAGCATCGGGGTATAGTCATTATCGCTTTGGGAATGTCAACAAAAAGTTATTCAAAACCTTATTGATACCGGGTGTGATTGGAGCGATATTGGGTGCGGTTTTATTATCAACTTTGGCCGATCAATACACGAATTATATAAAACCGGTATTGGCTGGCTATACATTATTTCTGGGGGGGCGCATTTTAAGAACCGGTTTTAAAAAAGAAAGAAAGCAAAAAAAATTTCGTCGTGTAGGATGGTTGGGAGCGATTGGAGGTTTTTTAGATTCTTTTGGTGGAGGTGGTTGGGGGCCATTGGTAACCAGTACCTTGATTCTGAAAGGAAGAACACCACGATATGTAATAGGCTCTGTGAGTATTACGGAGTTTTTTGTAACGCTGGCAAGTGCAGCAACTTTCTTTTCCTTGTTGGGGATCTCTCATTGGCCAGTGATTGCAGGATTAATTATTGGTGGATTAATAGCAGCACCATTAGCCGCAAGGCTAACGGGGAAGCTTCCTTTGAAAACCATGTTCATTGCCGTAGGGATCATGGTGGTTATTTGGAGCTTGCGCATTTTATGGGACTCAATTTTTTAAAATAAAAAACCTTTGCTGGAAAGTATCCTGCAAAGGTTGGTAGCGTTTGGTTTTTCTTTTCGGATATTGCCCGTTTAACTTACACTACAAGAGTTAACAGGCTGTTTGGATTTTCTTAAGATGGTTGGATTCTAAAATAGTCCTTTTAGGGGTATTTTATAACATAAAGAAACAACGAAGCGGACAACAGAACAATAGCAATGCCTGTTAAATACATGTAGCAACATCACTACATCTGAGTCGTCTTTTCAACTGTTTTTAATTCATTCAGACGTGAGATTCCCGTATCTGATATTACGGTATAAATCTTCATGTATTTTTCGGACACTATTTGTTACCTGAGGAATAATGTACTGCTGAACATGATCTAATCGATTCAATTGAACACTATTATAGGCTTCCAAATCAAATTGTGGTGGACGCATTCTATTTCTAGAAGTGTTAGTGGTAAAGCATTTCAGGTCTGATACCTTACTTTCGAAAGCGCTGTCTTTAAAGTTTACCGTCAATGTGTACATGACAAATGTTTGTTTCATGTTTAATCCGGATAAATCTTTGATCGGATACATGATATAGAAACCATATTTCCCGGATATGCTTCGCATCCTTGAGTCTTCTGCTAAATAAACGGGTTTTCCTTTTTTACTGATATTAAAGTAGTCTTCAAATTTTGAGGTGGCGTATTGATACAATAACCAGTTTCTGGCTCGCCTATACATTTCGGATCTTGGTAAGATGACGGCAGATGTTTTTTTGAATACTACTTTACCTGATGGGTCATCTGTCGGAAGTTTTAATTGTGCAGGTAGTTCTTGTAAAGAAACAATAAATAGGAAAGAAAATAAGAGTTTCTTCATGATTCAGTGACAATAGGGTGTACTCAAAATAGATAAATATTTTAATACACAGCTGCTTCTGAACATAAATTTGATTTCCAGAACTGACGAAGGGTGCAACACATTCTAATTTCAGCCAATACTCCTCCAAGAACTGTTATACCGGCAACAATCATCAATGTAATGCTGAGTCCGAATATATCTGCTAATATGCCTGCCAACAAAGCGCCAAATACATAACCACTGTCTCTCCAGAAACGAAAAATACTCAACCCCTTAGCCCTTTGTGTTGGATGTAGGTTTTCTGCGATCACCGTTAAAAAATTCGGATATACCAATGCTGTTCCAATACCCAATACTGCAGAAGCTGCAACGGTTAAACTAAATGAACTGAAAAATACGAACATGAGTATGGCCGCCCCTTGTAGGAACATACCGGCACTAATGATCTGTTTTTTACAAAAGCGATCTCCCATTGTTCCGGTGAATAACTGTGAAAGTCCCCAAACAGCCGGATAGATACCGGCTACCCATGCAATTTGTACAGTGGTGAAATCTCGCTGTATCAGTAACAATGGAAGAAGTCCCCATACCATTGCATCATTCATGTTATTGATTAAACCATTGATACTAACAGATCCCATGTTGTGGTGTCTCCAGCTTATTTGTTGCCAAAGTTTGGGATATATCTCTATATTACTTTGAGCGGTTTCGTGTGCTACAAAATGAGTGGTGTCTTTTACCAAAAAGACGGAAATAAGCAAGCCTGCAATTACAAAGAGTACACCGGGTAAAAAGGGATAATATTGATAACCCCATGTAGCAGCAATATTACCGGCTAATAAAGCGGCAAGTCCAACAGATAAGTAACCTGCGAATTCATTGATACCCATGGCCAGTCCTCTGTTCTTAGACCCAACCAAATCAATTTTCATGATTACAGTTGAAGACCATGTCAGTCCTTGATTGATACCCAATAAAATATTCGCTAGAATGATCCATTCCCAGGATCTTGCATACATGAGTAAGAATGGAACAGGCAAAGCTGCCATCCAGCCCAGTATCAGTATTTTTTTACGATTGAATTTGCTTGATAAAAAAGCCACTCCCAGATTCGCCAATGCTTTTGTACACCCAAATGCAAGTATGAAAGAAAGAATTACAGCGTATGCGCTGAGATGGAATATTTGTTCACCTAATCCAGATAATACTGAACGCTCTAGTCCAATCATCGCTCCTACAAATGCATTCACCAAGACCAATAGGTAAAATTGATAAGCATTTTTTTGAAGCCCTTGCATGTTCATGATGTATTAGTGGGGTAATCGGTCCCTGAAATAACCATATACCCAAGTACCGGCAATAGCACTTAATAAAACAACGATCATCACAGTGATTCCCATACCTATCTGAGCAAAAATAGGTCCCGGACAAGCGCCTGTCAATGCCCAACCCAAACCAAAAATAAGTCCGCCAATGATTTGTCCTTTATTGAATTTTTTTGGTGTAAAGTTTATCTCTTCTCCATGAATGGTTTTCACTTTGAATTTTTTGATGAGTGCAATGGAAATAGCGCCTACCACTACTGCAGTACCTATTACACCATACATATGAAAGCTTTGAAAGCGAAACATTTCTTGCATTCTGAACCATGATATGATTTCAGCTTTTACAAATACAATTCCAAATAATATACCCACTGCGAGGTATTTAAAATTGTACCACCAGGGATGTTGTTGAGTAGATTCATTGATACAAACCGTATCCAATGAGCGAACTTCAAAGTCGGTTAGTATTTCTTGTATATTTTTTTCTGCAGACATGTCTTTTCAATTTATAATTTCATAATGAAAGGAAGAATCAAATTGGCCATGAGAAATCCACCGGCCATAAAACAACAAGTAGCTACCAATGATGGCCATTGAAGATTGCTTAATCCCATAATAGCATGACCACTGGTACATCCACCCGCATAACGTGAACCAAAACCTACCAGAAAACCACCACCTACCATCATGATCAATCCCCTGGCAGTGAATAAACTATCCCAGGATACCAGTTGTTGGGGCACCATACTGCTATAATCATTGATGCCATACGTATTCAATTCATTGACAAGATCAGGATTTACTACAATTGGGTTCGGATCAGGTAAACCCAATGCTGCAATGAGTGCCCCAATCAATATGCCTCCTACAAAAAATAAATTCCAGCTTTCTTTTTTCCAATCATACTTGAAGAAGTTGATATTGGAAGGAAAACAAGCTGCACAAGCATGTCGCAAATTGGCTGAAATACCAAAATGTTTATTGCCTAAAATCAATAATGCAGGTACAATCAATCCGATTAAAACACCGGCAACGTACCAAGGCCAAGGTTGTTGTAAAAATTCTTTCATTGGTTTACTTGATTGAGTTGCAAAAATGAATGGTTTCTGTTTTTTGAAACGTGATGCATGTCACGCTTACTTAGTTTTTCTCTCTGGCTAAAACAATCGGCAAAAACGGACCATATTTATGCTGTTGTTCACTAAAACCATCAACATAAGGACCAAAAGGATGATCAACAGGTTTTTTACTGATATCGGGCCAATCGTGCGATTCTTTCATGATAGGTCTGGGTTGACTGTTTACATACGCTGCAATATCCCATGCTTCTTCGTCCGTCAATTTATTATGAGCTGATACTTCATTAAAAGGCATGTTAGATTGAATGAAACCTGCAAAGTTGCTAAGTCTGTATAAACCTGCTCCGGTATTATAACTGTTCTTTCCCCACAACGGAGGGTAACTGTATCCTGTATTTCCCAGGTTTACTTGTCCTTCACCATTGACTCCATGACAACGTTCACAATAAATAGTATATACTTTCTTTCCTTTTTCAGGATCAGCCGCACGTTGGAGAAAATCCGGTTTTTTGATACCACTTCCTTTTGGGTGAGAGCCTTTTGCGACATCTTTTCCTAACCATTGAATATATGCATGGATGGCTTGATATTCTCTACTGGTACTATCAGGTGCAGTACCATTTAGACTCCTTTCAAAACAATCACTCACGCGCTTGTAAATGCTTTCTACTTCACCACTTCTGTCTCTAAATAAAGGATAGTTAGCAGATACAGCACTAAAATTATTTCCATCCGGTTTAGTACCCGCATCAATATGGCAATTCTGACAATTCATCCCATTACTGATCTGCATTACAGTTCCCTTGGGTCCGAGATAAGTTGAGGTATTCGCAATTAATTCTTTGCCATAGGTAATGAGTTCCCGTTCTTGATTATTTTTAATAGGATCAAGGTATAAACTTGGGGCATGCCAGGTACTATCTTCCAACGATGCCAACACTCTTTCATGATGGTTCATGGGTAGCTTTAATACGATTACCAATAATACAACTAGTGCAAGCAAATATGCAGGCCAGTCTGATTGAATCTTTCTCCACATAGCACTTGATTAAAATTGATAGTTTAAAATTAAGTTGAATAAAGATGTGTTTACTTTATGTATCACATATTTGTTGTTTCCATAACTATTCCCTTCTTGTCCCTTATATACATACAGGAATTGCGCATTCATCCCTTCCAAGACTCCCACGAAATGATATTGAATATCTACATTGAATTGTGTGTATGAAGGCATTCCATATTTATTCAATCGTGTATTGGTTACATCCGGTAAGTGGTAGTACCCAAATCCAATCCATGTTTGTAGATGTTGTTTTGGAAATGATTGCTTGAATTTGACCAATCCGGCATGTACATCTCCGAAACCTTCATTTCTCTCTCTAGGTAGAAATGTATAAAACGGATCTCTTCCCCATTCTCTTGGCATCATATAACGACCGCTTGATGTAATACGGTTATAATTGAATGAAATATCCGTGTTTTTATTTTTCCAACCGGTAGTGGCACCGAAACTAAATGCTTTACTGCCTTTTTGTATGTAGGTTTTACTTGGATCAACATTTCCCCCATCATTCAATGCATGTTGTATAATGCCTTGCACACCCGAATAAAAGGAGCTGCTTCCCCAATTTTTATCTACTTGTAATAAAACCGTATTGAACACGTTTTCTGTCCATTGTTCCCATAGTTGCCATCTCAACCCCTCTTCAAATGTATGTGTGAGACCCAGCACTCCAATGATTTTACTATGTACATGTTCTCTATAATTAGCAGCTTGTCCATTTTCCTGGATTCCTTGAGGATATACACCGATTGAAGTACCAATATTGAACCACCGAACAGTACTTCTCGGACTCATACCCCATAAGACACCCCCTTCCCATTTTGTTTTTTTTGATGTAGCATTCAGCCAAAGACCTTCTACTCCTGTAGGTCTCATTCTACCATCTTGTAAGTTGATAAATGGAGTATGGATGAGTTGTTTGCCTAAGCTGATACTAGCTTTTTTAAAGTTGTATTTCAAATAGAGCTCTTCCAATCTGTCAATATCATTTTTATTGGATGCGTTTTCGATATCAAATAATCCGATCTCGTATCTGTTCACCTGTTTTGTGAGTGCATCAGGTTGATGTAGATCAGAAGACCCAATATTAAAAATGAAAAACCCACCCACGCCTGCCTGAAAGCCATGAAATTTTCCGGTTTGATATTTTAATCCACCACCCACGGCGTTGGCATAATAATCTGTAAGTCCTTTTTGATTATCAGTAGCCATAAAAAAGTATCGGAAATGCGCTTCTGTTTTTCCATTTACAAAAGCAGCTCTTAAGCTGTTGCTATCAATAGGACTGCTTTCAGTCTCCTGCATTGCGGAAGCAGAGAAGTTTTGAAAAAATAGTATAAGCATGATAGCAGCAATACGTACTGTCATATATAAAGGGTTTTATAATAGAAAGTGATTATCGACCGCTGGAACAAGCAATAAAAGAAACAGCTTTTCTGAAGAAGGAATTTTTGCCAGATAAAGGATATCCTATTTTTTCTAAGGTTTTAATGATGAGATCTCTATCTATACCAATACCCATTACACAAACCTTTTTATCGGTCAATGAAATATCAACACCTTGAACGCCGGGTATTTTGATAAGTGTTGATTCTATCGTATTGGCACAACCTCTACATCGCATATTCTCCACAAAAATTATTTCTGTACTGGTCATGATATATGCATTTGTAAGATCTGTTGTAATTGTGAAACATTCTTCACACCCGGCTCTCGCCATAGAAGATCACCCTTTTTGAATACCATCAATGTAGGAATACTACTCACTTGAAAATGAGAAGCAACATCACTGTGTTCATCCACATTTACTTTAAAAATTTTTATCCGGTCTCCCAGCCGGTCTTTTAACTCCTTTAAAACAGGCGGCATCATTCTACAGGGTCCACACCAGTCTGCATAAAAGTCAACCAGAACAGGCGTTTCGCTACCTATGATTTTTTGGAATGAATTATTCAACATAGCTCTTTTCTTTCGAATTCTTTTTGAATAAACTGAATACCAATGCACCTATGATGGCAAAATAAATGGTGCTATTGAATGGTTTTGAAGTGATGGCACAAGTACCACTCACACATCCAATGTACTTCCAATACAAATAACCCCCTATGGCTCCTGTAAAAGCGCCTAATATGATTAAACTGTTTTGTTTATACCACTTCTTCATATCCTGTATTCTTCTCCTGAGTTTTTTTTGATGAACTAAATGAAGTAGAGCAACCGGCAGGCCCACAACAACCCATATTAAAAATAGCGCTGGCCAGTAATAGTATACCGAGTACAGCAGTGGTGGTATCTTTCATATACCAAGACTGTACTATAATAGCAAGTGCTAAGATTAAACGTATGATGCGCATGATATGCCAGTTGCTTATTAATACTTTCATCTTTATTTTATTTTCTGTTCTAGACTTTTCCATGCACCTGCATTATAAGCCTCTATACCAGCGCTTTTCAATATACTTTTAGCGACGCTACTTCTATTTCCACTTTTGCAAACGGTAATGACCGGTTTTTTTATCTTTTGCAACTTAGAGATCTTTTCGGGGAGTATATCTAAAGGAATATTGATAGACTCTTTAATGTGTCCTTTCGCAAACTCACTTTTTGTTCTCACATCAATTAGCAAACCTCCGTTAACCAATATTTGCTTGAAATCTATGGGTGTGGGAAGTAACTTTTTAAATATTGTTAGCATATTTATTTATTTTGATAGAATAACATGTCATTCAATCCGCCCCCATTGTACACTTCTTGGAACCCCTGTTGGAGTAAGAAATTCATACCAATGCCACTTCTGTTACCACTTCTGCAGTATAAAAGAATAGGCTTATTCTCTGCTTTCAATTGATTGAGATGTTTGGGTAATTCATCCAAAGGAATATTGATTGCTCCCGGATAATGTGAAACCCCATATTCACCTGCCGTTCTTACATCAATGATAACCGTATTTTTATCGTTGATTAGTTCTTGTATTGTTTTCATCATTATAATAAGGTTGTTGGACATACATAATCGCTCACATGAAACTTTCCTGTTTCCTTAATGGCTTTGAAACCACCTTTTACATCAATCAGATTGTCAAATCCTCTGGCACGTAAAATGGAATTGAAGATCATGGAACGATAGCCGCCTGCACAGTGTATATAATAGGTTTTATTCTTGTCGATCAAACTCATGCTGTCATTGATAAAATCAAGCGGAGCGTTTTCGGCATTGAGTACATGTTCACTGAGGTATTCACTTTTTTTACGAACGTCAAGTATAGTTACTTGTTCATTCGATACGATCGTTGCAAGTTCATCAGCTGAGATCGAACGAATTTGATCTATTTCCTTGCCGGATGCTCTCCATGCTTCAAAACCGCCTTTCAGGTATCCGATGGTAAAATCATAACCTACTCTTGCTAATCGTGTAACGACTTCCTGCTCTCTTCCTTCATCAGTGATCAATAAGATCTCTTGCTTGATATCAGGCACCATAGCACCTACCCAAGGAGCAAAATTTCCATCAATACCAATGTTGATCGCATTGGGTACAAAACCTGCTGCAAATGTTTGTGGATCACGGGTATCAAGTATCAATGCACCTGTTTCATTGGCAGCTGCTTCAAAAGCTTCGGGACTCAATGCATGCTGACCTCTTTCCAATACCGTATCAATGCTGTCATATCCATGGATATTCATCATTACATTCAAAGGGAAATAGGCAGGCGGTGCTACCAATCCGGTAATGACTTCTTTGATGAACTCTTCTTTGGTCATATCAGCGCGTAATGCATAGTTGCTTTGTTTTTGATGGCCTAAAGTATCTGTGGTTTCTTTACTCATATTCTTACCACAAGCACTACCGGCACCATGAGCCGGATATACGATGATATCATCAGACAAAGGCATGATCTTATTGCGCAATGAATCAAACAGATAACCCGCTAACATTTCCTGTGTGAGGTCAGCTTTTACTTTTTGAGCCAGATCAGGACGACCAACATCTCCGATGAATAAAGTATCACCACTGAATAAGCCCACTTCTTTTCCTGTCTCGTCTTTTAATAAGTAGCAGGTACTTTCCATGGTATGACCGGGTGTATGCAATACTTTGATGGTAGCATTACCTACTTTTAATTCTTCACCATCTTCGGCGGAGTAAAAATCAAAATCAGGTTGTGCATTTGGTCCGTAAACAATCTTGGCACCTGTTTTCTTTGCGAGGTCAATATGACCTGAAACAAAATCGGCATGGAAATGCGTTTCTAAAACATATTTGATCTTCGCACCATTGCGCTCTGCTTTTTGAATATAAGGAGCTACTTCCCTTAATGGATCAATCACAACTGCCTCGCCATTACTTTCAATATAATAAGCGCCTTGTGCTAAACAGCCGGTATAAATTTGTTCTACTATCATGGTATTCTTTTTTTGATTTGATATGGCAAATGTCAAAACTGCCGTGCTCTTTTATCGTGACCGTTATCACGTTGCGTTGGCTTTAACATTTTTCTTGAAAGTCTTGCTATCATTATGTAAAACTGCAAATGAATACTGGAGAAAAACGTGACATTCGTCACATTTCAAGCTGTTCTTTGTCATAAAAGGCGAAAGGCCCGCATTGCTGCAGACCTTTCTTTATTGGGGGGTATAAGAGACTAGATTAATGACCACCACTACCGGGCAGTAAAAGTTCTTTGGCGATGATATAAATACCCATGATTAATACAAACCAACCAAAGCCTTTTTTGAGTTTATGACCGTCTATTTTTTTACTCAGCTGATTACCTATGAAAATACCTGCAATCGCTAAAGCTGAAACAATACCCAGCAAGCGCCAGTTCATTGTATAGTTACTAATATCTCCTGTAAATCCTATCAATGATTTAGCTGCAATAATTAAAAGTGAAGTACCTACCGCCTGTTTCATGGGTAATTTACTCAAAAGAACCAATGCGGGGATTATCAGAAATCCACCACCGGCCCCTACCAAACCGGTTAAAATACCTACAACAGCACCTTCTAAAAGAATAATAGGGTAATTGAATTTTTGTTCCTCCGGCTCCTTAGTACCGTTTTTGTTTTTTTCACGAATCATTGACACAGAAGCAAACACCATCAGCACTGCAAAGAGTAGCATCATCAAAATCGACTTTGTGATGACAAAGTCCCCGATTTGAAACACTTCAGCAGGAATTAAGGGTACAATGAACTTTCTGGTAGCAAAAACAGCGGCAATAGAGGGTACTCCAAAAATAATCGCTGTTTTGATGTTCACCAGTCCTTGTTTGTATTTAGGGATTGCTCCCACCAAACTGGAAGCCCCAACAATAAACAGTGAATAGGCTGTTGCTAAAACGGGCTCTACGCCAAAAAGATATACGAGTACCGGAACCGTGAGAATAGATCCACCACCACCAATCAATCCCAGTGAGATACCAATAACGAGTGATGCGATATAACCTGCCATTTCCATTTCAAATAATTTGACCGCAAAACTCAGACTTGATTTCTGAATCTTTCGTGATTTATATCACGATAATAATTTTTGCAGGTTAATGATTTCGATATGTGATTTGTGTTGTTTGATCATTCCTTTTTCAGCCAGCTTTTTCATCAATCTTGAAATGACTTCCCTTGAAGAATTCAACTCCTGCGCTATTTCTGTAAAGCTAATGGATACAATATTCGATTTAAGGGTATTCTGATGTTGTTGTAAATAAAAGACCAAACGTTCATCCATATTACGAAAAGCAATATGATCAATCGTTTGCAACATATCTTCAAAACGGTCTCTGTAACTGCTCACTACAAAGTGATACCAACTTTTATAACCCGCCATCCATTGATCCATATAATTGAGTGGAATAGTGATGACTTCTGTTTTGGCAGAAGTTTTTGCCATGATCTGACTGGTCTCTTGCTTAATAGCACAAACCATAGAAAGCGCACATGCTTGTCCGGGTTGCAGGTAATACATAAAGAATTCATTACCCTCTTCATCTTCCCTGAATATTTTGATCAATCCGGATATTACGAGCATGGTAGATCGGATGTTCTGTCCGGTTTTCATTAAAATCTCCCCTGGTTCAAATTCACGAACTTCACCGGCATCAGCGATCTGATCCTGTAATTCTTTTTCAAAAAAAGGGAAGTGCTTTCGTATGATTTCAATAGGGATCACTCACGCAATTTAGACAATCTGCAAATTTATAAGGATAAAATAATGGGAGCGTGATATTTGTCACGCTTCATTTTTTACCCTCAATCAATAGCCGATAAAATTTTTCCAGCTCTTGCTGTTCAACAGCTGAAAAAGGGTTTCGTTGTTGTAGTAAAGCATCAAAATACAACACTCTTTTGTGACCGGGATATTTTTCAAGGATGGCTTTACATTGATCGATCCATTTTTCATATGAATCGGTTGCTGTTGGCTTATTGCGGTCTATCGGTGTTTTATCACGTGTAGGCATTTTAAGAATAATAGCTTCAACTGCAGCCAACCAACCTACAGGCATATCCGGCACTTTGCGTGCTTTTGCTACCAAGCCCTCTAACTGTTTTTTGCTTAAGCTGCCTCTTTCTTCATACTGATGCATTAGGCTCATCACAAACAAGGCATCTTTATTATAATGGTAACAGGCTTCCAGTACCTTATCAATGACATCTACTTTCTTTTTGTTGCCGGGTAATGACATTTTTGAAAATATAAAAGCAGGAAGGTAGAAAAACTAAGCTATTCCAGTAGTTTTATCTTCCTTAAAACAGAAATACATGGCCAAGAAGATCATTTTGTATGGATTCCTCATCTTTAGCAGTATTGTATTTCAACACTGCAAAGTCTCACAAAAAAATCAATCAGTATCCCACCCCGTAAATGAATCCTTCAAAGCGGATAGAGAATTCAGAGCGGCATGGATTGCAACAGTAGCCAATATCAACTGGCCCTCTAAACCCGGATTAAGTGTTGCAGAACAACAACGTGAAGCCATTGAGCAGCTAGACTTTTTGAAGGCGCATCATTTCAATGCGGTAGTCTTTCAGGTAAGACCTCAAGCGGATGCATTGTATAGTAGTGAGTTGGAACCCTGGTCATATTATCTCACCGGACAACAAGGAAAAGCGCCGGATCCATTTTATGATCCGCTTACATTCTGGACAGAAGCTGCTCATGACAGAGGAATGGAATTGCATGTGTGGTTAAATCCTTATCGCGCACATCATAAAGATGGAAAAGAAATCAGTGAACAATCAATCGTAAAAAAGCGACCAGATCTGGTAATGAAACTAAAAGAAGGTTATTGGTGGATGGATCCAGCACGTAAAGCCACACAAGACCTCACTTCTGCAGTAGTCAAAGACCTGGTAAAGCGCTATGATATCGACGGCATTCATTTTGATGACTATTTCTATCCTTATCCTTCTTACAATGGAACAGATGATTTTCCGGATGATGAAAGCTGGTCAGCTTATAAAGCGGCAGGTGGACAATTATCGCGTGGCGACTGGCGCAGAGATGCGGTGAATACTTTGATTGAAAGACTGTACAAAGAAATCAAGGCAGAGAAAAAACATGTAAAGTTTGGGCTGAGTCCGTTTGGTATCTGGCGCCCGGGTTATCCGGCTTCTATTGAAGGCTTTGATCAATATGATCAGTTGTATGCAGATGCCAAACTTTGGCTGAATAAAGGATGGATCGATTATTTCGCTCCGCAATTGTACTGGCCCATTAACAGAATGCCACAAAGTTATCCGGTATTATTGGGATGGTGGCAGGGAGAGAATACCATGCAGCGTCACTTATGGCCGGGTATCAGTGTGGGCAGAGACACCAGTGCAAAAAATGTAAATGAGATCATGAGTCAGATCATGATCTCCAGAGGTATGCTTCCGAAAAGCAAGGGAGTGATTCACTGGAATATTTTTTCTGTATCTAAAAATCCACCCATGGCCAAAGCCTTGATAGAAGGTCCTTATAAAAAGCAAGCACTGGTACCTGAAAGTCCATGGTTGGGTAATCAAGCTCCTGCTGCACCAACTGTTTCTACAGCAACACAAGCAGATAAGGTTACTGTAAGCTGGACACATCCGGATGAAGCAACTGTTTTCAGGTGGGTGCTGTACTATCAATATGGCAATCAAAAAAGATATCAGATACTCAATAGAAAAGATCGGTCTGTTGTATTGGAGCGATTGGCTAACGGTTCTGGGAATGAAAAACTGATTGTTTCAAATATTATTGTCACTGCTGTAGACAGGTTAGGAAATGAAAGTATTCGTTAACTCTTTTTTTGCTGCTAAACATGTAAATTGATATACAATCGAAGATCATGAAACAATTATGGATGCTTATGGCATGGTTTGCTTTTTCATCAGCAGTGGATGCACAGTATAAGTTCGACGTATACCCTACTTATAAGGGGGATGATTTGGGACTAACCTATACGTCAACATCTTCTGTATTTCGTATTTGGAGTCCACCTGCATCCGCTATGGAATTGAAATTGTATACAACCGGGACCGGGGGTGTAGCAAAAGAAACCATCCAAATGCAGAAGCGTGAATCCGGTACTTGGGTAGCAGTAGTAAACCGTGATTTGAAAGGAATGTTTTATACGGTTCGTGCAAAGATCAATGATCAATGGAGTAATGAAGTGACAGATCCGTATGCGAAAGCAACAGGTATTAATGGACAAAGAGCACAAGTGATTGACTTGAAAGAAACGAATCCTGTAGGTTGGGAAAATGATCATAGCCCTAATTTCTCAGATCAAAATTTACCTACGGATGCCATCATTTATGAATTGCATATTCGTGATGCTACTATTGATGAAGAATCCGGTGCTCAACACAAAGGGAAATTTCTCGGATTAGCAGAAACCGGAACCAAGAATAAAGCAGGCTTGTCAACCGGACTGGATCATATCAAAGAATTGGGGGTAACACATGTGCATTTGTTACCCTTCTATGATTACAACTCTGTTGATGAAACCAAAACAGGACAGTACAACTGGGGTTATGATCCGGTGAATTATAATGTACCGGAAGGCTCTTACAGTACCGATGCATCGGATGGGGGAACACGTATCCGTGAGTTGAAACAAATGATACAGGCTTTTCATCAGAATGGATTGCGTGTGGTGATGGATGTGGTGTACAATCATACTGCATTAACGGAGACATCCAATTTCAATCAACTGGTACCTGGATATTATTACCGACAAAAACCCGATGGTAGTTTTTCAGATGCAACTGCTTGTGGTAATGAAACAGCCAGTGAAAGAGCCATGATGCGAAAATTTATGTTGGAGAGCGTACTGTATTGGGTAAAAGAATACCATATCGATGGTTTTCGTTTTGATTTGATGGGTGTACATGATATTCAAACCATGAACCTGATTTCAGATACACTGCATAAAATCAAGCCGGATATATTGTTGTATGGGGAAGGGTGGACTGCCGGGGCATCACCTTATCCGGAAGAAAAAAGAGCTGTTAAGAAAAATGCACATTTACTAAAGGGTATTGCGGTGTTCAGTGATGATATACGTGATGGTATCAAAGGAAGTGTATTTGATATAAAAGACAGAGGTTTTGCCACCGGTAAGACAGCCAATACAGAATCAGTGAAATTTGGAATCGTGGCTTCCTTACCGCATCTGCAAATTGATATGAGTAAGGTGAATTATTCTAAAGAGCCTTATGCAAGCAGTCCGGCAAATGTGATTACGTATGCAGAATGTCATGATAACAATATTCTGTGGGATAAAATTGCCTTATCTGTTCCAGATGCTTCTGAGGAAGAAAGAAAAAAGATGCATGAGCTCGCATTGACCATTGTACTAACCTCACAGGGTATACCTTTTTTGCATGCTGGTTCAGAATTTTTACGTTCTAAGTTTGGTGAAGAGAATTCTTATAATAAAGGCGATAGTGTGAATGCGATACGATGGGGATTGAAAACTAAAAATTTAGCGCTGTATCAAACAGTTGCCTCATTAATTAAAATGCGTAAGGAACATGGCGCATTTAGATTAACCAGCAGCCGTTCTGTTAATAATAATATTAGATTTTTAGATACACAAGTAGAAGGAGTGATCGCGTATAAATTAGATATGTCGTTTTTTAAAGAGACAAAAAAAGAAACTTGGTCAAACTGTTTAATAATTTTTAACGGTACAAGTCAATCACAAACAATTCAAATCCCGGGTGAATGGAAGCTGGTTAATAAGGGTAAAGCTTTGTCCGATAAAATGGTTGTTAAACAGATACTGGTAAACCCCAGAGAAGCTATCATACTTGCTGAAGTTCCCGAGCAAAGGCAATATTATTTAGGAGGTTCTAAAGAATAGATAACCCTATATTTGCACAAAATCAACAAGGTATGACCATTGAAAGTTTTAAAGAACTAGGCCACGAAAAAAAACTGTTAGAGCTGAAACATCATGGCGAATTATTGGGTGCTTATGAGCGCAGAAGTGAGAATGGCGACAGCAAAACTCCGGGTGATATTTTTGCCTTATATGAGTTCTGGGTATTCTTGAGTGAAGATGAAAAAATGATTATTCCCACACGCCGTAACCCGCTTCATAAAGAAGAAGAATAGTTCGGTTACCTACACATATACTAGCCACAGGTATAGGAGCAGAGATTTGATGTCTCATTCTTATATATCTGTGGCTATATTTATGTAATAAACGCAACCTATGCCATTCCGTTTATCCGCTACAACAGTCAAGGCGCAACTTAGATATGACCTGATTGGTAAAGACTCACAAAGAGGTATTACCCTGAGTTATGGCTGGCTGGCCAATCAATGCGGACATTGCATGTTAGGTTATATTCCTACGCATCTTATTTATCTGTTACTCTACTATTGTTTTAACCTGGATAATGCTACCTGGTTATCTGCACTCATCGTTTCATTGATCTGGACCATTTTTGAATACATCAATGTTAGAAAGCCATTAAAACAACAAAAAAAAGAAGCTGCATTATTTGAACCGGATTGGAAAAATATCATTCACGATACCGCTACGGATCTTGGATTTTTCATTTTTGGTGCATTGTTCGCCGCCATTGCTTTGGGCGGACCTTGGATATTGGCTATCATCTTATTGATGCTTTGTTTAATACTTTATCCCGCTTCAAAAAAATGGTACCATACCAAAATGTTTCAACAAGCAGCTGAATACCCTATCCAGTTCAGGTTAAGTCAGTGGAAATGGAAGATGGAAGAGGCGGACAAGGAAAAAGTCTTGACATTTCTCGCTCAGAAAAAATCAGGAAAACACTTGTTGATTTCTGGCGAGTATAAATCGGGAAAAACATCTTTGGCTGTAGCCATGGCCAATGAATTGTCTATACAGCAGGAGGCTTGTAAATACACAACTGCTATTAAACTATTCAGTGCCTTTGTAGAGTCTAACCCCACAGAGCCACAAGTGCCGGGAAATATATGGGGTTGGCGTAAAGCCCATTGCTTGGTGATTGATGATATCAATACAGGCTTATTCGGTGCTGCAGAATTGATATCACCTGTAATCTTTCTCCAGCATTTGCAATCAGGTAATTTTGCATCGGAGAATATTAATGCCCTGAAACAATCAAACGTGATCTGGGTATTGGGTGATGTTTCTTCTGTAGGTGTAATGAAATTAGAGTCAACCTGGAAAACAATGCTTCATCAGTTAGGAATACTTACTGAGAATATCACCCATATACATCTTAGTAGATCCTGATCTTTTAAGGAAGGATATGATTTTCGTAAGCAAAGCTGACCAAATGTGTTAAGCTTTTTACATCAAATCGCTTATACAATGGAATGATTCTTTTTTCAATAGCAGATTGAGAAACGTTGAAAAAATTTGCGATTTCTTTGAGTGAATATCCTTTAGCAACCATCGCTAATGCTTCTCTTTCTTTATTGGAAATAGCATATTTATAGAATAATGTTTTATTCAGTTCTTCTTCAAATTCAACCTTATCGGGACCGAATGCTGCATAGCGCATTACTCTTCCAAAAGTCAGGTTTCTATTGACTTGAAAACGCCCAATAATGGATTTTAATTTTCCATTTTCATGTTCGAATACACCGACTCTGGCAACAATCGGAACTTCAGAACCATTCTTGTGAAGTTTTTTTGATTCAATCAAGAAACTGTATTTATCCAGATCACTGGATGTTTTATGAATGAACATAAGCGCCTTATCATTCAATTCATCAACAAAAGGTGCGTAATCAGGCGCGGTCATGCTTACAATTTTTAGCATCGTAATTTCATCATCACGGTATCCCAGCACTTCTTCCCAGCCATGTGCATAGATCATTCTGCCTTTTACAAAGGAGTAGATATAAATACCTTCTTCAGGAAATTTTGGGATGGTTTCATTGAAATACCTGAATTCTTCTGAGTGAAGATCAGCCGGGGTATCAGTAACGAACGAGCGCGTATACTTACCTAGATCTATTGGTTCCATGTCTGCAAATACTTTACGTATCACTTCTTACCTGTACCTGCGAATTTTCGCAGTTGACTGGTATAGCAGACAACCATAATTTTGGTATCAAGTAAGAAAGGGGTTATTAAACTTTCGACAGTTAACAGTTTAAAATTAACACTCATCTGTTAATATACCAAAACTGAAATCTCTTCTAACTTATTGATAATCAGGTGAAAACCTTTATCGATATACCTGGTGGGACTGTTACTGATCATATCGGGGGGTGTGATTCGGTAACAGCCCCGGGTTAAGCAAGCCATCTGATTGGTCCTATGAAGCCAAGATCCTGCATTCCAATCAGAGGAATGTTCAATGATCCGGATAAATACTATCCGGATCTTCTTTTTTACCTTCTCCCTAGAACCGAATTCATCTTGAGACAAAGCATTCTTAGCATAAGCAGGATTGAATGCAGTCATTGAGATATAGATACACAGGAAAAGATCCGGCTCTTATTAGAAAAATTCTAAGTGGAAGGGTAAGTCAAAAAAAGTATATTTGGTTATATCCATTTCCTGATCGAATAGCCGTCAATGCAATTTAATACGTGGGAATTCTTTTGGTTCTGTAGCACTGTATTGTTATTATATTGGTGTTGTTATAAATCGGTGCGCCTGCAGAATATCCTGATACTGATTGCCAGTTTTTATTTTTACAGTCAACTACATTATAGTTTTGTTTTTTATCTCGCCGGACTCATTCTCGTTGCTTTTGTTTCCGGTTTATGGATTGGTAAAATAAACTCCTTCAAAAAGCCGGTATTAATACTATCCATTGTTTTACTTTCTTCTTGTTTGGTGATTTTAAAGTATACCAATTTTGGTATTGACATTGTGAATGGAATGGGTGCTCGTTTTGACAATTTGAAATTTTTAGTACCTGTTGGTTTGAGTTTTTATACGTTCAGTACGATTGGTTATGTAACTGATGTGTATCGGAAGAAAATTGAACCGGAGAAAGACTTGGTTTGCTTAGGCGCTTATATCAGTTTCTTTCCTCAGCTTTTAGCAGGACCTATCCCCGCGGCTACCAAGCATTTGCGACAGTTTAAACAACAAAGAGTATTTGATCCATCGAATATAGAACCTGCTGTACAAAAAATTATCTGGGGTTTATTCAAGAAAATGGTGGTTGCAGATAATATTAGTATTTCGGTTGATTATTGTTTTGCCAGAGCCGACAGTTTGAATAGCTTCTCCTTGTATTTGGGTATTGTGTTATTCAGTTTTCAAATTTATGCAGACTTCTCTGCTTATTCTGATATTGCTCGTGGGGTAGCTAAGTTTTTCAGTATTGATTTGTTTCAAAATTTCAAATCACCTTTTTTGAGTAGAAATCCGGCTGAGTTTTGGAGGAGATGGCATACTTCACTTACCAGATGGCTAACTGATTATTTGTATAAACCACTGGGTGGTTGTTCGCTGGGAAAAATAGGTTTAATACCAGTGATCCTGTTTATTTTTCTATTCAGTGGTTTATGGCATGGTTCCAGCATCAATTTTGTATTGTGGGGTCTGTTAAATGGGCTGTATTATGTTATTTACTTACTGCGTAATCAAATCAAGCATGATGATCTAGCACCTGATAAAGATCGATGGTTACCTTCATTGTCAACTTTGGGTAAAATCCTACTAACTTTTCATTTGATTACGTTCAGTCGTATTTTATTCAAAGCAGAAAACCTGGGAAAAGCAAAGGAGTATTGGAATAGCCTCATCAGTAATCATTCTTTCAGTTGGCCACCCACTTTTTTATATGCACATATACATTGGTGTTTACTTTTATTGTTGATGGAATGGATGCAGCGTTTCAGGCAACATCCATTAGATATTTCAAATAACAAATGGATCAGATACACGATGTATGGGGCATTTGCTTTGATTGTAATTCTGTATCATAAGAAATTATCTTTGCAAGAATATTATTATTTCAGATTTTAAATTTCACATGCTCAAGAAGCAATTATTTGTTTTTGCGATTCTATTTGTGTTGTTCTCCTGTAAGGATGGAAAAAATAAAGGTGAGGTGATTACGGATCCGGTGGTAAGTGAAACAAAAGATGAACAAAGAGAGCAATACCTCAGTCAGTATCCTCAGGTACCCGAAACACCTGCTATTTTGAATGCAGGCGATACAGGTATTGCTGTTTATAATACCTGTGTTGAACGTTATGAACAATCGCTGGCAGATCTCAAGAAAGTATCCGATGAGTTAGGCGCAAAACTGATTGTCACTATTCTTTCTCCGGAAGTGGGAGATGCGATCACGATAAGCGGAAGAAAGGGGATACCATTGATTCAATCTATCAGTAAGAAAATAGGGTTGGATGTATATGACTGTATGAATCCGTTGACTGCTTTTGCCGTACAAAAAATTACGCAAATGCCGCTGGATGGTCATTGGTCTGTAAATGGATCTAAAATCGTTGCTGATCTTTATCAGCCTATTATCACTAAGTATAGCTCACATCGTTCAACGAAAACTTTTACTGAAACAGAAAGATCTTCGGTATTCGGAGATTTGGACCCTAATCAGGATGTGGCATTGGATGGAGGTAAGAATCTTCCCTATCAACTGATCACCAACAAACAAGGATTTAGGATGAATACAGATCTTAGTTTCCCTAAATCAAAACAACGCATTTTATTATTGGGTGATTCTCAGCTCTATTCCCCTTTTTTGGATAACAGTCAAATTTTTACCACTTTATTGCAACAACGTTTCCCTGATGCAGAGATCATCAATGCCGGTGTGATTGGATATACCATTGATGATCAGGTAAGCTTGGTTTCAGAACGTGCAAAATATGCAGAACCCGATATCATTATTTTGGTCACCAATCCTAATGATATTGGAGATTTTTATTTTACACAACGTAATAAAATGAGTCGCGTTAAAAAAGCGTATTCGCCTACTGCTACAGAATTGACTTTATACCAACAACTCTTTGGATCAAAATAAAAGTCTCCTAAAAAGAAATAGCAGCCAACAGCTGCTATTTCTTTTTAGGGGTGTTCAATAAGAACATACGCATTCGAATATCAGTAATGGGTCTATCACTTTTAGTAGGTGTAGTTGCAATCGAATCCAATACATGAAATCCTGTTATGAGTTCCCCAAAAACAGTATAGCCACCATCGAGGTGTGGCGTACCTCCTTCGGTGGTGTATAGATTTTTTTGGTGATCGTTGAGTGTCAGGTTACGCGCACGAATGGTACTGTCTAATTCTGATTTTCGCCAAACAGGTCTTTGTACAATATAAAACTGACAATTGCTACTGGCTTTTTCCGGATTATCGGTTCTCGCAGCCGCTAATGCTCCTCTTTTATGGAATATATTTTGTGCCGTTCGGAATTCTGCAGGGATACGATCTCCCGGTGCAGATCCGCTTCCAATTCTTTTGTCAGCCGTAGCATACTTACTTTCCGGATCACCTCCTTGTATCATGAATCGATTGATGACACGATGAAATAACAGACTATCATAAAAACCTGCTTTTACCTTGCTGATAAAATTATCTCTGTGTAAAGGTGTTTCATCATACAATTTCACCACCAAATTACCCTTGCTAGTCATGATCAGCACATGTGTTTGTTTGGGAGATGCATCCACCCATTGCTTGGCTGTTTTCACGGCCTTCTTTTCTTCTTTATCAAGCTTTCGGAAATACTTGGGTGTAGAACAAGCCGATACAATCAATAAACCCAACAAGCATACTTTCTTTATATACATAGTACTAAGATTAAGCTTCTCCATTCCATTCCGTATAAAATTGTTGCAGGTATTTTTCCATAAAAACATGTCGATCTTCAGCCATCTTCTTTCCGGCAGTAGTATTCATTTTATCTTTTAACAATAATAATTTTTCATAAAAATGATTGATGGTAGGTGCTGTACTTTTCTTATAAGTTTCTTTGGTCATATTCAAATCAGGCGGTATAGCGGGGTCATACATTTCTCGATTTTTATAGCCACCAAAATGAAAGGCCCTTGCGATACCGATGGCCCCAATGGCATCTAGTCGGTCTGCATCTTGTACCACCTGTAGTTCAATAGATTGGAAAGACGGCTGATCATACCCTGATCGGAACGACATATTTTCCATGATCTTCACAACATGATCAATAATGGACTCATCAACTTTTTCTGCTGCTAAAAAGTTTCTTGCCATTTTAGGTCCGACGGTTTCATCTCCATCATGAAATTTTGAATCGGCGATATCGTGGAGAAGTGCTGCCAGTTGAACAACCAGCATATTTACATGTTCTGATTCACCTATATGTCTCGCATTCTTCCAAACACGTTCAATATGAAACCAGTTATGTCCACTTTCGCTGTTTTGTAAAGTCTCTTTGACGAATATTACTGTTTTCTGAATCAGGTATTGTTCTTGCATCAAAAAATATATTAATGTTTTCTTATTGCGCGGGGTTCTCTACAATTTCTCTTCTTGACCAGCATTCATCCATCACCCCTCCTGTTGATGTAAGACCTTGATGTCTCCAGTCGCCATGTACAAATGAATAGTCAAATGCTAAGACTTTCCCGACACTTGCAGCCGTTTTAGTAAAAAAGTGAATGGTTTCTGTATACTTTCCATTCTCGGTACTGTAGGTGCCGCCGCCGGTATCAAAAAATTGTTTGGTGACCACATTATAAGCGATCCATTGAAAATGTTTGCCTGATAATACTTTCATGGTTCTTCTTGGATAAAACGGACTTCTTCTTTTCGACACCTGACCATTTGTGTAGCTACCTGTTATGATCCAGTCACCGGCTAATGCGCCGGGGATACCGTCATCTAAGCGTTTCCAGCTACCGGTACTTCCTTCCATCCTGAGTTGGTCATTCTTGATCTGGAAATTCGTAATTTTTTGGGTACCCACTGCTGATGAGTCGAGGTTATTCCATTCGATAGCAATGGTGAGCTTATTTTGTACTATACTATATTTTCCCCCATAAGAACTGATGAATTTTTTTTCACGTAAGTTATAGGTAGCGGAAGAAAAGATGTGGTCGGTAATAATGAGTGTAGTTTGTTCATAGCCATTGACCTGTTGCCAGGCACCTTTTAATGGTTGTTGAACCTGACTTTTTTCAGTAAAGGCAGTAACCATCAGCGCGATACAACCCAGTAGCAACATTGTAAAAAGGCTATTTTTTTTCATGTCTTCAGTTACATTTTAAAGATAAAACAATTCATGAACTGAGATATCCGAACCAAGTGAAGGTATAAATGTTGTAGTAGTTTTTACGACAAATGTGTCGCATAACCATGAATTGGTATTCAGATAATGGTTATCTCCATTCCTGTTAATATCTTTATACTTCAAAAACTATCTAAATGGCAGCCCCATTACCGGAAAATGAAATGCAACGTATAATCGAATTATCTGAGTTCGATCTTGACTATTCATCCTTACAAGAAAATTTTAAAGACTTAGCCAAACTCGCTGCTAAAGTAGCCGGTACTAATATTTCATTGGTGAATATGATTGATTCATTTACACAATGGACTGTTAGCAATTTCGGATTGGATCTGGAACAAATGCCCAGAGAAGACTCTGTGTGTCAATACACGATTGTATCCGAGCAATTCTTTGAAGTAAAAGACCTTTCTGTAGATGACCGTTTCAAGGATAAGTTTTATGTGAAAGACGATCCCAGCCTCCGCTATTATTTTGGAGTACCATTGCAAACCAATGATGGGATTCAACTAGGGGCTTTATGTGTAATGGACACTATTGGCAAAGAAATCAGCCCGGAGAAAGTTGAAATGTTGAAGATCATTGCCGATGAAATCGTCAACCGACTGATGGTGATTCGTGTGATTAAAGGGTTGAAGAATCGTGTAAATGAAGTCAAAGAAACTCAGAAAAAAGTGGCACATGATATCAGGGGGCCTCTATCCGGTATTGTAGGTTTGGCGCAAATCATTAGTGAACAAGGCAATGATAATAAATTGGAAGAAGTGTTGCAATTGGTATCTATGATACAAAAGGGGGGACATTCTTTATTGGAACTGGCGGATGAGATCTTGAGTTTGGAAAAGAAAGTAGATAATCCTTCACATGAAGTAGGTAACAATGAATATAACCTGATGATTTTTAAGGAAAAAATCGAAAAATTATTTTCGCCACAAGCTGCTAATAAAAAAATCAATTTCAAGGTACTTACAGACAGCAAAACAGGAGATATATCGTTTTCGAAAAATAAGTTATTACAGATTACGGGTAACTTAATTTCGAATGCGATCAAATTCACGCCACTAAATGGTCAGGTAACCGTAGAATTATCCATCATCATTACAAGAACCAAGCAATTATCGATCAAAGTTAGCGATACTGGATCCGGAATGGACCAAGACACCATTCACCAGATCATGTATGGGGAACAGAAATCAACACAAGGTACTTCCGGCGAAAAAGGATATGGTTTTGGCTTGATGCTGGTAAAGCACCTGATCATTAAATTGAATGGATCTCTCAATATTGAGTCGGAACCTGATAAGGGTACTACATTCAGTGTGTTATTACCGATTGTTTAGGTGCAAGCCATCAACCCCATCGCATATAAACATAAAATATAGTGCCTATCAGCGCACTCCAGAATATAGCTGTACCTGCTGATACTAAAAAGGCTTTGGCTTTTCCTGCCCAATTGTATTCGCCCATAAAGCGGTAATAGAATAGCGTTCTGTACACGACCTCGAATAGTACAAATGCAAGTTGTACATTTCTGTTTTCCGATCTTATACTCAAGAATATCGCTATCGGTGCAACAATTAAACATCGAAATAAATTGGTAAAGCCAATCAGGTATAAGTTGGCCACAAGATGCTCAGTATAATTATACCGTCCTCTTAGGTACAATAACCAGATTAAAAAACTGATCAGCGGGGCAGCAAGCATGGCTACATAATTGGAGTACTTGGAAAAAAAACGACCCATATTCGCCATCTTCTCCATTCGTTTGATACTTTCTGCTTGTTGAAAGTTATCCGGCATACTTGTTTTCGGAGCAGATGTATAACTGTTTTCCCGAGTATTTCTTTGAAGTGTAGTATTGCTATATTTTGATGTAATACCTCCCATAACAATATATACAGCCGCTACAATTAAAAAGAAATTCAAAGGAGGAAAATGCTTTTTTCTTTTTCCTTCTACATATTCTTTGGCAACCAATCCCGGCTGTATGATCAGCGATTTTAATAAGGTAAAAATTCCTTTATCGGCATGGGTGAAATAGTGAATGGCGTCATGGAATACATCATGCAAATTCACACGCTTCAATGCAGTTTTCTGACCACATTCACCACAAAATTTTTGTGTAGTAGTAAGCGGAGCGTTACAGTTTAGGCAGTTCAACATCTTGGTATTGCAATATAAAAAACAAAGATTGCTTTTCTGTAAACTTTTACAGGATTACCTTAGCAGAAAAAATGGACCAGGATAAAGCCTCATTCATTAAAACTACATTTCCTGAATGGATCAGTCATTTACCTGCGGATACAACGCCACTTTGGGGTAAAATGAATGTTCAGCAAATGGTAGAACATGTGACGGGGTTTTTCAAAGTATCCACCGATCAGATTCATTTCCCGTTGGTTACACCGGAAGAACACTTGCCAAAATACAAAGAGTTTTTAAGGAGTGATAAGCAGTTTCGTGAAAATACTAAGGCGCCGGTACTCCCTGAAGAGCCATTACCCGTTAGAGAACCGGATCTCAACACAGCAAAAGCGCATTTGAAAGAAGCGATCGAAAACTTTTTTTCATTTTATGAACGCTATCCGGATAAAAAAATTATACACCCTGTATTCGGTCCACTGAATTTTGAAGAATGGATATTATTGCATTATAAGCATGTGACTCATCATGCCCGACAGTTCAGTTTGCTGCCACGTTAAATATGTTAAACCGGTCAACAAACAAAGCGATCAATCGTTAGCTTTGTAAACTAAACGATTGCTATGGCTAAGCTTGAGAATTTTATTCTGGGAAGATGGATTACCGGAGATGGTGAAGGACAACCTTTATTTAATGCAGTTACGGGAGAACAGATTGCTACTGCTTCTACCAAAGGAATTGACTTTAAAGATATTTTACAATATGCCAGAACAACGGGCAATCCGGCGCTTAGAAAAATGAGTTTTCATGAGCGTGGATTGATGCTTAAAAATTTGGCATTGCACCTTCGTAATCACCTCGATAAGTTTTATCAGATCAGTTATCAAACCGGTGCCACCAAAGCAGATAGTTGGGTAGATATTGAGGGCGGAATCGGTAATTTATTTTCTTATGCTTCACTCAGAAGAAAATTTCCGGATGAGCCTTATTGTCTGGATGGTGAACATCATGTATTGGGTAAGGCCCATACTTTTATGGGACATCACTTGCTGGTACCCAAGGAAGGTGTAGCGGTTCATATCAATGCTTTCAACTTTCCGGTATGGGGCATGCTTGAAAAAATTGCTGTTAACCTTTTGGCAGGAATACCTGCAGTGGTAAAGCCTGCAACGGTTACTTCTTTTCTTACAGAAGCGGTGGTGCGTGAAATCATTGCATCCCGCATTCTTCCTCAAGGCGCTTTACAACTGGTGTGTGGAAGTGCCGGTGATATGTTGCAGCATGTTACAGCGCAAGATGTAGTAACATTTACAGGTTCGGCATCTACCGGATTGATGTTGAAGTCAACACCCTCTATTCTTTCACAGAACGTACCATTCACCATGGAAGCAGATTCCTTGAATTGTATTGTGTTGGGTAAGGATGTAACACCGGAAATGCCTGAGTGGGATATTTTTTTAAAAGAGGTAAGAAAAGAAATCACTACCAAGTGCGGACAAAAATGTACCGCTATCCGAAGAATTTTTGTACCTGCTGATAAAATAGAAGATGTACAGATTGCTTTAGGTAAATACCTGTCGCAAACAACGATCGGAAATCCATTGAATGAAAAAGTGAGAATGGGATCTCTGGCAGGTGAATCACAAAGAGCAGAAGTAAAAGCACAGGTTCAAAAATTATTGGCTTCTTCTCAATTGATTTATGGGTCCTTGGATAGTGTGCAAGTCATTGATGCAGATGCAGAGAAAGGAGCATTCATGAGTCCGTTGTTATTGTTGAATGAAAATCCGTTTCAGTCTAAAGAAGTACACGAGGTGGAAGCATTTGGACCGGTGTCAACGCTTATGCCCTATGATCATGTAGAAGACGCCATACAACTGGCTAAAATGGGTAAAGGATCTTTGGTAAGCTCTATCGTTACAGCAGACAAGAACATTGCAAAATCATATGTGCTGGGTGCAGGAATGTATCATGGAAGAATATTGGTATTGAATAACGATTGCGCCAAAGAAAGTACCGGACACGGGTCTCCATTGCCATTGTTGGTACATGGTGGTCCGGGTAGAGCCGGTGGTGGTGAAGAAATGGGAGGCATACGTGGTGTGAAACATTATATGCAACGAGTGGCTATTCAGGGTTCACCTGATATGATCACTGCCATCAGTAATATTTATCAGCCGGGGGCAAAAGGAAATATCGGTGATGTACATCCTTTCAAAAAGTATTTTGATGAATTGCAAATCGGTGATCAGTTATTGACAGAGAAAAGATTGATTACTGCAGAAGATATTGATCAGTTTGCAGATTTAAGTGGAGATCATTTCTATGCACATTTACGTGATACTGATTTCTCTGGTACCATGTTTGAAAAGCAGGTAGCACATGGTTATCTGATCATGAGTATCGCTGCCGGACTTTTTGTGAGCAGTTATGATAAAAATCCGGTATTGCTGAATTATGGTATTGATGAGTTGAGATTTACCAAGCCGGTATATCCCGGATCAGAGATACAGGTTCGATTTACTTGTAAAGAGAAAACAAGACAAGAAAAGAAAGAACCTACTGATATTGATAAAGGTATTGTGAAATGGTTGGTTGAGATCATGGATGAAATGGGGGAGATCACCGGAGTAGCTACCATTCTTACGATGGTAGAAAGGAAGAACTAAGGCTGAAACAGCTTGAATCATTCACTCGAAAAAATATTGTTATGATTGAAGAAATAAAAGAAGGTTATGTGAAAGTGGAGCGTGAGCATGGGATTGCTACCATTGAATTCTATCATCCACAAAGAAACTCTTTGCCCGGAAAAATACTGGATGCATTGGCAAAAGCTATTCATAGTGAAGGATTGAATACAGAAACCAAAGTAATTGTACTTCGATCTGCCGGTGAAAAAGTATTCTGTTCAGGCGCTTCATTTGATGAGTTATCTTCTATTACAGATGAAGTAACAGGTTCTAAATTTTTTAATGGTTTCGCACAGGTCATCAATGCGATGCGAACAGCGCCTCAATTAATCATTGCCAGAATTCAGGGTAAATGTGTTGGAGGAGGTGTGGGTATTGCTGCTGCTGCAGACTATGCCATTGCAGTAGATGGTGCTGATGTTAAACTCAGTGAACTGGCGGTGGGGATTGGTCCGTTTGTAGTGGGTCCGGCTGTTGAAAGAAAGATTGGTACTTCTGCATTTTCTCAGTTGGCTATTGATGCAACAATGTGGAGACCTGCAGACTGGGCAAGAAGAAAAGGATTGTTTGCTGAACTGCATGCTGATGTGGCAGGAATGGATGATTCTATTACAAGAATGACGACTACACTGTCCAATTCCAGCTCTGATGCGATGCGTGAAATGAAACAAATATTTTGGGCAGGTACCGATCATTGGGATGAATTATTAAAGGAGCGTGCTAAAATCAGCGGTCGATTGATCTTGAGTGAATACAGTAAAAATGCGATAGCTAAGTTCAAGGAAAAACAATCATGACAATTGTATCAAGATTTAATGAAAAAGATCTTGTCGTTATTTGTGATCGATTGTCTGAAAGAGATCCACATTTATTGCAGATTCTAAAAGACTATGGATATCCGCCTTTTTGGAGTCGGGAAGTTTCTTTTGCAACTTTGATCCATATCATTTTAGAACAACAAGTGTCACTAGCTTCTGCAAGAGCAGCTTTTGTAAAACTGAAATCTTACATTGGTGAAATCACTCCTGAAAAAGTATTACTGCTTTCTGATGAAGAATTGAAACAGTGTTATTTCAGTAGACAAAAAACCAAGTACGCAAAATGTCTTGCGCAGGCTTTCGTTGAAGAAAGCATTACCGTTCAACAACTTATCCATTCAACTGATGAGGAAATTAGAAAAATACTCACAGCTATTAAAGGTATTGGTAACTGGACGGTAGATGTTTTTTTAATGATGTGTTTGCACAGTGTAGATCTTTTCCCTTTTGGTGATATTGCCTTGGTCAACAGCTTAAAGCATGTAAAGCATCTTACGAGCGATACCGATGGGGTATATTTAGAATCCATCACTGAACCATGGAAACCTTATCGAACAGTGGCTGCATTTATGTTATGGCATGCGTATATCTGTAGAAAAAAGATTGTATTCGAATCAGCGTAACAAACCCGAAGCCCAGTCGATGGCATAACGAGATTTCAAGTATTTAATACGAAGTGAAATCATTTTTTCGGCTGTTTCTATCACTTTATTCTCTCGGGTATTGACTAAGAATAAAGAGCTTTCACCATTTTGAAATCTGAAGTATTCTGCATTCAATAAAGATTGAAAGTTTTTATAGGCACTTTGCGCAATCAATAATTGTTGTTGTAGCTGAATAGTTTCATTGAGATAGGTCCTTACTTTATTTTCAACCTCTCTTCTTTTTAATGAAAGTTCATAATTGGTTTCTTTGATCTTCAATACAGACTTTTTATAGTCTCCCCGTCCTTCCCTCAGGAACAGTGGGAATTTTACATCAACGCCCCACACATAATTGTTTTGAAACAGTGCGCCATTCCATCCTTTGAACACATTGTATCCGCTGTTGAGTAAATTCGCTTTCAGGTTGATGCTAGGTAACAGGTTTTGTTGTTTGAGTCTTCTGTCTACTTCCAGTGCATTCAGTTTAAAATCATAGGATCTGATTGATGGGTTAATCGTAAGAGCCTGTTGTAAGATTTCATTTTCCGCAGGAAGTTGTGCATACTGCATGAACTGTAAAGTATCAGGTGTAACCCTGGGTGGCAATAAATAAACACTGTCTTGTTCATCCCACAAATAATTCGATAGTTCCAGTGTTGTATTCGTTAATTGAAGTAGTGCTTCGTTTTGCACCAATTGAAATTGTTGTAATTGTGTGAGTGCTTCTATTGTATCAATAGTAGCCCTGTCTCCATTCTCAAAAGCAATTTTTACCAATCGAAAACGGTCTTGAGCAATCTTTACAAATTTTGAGTAGATATTGTATAATTGATAAGAACCCGCCCATTGCCAATAAATCTGGTAAGCATCAAACAACAAATTATTCAGGGCGTTCAATTGTTCCTGCTCACTCATATCACGATAAATGCGAGCTTGTTGTAGCGTAGCTCTTCTTTTATCCAGTAATAATCCTTTTGCAACAGGCATTTCAATACCGAGATAACTGGTTTGTCCGGGAGTTGTTTCTCTCGCTAAAAGATCACCACCATTGTTTTCAATGCCAGCTTTAATATCGGCTCCAATCCAGGTAGGGATTTTGACTTCAGGATTGGTATAGAAATAATAATTTTTACCATCAAATGTTTTTCTGCTGGCATCCATAGCAATTAAAGGATCGAATCCACCTTTTGCGCTTAATAAATCTGCTTCTGCTTTACGAATGCCAATCAACGCCTGTTTAGCCAACGGATGATTATTGCGCACCAGCTTGATAAACGCATCAGCGTTTAATACCTGAGCGGCACTTTGAAGGGTGAATACCAATCCTAAAATGAATACAATTCCTTTCATGAACATGCTTTATTTCGCTGACTCTTTATTCTGTTTGATGGTGGTACTACTAGCCGGTTGATAATATTCAGGCGGGAATCCATTGATATTTCGCCATAGCTCATAACCAACAGATACATCTTTCAACAAGGCGATACCATTGGCACCTCCACCTATTCTCAGAAGTCTGGGCCATGCTTTATCAGAAGGATCTTCTGTTACCAATACCCTGAATTTACCATTACTACTCACTGAGTTTTCGATGGCAGTCACCAGTCCACCAAAAGTTCCATAAGAACTGGCGGGCCATCCACTGAATACGATGGCAGGGAAACCATCAAATACAAAACGTATTTTTTGTCCTTTTGATAAAAGCGGCATATCCATTGGCTCTACAAACAATTCAACGGCATACTGAATATTATCCGGAACAATTTCAACAATCATATCTCCTTCCTTCAATATCTCACCAATACCTGCTTTTCTTGCTTTCGTGATTTGTCCGCTTTGGGGTGCAGTAACATAGTATAATTGATTCCGCATATCATAGTTCGAATATGCATTTTTTAGTTTTGCTACTTCTGCATCACTGGAAGCTTTATCTGAAAGTGCGCTGAACTGGTCACCTTTTGCTTTGGCGATTTTATCTGTGTAGTCTTGTATCACCGTATTTTTCTCAATCCTTAGTGCTGTAAGCTCTTGTTTAGATTGTAAATATTTATTTTCCGCACCGATTCTTTTAGCAGTAGCATTTTGAAAAGTAATTTTTCGTCTTTCAAAATCAACCAATGAAATAACGCCACTATCTAACATGGCTTTTGCTGCATCAATTTGTCTTTTAGCAACGGCTAATTCATTTTGTACCGCATTCAGATCCATGCTGTCGCTCTCTACTTTCAATTGTTGTTGCTTGAGCTTGATGTCTATTTGCGAAAGTTTCAGTTCTCTACCTTCTTCTAAAGCAGCCACCTGCTGTGATGCAGTAAGTGCTTTATTCTGATATCCTTCTGCAGCATTTTGCTTGGCATCAATCTGTAATCCGGTTCTTTCCAATAAGGCCGGATCAAAATATTCAACTTTTATCTCACCTAACTGCAGAATGGTATCTCCTTTTTGAACAAAGTCGCCCTCCTTAACAAACCATTTTTCTACACGACCACCAATAATGGAATTCAATTGTTGTGGTCTTTGTTCTTGTCTAAGAGTTGTGATCAATCCTCGAGCACGTATATTTTGTGTCCAAGGAAGAAACATGACCAGAATAATGATGATCAAAGATCCCCATAACCATTTGCGCACCCGGCTGGTACGATTGATATGATAGATATTGCGAAATGAAGGCAATTCGTTTTTTTCGAGTTCTTTTTCAGGTTCACAAGTCAGGTATTTGCTCATACGATTATGCATTAAGTTGATTAGATACCGCATCCCAGCTACCAAATGATTCGGCAACTCCGCGATTCAGGTAAAGTACTTTATCACAATTCTTAGCTACTTCAGTATCTGTAGATGTAATGATAACTGTTGATTCTGTATCACTTTTCAAGAATGATAATACTTCTTGCCTGGTTTTCCCTTCCAAACCATGAAAAGGATCTTCCAATAGCACCAATTTTCTGTGTCCAACCAATGCACGCGCCAATAAAATACCCTGTCTTACTTTCATGGGTAATCTTTTTCCTGTTGGATCCAAAGAAGTATCCAGTCCATCAGGCAATGATTCCAGAAAATCCGTAAGTCCACATAATTTCAAAGTATCCGTGATCTCTGCAACAGAAATATCTTTATTGCCCATGGTAATATTTTCCCACAAAGTACCTTGAAAAATGTCCTGCTGGCTTAATAAAATACCGGTGGATGCTCTTAATGAGCCAACGCTATAGTTGCCAATGGGAATATCATTGATGAGTACACTTCCTTCAAAATTTTTGAAAGCACCGGTCAATAATCTGAGGGCAGTTGATTTTCCAGAACCCGAATTTCCCATGATACACAATTTCTCTCCCGGGTTTAAAAGAAAGCTTACGTTTTGTAGAACATTATCTCCATTGGGATAATGATAACTCACATTGGAAAAGCGGACACGGATAGCATCGCCGGTTTTGCTGATCAGTTCAGTTCCTGATTTTTCAGTTTCTGCACCGGTTACCGCATCCATTTTCTCAATAGAAGTTAAAGAGTCATATACATTGTCCAGATTCACGATTAATTTTTCAATAGAGTTCATCACTGTTATGATCACAATGTCTGCTGCAATGAATTGTCCGATATTGATCTGTTGATCCACCAGCAATACAACGCCTACAATGAGCATAGCTGCTGTAATCACTACTTTAAAACCAATCAGGCTCCAGAATTGCGCCAATAAGATATTGAAATAAGTGGTTCTTGAATTGAGATAATTCGTAACCAGAATATCTGTTTTCTCTACATTGAGGGATGTGCCTCGAGAATATTTAAATGATTTAATGGATCTGGAAATTTCTTCTAACCAAGAAGCGGTCTTGTATTTGTAATCACTGGCTTGCATACTGGCATAGAACCCGTTGGGAAGTGTGTTACGCAAAATGATATATAACAACAGCAACAATACAGAACCAAAGCCAATGAATACAGGGTGATAAAAAGAGAGCAATACAATACCAAAAACAATTTGTATCAATGCAGTAGGTATATCCAATAGTATTTTCTCAATACCTTTTTGTAAAGAGATGGTATCAAAAAAACGGTTTACCAGTTCAGGCAGATAATAGTTGTCGAGTTTTTCAATATTGAGTTTGGGGATACGATCAGCAAATTCTAAAGAGTAGCGGGTGAATATTTTCTGTTTGATCTTTTCAATGATCTGCATCTGTCTAACCTGCAGCAAACCATATAGAAAAACACCTGTTACTACTAAAACAATCAATACTACAATAGATGTAGAAATAGATCCGGCCATTACAAAACTAATAATGGTTTGAATTCCCAAGGGAAGGGATAGTTGAACCAGTCCGGCAAGGATGGCGAATGCGTATACGGCAGAAACGTCCTTCCTGTCCAGATTCAACAATGCAAAAAATTTCCGTGCTGCACCCGCTGGTGAGCTGTTTGCCTCTTTGGCCATAATGATTGTTTGTCAAAGAAAGTTATGAATAAATGAGCCCGTTCTACAACAGAACTTTAGACGTATTGTTCTCTGAACGCCTGATAAACAAAGTCTTTAACGCATATTTAAGAACTAAAAGTGGGGAACAGCGTGTAGAAAACGCTGTTCCCTGTGTTATTTACAGATCATCATATTCATATAAATGATCAATATTGGTATTAGCGGGCATTTCAAATACAGGCTTAATCACACCATCTTTCAAACCATATACCCAGCCATGTAAGTGCGGTCGCTGCTCATTTTTCCAAGCCCTTTGGATGATCGAAGTCTTAGCCAGGTGGAGCACTTGTTCCTGAACATTTAATTCAACCAAACGATCGAATTTTTTTTGCTCATCCTCGATATTGTTCAGTTCATCTCTGTGGTTACGGTATACATCTTTAATATTACGTAACCACATATTCAATACCTGCTTATAATCATGATTGGTCATGGCTGCTTTCACACCACCGCAACCATAATGTCCGCAAACGATTACATGTTTTACCTTCAAATGTGTGACTGCATAATCAAGAACACTTAAGAGGTTTACATCTGTATGCACAACCATGTTAGCGATATTGCGGTGTACAAATATTTCACCGGGTTGTGTATTAGTGATTTCATTGGCAGGTACACGACTATCGCTGCATCCGATCCATAAGAAATCGGGTTTCTGTATGTCTGCAAGGCGACTGAAATATTCAGGGTCATCCTGTACTTTTTCGGAAGCCCATGCTTTGTTTTCTAAGAGTAATTTTTCGTAGATTTTCATTCTTCAGTGATTTGTGGGATGGAAAAAATATTTTTAGTGGATTTGTTTTGACCTGTTTTCACCTCAACCCTGATTTTCTTCAGGTGAGCATGACATAAGAAATTATTGACTTCCTCAATTACATCTTTGTCGATAAAATCAGCTCTTTCTGCATCAATGATTACAAAGGAGTTTTTGGGTACTTCTTCTAATTTCTTTTTTACAATGGGTTTATTGAGAAAAGAAACGTCTTTTCTGAAACGAATGAGATAATTATGATCATCATTCACTACCATTACGGCTGATCTGAAATTACTTCTAATCAGGAAGAATAATGCTACGCAGATACCTACAAGAATACCAATCAATAGATCGGTAAACAGAATTGCAATGATTGTTGCAACAAAGGGAATAAACTGATTCCATCCTTTTACATAAAACTCTTTGAAGAGTGAAACTTTTGCGAGTTTATATCCTGTAAAGATCAATACAGCGGCTAATGAACATAAAGGAATTTTGTTTAGAATCATAGGAACAAACATGACGCAGAGTAACATCATTGATCCATGTAAAATGGTAGACATTTTTGATTTAGCACCTGCGGAAATATTTGCAGAAGTTCTTACTACAACAGAAGTAAGAGGAAGACCACCGATCATTCCGGATACCATATTGCCTATACCTTGAGCTTTCAGTTCTCTATTTGTTGGAGTAACTCTTTTTAAGGGATCCAATTTATCTGCTGCTTCAATCGCTAATAATGTTTCTAGGCTTGCTACTATAGCCAGTGTAATTCCCGACATCCATACATCTGGATTTTTCAAGAACTGAATATCCGGAAAAGTAAAAAATGAAAAAAATGCTCCTGCACTCTCGGCTACGGGTAAGGTAACGAGGTGCTTTTGTTCCAAAGCATAACTACTGCCGGATAAGCGTAAGTATTCATTCACAATGGTTCCAACCAAAACAACCATTAATGCGCCGGGAAATAGCTTCAAGGATTTTTTTGTTTTGATGAATTTACTTTCCCAAAATATCATGAGTAAAATGGATAATACACCAATGACCAAGGCGGTGGGTGTGATATATTTTATTGCCTCGAACATCGCCGTAAAAGTATTCTGATCATTGGACTGAATAAATGATTCGTCTCCTTCAAAATCGGTATCGTAACCGATAAGGTGTGGGAATTGTTTCAAGATGAGAATTAAGCCAATGGCTGCCAACATTCCTTTGATGACTGCATTGGGTACATAATCACCAATGACACCGGCTTTTAGAAAGCCTAAAATAACTTGTAATAAACCTCCGATAACGACAGCCAATAAAAATGCTTCATAAACCTGAAGCTTGGTGATGGCTGTTGCCACAATAACAGTAAGTCCGGCTGCCGGACCACTAACGCTAAGTTGTGATCCGCTGAGTGCACCAATGACAATACCACCCACCACACCGGCAATGATACCGGAAAAAAGTGGAGCACCTGAACCAAGTGCAATACCCAAGCATAGAGGTAATGCTACTAGCAGGACAACAATTGATGCAGATACATCAGCACCTGCATGCTTTAAATATTTCTTCATGCAATGATTTGAATTAAGGAAGAAGTAAAAGTTACTAATCTTAGATGAGAAGATTAGCAATTGGGTGGGGGAACGTGGATTTCATTTGTATGGTTCTGTGGAATTACATCCGATGTAATAGGACGTATTAAATTCGAAGAACCGTTTACATAGCAAATCGCTACTTCAGGAGTAGAAATGAAATCGCTTTTTGATTCCGATTGTTTTGCATTCTCGGGGGTATGGTCTAAGCTATGTGGAATTTCTTCTGTAAACTGATTGCAGTATAGCATTTTTCCCATTTGTTGAACGGGAAGGATCTGTACCGACAAAACAAGTATCAGAAAAATATTTATAATTCGCTTAGTCATAGAGCGTTGCAAATGTAACAGGCGTTCACACAAATTGCAAGCGTAAACATTTGTTTAACAAAAAAATAAGCCGCAACAATTTCTCTAATATACTGAAAATCAGACAATTGAAATTATACAAGCAAGCTATTTTGATGAAAAGTCTCTATAAATAGCAGCTTTAGAAGTAAAATTGATCAATGGAATTAGATGTTTAAACCACCACAAGCACTCAGTACCTGACCGGTCATATAAGTGCTCATATCGCTAGCCAAAAACAAAGTGGTATTGGCAATTTCTTCTGCTTTTCCAAACCTGCCCAATGGAATTTTCTTTAAAAACTCAGCAGCCCCTTCACCATCTTTCAGGTAATGGGTCATATCTGTTTCGATAAATCCGGGTGCAATGGCGTTGCAGCGGATATTTCTACTGCCCAGCTCATGTGCTACAGACTTAGTAAAACCAATGATACCGGCTTTACTGGCTGCGTAACTGCTTTGTCCGGCATTCCCTCTGATGCCAATGATGGAGCTCATGTTAATGATACTTCCGCTTTTGGCTTTCATCATTGGGCGAATGACCTGTTTGGTCATATTAAAGACGCTTTTCAGGTTGATATCCATTACATCATCCCACTGTTCTGCGGTCATACGAAGCAAGAGATTGTCTTTGGAGATACCGGCATTGTTCACACATACATCTACAGTACCAAATTCTTTCATGACTTCATTCACAAAGCTTTCGCATTCGGCAAATTCACCCGCATTGCTTTTCCATGCTTTGGCATTTACCCCCATGGCTTTTAATTCGGCTTCCAATGCAGCTGCTTTTTCGGCGCTGCTATCACTTACATAGGTAAATGCAATATGACTGCCATGCTCAGCGAGTTTCAATGCAATGGCTGCACCAATTCCACGGGCAGCGCCTGTAACGATCGATACTTTTCCTTCAAGTAGTTTCATAGTTAATGTATTTGATAAAATACTGCCACAAATAAAGTGAATTTATACAAGGTATAGACGATCAGGCCATGGAAGTAAATAAAAATAAGCGATGCGATGATTCGATACCAAAGCTTGAATCCATAAAATCTTTTCATGGCGAATGCCGTAAAAAGAGCGGTAGCTGCCTGCCCAATAAATGTATACCTGTCGTCTGTGACCCAGGCAACAGAGAAATCAAATACCCGGGCTATTAAATAAATCAAAGCAATGACCAAGGGTAGTAAAAAGAAATTTGCGATTAAAAAGAAACTATTGATTTCTGCAGAAAGTACCATTTGATCAAAGAAATATTTTCTTTTGAAGAAAGATAATGCCCAAAGTATCAATGCTACAAAGGGAACAATCATCAGTAATAAAAGCTTGGATAATTTTTCACTTTTTGCTGCAAACTTTTCTTCCAACATGGTATAAGTTGTACCGGGATGTTGTTGAATATATAATGCTACCTTTTTAGTTGCGAATTCACCATAGTCATTTTGATCTACGTGATTTTTTAATGGCATATTCAAACCGCTGGCAAGCGGAAATAAGAGGTAAAGCACCACCAGTAATAAGAAGAGTGATAATGGTTTAAAATATTTTTTTCTGATCCCATTACAGTAGTCAGTTGAAAGTTGTCCGGGACTGTTAAAGATGGTTTTTAGCGTTGTAAATAAGGTTCCTTCGAAATGTGTAATAAAATGAAAAGCCTCTTCAAAAAGATGAACAATTTTTCTATCCGTTTCTTTATATACTTTTTCACCACATTGGTTACAGTATTTGCCACTGAAATGATTACTGCAGTTTTTACATACGATGCTCGTATCCTTTGTTTGAGGCGATTGATTGTTATCCATACTGCTGCATCAGCATTTTAATATCATCAATGTATTTTCTGTCATTACTCAAGCGCGGCACTTTATGCTGACCGCCCAATTTTCCTTTACTCTTCAGCCATTGATGAAATAAACCTTCAGGTACTGCATGTACCTGCGGAAGTGTCAATGCCATATCCTTGTATCGCTTGGCTTCATAATCGCTATTAAGTGTTTTCAATGCACAATCCAACTCATAAGCAAACTGATCAGTAGAAGCCGGGGCTTGTTGAAATTCAATCAACCACTCATGCGCACCTTTACTATGATCGCCGAAGTATACAGGAGCAGCAGTATAATCTTTTACAAAGAGTCCGGTTTTTTCACAGGCAATGGCAATGGCTTTATCACTGTTGTCTGCAATTACTTCTTCGCCAAATGCATTGATGTATTGTTTTAGTCTGCCACTTACTTTTATTCTGAAAGGATATAAAGTGGTAAACTGCACCGTATCCCCCACCAGATAACGCCATAGGCCTCCGTTGGTACTGATAACCAGTGCATAGTTTTTCCCGATCTCTACTTTATCCAAACCAATGGTGATGGGCTCTTTTTTGCCATATTCTTCCACAGGCATGAACTCATAAAAAATTCCATGATCCAGAAACAATAACATTCCTTCTTCATTTGGATCATCCTGTGCCGCAAAAAAACCTTCACTGGCATTGTACATTTCCAAATAAGTACAGCCTTCTCCGATCAATCTTTCAAACTGTTCGCGATAAGGCGTAAAAGAGACACCTCCATGTATGTACAATTCCAATCCGGGCCATACTTCTTTTAAAGTTTGTTTACCCGTGATCTCTAATATTCTTTTGATCAACACCAATGTCCAGGTAGGTACACCTGATATAGAAGTAACAGGTTCAGGTATGGTAGATTGAGCGAGCTTTTCAATTTTTTCTTCCCATTCATCCATCAGTGCAATGGATAATTCCGGTGTTCTGATCCAGTTGGCCCAAATGGGTGTGTTTTGTAGAAGTACGGCACTGAGGTCGCCATAATTCACTTCTTCATTCACTTTGCTGATTTGATGACTGCCCCCGATGACCAATCCTTTTCCTGTCAATAAATCACTTTCGTTGTGTTGGTGATAGTACAATGTCAGCACATCTTTGGCGCCTTGATAGTGACAGTCTTCCAGACTTTCCTGTGTAATTGGAATGAACTTGCTTTTATCGCTGGTGGTACCACTACTCTTGGCAAACCAATTCACGGGTGTATTCCATAAGAGATTCTGCTCGCCCTGCATCAATCTTTCGATATAAGGTTTCAGATCATCATATTCATGAATGGGTACTGCCGCTTTGAATTTTCTGATATTGAAGAGTGAGGTGAAACCATATTTCCTGCCAAACTCAGTGTATTGCCCATGTGTTACAAGATCTTGTAACACTTCCCTTTGTGCCGAAATCGGCTCATTTACCCATTGTTCAATGCGCCAGTGCCTAAAGCGGGCCAAACGGGATATTGCAGGACTGAGCAGTTTCATGGTTGATGCCAGCAAAATAAGGAATACCCGCGAAAAATGCTAATATGTAGTGGGGTGTGCTATTCATATATTCAGAAAATAGAGAGATAACCTAAAAAGTACGCAAAGCACCAATGGTTTTCAATAAATAATTTTTTATCAGTCCTTGTGGACGGGCCTCATTGGGGTCGGTGTCAAGCGTAGCGAAGACAGATCATCCGCCGCGGCGGATGATCAGAGGCCAATGTCCGCCTGAGGTGGAGGAACAAGGATGGGGCCATACGGCCCAGGAGCAAAATAGAGTTTCGGCAATTAGAGGGATTAATTTAAATAGAAAAACACGTTCATGTGTAATGGTAAGTTGATAACATTACTATTCCGCAGGGGCGGTTTGTGTTTTACCCATTTCAATGATCCAGTCTTTTCTCCGCAGCTCAAAATTGGTTCCCAGATAGAGGCGTCTCACTTGCTCATCATCGGCCAATTGTTCTGCAGTTCCGTGTTTAAAGATTTTACCTTCAATTAATAGATAAGCCCGATCGCAAATGGAGAGGGTTTCATTCACATTATGGTCTGTGATCAGGATACCAATATTTTTGTATTTCAATCGGGCAACAACACCCTGAATATCTTCAACCGCAATGGGATCAACACCCGCAAAAGGTTCATCCAATAAAATGAATTTCGGATCCACCGCTAATGCACGGGCTATCTCTGTTCTTCTTCTTTCCCCTCCACTTAAACTATCGCCATTGTTTTTTCTGACATGATGTAGGTTGAATTCATCCAATAATTGTTCTAGCTTATTTAAACGCTCTTGTTTAGTGAGTTTCGTCATTTCCAGTACAGAGAGAATATTATCTTCCACGCTCAAACTTCTAAATACACTGGCTTCCTGAGGCAGGTAGCCAATACCCATTTGGGCTCTTTTATACATGGGTAAACGTGTAATATCAAGGTCATTCAGGAATACACTCCCTTCATCCGGCTTAATTAGACCTACTACCATATAAAAGGTTGTTGTCTTACCGGCCCCATTGGGTCCGAGCAGCCCCACGATTTCTCCCTGACGAACTTCAATACTTACATTATTAACAACGGTTCTTCCCTTGTAACTTTTGAGCAGGTCTTTGGTATGTATGGTAATATTCAAGTGGAATGGTTTTCTACAAAACTAATGCATCTGTTTTGCATGCCGTAAAGCCTATCATGGATTAACAGATGTTTTTGTAACAAATACAAGGCTGTATATTGCAGCCATTTAGTACCCAGCATGAAAATTACAGAACATATACAACAGGCAAAAGATACTTTGATCTCTTTTGAAGTACTGCCGCCACTTAAGGGAAAAACCATTGTATCGCTCTATGACCATTTAGATCCTTTGATGGAATTCAAGCCTTCCTGGATCAATGTCACCTATCACCGTAGTGAAACCATGTTCAAGAAAAAGGGTGATGGCACTTTTGAGAAAGTGGAAGTTCGTAAGCGTCCGGGTACGGTAGGCATTTGTGCGGCCATCATGAACCATTATCAGGTAGATGCGGTACCGCATATCATTTGTGGCGGATTTACCAAACGTGAAACAGAAGATGCATTGATTGATTTGGATTTTTTGGGTATCGATAATGTGCTGGCGCTAAGAGGTGATGCCGCTAAAAATGAAGCTTCTTTTGAACCGGAACCGGAAGGCAATCATTATGCGATTGATTTGTTGCAACAGATCAATAACATGAACAATGGTATCTATTTGGATGATGATATTAAAAATGGCGGAAAAACCAAATTCTGTATTGGTGTGGCCGGTTACCCCGAAAAACACTTTGAAGCACCGAATCTGGATATTGATCTTCAAAAATTAAAACAAAAAGTAGATGCAGGAGCTGAATACATAATGACACAAATGTTTTTCGATAACCAGAAATTCATTGAGTTTGTCAAATCCTGCAAAGCAATCGGAATCAATGTTCCCATCATTCCGGGCTTAAAACCATTGACCAATAAAAAACAGTTATCAGTACTTCCCAGAATTTTTCATGTAGATATTCCTTCTGATCTATCCAATGCTATTATGAAATGCAAAACAGATGCAGAATGTGAGCAGGTGGGTACCGAATGGTTGATTCAACAGAGCAAGGAATTAAAAGAATTCGGTGTTCCGGTATTACACTATTACACTTTAGGTAAACCTAAGGTGATTTGGAATGTAGTGAAGGAGTTGGTGTAGCTCAATAATTTATAAAAATAAAGCCACAGATTCATAGATTTTGTTATCGTTGAATCTGTGGCTTTATCTTTTAAAGCTTAGATTTTGTTGTGATCAAATCATCAAACTGTTCCAAACTCAATTGTTTGGCAATGATCCTTTTTTCTTTATCGAGTAAGTACAGCGTAGGAGTTTTAAAAATATCATATAGCTGTCTGTAATTCGGTACACCCGCTCGTTCTTCTGCATCTTTAGCCGCTTTGGTCTGGTATGCATGCGTCCAGCCGGATAGTTTTTTCTCTGTAATAAATTTTTTCCAAGCCGGCACTTCATTTTCATAAATATTGACACCATACACAGCTACACCCAAAGCTTTCCATTTATTTTGATAGAATGAATCAAGTCTAGGCATTTCGTCTTTACAATGTCCGCAATTGGGATCCCAAAACGCAACAACAGTAAATTCGGACTTCAAATTGTATAAGGAAACAGTCTTTCCTGTAGTATCTGTTAAATTCAATACCGGCGCAGGTTTGCCCAATTGATTGGCCATAAGACTATAGGCTCTTTCTGTTACTGTTTTTCGTGATGCCGGATTCAGGATCATGGTATCTCCCTTGGCATAAAAATTTTCAAAAAGGTATACAAAAACTTTATCCTGCCCCATGAACTCAGGATTCATGTATTTGTTGGTGAACTTCGTCAATAAATAAGGATAGATCTCTTTACCTGTTCTTGCAGATAATAAAATATACTTTACCTCTTCAATAATAGAATCAGGTTCGGGAGATACATAATACCTGAAATAATCATCGAGTTTGGGTTCAAAGAATGGGGTGCGCAACAAACGATCATCATTAAACGCTACATCATCCCAAAAATGTTCTTTTACATATCGGAAGGGATAAGTAGAATCAGGTTTCCCGTTTACAACAGGAATAGCCGGTGTTTCGGGTGTTTTCATGGTATTGAAAAACATAGCCAGCAAAGAATTTGGATGTTGCTGTATAATATTCGTCCGATACTGCTGTACTTCCTTATCCAAAGTCGTCAATGAATTGTATAAACGCGTAGAATCGGCTTTATTGGTAGCTGCTTTATAAGCAGTACTCAGTTGTTGTCTCAGTTGCCCTTTTTCAACAGAATAAGCGGTATACGTTTTAAAAAGATCATTGTCTTTTGAACCTATAATTTCTGCCTGATCTTTTAAAGAAGTGTCGCCCTTTATCGTGAACTGTTGAATATCATCCATCAGTAATTCAAACTGAATGGTCATTTGTGGAGACACTACAAAATAGATACCCCCCGGCAGTTTTTTATCGCCCTTAAATACACCCTGACTCTTCTCATTGAGCATAGCAGAATCAACCAATGTTCTTCCGGTACCCAGATAACTGCCCAGATATACCTTACAGTTCTTTAAAGGAGTGAGTGTGATGGGAATATTTCGTCCGCTAGCAGGCTTAGGAACAGACTTGGTAGCTGTTTTTGTCTGTGCCACAGATAGTAAGCAAGAAAGGATCCAGCCGGATAGTAATACATATTTTTTCATAACCCAAAATTCGGGAACAAGTTAGTTAAATACTAAAAGCCATGAACTCGATTTAACAAAGACACAAATTTCCCGAGGCTTCTGACAATAAATTGTCATTCAATTACTGAAGACTAGAAAGGTCTCATCGATCATGGTTACCTTTGCACGGTGAGAAAACAAAAGAAAAGAATCATTCTGGAAAATATCCTGGTGGAAGACTATGCCGCGGAAGGTCGCTCTCTGGCAAGGGTAGATGGGAAAGTGGTATTTATTGAAGGTGCCGTACCCGGTGATGTTGTAGATGTACAGCTCACCAAAAACAAAAGCGATTGGGCGGAAGGACATACACTTTTCATCAAAAGTTTTTCCCCTGATCGGGTACAACCTTTTTGCAGTCATTTTGGGGTTTGTGGTGGTTGTCAGTGGCAAATGCTGCCTTATGAACAACAACTGAAATACAAACAAAAACAAGTAACCGATAACCTCACCAGAATTGGGCGTATCCGGTTGCCTGAAATCATGCCCATTGTGGGGGCCGATGATACTAGGTATTATCGGAATAAAATGGAATACACTTTTGCCACAAGGAAATACATTCCTTCCGATGAGTTTCGAAAACTCAAAGCAGAAGGCATTGACCCGGATGCATTACCCGGTGCTGCCGGATTTCATGCCCGTGGCTTTTTTGATAAGGTTGTAGAAATTGATACCTGTCATCTTCAGGAAGAGCCTACCAATTTGATCAGAAAGTTTGCAGCAGCTTATACTATTGAAAAAGGCGTTCCGTTTTATAATATCAAAGAACATCAGGGTTGGCTACGTAACATGTTCGTACGTAATACCAGTACGGGGGAATTGATGGTGAATATCATTTTCGGTTATGAAGATGTGGCATTGAGAGAAGACCTGTTGAATCAACTGCTAAAAGCTTTTCCGCAGATCACCACTTTACTGTACACCATCAATACAAAAAAGAACGACAGTCTTTTTGATCTGCATCCACAGATCTATACAGGCAAAGGATACATCATTGAAAAGTTGGAAGATTTTCAGTTTAAGATTAGTCCGAAATCATTTTTCCAGACCAATACCAAGCAAGCAGAAAAGCTCTACCGGGTTACCCGTGATTTTGCTGAACTAAATGGTACACAAACGGTATATGATCTGTATTGTGGAACAGGGAGTATCGGTATTTTTGTGAGTAAACAGGCGGCAAAAGTGGTAGGTGTGGAAGTGATAGCAGATGCGATTGAAGATGCAAAAGAAAATGCAGCGCTGAATGGACTCACACAAACAGCTTTTTTTGCAGGAGATGTGATCGATATCTGTGATGATGCTTTTTTTGCTGCGCATGGCAGACCGGATGTGGTCATTACAGACCCACCCAGAGCAGGCATGCATGAGAAGCTGGTTAGAAAGTTACTAGATATTGCAGCTCCGTTAATCGTGTATGTAAGTTGTAATCCGGCAACACAGGCAAGAGATCTGGCATTGTTGGATGAAAAATATGAAGTCACAAAAATTCAGCCGGTTGATATGTTTCCGCATACCTTGCATATTGAAAACGTAGTTCAACTGAAACTGAGAAAAGAAGCATAACTTATCATTTTAAATACGCTTAAGCGTTGACTGCATGACAGAATTCAGACCCAGTAGATTTGAGATATTACCGATTATTGTTAAGAACCTGCTGATCATTAATGGCTTGTTCTATTTGGCACAGGTTACTTTTTCTAAAGGCGCTGTTCCCATTTTTTCTTTTGAAGACACGCTGGCTTTACATGCTTGGCAGAGTGATCTGTTTAAACCCTGGCAGTTGATTACACATATGTTTTTGCATGGCGACTTCTACCATATCCTGGGAAACATGTTCGCTTTGTGGATGTTTGGATCTATTCTGGAAAATGTTTGGGGGGCTAAAAGATTCCTTACGTTTTATTTGATCTGTGGGCTGGGTGCTGCATTCATACATCTGTTGTTTCTCTCCTATGAATTAACGCCCATCATGAAGGATTATGCACTGGTTTTACAACAGCAAAATGATCCGATGGCTTTTGTAGATGCCATGACAAGCTTTGGACGTAAATACAACATGGGTTTTAATGAAGAAGCTTTGGTTTTTTTAAAAGCGGATCCTACCAATAACCTCATGACAGATAAAGTTTTGGAAGCCGTAACTACTTATTATAATAACAGGATCAATACAGCTACTTTAGGGGCTAGTGGTGCTGTATTCGGTATTCTGGCTGCTTTTGTGTACTTATTCCCCAACACCTATATCTATCTATATTTTCTGATACCGGTAAAAGCCAAATGGTTGGGTTTATTGTATTTTTCTTATGAACTGTTCTTTGCGCTGCAAAACTCAGCCGGTGATAATGTAGCTCGCTGGGCACATATTGGTGGAGCGATTGTAGGCTTACTGATCGTTATCACTTGGAACAAAACCAACAAAAAAACGTTGTATTAATAGTCACCAAGAACCGTGCGTATGGAAACCAGACCGTATAAAGCAAACAAAAAAATCTTATTAGGACAGGATAACAATGCCCTTGTATTCCTGTTTGCCGTGAATGCACTGATGTTTGTGATCGTGAATTTCATTAAGATCGTTTATTATCTGTCTGAAATCCCCGATGAATTCTTCTACCGTCAGGTATTGAATTGGTTGAGTTTGCCTCCGCAAACAGACACACTACTTACACGTCCATGGACTTTTATCAGTACCATGATCACGCATCATAGTATTTGGCAACTCATCAGCAGTATGCTATGGTTATGGTGTTTTGGCTATATTTTGCAAGACCTGGCAGGCAATAACAAACTGATTCCCATTTATATCTACGGAGGCATTACCGGGAGTGTGTTTTTTGTATTGATGAACAATATGGTTCCGGTATTGGCCAATCAGGTAGGAACGGCTGCCCCTTTATTGGGAGCAGGTTCTGCAGTCATGGCAATAGCCGTTGCTACCACAACATTGGCACCTGATTATCGCATTTTCCCTTTGATCAATGGGGGTATTCCACTTTGGGTCATCACGCTGATTTTTGTGGCCATTGATTTTGCAACGCTCGCCGGTAGTAATGCCGGAATTGGTGCCGGACATTTGGCTGCAGGGGTAGTAGGTTATTTGTTTATTCGCCAGCTAAGAAGAGGAAACGATTGGGGTGCCTGGATGAATCGATTTGCAGATTGGTTAGATGATCTATTCAATCCTGAAAAAAAACATCAGCAAAAAACTAGTAGCGAACGTCACTTTTATAAAGCCGAAGCCAAACCTTTTGACAGAAAACCCAATCTCACACAACAGCGTTTAGACGAGATTCTGGATAAGATCAACCAACAAGGATACCAGTTCCTCACCGATGAAGAAAAAGAGTTCCTAAAAAAAGCCAGCAAAGAAGATCTCTAAAAGGATATTAGTGCCATTCTGTGCCCTCAGTGGCATTTTACTTATAAGTACGTCTTTTTTATCAGTATTTTAGCTCATGGCCAAGAGCATTTTCAGACGTGTTACTAAAACAGTATTTCTGATACTGAATTTAGTAGTTGTTGTCTTATGGCTGATCTCTTGTCTCACCCCTTTTCTGAATACTGCCACCTGGTGGATGATAGGTTTTGTGGGGCTCATGGTCCCTTATTTAATACTCGGACTGATCATCTTTCTTGTTTTTTGGTTATTTGTGAAACCTAAGCTGGCTTTGATTCCCGCGCTTGCTCTACTGATTGGCTTTCAACAACTCAATGTGGTATTTGCCTGGAAACCGGGACCTTCGGTTTCAGAAAATAAACCTGAGCATGTTTTACGTGTGATCAGTTGGAATATCCAAAGTTTCAATGGGAATAATAAAAACAAAGCTGTTAAACAATTAGCCAGAACCGAGCTTGCAGAAAGTATACAAAGATTGAATGCTGATGTGGTATGCTTGCAGGAATTCAATCATACAGACGGATACAACTCAGAGTCGGATAACTTATCACTTTTTAAAAAAGCATATCCTTATCATTTCTTTTCAAAAGATTATCAGCGAAACGGTGGTAACTATCAATCGGGCTGTATCATTTTTTCAAAATATCCCATCATTCATCAGAACAAAATCAAATTTCCGGTAGCGGAGAGTCTGATTTATGCAGATATTTTAAAAGATGATGATACTATTCGCGTTTTTAATACCCATCTACAATCTTTTAAATTCAAACAAGCAGATTACTCCGATTTGGAAAAAATCAAAGAGCAGGATGATGAAACATTGCGGGCATCAAAAAACATCATTCGTAAAATGAGATTGGCTTTTAAGAGACGAGGTGTTCAAGCCGGAATCGTTAGAAAGGCCATGAATGAAAGCCCTTATCCATCCCTTATTTGCGGTGATTTTAATGATGTGCCCAACTCGTACACCTATTTTCATATCCGTGGTAATTACCAAGATGCATTCTTGAAAAAAGGATTTGGGATCGGAAGAACCTTTATTTCCTTGGCTTCCACCCTGCGGATTGATTATATCCTTCCGGCTCCATCTTTTCAGGTTAAGATGTTTGACATGATTGATGAGGGTTTGAGCGATCATATTATGCTGGTGGCTGATTTACAATTGAAAAATTAAATATCTTCGCAGCATCATGAAACGAATGTCTATTTCTTGCTGCTGTTGCTGTTAATACGAGCTATTCCGGTTCCGTTGTTTCATTATTTTCAGTATCTTTTATTTTCTCTAATTCGCAAGCATGTCACTAAAAGTTTATAACTCACTAACCCGTAAGAAAGAAGTTTTTGAAGCCATCAACCCTCCCTATGTGGGTATGTATGTATGCGGACCAACCGTGAGTGGAGAGAGTCATCTCGGACATGCACGTCCCTTTATTACATTCGATGTGGTCTATCGCTATCTCATGCATTTGGGGTATAAGGTTCGTTATGTAAGAAATATTACGGATGCCGGACATTTTGAAGAAGAAGGAAGAGAAGCGGAAGATAAGATCAGTAAAAAAGCGGTATTGGAGAAACTGGAACCCATGGAGTTGGTGCAGAAATATACCAATCTGTATCATTGGGCTATGACTCGTTTCAACAATTTGCCACCCAGTATTGAACCTACTGCTACGGGACATATTGTTGAACAAATTGAAATGATCAAAAAGATCATTGCGGATGGATATGCATATGAAGCCAACGGATCGGTTTATTTTGATGTAGAAAAGTACAATACTGATTTCTCAAAAAAGGGGCTGCCTTATGGGATGCTGAGCGGAAGGGTACTCGACGATCAAATGGATACCACTCGTGAACTGGATAATCAGGAAGAAAAAAGAAATAAAAGTGATTTTGCTTTATGGAAGAACGCGCCACCTGAACATATCATGCGTTGGCAAAGTCCATGGGGAGAAGGTTTTCCGGGATGGCATATCGAATGTTCTGCCATGAGTAATAAGTACCTCGGAGATCAGTTTGATATTCATGGAGGTGGTATGGACCTTCAGTTCCCGCATCATGAATGTGAAATAGCACAGAGTACGGTTTGCAATCATAAAACACCCGCTCGTTATTGGTTACACAATAACATGATCACCATCAACGGTAAGAAGATGGGTAAGAGCTATAACAATGTGATCAAGCTGAGCGAGCTGTTTGAAGGAACGCATACCATTCTCACACAGGCCTATCACCCAATGACAGTGCGTTTCTTTATTCTGCAAAGTCATTATCGCGGTACACTCGACTTTAGCAATGAAGCATTACAGGCATCCGAAAAAGCATTACGTCGACTTTGGGAGGCCTATGAATGGTTAGCAAAGCAAAATTTTGATGCGCAGGTAACTGCTTCGGATAAAACACTAGACGAAAAAACGGCTACACAGATCCGTGAATTTGATGAGTTCATGAATGATGATTTGAATACTGCAAAAGTGCTTGCTAATATGTTTGAATTGAGTTCAGTCATCAACTCCATCAAGGACAAACATATTGCTGTTAATGCTATTAGTGGAGCTACCCTTCAATTGCTGCAACAACAAATGAAAACATACATCGAAGATATTTTCGGTCTCACTGCTGAACGAACAACTGATGATGGTAAACTCGATGGTGTATTGCAATTATTGATTGATATCCGCAAAGAAGCGAAACAGCGAAAAGATTTTATGACAAGCGATAAGATCCGTAATGAACTGGCAGCGTTGGGGGTGCAATTGAAAGATGAAAAAGATGGTGGGGTGAGTTATACGATTCAGTAGGAATTTGAAGATGTCAGATCTCAGATGTCTGATGTCGGATTTGTAGATAGATTTTTTTGCCCTTGTTTGTCGCCTGACCAACACTAAAATATTATCAGCGCAGATCATAACAATCATAAAAAATCTGCGGCCCATCATTCCCTGCTCTTATTGGTCAGCGACCAACAAGGACAGGGAATGATTATTTTATAGAAACCCTCATTCCCAAAAAGAAACGAATTCCCTGATTGGGTGCATAGACATAAGTGGGATCAAAACTTAACGCATAAGGATTATCAGGTGTTGCTTCAACTTGTCCATTGGCATTGTACACCACTTGCTTATCGAAAGGATCGTTGGTTCGGGCAATGATAAAGGGGTTGCCTTTGTTGGGTGTCCAGTTCAGTAAATTTTTTACACCGCCATACCACTCAACAGAACGCATACCGGAAAATACGAATTGGATATTCTGAATACTCCAAAGTGGTGAAGTAGCTTTACGTGGGTCTAATGGACCGAGTAAAGGCAATCGCATCGGACCATAAAAATTTCCGGTATAATCAATACCCAGATTCCACGGTTTGATACGATAGGAAATGGACCAGGTACCTGTTATTTTTTCAGTAAGAATTTGTTGGGTTTTTACTCCCCGATCAACAGTAGCTACTTCTTGTAAGGTAATGCCCGCCATGCCTTTTAAACCATTTAATAAACTCAGTTCCGTATTGAGGGTAATACCTTTGCTGATGGCATGTCCGTTCAGGTTATCATAATTGATCTCATTCGGATTGGTTTCATAATCTGCAATGATGCGGTTATTAAAATACGTATACCAAGCAGAAACATCAAAGTTCCAAATCACACCTCTTTTACTGAGCAGTTTTTTAGAATAGTTTAGATTGATATTGTACGAACGTTCCGGTTTCAATTCATTTTTGATCACCACTTTTCTAGCGCCGGTTAATGCGGCATGATCTTCTGTAAATAAATTCACCACCCTGAAACCACTACCTGCATTGATACGCAGACTTTCCTGATCTCCCGTTTTCCATTTGAATGCCAAGCGGGGAGTGATGATATTTCCATGTACATCATGTTTATCATAGCGTAATCCCAATAACAATTGTTGCGCTGTATTCAACCGAATTTCATCTTGTATAAAAATACCGGGTAACCAATTTTTTGTAGGGAGATTTTTTAATAAAACAGGATCACTTGTTGCAGGGGTATTGTCATCATAAAATGTATAACGCGCGGTGATACCTGCTAATAAATCATGATCACCCATTTTTTTATCCCAAGTGAGTTGATGGAAGAAAATTTTTTGTCGGGCGATATACGAAGTTGTTCCATACCTACTATCCTGATCATGGTCATTGAATGAAACCGAATACAATATCTTTTCTTTTACCGGTAACTGGTATTGTCCGGTGAGCTCCCATCGTTTGGTATAAATACTTTCCCCATAAATACTATCGCCTCCTCTGAATTTTTTGTTCCAGTTCATTTCTCCACCCCATCTATCTTCATAATAGTAACGCACTGCTAAACTGAGCAATCTGTTTTCTTTGCGTTGAAAATTCCATTTTTGAAAAACAGAAATTCGTTGTTGTAGCGTTACATCTGTAAATCCATCTTTATTATGATCAATCGGTGTATTATAGTGATACAGGTTAATACCTGTTAATACTTGTGCCTTGCGTAAAGGCTTCCAAACAAAACCGAGGTCTGCATTTTTTTCATTCCAACTCGTATGCATGTAATCAACATAGACCGAAGGTGCATGCTGTGGTTTTTTTGTGATGATGTTGATGAGTCCACCCACCGCTTCACTACCGTACAAGGATGAAGCAGGACCTTTGACAATCTCCACTCTTTCCACCAATGCATTGGGAATACCTGATAAACCATACACGGAAGCTAAACTACTTACGATGGGCATCCCATCAATCAATACCATGGTATAAGGTCCTTCCAATCCGTTGATATGGATATCGCCGGTGTTACAGATATTACAATTGAGTTGTGGTCTTACGCCATTGATCTGTTGTAAGGCATCAAAAATATTAGGAGTTGGATTTTTTTTAAAGAAAGTCTGTGTATACACTTCTACCGGAACCGGACTTTCTGTTTTTCTTACTTCTTTTAGTGTACCGGTTACTACCACATCAGCAATCTGGCTGGTCATCGGTATCAATTGAATATCCAGCAATAATGGTTGTGCGTTATTGAGTTGAATTTTTTTGCGAAAGGATTGATAGCCCACCTGTTCTACGATTAAAGTGTAAGTTCCCGCATTCAGATTTTGTAACTGATAAAATCCATTGCTATCTGAACTGGCTTGTATATCCGTATTTAATAACCGAACAGTAGCCAGTTCAATCGGACTGCCCGATTGTGTGATTCTTCCCGCTACCGATGCTTGTTGAGCACTCGACGAAAAAGAAAAGAATCCCCAAAAGAATACATACAAAAGCTGTCTCACAAAATAACATTTACGCTGTTCGATGTGTAAAAGTATAAAAGTTAGAGTTATCTAACAAAATAAGTTTGTCATTTCAGCTATCTTTGTGCCATGTTATCTACTACGGAGGAGAATTATCTCAAAGCTTTGTTGCAATTAACATTGGAGCAATCACCCAAAACCGAGGCCGGTACCAATGAGTTGGCGGCACATTTGGGTGTAAAACCGGCTACGGCAAATGATATGTTGAAGAAGCTGAAGGAAAAAAAGCTGATCAATTATGAAAAGTATGGAAAGTCCTCGCTAACTGCCCAAGGGCGCAAATTGGCCATCGAAGTGGTTCGTAAACATCGCTTATGGGAAACTTTCCTATACGAGAAGTTGGGTTTTACTTGGGATGAAGTGCATGAAGTAGCAGAGCAACTGGAACATATTCAAAGTCAGAAACTGATTGATCGATTGGATAAGCTTTTGAATTATCCCAGTTTTGATCCGCATGGCGATATCATTCCAACAGCTACCGGTGAAATGAAAATGCCGGTAAAGAAAACCTTGAATGAAGAAGAGGTGGGACACAATTGTAAAATGATTGGTGTAAAAGACAACTCCGCTGCCTTTTTACAGTATGTAGATAAGGTAGGCTTGAGTATGCACAATCATATCAAAGTACTAGCCAGACAAACCTATGATGAATTGATAGAGATTGAAGTGAATGGGAAACAATCCAGTGTTAGTCCGCGTTTTGCAGAGAATATTGTGATTGTATGTGAGGATTGCGAGAAAAAAAATAAAAAGACAGCAAAGAAAAAAGCTTAGTGATTACAGTCGTCACTGTGTGCGTGATTATGCACCCTGCACATGCGATAATTCAGGTAATGTGCTGTAATGATACAAGCTACCGAAGGGATCAATAACCACAGTTCCCAGGAATGCCAGATGACTTTACCGAGTAAAAGAAGAATACCTACTGTAAAGAAGATCATCGGTATCCAGCTGTGATGGTGTTTTTTTCTGCCATGATACAATGAGTAAGTACCTACTGCAAAAGCCAAAGCAATCATGGCATATTCAAACCCATTGTTATCAATGATATTATGGCCAAAAAGAGGGAGACTGCTAATGAATAATGGAAGTAAGGCACAATGGATAGCACAAGCTACCGATGTGGCAATTCCAAAAGCATCCCAATTGATCTTAAAGTTCATGTGGCGACAAAAATACAACTATGCAACAGTGTTGCAAAATTAATTTCAATATTTTTTACATCCCCCCGATTGAACCGAATGGGGTGTAACTTTGTCCTTTAGTATTGATTATGAGTAAGAAGTTAATAGGTTATCTGTTGTTTTTCGCAGTTTTAGTAGCTGCTTTCTATTATTTCCTTTTTAAGGGCACCGATAATTGGAAAGTGAAATTGCCGCAATTGAGTTATGTGAAACCTTTTATGTTTCGTAACCAGGATGGTGTGCCCTTCACTGAAAAAGATATGTTGGGCAAAGTATCCGTGGTAGAATATTTCTTTACGACCTGCAAAGGTATTTGTCCGAAAATGCATGTGGGAATGAAAGGCGTGTATGATGCTTATAAAGACAATCCCGACTTTATGATCGTGGCACATACTTGTGACCCTGAAACAGATTCTGTACCCCGATTAAAATTTTATGCTGACTCCATGAAGATAGACACCAAGAAATGGGTGTTGCTGACCGGTAGAAAAGATAGCTTGTATCAGATGGCACGTAACTCGTATTTGTTGGATGATCCAAAGAATAATTTTGAGAAGATAGAAGATCAGTTCATCCATACACAGTTTTTTGCATTGGTAGACAAATCAGGAAAAGTGCGTGCACAGATTTATGATGGACTAAAAGCGGATGAACTGGAGAAGTTGAAAAAAGATATTGGGATATTATTGAAAGAGAAAGCAACGGGTAATTTTGTGAATGGCATTTTTACAAACAATCCTAACTAAATCATGCAAGAGAGAATTGTAGATCTGTTGAAGAAAAATCACCTCAGCGTTACAGAAAGCAGGAAAAAAATCTTGCATCATTTTCTGGATGCAAATGGTGCATTGGCGCATGCAGATATTGAAAGTAGAAGTGGTACAGAATTCGATAGGGTAACAATTTACCGTACGCTACAAACTTTTGTAGAAAAAGGCATCATCCATACCATTCCCACTGCCGATAACTCTGTTCGATATGCTTTGTGTAAAGACGAATGTTCAGCAGGTCATCACCACGATGATCATGTTCATTTTATGTGCGATAACTGTGGAACTACTTATTGTCTGGATCATGTAACTGTTCCTAAAGTAGCACTACCCGATGGATTCAAAGCCATTCAAAAAGACCTGGTCGTGAGTGGACTTTGTAATAAATGTTCTCAATAGAATGGTTCTTCACTGTTTTTCAGTTATCCGCATCATTGGGTTAACTTCGTTGAAATCTATTACATGATTCTTGTTACCGGTGCAACAGGTTTGGTAGGCGCTTATTTGTTACAGGCATTGCTGAACAAAGGGGAGAAAGTTCGTGCGCTGTATCGTTCCATCATTCCAACAATACCCAATGCAGAAAAAGTGGATTGGGTAAAAGGTGATATTCTGGATGTACTTTCTTTAGAAGAAGCCGTGCAAGGTGTTCAACAAGTATATCATTGTGCTGCAGTAGTTTCATTTCACCCATCGCAAAAAAAGAATCTCCATCATGTGAATATTGAGGGTACTGCCAATGTGGTGAATGCTGCTTTAGACGCCGGAGTTTCCAAAATGGTTTTCATGAGCTCAGTTGCAGCTTTAGGTCGTATAAGGGAAGATGTGATGATTGATGAAACCATGAACTGGACACCTGAAACCAGTAATAGTGAATATGGCAAGAGTAAATACATGGCTGAAATGGAAGTGTGGCGGGGTATTGGTGAGGGATTGAATGCCGTGATCGTAAATCCTGTTATTATTCTGGGTGCCGGTGATTGGAACAGTGGGTCCACAGCTATTTTTAAATCAGCCTATGAAGAATTTCCCTGGTATACAGAAGGTATGAGTGGTTTTGTAGATGTACAAGATGTAGTAAAAGCAATGATCGCATTGATGGAAAGTAATATTACTGCACAACGATTTGTGATTAGTGGTGCTAACCTACCCTACCGTTCTGTTTTTACCATGATTGCTCAGGCATTTGGGAAAAAACCTCCACATAAGAAAGTTACAGCATGGATAGCAGCCATTGTTTGGCGTTTGGAAGCCATCAAATCTAAATTTACCGGGAAGTCACCGCTACTGACAAAAGAAACTGCTAAAACAGCCAGAGCGAAAGTCCGTTTCAATAACGAAAAACTATTACAGGCCATTCCCGGATTTCAATATGCAGCTATGGAACAATCCATCGTGCGTATTTGTGAAGAATTGAAATTGAAATACCGTCTACCCTAATCTGTTTGGCCCTTTCTTAAAAATCGGTAACTTGTAATACTTGAAATATGTAGTAGCCATCATATTATCCTTTTCACTGTATGCGCCATCGGTAGCAAAAATATTGGCTTATGCAGAATGTTCGGCCTTGGCAATTTCACAAGCAGATCAAAACTGGTGTGATTGTATGTTGACACCTGATACGGATACTGACGGTATTCCTGCAACCGAAAAACAAAAAGACATTGCTTTTAAAACAGACTGGAAGTATACCAGCATCGACTCTTACAATCAGGCTTATTTAATGGGCTCGTTCCATCAAACCCCAACAGTATTTATTCCTGATGCACTTTTAGATCCTTATCAGAAAGCAGTTTTTCATCCCCCGCTTCATTGATTACATATACCGTCTTGTTATGCTTCCTCCGAAGGGGGCTACTCATTCATTTATGTAATTAATTCAACTCATATGAAATCATCTTTTTTGGTGATCGCTGTGCTATTCATAGTGATGACCCAACCATGTGTTAATGCTCAAATCACTACTCCTTTTGCTAACATAGAAGTTAAGAATGGTAACGGCGAACTTATGTTGCTAGGTCATTGTGATGTTTCTTTTTTACAACAAGGGGGTTAAAAAAACTGGTATCAGCCTGGTTATGACCATTATATACCCGACTCTTCCGCCATTCCATTCCTAACCCCATTATTAAAGGGAAAACAGATTGATATTTTTCTGGGCACTTGGTGCGGAGATAGCAGAAGAGAAGTTCCTCGTATGATGAAAATATTGACACAAGCAGGTGTTCAGCAGCAACAGATCAGACTCATATTCGTCAGCAATGAGTCAAATAGCTATAAGCAAAGTCCGCAACATGAAGAAGCAGGAAAAAATATTAAAAGAGTACCAACACTGATTGTGTATGAAAATGAAAAAGAAATAGGAAGGGTTATAGAATATCCCGTAGTATCTCTAGAAAAAGACCTGTTAACGATTTTAAGACGGGAAAACTATGTGCCGAATTATGGTTCGATGAAATGATGTGAATGGTCAGTCGTGAATTGTGAATGGTGAATTGTCAATGGTTTACGTTATTATTGACAATTCACCATTCACCATTCACAATTCACGATTTCCCCTCCATCACCTTCTTCCACAACTCAGGAATACGTTTGATCCAAACGAGTTCTCGTCTTTTGAGCGAAGCATCTTCTGCGGGGTACCCGAAATAGGTTTTGCCACCTTCCAAGGAAGAGGGAACACCACTTTGTGCCAATACCACCGCATTGGCACCAATGGTTAATGTTTTACTCACACCTACCTGTCCCCATAAGGTGACGCCGTCTTCAATAATGGTACCTCCGGCAATACCCACTTGAGCGGCAAACAGACAATTCTTTCCAACGGTCGTATCATGACCAATGTGCACCATATTATCCATGCGTGTTCCTTGTCCGATTCTGGTTTCTGCTGTAACGCCTCTATCAATGGTACATCCGGCACCAATTTCTACATGGTCTTCGATGACTACGTTGCCACAGCTCTGCATTTTCTTATACCATACATCTCGATTTTTTTTCGTGTTGTAATAAAAAGCATCACTTCCAATTGTTGTTCCGGCTTGGATGATCACATGATCTCCAATGATGGTATGGTCTAATATGGTTACGTTGGGATGAATGATACAATGTTTGCCGATCTGAACATGATTGCCAATAAAACAGTTGGGCATGATGACAGTGTCTTCACCAATAACAGCAGAATCACTGATGGCTTTTTGTGCCGGAACAAAAGGTCTGAAATGATTGACGATGGTGAGGTATGCTTCAAACGGATCTGAAGTTACTAAAATTGTTTTACCGGAAGGAATGGTTACTTGATTTGTATTGATGATAATAAAATCAGCAGCACTGTTTAAACATTTATCATAGTACTTAGGATGATCTACAAAAACAAGATCGCCTGTTTCTACTTTATGAATTTCATTGATACCGGTTACCAATGCATCATGATTACCGATTAATTCTGCGTTGATCAATGATGCGATCCAACCGGCAGAAACAGGTGCAGAAAACTTCATAACAAGGTTTTTTGTTAAAAACAAAGGTACTAAGAGCTATTCACCCTCCATTATTTTAGTTTTTTTTAAGCCCATAAAAACAGGTGAAATGAAGCTGTTGACACTGCTTTTATCACTATTTATTTTCTTGTATAAAAAAATCAAGTCTTATGAAAACCTTTATTCATCAATGTTTCAGCGAAATAAAATTTTTAACGCATTCTTTTTGTTCTATAAAATGCAATGGGAATCAGCGTTGAATAAGGATCAGGTATTCACAAAGGGACCTAAAATGTGAATAAAATTGTTTAAAAATTTTTTTGCTTTCGATAAAACTCTTTTTAATATTGTGTAGGGAAATTTATTTCCCAGTACTTACTAACCCATCCATATACAAAGTCTCGCTTTTGCGGGACTTTTGTTTTATATGAATTACTACTTCATTATTTACAAACCTTATCTCGTTCAATCGCAGTTTTCTCCGGTTGATGGAAAACAAACGCTTGCTGATTTTTTTGATGTATCTAAAGATGTATATCCTGTTGGCAGGCTAGATCATGATAGTGAAGGATTACTGATTCTTACCAATGATAAACAACTCAATCATCGTTTATTGCATCCTTCGTTTCAACATGAAAGAGAATATTGGGTTCAGGTAGATGGAGCGATTACCGGTGAAGCTATTCAACAATTACAAAATGGTGTAACGATTTCAATCGATGGAAAAAAACATAAAACGTTACCTGCTAAGGTTTCTGTTTTTGAAAATGAACCATCTGTTCCAGTTCGAAATCCACCGATACGTTTCCGTAAAGAAATTCCGGCACCATGGATCCGCATGGTATTGAAAGAAGGTAAAAACAGACAAGTAAGAAGAATGACTGCACAGGTGGGGTTCCCTACATTAAGATTGATTCGTTACCGAATAGAAAATATTACGATGGAAGGTTTACAACCCGGAGACTTGGTCAGTATGACTCGTAAACAACTATACCAACAACTTTTCCATGAATAAATACCGGCATTTGTTGAACAAGGGTTATAGTTACCCTGAACTTCATGGTTTATACCAACAATTTGCCTGGTAGCTGATTCCTAAAGCTGTGATGGGCGGTTGATGTAAATACATCCGCCGAATATTTAGCAAAGGGGGAAAGCTTCTGCTCAAAACAGCAATAATCAGTAACAGAGTAGCAATTCTTCCCCGCTAACCGTTAATTTTGCTGCTCTTTACAATTGAGTATATATGAGTCAAGCACATTTATCTGAGCAGGAACTGGTTCGTCGTGAGAAACTGACCAAATTACAAGAAGCAGGGGTCGATCCATTCCCGGCTCCGTCATATCCCGTAAGTCACTATTCAATCGATATCAAGGAACAGTTCAAAGAAGAAAGTAAGGAAGCTTTTGCCAACGTCTGTGTTGCGGGAAGGGTGATGAGTATCAATGATAAGGGAAAAGTGTTTTTTATCAAGATCCAGGATAGTAAAGGCATCATCCAATTGTATGTCAAGCGCGATGATATTTGTCCGGATGAAGACAAATCCTTTTGGGATACAGTCGTAAAACATGGATTGGATCTGGGAGACATCATTGGTGTGACCGGATTTGTATTCATAACCAAAACAGGTGAAACTTCTATTCATGCACAAACGTTTACCTTACTAACTAAATCTTTAAAGCCACTTCCGGTGGTAAAGCGAGATGAAGAAGGAAATGTTTTTGATGCAGTTACTGATCCGGAATTTCGTTATCGTCAACGTTATGCAGATCTCATCATTAATCCGGATGTAAAAGAAACCTTTGTTAAACGAACCAAGCTTATCAATACCATCCGAGATTTTTTAAATGAACAAGGGGCATTGGAAGTAGACACGCCGGTATTACAAGCTATTCCGGGGGGTGCAGCTGCGCGCCCATTTATTACACATCACAATGCATTGGATGTTCCTTTTTATTTGAGAATTGCGAATGAGTTATACTTGAAGAGATTGATTGTAGGAGGATTTGATTGGGTGTATGAGTTTAGTCGCAACTTCAGAAATGAGGGAATGGATAGAACTCATAATCCTGAATTTACGGTACTGGAATGGTATACTGCTTACAAAGATTATTTCTGGATGATGGAAACCACGGAGCAATTGTTTGAAAAAATCGCTATTGCTTTACATGGAACTACAGATGTGCCTTTGGGTGATAAGATCATCAATTTTAAGGCACCATTCAAACGAATCAGCATTCATGATGCTATTAAAGAGAATACCGGGATTGATGTGAGTGCTATGGATGAAGCTGGTTTACGTGAAGTATGTAAGCAATTGAAGATTGATGTTCCGGGCAATATTGGAAAAGGAAAACTCATTGATGAAATATTTGGTGCCACCAGTGAGCATACTTTTATTCAACCCACTTTTATCATCGATTATCCGGTAGAGATGAGTCCGCTTACCAAAAAGCATAGAAGTAAAGCCGGACTAGTAGAAAGATTTGAGTTGATGGTAAACGGAAAAGAAATTGCTAACTCATACACAGAATTAAATGACCCTATTGATCAGCGTGAACGTTTTGAAGAGCAGTTGAAATTGATGGAGCGAGGTGATGATGAAGCCATGTTCATTGATCATGACTTTTTACGTGCGCTGGAATATGGTATGCCACCAACAGCGGGTATCGGTATCGGTATCGATCGTTTGTGTATGATGATGACCAATCAACCTTCTATACAGGATGTGTTATTATTCCCACAAATGAGACCCGAGCGTGTACAGGATGTACAAGAAGGTTAGTAATTCCTGATAGGAATTTGAAGCTTGAGTTGATTTAAGAAATCGGTAGCAGCATCTATATTTTTAAAAGGTATTAAAATATCATTACGGACCCCATATGAGGGTCCTTTTTTTTGTTGTACATATGTTGTAGCAAAGAAGAAATTTTGTTTTTGTGACAATCGAACTTTGAGTGTTGAAGGATCTGCTATCAATGCTTCAATACAAGAAGTGTCTATGTCAGATAACCTTGCCCACAATGTCAAGAATTCATTTACCTGTTGATTTCCGGGCTCAGAAATTTCCTTCCAAAACCAGATATACCCCTTTTTTTGATCAATGGAATAATAGGTTTTAGTAATGATGTTATTTGTTTCTACGGAACTGGCTAGTTGGCCATTAATGGTGTATCTAAAACTGCCACATCTGCCATGATATTGCGCAGGGGCATAAGTGGTCAAAATGACCAGCAAAGTGGTAAGCAGAGTAATGGTTCGCATAAGGGGTATGTAATAATACCCAGTTTTGATCAGATTCAATAACGAATCGCCTTAAATCTGCATAAACTTAGATAAATAGGTCATTGTACAACATTCCGCCCGGCACAACTGCGTATTGATCCAAATCTGTAATACCTTCAGCAGCCAGCACCTGTTCATCAATAAAAGTATTGCCACTACACTGATCAGCCGTTTTTTGAAGGATATAATAAATAGAATCAGCAATGATCTCGGGGGTACGACTCATTTTTGCTAAAGCTTCCCCTCCCAGCAGATTACGGACAGCTGCCGTATCAATCGTAGTTCTGGGCCATAGTGCATTGGAGGCGATGCCCATCCCTTTAAATTCTGCAGCCCAACCCAAGGCCAACATACTCATATTGTATTTGGTGAGCGTATAGGCAATATGTCCACCCATCCATTTGGGTTCCAGACTAATGGGTGGTGATAAGGTTATGATATGTGGATTTTTACCTTTTTTAAGCCATGGTAAACAGTTTTTGACAACCAGAAAAGTACCTCTGACATTGATGCTGTGCATTAAGTCAAAGCGTTTGGTATCAGTTTGTTCTGTGGGGGTTAATTGAATAGCCGAAGCATTGTTGATCACAACATCAATACCTCCAAACTTTGCTACTGCTTTTTCAACAGCAGCCTGAATTTGATCTTCATGACGAATGTCTACTTGTACCGCCAATGCTTTACCACCGGCTTTTTCAATTTCTTCAGCAGCTGAAAAAATGGTGCCGCCAAGTCTGGGGTCTTCTTCTACACTTTTGGCAGCAACAACAATGTTGGCTTTTTCTTTGGCTAAACGCAGGGCAATAGCTTTACCGATACCTCTGCTGGCGCCGGTAATAAAAACGGTTCTGTTCTGAAATGACATAATGTAGTTTGTTGCTGAACCTTAAATTTCAGGAAAACTGTCTTACCAACCTAAGAATTCTTTGATGAGCTGTTCTGTTTGGGTACAGGCTTTATCCAATTCATCATTCACTACAATATGATGAAAATGATGATTGAATGACAACTCATAACTGGCTTTGTTTACCCGTGTGGCAATACTTTCAGCAGTTTCTGTTCCCCTGCTTTCCAGTCTTCTTTTCAGCTCTTCTACAGATGGGGGTTGAATAAAAATCGACAAACATTTTCCGGGGAACTCACCTTGTACATGGATAGCACCTTTCACATCAATATCTAAAACCGGCACACGATTTTCGTTCCAAATGCGTTCCAGTTCTGCTTTGAGAGTACCATAATACTTTCCCTCATACACCATTTCCCATTCAATGAATGCGTGTTCGTTGATCTTGGACTGAAATGCCTCCACAGATAAGAAATAATATTCAACACCATTTTGCTCATTCCCTCTCGGAGAACGTGTGGTAGCGGAGATAGAAAAACAAAGTTGAGGATACTTATTCAACAGATAATGCGTAATCGATGTCTTACCCGATCCCGAAGGGGCTGTAATAATGATGATCTTGCCTTTGTTTTCCTGCATGCGCAAAGAAACAGAATTTTAAGAAGGCTTAATCCTTCCAGACCGTTTTTTCTGATAGTGCAATATTTCTTTTGGCGGGGGGACTAGGCTCATCGGAATATCCGAGATAGATCAGCCCCATCATCTGATCATGTTCTTCAAGTCCTAATAATTGTTTCATGCTGTTATGATAAGTCATACCTCCGGTACTCCAAAGTGCAGCAATTCCCTGTTCTTGCGCACCTAGTAAAATATGTTCAATGGCAGCAGCAGTAGCAGCAATCTCTTCTATGAGTGGAATTTTTTGACTTGCCTGTCTTTTCATGTACACGGCAATAAGATGCGAAGCTTTTTCAGCATTGTGGATGATATTCTGATACTTGGCATTGGTAAAACTTTCTTCAGGCGTATGATTTTTATATAAATCGGCGTGTTGTTGCGAAAACTGCGCTAACCCATTTCCACTAAAAACAATAAAACGCCAAGGTTCGGTTCTGCCATGTGTAGGCGCCCAGTCTGCCAGCGCTAACAGCTGCTGGATAATAGATGGAATTATTTTTTTCCCATTCATCAAAGAAGGCTTCACGCTTCTTCTTTCGCGAATAATTTTTTCGAGTGTGCTCATGTTGCAAAATTAGCGGTACAGTATTGAACAATTTCGTTGAATGAGTAAAATGTTTTATATTGACGATTGTTTCTTTTGATCCGCGGGTTTTCTTTTCAAATTTCATAGTAACGATTGCAATGACCATACAAGAATTTCAATCTGTTTTTGATAACCTGCCCGGGATGTATCTTTTCTTGCAACCCGATGTCCCTGTTTATACCATTATATCTGCCAATAAAGCCTATTTACAAGCAACATTTACCGAGAAAGAGCATATAGTAGGGAAACCGGTCTTTACCGTTTTTCCGGATACACCGGGCATCGATACAAAAGAAAGTAAACAGTTGCTATTAAATCTATTTGACGAAGCTATTCGCCTGAAACAAACCAATCAGGTTGATGAATTGCGGTATGATATTCCTTTAAATGATGGTACGGGTAATTTTTTAGAACGCTATTGGAAAGTTGTTAATACGCCGGTACTAGACGGGGCAGGCAATGTAATTCAAATCATCAATTCGGTAGAAGATATTTCTGATAGGATCTTCAAACAAAAAACATTGGATGACCACCTTGAAAAAACAAGGTTACTCATGTCTAATATACTAACAAGTATCTCTGATGGTTTTGTGGCATTAGACACCAATTGGAATTATACCTATGTAAATGAACGAGGTGCGGCAATGCTTAATGGTCATAAACCGGAAGACCTGATAGGCAAACATATCTGGACCTTATTTCCTGAAGGTGTAGGTCAGCCTTTTTATTGGAATTATCATAAAGTAATGAAGGAAAGGGAACCGATTGTTATGCAGGAGTATTATCCACCCTGGAAACGATGGTTTGAAAACCGAATTTATCCCTCTTCGGATGGCGGGATCACGATTTTTTATACGGATATCACAGATTCTAAAAAGGCAGAAGAGCGTTATCGTCAGCTGTTTTATGAGAATCCTATGCCGATGTGGATTTATGAAGAATACTCTTTCAAATTTCTGGAAGTAAACAATGCTGCTGTTAAACATTATGGTTATAGCAGAGAAGAGTTTTCGCATATTACGATCAGAGATATTAGACCAATGGAAGATTGGAAGAAACTAGAACAGGCAACCAGATTTAAGGAGGGAGATATTCTAACACACAAAGGTATTTGGCGCCACTATAAAAAAGATAGAACACTCATCGATGTAGAGATTACAGCACATCATATTGAGTTTAATAATAGAGCTTGTGTATTGGTGTTGATCAATGACATTACAGAGCGATTGAGAAGTGAAACTGCACTTAGAAATGCGTTTAAAGAAGTATCCGATTATAAGTTTGCTTTAGATCAATCAAGTATTGTAGCCATTACAGATCAAAAGGGGAGCATTCAATTTGTGAATGATAATTTCTGTAAAATATCAGGGTATAGCCGTGAAGAATTGGTTGGGCAAGATCATCGTCTCATCAATTCAGGATACCATACTAAAGCGTTCTTAAGAGATTTATGGGTTACCATCGCTCATGGAAAAGTATGGCGTGGAGAGTTAAAGAATAAAGCCAAATCAGGAACCTATTATTGGGTGGATACTACCATCGTTCCATTTCTAAATGAGGAAGGTAAGCCCTATCAGTATATTGCCATTCAAACAGATATTACCAAAAAGAAAGAAGAAGAAGAGCGACTCAGGTTAATGGATATGGTGATTACCAATACCAACGATGCTATTTTGATTACAGAGGCTAAACCTATTGAAGGGGAAGGACCTAAAATCCTTTATGTGAATCAGGCATTTACGCGAATGACAGGATACGCAGCAGAAGAAGTAGTTGGCAAAACACCTAGAATATTGCAAGGTCCGGATACCGATAAAAATGAATTAGCTCGTTTAAAAGACGCTTTAAAAAATTGGCAACCTTGTGAAATAGAAGTGTTGAACTATAAAAAAAATGGAGAGCCTTTTTGGAACAATTTTACGGTTGCCCCGGTTACCAATGAATCAGGGTGGTATACCCATTGGGTAGCTATTGAAAGAGATGTAAGTGAAAGAAGGAAGACAGATGCTTTGATGCGGGATAGTGAGGAGAAGAGAAGGCTGATCATGAATGCTGCATTGGATGCCATTATTTGTATTGACCCTGAAGGAATGGTTACGTTCTGGAATCCTCAGGCAGAAAAGATATTTGGTTGGAAGCAGGAAGAAGTAATGGGCAGAAGATTATCGTCTATTATTATTCCTGAGCCTTATCGGCATATGCATGATCATGGAATGGAACAATATAAGGTAACAAGAAATGGTCCGGCATTGAATGTCTTGTTAGAGTTGAATGCCATTAACCGAGAAGGAACCATGTTTCCCATAGAACTCACTGTATTACCCATTAAACAGGAAAGTGAAGAATTCTTTTGTGCATTCATCAGAGACATTTCAGAACGAAAAAAATCTGAAACGCTGATCAGAAGAACGAATGAACGTTATGAATTGGTTGCTAAAGCCACCAGCGATGCTATTTGGGATTGGGACATGCGTACACATGTTGTAGTACGTTCAGGAGATGGGTTACAAAAACTATTTGGATATAATACAGAAGAAGCTTCTAATGATAATGACTTTTGGCGTAAGCATGTACATCCGGAAGATGTAGAAAGAGTAGTTGAAAAAAGAAGAAAGCTATTAGAAGAAACCAGAGATCAATTTTGGGAAGATGAATATCGGTTTGAAAAAATGGATGGCTCTTATGCTTTTGTATATGACAGGGGTTATGTAATCAGGAACAAAGAAGGCATCGCTATTCGCATGATTGGTTCTACACAAGATATCTCTGCATTAAAACAATCAGAACAGCAGTTACAGGAGTTAAACCAGGTATTGGAAAAAAGAGCTACTGAACTCATGACGTCTAACAGAGAGTTGGAGCGCTTTGCCTACGTAGCGTCACATGATTTGCAGGAGCCTTTGAGGATGGTAAGTAGTTTCTTACAACTGTTAGATCGCCAATATTCAGCAGGGCTGGATGAAAAAGCCAGAGAGTATATCGATTTTGCGGTAGGTGGGGCAGAGAGAATGAAACGTTTGATACTGGATTTACTCTCTTATTCAAGAGTAGGAACCGTAAATGAGCCGTTTCAGCTGGTGGATATGAACGGTTTGGTAAAAAATGTAGTACAAATATTTGAGTCCAGATTTGAAAAAGAAAAGATAATTTTACGTGTAGATCAATTACCTAGCATACAGGGAAATACATCTCAGTTACAGCAGTTGATGCAAAACCTGATTGGTAATGCATTGAAATATAAAAGCGACAAACCCCCGGTCGTTGAAATTGGATGTACAGAAGAAGCCAACAGATTTGTCTTCTTTGTTAAAGACAATGGAATAGGCATCAATCCAAGGTATTTTGAAAAGATCTTTGTAGTTTTTCAACGCTTACATTCGATTGATAATTATTCCGGCACAGGAATTGGACTAGCCATTTGTAAAAAGATCGTAGAAAGGCATCATGGTGAAATATGGGTAGCTTCTGAAGAAGGAAAAGGAAGTACTTTTTATTTCAGCTTACCTAAAATATCAAACATTTAAATAAAAAAGATATGTCTGCGTTTGAGGACTTGGAAATTCTTCTCGTTGAAGACAATGAGGGGGATATTCGACTGACCATTGAAGCTTTTAAAGAAGCTAAGATCAGGAATCATATACGTGTGGTGCGAGATGGGGAAGAAGCGTTGGCCTACTTGAAAAAAGAAGCAGCATATGCAGATGTGCAGACACCGGATATCATTTTGCTGGACATCAATTTGCCCAAGGTAGATGGCAAAGAAGTGTTACATGAATTGAAAAATGATCCCATATTAAAGAGCATTCCTGTCATTATGCTCACTACTTCATCTGCAGAATCGGATGTGCAAGAATCTTATTTGAATCATGCCAACAGTTACGTCATCAAACCGGTTGATTTGGATAAGTTTATGGAAGTGATACGCAGCATTGAAGAATATTGGATATCGATTGTAAAACTACCTTCACGCTAAATAGTATTATATAATTCTTCGAATATCGGCACCGATATTTCTCAATCTTTCATCAATTTTTTGATAGCCCCTGTCGATCTGTTCAATATTTTGAATGGTACTCTTACCTTCTGCGCTCAAAGCAGCAATCAGCAATGCTTGTCCGGCACGAATATCCGGACTGCTCATAGTAATACCTCTCAAATTATTTTTTCTGCCCAATCCAATTACAGTTGCACGATGTGGGTCACAAAGAATGATCTGTGCACCCATATCAATGAGTTTATCTACAAAAAATAATCTGCTCTCAAACATTTTCTGGTGCACCAATACACTACCTCTTGCTTGTGTGGCTACTACCAAAACAATGCTCAACAGATCAGGCGTAAAACCGGGCCAGGGGTGGTCTGAAATGGTGAGGATACCACCATCGAGATAAGTTTGTATTTCATATACATCCTGTTGTGGTACATGGATATCATCTCCATGAATATCTAAAGCGATGCCTAGTTGTCCGAATTTTTCAGGAATGATTCCCAAATGATCCACACCTGCATTTTTAATGGTGAGTTCACTTTGTGTCATGGCAGCCAAACCAATAAAACTACCGATCTCAATCATATCGGGTAGCATGCGATGCGCAGTCCCATTTAATGTAGTAACTCCTTCAATGATTAATAAATTACTTCCAATACCACTGATCTTAGCGCCCATTCGATTGAGCATGGTACACAATTGTTGAAGATATGGCTCGCAGGCTGCATTGTAAATTTGTGTAGTACCTTCTGCCAATACAGCTGCCATTACAATATTTGCAGTTCCTGTTACCGAAGGTTCATCCAATAGCATATAAGTGCCGCGTAAAGATGGAGCTGTTAATTTGAAGCAACTATTGTCTTCATCAAATTCAAATTGGGCTCCCAGTTTTTCAAATCCAATGATATGGGTATCCAATCTTCTTCTTCCAATTTTATCACCACCGGGTTTGGGTATATAGGCTTTTTTGAAACGCGCTAACATCGGTCCCGCCAACATCACACTACCTCTTAATCTTCCTCCTTTTTTTCTGAATTCTGCTGAAGATAAATAATCAATATTCACATCATCTGCGCGAAAGCTATACGTATCATCGTTGATACGAGCGGTTTTTACGCCCATATCACTCAGTAGTTCTATAAGCAGATTCACATCCAAAATATCCGGAATATTGGAAATGATCATCTCTCCGTCGGTCAATAAAACCGCAGAGAGAATCTGTAATGCTTCATTCTTAGCACCTTGTGGGATGATCTCACCTTGTAAACGATTACCACCGCGAACTTCAAAGGAACTCATACAATTGGTTTGATTGCTTGTTGACACGAATGTAATAAAACGCCGCCGTGATTTTTTTTATTGTCTGATGGATAGCCATAAAAAAAGTCCACTTGGTGGACTTTCTCTATATTGGAAGATCTGATTAGTATCTTTTTTTGAATTGGCCCCCGCCATTGATATTGCGGTTATTATTGTTTCTGCCTCCCCCGCCATTATTACGGTTGTTATTGTTTCTACCGCCGCCGTTATTGCGTCCACCGCCACCACTATTGTTGCGATTGTTACGTCCGCCAAAATTTTGCTGCCAGCGACCACCACGACCACCACTACTATATTCATCACGTTCAAAATTCTGATTGCGATGTTTGATATATGGAGTATTGCTGAATTCCAGTTCTCCACCGGTGATGCTGTTGAGTTCGGTTCTAATGGCATCATCATGCACCAACTCTTTATGCCAGTTGCTATATGCCAGTTTCATATAATAAGCAATGGCATGCGCAAAACCTGCTTTCTTCTCCGGATCTTCTTCTTTCAATGCTTTATCAATCACCACTTCCAGGTTCTTACCTAAGTGTGCATATTTAGGATGCCTTTTAGGATAAGGTAAGGGATCAGGTTTCAGTTTATAGGTTTCTTTGGTAGGAATAGGGTACGGACTATCCACATCCAGTTTAAAATCACTGATAAAAAAGAGATGATCCCATAATTTATGTCTGAAATCTTCCACATTCTTCAAATGTGGGTTTAAAAAGCCCATCAATTCTATAACAGCCTGTGTCTGTTGCTGTCTTTTGTCGCGGTCTTCAATGGTCAGTAAATAGTCCACCATTTTATGTACATGACGACCATATTCACGCATTCCCAGATAACTTCTCGAAGTATTATATTCCATGTAACGATAATAAGTAAGAGAACAAATGTAAGTAATTAGGGCTTTTCAGGATGTATTTTAACGTTATTGCCTTCAACAAATCATTTTTTCATCACTCCCCTACGCTGTTTATCTTCGCAATATGGAACAGATTGTGCAACAAATTGAGCAATACAAACAGGAAATGCAGGCTTTTGAAGCTACCACCCCCGCTCAGGTAGAAGCTTTTCGCATCAAGTACCTTGGAACCAAGGGCTTGGTAAAGACTGTTATGGGAGAGATGAAAAATGTACCGAATGAACAAAAAAAGGTGTTCGGACAAATACTCAATGAGTTCAAAGAGTTTGCAGAAGCGAGATATACTGCATTAAAAGAGCAAACAGAAGGTGTAGCCGCTGGTGGTGATCAGCAAAGAGATATTACTTTACCCGGAGAAGTCTTTCCTGTGGGTACCAGACACCCATTGAATATTGTTCGCAATCAAATTGTCTCCATTTTTGGTCGTTTGGGTTTTGCGGTAGCGGAAGGTCCGGAGATTGAAGACGACTGGCATAATTTCGGAGCCATGAATCTTCCAGAAGATCATCCTGCGCGTGACATGCAGGATACTTTTTATATCAGTCAGAATCCTGATTGGTTATTGCGTACACATACCAGCAGTGTACAGGCACGAGTGATGGAAACACAAAAACCACCGATCCGTGTGATTTGTCCGGGTCGTGTGTATCGAAATGAAACCATCAGTGCTAGAGCACATTGCTTTTTCCATCAGGTAGAAGGTTTATACATCGATGAAAATGTAAGCTTTGCTGATTTGAAACAAACCTTATACTTTTTCGTACAAGAACTATTTGGTAAACATGTAAAAGTGCGCTTCAGACCGAGCTATTTTCCTTTTACAGAACCCAGTGCTGAAATGGATATCAGCTGTCAGATTTGTGGTGGTGATGGTTGTAATATCTGTAAACATACAGGATGGGTAGAGATATTGGGTAGTGGTATGGTGCATCCGAAAGTGCTGGAAAACTTTGGTATCGATTCCAATAAATACACCGGCTTCGCCTTTGGTATGGGTATAGAAAGAATTACACAATTAAAATACCAAGTAAACGACCTGCGCCTTTACTCACAGAATGATGTAAGGTTTTTGAAACAGTTTACGGGGGCGGTGTGATTGGGGTCCATGGTCCATGGTATTGTGGACTTGGAAGTTATTTGCATCATAAAATTAAACCACCATTCACCATGGACTATGGACCATGGACTGCTCTCACATGATCCACTCCACAAAAGGCATAGTACTGCGAACGGTTAAGTATGGTGATACGAGTGTCATCACAACCGTGTATACGGAGTTGTTTGGCATTCAGAGTTATTTGGTAAAAGGGGTTCGACAGTCTACCAAAACTTCAGCAGGTAAAGCGGGTTATTTTCAGCCTTCTGCATTGTTGGATATGGAAGTGTATCACAATGAATTGAAGCAATTACAATTTGTGAAGGAATATCGGTGGAGTTATTTGTATGAACATGTGTTGTCGGATGTAGTGAAGCACTCTGTTGCTATGTATATGATTGAACTGGTACAACACAGTTTGAAACAACCGGAAGCCAATCCTGAATTGTTTTATTTGATTGAAGACAGTTTGAAACAGCTCGATAAAGGCAATGAAACTTTAACGGCGAATCTGCCTTTGTATTTTGTTCTACACCTTGCATCGGAATTGGGTTTTCGTCCACAAGGAAAGTTTGGTAAGGATACGGCGGTATTGGATTTGCAAGAAGGTGTTTTTGTGAATACTTTACCTCAGCATCCGTATTTTCTAGATGGACAAATGGCTGAATTGACTTCGCAGTTGATTGATCTTTCTTTTTACAATGAGCTTGAGAATCTAAAACTGAATCGTTCTGCCAGAAGAGCTTTATTAGAATCGTATCAAAATTACATGGCATTGCATATTGCCGATTTTGGGGAGTTGAAAACACTGGCTATTCTTCAGGAGATATTGAGTTAGTTGTCTCATAATACTCGTTGAACAGAAGTATCAGCAGTAATCTTATCTGCAATATCCTTCAATAACAAAACACCCGGTTTTTTTCCTTTTTCAAAACTGCCTAACTCTTTTTCTATTCCTAATGCTGTAGCACCATTGTATGTAACGGCTTTCAGTAAAAGAGAAAGTGAGAGATGGGGAAAATGCTGATGAAGGGTTTTCAATTCATCCAGTATACTCAACTGATGATTACTGGCAAGACTATCTGTTCCGATAACCAATGTGATATCATTTTTCACAAAAAGATCAACGGGTGGTAATATTTGTTCGATATATAAGTTGGCGTTTGGGCATAAACAAAAGGATACAGGGGCTTTTGATGATCGGATAAAATCAATATCCGATTGTTCGGTAAAGCTGTTATGCACTAGTAATACATGCTTGGCTGCTTCGAGATAATGAAATACCGAAGGCAAGCTGTTTTTTCCGGTAGCAGTAAAAGAAGGATTACTGATTTGCATCAATTGATACAATCTTTTAAAATCGCCACTATCAGATTTGAATAATTCATTTTCTGCCGCTGATTCTTGGTTGTGGATGGTAATGATTTGATCTGTAAAGTAAGGTTGCATTTCCTGCCACAATGCAGTGGAAACAGAGTAAGGTGCATGAGGCGAAATACTGGACCGGTCAGGAAATACAGTATGAAACTCTTTGAAATAATCCAATGATTTCTGCATTCTGATTCCTGCAATAGCAGGATTCCAACCACTGATCTCAATGAAATGATGGTATTGTAACCGTTGTAACTTCTTTTGTGAGAGAGTGTGGGTGTTGTTGCAAATATCTCCTACTGCTACAATACCTGCGTTTAGCATATCATCTTCTGCTTTGCTGATGGCAGCTAATATTTCTTCATCAGGGAAATGTCTTTGCTGTACCACCTGTAAAACAAAATCTACCAAACCCGTTTTTTCAGGAATATAGCTTTTTAAATGGCTTAGTTCTAAATGGCAGTGGGCATTGATAAAACCGGGACAGAGAATTCCCTCTAGCGTTTGTACATCTTCTCCGGCTTCTTCTTTGACAACAATGGCTTCAATATTACCTGAGGTATCAGTAATAAGTACAGTATTTTCATCCAGCATTTCCTTGCCGGTAAAAAGTTGCGAAGCATTGAATTTTTTATAAGCCATTTTACGATTGCTAAGTTATTGTATAACTCGTTCTTCTATTACAATAGTTTAGTAACTTGAACAGGAGTCAAGATAAAAATATAGTTATGTCAGCACACATGGATGATTATCTCGCGCCACATTATATCAATCGAAGTAATTGGTTACGTGCGGCTGTTTTAGGAGCCAATGATGGCATATTATCTACTGCAAGTATTGCCATTGGTGTAGCTTCTGCCAGTGTTACTAGAGACCCAATCGTATTGGCAACAGTAGCGGGTTTGGTGGCCGGTGCATTATCTATGGCAGCCGGTGAATATGTTTCCGTGAGTTCACAAACCGATGTGGAGAAAGCAGATATTATTCGTGAAAAGCAAGAACTTGAAGAAATGCCCGAGCTGGAATTACAGAGATTGGCAGAGATCTATGAACAAAGAGGTTTGAAAAAAGAAACAGCGATGTTGGTTGCTAAAGAGCTTACAGAACATGACGCATTGGGCGCACATTTAAGAGATGAATTGGGATTGAATGAAATCAGTCAGGCCAATCCTATTCAAGCTGCGTTGGCATCAGGTGCGGCTTTTACTGCAGGTGGTGTATTACCCTTGTTCGCTACATTGTTTCTTCCTTTGGAGTCATTAAGGTATACATTGTATGGATCAGCGATCATTTTTTTGATCATTCTTGGTGCATTAGCGGCTAAGACTGGTGGCTCAGGAGTTATGAAAGCGGTTATAAGAGTTACTTTTTGGGGAACTATTGCAATGGGTCTTTCGGCATTGGTAGGTTACTTGTTTGGTGTAAATGTTGCGTGAGGAAATAAATTAGTGATGCTATTGACCGGCAATCAACAATGGCTGAATTAAAATGTGGATAAGGTTAACTATAGGTGAACCCCTAGTGAACCCTTAGTGAACCCTTTGTGAACCCCCCTGTGAAGTGTTGGTTACTCTTTCAAACAAATGATGCTGTTGATTTATGACCAACAATGGCTGAGAAACTTTGTTAATATCTAATCTGTAACAAATAAATATTGAATACAATGATAAAGTCAATTTTCAATGCATTGCTCTTTTTGATCTGTTGCTCGTTTACAAATGCGCAAGAAGTGATCAAAATTTACGAAGGTAAAGCCCCAGGTTCTGAAAATTGGACATGGTCTGAAGCTTATATCGAAAAGACTGCATGGAATACACCGGTGGTTTTTAATGTGTCAGAGCCCACGCTAACAGTGATCAAGCCGGAAGCAGGAAAAGCGAATGGGACATCGGTAATCATTTGTCCGGGCGGAGGCTTCTTTGCTTTATCCATAGAAAACGAAGGATTGGGTGTTGCAAGATGGCTGGCTACAAAAGGCGTTACCTGTTTTGTGTTAAAATACAGATTGGCAAAAGCATCAGGCGATGACCCGATCAAAGATTTCAACGCCTCATTTGGTGATAAGGATTTACAGGCCAAACAAATGGCATCTGTTCCTATGGCGATTGCAGATGGAAAGCAGGCAATAGCTTATGTCAGAAAAAATGCAGCGCAATTGGGTGTTGATCCAAATAAAATAGGCATCATGGGTTTTTCTGCAGGTGGAACTGTGGCCGGTTCAGCGGGTTTTGGATATAACGCAGAAAATAAACCTGATTTTGTGGCACCCATTTATGCTTTTCTACCTCCGGAAATGCAAGGAACGGTCGCGGGGGATGCGCCCCCCATGTTTATTGCAGTGGCATCAGATGATCAGATCGGTCTGCAAACACATAGTGTAGCGTTGTATTCGAAATGGAACAATGCAAAACGATCTGCTGAATTGCATGTATACAATAAAGGTGGACATGGTTTTGGTATCCGCAAGCAGCAACAGCCTTCCGATGCTTGGGCTGATCAGCTTGCAGCTTGGATGGAGTATCAGGGCTTTTTAAAGAAATAGGCTATAAGCTGCAAGGTTCAAGCTACAAGTCGTTTGTATTGAAATGAGATAAAGTAGTGTTATAATAAGCCACAGATGCACAGATTATTGTTCTATAATCTGTGCATCTGTGGCTTATTTTTTCATCAATAGAAATTTTCAACCAAATTTTTTATTGAAAATCAATTAATTACAAAGGTTCGATTAAAAATACATCCCAATTTCTTTGGAAAATCATCTATATCAGACCTACCTTTGCCGTCCCAAATTCTGGGATCATTATAAGTCCGGTGGGATAGCGCCGGGTTCACTTAAAAAGAAATATTATGAGTAAACTTCATTTCACTACGAAGCATGCGAATGCGGCTACCGTACAGCACAACTGGTACGTTGTGGACGGTACTAATCAAACCGTAGGACGTATTGCCTCTAAGATTGCTTCTGTTCTTCGTGGTAAGAACAAAGCTTATTACACACCGCACGTTGATTGTGGTGACTACGTAATTGTTATCAATGCTGAAAAAGTGGTTTTCACGGGTAACAAATTCGAAGACAAACAATACATCAACTTCTCCGGTTACCCAGGTGGTAAGAAAGAAGAAGCTGCACAAGATCTGATCAAGCGTCGTCCGGAAGTCATTATGGAGAGAGCTGTAAAAGGTATGCTCCCTAAGAATCGTTTGGGTCGTAAAATGATCAAGAAATTGTTTGTGTATGCAGGTACTGCACATCCGCACAGTGCACAACAACCTAAAGAACTAAAGTTCTAATCAACAACAAATTAGCTAATTACAAATTCCTGATAAATGGAAAAACAAAAAAACGCAGTTGGTCGCCGTAAAGAAGCTGTTACCCGTGTATTCATTAGCAAGGGTGATGGTAAGATCACTGTAAACGATAAAGATTATAAAGAATATTTTCCGCTGGTATACCTGCAGAATCAGGTAGAAGCTCCTTTAAAAACTGCAGAAGTACTGGGTAAGTATGATGTAGTGATCAATGCACAAGGTGGTGGTCTGAAAGGACAAGCTGAAGCAGCCAAATTGGGTATTGCTCGTGCATTGTTAGAGATCAGCGCTGATTTCCGTCCTTCATTGAAGGCAGCCGGACAACTGAAGCGTGATCCACGTGGTGTTGAACGTAAGAAATTCGGTCACAAGAAAGCACGTAGAAGCTACCAGTTCAGTAAGCGTTAATAACGGACCATGGTCCATAGTCAATGGTCCATGGTTATCAATCGGTATGGACCATGGACTATGGTCTATGGACAACAAAAAAAAATTAAAATTTTATAATCATACAAGATGGAAAATAACACTTCATTACAGCAACAACTTCTGGAGGCCGGCGTACACTTTGGTCACCTGAAAAAGAAGTGGAATCCCAAGATGTTGCCTTACATCTTTGCTGAGAAGAAAGGTATTCACATCATTGATCTGAATAAAACTGTTGATCACCTGCAGGAAGCTGCGGCGGCTGTGAAGCAGATCGCGAAGAGCGGTAAGAAGATCATGTTTGTGGCCACCAAAAAACAAGCGAAAGAAATCGTGAGTGAATGCGCTAAGCGTGTGAACATGCCTTTCGCTACAGAACGTTGGTTAGGTGGTATGTTGACCAACTTCAACACCGTTCGTAAGAGCGTGAAGAAAATGCAGAGCATCGAAAAAATGCTGGCGGATGGCAGTGCTGAAAGCCTGACCAAAAAAGAAAGATTGACATTGAGTCGTGATAAAGACAAAATGGAGAAAGTGTTGGGTGGTATCGCGCAGTTGGGTCGTTTACCGGCAGCATTGTTCTTGGTTGATATCGGTCATGAGCATATCGCATTGGCGGAAGCGAAGCGTTTAGGCATTACCACTTTTGGTATGGTTGATACCAACTGCGATCCTAATAAAGTAGATTTTGCTATTCCTGCGAATGATGATGCTACTAAGTCTATTGCCATCATCACTAACTATATCGTAGCTGCTATTGCAGAAGGTTTGGCTGAACGTCAGGCTTCAAAAGATGAAGAAGAAACAGAAGATAGCAACAACGAGAACGAAGCAAAAGCACGCAGATTAGAAGCTGAAGCACAAGCCGAAGCTGCACGTGGTGGTCGCCGTGGTGGTGCTGGTGCGGGTGAAGGAAGTGGAGCTCCTAAGCGTCGTGTTCCGGGAAGCCGTCGTCCAGCCGGTGGCGGTGGAAGCAGATAATGAAGTAATCAGATTGGGTCATTGCGTCATTATCTCTCCAGATAGTGACATAATGACCCAATTTATATATACACTTCAGTCTTTTGATGATCAGGCATCGTATTTGACAATACTTGTTCATCATTTCATAAAATAAGCGTTCTGATACAGCCCATAATTTTGCGCGTCATCAGATACATTTCAATCAACATTCAAAATTCAACATACCATGAGTACTGTAACAATTACAGCCGCTGATATCAACAAATTACGCCAGGCCACAGGTGCCGGCATGATGGATTGCAGAAAAGCTTTGACTGAAACCAATGGTGATTTCGAAGCTGCGATCGACTGGTTGCGTAAGCAAGGACAGAAAGTTGCTGCTAAGCGTAGCGACCGTGAAGCAAAAGAAGGTGTGATCATCGCTAAAACTTCAGCTGATAACAAAACCGGTTTTGTGGTTTGTATTAGTTGCGAAACAGATTTCGTATCTAAGAATGCAGATTTCGTTGCATTTGCACAGACCATTGCTGATGCAGCTGTTGCTAACAATGTAAAAAGTGCGGAAGAACTGAGTGAAGTAGTGATCAATGGTTCTAAAGTAGCGGACATGATCAATGATAAACTGGCTGCTATTGGTGAAAAAATCGGTATCGCCAAGTTTGAAAGAGTAGAAGCTCCTTATGTAGCATCTTATATCCATGGTGCATACCGTATGGGTGTATTGGTTGGCTTAAGCAGCGAAGCTGCTGAGGCTGGTAAAGATGTGGCGATGCAAATTGCTGCGATGAATCCATTGGCGGTAGATGCGAATAGCATTCCTGCTGAAACCATTGAAAGAGAAAGAGCAATTGTGGTAGATACCATGAAAGCAGATCCTAAAATGGCAGGTAAACCCGATGATATGATCGCTAAGATCGCAGAAGGTAAACTGAATGCATTCTTCAAAGAGAATACTTTGTTGGCACAGGCTTTCGTAAAAGATGGTAGCATCACCGTAGAAGCTTACCTGAAAAATGCAGGTAATATAACTGTTACCGGATTTAAGCGTGTGGCTTTAGGTTAATTCAATTCAGATTTTTATAGTAAGGGAGATGAGTGATCATCTCCCTTTTTTATGTTGTGAACTTTTGAAAAGTTGATGATCTGTTTTTACTTTTCATATAGGATAATATTCAATCCGTGTAAATTACTCAGCTGCTTGTCTGAGGTAATAAGTGGAATATCAAGTGTTATAGAGGTGGCTGCAATAATACAGTCAGGTAATTTAAGATTTGTATTCTTTCTAATTTCAATTGTATTCTTTTTAATTTCCTCAGTTATGTTTTCAATTTTTAATTCAGCTTAAAAAGAAGTAATGATTTTCTGCTCTCGCAGACTGATCTTTTTGTAAGAGAGAAGTTCTAGCTCTGAGATGATGGATAAGTAAAGATCTTTTCCGTTAAGGAAAGTGGCTAGTGTTTCATCGCCACCTAATAAATACAAAACTGCGTTTGTATCTAACAGGAGTTTATTGCCATTCATTGCGTAAACTCTTTTGTATTTCCAACGCGTCAGTTTTTAGCTTGATGCTTCCGCAATATTTCAGGACATCTACACCTGCTTTTAGCTTGATTTTTTTTTCAAGCAATTTTATCTGCTTTTTAGATGCGCCCTTTTTTAAGACTAAAACCATTTTGAACCATTTTAAGTAAATATACGATTAATTTTTTGCTCGAATAGTCAACAGTCATTGTGCTTGATTTTTAGAAAGTTTTAAAACTTTCCAAAAGTCGATGATTATTCATAACAACGGTTAGCTATTGACCTTCTAAATCTCTTCTAATAAACTCAACCCATTTCTTCTGTTCTATTTTATTCAACAGAATATCCGGCTGAAATCCGGTTAGATCGATTGGTTTTTTGTCTGTCCAACTTGACTTCACAATGGGGATGGTTAAAAAATATTTATCATAAGGCAAAGCAGTTGGGATCGACATGCCTTCATAATCCATCATACCAATGGTAGGAATACCGTAGGTAGTTGTTTTCTTACTTTGTTTACTGATATGGAAAAAATATTCGGTGGAACTACCACAAAGATCATCTACGATCAGGGCTATTTTCTTAGGTCTTTGTAAGATCGAATCTAGTGGAAACGTTACACCGGGAATAGGATAAAATGTTTTCTTTGTTGTAGGAAGCTCCTGATAGGCTTTCTTATAAGCTGCAATCGTTTCATCAGGGAAGTATTTTTTATATTCATCTGGTATAGGGGTCAATACGTAGGGTTCTAGATCTTTTAACTTCAACTGTACATTTTCAGGCGTAACACGTAGATAGGTATCATATTGAAGAATGGGGTTTGTCATGAAATAAGATAAAAATGAGACCCAACCTGTGTTACCACCACCATTTCCTGTTAAGTCAACGATTAAGTAATCACTGGCTTTTATGATTGAATCATTTTTTGTAACCAATTGTTGGATCTTATTATCATTATTCAAAAAAGTTGGAATTTTTAAGTAGGCTGTTTTAGAAGATAGCTTTTGAAAATCGAGGCCATTGTTATCATTGAGCCAGGTATTCAATTCTTTCTTTTCTGCTTCTGTTAATACTGTAGGATAAATTTTTCCAAACATGTTTTGATTCCATATTTGCAATAAGTTGCCTTTTTGTTTTGCAGGGATATCTGTAGTAATAAAGTAGTTGTACTCTTTTGCAATAAAGCCATTTTTAGATGTGCTCAAAGTCAGATAAACCAAGCCAATAGGGATATTTGGATCTTTTGAAGCGATTACAATCCCTTTATAAATATTCGGTTGTGTTTTTTGTATCGCTAATTTTAATGAGCTATCAGCATTGATCCAAATGCCTTCTACATTAGATAGTTCTTTCTTCAAATGTTTCTCTTGAAAATACTTATCCGAGAAAGTAATCATTTCTCTATCATAGTCATCGGCGTTTATGTAACGTAACATAAAATGTTTGTCTTTAAAGAACCTGATATATTCTTTGAGCAAATAGAAACAAGCTTTTGGATTTGTTTCCTTGGAAGCTTTTTTCTCAAGCGAATTAACCAGCGCTTGATATGCAGATTGCGTATTCTTATTCACTTTGGCAGGAAAACCGGCGTAATTTTCTTCCGTCTTACGAACCGTTTGGTTTAAATTTTCAAGACAGTTGCAGTTATTGATTTGAGAGAAGAGATCAGTAGAGAATAGTAGTAAACTGATCAACAAGTAAATAGTCTGTTTCATTTCCTAAGCTGTTTTCAAGAATATGAAGTTTTATAATAATGTAAAATTAATGACTATTGGGCTCATGATGATCATAACTCAACACTTCACTCAATTTCCAAATACCCTCTTGCATTAACCATACATGGGTGAATTTGGCAGTACTGGTATGTATATCCTCTTTGCCCTGTTCTCTGATATAAAAATGATGAATACCCATTTGAATCGCACCATATAGTTTTCCGTTGTTATTTAGTGGATATACTTCCAAGCTGTTTACATCCACTTTCCGAATAGGTTTTTTACTTGATGGGGTACAGATGTATTGTTGGATGTTCTCGAAGAATTTTGTTCTATCCTGAAATCCACTTTGATCATGATAAAATTTGAGATCCTGTGCCATCCGACTTTCTAAATAAGCGATATCACATTGATTGAAGCTTCGTTCAAAGAAGAGACTGTCTTGTTGTTTGAGTTCAAGGAAGAGGGGAGATCGTTTATCGGGTTGGGCTACAACCGCGCTGGCAGTCATTAAGAGTAGTATTAAAATACTAGTAATTACTTGTGACATGTGAATCTGTTTTCTATAAAGAATACTTTAAGATAACTTTTATTATGTGATGACTCACTATTATTCATATTGGAACATTTGGAAATTTTTAAAACTTCCCAAATATTGATAGTCAAGACACGTTACTACTCGCCGCTAATTTTGAAGTCTAACTTCCAATACCTATCCTTATTATCTTTTACCGAAAAAAAGTTCCGGTTGACACAACCAATGTTCATAAAAAAAGTATCCGGCTTACCAGGCAGTAATATCCTTTTCTTCATGGAGCCATTTCTTAATTCACAGATTTGTATGTATTGTTTTTCGTCTGTTCCCCGATTGCTGATGCAGACAAAGTCTTTCATGTTTTCAGCAAAAACAGGCTCTCCGATTAAGGTGTCAACAGCTCCAGTAGAACGATTAATGAGGTAAAGTTCTTCTTTATGATGGTCTATGCGCTTGACCATCGAGAGCATAGTTCCAATAATATCACCAGAATACGAAAACTCATGAAAGTTCTCATCTGATGTATTGTCTTTGAAAACTATTGATGATTTTCCGATGATCGGAATGATGAGTTGATCTGCTTGCTTCTTTATCTTTCTATTGACTGCTAAATAGATAGTCTGACGACAAGTGTCATATTGCACTTTCGTGATTTCTGTATATGCGTACGAAATCCGTTTTTGTGCTTTTGCAGATATTGTCAGTGTAAATAAGATAACTATGATGATTAGAGGAGTCTTCATTGGCTTATCGTATGAGAACTTTTAAAACTTTCTAAAGTTGATGATCGATCATTTCAAGTAAAATAAAACCGAGAAATTGAAAAATCTATTCTTTGTCTCAGCGTAGCCTATGTTTTTGATAATGTTTATAAGACCGTGGCTATATCGAGCATTGAGGTCTATTTTATCTGATAAACTATATCCTACCAAAATATTCCCTGCTGCATCCATAGACTTGTAATTTGTGATATCGAAAGTTCTGTTTTCAAAACCTGAGAGTTTGGAAAACAGTTTAAGTCCCATGCTTGGACCTAGACCGAAATAAAGTTTTTTAATCGCATATTGAAATGTCAATGGTAATTCTATGTATCCTAGCTTTTCATCTGTATCGTAGCTATCACCATCAGAACCTATCAGGGTCATACTTGAACCTATTACAGAAAGGGCCGGTTCGACTGAAATAGATAAATTTTTAGACAATAATGACTTATAGAAAACTCCGAATTGATAGCCAATCAATGTCTTCGTATTTTGTTGAATGCTTGGTAGTTGAGGAATTGAGATGGTTTTGCTTTGATTGGCTAGGTTCAAACCTGTTTTTACACCAAACCGAGATTGGCTTTTTGCAGTATAAACAAAGAGTAGTAATCCTAAAATAACAAGTGGACTCGTTTTCATAAGTAAATAATGCGAATCAAGGGTTGAAAATGGTCAAATTGGGTAAAATGAAGTAAAAGCAAAGAGCGTTTTAGTAATGTGTTCGAAGCAAAACTAATAGCTCTCTACTTTTACATTTGCGAAAAGTACGACAAAGAGTTAAAATATCACTGTCAACGTTATAGTAATAATAGTAAACCAGTCTTCAGCGATGAGGAGGTTCTGACGATATACCTATACGTATCCATAGAAGAGGGTCGTCATACGATCAAAGATATTCACCGCTTTGCCAGTAGGCATTTGCGCAGTTGGTTTCCACTTCTCCCGTCTTATCAGGCGTATAATCATCGTTTAAATCGGCTCAATGAAGTTCTTCGCCTACTCAGTGCTGAAGTATTATCATTGCATATACCGAAGGATTGTAGTGAACAGATAAGTCTAATAGATTCAATGCCTGTCATCACTTGTAGTGGTAAACGCGAAGGTAAAGTGGCTCCAGAATTGACTTGTAAGGGTCGTTGTGCATCAAAAAGTATGTTCTATTATGGACTCAAATTACACGTTATTGGATGGAGTCGTAAAGGAACAATACCTTGGCCAGAAGCAGTTATAGTGAGTAATGGTGCAGAGAATGATCTTACCATTTTTAAAGAGAACTGTGGTCAATGGAACAACCACAATTTTTATGGGGATAAAATATATTACAATAAAGAGTGGTTCGCTGACTTTGAAACTCAACAAAATAGCCAAATGTTCACCCCAGTAAAAGCCATAAAAGGCAAAAATATAAGACTCGAACAGTTTGATAGAGCTGCTGAGGATATCTATTCAAAACTGGTTTCCTCTATTAGACAACCCATAGAATCTTTCTTTAACTGGCTCAATGCCAAAACAGAAATACAAAATGCACATAGAGTCAGATCAACAAAGGGACTACTCGTTCATATCTTTGGAAAAATCGCAGCAGCATTCCTAAATCAGGTTTTCAACCCTTGATTCGCATAAATAGTTAGGTACTAGAACTTTCCAAAAGTTGATGATCAACTATTATTTTTCTTCATAGCACGAACCAATTTATCTGTTCGTCTGTCTGCCCTTGCATTTTGCAACGAAATAACAGCCCAAATTGCAGCAGGGATCCAACCCAGTATAGTGATTTGTAAAATCAGACAGAAGATGCCTGTAAATATTTTACCTCTTAACATGAAAGATAGAAAAGGGAATAAAATAGCTATGATTGTCATAGGGAATTTGATTCATTCAAGTTAATGATCAGATGTTCTTCCTTTATACATTTACGCAGCCTTAAATTACACCTTATTTTTTCAAAAAGATTAATGTGCGTATATGTACTGGTTATGAGATTCTTTACATTAATTATGAAAGACCCATAGCCAAAGATGAAAAAGCATATTTAGGATGCTGATTTAGTTTGAACATGTGAATGTAGCGTAGACTCACATAATCATGTGATTGTAAAAAAATGATGTAACATCTAAATTCATATCGCGTTTTATCACCAAATCCTTTGCATGAAACAGATCATTACACTCATCACTTTATTATTGTTAGGTACTAAAGCCTGGACTCAGATTCAAATTCGCGTATTTACAGACCCCTCTTTGAATAGAACCTATACCGGTAAACTCTACATCTTTACCCAAAATGATACCACAAAAAGAATTCCCAATAATCCTGATCCTTCTCAGGCCATGTTTGCATGGATGGTAAAAGATGTCAAGGATGAAATAACCGTAACGACCGACCAAGCTAGTAATCGCTACCTGCCTAATGGTATGTCTACATTAAAACCGGGTTATTATAAAATAGCCGGTATTTTGGATACAGACTTTGAAGAACGCGGAACATTCAATGCAGGAAATATTTATGCCAGAAAAGAAGCGATACTGTATGTAGATGAACAAGGAAAGGGAACAGCTACACTTGCGCTTACTTCTTTTATTGCATCACCCATTATTCGTGAAACTGAGCAGGTGAAAGAAGTGATTTTTAAAAGCAAACTACTATCTGATTTTCGCAAAAAAGATATTTTCATGAAAGCAGCCGTTCGTTTGCCTGCTTCTTATAAAAATGATAGCACGCGTTTGTACCCCATTGTATTTGTTATACCTGGTTGGGGTGGTACACATTATGATATGCAGGGTTCCATGCCGGTAAGACGGTACGGGATGGATATGGGTAAAGACAAAATCTATGTATACTTGAATCCTGAAACACAGTCTCCTTTCGGTCTTCATGCTTTTGTGGATTCAAGGGTGAATGGTCCCTGGGGAAAGGCATTGGTGGAAGAATTGATTCCACATTTGGAAAGCAAATACAGGATAGTAAAAGATGCGAGTCAGCGTTTTGTGATGGGACAAAGTACAGGTGGCTATGGCTCTCTTTGGTTGCAATTGAATTATCCGGATGCATTTGGAGGTTGTTGGTCGGTATCGCCGGATCCGGTGGACTTCACTTCTTTTATCGGTATCAATTTGTATGAAAAAGATGTAAACCTCTATACCAATAAAGAAGGAAAAGAACGGGGTATATTTTTTATGCAAGGAACACCTACCATGACCACCCGAGTTATGGCAGCTGTTGAAAACTTCACCGGTGATGGAGAGCAACTGCAGGCGTTTGAAGCAGAGTTTGGTGTGCCTGATAAAAACGGCAGACCTCAACAAGTATATGACCATACTACCGGAAAAGTAGATCCTGCTGTTGTAAAAAGCTGGGAACCTTATGATCTGGTAAATTCATTCAAAGAAATGCTTCAAAACTATCCGGTAAGATCAATGGTAAAGTGCATGTATATGCCGGTGCTGCCGATAATTTCTTATTGAATGAAGCGGTAACCGCATTTACACAAAAAGCGGTTGCAGCGAAAGTTCCTGTTGTTACAGAATTGATACCCGGAGCAGATCATTGGAATATTTGGTCAGAAGCTTTTACGAAACGGGTGGTTGCTGAGATCGATACTAAAATCGAATAATTCAAATGATTTAAATAGCTACGGACTTAAGTCTGTAGCTATTAATCATTTGAATGATCGTTTGATTCGGAATACATTTTCTGACTGTAGAGATAAGAAGTAATTGCCACACCAAATACAAGTATCATCATACTCATATTAAGGTCAATACCCCCAACACTAATCACAGAATATACAGCACCAATAAGATCAAAGAACAGTCCCGCATACGCCCACTCTTTGATCTTTTTCAAGAATGGTATCAATATCGCAATGGATCCTAACAATTTTGCAATACCAATGAAACGAATAAAATATTCGGGATAACCAAGGTATCCGGATAGAAATTGTTTGGACTCCTCATTCACCAAAATATTGGGAATAGCAGAGAAGATCATGAATCCTGCAAATAAGGCAGTGGTGATCCAGTAGATGAGTTTGGTTGATTTGGTTGGCATTTGAGTTTTTTTATTGGGTTTCTTCAGTGTCCTTCTGTGTCTTCAGTAGCAAATAATTTGCTATCAAGAAATTGCCACTGAAGGCACAGAAATATACAGAATTTTATGGGGCAAGACAATTGATCATCCAGTTGATACCGTACTTGTCTGTGAAGCTACCAAAATAAGCGCCCCAGAACATATCTTGTAAAGGCATACTGATGGTGCCTCCCGCAGATAAAGCATCAAAAATTCTCTTGGCTTCTGCTCTGGATACCGGCTCCAGACTAATGTGCATATTATTCCCTTGCGTTACAGTAAAGCCCATTTCTTTAGGAGCATCCGTACCCATCAGCATATGGTTAGCTGTGATCGGTAGCTCTACATGTAGTACCATGTTTTTTACTGTATCGGCTATCGGTGGCTGATCGGCACTGGCAGGAAGTTCACCGAAACGTTTGATACCTCCAGTTGTAAATTCAGTTTTGAAAACAGAACGATAAAAAAGAAAAGCCTCTTCCGTATTACCCGGGAAATTCAAATACGTACACACTCTTTCTTTAGTGCTAGTTTTCATTTCTGCACGTAACTTAAATTGCGCTTCAATGTACTGATCCAGATTTTGCAATGCCATCGTAAATCCTTCTTTGAATCCGAGCGCTACAATTTTCTCTAAGTCAGCGAGTGATTGATAAGCAATTACAATATTTACCGTGGTCACATCTTCATTTTCACTGAAACGATTGGTCCAGTGAGAACGTGGGAAGTCTGGATTCACTTTTCCTTCTTCATCACAAAATGCATCCAATCCTGAGAAGACCACATGTTTATCAATATGCTCATAGTCTGCGCGGCACCAGTGGCAATCACTTTCCGGACCAATCATTCTATAATGCCAATAACCGCCTTCTCTGAAATCCATGGATTTTGTTTCCGTGCGATAAGGTTTGGGTGCCCACCAGAGATCCAACAATTCAGGTTTTGTCCAGGCATCCCAGACAAAATGCAGATTGGCGACAAATTCGCGCTTTACATGAATGGTGTTGGTTTCTTTATTCACTGTAAAGTCGAATAAAAGATTGCTGTTCATTTCTTTTGTGTTTTAAGGGTGTGTAAGACTTTATCTAATTGGCTGAATCTGTTTTCCCATAGCAAACGAAACTGTTCCAGCCATTTATCGATTTCTTTCATCTTTTTAGCGTTAAGGGTATAGTAAATCTCTCGGCCAGACTGTTCCTGCTCTACCAACTGGCATTCTGTTAGTATGCGTAAGTGTTTGGAAACAGCTTGTCTGCTCGAATCAAAATGTTCAGCAATGGCATTGGGTGTCATGGCTTGAAATGCGATCAATGCGATAATGGCTCTTCTGGTAGGGTCTGCAATAGCCTGGAATACATCACGTCTCATCTTAAGCGGGTTGATAGGTTAGTACGACTATGCCACAATCAAAAGACCTCGATTGAAGTAATGTATAGGCTTGCTTTTTTTGTAACTGCTGAAAAATAGGTAACCCTTTTCCGATGGCAGTTGGATTTACAAACAAATGCAATTCATCTATTAAATTATTTTCTATTAAAGCCGAAAGAAACCCGGCTCCACCATAGGCAATCATATCTTTCCCATTAATTTGCTTCAAAGCTTGTATCTCTTGTCGCAGCTCTCCTTTTGCAAGACTAGTACGTTCCCATGGACATTCATGCAATGTTTTGGTAAATACAACTTTTGGAGTATTCACAAAAACATCGGCACCATCGGCGGGAGAATCACTGTTCAGCGACTCAGTCCAATAGGGAATAAATCCCTCTGCCAATTTCCTCCCCAAAAGAATGGTATCAATGGTACCGGTGAGTTCAGTTACATATTGTTTAAGGTCATCAGACCAGTTGAAATTCATCCAATCCATTTCTCCATTGGGTCCTGCAATGTATCCATCAATGCTTATTTGGACTTGTACTTTCAGTTTGCGCATGCTAGTAAGATTAATTTATGAAACCTTTCGGTTGCAAATATATGCGCAACCGTTTGGTTTCTCAAAATTATTTTTTGATATGGTTAAAAATTGTTTTTGAGCAGGTTATGTGCTTTCATAGACTTAGCAGAATAAATTCATCATAAAATATTCATTTACTTGCCATACTTCTCTTCCTCAACGTACTTTTGCAGCAGCTAAGCATCTGTTATGAAGAAAATACTATTGTTATTGGTATTGGTTCCTATTCTTTCCTGGTCGCAGAGTAAACGTAAAAAGCGAATAGCCGAAGAAAAAGCCAATGCGGTTTTGGTGGCTTCTTTGAAATCGCATGTACAATACCTGGCCGATGATCAATTGGAAGGTCGCTTAACCGGTAGCAAAGGTGAAGAACTGGCCATGCAATACCTTGTTCATCAATACCAGCAAATGGGTATAGAAGCCAAGGGCACGAATGGCTATGTACAGGAATTTGTGATCAATGAAGGGAAACAAATGGATGCGGCTACCCGTTTGGTAGTAGAGGATCAAATACTAACCATTCGCAAAGACTATTTTCCGTTACCATACAGTGCCAATAAGTCTGCACAAGGAAAACCTGCAGTAGCACTTACCGAAAAAGGACAGCCTTGGTTTTTTGATTTACAAGATGTTTTGGAAGACAATCAAAACAATCCACATTTTGATATAGAAAATACAATCAAACAACAAGCGGCACATGCTGTTAGTAAAGGAGCCACTGCTTTATTTGTGTATAACAGCTCCAATCGAGTTGACAATATTCAATTCAATAAGAATGATACTTCTGCTTTATTGTCAATTCCGATTATCTATATTACTAAAGAAGGCGTTAAGAAATATTTTGCAGATGAATCTGCGAGTTATGCCATTAGTGTGAATGTTTCTTTGTCAGAAAAAAAGCGCAAAGCCAGAAATGTAATTGCGTTTTTAAATAATAATGCAGCTAATACAGTCATCATTGGCGCACATTATGATCACCTAGGATATGGCGAGGATAAATCAGCCTTGGATACATTCCATGCCGTTCATAATGGCGCTGATGATAATGCCAGTGGTACTGCAGTATTGCTGGAACTGGCTCGTATGCTAAAAGTAAAAGCCCCTACTAATAACAATTATCTCTTTATTCATTTTTCCGGCGAAGAACTGGGGTTACTGGGAAGTAAATATTGGTTAGAAAATCCAACTGTAAAAATTACTCCCAACTATATGATCAATATGGACATGGTGGGACGTTATGATACTTCACATAAACTAACGGTAGGTGGTTATGGCACTTCTCCGGTTTGGGGTGAAGTATGGAAGGGATTGAGTTCAAACCTGATCATAAAATTTGATAGTACCGGTAGTGGCCCAAGTGATCATGCCAGTTTTTACCGTGCCAATATTCCGGTACAATTTTTTTTCACCGGTAGTCATCCCGATTATCATAAAATCAGCGATGATGCAGACAAGATCAATTACGATGCACAAAAAGACATTGTAAAATTGATATATGAACTCATCACCCGTACAGATACGAAAGGTAAACTGAGTTTTACAAAAACCACCGAACCTCAAATGGGACAAACACGCCGTTTCACTGTAAGTCTGGGTGTCATCCCTGATTATGGCTATTCCGGTACCGGTATGCGTATTGATGGTGTTAGTCCGGGTAAACTAGCAGAAAAACTGGGTATACAGGCTGGTGATATTTTATTGCAACTCGGAGAATTTAAATTCGTAGATGTGATGAGTTATATGCAAGCATTGGGTAAATTTAACAAAGGAGATAAAACGCAGTTGCGGATCAAAAGAGGGAATGAGGAGAAAGTATTTGAAGTAGAGCTGTGATGTAGTCCATGGACCATAGTCGATGGTCCATGGTAGGAAAAGAGAATTTATCTGATAAAAATACCATGGACTATGGACTATGGACCATTCACTATCGCCTATGGCCACTACCAAACTCAGACTGAACATTGAGGAACTCAACGAAGATTTTTTCGATGACACTCGGTTATTGGGGATCACAGCGCCGGTGAAGAATTATCAGTTTTGTTTGCAATTGAATAATTTATTGGGGTATCAATTCAGACTGAACCCATCATTGGAAATTCATTTACGGAGAAAAGAACGAAGCTATTATTTTAGTATCTATGAATCAAAAGAACCAAATAGCTTTTTAGTACATTACTTATATCACAATCAGTTTGACGGAGAATATTTATTACCTGAATTCAAACACATGGATTTCTTATGGTTGATGAAAGGAGATTTGGTAGATGATACAAAGTGTAACTGGATCAAACAATCCGTTAAAAATTTGGCCGGCGTGCAGCTGGTAGCAGAGCTCACGAATGAGCAGATCAAGAATAAAGGGAATATGGTCTTTTGATAACAGAGAAATAAGAAATAAGGAACAGAGGAATGTCCAAATAAAGATGGGCGTTGAGTATTCATCATTCTAAATTCATTATTCATCATGTGGGTAGAAGAAAATAATAAACTGTATAAGAAATTTCAGTTTCAGAATTTTTCTGAGGCTTTTGCTTTTATGACAAGGGTGGCTATTGAAGCTGAAAAGATGAATCATCATCCTTACTGGAGTAATGTGTGGAATACTGTTGAGATATGGTTAAGCACACATGATGCCGGAGATATTGTTACTGATCTTGACCATCAACTTGCACAGAAAATTGATAAACTCTCTTAATATGGCTGTGCCCGCTGATTTAGTGTTAATGATACGTCCGGCAGATACAGCTGATAAAGCGGTATTGCAAAATTTTGATGCGCTACATCAGGCATTCAAAAAAAATGAAGTTCAAGCTGTAGTGTTTGAACAAGACGCCGCTGATTCTATAGATGCTATTTTCCCCTCCTGTTGGTTAACCACTTTACCGGATAGAACAGTAGCAGTGTTACCTATGTACCGACGAGATCGAAGACAAGAAAAAAGGGATGATATTCTTGAATACCTACGTAAATATTTTCTGGTCAATGATATTGAAGATTGGAGCGAATTTGAAGTAGATGGATTTTTCCTTGAAGGTACTGCCAGTATGGTGATGGATCATGAACACAAACTCATCTATGCCTGCTTATCGCAGAGAACCCATACAGCCATGCTGGAGAAATTTGCAGCAGCACATCAGTACAAAGCCATTGCTTTTTATGCTACGGATACTTCCGGAAAGTTTTTATTGCATACCAATCGTATGTTATGTCTGGGTTCAGATTTCGCATTGTTGTGTGAAGAAGCGTTTGCCGATGATATGGATCTGATGGCGGTGAAACAATTACTATTATCTACCGGCTATCGCATCATTCCTTTCTCACATGATCAGTTAGAGGCGTTTATGGGGAATGCATTTTTTTGCGTGAATGCTAATGGCAAAGCTTTTTTATTCCTTTCTGAAACTGCTGAATTAACAAAAGAGCAAGAAGAAGCGATTAGTGCATCTGCAACAATTGTTAGTGTTCCTATGAGTGCTATAGAACATGTTGGCGGTGCAAGTGTGGGCTCTATTGTTGCACCTGTCTTTATTCCAATTGCTTAAGTGATGATGGGCCGCATTTTTTTATGATTATTATAATGAACGCAGATTTTACATAGACAAATAAATCATAATTGATCATAAAAAATCTGCGACCTATCCTTCGCACTTATCATCAAGCAACCACCGTGATCGTCTTTTCAGCCTTTTCAATCATCTTACCGATGGGCTCGATAAAATTTTCAAGTCCATTTTCACGCAATGTAGTTTGTACTTGCTCCAATGCATCCGGCGCAACGGCAATGAGTAGCCCGCCATTGGTTTGAGGATCAGGAAGAATACTGAAAGCTTCCATCACATTTACACCAGCACCAAAACCTGTTTTACTGCTATAGCTGTTCCAGTTACGATAAGTAGCATCCGGAACAATTCTTTGTGCGAGATAGTTTTTTACAGCATGGATCACCGGTACTTTTGAATAATAGAGTTCAGCAGACAGCCCACTGCCCTCGGCTACTTCGAGTAAATGTCCAAGTAAGCCAAAGCCGGTTACATCTGTCATCGCATGCACCCCGTTGATTTTTCCCAGTGCAGCACCCACTTTATTCAACTGCATCAATTGTTGCAATAAAACTTGTTGGTCATCATCACTCAGTAATTCTTTTTTTTGCGCTGTAGATAAAATACCTACACCCAAAGGTTTGGTGAGTAATAACCAATCTTCTTTCTGAGCGGTGTTGTTTTGTTTGAGGTTTTTTTTATGAACAAGTCCATTGACGGCTAATCCAAAAATAGGTTCAGGAGAATCGATGCTATGACCGCCTGCCAGCGGAATACCTGCTTCCGCACAAATAGCACGTGCTCCTTCAATAACTTGTTGAGCAAGCTCTGCGGGTAATTTATCAACCGGCCATCCAAGAATGGCGATGGCGAGAATGGGCTGTCCACCCATAGCATATACATCACTGATGGCATTGGCGCCGGCAATTTTTCCGAAAGCGAAGGCGTCATCTACAATCGGCATAAAAAAATCAGTTGTACTAATCAGTACCTGATCATTACCAAGATCATAAGCTGCTGCATCATCCTTAGTAGTATTGCCTACCAATAATTGTGGAAACAAAGTAGCGGGTTGATCAGATTTCAAAATCGTATCCAAAACAGCCGGAGCGATCTTACAACCACACCCGGCACCATGAGAAAACTGGGTAAGACGAATAGAAGAATTCATGTGGAATTGATTAGGGTGCAAGTTAAGGGGAGAAGGGAAGAATGATGAATAATGAATATTGAATGATGAAGTTTGGAGGACCGGTATCATTCGATATTCATCATTCAATATTCATTATTCACCCAGTTTACTTCTCCAAACACAAACCGATCTGCCGGACCGTCTTTTACCAGCAACTCTCCGTTTTCATTAACACCAAGTATGTTGCAGGTGAACCGAGTGTTGAGTTTTTTGAGTTGTACGATTTCGTTTCTTTTGAACAAATACCCGTTGTATTCTTCTAATAATGGTGAAAAGGGATGGTTGAATAGTTGATGCATACGTTGGGTAAGGTCGGTGCAGAGTTCTTGAGCGAGTTGTACCGGATCAAAAGTTTTACCCGTGATTTGTTTGAGTGAAACAGGGTTGATCAGTGTAGGGTCGAATGCGGTTTGGTTGATGTTGATACCCATTCCCGCAACTGCCCATTGCCACTGTTGACCCCGAATTTGGTTCTCAATCAAAATTCCCCCTGCCTTTCTGTCACGCCAATAGATATCGTTGGGCCATTTAATGCGGGTCTCTTCACCCGCATACCTGCTAAAAAAATCATAACAAGCCAAGGCAACCGCAACACTTAATCTGAATTGTTGCCCCAGTATCAATGGATTTGGGTCAATGATAGTGGAAAGAATAATGTTTTGCCCCCCCTCAGTCACCCAGGTCTTTCCATGTTGCCCCTTCCCTGCCACCTGCTGATGCGCAAAGAAAACTGAACCATGTGTTGCCATATTGTGTTGAATATGGGTCATGGCATAGATGTTGGTACTATCTGTCACAGATAATTCCACGAACGGCTGTCCGATTGGTGTTTTAACGATGTCTGATGGCAAAGAATTACTATTTTTGACGAAGTTACCGATGTCAAAGGTACACAGACCGTTCAACACCAAGCAGGGTGTTAAAGAAAGAGGGTCAGAGGATCCGGATCATTGTTTAATTTAAATCAACGCTATTATTGGAACCGCTTTCAGTTTTACAAAGCCGCACGAAGAGTTCGGTATCTAGACTTACCAGAAATTCTAAAATTTTCAAGGCTATTATTAAAGCTATTCAGGATAAAAAAGGTGAAAATATCATCAGTCTGGATCTCCGAAAAATACCGGAAGCTTCGGCTGACTTTTTTGTGGTTTGTCAGGCTTCTAGTACTACCCAGATCAGGGCTATCTGTGATTCAGTAGAAGAAGAAGTGAAAAAGAGTTGTGATGAGCATCCTTATAAGCATGAAGGCAGACAGGCATTGCAATGGGTGCTGATTGATTATGTGAACATTGTAGTGCATGTGATGCATCCGGATGCCAGAAAGTTTTACAAATTAGAAGAAATGTGGAGTGATGCGGCTTCGCAGATCCATGAATAAATAAAAAATTATAGGGTCACTGAATATATCGGATCCTGAATCGTCAATACAGAGAGGAATATGTCACAGGAAAACAAGCAATCGAAAATGGAAAAAGGAGATGGTCAACGTAAGGGACCAAAATTCAATATTTACTGGGTATATGGTATCATCGCTATTGTGCTGATTCTGGCACAGGTCATGAACTTTTCACCGGAATTGAAAGTGATTTCCGAGCAGCAATTCAGAAATGAGATATTGCTACCCGGTGATGTACAGAAACTGGATCTGGTGAAGAACAAAGAACAGGTGCATGTCTATATCAAGTCAGACAGACTCTCCAAAGAGTTTTATGTAAAACAATTCAAAGGACGTTTATCTGCAGATAAAGTAAAAGGCACACCGCTGTTTGCTTTTGAAGTGGTAGACTGGAAAGCTTTTGAAGAAAGACTGGATACTTTCTGCAAAGCCAATAATGTAGCTGAAGTAGAAATGCGTGTTGTGAAAGCACCGGAATGGTTTGGTCCATTGTTGAATACGGTGTTCACATTGCTCATCATTATTGTTGCGTGGATTTTGTTAATGCGTAAAATGGGCGGCCCCGCCAGTGGTGGTGGTCCGGGTGGGATTTTCAACATCGGTAAATCAAAAGCTACTTTATTTGATAAAGGAGCGAAAGTGAACATCACTTTTGCGGATGTGGCCGGATTGGATGAAGCAAAAGTTGAAGTCATGGAAATCGTTGATTTCCTGAAGAACCCTAAAAAATATACTTCACTGGGTGGTAAGATTCCAAAAGGTGCTTTATTGGTGGGTCCTCCGGGTACGGGTAAAACATTATTAGCAAAAGCCATGGCGGGTGAAGCACAAGTACCTTTCTTTAGCTTGAGTGGTAGTGATTTCGTGGAAATGTTTGTGGGTGTAGGTGCGAGTCGTGTACGTGATTTGTTTAAGCAAGCTAGAGAGAAAGCACCTTGTATCATCTTTATTGATGAGATCGATGCCATTGGTCGTGCACGTGGTAGAAATGCCATCATGAGTAATGATGAAAGAGAGAATACATTGAACCAATTATTGGTGGAGATGGATGGTTTTGGTGGTGATACCGGTATCATTATCCTTGCTGCTACCAATAGACCCGATGTATTGGATAGTGCGTTGTTGCGTCCGGGACGTTTCGATAGACAAATTTCTATTGACAGACCGGATGTAAAGGGTCGTGAAGCGATCTTTAAAGTACACTTAGGTCCGATCAAAATATCTGAAACATTGGATCTGCATAAGCTGGCCGAACAAACACCGGGTTTTGCCGGTGCTGATATTGCCAACGTATGTAATGAAGCAGCATTGATTGCAGCGCGTAAAGGAAAAGAAGCAGTAGACATGAGCGACTTCCAAGATGCCATTGACCGTGTGATCGGTGGATTGGAAAAGAAAAACAAAATCATTGCTCCACATGAAAAGTCTGTGATCGCTTATCATGAAGCCGGACATGCTGTGTGTGGTTGGTTCTTGGAGCATGCATATCCTTTATTGAAAGTAACCATTGTACCAAGAGGAACGGCTGCTTTGGGGTATGCGCAATACACACCTACCGAACAATACCTGTACAATACAGATCAGTTAATGGATCAGATTTGTATGACTTTGGGTGGTCGTGCTGCAGAGCAGATTTTCTTTGGAAAAATTTCTACCGGTGCTGCGAATGATCTTCAACAGATCACTAGAATTGCTTATAGTATGGTAACAGCTTATGGTATGAATAAGAAAGTAGGGAATGTAAGTTTCTATGATCCTTCACAGGAAAATACTTTTACGAAACCATACAGCGAAGAAACCGGAAAGTTGATCGATGAAGAAGTAAGAAGTATCATTGATGAAGCGTATCAGCGTACCATTCATTTATTAACTGAGAAAAAAGAACAAGTAGAAAAGCTGGCGAAGGAATTATTAGATAAAGAAGTATTGCATAAAAGTGATGTAGAAGAATTGATTGGTAAAAGACCTTTTGAGGAAAAGAAATTATTAGAAGTAGAAGAGACGCCGCCTGCTGCTACAGAAGTGATTGCGGAAGAAACAGCAGCACCTGATACAAACACTACAACGGATTCAAACGAAACGGTATAATGTCACAATCAGCAAGAGATACCATTTTGAAAAAAATAAAACAGGCACTAACTCAACCAGTGCCTGTTCCCTTTCCCCAACAAACAGAACAGTCTTCAGTATTCCATGCGCCGGCTGAAGAGTTGGATCTTTTATTTGCAGAAAATTTCACCAAACTCCAAGGTTATTTTTCTTATTGTGAAAATGAAAAGGAGCTGGCTTCACAACTCAATATGCTTTTCATTAAAAGGGAGTGGAAAGAGTTGTATTGCAGAGAAGATGAACTCAGACAAATACTTATAGATTCAGGTTTTCATGCCATGGCAGCCCCCGATGTAGAAAGTTGTGATGCTTCTATCACAGGTTGCGAATACTTGGTGGCAAGAACGGGAAGTATGGTACTATCCAGCGGACAACAAAGTGGTAGAACGGTGAGTGTGTATGCGCCCATTCATATTTGTATTGCATATACAGATCAGTTGGTCTATGATATTGATGAAGCTTTATTGTCATTACAAAAAGAATATGGAGAGCAATTACCTTCCATGATTACATTAGCAACCGGTCCGAGCAGAACCGCTGATATTGAGAAAACACTGGTAGTGGGTGTGCATGGTCCGAAAGAAGTATTTTGTTTTCTCGTTCAAAGAACTAATTAAAGCGTATGTCTATCACTGTATTGCCTTTATTTGTGTATGGTTCACTCAGAAGTGGCTTTCAGCATCCTGCATACGCATATATTAGTAAATATTTTGAATTGGCAGGTACCGCAAAAGTGAAGGGTGCTTTATATGATATGGGTGAATATCCGGCGGCAGTTCCAACCAATGCCGAAACTTGGATCACCGGAGAATTGTATACCATTCAACAAACTGCTGAATTTCCATGGGCGATGGGTCAGTTGGATGATTATGAGGGTATCAATGGTGAAGCCGATGAGCCGGTATTGTATGCTCGGGAGAAAACAACGGTATACTTGAATGATACTGCTATCGAAGCATGGATCTACTGGTATAAAGGAGATGTAAGTGGCAGACCTCGTATTGAATGTGGCGATTTGCTGGTATATATGCAACAGAAAAATAAACAGTAAATTCACAGATCATTCATGCATCAAACGGATGCACAATTGTTATTTGCCTAATGCCATCCATTACACCGCAACAAAAAATATATTTTCTTTCAGATTTTCATCTCGGCGCGCCTGATTATGAACAGAGTCTTGTTCGTGAAAAAAAAGTAGTAGCATTTTTGGATAGTATCAAAGATAGTGCTGCTATGATCTTTATTGTGGGAGATATTTTTGATTTCTGGTATGAATACAAACAGGTAGTACCCAAAGGTTATGTACGTTTACTCGGTAAGCTTGCTGAACTTACCGATCGCGGGATTGCAATCCATTTTTTTGTCGGTAATCATGATATGTGGATGCGCGGATATTTTGAGAAAGAACTGAATATTCCGGTCTACCATCACCCTAAAGTATTTGAATGGAATGGGAAGCGTTTTTATATTGGTCATGGTGACGGGTTGGGTCCGGGTGATCATGGTTATAAGTTTTTGAAGAAGATATTTCGAAATCCTTTGTGTCAGTGGTTGTTCGGATTATTGCATCCTACTTGGGGAATCGGGTTGGCCAATTATTTCAGCAGAAAGAGTCGAGAAAAGACAGGCACTTCCGATCAGCATTTTTTAGGTGAAGAAAATGAGTGGCTAATTATTTATTGTAAAGAAATGTTGGCTAAAGAACATTTTGATTATCTCATATTTGGTCATCGTCATTATCCCATTGACTTTAAGTTGAATGAAAACAGTCGATATATCAACCTCGGCGACTGGATCCGTAACTTCACCTATGCTAGTTTTGATGGTACGAATATGCAGCTCCATCAATGGCAATCTTAAAGCTTCTTAGTAAATTGCAGCATGGAAAATTTGTTGCAACAAAAGATACTGGATAATACCATTGAAGCATATCTCTATGTACTAGGCACCATCTTGCTGATGTTGTTATTGAAGCGCTACATTTCCAAATACCTAGCGCATCAGTTATATAAAGCCATTACGAAAAAAAGAAATCAAACTGCTCGTCAGTCTTTTTTGGATCTGGTGGCAGGGCCATTGGGATTGTTTCTTTTTTTATCCATTACCATTATTGCCATTGACAAATTACAATTTCCGGGTGTATTGGATTTTAAGGTCTATCGTATTACTTCACGTCAAATGATTGAGTCTATTGCCAATGCAATTATGGTAATTGTTTTCATTCGTCTTTGTTTGCGTGTGATTGATTTTATTGCTATCATATTAGAGGAGAAAGCAAACCTTACACCCGATCAAACAGATAATCAGCTGGTTATTTTTTTCAAAGATTTTTTTAAAGTCATACTGGTGATTATTGGCTTATTATTGATCATGAAGTTCTCTTTCAATAAACCCGTAGGCAATGTGTTAACCGGATTGAGCATTGTGGGCGCTGCACTTGCTTTGGCCACAAGAGAGAGTCTGGAAAATTTAATCGCTTCTTTTATCATATTTTTTGATCGTCCGTTTGCCGTAGGTGATCTGGTAAAAGTCAATGGATTCACTGGAAATATTGAAAAGATCGGATTAAGAAGTACGCGTATCAGAACTACAGAAAAAACCTATATCTCTGTTCCGAATAAGCAAATGGTGGATACGATCGTAGACAATATCAGTTTGCGAACACAACGTAAAGGAGAGCTTCGGATAGAATTGGATTTGGCAGCTTCGGCAACACAATTGGAAGCGTTCACCGTAGCAGTTAAAAAGATATTGGATAAGCCTGATGTTCTTAGCACGGTAGTATTCCTTGCAGAAACAGGAAAGAATGCGCATGTGGTGATCATTGAATTTTTCACATCCATGGATCAGTCCATAGAAACATTCAATCAACTAAGACAGCAGGTAAATCTTGAGATTATTAGTTGGCTGGAAGCAAATCAGTTACAGTTGGCTGCTGCAAATACTGATGTTACTGTGCGACAAGGTTAAGATCCTAAACCTGCTCTCAACTCTAGTAAGAAAGATTTGAATTTAGTCAACGATTGTACAAGCTGAGCCTGCACATCAGCCTGGTGTTTGTTTTGTTTGAGATAAGTTCTTGCACCTTCAATGGAGAACTTGCGTTGGCGTAATAAGAAATAGATCAGTTGTAAGTTGCGGATGTCTTCATATCGGAATAGGCGATCTCCCTTGCGTGTTTTGCGGGGTTGGAGAATATCAAATTCATTTTCCCAATAACGCAGTAAAGAAGTATTCACTTTGAACCATTTAGCTACTTCACTAATGGGGTAATATAGTTTTTGCTTCAATGTTTCTTCATCCGGAATATCAACGAGATCAATTTCAGTATCTATTTCACGGAAAGATTTTCTGCCACGCTTACCGGGTTGTTTGGCAACGGGTTCAGCAACTTTTGCCGGAGCAGCTATTGGTTCTTCAACAGCTTTTGTTTCTGTAACAATGTTCTTGGGCTTGATCTTGACAACAATACGCTCGTCTGCAAAAACAACCGGATCTTCTTGTTTGGCCGGAGTTGCAGTAGCAACTGGAAGTTCAGGCTCAATAGCAGTTGTTTCAGCCATGGCTATAACAGGCTCAGGAACTATTACGGGTTCCGGTTCTGCTATAACCACGGGTTGTGGTTCTGATACAACTTCCTGAACAGGTTTCGCTTTAGGTGCTACCGTTTTTTTCGCAGGAGCACTTGCCTGTTCAACAGGCATTCCAAACAGATCGAGTTGCTGCATTTTTTGCATGGTATAAAAGTAAGCCATCTGAGTAGGAGGATTTTACGGCGTTTAGTTAAAGTGGAAAAGATGTAAGTATCTTGCGTTCCAATCATTGCATAGTCGTATGAAATCAATCAAAACCATCTGTATTTGTGGTGCGGGCACTATGGGAAGCGGTATTGCTCAGGTAAGTGCCCAATCCGGTTATCGTACCATTCAGTTTGATCTGAGTGGGGAGATGATCGAAAAAAGCAGAAAGGGAATTGACATGAGTCTCAGTAAGCTGGTAGAAAAAGAAAAGATAAGTGCTGAAGAAAAACAAGCGATACTCGATCGGATACTATTCACTACCCGTGCAGAGGATTGTATAGCAGATATGATCATTGAAGCCATTATCGAAAAGAAAGAAGCCAAAGTGAGTTTATTTACGCAACTGGCTGCTTTGAATAGTAGCGATACCATTTTGGCTACCAATACGTCTTCTATTCCGGTCAGTGAAATTGCAGCAGCAGTTTCGCATCCTGAAAGAATTGTTGGTATGCATTTTTTCAATCCGGCTCCATTGATGAAACTGGTGGAAGTAATACAAGGCGATGCTACTTCTGCGGAAGTAATGCAACAGACCATCGATATCAGCAAAGAGATGGGGAAAGTACCGGTAGTTTGTAAAGATGCACCGGGCTTTATTGTCAATCGCGTTGCCAGACATTATTACCTGGAAGCCATGCAACTGATAGAAAAAGAGCAGATGGATATTGCCGCGATTGATGCGGTGATGGAAGCCAGTGGTTTTAAAATGGGTCCATTCAAACTGATGGATCTTATTGGAATGGATATCAATTTTGGTGTAAGCAATATTGTATGGGAAGCGCTGGGTAAACCCAAACGTTTAACGCCTTCACCGATACAGGCTGCTAAAGTTGCGGCGGGTGAATTGGGAAGGAAGACGGGTAAAGGATTTTATAACTACTGATAATGAAACGCAGATAATTGAATCATGACCTATCATGAAAATCATGTCCAGAGGACTCCTGTGGAGATAATCTGCTTTCCATTTTACTGTTCACAAAGCTCTTTCAACCTGTTAAGTGCTTTTGGATATTTTTCATTCATATAACCTATGAAATCTTCCGTGGTGTCTAATTCAACAGTAACGGTTGTAATTCCATTGTTTTCTTCGAAGTGATAATTTTCAAATCCATTAGCCCATTTTTCTACTTCCGGTCCTTCTGTAATTTCTTGGTCGCCTTTTACAAGACCATAATGTTGAATGGAAACAAATTGGTTGGGAATATTATCAGCTATTTTGGAAACAATACCTCCCTTTTCTCCTTTCTCATCTACGCCAACAAATAGAATTTTACTTCCTTTATTCCAACTTCCTTCATAGGTTGATGTGGGATTGAACAAAGAAGTCCATTGCTCATAAGTTGATTTATTATCAATACCAAGCATACAATCATATACATTGGCTGCAGGTGCGTTGATGTTTACTTTGAATTGTAATTTTTGCATGGTACAAGTATTTTTTGAAATGATTTGTATAAATGAGAAATGTAAACGATCAATATCTGTTGACCTTCTACAGAAATATTATTGCCAAACCGCTTCCGCCGGGGTATATCCCTTCACTGTAAAACTATGTTTAAACCTATTCTTCCCTGCAAACTCTCCGCGCTTTGTATAAATAGCAATAGCGCCTGCAGCTCCCGATAAGGGAGATAACATTGCCGGTGGACGATATACTTTTACCATCGCCACATCGGAAGGGGAAACGATCCAAATATCTTGTGGTGATACCCTAAACTCATCCAAATAAATTTCCGTAGGCTCGCCTCTCCATCTTGCCATCTCCACCATGCTTTCCTGATCTTTTTCAATGATCAGTCCGGGTACCTTCCCTTCCAGAAAACGAAGAATGCTCATGGAACCTGCCATGGTTGCGTCTTCAATTCCGTCAAAGATCATCGCTTCATCGCGTTTGAAAGGACCGCTTGAATAATAGTCGTCGTATTGTTCTACTTTCTTTTTGTATTTGCCCACCACCGTTACATTGGGTAACAGATCAGTACCCGAGCTACTAATCATGTTAAATGCGTAAGCGGCAGAATCTTTTTTGTTCATGGGTCTTTTCTGATTGCCCACAGTGATCCATATCCTGCTTTCCATTTCAGGAATGAATGTAGAATCCAAAGGCGTTTCTATACTGACGTTCAGGTTGTTTTTGGCGTTCTTTTTAACGGGTGAAAAAACGAAATAAGCAGAATCTTCGAATAAGGTACTCTTCAAACGAAAAAAGCCATCCTTATTCAGTGTGATGGTTTCTGAATAGGTCCGTTTGTTTTTCGGGACCATCAGGTAATTGATATTGTTCTCGTCCTCAAACTTGTCCTTTAATTGTCCGGATAAACGGAAATAGCCTTTTTGTACCAGAAAGTTCACAGCGAAATGTCCATCAGGTAATGTTTTTGCTAATACCAGCGCAGCTTGCGCTTCACCATTGATAAAGGGATAACGGAATTTCCAGCGGGTGCCGGTACTGATATGGTCGATCCATACATGTAAGGATGCAGCATTGAGTTTTACCTTTTCAAAATCGGGGATCACGCAAGAGAAATCGAGGGTATCTCCTTTTTTGAAAGTTTGTTTATTGAGTTGTACATATAATGAATCAGATGCTTGTATGCTCAAATACAATAAACAGCATAACAAAAGAAAACATGCTTTTCGCATAAGTGAATACAAAATATAATAAAAATTCATAACCTTTTATATTGATGTCCTATTTTAACAATATTTGACACTATACCCACTAATTTTGCTCCTCATGCGTATCGCTATCAATGCCATTTTTCTACAGAACAATCCAATGGAAGGATATGGGCATTATACTGCGGAAGTGTTAAGCCGTATGGTGGCTTTGCATCCCGAAGATGAGTTTTTGTTATTGTATGATCGTGCATGGCAAATACCATTTATTACAGCGCCTAATGTTCATTCAGTTTTAGTACCCCCTGCTGCACGTCACCCTCTGAGTTTTAAATATTGGTATGATATTAAAGCCACAAGAGCTGTAAAAAAATGGAAAGCCGATGTTTGGTTTCAGCCATATGGATTTTGTAGTGTTACCAGTTCTGTTCCGCAAGTGCTCATGATCCATGATCTGGCTTTTTTGCATCATCCTGAATACATCAGCTGGCATCAGCGGGCTTATTATCGTTGGTTCACTCCGGCATTTCTGCGAAAAGCAAAACAGGTCATCACCGTATCTGAGTTTTCAAAAGCAGATATCATAAAAACCTATCGAACTGATGAAACAAAGATCCAAGTAAATGGTGGTGCGGTGCGGAAAGGATTTCAACCCATGGAATGGGAAGAAAAACAAGCAGTGAAAGATGGTTATGCTGATGGAAGAGAATATTTTTTATTTATAGGGGGCATTCATCCGCGAAAAAATTTATTGAATCTGTTGAAAGCGTTCTCTCATTTTAAAAAGTGGCAGCATAGTAATATGAAGTTGTTGGTTGCAGGCAGAAAAGCATGGCAATATGATGATCTTTTGGAAAAAATCAAGACCTACAAATACCGGGAAGATGTGGTGCTATTGGATTATTTACCCGAAGAACAACTACAAAGAGTAACAGCCGCAGCTTATGCGCTGGTATACCCTTCTTGGTTTGAAGGTTTTGGATTACCTATTTTAGAAGCCATGCAATGTGGTGTTCCCGTTATTTGCTCAAATACCAGCAGTATGCCGGAAGTAGCCGGTGATGCTGCTTTGCTGGTTGATCCTGCCGATCCTGATGCCATTGCCAAAGAGATGTTGAGTCTATACCGAAATGAAGGTATTCGTAATGCTTTTATTACCAAAGGCTTGGAGAGGGCTGGTCAATTTAGTTGGGATACCAGTGCTGTAGCCATCTATGAATCTCTCCGCAAAGCTGCATTGAGCGTATAAGCCTTGATTCGGCTGCTGATTAAACCTTATTTTTGCGCCTTATTTTAAAATCTTTGAATTACGTATGCATACTTCAACAATAAACATTGATGTTCACTTAGACGAACAAAAAGTACCACAAGCCATCCAATGGAAAGCGAGCGACAGCACGGCAGATATGGCACAACCCGCAAGAGCCATGATGGTGGCTTTTTGGGATGCTGCGGATAAATCAGCTCTTCGTATTGATCTCTGGACCAAGGAAATGATGGTGGATGAGATGGCCGATTTTTATTATCAAACCCTGATGGGTATGGCAGATACTTATATGCGTGCTACCCAACAAAAGGAAATGATGGAAGACATGAAAGCGTTTGCCAAAGAATTCTATAAGAAATTCCGAGATTCTCAATTAAAAGAAAACCAATAAAACATACCGCTATGAGTTTAGAAGAAAAAGTAATGACAGGTATGAAAGAAGCGATGAAATCAAAAAATGAAGCGCTTCTCCGTGGTCTACGCGCCATCAAAGCTGAAATCATCAAAGCCAAAACAGAACCCGGTGCTAACGGACAAATCAATGCTGAAGGGGAATTGAAGCTGTTACAGAAATTGGTAAAACAAAGAAAAGATTCACTGGAAATATTTCAGCAACAAAATCGCGAAGACCTCGCTAAAAAAGAACAGGAAGAAATTGCTGTGATTGAACAGTTCCTGCCCAAACAGTTGGATGCAGATGAATTAAAGAAGATCATCGCTGAAATCATCACCACTACCGGCGCTGCGGGTCCACAAGATATGGGTAAGGTAATGGGCGTCGCCTCCAAACAACTCGCCGGACAAGCAGATGGGAAAACCATTTCTGCGGTGGTGAAGGAGTTGTTGGCATCTAATTAAAAAATCAAAAGTCAAAAGTCAAAATCATTTTGACTTTTGACTTTTCACTTTTGATTTATCTCATGCTCATCGATATCATTTTCCTTCTCTGTATGATCCTCGCTCTCATCAAGGGCTACCGCAATGGACTGATTGTGGCGGTATTTTCTTTTGTGGCCATTGTAGTGGGCTTGGCAGCAGCGATGAAATTATCTGCTTATGTGGCGGAAAAGTTGGGGCAGCAGACAAGTATTTCTCAGTCATGGTTGCCTTTTATTTCTTTTGCGATTGTCATGATTGCAGTGGTCATATTGGTGAGATTGGGTGCTACTGCACTTCAGAAAATGGTAGAAATGGTGTTTTTAGGTTGGCTAAACAAAATCGCAGGAATTGTTTTGTATGCGGTCATTTATACACTGGTATTAAGTGTGGTGCTTTTTTATGCAGAACAATTGCATTTATTTGATAAAACCACACTCGAGGCTTCGCAAACCTATGGTTTCATACAACCTTGGGGTCCCAAAGTGATCGATGGCATTGGAGAAGTCATCCCATTATTTCGGGATATGTTTTCTTCTCTTACCGATTTCTTTGAGACCGGCACAACTTCTGCCGGTCAGGTAACACAGTAAGAGCATACATTTTTGCTTATAAATCAGTATCTTAGTTAAGATTCGGCACAATCTGCAGCTAGTTTCAAACGTTTCTTATATTGTTAATGGTTTTTCTTTTATTTGTAACGGATATCATGCTTGCATAAGAAATTAACCCCATGAATTACGAGATTAAACATCAAGACAAGTTCAAATACATTGAAGAAGGGGAAGGTGAACCTTTGTTACTGCTCCATGGATTATTTGGTGCACTCAGCAATTTCAAAGACCTCATTGAGTATTTCAAACCTAAATACAAAGTGGTAGTGCCCATGCTGCCTCTTTTTGACTTGGATATTTTTCATACCTCTGTTGGTGGATTGGAAAAACACGTACATAAGTTCATTGAGATGAAGGGATATGAAAATATTCATCTTCTTGGGAACTCTTTAGGCGGACATGTTGCTTTGGTGCACATCTTAAAACATCCGGAAAGAATTAAATCGCTGATCCTTACAGGTAGTAGTGGTTTATTTGAAAATGGAATGGGTGATAGTTATCCAAAGCGTGGAGACTATGAGTATATCAAAAAGAAAACACAGCTTACTTTTTATGATCCCAATACCGCTACCAAAGAACTGGTAGATGAAGTATTTGAGATCACAAATAATAGATTGAAAGTCATTAAAATTATTGCACTGGCGAAAAGTGCGATTCGCAATAACTTGGGCGAAGAATTGAATCAGATCCAACAACCTACATTATTGATCTGGGGAAATAATGATACCATTACTCCGCCTTTTGTAGGAAAGGAATTCAACCGATTGATTCCAAACAGTGAATTGCATTTTGTAGACAAATGTGGTCATGCGCCGATGATGGAAGTACCCGATGAATTCAATCGTATTCTCGATGGGTTCTTGCAAAAATTAAGTGTTGTTTCACAACCTTCCTAAAGGTTGACGCGTATATCAATTGAAGAAAGAATCATGCTCGCATCGCAGCTCATCAATACCGGATTTCCAGCGGTCAATTTATTTGACAAAGTTTCTTTTGCCTTACAATTGATGGAGGATTACGACTTATTGCATCTCCCGGTACTCAGTGAGGAAAAATTTGCCGGCATCATTGAAAAAGATGAACTACTCGATACAGATGAAGAAGGCTTACTCGCTTCCTTGGAACAATCACTTAAAAAGATATCTATTAAAGGAGAGGAGCATTTTCTTGTTGCATTAAAGCTGATTGCAGAAAATGAATTGACCCTATTACCTGTTATCAATGAACAGACCGAATTAGCCGGTATCATTTCTTCTCGCTCTATGATGGTACACTTGTCTCGTTTCTTAGGAACAGAAGAAAGAGGGGGTATCATTGTATTGGAAACCGATAAACGACACTTCTCTTTTGGTGAGATCAGCAGATTGGTAGAAACCAATGATGCTTATATCACTCAACTCAATACCTATCCGGAAAATGATTCCGGACAAATCATTGTTACCATTAAGATCAATAAAGTGGAAGTATCTGATATCGTTGCTACTTTCCAGCGTTATGATTATTCTGTTCGCTACTACTTCGGTGAAGAACAGTATGCCAATGAGTTGAAAGAGAATTATAACCACTTGTTGGCTTATTTAAACATGTAGTTTATTGTATGATGGCCTCTTTTCACCGATCTATTTTCTAAAAATCACCCGCGTTTCTTTTCGTTAACAAGAGTTTCTATGCCATTGTCATGTATGAAGAGGCGGTTGTATCAAAGCTATTAATCAAAATCTTGAATAATGTATGAGTGTCTGGGAACTTCAATTAAAATGAATGAAAAGATCCGCTAGAAATGCATATTCCCTATTTTTACAAGCTTACTATTTTATAAAGGGTTTCATGCGCATGAGGTTATTTATTTCTTTTATGGTTGTTCTCCTATCTTCATGCATGCTGTATGCGCAGGAAAAAACCGAGCAGGATTCTACTGCTAAAACATCATTGAGTTTATCGGAAAGAGTTGCCATGCGTAGTGTGTATCAAGTTGTTGGTGACATTCAACTCAATGGCAATAAAAAGACCCGCGACTTTATTATTTTTCGTGAAATACCCTTCAAAAAAGGAGAACGGATTGCGGACAGTGAGTTAGATAAGCTATTGGAGCTGGCACGTCAACAGATCATGAATACTTTATTGTTTGTAGATGTGAATGTATATGTAGCTGCTAAAAAAGGAAATATACTCATCATCAATGTGGATTTGAAAGAGCGCTGGTATTTTTTTCCGACCCCTTATTTCAGGCTGGTTGACAGGAACTTTAACCAATGGTGGGTTGATCAAAAGCGAAGTTTAGACCGTGTGAATTATGGAATTAAATTCATACAGAATAATACAACCGGTAGAAATGATAATCTCAATATCTGGTTGATCAATGGATATACCCAACAATTTACCATCAGGTATGATATTCCTTTTATAGATAAAAAACTAACCAAAGGATTTAATATCGGGTTTATACGCGCTACTCAAAAAGAGTTGAATTATGGCACGGCAGATAATAAGCAACTGTTTAACAGACAAGAATCTGTAGCGAGAAAGTTTACCAGACTTGACTTCACTTATTCTTATCGTCCGGATGTTCGTAACCGTCATTATTTCAAAGTTTCTTACAATGATGAGCAGTTATCAGACACCATTCTTCAACTCAATCCGAATTATTTTCCTGGCGGTAAGACAAGATTCCGATACATTGATTTCAATTATCAATACAAGTATTATAATGTAGATTATATCCCTTATCCCTCTAAAGGATTTCACCTGGAAGCGAATTTGTATAAACGTGGTCTAACAAAAGAATCTAATCTCTGGCAAGCCAGTGTGCGAGCCATTTATGCGCATCCTTTATCAAAGAACGCTTTTCTGCATTTGGAAGGTATTGGAATTGCAAAACTCCCAAGAAATGATATTTTTTTCAATCAGCGATTATTAGGTTATGGATTGAATCAAATGCGTGGGTTGGAGTACAATGTAATTGATGGTATCGCTGGGGGAATATTCAAAACTACTTTGCACAAACAGGTATTCGGTTTTATTCTGCGCAATCCATTCCCCAGTAAAACACATGACAAAATACCAATTCGCTTTTTTCTAAAAGCGTATGCAGACCTCGGTTATGGACACCATATCAATCCCGTTGCTTCTAATACCTTGAACAATACCTTGTTACGGACTTGGGGACTGGGCTTGGATATTGTATCGATCTATGATTTTCTATTTAAAATTGAATACAGCTTTAACCAACTGGGTCGCAATGGCTTATATTTACAGACCAGAAGAGAGTTTTAAGACCCATTGATAGGGTTGGATGTATACCGGGGTAGATGGAGCTTACCATCACCCAAACACTCAAAGCAAAACAATGAAAATTGCCATTTATAGCCGGGGACTTGATGCTGAAATGGGGAATCCCATTTTGATACTGCTAGACGAATTAGCCCGTTATGAAACACAGGTATATATCTATCGTCCGTTGATTGAGACCATGCAGATACCCGGAAATCTTTCAGAAAAAATGATTCCGTTTAATGGTTCACAAGACCTGAATGAAGAAATTGATTGTTTGATCAGTTTGGGTGGTGATGGTACCATGTTGGATGCTGTAACCATGGTGCGTGATTACGGAATTCCTATACTGGGTATCAACTTTGGTCGATTAGGTTTTCTCGCCAGCATTAGCCGCGATGAGTTGAGCAGTGCTGTTGATGCACTCATCAATCGCACTTTTGTGGTAGACAAAAGAACATTGATGCATCTTGATTCCAATGAGCCTTTGTTTGGGGATGCTCCATTTGCGTTGAATGAATTTGCGATTCACAAGCGTGATACTTCACCGATGATTAAGATCCATACCTATCTGAATGGTGAATTTCTAAATACCTATTGGGCAGATGGATTGATCGTAGCTACACCCACCGGATCCACCGGTTATAACATGAGTTGCAATGGTCCGATCCTTTTTCCCGAATCAGCAAGCTTTGTAATTACACCGGTAGCGCCACATAATTTGAATGTACGTTCCATCATTGTTCCTGATAACAACGTCATTTCTTTTGAGGTAGAAGGCAGGGCAGACATGTTCATTTGTGCATTGGATGCACGCAGAGAGATTGTTGGTAAATCTGTTCAGCTGGCTGTTCGTAAAGAGCAATTTTGCATAAACCTTGTTCGCTTGAATGAAAATAGCTTCTTATCTACGCTGAGAACCAAACTCACTTGGGGTTTGGATAAAAGAAACTAGCACTTTCTCTAAATCTTCTCTTAAAAAGCAAACGCAGGCATCATTTTTGTAAAAATTTTCATCTATCTACTATACTGATGATTCAGCAGAACTGCTGTTTTGTAGTGATAGCTCTATACCAAATACCGTTAAATTAACTTTTATCGTAACAAAATTTGGTGCTATTTTACAAAGGGTAAAGACACAAACGCTATGTTCAAAAAAGCAATCGTATCACTGTTACTGGTTTTGGGTCTTCAACAGACACATGCTCAATTGATGGAAAGTTTTGTTCATCAAGGGGAAGTGGGTGTATCTATTGGGGCAGCGCATTATTTCGGTGATCTGAATCCAAATATCAAAATCAATCGACCAAAATTTGCTGCGGGTCTTTTCTTTCGTAAGCAGATCAATAATTATATTGGGGTCAGACTATCAGCAGAATACGCTATGCTGGGCTATTCAGATATTTACAGTGATAATGCTGCACAACGTAGACGCAACCTGAGTTTCAATAGTAATGTATGGGAACTTGCTGTATCCGGTGATTTTAACTTTTTCCGTTTTCAACCCGGCTTTAAAGGATACCATTATACACCCTATGTAGGAATTGGTTTGGGTGTTTTTTCTCATGATCCTTATGCATTTCTGAACGGAGAAAAATACATGCTTCGTCCTCTTGGAACGGAGGGTCAGGGTAGCTCTTTGTATCCCAATTTGCAACCCTATAATCCCATTGCCATTAGTATTCCCTTTACTGTTGGATTTAAATATGCGTTGAATGAACGAATGAATGTATTTGGTGAATTGACCTATCGCTTCACCAATACCGACTATTTGGACGATGTGAGCGGAGAATATGCTCCGGATGCTTTCCCTCCCTTACCGGATGGGTCTCCTTCTCCAGCTTTCCTATTACAAGACAGAAGCTATGAAACAGGTACTTCTATCGGCATCAAAGGCCGCCAGAGGGGGAATAGTAGGCAAAAAGATGCTTTTGCCAGTTTCAAAGTAGGTATTTCCTTCAGTTTACAGTCTTATAAGTGCCCTACCCCCAAATAAATTCAATGTCTGGACATTGAATTTCGCCTTGATTATTCCTGATTTTTATCGGAATTAAATCCCTGCAACCCATTGATTTTGTTAATTTCGCAGCCTTAATACCGTAGGGACGAACATGCAGGAAACCTTAATGACACAAATCAATAAAGAACGTCTACCCAAACATATTGCCGTTATTATGGATGGCAATGGTCGTTGGGCCAAGGAAAAGGGGCAGGACAGACTTTATGGCCATTTCCATGGCGTGGAGAGTGTTAGGAGTATTGTGGAGGGTAGTGCTGAACTGGGGATTGGTTATCTGACTTTATATGCATTTAGTACTGAGAATTGGGATAGACCTGTACAGGAAGTAGAGGGGTTGATGGGTTTATTGGTGGATTCCATCCGAAAAGAAGTGCCCACACTGAATAAGAACAATATTCGTTTGCATGTGATCGGTGACATGAGCATGCTCCCTGATTTTGCCAGAAATGAACTGAAAGAAGCACTGGAAATGACAGCTGCCAATACCGGTTTGAATCTTATACTGGCATTGAGTTATAGCAGTCGGTGGGAGTTGACCAATGCCGTTAAACAAATCGGAATGGATGTAAAAGCAGGAAAAATTGATCCTGAAAATATTAATCAGGAAACCATTCAACAATACCTGGCTACTAGTGAGTTTCCTGATCCGGAATTGATGATCCGTACCAGTGGAGAATATCGTATCAGTAACTTTTTATTATACCAGTTGGCTTATGCGGAATTGTATTTTACCAATACCCGCTGGCCTGATTTCCGCAAAGAGCATTTATATGAAGCCCTTATTGATTTTCAATCCAGAGAAAGACGTTTCGGTAAAACCGGTCAACAAATTCAAGAAGAAAAACAATTGGCCTAATAATACCCTCAGAATGGTGGTTGATTTAACAAAGACTTTTAATTATTCCCGTTAATTTGCCCCGTTTATATAACCCAAAACCATTGAAAAGACTGCTGTTTCAAGTCCAGCCAGTTGAAGAACAAACAGAATCCGGATGCAGAAAGTGTACAAATTTTTAGTGTTGGCTTTAATATCATCACTGGTTAGCGTAGGAACGTATGCGCAGGAAACTACCGGTCAGGATACGGTGATTACTTCCGTAGATGCGGATCTGATTAATATATTTAACCAGCGTACTCCCAGAAAATATAAGATATCAGCCATTAAAGTTACTGGTAATAAATTCTTTGATGAGAACCTGCTCATCTCTATTTCCAATATGAATATTGGCGATGAAGTAACCATCCCGGGTGGAGATGCGTTCTCAAAAGCCATCATGAAACTATGGGATCAAAAATATTTTAGTGATGTTGAAATCTATATCACGAAACTGGTGGATAAAGAGATTGAAATAGAAATCGCTGTTACAGAACGCCCACGTTTATCCAACTTCTTTTTTAAAGGAGTACGTAAAGGAGAATCCGAAGATCTTACCGGTAAAACCGGACTGGTGCGTAATCGTGTGATTACAGAAAACATGAAGATTTCTGCAATTGAGGCCATTAAGAAATTTTATGCTGAGAAAGGATATCAGAATGCCAAAGTACGTATTGATGAAAGACCTGATTCAACTTTTGATAATACATTGATCCTGGATTTTGTGGTGAACAAAGGTCCCAAGGTTCGTATCAACAACATCAACTTTGGCGGTAATACTGTTGATGCTACTAAGTTGAAAAAACAATTGAAAGGTACCAAGGAAAAATCGAGACTTACACTCAACCCTTCTTTTGATAGTGGTCAGATTGTTACCGTAAAACGCTATGATTTTAAACAATACGTGCAAGAAAAAGGGTTCTTGACACTCAGTAAGACTAAAAAGGTATTGGATCCTTATGCACGTTTCAAATTGTCTTCTGCTAAATTTAATGTCATCAAATTTGAAGAAGACAAAGAAAGTTTATTGGATTATTATAACTCACTCGGACATAGAGATGCGGTGATTGAGAAAGACACGGTTTATTACAACAAAGCCGGTCATCTCAACATCGATATCAAAATGAATGAGGGTCGGAAATATTATTTCGGAAATATTACCTGGAGAGGGAATACCAAATATTCCGATTCTGTTCTTACTGCAATCATCGGTATTCGTAAAGGCGATATTTATAACCTGGATGTACTGAACAAAAAATTAGGAAAATCTGCTTCACCTGACGGAGGTGATATCAGTGGATTGTATCAGGATGATGGTTATCTCTTCTTCCGTACAGATCCGGTGGAAACAGCGGTGTACAACGATACCATCGATTTTGAGATCAGAATCATTGAAGGTCCGCAGGCAACTATCAAGAATATTCGCATCAGTGGTAATGACAGAACCAAAGAACACGTTATTCGTCGTGAATTAAGAACCATTCCGGGAGAAAAATTCAGTAGATCGGATCTGATTCGTTCTCAACGTGAGATCGCACAGCTGAATTATTTTAATCAGGAAAAAATTGGCATCAATCCAATTCCCAATCCTGAAGATGGTACGGTAGATATCAATTATAGTGTAGAAGAAAAATCGAGTGATCAGCTAGAATTGAGCGCCGGTTGGGGTGGTGTAATTGGTTTAACAGGTACACTAGGGGTATCATTCAATAACTTCTCTATTCGTAATATCTGGAAGAAGTCTGCCTGGGATCCATTACCAATGGGTGACGGACAAAAACTAAGTTTACGTGTACAGAGTAATGGTAAAGCATTCCGATCTTATAACTTTTCATTTACTGAGCCTTGGCTGGGAGGAAAGAAAAGAAACGCACTGACTTTCAGTATCTATAACACCCGATTTGGACAAACTTTCAATCCGGGAACCGGTCTTTTTGATCCGAATTTTGCGGATAGAAGTTTTATTTCTACAACCGGTGCAACCATTAGTTTAGCAAAACAATTGAAATGGCCGGATGACTTTTTCTCTTTGTCGATAGGTTTGAATTTTACGCGTTACAAATTGAGCAACTATGCTATTGATCCAATCAATTTGCCGGGATTCAATAATGGTAACGTGCACAACTTTAATTTCCGGGTGGCTTTACAGCGTTCATCAGTAGATCAACCTTTATTCCCACGTTCAGGATCGAACTTTATGTTGAGTCTGGCGATCACACCACCTTATTCATTGATCAATCCGAATATCACCAATAAAGTTAACCCCTATCGTTGGGTTGAATATCATAAGTGGCGTTTCAATGGAGAATGGTTTGTGCCATTGGGCAAACCACATGGTGAAGAAAGAAACAAACAGTTTGTACTTCGTGCTTCTGCGAAATTTGGTTTCTTAGGAAGGTTTAACCAAAACCTTCAAATATCGCCATTTGAAAGATTTCAGGTGGGTGATGCAGGTTTGAGTAACCAGTTTGCATTACTGGGTTATGATATCATTGCACACCGTGGTTATCCTGTGTATGATAACTCAAATCCCAAAGTGAACCCCGATCAACAGCAAGCCAGACAATATTTTACAATATTTAACAAATACACCATGGAGCTGCGTTATCCATTGAGCCTGAATCCGAGCAGCACCATTTATGGGCTTGCATTCTATGAGGCTGCCAATGGTTGGTTTAATATAAAAGACTATAATCCATTTAAACTCAGAAGGTCTGTTGGATTGGGTATGCGCTTCTTCCTACCCATGTTCGGATTGCTTGGATTTGATTATGGCATAGGATTGGATAGGTTCACACCAAATGGTCCGTTGAAAGATGCAGCAAGGTTTACCTTTATGCTCGGCTTCGAACCGGAATAGAAACCTGAACAAAAAAATAGTTTATGAAAAAAACCTTACTCATCACCCTTCTATTGATCGGTATCAGTTTTATGGCACAATCGCAGCAACGTTATGCGATCATTGATACCAAATACATCCTCGAAAAGATACCGGAGTACAAAAACGCCGATAAAAAATTACAAGAGATCGGAGAACAATGGCAGAAAGAAATAGATGATAAACAGACTGTATTGGACAAAATGTATAAGAACTATGAGGCTGAACAGTTCATGCTAACGGAAGACCTAAGAAAAAAACGAGAAGATGAGCTGTTTGTGCGTGAAAAAGAGATTCGCGACCTGCAGAAAAAACGTTTTGGCTATGAGGGTGATCTGTTTAAGGAACGTCAACGCCTCATTAAGCCGGTTCAGGACAGGGTTTATTCTGCGGTTCAGAAAATGGCATTGGCTCGTTCTTATGATTTCGTACTGGATAAAAGTGAAGGAATTACCGTTATATTTGCCGACCCCAAGCTGGATAAAAGTGATGACATCCTAAAAGAACTGGGGATCAAATAAAACTCCTAAAACAAAACAAATATCTCAAAATCCTCTCTACAATGAAGCAATTATTACTTGTGTGTGTGACGGTGGCTAGCTTACTGTTCTCCAACAATGCCCAGTCTCAGGTTAAAATCGGTCACTTTGATGAGCAAAGTCTACTGAGCCTGTTTCCCGGTTTAGAACAAACGATGGATTCTGTAATGAATACCTATCTCAGAGATTCTCTCAATGTTGAATATGCGTATTCCGTGCAGGATTACAAACGCAGAGATAGCCTTTACAAAAAAGATTCTGCTACCATGCCTGCAAAAGCAAGAGAAATGGCAGAAAGCGATTTGAACAGATTGTATTATAAGATCGCTAACTGGCAACAATATTCTGAGGAAATGCAGCGTGATAAAATGGAACGTTTGTTGGGACCATACAGACAACAAATGTACAATGCGCTACAGCAGATCGTTGCTGAACAGAAGTATACCTGGGTACTAAAATCAGAGTCATTGTCTCCTTATGTGCAACCCAGTATTTTGGATAATCTGACCATTCGGGTAGCACTGAAACTGAATTTACCTTTGAGCAAAGAGATCATGGATGCGTGGAAAGCAGCCGGTGGACCCGTTCCGGCAGCAACTGGTGCAAAACCAACCACTCCTGCTCCTAAGAAAAACTAATTCAATTTGTTGAATACTATAGTATCCCGTTCATCATCAAATGAACGGGATTTTTTATGCTGATTTCTTATTCCATTCATGGGCCGATAGATATTAACTTCGTAACATGTCTTCCGTACAGCAACCCATAGGTGTTTTTGATAGTGGTTATGGTGGGCTTACCATTCTCAAAGAATTGGTTAATACCTTACCTGAATATGATTATCTCTATATGGGCGATAATGCCCGTGCGCCTTATGGTCCTCGATCTTTTGATACGGTGTACCATTATACATTGCAGTGTGTGCAGTGGTTTTTTGATCAGGGTTGTGAATTGGTAGTATTGGCTTGTAATACGGCTTCAGCAAAAGCATTACGTACTATTCAGCAAAAAGATCTGCCGAAGATCGATTCAAAGAAACGTGTATTGGGTGTTATCAGACCTACTACAGAAGTCATTGGGCAATACAGTAAGTCAGGCTCTGTAGGTATTTTAGGAACTACTGGAACAGTCATCAGTGAAAGTTATCCTATTGAGATCGCTAAGTTCTTTCCTTCCTTAAAAGTGTATCAGGAGGCTTGTCCTATGTGGGTTCCATTGGTAGAGAATCATGAATACGATAAACCGGGAGCTGATTATTTTATTCAACAACATTTAGATCGTTTATTCCGACAAGCACCCGATATAGATACTTTATTATTGGCTTGTACACATTATCCATTATTGATGGAAAAAATACAAGCTTTTGCTCCGGCAGGTACTACTGTTTTATCTCAAGGAAAGATTGTAGCGGCCAGTTTGAAAGCATACCTGCATCGTCATCCGGAAATGGAACAGCGTTGCTCTAAACAGGGCACTCAAACTTTTTATACCACCGATTCTGTCGTGGATTTTGATAACCATGCCAGTATATTTTTTGGAGAAAAACTACGGTCTAAACATCTGGAACTTTTGTAACGACGCTTTTTTATCACTGAAAATCAATGCTTTAAAATTTATAAAGCGAAATTTTGCCAATTTCTGACCGCTTTTCCTTACTTTTGCCGTCCTTTCACAGACAGCAGTATGGTGACTGCCGTAATGAAATGAAACAAAATTATAGGGTTAGTTAAAAAAACGTAATTATGAAACGTACATTTCAACCGCATAAGCGCCGCCGTAAATCTGTTCACGGATTCCGCAAGCGTATGCAAACTGCTAACGGCCGTAAAGTATTGGCTAGCCGCAGAGCGAAAGGTCGCAAGAAGCTTACAGTTTCAAGCGAGAAAGGATTAAAATAAGTCTTGTTCCGATCCATCGGAATAAAGGATGAAAATATAAAGTCCCGCTTTACGGCGGGACTTTTTTAGTTTAGTACCCAATACATGAAGGCATTCGGTTATCATAAAAAAGAAAAGCTCAAAAGTAGAACAGAACTGCAGGCCATTTTTACCACCGGTAAAAGCTTTTCTGTATTCCCCATCAAAGTCTTTTTTGTTGAGAAAGATAGCACAGATACTTCTGTTCCCGTTCATGCAGGAGTAGGTGTGGGCTCCAAACATTTCAAAAAAGCAGTAGACAGAAATCGGATCAAAAGACTATTGCGGGAAGCATATCGATTGGAAAAACAAAGTCTCCATGAGGCAATAGTCACTCAATCAAAAACCATCTCAGTTTTCTTTCTTTACTTAGACAAAGAGTTACCCGACTATACATTGGTCAGAGAAAAAATGAAAGAAGGAATAGAGAAGCTGATCAAAAGAATAAACACATAAACAATACACTCATTACTGACTACTCACCATTGATCATTCACACCCATGAAGCTCCTCCTTCAAATAGTAAGCTATCCTTTTATTCTGCTCATCCGGTTTTATCAATACGTAATCTCACCGAATATCGGACCCAAGTGCAGATTCACACCAACTTGTTCGCAATATGCGGTAGAGGCTTTACAAAAGCATGGATTGTTCAAAGGTGGATGGTTATCCATCAAAAGAATCAGCAAGTGCAGACCGGGCGGTGGGCATGGATATGATCCGGTTCCGGAATAGAAAATAAGAAACAGAGAAACAGAGAAATCAGGAATAAGAAAGTGAGAAAACATATACTTTCTTATTCCTGATTTCTCTGTTTCTTATTCTACTGTTTTCTCCCCTCCAGTCATCCCTTGCAACTTAGCAATGGTTTCGCGGATCTCTTTGATACTGTAAAAGCGATATACTTCCGGAGCTTTACCATCTTTACCTTCAGCAGAACGCATTTTATGGAAAGGACCGATGATAATGGCGTCAAAATTGTCGGTAATGTGTACAGCGGAGTTAGGGAGTATGTAAAAATTGCGGTTGGCTTTTCCTACATTTTTATTTGCCACCAAATTTTCTAAAGAATCAATTTTGAATTTTAGCGCCTCCTGTGTGATCACTTGATTGGCCAATTGCGGATCGGTATAGTTGACCTGACTACCAATGATGGTATCATTCTTTACATTCAACACATAGTAGCCATTTTCTGTTAAAGTCACTTTCGCATCTCCGGAAGCTGTATTCAATGTGAGTTCTACATTCTTTCCAACAAAGTCAACCGCTTTATCTTCATGTCCGGCGCCATCTGTGGCTTTGATGGTTTTGGTTTCTGTATTGATCTCGGCAGTTCCTTTGCTAAACACTACCACTCTTTTTTGATCAGAAGAACAGGCAGTAAAGAATACAATGGCAGTGAGAATGGAGAGGTGTGATTTCATGATTGATTATTTGGTGTGAAAAAGGCTACAAGCCACAAGCTTCAAGCTGCACGAATATTTCTATCCCTTTCTTGAAGCTTGAAGCTTGTGGCTTGCAGCTTATAAAGAATTACTTAGCTGCTGCAAAACGCTCAGCCACTTTATTCCAATTCACTACATTCCAGAATGCAGCAAGATAATCAGCGCGACGGTTTTGGTATTTGAGGTAGTAAGCATGTTCCCAAACATCAGCACCTAAAATGGGAGTTCCTTTCACATCTGCAACATCCATCAATGGATTGTCCTGATTAGGGGTAGAGCTTACTTCCAGTTTACCATCTTTCACAATCAACCAAGCCCAACCACTTCCAAAACGGGTCATACCTGCATTGGCAAACTTTTCTTTGAATGCATCAAATGAACCAAAAGCTGCATTGATGGCATCAGCCAAAGCGCCAGATGGTGTGCCACCTGCATTAGGGGCTAAGCTTTCCCAGAAAAAAGTGTGGTTCCAATGTCCACCTCCGTTGTTCCTTACTGCCGGACTAATAGATCCTGCAGCCGCAACCAGTTGCTCCAAGCTCTTTCCCTCATGTTCAGTTCCTGCAATGGCTTTATTCAGGTTATCTACATAGGCCTGATGGTGTTTACCATGGTGAATCTGCATGGTAGTAGTATCAATATGTGGCTCCAACGCCTCGTGTGCATACGGTAATGCTGCTAAAGTAAATGCCATAACTATGATTTTTTAAAATGATTAAATACGAGTAACAAATTTACTGTTGTTAGGGGGAATGGAGATGAATTGTTTCTTAAATCGAAAGCGTTTTAGCTTCAAGCAGCAAGCTACAAGCCACAAGTAAGGCTCAAATCTGCTACTTGCAGCTTGTAGCTTGCAACGTGCAGCTTTTTAACGTTTCTGCTGAAAAAAATTCTTCATCAACCATGCACATTCATCTCTCAAAACACTGCTGATGACTTCTGTTTTGGGGTGGAAGGGGGAGTGATTGGCGATGAGGTGTTTATGGAATCCATTTTTTTCATCACTGGCACCATATACAATGCGACCGATCTTACCCCAATACAAGGCACCACAACACATCAAACAAGGTTCGAGGGTAACATAGAGGGTTGCATCCGGTAAATATTTACTACCCATGCTACTGTAGGCTGAAGTGAGTGCGAGTATCTCTGCATGCGCAGTGGAATCGTTGAGTAATTCCACCTGGTTATGTCCGCGCGCAATGATCTTATTGTTCATGACCACCACCGCACCTACCGGAACTTCATCCGAATCAAAAGCCAATTGGGCTTCTTTAAGCGCTTGCTGCATGAAATATTCGTGGGATTCGGAGAGCATGGGGGGTGAAAAGTGAAAGGTGAAAAGTCAATAGTCTTTAGACATAGTCCATAGTACATGGACTAGCGTAAAAATAGTGTATAAAATGAAACATATCTAATATCTGCCATCTGCGATCAGCCCTTCGCTATCCGCTATTTCACTTGTATTTCCAATTTCTGTCTTTTCCTTCTTCCAGCCATTCGAGCATGGTGTTGAGACGTTTGATGCGGGTGGGTTCTGTTTTGGCTTCAGTAATCCATTCGATGTATTCTTTTTTATGTGATGGAGAAAAGGCTTCAAAGACTTTTTTGGCTTTAGAATTTTTTTTTAATGCTGCAATGATATCTGCCGGAACGACGATCTCTTTTGGGGTGGTTTTTGTTTTAGCGGGCAGCTTAATACCGTTTTCGTTCAACAGCACCGCCTCTTTGATGTATGCGATCATGATCTTATCTGCCGGAAGATCTTTAACAGTCGTAATTCTATCAAAATGTCCCATGGCACCTCGGTCTTTGATCTGCATGATCTTATTCGGGTCTTTCATGATGGATGCTTTCCAGAAACCAAAAGCACAATGTTGTTTAAAAGCTGCCATGCTGCATACTACCCCTTTGTATTCAAAATGTGGGAAACTCCATTTAATGGTTTCGGTGATATCCGGACAAGCTTTATGTACCAGCTTTCGGATATGTTGTAAAACAGTCTGGGCAAAAGGTGCCGCTTTTGTGATATAAGCATCAATTCGCGGGTCTGGTTTGTTCATGAGCTAATATAAAAAAACATCCGCTCTAAAGAAAGCGGATGTTTTATAAACCCTTGTAGCCTGAAGCTTGCAGCCTGTAACTCAAAGCTTCCTCACAACAATATTCTTAAACCACACATTATCTCCATGATCTTGTAAAGCGATATGCCCTTTGAAGTTCTTACCAAAAGCTGGCATGGATCTGAATTTACTGTTCGCAATTAAGTTATTCCATTGCTCATCACCATAGGTAGTTGATAAGATGGAAGTGCCATTCAATTTGAACTCTAATTTACCTTTGTTACAAATGATCTCTGCAGTATTCCACTCGCCAACGGGCTTGGTGACACCTTCTGTTGAAGCAATCAGATCATATAAATTACCGGCACGGTGTTTATCGATCTTTGCATCAGGATGTCCATCATTGTCCAGCACCTGCATTTCCGGTCCGGTATACCAAACGTATTTGTATTTGGAAGGATCATTTTGTACCCAGAAAATAATGCCGCTATTTCCGTTTTTAGCAATCTTCCAATCTAGCTTGAGATGAAAATTCTCCAGTTCCATCTCGTGTATAATATCACCCCCTCTTTTCGACTGCCAGTCTGTTTTATCAGATGCGTCTAAATGTAGGGTTCCATCTACCACTTTCCATGCTTGTCCGATAGACTCCTTGCCATAAGTTTTCCAACCCTTGGTTGTTTTTCCATCAAATAAGGATATCCAGTCTTCTTTTTGTTGAACACTATTCATGGTAGTATTATGTTCGGAAGTGCTGCCACAAAATAACATAGCGCTTAACAAGGCAGTGGTGATCCAGGTTTGTATCATAATTATTTCTTTAAGAGCATGATATATTTTACCATCGCTTTAGCGTCATCTTCACTGATGGTAGGATGTGCTGTCATAGGCACTTGACCCCAAACACCCTGTCCGCCTTTAATGATTTTTCCGGCAAGCATTGTTACATTCTCTTCTGTATTTTCATATTTCTCTGCCACCTGTTTGTAAGATGGACCGATGAGGTTATCACTTACTTTATGGCAAGTCAAACAATCTGATTTTCCTATCAGTTCCAATCCTTTTACATAATCAGGATTACTGCTCAGGTCGTCTGCAGCTGCCGTTGTGGTTGTAGCAGCATTACTTGTTTCTTTTTTCTCTTCATTTCCTCCGCATGCAGCCAGAATTGCTAACATGGAAAGTGATACTAAGTACTTTTTCACGGTGTATTTGTTTTGGTGATGAGTGAGGTTAGCAGATAGCTTATAGTTCATAGCGTATAGTTGGGAAAAAATTATTGCTATTCGCTATGAACTATAAGCTATCTGTTATCCTGCTAAGTTATTCATTGATTCCCAGAATTCTTCGGTTAAAGTTTTCATCTGATCCGGTGCCGGCAAAATCGTCGAAAGCTTTGTCGGTTACGCGGATGATGTGTTTTTTAATAAAGGGCGCACCTTCTGCAGCACCTGTCTCCGGATGTTTGATGGCACATTCCCATTCCATCACGGCCCAGCCTTTATAATCATAGGCAGCCAACTTACTAAAGATGGAACTGAAATCTACTTGTCCATCTCCCAGTGAACGAAATCTTCCTGCACGATCGATCCAGTTTTGGTATCCGCCATAAACACCTTGTTTTCCGCTGGGATTAAATTCGGCATCTTTTACATGAAACATGCGAATTCGTTCATGATAATGATCGATATAACTGAGATAGTCTAAACATTGTAACACGAAATGGGATGGATCAAATAATAAACAAGCTCTTGGATGATGATTGACTTTCTCCAAAAACATTTCATAACTGATGCCATCATGCAGATCTTCGCCGGGATGTATTTCATAACAGAGGTCTACACCTTGCTCATCAAATACATCCAGAATGGGGTTCCATCTGTTGGCAAGCTCTGTAAATCCGGTTTCAACCAATCCGGCCGGACGTTGTGGCCATGGATATACGGTATGCCATAACAATGCACCACTAAAAGTAGCATGAGCATTCAATCCCAGATTGGCAGATGCTTTGGCTGCATATTTTAATTGTTCAACAGCCCACGCTGTTCTGGCTTTGACATTACCGCGAACGGATGCGGGAGCAAAGCCATCAAACAATACATCATAAGCAGGGTGTACTGCTACGAGTTGGCCTTGCAAGTGGGTTGATAGTTCCGTGATCTCTAATCCGGCAGATTGTACAATACCTTTAATCTCATCAGCATAGGTTTTACTTTCTGCTGCTTTTTGCAAATCGATGCAACGGGCATCCCAGGAAGGAATTTGCACCCCCGTAAAACCCAATGATGCAGCCCATTTACAAATGCTGTCCAAAGAATTGAATGGGGCCTGATCACCCATGAATTGTGCTAGAAATATACCGGGTCCTTTGATTGTTGTCATGATGGTTAAGTCAAAAGTGAAAAGTCAAAAGTGAAAAGTCAAAAGTCAAAAGTGAAAGGTCAAAAGTGAAACCGTTTGACTTTTCACCTTTCACTTTTCACTTCCTTATATCTTATATTCCGTCCATTTTTCTGTTGATGCGGCTGACGCTACTACATTGTCGATGAATGCCATGCCTCTTAATCCGTCTTGGGTATTGGGGAAGTCCAACATTTCGGGGGTAGGGGTGGTGCCATCGATTCTTGCGGACAATGTTTGTGCAAAATTTCGGTAGATATTGGCGAAAGCTTCCAGATAACCTTCGGGGTGTCCGCCCGGTGTTCTGCAATTAGACGTTGCAAAAGAGCTAAGTCTATCACCATAATTACCGCCCGCTCTTAAAATTTGTGTAGGTTGATCGAGCCATTTTACAATTAAGGTATTGGGTTCATGTTGTGCCCATTCAATACCACCTTTTTCGCCATAGATACGAATCTTCAAAGCATTTTCTTCGCCTGCGGCTACTTGTGAAGCCATGAGAACACCTCTTTCGCCATTGCTCATGCGTAATAAAACATTCCCATCATCATCGAGTATACGTCCTTCAACCATTGCATTCAAATCAGCACAAAGATGGGTGATCTGTGAGCCGGTTACATATTCTGCTAAATGTGCGGCATGGGTACCGATATCGCCCATAGCACCTGCTTTACCGGATTTTTTCGGGTCTGTTCTCCAGGCAGCCTGTGCATTGCCTTCTCTTTCTGATAATTTGCTCAGCCAGCCTTGCGGATATTCCACCCACACTTTTCTAATCTTACCCAATGCACCGCCCGTTACCATGGCACGCGCTTGTTTTACCATTGGGTATCCTGAATAAGTATGAGTCAAACAAAGAATCAATCCTGTTTCCTGTACTTTTTGGTGTAATTGTTTCGCCTCATCAAGGGTAAATGTGATGGGTTTTTCGATCACAACATGAAATCCATGTTCCAATGCCATCATTGCCGGGGCAAAGTGTGCGAAATTGGGTGTAACGATGGTTACAAAATCCATACGCTGATCAGCGGGCAACTGACTTTCCTTAGTGATCATCTCATCATAAGTCAGATAGATCCGGTCTTCCGGTAAAAACAAAGAGCGACCAGAGTCTTTCGCGATCTCGGGATTGATGCTGAGAGCTCCACAACAAAGTTCAATCAGTCCATCCATGTTAGCGGCAAGGCGGTGAATGGCACCAATAAAAGCATCTTTACCCCCACCTACCATACCCATCCTGAGTTTACGATTCATGTCAATTAGTTTTTGGTTTCGGTTATTAAGCGCTGAAATATTTTAGAAATGTAAGGTTATTAAAAAAATAGAAGCGGACGAAATTTTGCTGAGTAAAACAGAAAGATAAAAGTGAACAGTTGTTCGTTTTATCATCTAATACTTTGTCATGCGTTAAACATTTTAGTAGGGGTTGAAAAAATAAAAATTACATTTAGTGGGGTTTTCTATTCTCAATACCAACGCTTATGCAAGCCATTATAGTCATATCTATTCACCCCTATTCAAGGGTATTCCACCGACAATCATTTTTTCTTTGTCGACAGCTATTGTTTAAACACTAATTCCTATATTTATTACCTGCGAAAAAACGATTATGGGAACAGATCAGAACAGAAGAAAAACGATCAAACAATTGCTTGCCGGATCAGCACTTCTTGCTACATCTGTGCCTTCTTTTGCATTAGAAGCAGAAAAAAAGTCTTCGTCTATGGCACTCAAAGGCAATATCAATCATTCTGTTTGTCGCTGGTGTTACAATGATATTCCACTGGATCAGTTATGTGTGATAGTGAAAGAAATGGGATTGGTGGGTATAGATCTGGTTGGACCTAAAGAGTGGGACATTCTCAAAAAACATAACCTCATTTCAACCATGTGTAATGGCGCCGAGATTGGCTTGGTGAAAGGCTGGAACGATCCGCAGTACCATGATGTATTGGTTAAGAATTATACTGAACATATTGAACTGGTATCCAAGGCCGGTTATACCAACCTTATTTGTTTTAGTGGGAATAGAAATGGTATGGATGAAGAAACCGGATTGAAGAATTGTGTGGATGGATTGAAAAAGATCATGTCATTGGCAGAAAAGAAGGGTGTGGTGATTCAGATGGAACTCTTCAACAGTAAAGTTGATCATAAAGATTATATGTGTGATAGCTCTGCCTGGGGTGTTGAATTGTGTAAGCGTTTGGGCTCTCCTAATTTTAAGTTGCTTTATGATATCTATCACATGCAGATCAATGAGGGAGATATCATTCGAACCATTAAAAGAGATCATCAATATTTTGGTCATTATCATACAGCTGGGGTTCCGGGTAGACATGAAATTGATGAAACACAGGAATTGTATTATCCTGCCATCATGAAAGCCATTGTAGAAACCGGATTTAAACAATATGTAGCACAGGAATTCATACCAACAGGAAATGACAAGATAGGATCATTAAGAAAAGCAGTGCAGTTGTGTGATGTGTGAGGTGGCTGATAGTCCATGGTCGATAGTCCATGGAAGCAAATTTTCACCATGGACTATCGACCATGGACCATCAACTAAAATAAACAACAAACCTTCATAAACAAAAGACCATGGCCGATCAAAATTATGACGCAATTGTAGTGGGCTCAGGTATTAGTGGTGGCTGGGCTGCCAAAGAGCTTACTGAAAAGGGGCTCAAAGTACTGATGCTCGAGCGTGGACGTAACATTGAGCACATCAAAGATTACGTGAACGCCAACAAAGAAGCATGGGACTATCCCCATCGCGGTAGAAGAACACAACAGATGATCAATGATTATCCTGTGTTGAAACGCGATTATCCTTTGAATGAAACCAATCTCGATTATTGGGTGAATGAAAAGGAAAGTCCTTACACCGAAGTAAAACGTTTCGACTGGTTCCGAGGATACCATGTTGGTGGACGTTCACTGATGTGGGGACGCCAGAGTTATCGTTGGAGTGATTTTGATTTTGAAGCCAATGCCAAAGACGGTATTGCCGTTGATTGGCCGGTTCGTTATAAGGATATTGAGAAATGGTATACTTATGTAGAACGCTTTGCAGGTATTAGTGGTAGCAAAGAAAATTTGCCACAACTTCCTGATAGCGATTTTCTTCCCCCAATGGAACTCAACTGCGTAGAAAAAGATCTTGCAAAACGACTGAAAGAATATTATAAGAATCAGCGTACCATGATCATCGGCAGAACTGCTAACCTTACTAAGGAGCATGAAGGTCGTACCAGCTGTCAGTATCGTAACAAATGCTGGTTGGGTTGTCCATTCGGTGCTTATTTCAGTACACAGTCTTCAACATTACCCGCCGCCATGAAAACGGGCAACTTAACGTTGCGTCCATGGTCAATTGTTACTAAAGTATTATACGATAAAGATAAAAAGCGTGCAACGGGGGTTGAAGTATTGGATGCTGAAACAAATCAGACCTATACTTACAAGGCAAAGATCATTTTCCTGAATGCTTCTGCATTGAACTCTGCATGGATCCTGATGAATTCTGCCACAGATATCTGGCCTGATGGCTTGGGCAGCAGCAGTGGTGAACTTGGACATAATGTGATGGACCATCACTTAGGTGTAGGTGCAGGCGGACGAGTAGAGGGCTATGAAGACAAATATTATTTTGGTCGCCGTGCCAACGGTATTTATATCCCTCGTTATCAGAACCTGTTTGGTGATAAGCGAGATTACCTACGTGGGTTCGGATATCAGGGAAGTGCTTCTCGCCAAGGTTGGGGTCGTGATGTGGCTGAATTAAGTATTGGTGCAGATTTTAAAGATGCGCTTACTGAACCCGGTGGCTGGTCTTTTGGTATGATGGGTTTTGGTGAAGTATTACCTGATCATAACAACAAGATTACACTGGATAAAAATGTAAAAGATAAATGGGGTCTTCCGGTTCTTTCTTTTGACTGTGAGTTGAAAGAAAATGAATTGAAGATGAGAAAAGATATGGAAGCAGATGCCATCGAAATGTTGACCAATGCCGGCGTAAAAGATGTAAGAGGATATGAAGGCAATGGCGTACTTGGTCGTGGTATCCATGAAATGGGAACAGCACGTATGGGACATGATCCAAAAACATCCGTTGTAAACAAATACAACCAAGTGTGGGATGCACCTAACGTATTTGTAACCGATGGCGCTTTCATGACTTCCGGAGCTTGTGTAAATCCATCATTAACCTATATGGCATTTACAGCCAGAGCTGCCGATTACGCAGTGTCTGAATTAAAGAAACAAAATTTATAATAGTGAGTAGTGAATAGTGAGTAGTCAATAAAAGTATTACTCATTTCTCACTACTGACTTCTCACTAAAAACAAAGACCATGAATAGAAGAGAAGCCCTTTCCAGCGTTGCCTTGCTGCTTGGTGGAACTATTATAGGTTCCAGTGCTTTCCTGATGGGTTGTAAATCCAGCGGAAGCGAAAGTGGTATTAGCTTTTCGCCCGACGATATCAGTTTCCTCAATGAAGTAGGAGAAACCATTTTACCTGCTACCAGTACCCCGGGTGCTAAAGAAGCCAAAGTGGGAGAATTTATGTCTGTGTATGTAGCAGATTGTTACGAAGCAAAAGACCAAACCATCTTCAAAGAAGGAATCAAGAAACTGAATGAAGCCAGCCAGCAAAAGAATGGTAAATCATTCATAGAAAGCACACCGGAACAACGTCATGAATTATTGGTGGCGTTGGATAAAGAAGCCAAAGAATACCAACAGAATAAAAAACCGGAAGACCCGAATCATTATTTCCGAATGATGAAAGAGCTAACACTGTTAGGCTTCTTTACTTCAGAAGTAGGTGCTACCAAAGCATTACGCTATGTAGCGGTACCGGGTAAATATGAAGGCTGTATTCCTTATAATAAGGGGGATAAAGCTTGGGCGACTTAATTAAATAAAAGTAAAAATTCAAAAGTCAAAAGTTAGAAATGATAGTGCAAGCTTCTTTTCACTTTTGACTTTTTACTTTTGATTTTTGACTTTTCTTTTCCATCATTTAAAATTTTCACCATGTCAACCAATCGTAGAGAATTTCTTCGCAATACGGGATTTGCGGCGCTGGCGGCTTCTTTGCCTTTTGCCGGTAAATCGTCTTCTTTTTTAAGCTCGCTTTCTCCTTATAAACCTATTGGCTCTTTTGGAATTCAGTTATGGACTGTGAAAGAAGCATTGTTTGCTGATGCGAAAGACACGCTTGCCAAACTTTCTTCCTATGGATATAAACAGATCGAAAGCTTTGAAGGTCCAAAAGGATTTTTTTGGGGTATGAAGAATACTGAATTCAAAAAATACATGGATGATCTGGGTATGAAGATCGTTTCTTCTCACTGTAACAATACAGTGGATTTTGAAAGAAAAGCTGCTGAAGCTGCTGAGATCGGCATGTCATATTTGATCTGTCCATGGAAAGGTCCACAGAAATCAATCGATGATTTCAAGCGCTTCAATGATGAATTCAATAAGTGTGGTGAGATCGCTAAGAAGAATGGTATTCGTTTCGCTTATCATAATCACGACTATTCTTTTAAAGTACTTGACGGACAAATTCCGCAAGTGGTGATGATGGAAGGAACAGATAAAGATTTGGTGGATTTTGAAATGGATATTTATTGGGTGGTTGCTGCAGGAGAAGATCCTAAAGCATGGTTCAAAAAATATCCGCATCGTTTCCGTTTGTGTCATGTGAAAGACCTGACCAAAACAGATAAAGGGAATGAATCTTGCCAGATTGGAAAAGGAACCATTGATTTCAAATCGATTTTAAGTGAAGGATCTAAATACGGAATGAAAACATTCATCGTAGAACAAGAAGCATTCACCGGAACCAACCCAATGGATAGTGCAAAGGCAAATGCAGGGTATATGCGTAAGTTTGAAATCTAGTGAATAAAGAATATTGAATAAAAAATGTCGAATGATGAAGTAAATACAACTTTCATCATTCGACATTTTTTATTCAATATTCAATATTTCCTACACTCCCAAACTCCACCCCTCTCTATACTGTCTTCTCACAAACTGATTGGCTTCGTCGAAATTGGTGATCTTCATGTTTGGACCATCCCATACTAACCTAATGTTACGACCTGGGTATGTGGTACGTCCATTTTCCATTTTCTTCTGAAGGTCATAACTACGAATGGCTAAGTTGCCCATGAGTACACTTTCAGTAAGTGGTCCGGCTACATCGAAATTAGAACTCAGGTTTTTGGCAGCTTCTGAGCCATAACCGGCAATAGCAGCTTCTACCCATGCGGCATAATGCCCATTATCGCCGTTCGGAACTCTGGCAACGGTTTGAGGTACTTGTGTGGTCTTGGTTAAGCTGGTTGGCAATAAATTGGGAATCGCTCCATAAGTGCCACACATCATCTTTCCTTTGGTACCGATGAAGATGGTACCATTACCACCATCGCCCATCATTTCATTGGGTCCTAGTTCTGCCGGACGTTCGGGTTGAATACCACCATCCATCCAGTGCATGGTAAGATCAGGTTTCCCATTCTGCCCTTTGAATTTTAAGATGATATGAGAAGCAAGAGGTCCGCATTCAGGTGCATATACTGCGTTCCAGTTTCTTTCATAACGTTTTGCCACGCTACATTCTGCAGATTCAGGATAACCAAGTCCCAATACAGCAAATGCAGGCGCCATAATATGACAGGCCATATCACCCAAAGCACCGGTACCATAATCCCACCAACCACGCCAGTTGAATGGAACGAGATTGTCTACATAATCCTTATATGGCGCTGTACCCAACCAAAGGTCCCAGTTCAGTTCTTTAGGTACCGGTAACGTATTTTTTGACCATTGGATACCTTGTGGCCATACGGGTCTGTCTGTGTAACAATAAACGGTATGTACATCACCAATTAAGCCTGCATTGTACCAATCTACCAACTGTCGAACACCATCGCCTGATGCGCCCTGGTTACCCATTTGTGTCACCACTTTATAACGGTGAGCTGCCTGTGTAAGCATACGTGCTTCATAGATATCGTGTGTCAATGGTTTCTGAACATATACATGTTTACCCAGTTGCATAGCAGCCATGGCTTGTACAGCATGCATATGATCCGGAGTGGAAACAGATACCGCATCTATATTTTTATGCTCCTTATCCAACATTTCTCGGTAGTCTTCATACACTTTGGCATTTGGATAACGCTCTCTACTTTTACCCGTTTGTCTGCTGTCTACATCACAGAGAAAGGCGATATCTGCTTTTCCGCTCTTAAAAAAACTATAAATATCACTCTCACCTTTACCCCCTGCGCCAATACCGGCAATTTGAAGTTTGTCACTGGGCGCAACAAAACCGCGACCCAGTACACTGCGGGGAACAATGTAAAACCCGGCTAAAGCGGTTAAACCATTTTTGAGAAATTTTCTTCTGGAATCATCCTGTGCAACAATGTCTTGTTGTTTCTTTTTGGAGTTTTTTTTCATAAAAATCAGTTGTTGGTTGGATAAGCAATCGAACTATGAATTTATTTAATTATTTTGATTGATAAGTATAAAAGATTAAGCCGATCATTCAGCAGCTTTTTTGTAAAAAAAGACCCTGCATGATCGGCTCAATTCATCGTAATGCGGTGGATTTATAAATTAGGCGGTCGTCTGTTTTCGATATACATATCAATACCGGTATATTTCCCGCTAACTTTCTTTAGCATACCCGTATCCACAAATCCAAACTTCTTCTGTATAGTCAAAGAATCTTCATGAATATAAGTAACCATTATCCATCTATCGCTATCCAATCGCAAGGGTAATGACTTGGATTGTTGTCCATTATGGGTGTTGATTTGTAACGCATAGATACCTCTCTTAAATTCTGTTACAGGTATCTCTTGCAACCCGGGTTTAGCCTGATATTGCCTGGGAGAGAGACTCTTATTTTTCTCTCGATCGTTCATTACAATACTGAAATCTATTTTTTCCTTACTCTCATTATTGAAAACCAAATAAGTGACGGGTCTGTAAGCTTTACATGATAGCAAAAAAATAAGTGCTAATGATAATTGGATTTTACTGAGTCGCATAGACGAATATTTACATCAAAAAATAAGCTGTTGCTTCATCGTTTGATGACGCATTTGACTAATGATGTATATAAAACGTAAAACGTTGCCTCTCTATCAAATAAAAATTGATTTTTATTGATTGAAAGTACTATCTGGAACAATGGCAAAGCTGCCGGGTTGAATATTGAAAAAGGTGATATCTGTTAGGTCTTGATTGGAGCGAAATCCATTCGCATATCTTCCCTTTTGTTTGTAAGGATAATTTTGAATCAGTGTAACAGGGGTTGTAGTATAAAACTGTGCGAGGTTTTGATCCCAAAACAACTCATCGCAATACAGCGTGTCTCCTTTTACATTATAAATGACCACCTGATCTCTTAGGTATACTTTACTTTCATTTTGTAAGTAACGACCATATTTAGCAGATAGCCTGCTTTCTACTTTCATGCTGTCATCATAAAACTCTACAAACAAAGAATTGGGAAATTCTGTTTTTCTGGCACTATCACCTTGATAGCGCAAAAGCAAAGGTGCCGTTAACTTTGCGCCAATTTTTCCATTCTGACTTAAAAAGCTTTCAATATTTTTTCCTTCTTCGATACCGGGTAGTTTTTTTCCAAAAGCTTTTACATCATTGACATCATTTTCACAGGCTAATAAAAAAACACAGCCCAACAAGCAGGCTGTGAGAAGGTATTTAATATGTTGATGATGATTAATCATACCTACGTTTCTGGAACCAAATATCAGTTAAGCTCATGCCCAAAGTAAACTGAGCATAACTTTCAGTGATATTATTTACGCCTGTACCACGCTTCCCAAATTGTAAAGCAGTATTCAGGATGGTAAATTGACGATCATAATTATTCCATTTTTTAATGGGGAATCCCGCACCCAATGAAAAGCCTGATGTTTTAAGACCATTGCCATCAGGATCGATATAATCCTTACCAATAAAAGCACCCACACGATAATTCACATTACTCCAGTAATTTCTACCATTCAATGGATCTGGAGCCAGTTGAGCACCTACTTTTAATTGCCAGCTGTTTACTAGCTGATCAGGCTGATTGTAAAAACGATACTTGCTCCATTGTGTGGTGGTATACTCTGCACCAATTGACCACATTTGAAAAGTACCGCGGTTATTGCTGGATGTTTTATGAAAAGTGATACCCGCAGCATAAGTGGATGGTAGCACAATAGTGCCTTTAATATTATTGATAACTGAAACCGTATCAATCGTAATATCACCGGCTACAGATTCGGTATAAGTTTCTCTTTTTTGATCCTGCGAAGCGGACATATTTTGATTGAGGGAATAAGTACCCCCTAATCTTACGAAATAACTATTGGTAACATTTGTTTTCTGATCTACTTTCTTCTTCAACAAGAATTCATATTGAAAACCTGTATTCAAAAAAACCTTGTTGAAAGTAGTGATGGTAGATGAATTCGACTGGAAAAAGAAAGCGGTATCACTCAGGAAAATCTTTTTGGTAGAGATTTCTCTTCTCCCAAAATTGAAACCGGTATTAAAACCAATACTGAGATTTTTCCATTTTTTACCAATTCCTAGAAAAGCTTGATTCAATCCCCCTGATCCTTCATAAATAGTGGCAAGACTATCACCAGCTACTCTTTCTCTGTTCACAACAGAGTAGTTGATACGAGTAACAGGTCTGATACCAAATGCCATACCCAAGCCTTTGGTTCTTTTTAATGGCATACCTACTGCCAGATAAGACGGATAGAAATAATTAGATCGGAACTTACCGGATGGATTTTCACTTCTTAGATTTCTGGTATCGATGGTTAATCCGATATCATAGGATACCATGAAATAATTAGAATAAGTAGCGGGGTTCATAAAATTCACCGCCTGACCCACATTATTATTGATACCATCAGAATAAGCAGCGCTTAGTCCGCCCATAGCCCGGCTGATCGAATGTAAACTGTTGAAGCTTTCGCCCAGTCCATAACGAGTGAAGGGTGAATTCTCCTGAGCGTTCGTTTGAAGCAGGGTAAATCCGGTGATCAGAATGGTTAAACTAAATCTCAGTAATGTTGTGCTCACAAATCGCATACAGGCCTTTAAAAATTAGATAAGGGTCGGCAAATATCCTGTTTTTTAGATGTGGTACAAAAAAAGCCATATCCCCCCCGGTTAATAGCACGTTAAAGTTGTTGAATTTCAATGCATAAGCGTCAATAATTCCATCAATTTCCTTGGTCATTCCCATGATGACACCACTTTGGAGATTGGTTTTGGTGTCAAAACCGATCAAAGGGAAGTGATGATCAGGTTCAACCATAGGTAATAAGGCGGTTTGTTCATGCATAGCTCTGAAACGCATGGTCATACCCGGCGAAATGCCCCCACCCAAAAACTCGTGTGATTTATTGATATAATTATAGGTGATACAGGTACCCAGTCCAATAGCCAAGTTATGCTTATGGGGGAAAAGGTACACAGCTGCAGCACAAATGGCCAATCTATCTGCACCGATTGTTTCGGGCTTACCTACTGGCGTAGTGAAAGGCAGTTTGCTGGTATGTCCGAGTTTATGAAAGCCTGTTCTTTCGGTCAGTAATGTTTCTAAGCCAACATTATGGTTGATGACAGAAGAAAGGATGGCTTTTTTTGGCTGATACTGATCCAGAATAGCTGACACTGTAGCCGTATCATCATTTTCCAGCACCAGTACTTCTTTGAGTTCTTTGCCCTCAAATACAGCGCACTTCAAACGAGTATTGCCAAAATCAAAACATAAGCTGGTATACATAGATGGGTTTATAGGTCAAAGTTAAAGCCTTTCAGTTCTCTAAAATGACCATTGAGTTGTATGCGTTCTTTTAAAGATTCCATTCCGGCTACAACAGGTAATACTTTTGATAAATGTTGTTTCAGGTATTCTAGTCGCTGTGATTCATGCAACAACCCCAATAACTCATATTCTTCCTCGAGTGAAAGTCCGGCATGATGTGCCAGATCATAACTGCACAATTCATCATCCGGTTTTTTAAAATCTTTACTCACCTGAATGAGTTTGTGTAGCTCTCGAATACCTGCTATTACTTGCGCAGCGAGTTTACTATTTTGTCTTTCATCATTATCGGGATAATGAACAATAGCACCACTGTAGAGTTTTTCGGGGATGGTTTTCACGAGTTCCAACATCCGGAATACTTTTTCTCCACGTGTACGGATATCCATTTTTCCGTCTTCATGCACTTGAACAATTTCAGTGATGGTAACCAATGTGCCCATCTCAGAAACATTGTTCTTCAGTACAATGGGGATACCAAAGGATCGATTTTCACTAAAACAATCATGGATCAATTGTTTATATCGAGGTTCAAAAATGTGGAGGTTTAATTGCTCACCCGGGAAAACAACGACACCTAATGGAAAAATGGGAATAAAATTGGTCATAGTATTTCAATACACTACGAAATAAGGAAAATAGCCGTTATCCGACAAATAGCGTCTAAAGATTCATAACCTTGTTTTCTTGAATACTTGTGTTTTGCTTTCTTGTATCATTTATTTCATCTTTACTTTGTGTTATGAAGATTTCAGGGTTTACTATTATCAAGAATGCAGTATTGAATGATTATCCGATCGTAGAAGCGATCCGTTCTATTTTACCGGTGGTAGATGAAATGATTATTCTGATTGGCGATTCTGATGATGCTACCCTTGCGCTCATGCAGTCTATAAATGATCCAAAGATTAAAATCCATCATTCCGTTTGGGATAAAAATTTACGTACAGGTGGTACTGTATTGGCTGTAGAGACCAATAAAGCTTTTCAATTGATTGATCCTGAAAGCGACTGGGCATTTTATATACAGGGTGATGAAGCGGTACACGAGCAATACCATGATACTATCCGTAAGACTTGTTTACAATACAAAGATGATCAACGCGTAGAAGGATTGGTATTTAAATATCTACACTTTTATGGAACCTATGATTATGTAGGCGATAGTAGAAAATGGTATGATCATGAAGTAAGAATTATTCGTAACGATAAAAAAATTAGTTCTTATAAAGATGCTCAAGGCTTTAGAGTAGGTGAAAGAAAACTATGGGTGAAACCAGTGGATGCTTATGTATATCATTATGGTTGGGTAAAGAGTCCGGAGCAGATGATGAAAAAAGTAAAAAATTTTACTAAGCTCTGGCATTCTGATCAAAAGCTCGAAGAATGGATGAAGTCCCCTGACTTCTGGAACTATGATGAATTCGATTCTTTGCAAAAATTTACGGGTACACACCCGGCTGTTATGCATGAAAGAATCGCCAGACAAAATTGGAATGTAGAACTCGATATCAGTAAAAAGAAGTTTTCGTTAAAAGATAGCTTACTTTATTACTTTGAAAAGTGGACAGGTATCAGGCCTTTTGATTTTCGTAATTACAGGATTTTGAAGTAGTCGGTTCTCGAAGAAAACCAGTTGGATAATTCCAAAACAAAGCTATGATCCATGCATGCATCCATACACTGTATTGGTATGCAAGATTGGTTTCTACCAAACAAGATACTATGATGGCTGCCGATACAGCACTCAATGCCATATTTCTTTTTTGAATACCTCGAATCAGCGGATAGATAAGCCATGTACTGAATAATACTAACCCTATAATACCGCTTCCCATCCACCAAAACAACCATTGATTAAATGGCCATCCAAAATCGAATGTTTGTTCAGGATAACTTGCTTGAATACTTTTTCTGATCACATCATCAATAGCAGACCACCCTATGTTATTTTGTCCGGATTGGATCAGTTGCCAAGCTTCACCATTGATTACTCTTCTGGTGGCGTCAGATAAAGTTGGATTGACTTTCCCGTCTTCAAACTGTTGCCAGTCGTATAATGTATAGGCAAGCTTTTGTTGTATGCTCGGTGATAGCTGATAAGTAATAGCGACCATTACCAGTATTACTAGTATTCCAATGATCAATCCTTTCTTTTGCACTCGGGTACCATTTATCAAAATAAACAGGGCAGTGACAAAGATCATGACCAGTATCATGATCCATGCTGTACGAATAGCAAGTAGTAAAATCGCAAGCAGTAAAAACAAACTGATCAGCCTCATTACTTTTTGATCTATGTATAAAACAAAACTGATACAGCAAGAGATTGCTACAAACATTCCAAAACGAACATGATCATGATCCATCCAAACCGCTACTGTTTGTCCTGAACCATACCTGATAAGGGCTTCCTGATAATGAGTAATGTACCAGAAAAGCGAATAACTCAACGCGATCAGACTTGTCCAAACCCAATATTTCAACAATGCGCTTTGATGCTGTTTTGCCGCAATCAGGGAACCGGCAAACGAAGCAACGATGTAAGTACTTAAAGTAAGTAAATGATCAAGGTCTTCTTTGTTAAAACCATTCTGCCAGCAGCCCAATAGTGCAATGCATACAGGAGCTATTCCCCAGATCAGTAATGACTTATTTTCTTTCTGAGCAAGGTCTTTTCTAGAATGGGTAAACAGCCATATCATCCATAAAGCTGCGGATAAAGACAGGACAGCGCGGCTCCATAACAACCCTGCAAGGGAGATGATCATCAGTAGAACAGGTAGCCATGCTTTTTTCATGATATATCAACGAATGGGTGATACTCTGGAAGCAAATACTTTCTTTTGCAATAGTAAACTTAAATTTAAGCTACCGATCACAATATGTGGGATCAATTATTACAACAAATAGCATTATCTGAACCAAAAGCATTGGCCAGAAGCATTTCATTGGTAGAGAATGAAGTGGAAGGGTATGAACAATTTCTGGGGCAATTACCTGTTGGACATGCTGCCGTTACAGGCATTACAGGTCCACCGGGAGCCGGTAAGAGCACATTGGTAGATGCATTGATACAGCAGTGGGTGACTGCGGGTAAAAAAGTTGGTGTATTGTGTATAGACCCTTCTTCTCCTTTCAATTTGGGAGCGGTTTTAGGAGATCGGATACGGATGAGTGATTGGTACAATCACCCCAATGTATTTATCAGATCGTTGGCTACCAGAGGATCTTTGGGAGGATTGCATCCTCATATTATTGAGATCACCGCACTAATGCAAGCAACAGGTTTTGACCACATCATTGTTGAAACAGTAGGAGTTGGACAAAGTGAGATTGAGATTGCAGGCTTAGCAGATACTACTGTTGTGGTAGTGGTTCCCGAGGCAGGGGATGAAGTACAAACCATGAAAGCCGGCTTAATGGAGATCGCTGATATTTTTGTTGTGAATAAGAGTGACCGTCCCGAGGCGGATACTTTTGTACGCAATTTACGAATGATGTTAGCCCCTGCTTTTCATCAAACAACAACAGCTATACCTGTCATCAAAACAATCGCAACAGATAAAACAGGCTTAGTAGAACTTGCTACTGCCATTGAGCAACACCAGCAGGAAGTGCATCATTCTGAAAGAAAAGATTGGTTGCTAACAGAAAGAGCATGGAAATTAATTCAGCAACATCGCATGAAAGATATCAATAAGCAGGCTTTAAAAGACAAGATCGCATCATTACGATCGAAAGGAACATTTAACCTTTTTAGCTTTATTCATTCTTATATACAACAGTAATACTATCCTATGTCTTTTACTGCATCTGATATTTCAGTCGTGATGGCTACTTATAATGGAGAAAAATATCTCAGACAGCAGTTAAACAGTATACTTCAACAAACCATTGCTCCAAAAGAAATTCTCATCGTTGATGATGGATCTACTGATAATACGGTTGCTATCATCAAAACCTATGCGCATGATGATCGAATCCGTTTACTCATCAATGAAAAGAATATCGGATACATCAAAAGCTTTGAAAAAGGCATGTTGAATGCTACTTGTTCATTGGTGGCACTCAGTGATCAAGATGATATTTGGCTGCCTCATAAACTTGAAACATTGCTTTCGCACATGCAAGATAATATCGCTGTATACAGTGATTCAATGCTAATAAATGAAAAGGGGGAGTCGTTACTCAAAAAAATGTCTGATATCAAAAATCAGCTTACTTATGATAACTGTCTCATGTATACCATTGGTGCTTGGGCTCCGGGACATGCCATGTTATTCAGAAAGGAGCTGATTGAAAAATGTGCACCCTTTCCAACCATCGTAACCCATGATTTTTGGCTTGGATTTGTAGCATCCTGTTATGGCGGTATCCAATATGTAAATGAAGTTTTGGTTCAATACAGACAACACACAGACAATGCTATTGGAGCCAATACCCGACAGCAAGGAAAAGAGAAGCCAACTAAAAATACGAGAATAGAGATTGCCAGAAAAAGAATGCAAATGCTGTTTGAGAAATGTCCGGCATCATTACCTCATCAAAAAAAGGTGCTTGAAATACTCGCTATCACTTATCGAAAAACAGATGTTGGGAGTAGATGGAAACGAATGCGTACTTTTTTCAAATACAGGCATATTATATTAGCGTACAAAAAGAAATCATCATTTATGAAGATCTTATTTTGTATCAAAATGTTCTTTAAAATAGATGCTTAACCATTTTGAAGAACTGCATTCCAAAAGCGTTTGAAGAAGTTCTTAAGATGTATATGTTTGGGAATCTTTTGTTCTGAAAGCAGTCCGTCAAACTTATCACCCCTTCTTAAATAATATTTTGATAAGGTACCGGAAGTCATACCCCACTTAGCAATAAATGTATAATAACCTTTATTACGTTTTACCCGTTTAACAGAAATGGATCCGAAGTGATATACCCGGCTTTTTTCCAATCCTTTAAACAGACGGATACCTGCTTGCCAAAGTTTCATGGAGAAATCGGGGTCGGAATACATACCCGGACTGAATTCTACGCTATAGCCTCCCACCAAGTCCCATATATCTTTGTGCACAACGTTGGGGGGCCAGGTAGCACCCTGCCAGTCGTGAAATGGGATAGTGGCGAATTCTTTAATGAGTGTTTCTTCTTGAAATTGATCAATGGATGTTCCAAAATTTTTCTGAATAGAACAGCTGCTCTGGGCTTTGATTTCGATGGCAGTGGCTGAAAGGAAAAAATATTTGTGCCCAATTTTTTTTATTTCATCCAACATAGGCTTATCCCAGTTGGGACATACATACATGTCATCATTGATATACAATAGATAATCTGTTACAGCCAATGTTCTACAGCTATTCAGTGCATAACAAACACCTACATTTACAGGGCTGTATGAATAACTGATATCGGGTTGTGATTGAATCCATTCTAAAGTTCCATCAGATCCCTCATTTATATGAACAATGAGTTGATGTGGGTAATAGGAGTTTTTCCGAATGCTGTTTATGCAAAGCTGCAGGTAAGTTAAATTATTCCAACTAGGTATCATAATAGAGAATATGTATTCTTCTTTATGATCACTTTTATTTAAATGTTTTTTTTCAATTACCATTTGCTGCTACTATTTTATCAAACTATTTTTTTATTGACTTCATAGTGAGCATATTTCTTTTTTGCCCTTAATGTTGTGTTTTCAAGTATTCCTAACCAGTATAGTAAATAGACAATGGGTGTTATTGGAAAGCGCAATAGATCATAGAAGTATCGTTCTCTTATGTAGGTAATTTTTACTAGTTTCTCCAAAAAAAAATCAGAATGCTTTTTTGCTAAGTAGCGATGAATTAAAACATTTCTTTCGTTGTTGTCGAATTGCGCAATCATTGAATTACCTATAATACGATAAAAAAATAACTTCTCATTGATGAAATGAAAGGTAAAGTTATTCTTTGACGCATTGATCCAAAATTCCCAATCTTCAAATCCATAATAAGGCATAGCTTCATCATAGCCGCCATTTTTTTCCCATACCTCTTTTCTATATATGGCACAACCGTCTGCACAATTTCCTGTAACAAGCCCTAAATCATCAAATGGACGAACTTTAAATTGACGCTTCTTAATTGAAGTATCTCCAAAAAATTCTGGAGCAGCATATACAATGTCGGCCTGATTTTTTTCTAATAAAGGGATGGCTTTATTGATGTAATTAGGATCTATTTTATTATCAGCATCTAATGGTAGAATGTACTTTCCAACTGCAACATTTATTCCGGTGTTGCGAGCCTTGCCAGGTCCTCCATTCGTTTGATGAATAACCCTATAATTTAATTGCTTTAGACTCTCTAGTTTTTGAAGTGTTTCATGATCTGAAGATCCGTCATCAACTATAATAATTTCAACACTGTAGTTGATTTTACTGTAATCTATACTATCCAATGCTTCTTGAAGATATTGCCCATGGTTATAACACGGAATAACAATACTAACTATTGCGGGTTGCTGTGTCATTATTGATGCCTGACGGCTATAAGATTGATAACAAAATAAGCTATAATGTTTAATTTAACCAAATACTGAAAGATCAAGATGCTATGTTGTACTTTGCATTATTGTATAATCATTATAATAGGTATTTATGTCATCTCGTTTCAAAAAAATGACTAAAGCATTCGGGTTAATTGATGCAATCAAACTTTATATAAGGGTTAAACTAAAGCCTTACGGAGTATTAAGTGCTTCAAAATATAAAGGTCCTTTTTATTTGCGACCCCAAACAACCGACTATTTTACTTTCGATCAGGTCTTTTTAAGAAATCAGTATAACATTAATTTCCCCTTTGAAGTACAATATGTAATAGATGCGGGAGCTAATATCGGTTTGGCTTCTGTTTATTTTTCGCAAAAATATTCTAATTGCTCAATTGTAGCAGTTGAACCAAGTAAAGAAAATTTTGAAATTTTGTCGAAAAACATTGAACCTTATCCTAATGTAAAGCCTTTGCTTAAAGGCTTGTGGAATAAAGATGTTCATTTAATTATAGTTGATCATGGAGCAATAAAAAACTCCTTTATGGTTCAGGAAACATCCCCCAATGATCCAAATTCAATTTCCGCTATTTGTATTAGTACTATTATGCGTGAGCAAGGATGGAACCATATTGATCTATTAAAAATTGATATAGAGGGTTCTGAAAAGGAAGTATTTGAAAGCAACTATGAGCATTGGCTGCCTTTAACAAAAGCAATTGTGATAGAGTTACATGATCAAATGAAAAAAGGATGTTCCAAAGCTGTATTTGCGGCCACTAGCAAATACAACTTTTCTTTTTCTATCTCCGATGAAAACTTGGTATTTATAAATGAAGATCTGGTAGAGATGCCTTAGTCTTTAGTAGAAGTTTGTTTCTCATTTTTCATTACTTCCTGTTCTCTTTTCCACCAACGAAAACCAATGAAACCCATTATTGCAATAGGAGCAAATGCCAAATAAATAATGGCCGAGTTAAGGGCTTTGGCCGGACCTTCACCCAATTGTGAAGCAGTTTTTGTGCAAATAGAACATTGCGCGTCTACCAACTGACTGATTAGCACCAATACAACCAAAAAAACGATCATTTTCCATCCCTGCTGTTTCATACCGGAAAGTTTATGCAAAGGTAGGGATAAGTTGAAAGTCAAAAGTGAAAAGTCAAAAGTCAAAAAAATACTGTGAACCTCTGTGCCAAACTCTGAGCAACTCCTGTGGTAAAGTAACATATATAATCTTCTTTTGACTTTTCACTTTTGACTTTTGAATTCCCTTCACTATCTTTCTTGTTCAACCTTTTACCGTGAACCAACGAAGAGATTTTGTACAAAGGATCGGGCTCCTGGCCGGGGCATTTTCTGTCAATAGTCTGTTTCAGCAAGTACATGCCGCTGAATGGCAGTCTGAGCAGCAACGAGTGGCTGGTTTTAGTCCGGAACAAACGGCTATAGATGAAGATTATTGGACGGTTATTCAACAATCCTATACGGTGAATCCCAATCTGATCAATCTCAATAATGGAGGAGTCAGTCCTTCTCCCAGAGTGGTACAGGAAGCAGTAGAAAGATTCAATCAATTGTCTAATGAAGGTCCATCCTACTATATGTGGCGCATTTTAGACCAAGGGCGTGAACCTTTGCGTTATAAGCTGGCTACATTGGCGGGCTGTTCTCCCGAAGAAATTGCAGTCAACAGAAATGCTACCGAAGCACTGAATACGGTGATTTTTGGATTGGATCTGAAAGCAGGAGATGAAGTGATAGGTACCAAGCAAGATTATCCAAATATGATTCAGGCTTGGAAACAAAGAGCATTGCGTGATGGGATTGTATATACACAGATCAGTTTTGATTTTCCGATGGAAGATGATGATGCCATTGTATCAGCATTTGAAAAAGCCATCACGCCTAAAACAAAAATTTTACACCTAACACATATCATCAACTGGATCGGACAAATTCTTCCGGTGAAGAAGATTGCACAAATGGCGCATCAGCGTGGATTGGAAGTGATTGTTGATGGGGCCCACTCTTTTGGTTTACTTGATTTTAAAATACCCGACTTGGAATGTGATTATTTCGGCACCAGTCTACACAAGTTTCTTAGTGCCCCAATAGGCAGTGGGATGTTATGGATTAAAAAAGAAAAAATAGAAAAGATATGGCCCTTGGTTTGTAATGATAAACCTAGGAGTGATGACATCAGAAAGTTCGAAACCCTTGGTACCAGAAGCTTTCCAATAGAACAAGGAATAGGAGAGGCTTTGAACTTTCACAATGCGATCGGAGCAAAAAGAAAAGAAGAACGGATTCGTTACCTAAAAAATTATTGGGCGGAGAAAGCAAGGAATATTCCTAAGGTAAAAATACATACCTCATTCAAACCCGAATATGCTTGTGCAATTTGTGGTGTATCTATTGATGGCATGACACCCGCGCAATTGGATCAGGCATTATTCAATACCTATAAAATTCATACCGTTGGTATCGTCTGGGAAAACATTAGTTGTGTAAGAGTTACACCACATGTATACACCCGATTACAAGATTTAGACAAGCTGGTATTTGCGTTGGAGGAAATAGCGAGTAACAGAGTTTGAATCTTTGATTTTTTGATCTGTGATTGACAAAAGTCATTAGCTTTTCAACCAAATCAAAAAATCAAAGATCAAAAAATCAAAGATCCTAAGAAGCTTTTGCAGCAGCTTTCTTGGCTTTTGCAGCAGTAGCTTTCGCATTGGCCGGACGGCTTTTGCCGAATGAACCTTTGAATCTCTTTCCTTTAGCGGTTTTTTTATCGCCTCTACCCATGGTAATTATGTTTTAATTGATAAATAGTGAGCTGCAAAAATAGAAAAACCCCGCGAAAGCGGGGTTCAATTCTTTTTGGAGGCTTAGATTAGATCTTAGCGCTCAGTTCTTTACCGGCTTTGAAGCGGGCAACTTTTTTAGCTTTGATCTTGATCGTCTCACCAGTTTGAGGGTTACGACCTGTACGAGCAGCACGCTTAGATACAGAGAAAGTACCGAAACCTACTAAAGTAACTTTATCACCTTTTTTCAGGGTTTTAGTTACAGTATCAACAAAAGAATCTAAAGCAGCGTTAGCTTGAGTTTTGGTGATACCTGCATCTTCTGCGAGTTGTGCGATTAATTCAGCTTTGTTCATAGATGTGTTTTTAGATGTATTTTAATAAGAGAAACAAATTTATTCGCTTTTATCAAATAGCAAAATATTTTTACAACTTTATCGTCTTTTTGTGATTCCTTAAAACCCTTCGCCAACAAGCATTTCAGCCGATTGCGTATCAATTATGCATTGCATGTTTCAACACTGTTATCTCTTGAAACCCTTTATTATCAATGGTTTCAGATGATTTAAGCTGAAAAGCAGTCCCGAAGCGGGTTTCAGAGCAATATAGCGAAGTTTTGTGATTGTCAAAATGAATTTGCAAAACTATCCACACTCAATTCACAACCTGCATTAAAGAACGAAAACCAACGAATTGATTGCCCCAAATATCCAGTGCATCTTTACGTAAAGCGCTTGCGTGATGCTCAATGTAACGATTATAGTCTTCTTTGGTAGCGGCAAAATATTGAGTGGCATAAGTAGGTCCTTCGGTTTCATCCATTTCAAGCACACGTACAAAACGAAAATCTGTAAAACAACCGGTAGCCATTACTTCCGGAATATGTTTGGTTTTCATCCATTGTAGCCAGTTTTCATGAATACCCCAGGCCAATTGAATGGTTACATTATAGATATACACGATGAAAAATTTATAGTTTGTATGAGTATTAGATGATTTCTGCGTAAATCGGACAATGATCGCTGTGTTTCACATCCGGATAAATAGCAGCTGCTTTCAATTGAGGTGCTAGAGTATCTGTAATGCTGATATAGTCGATCCTCCAGCCCTTGTTTTGTAACCGTACTGATGGAAATCTTTGACTCCACCAGGAATACGCACCCGTAGCTTGCGGATGAAGCTGACGGAAGGTATCTACCCACTTATTGGCTAAAAACTGATCCATCCACGCACGTTCTTCCGGTAAAAATCCCGATGACTTTTTATTTCCTTTCGGGTCATGGATATCAATTTCCGTATGCGCAATATTATAATCGCCCGTTACAATCAGTTTCTTTCTTTTCTTTCTCAATGCTTGTACGTATGTAAAAAATTCATCCAGCCACTGGTATTTATAAGTTTGTCTTTCATCCCCACTGGTACCGGAAGGAAAATATGCATTGATGAGGGTAATATCTCCAAAATCAGCTCTGATCACTCTTCCTTCAGCATCGCTTTGATCTATACCATTTCCATAAAGTACTTGATCGGGTTTTATTTTTGTAAAAATAGCAACCCCACTATAACCCTTTTTTTGAGCGGAATACCAAAATGTTTGATAACCCATTTTTTCAATAGCACTTACATCTACATCTTCTTGATTGGCTTTGGTTTCTTGTAGACAAATAATATCTGCCGGATTGGTTGCTAACCAATCTGTAAAACCCTTTTTCATGGCGGCTCTGATGCCGTTGACATTATATGAAATGATGCGCATAGCTGTCTGATTTATCGGAAGAGACGGGAAAACCCAATCATCATCAACTGATTCAATATTTCTTTGTCTAAAGATGCATCAAAAACAGCAATTCTTTCCGGTAAAAATTTTCCCATAGCAACGGCTACATTGTTTTGATTCAGATAAAATTCTTTCAATGTGTTTTTATTGCTACACATAATCGTGAAAGGCTGATTGTGTATGAGTCCGGTAATGACATACTCTGAAAAAATTTTTCTTGAAACTTCATCAGGGTTCATTAAGAAAATACTGATACTATCATAGCCATTGCTGAGTTTATTCAGGTAGATCATTCTGTTTTCTGCTCCTAAACCGTTATTTTTTGTTTTTAAGACCCATTTATTCTCTACTACTAAACCGGTGTTTTTTATGATCTTGAATTTGGCGATTGTATCCTGGTCTTTCAATAAAAAATGTAGAGAATCGGGCATGAAACTGGTAAATACTTCGTCTTCATTTAAATAATTAAAGATAGGGTTGATCTCAATCAGCATTTTTAAAGAATAATTTTTATCTCTCAGCACGTCTCTGCTGTCTTGTTTTAACTGAACAAAATCAGAACTGTTTTGTCTACCTGTACTATTGATAGCGGTACTTATAATAGACATGTCTACAACGTTTTTATTTTTCCCTTTTGTAAAGAGTTCTTCATAAAAGGGTTCACCCAGTCGAATGAGCTCGTCGGTCTGATCTCTTTTATAGGAGGCAATATTATTTTTATTGTTTACTTGTATAACAGGATAATTACTGATGATGGGGAGTAAGAAATTATCAGCGTAGAATACCGGCGCTGCTTTTATCTCAAGCATTCCTATTTTATTTTCCGGATCCAGGATGCGCTCAAATGCGTGATTGAGCATATCTGTAAACCCTTTATTACTCAGTGAAGGAGTAGATGCTTGGATACCAAAACCATTACTACTACCTCGCGTAATGCAGATGGTGATGATTTCTTTTAGTACGATTTCTTTTTCTGAGTTGATTAATACAACAGTTAAATCAAATACGGAAGCAGTTCTTTTGAATAATGCAGAATCTTCCTTGTATTCTGGGTGTACGTAATAAAAAGTGTTGGTTTCAAATTCATATAAATCAAGGTACATATGCCATGTACTGCTGTCTGCTATGGTAAATGGTATTTCAGTAGAGCCGGTTGGTTTCAATTCGGGTAATACTGTTATGCGCAAATCTTGATTCATGAGTTGCGCATTTTTATGTTTCAGTAAGCTATTGTTCAATTGTTTGAGTAATACAGCTTTGGTTTCTTCTTGTTTTAGATACTGCATCACCGGTCCTACCATTGAGAAAGTCCTGAATTGTTCCAGTAATACTTTTTTTTGTGCGGATGCCGATAGTAAGCATGCGGTGCATATGATGACGCAGTAAAATTTTCTCATAAAACTGTTAAGGATGTTTAACTGTTTATTATTACAGCAAATTTTGTGCTAATTTGAAATTTAATCAATATAAGGATAGATATGAATAAAACAGAAAGGATTATTCCGGCCAAAGAACTCGTGTATTTGGATGGACCGAAACCCAGGATCAATGAGTTAGCTTTTGCTTGGCAGATTTTTCGCCAGTTTATTAAAGGCTTTCGTACACTCCACTTTGTGGGTCCTTGTATTACGGTATTTGGATCTGCTCGCTTTAAAGAAGATCATCCTTATTATCAGCAAGCGGTTGAAGTTGGGAAAAAAATTGCAGAACTTGGATTTACCACCATGACAGGCGGTGGTCCGGGCATTATGGAAGCAGCCAATAAAGGGGCTTTTGAAAATGGGGGGCAATCAGTAGGCTGTAATATTAAATTGCCTTTTGAACAGTACCCCAATCCATACATGCATCGATGGATCACTTTTGATTATTTTTTTATCAGAAAAGTGTTGCTGGTAAAATATTCTTACGCATTTATCATCATGCCGGGCGGATTTGGTACAATGGATGAATTTTTTGAAACACTTACACTGGCACAAACCAAAGTGATCAATGATTTTCCGATTGTATTATTGGGGAAAGACTATTTCCAGCCATTGTTAGATAGTATTGATGATATGGCAACACATGGCACTATTTCTGCGGAAGATAAAAAACTATTATTCCTCACTGATGATGTGAAAGAAGCCATGGATTACATTAAAACATACGTTCGTAAAAACTATACTGTGAAACCGAGGAGGAGATTGTGGTGGTTGTTTGAGAAAAGGTGATAAACAGAAGAATATAGAATGTAGAATATCCAATTTCGAAATTGGATATTCTACATTCTATATTCTCTATCCTTCCAACACCGGACTCAGCCATTTTTCTGCAACTTCTTTTGTCATGCCTTTTCTTCTGGCATAGTCTTCAAACTGATCTTGCTGAATTTTGCCTACTCCATAGTACTGACTTTGCGGATGCGCAAAATACCATCCACATACAGATGATGCAGGATACATGGCCAGACTTTCTGTAAGTTCTATGCCGATGTTTTGAGTGACTTGTAGTAAATCAAATAATTTATACTTCTCGGTATGATCCGGACATGCAGGATAGCCCGGCGCCGGACGAATACCCACATATTTTTCTTTGATGAGCTCTTCATTGCTGAGTGACTCATTTTGATCATAGCCCCAATATTCTTTTCTGGTTTTCAAATGCAGGAATTCTGCAAATGCTTCCGCTAAACGATCGGCCAAAGCTTGTAGCATGATCTTGTTATAATCATCATGATTCGCTTCAAATATCTTGATGTGTTCGTCAATGCCATGAATGGTGACAGCGAAAGCACCGATATGATCTTTCTTTCCGCTGCTTGCAGGAGCAATAAAATCAGCTAAAGATAAATTCGGTTGTCCGGGAGCTTTTTTGATTTGTTGACGCAGGAAGGAAAGCGTGGTCTTTTTGTCTTTGTTGGTTACAACCACATCATCATCTTCACTGGCAGCTTCCCAGAAACCAATGGTTCCTTTGGCAGTGAGCCATTTTTCTGCAACGATGGTATCCAATAAAGCATTGGCATCATTGTACAATTTAGTAGCTTCTTTTCCAACCACAGTATCAGTCAATATCTCAGGGAAATTACCATGCATTTCCCAAGCAATGAAGAAAGGTTTCCAATCGATATAAGAACGAATCTCATTCAAATCTGCATCTGCAAATACTTGAACACCTGTAAAACCAGGCGTAACAGGAGAGAAATTTGCCCAATCGATATTGACTTTATTCTGTAATGCTTCACTGTAAGGCAAGTATTGTTTGATACTTTTTTTATTATCAAATCCTTCTTTCAGTTTTACATATTCCTCAGTGGTAGATTTCAGGAAGACCTCTTTCTGTTCTTTGTTTAACAGGGAGCCTGCAACCGTTACACTTCTGGAAGCATCTAATACATGAATCACACCATTGCCATATTCCGGAGCAATCTTAACAGCAGTATGCATTCTGGAGGTAGTAGCTCCTCCAATTAATAAGGGCTGCGTCATACCACGACGCTTCATTTCTTTGGCAATATGTACCATTTCATCCAATGAAGGCGTGATCAGTCCGCTCAAACCAATGATGTCTGCATTTTCTTTTTGTGCGGCATCCAAAATTTTATCCGCAGGTACCATTACGCCCAGATCAATAATATCATATCCATTACAACCCAATACCACACCTACAATATTTTTTCCGATATCGTGTACATCACCTTTCACAGTGGCCAATAATATTTTTGCTGCACCGGCTGCTTCTGTGTTGGCAGTTCCGGCTCTGAGGTGTGCTTGTTTTCTTTCTTCTTTCTCCGCTTCAATGTAAGGAGTGAGGACTGCTACGCTTTTTTTCATTACACGTGCACTCTTCACCACTTGTGGTAAGAACATCTTACCGGCACCAAATAAATCACCCACAATGTTCATTCCATCCATCAATGGACCTTCAATCACATCCAGTGGCTTGGGATATTTTTGTCGGGCTTCTTCTGTATCTGCTTCAATATAATCAGTGATACCATTGATGAGAGAATGTGCCAGTCTTTTTTCAACAGGCTCATTACGCCAGGCTTCATCTTTCACTTCCACTTTACCCTTTGCTTTCACGGTTTCTGCAAACGCAATGAGTTTTTCAGTGGCTTCATTATTTTCGTTATTTCTGTTTAGCAGTACATCTTCACATAGATCGCGAAGTGTGGGTTCTATTTCATCGTATACCACCAATTGTCCGGCATTCACAATACCCATATCCATTCCGGCCTTGATAGCATGAAATAGAAATACAGAGTGAATGGCTTCACGTACATGGTCATTGCCTCGGAATGAAAATGAAACGTTTGATACACCACCACTTACTTTGGTGAGTGGCATCAACTGTTTGATTTCTCTGGTTGCTTCAATAAAATCTACCGCATAATTATTATGCTCTTCAATACCGGTGGCTACTGCAAAAATGTTGGGGTCGAAAATAATATCCTGTGGTGGGAAGCCTACTTTTTCAGTAAGAATTTTATACGCGCGGTGACAGATCTCTACTTTTCTTGCCTTGGTATCGGCTTGTCCTACTTCATCAAATGCCATTACAATAACAGCTGCACCAAATGCTTTACAAATGAATGCCTGTTCAATGAATTTCTCTTCTCCTTCTTTCATGGAGATGGAATTCACAATGCATTTCCCTTGTACACATTTCAATCCGGCTTCAATGATCTCAAATTTTGAACTATCGATCATGATCGGTATACGTGCAATATCCGGTTCACTTTGCAAAAGATTCAAGAAAGTGGTCATGGCTTTTACACCATCCAATAATGCGTCATCCATATTCACATCCAACACCTGCGCGCCATTCTCTACTTGTTGACGGGCAACAGACAATGCTTCTTCATACTTGTTCTCGCGAATCAGTCTCGCAAATTTCTTTGAACCTGTTACGTTCGTTCTTTCACCAACATTCACAAAGTTGGTTTCCGGTCTAACCACCAAGGGCTCAAGACCTGATAAACGGAGATAGGGTTTTATAATAGTAGCTGAACTCATGTCGTTAACTTAAAAATTAAACCAATGCTGTTTCAATTACAGGAAGTGGTCTGGGTGAAATCTTTTTAACGTGATCGGCGATATGTTTGATGTGATCGGGTGTGGTTCCGCAGCAACCGCCTACAATATTTACAAAACCTTGTTGTGCCCATTCTTCAATGAAATGAGCTGTTTGATGGGGTGCTTCATCATATTCTCCCATTGCGTTCGGTAATCCGGCATTGGGGTATGCAGAAGTATAACAAGCTGCAATCTGACTCAGTTCTTCAATATGTGAACGCATTTCAGCAGCACCTAACGCACAGTTTAATCCCACACTTAAGGGTTCTGCATGCATTACAGAGGTATAAAAGGCTTCGAGTGTTTGTCCACTCAATGTTCTTCCCGATGCATCCGTAATGGTACCACTGATCATAATCGGCAATTCAGGAATACCTGTTTCACGGAAAAATTGTTTGGCGGCAAAAATGGCACCCTTGGCATTGAGTGTATCAAAAATGGTTTCGATCAATAAAATATCTACACCGCCATCTACCAATCCTTTGATCTGTTCTTTGTAAGCTGTTACCACTTCATCAAATGTAACTGCTCGAAAACCGGGATTATTCACATCAGGCGACAGGCTCAATGTTTTATTCAATGGACCAATGGCCCCTGCAACATATTTAGGAGTTGTAGTTGGATTTTCAGCGATAAATTCTTTAACGGCATCCTTTGCACATTTTGCAGCAGCTACATTTAACTCATAGGCAAGTGATTGCATATCATAATCAGCCATTGCAATCGTTGTGCTGCTGAAAGTATTGGTTTCAATAATATCAGCACCGGCAGTCAGATATTCTTTATGAATACCTTTGATGATATCCGGTTGAGTGATGCATAATAGGTCATTGTTTCCTTTTACGTCGCAATGCCAGTCTTTGAATCCCTCACCACGATAATCGGCTTCTGTTAATTTGTGACGCTGGATCATGGTACCCATGGCACCATCAATCACCAGAATTCTTTTTTCCAATTCTTTACGAATACTCATAATTCACTTCTTTTAGAACAATCAATTGTTCATTTACTTGAGTGAACCAATAAAACGTAGGGAGAAAATTTGAGGGTGCTTTTCTGTACGTTTATTAGTTCGATTTGTCCCGCCGTAGGCGAGAGTGCAGGCCGAACAATAAACAAATCCGCCTGTGTAGGGTACAAAGATAAGTAAAATGCGATAAAAAAGCCCCTGTAATCATGAATACAGGGGCTTTTAAGTGGTTTTATCTCTTTAAGCTTTTTTCTTTCGACCAATATTGAATATTCTGGAGATATTAAAACCCCAGCGTATATCACCTTTACCCCATGATCCAAAAGTTTCATGAATAAAAGTATGTTCGTTCATGCCGATAGAGTTGGTGAAATGTAATTGGAATACGTGCCCACCTGTTTGTATATCTACTCCAATGGATAATGGATTATACGTGCCGTCGAAACGCTCTGTCTGAACAAAATATTCAGCATTGATGCTTACGCGCTTACTAACTTTTTGTCTAGCTAAAAAGCCTACAGAGAAAAGGTCTTTCGCTCCTCCCGATAAGAACAGAATTCGGTTGTATCTTGTATAGGTAGGGGAGATTTGAAGAGAAGTATTTTCATTGAACTTTCTCGCAATCATTAATTGTGCCGTATAATAAGTTCTGTCTTGGGTTTTTACATTCAAAGTCGGATCAGCATAGCGTACTCCACGATACATGACTGAGCCCAATAAAGAAACTGATACCGGTACATTTTTCACACCACTGCTTTGCCTGAGTAGTCTGTATTTTACAAAAGCATCCGCTTCCTTATTGGTTCCCGTTCTTCCAATACCAATCATTAAATTTTCTGCCAACCCAAAATCAAAGCCAATACGTGCTGCAACAAAATCCAGTCCAAATAAATTATAGAACCCTTGATTTAAAGGAGCAAAACGGTGATTGATACGAAAGTCCATGCTCCCTTTACCGGTTATTTCTACCGTTTGTGTGGTCACCAAGCGAGTGGAATAAAAAGTGTTGAGCGTTTTTTCAGTTCTGTTTTTGTCTTCCGCTGCAGCAGTGCTGTCTTGCATTTTAAACAGATCTGTTTGTTGTGCAACAGCACTAAATGTGATAAGGGTTAGGCAAAAAATAGCCATTGACCTTTTAAATAAGATCTTCATACAGGTGTTTTTATGGTGATAATGATTACTGGTATTGACAGTTGATATCTACTGTTACTTTTTCTGTAACGGAAGATGCGTCGATTTTAAAATCGCTCATGTTGATCACGAATCCGGCTCTGGCACTTGGCTTTCCAGCTTTGATTTCAATATTCCCTTTTACGGTGATGTTTTTAGTAACACCATGCAAGGTCAGATCTCCTTTTACTGTTACGGGATAGCTTCCATCTTTTGTGAAATTCACATCTTTCAGGTTCACAATATTGCCTTTAAAATCAGCTCTTGGAAACTTGCTGCTCTCAGCATATTGATCATTGAAATGCTCTTGCATTTCTGCATATTTGAATTTAAAACCTTTGATCAGCATGCTGAAAGTGATCTGTCCGTTATCAGCTATTCTGCTGGTCACTTCATTATTCACCGCTTTCACGTCTCCATCTGTGGGAGATTCAAATGTGATCTTACCATTACGTGTTCCAAATATTTTCTGTGCATCGGCTTGCATTCCGATGAAAAGAACTAATGATAAGAGCCCGATAATTTTCTTCATAATCTTTCCTTTCTTATTTTACTAAAATACCATCGTTGATAACAACATTGGCATCGGGAATATATCCCCTGCAAAAGCCTTTGAATGTAATGTTTTGTCCTACAGTCAATGCACCCGGATTTGTCTTAAAAGTACAATTGATCACTACGAATGGATCATTTGTTTTTATATCTACGACAACCTGACCATCCTGGTTTGTATTCACTGCTAATATCTCGCCCGACAATTCTATTGCTTTATCCAGATACAAAGCGTTGGCTGCGTTTTCATCTGCTTTGAAAGCATCGAATAATTGCTGCGCAGTCATTTGTACCCCTTCTTTCTGACTCACATCTTCATGCTTACGGTTGTAAACAAAAAATACAGTTGCCGCAACCGATAAAACCGCACCTAATATTCCCAACCATAACAACTTCTTCGCTTTACTGAAGTTCGTAACTACATATATCAATAGACCCAGAAATGGAAGAATTGCTACTATGATCATCCATTTTTGTCGCTGGCTCTTATCTATATCTGTCCTTTTCGATACTGTAATCACAGATATGATCATCAAGACCAACCAAATGATGCCTGTGCTGACCAATCCTGCCATTAAACCTGATATTTCCATATACTTGATTTGAATGAAAGAAACAGTTATTTTTTGTTTTAGTTCATTACCGATTAAAGATCAAAAGATAAAACAAATACTGCTCCTAGAAAAATTCAATGTTTAAACGGCAAATTAGTCGATCTTGTTTATATGAACTATTACGAAAAGTGGAAAGAAAGGTTGCTTTTGGGCAAAAAACACCTATTTCACATATTGTTGCACCGGAAGTCGATTTGCAATGCTCTTTGCTAGGGTCATTTCATCTGCATATTCAAGATCGCCCCCAAAAGCAATACCTCGTGCAATGGTGGTAATGCGACAAGGAAGGTGTGCAATTTTTTTCTGGATATAGTAGATAGTAGTATCTCCCTGGATATTTGGGTTCAAGGCAAAAACAATTTCCTCGGTCTTTTCTTTCTCTATACGCTGAACAAGTGATTCGATGCTTAACTGTTCAGGACCAACACCATCAAGAGGAGAAATGATACCGCCTAGTACATGGTAAGAACCATTGAACTGTTGGGTGGTTTCGATGGCAATCACATCTCTTATATTTTCTACCACGCAAATCATTTGCTGATTGCGCATGGAATTGGAGCAAATAGAACAAATATCACCATCACTGATATTATGGCAACGCTGACAAAATTTGATATCCCTCCGCATGCGTGCAATGGTTTCACCAAAATGCTGCACTTCATTGACTTCCTGTTTTAATAGATGCAACACCAATCGTAATGCCGTTTTTTTCCCAATACCCGGAAGCTTGGAAAACTGCGCTACTGCATTTTCTAAAAGTGAGGAGGGGAATTGCATGGCGCGAAGATAAGTGAGAAAGATACAAGCTGCAAGCTTCAAGCAACAGGCCACAAGGAAGAGACAAGATTCAAGGTACAAGCTTGGTACACCTAGATTACCGATTACCTCACTTGTAGCTTGAAGCTTTCGGCTTGAAGCCTATTGCAACGCAATGGTTGTTTCATTATCCCAGTTTGCGCGGATATTCAGCTGTCGGGGGATATAAAATACTTTCTCCGGTTGCTTTTTGATGGGTGTAAAGCTTCCGGTATCCCATTTACCGTTTTTATTTCTATCGTACAAAATTCTCAACTCATAGCTACCCGGTTTAAAGCGACGGATCTGAATATCATTTTGATTGATGGGATAGGAAGCTACTTGTTCATCATTTTGAAAGAGCTGTAATACGGCATGCTGACTGGTATCAACATTCAAAAAGCGAAAGCGAACGCTGCCGTACTCTGTTTCTTTTCGTATACTCAAAAGTAGTGTGTCTGTTTTGGGAAGTGAAGTAGCATTACTATCCAGCGCAGCATCTTTTTGAATGACCAGTTTATATGTCGTATTTTCTTTCCAAGGATAGCGGAGGGTGAATGTTTTTCGGAGGCTATCTAAAGCAACAGTGTAACCCTTTTGTAATACGTCATCATTATCTGTTAATCTCACTTTCCCGGTATCCAAGGAAAATACTTTTCTATTGAATACCATTTTAAAATCGCTGAGAAGATCTTGCATACCATTATCTAAAATGGCGATATAGCGCAATCTTTTATCGTCACGCAAAGAAGGAGGTAAGCCACTGGATGGGTCTGTAGCTTTCTTATCGGTAGTAATGGATTGCGTAAAAGCATAAAAAGTATCTATCTTGTTACTATTGCTGCCAATTTGTACCAAAGAATCTCTGAAAGCAAAGAGTGAGCTGCTGTCAAAAGTTTTATTGTAGCTTTTCCCATTCACAATATAAGCTGCAAAGGTACCGGAAGGAAGATTGTTGAATTTGAATGCGCCTTTACCATCAATTCTGGTAAAAAAGCGCGGACTTAATTTTTTGATCGCAGAATCGGAAGTGTTTTTGTGTAATACAACAATCAGTGTACTATCTACTTTACCTGTCTCAGCTACCAATACCTTACCCTCATAAGTATGGAAATCGATAGTAGGTCCGGTAGAAAAAACATAGCGAAAATTTTTTGCTACATTACTTTCATTGACATCTATGATACTGTTTCCAAAATCAATAGAATATGTAGTATTCTCTTCCAATGAATCTTTGAAGCGAACTGTTACATTTCTTAATTTATAATCAACCTGCGGAAGATTCTTGGGAACAGGAGCATAAATGATGTTTTCTGTATTCTGTAAAGACACAAATTCATCAAATGTGAGTAGAATATTTTTAGTCTTTACATTGGTAGCTGAGTCTTTGGGATTGGCTATCACCAACCGTGGAGGTAAACTATCTCTTGGACCTCCACTGGGGGGTATCATATTCGCACAAGAATTAGCCATGATCATGATCACCAAACAAAGCGCGATACCATATAAGCGAATAATGAGCGTCAAAAGATTTTTCATGCGTGGTGCAAACTTACAGGCTTTCTGTGTAGCGTTATACTCATTGAGCTAAAAATCATGTTAATCATACTGCTTCTTCCTCATTTTCATCCGGTTCATGTAAGGCAACTGCCATCTCATTGGTTTTTACGAACTCACACCAGCGACAGTCTTCTTTACCACATCCGGTATAAAAATCTCTTTTTTGAATTTTTTCCCAAACCATTTCAATTTGTGCGGTTACACTGGCAATATCCTGAGCTGTAATAACCCTTTTTTCTTTCAAATATCCTTTCTTTTTATCGGGCTCAATAAAATCGAATTCTGCACTCACCGCTTCCCAGTTTTTGGATGGGTAGTTATCGACCAATATTTTATAAAACACCGCCTGTCGCCAATAGTCTCCACCATTTGGTTCTTTCTCGCTAGGTGGATTTAATTTTTTGATTCCTTTTTCAGCATCCCCTGTTTTATAATCTACCACATTCACCTGTCTGCCATTAAATTCAAGCTTATCCAGCTTGCCTTTTAAAGGAATACCTTTTATAGTAACATTCCTGATATTGGCTTCAATCTTAACAATCTTTTCCCAATCGTGAATATAACGTTCATAATAGGCTGGTAAAACCTGTTCTCCCTGTTCAATTCTTCTTGCGAACTGCTCTTTGGTAAAATGCTCTTTATTGCGATCCATGTATGATTTAAATGCTGCCATAAACTCCGACTGATGTGGGAACTGATTATTGTTCTCCTGCATTTTCTCAAATAGCTTCTGTAAAGCATAGTGAACTGCCGATCCAAACTCGGTAGCTTCTGATTTTCCGGAAGGAACACGTACCAGGTTATTGAAATAAAACTGTAATGGACATTTCAGGTAATTATTCAACGCAGTTACATTCATTACAAACTTATCCAGCAATTGATCAATAAATGCTGCTTCGGTATGTTCGATCTCCGGTTTTAATTCTTTGCTTAGTGATAAAATAGCAAAATCAGCAATGGTTTCTGTCGGCAGACTGATCTTTTCATACGGTAATGCATGCTCTTCTCTGATTTCAGCAATGAACATCGAAGGTTCAATGGCTTTTCCATCCTTATTGGTACTGGTATAAGAAATGAACAAGTGTTGGGCTGCACGTGTCATGGCTACATAAAATAGTCTTCTAAGCTCTTCTTCTTCACTATGTACAGGCTGAGATGCAAAAATGGTATCCGGCATGCTATATCCACCTGCGGGTTTTCTTTTCTTTTCCCAGTTGGATGAGTTACATCCTGCAATGAACACGTAATCATATTCCAATCCTTTTGAACCATGTGCGGTGAGTAGATTCACCGCTCGATCCGTACCCGATACGCGAATCAATGGAAGTACTAATGATTCATCCTCCATCAAATCAAAAATATTCAGCAGTTTTTCCAATGTTAGGTTTGGATTTCGATGCGTTTCTTTTTTTATGAAGTCAAATAATCCGGTGAGCAATTGTAAAAGCCAGTGTTTATCCGGGCTGTTCATGACATAAGCCAGCAAGCCTGTTTCTCGAATACAATTTTCAAACAATTGTTGTACGGTTACATTTGAAACGTCAGTGATTAGTTTTTCTAAGACGGACTGTGCTTTTCTAAGTCCGGGTATTTCTGTGCTGAATAAATCAGGTAATGGAGCTTGTAGTTTCTCTGCGATCAACTGACGCAAAGATATTTTTTGGTCATTCGGTTTTTTTTGAGCTGCTTCAGCGCTCAGCTTTGCAATTTCAATGGATGGGATAGCGAACCATTGAAAGTGAAGTATTTCAAATAATAGCTGGTCACTGCTAAAGGCAATATGGTGTTCATCTTTGAGATATCTCAACAATTGTAATAATTGCTTACAAATTTGTTCATGAAGAATATTAATATCTCTTTTAGTGTAAACCGGTATTTGTTTTTGCTGAAAATACTTCGCCAGGTCTTCGTGTGGTTTATTTTCTCGATAAATTACACAGATCTGTCCGGGTGCCACACCACTTTGTATCAGTTCCTCCACTTGTAATGTGAGGTGGATCATTTCCTCACGTGGATTTTCATATTCTCTGATCGTAGGAAGTATTGTACTGTCATTGATCTGGGTATTGGCAGCAGTCAATACTTTACTCAATCCTTCAATTTTATTCACCAATCTTTCTTGGTTTCTCTCTATGAGTGTTCTGGATACATCCAGAATAGGTTGTGTAGAACGATAGTTGTTGGTGAGTATTACTGTATGCAATGAGTCACTGAATTGTTTTGCAAACTCATGCATATTCTCCACGTTCGCTCCCTGAAAACGATAAATACTCTGGTCGTCATCGCCCACAACAAATACATTCGGTTCCTCCCAATAACTGATCAATAATTTTACCAGCATGTTTTGGGTGCCACTGGTATCCTGAAATTCATCTACTAAAATGTACTGGTATTGTTCCTGATACCTTGCCAATACATTTGGATGGTTTTTGAATACATCAATCACCCAGTTGATCATGTCATCAAAATCATATAAGTTCCTGCTTCGCATGATTTGCTGAAAACGAGTAAACTCATTTACCGCTGCGCGAAGCTTTTCCATCTTTTCTTTTTCTTCTGCGATCTTATTTTCTTTCAGGTCTCCTTTCTTAAAAGAACCCTGATTTCTTTTATAGATAAACTCTTCGCGATTGGGTAAATCATTCAAGTAACTATCAATACATTGGTTGATGTATTCCGGCTGCCAACCTTCTCTCTTCATGTTACTGAAAAGCTGTTGGAGATTTTTTATTTCAAAATATACATCCCCTCTATATCTTTTTAATGGATGATTTTTTGGGAAACTGTCGATCAATGTTTTTAGCAAATCAATTCTTTCAAGATCAGATACAGGATCAAGAGCATTTTTTTCAAATAGAGAGAGATTATCCTGAATCACATCATTACAAAAAGCATGAAAAGTGCAAATATTTACTTTATAGGCATCCGGTCCGATAAAAGTTAATAACCTTTTTCGCATAGCTACCACACCTGCATCAGTATAGGTTAGGCATAAAATATTATCAGGCTGTGTATCTGTTTCCAAACGAAGTTTTCCGATACGGGCTCCTAAAATTTGTGTTTTACCCGTACCCGGTCCCGCAATCACCATTACCGGACCTTCGGTCTTATCCACGGCACTTTTTTGTTGCTCATTGAGTCCTCCATAAATCTTCTTGAATTGAGCCTGTTGTTGTTCACGGGTAATCATGGAATAAAGATAGAGGAATAATAGGTGCAGGGTGCTGGGTACTGGGTGTGGAAATGCAAAAGTAAATGTTGAAACCAATACTCCAATACTCTATGATAAACAAGAAATTCCCAGCCACTAAAACCTAGCACCTAGTACCTAGTACCCTGCACCAACGCGAACTTTTTGCCTCAGAAGCTGTTATTACACAAAGCAAATGCATGTCAAAGGTCTATTCGCTCAAAACCGTACAGAAAATTCCGATCTCGCTGGCAGAGGCTTGGGATTTTTTTAGTCGGCCACAGAACCTGAAAGAAATCACTCCTTCTAATCTTGGTTTCAATATCATTAGTAAACACCATGGCGACAGAATGTACCAAGGACAAATCATTGAGTATAAAGTGAGTCCCATGCTAGGTATTCCTTTGTATTGGATGACAGAAATCACACATGTGGAGGAGCAGAATTTTTTTGTAGATGAGCAACGATTTGGTCCCTATAGTTTATGGCATCATCAACACCATTTCAAGGCTATTGATGGGGGTGTGGAAATGACGGATATTGTTCATTACAAATTACCACTTTGGTTTTTGGGAGATATTGCCAATACCATTATGGTGCGCACACAACTCAGGGGGATATTTGATCACCGCTTTCAGGCGGTAGAACAACGTTTTGGGGCTTGGTCAGGTGTGCAAGAGAAACGGGTGCTGTTTGATGGCTCATTGTAATAAACGGAGCGGACTTACATTATTATCTGTATCTACAGAAGCGATCAATACATTTTTATTTTTTGTTTCCGGTAGCTTGCTTAGATCGATAATTGCGTTTTTATCACCGGGGATAAAAAGAATCATTTGACTATTTGCAAAATCAGGCTCTTCTTTTCCCTGATGCATGAATACCGCAAAACCTTTGATCTTTTCTTCTCCTTTGTAGGCAAGTTTATAGGTATGTTCATTTGCTTTTTCTACCAAAGGCTGTGGGGGAATGGTATTGTCGATCCAGGGCATTGGAGGAACCAAGGCCGGATAACGATAATAGTTTTGCTGTAAGCTATCATTCCATCCATTTGGGTTTCGGTTGAATGAACTGCTGTTGTAATAAATACTTCCCTGCACATTTTCATAGCTTCTTAGTGCCTTGATCTGTTCAGGAATTTCATTTCTGTTCTTCCAAGCATTATTGCTTCCGGCACGATAAATTCCATGACCGATGTATAAGTGTCTTTCATAGCTATGTTCATTCCACCAACGGAGTAGGATATCATAACTCGCTAAAGCATGTCCACGTTCCCAATACAGTTGTGGAGCGATATAATCGATCCATCCTTTTTGTAACCATAATAATACATCTGCATGTAGCTCATCGTAATTGGTAGGTCCCGATCTGGTTTCACTTCCCATCGGATCTTGATGTTTATTGCGCCATACGCCAAATGGACTGATACCAAATTTTACTTTTGGGTTTGTTTTTCTGATGGTTTGTTGTAGTTGAACGATGATACTGTCGCAATTACTTCTTCTCCATTCGTTTTTCGTCATTCCTTTTCCATATTGCTGAAAAGTAGATTGATCCGGAAATTCTCTCCCGGGAATTTTATAAGGATAGAAATAATCATCCATATGAATGGCGTCAATGGCATAACGCTTTACAATATCTTTTACTACTGCTGAAACATGATCGCGTACTTCCGGGATTCCGGGATTGAAGTATTTTTTATCGCCATAGGTTACAAACCATTCGGGGTGCTGTTTGCTGATATGATTGGGTGCAATGGAAGAGCGAAGAATATTGAATACAGCCCGATAAGGATTTAACCATGCATGAAATTCCATACCTCGTTTATGTGTTTCTTGAATCATGAATTCAAGTGGGTCATAATAAGGAGATGGCGGTAACCCTTGTTTCCCAGTAAGATACTCACTCCACGGTTCTAACGATGAAGGATAGAATGCATCTGCTGAAGGACGAATTTGAACGATCAATGCATTCATGCCATTGCGATGATGCATTTCCACCAGCTTGATAAACTCAGCTTGTTGCTCTTCGGTAGATAAGGTTCTTTTGCTAGGCCAGTCGATATTTTCCACCGTAGCCACCCAAGCCGCTCTGAATTCATAGTTCGGCGAGTATTGTGCTTTTGGATGCAAAAACAGAACAAGAAATAATGACAAGGGGAGTATACGCAACAAAGATTTCATATCCTAAAGATAAACCAGTCATGCGCGAAGTGACCCGTTGTGGAAGAAATCAAAATAATAAGCGTGGAAATTAACATTTAAGAGGTCAGTTCACGAACTTTATCCAACAGCTTATTGAGTGTAGCAGCTTCTGTTTCTGATAAGTTTTGCATTAACTGATCGATTTCAGCATTCTTTTTATCCAGTTTGTCCAGCAATGAAAGCCCCTTTTTTGAGATGCTGACATCTACCAGCCTTTTATCAGCAGTGCAAACTTTCTTTTCGACCAGTCCCTTTTTGAGTAGTCGCTCTACAATACGGCTGGTATCACTCATCTTATCCAGCATTCTTGAGCGTATTTGTAGAGTACTGAGTGGTTGCTGGCTCCCCCTGAGAATACGAAGAATATTATATTGCTGTGGGGTAATGTCATCCGGATCAAGCATGGTTTTGATCTTCTCATTTAACCAGTTGGCAGAATAAATGATATTCACAGAAGCCTTCTGGTATTCATTCCTGAAATGCTGTTGTTGTATATCTTTTTCAATACCCATAGCTGTAAAAATAGGTGAAAAGTGAGCGATGAAAAGTGAAAAACATAAGAAATACGCTTTCTTTCACTTTTCAGTTCCTTAATCTTGCCAAACACTCAATCCTTCACTGCAATTGGCGCAGATATCAATGTTTTTTCTGCTGGTCATCAATTCAGTTCTAAACTGTTTATAATTATCATTTTGCCAGATTTGTTTAAAGCTTTGCGACTTCAGATTACCCAGTTGATGCATCGCATCTTTATCAAAACAACAAGGAACCACCAATCCGTCCCAGGTAATTACATTGGCATGCCAAAGCTTCCAGCACCGATTGCTCAGTCCACTTTTCACTTTCATTTTTCCTTCTTTGTCTTTGGCATAGCGACTATATTTTTTATTCTCGGGAATGAGTTGGTTTGGATCATTCTCATAGTCATATACCTGTGCTGTTTTAAAGCGAACTTGATCCACGCCTATTTCCGCCCCCAACTTTTTTACTTCTTCGATCTGATGTTCATTGGGTTTCACAACTAAAAACTGAAAGAAGATAAAAGGGGTTTTGCTATTCAGTTCTTTTTTCCATTTCACGATATTGCGAGTACCTTCTAATACTTTTTCCAGTTTACCGCCTACCCGATATTGTTGGTATACATCCTGAGTAGTGCCATCAATAGAAATGATCAATCGATCCAACCCGCTTTCAACTGTTTTTTTAGCTTTTTCATCAGTCAGGTAATGTGCATTGGTAGAAGTAGCGGTATAAATGCCTTTATCATGTGCGTATTTTACCATATCCAGAAAATCAGGATTCAAATACGGTTCTCCTTGGAAATAAAAGATGAGATAAAGCAGGTCTTTGTAGATGTCATCAATGGTTTCTCTGAAAAAATCCTTTTTCAACATGCCTGTTGGTCTGGTAAACTCGCGTAATCCACTCGGACATTCAGGACATCGCAGATTACAAGATGTAGTAGGTTCAAAAGAAATAGAGATGGGATACCCCCATTGTATGGGTTTCTTGGTAAAGCGACTGATCTGATAACTGCCGTATACTTTACAAGCATTCCAAAACCTTCTAGGGGTTAGTTTGCTTAAAAAATTAATACTGTCATTCCAATTAAAATAGCCCATCGGTGTAAAATTACTAAAAACAGGCTTGAAACAGACTTTGGATCTATTGACTAAGAAATTAATATTGAAATCGCTTTTCAACGATTTTTGTACTATATGACGCGAAAGAGATCCCAAAAACGTAACAGATCACAACTTCTTTGGTTGGTTTTGTTGTTGAGTGGCTTTGCTCTCATTTTATATTTTGTTTTATGGGAGAAATGGGAAGAAAGACAAACAGCAAGGATTGAATCCGTTCGCTATAATCCGTTCGGTATACCGATGCCTTCGGGGTATGCTATCCATGGCATTGATGTGAGCAGTTATCAAGGGGTTATTCACTGGCCTTCTGTCAAAAAGATGATATCAGGAGACTTACAAATGGGCTTTGTATTTATGAAAGCAACAGAAGGATTGAATGATACCGACAAACGTTTTCACAGCAATTGGGAAAAGGCCAAAGCAGCAGGTATGATTAGGGGGGCGTATCATTTTTTTCTGGCTACTAAAAGCGGTAGACAACAAGCTCTACAATTCATCAAACAAGTTGAACTCAAAAAAGGTGATTTGCCTCCCGTGATTGATATCGAAAAACTATATGGTGTAAAGCCGGTGTTGATGCGACAAAGAGTGAAAGAATTTCTCAAAACAGTGGAAGCCTATTACAGGGTGAAACCCATTATTTATACTTCTGCTGATTTCTATGAGAGACATTTAGGTAAAGATTTTAATGAGTACCCTTTGTGGGTAGCACATTATTTTCAACCGGAAAAACCAAGGGTCCAGCGAGACTGGAGTTTTTGGCAACATAGTGAAACCGGTCGTATAGATGGCATACGCGCTGAAGTGGATTGCAATGTCTTTAATGGAGATTCGACGAAATTTAAACAAATCCTATTTTATTGACTATCAGTGTACTAGGTGTACATATTCCTGATCTTAATCCAGTTATCTCACAACGTAGTATAGATACGGTATGCTGTCATTATTCCTTTAACAAATCATTGTTAAACCATTGACATTTTCTTCTGTCTATTATATAGACCTTTGCACTAGGCAACGGTAAAGAAAGAAAAAGAATCTATTTAGAAAGGATTAACAAAATCCTGAAATCTTTTGGCACTGAATTTGCGTTTATATAAATATAAGTAAGTAGTCAATTTTCTCATAAGCAGTTAGTTTTGGTTGCGTCCCCTGTTTCCACAGGGGACAATTTTTTTACATAGACCCAAGTCTATACTGCTGTTTCTGAATGTATTAGTTAGCTTTTGCAGGTTGTTTCTGAAGGAAAAATGTCAAAGAAAAAGCCAGTGCTGCAAAGGCCCCTACACTATCTGCAAGGATATCTGCTTCTTCAAAAGATCGGTTGACGATCAGTTCCCTTTGCACAAACTCCATGATGGTTCCATAAGTAACTGATGAACAAGAAATGACCCAAAACCAGATTCTTCTTCTTCCATTATTCCAGTTGCTTTTCATAGCCGGCCAATGAAACAAAAGACTCAATAAACCAAAAAGACCGATATGTACCAATTTATCGAACTGAGGTATTTTCTGAAACCACCAAGCAGCCGGAAAATTTTTTGTGCCCGGTAAACAGAGTAAAAAGACGCTGATGATAAAGAAAATGAATGCTGGAATAAAATGAATGATTTTCAAAACAGGGAATTATTTATGCCGTGAAGCACAAAAATAAACTTCGCTTGGCAAGAAACTGTTGTGATTAGGTTAATAAGAGAAAATGCCTACCCGTTTACGCCGCCCAATACCTGTAATTGGTTCAAATTCGGAGTAGGACTACCGCCTCGTTTTTCGAGGGTGATGGCAAAAGCGGTAGCGTTACTGATATTTTTCATTTTGCAGAGACCGTTGCAAACATCTACCATTCCTGCATCTACAGGTTTTCCATCTACAATTGCCCATAATTGATATTGTGTATCAGGATTAGTTTGAGGTAAGCGATTGGCAAGTAGGTATACCTCATTGCTCTTCTTATCCCAGAAAACAGTAGCCAGCTTATTCTCATCTGCTTTCACGCCTGGTAATGACACTTTTGTGTAGGCGGGATCACTCATGATTTGCATTCCCTGATACAGATCCAGTCCCTTAGCCTGCAGGGTCTGATTCTGTGCCAACAAACTGGACTTTTCAATCAATAATGCTTGGTATTGGGAAGAAGCCTCGCGAAATTGACGATAGAAATACACATTGGTAGCAGCACTTACCACTAAAAGTATTACAGAAGCAGCGGCTACGTATCTCAACCAACCAATGGCAGGAGTAGACATCGATACCACTTTAGAAGAAGTGTCGTTATCTGCAAATTCTCCGGCAATCTCCGCTAGAATATTGGCTTTTACATGTGCAGCAGGTTGAATGGCACTGGCCATAGCATTTTGCTCGAGCAACAGTTCAAACGCATCAATAGCAGCCCTGATTTCCGGGTATTGACGTGAGTACTGTTCCAACTCGGCACGCTCCTGATCATCGGCTATGCCTAAAACATAGCTCTCAATCATTCCGCTTTCTATGTATGCCTTTATATCCATTTATGGTTTAATAATGCCTCTTAATTGTGTTAATGCTGTGCGTAGTCTTGTTTTTACGGTTCCCAAAGGTATATCCAACATTTTGGATATCTCATCTTGGGTAAAGCCCTGAAAATAAGACAGATCAATCAATACACGATGTTCCTCTTTCAGCTGGTGCACTACTTTTCGTAAACCAATCTGATCTACTTGTAATTGTGCAGTTCCTGCTGATACATATACGTCTTCCGACAATTCACGGTTTTGAAGACTATTTTGGTAGCTTTTGCTTCGAACCGTGTCAATAGATGCGTTTCGGGCAATATTCAGCATCCAGGTAAACAATCTTCCCTTGCTGCTATCATAGCTTTCTATCTGGCGCCAGATTTTTACAAACACCTCCTGAAGTACATCATTAGCAAGTTCTTGATCCTTGACAATGTTGCAGATAATGGATAAAAGGGCGCCTGAGTAGTTGTCATACAAATAGCTGAATACATGCTGACTCCGCTGCTGAAGCAAACGGACCAGTTCGGACTCGCTGTATTTTTTAGCTACTTCCAAAAGCAGGTTGGTGTTTAGTACAAGGTTAGGTAACCAATATACGGAGAAATTGTTCAGATGGATTTTAACCGCAAGAGGAATTATCCTACGAGCGCTGCATAAGCTTCACTATTCATCAAAGCTTCTACATCTGCCGGACTATTCACCGTCATTTTAATCATCCAGCCATCACCGTATGGGTCTGAATTGACCAATTCCGGTTGCTTTTCCAATAAGCTGTTCACTTCATTGATGGTACCTGCAACTGGCAAAAACAGGTCACTCACTGTTTTTACCGCTTCTACAGTACCAAAAACTTCTTCAGAAGCCAGGCTTTTACCTACAGTATTGATATCTACGTACACAATATCACCCAGTTCATGTTGAGCAAAATCAGTAATACCAATTGTAGCGATATTACCCTCTAATTTGATCCATTCATGATCTTTTGTGTAACGTAATTCAGCTGGGAAATTCATATGGTGGTTTTTATTTATTAGCAGTTAGTCCATAGACCATGGTCCATGGACTATGGTCTAATCACGTGCAAATATTGCTTAATTCCTCAACATGAAAAATTTATTCCTCGGGAAGTTTTGATTGTTGAAAATATAAGAGAACATGGTCTTTGATAAAATTCTCCTGGTCGGGCAAAGCCATTACGGGTAATTCTTTTAATTGACGGAAATGAGGCCAACCGTCTGCATCCTTTCCTTCCACCACATAATAACCACTTTGCGCAAGAACGGTGCACACGGCTACATGCATCAGGTCTTGTTTCTGTTCTTTTGATATTTTTTCCTGAATAAATCCTGTCTCCTGTAATCCAATCAGAAAAAGAATGGCTTCCAGATCCGGTTTTTTTCCAAAACGTTCTACCAGTTGGGCTTCCAACGCCCACCAACGCTGCTGCAGATCATCACTTATAAATTGCATAGGGCAAAGGTAAACGCTGAAAGCCATCCTTCATCAGCAGCTAGCCTTTATCTTTGCGCAAAATTGACCCTTATGTTACAAGTGAGTGTTCTGAGAGCGAATCCGGAGGAAGTAAAGAAAAAACTGGCCAAAAAGCATTTTAAACAACTTGAATTAGTGGATACAATCATCTCATTGGATGATGAACGTAAAAAAATTCAATTGGATTTTGATACCATACAAGCAAGTATCAATACGGCTTCTAAAGAGATTGGTAAACTGATGGGCCAAGGAAACAAAGAAGCAGCGGAGGCGATGAAAGCTGAGGTGTCGAGCTTAAAAACCGGGTTAGAACCGCTGAAAGAGAAAATGGCCATCACGGAACAAACATTGCTGGATACCTTATTACAATTACCCAATTTACCTGCGGCAGACGTGCCGGAAGGAAGAACGCCGGAAGAAAATGTAGTTGTTAGAGAAGGGGGAAATAAACCCAGCTTACCAAACGGAGCACAAGCTCACTGGGATCTCACCAAAAAATATAACCTCATTGATTTTGAATTGGGGAATAAAATTACCGGAAGCGGATTTCCTGTTTATATCGGAAAAGGTGCGAAGCTGCAAAGAGCTTTGATACAATATTTTCTGGATTTTAATACCGCTGCCGGATACACTGAATACCTTCCTCCTTTTATGGTGAATGCAGCATCTGCTATGGGTACCGGTCAGTTACCCGATAAAGAAGGACAGATGTACTATATGCCGGAAGATGATTTTTACATGATTCCAACCGCAGAAGTTCCGGTGACCAATGTGTATCGGGATGTAATTATTAAAGAAGAGCAGTTCCCGATAAAAATGACGGCTTATTCTCCTTGTTTTAGAAGAGAAGCAGGTAGTTATGGAAAAGATGTACGAGGACTCAACCGTCTGCACCAATTTGAAAAAGTAGAGATCATTCAAATTGTTCAACCTGAAAAAAGTTATGCAGTATTGGAAGAAATGGTGTTGCATGTAGAAAAGCTCTTACAATCTTTAGAATTACCCTACCATATCCTTCGTTTATGCGGTGGTGATATGGGTTTTGCCAGTGCAATCACTTATGATTTTGAAGTATTCAGTGCAGCTCAGGAACGCTGGCTGGAAGTGAGCAGTGTAAGTAATTTCGAAAGTTTTCAAACCCATCGTTTGAAATGCAGATACAAAGATGAAAACGGTAAGATGCAATTGGCGCATTCACTGAATGGAAGTTCATTGGCATTGCCAAGAATTGTTGCTTGCTTACTGGAAAATCATCAAAAGGAAAATGGTATTCAACTACCTACTGCACTGGTTCCATACTTTGGTGCAGCAATGATTGATTAAGATCACCATACATTTAAAACAACTATACATGTTATCTAAATGGCTCAAAAGAGTTGGTTTTACCTTTCTTGTTTTATTTGTTTTGGTCAATATCATCGCTGCTTTTCATGCCTATAAGTTTACGCACTTCTATGCAGATGCCAGTCCTGTAAAAAAGCCGCAAGAGATGAGTACAGGCGATAAAATAAAAGCCATCTTTTTGGGTATTCGCTATCCAAAAAGTAAGGTGGCAGATTCGCTCAATATTCCGCATCAAACCATTTCTTTAAAAACCACCGATAGTGTTTCTTTAGAAAGTTGGTATGTGCCAAAAGATTCCGCACGAGGAACAATAATTATGTTTCATGGACATGGCAGTAGTAAAAGTGGCATCATTGCAGAGGCTCGAGAACTTCATGCAATGGGATATAATCTTGTACTGACCGACTTTCGTGCTCACGGCAACAGTGAAGGCTCCGTAACTTCTATTGGCATCAATGAATCAAAAGATGTAAAAGCCGTGTATGATTATGTTGTTGCAAAAGGGGAAAAAAATATCATCATCTGGGGAATCTCTATGGGAGCTGCTACAGCTTTGAAAGCGGTGGATGAATATGGTATCAAACCCACCAAAATGATCATCGAAATGCCCTTTGGTTCTTTACACCTAGCTGTGCAAGGACGTATGAAAACCATGGGACTACCCGCAGAACCCCTTAGTACTTTGTTGACTTTTTGGGGTGGACTTGAACTGGGTACTTGGGCGTTTAACCATCAGCCATCTATCTACGCGAAAAAAGTAAATTGCCCTGTTTTATTGCAATGGGGTGCCGGCGACCAACGGGTAACCGAGGATGAAACCAATGAATTATTTAAAAATATCGGTAGTCGCGACAAGGTCATGATCAAATACTTGCAAAGCGGACATGAGAGTCTTTTTAAGAAAGAAAAGGCAAAATGGGTGTCTGTAATGAGCTTTTTTCTAAATAAATGAGCTTTTTTGGGTGAAAAGTCAAAGGTGAAAGGTGAAAGGGGGTGGGAAGCGGAACATACAAATACATACTGCTTTTCTATTTATACCCCTGTTTTTATTACTTTGTAAACATAGGAGTGACACAGTGTACGGCACGGAATTGCAAGGAGGGTTGAAAGAGTAGAACCCGACCTTTTCACGTTTCACCTTTCACTTTTCACAATATCACTTCTCCCTCCTAATCGTAATCTGCGTTCCCACCGGCAGTACGTCAAAGATCTCTTCCACATATCGGTTTTTGGTACTGATACATCCTTCGGTCCAGTTTTGTAGTCCGTCAATAGCAAAATCTTCATTGGGCCAGGTGCCATGGATACCAATGCTGCCTCCAATTTGAGCATTAGCGGGGATGAGCCCGGCTGCTTTTCTTTGGGTGAATTTGGCAACACTTTCTGCATTCGGGTAATCGATCAATAAAAACCGACTCCATTTTTCGTGTTTTCTTTTAAAAGAAATTTTGAATGTTCCTTCCGGTGTTCGGCGATCACCTTGCATCATTTTATCACCCATATCCTTATTGCCAAAGACAACAGGATAAGTGGCCAGACATTCACCGGTGGAGTCAAAAATTTTCATCGCATACTTTGTCTTGATCACCAAAATCCGATACGTGTCTTTGGTAGCATGGAGAGTGTTGATGGGTGTAGGTGTTTTGAAAGAAGTGCTGCCGATACATACCGACAACAAACAAGTGACATACATGAGGGGGCGCATAATAGTAGGGTTTTGATTCGACCCCTAAACTAAAATTACGCTGCACCGAATGTTGTTGTTCTTCGGTTAATTGACAAAAGTTTTGGTTAACAGGCTTTATGTTAAAGTGATAGGCTATAAGCCATAAGCTGCACGCTACAAGCTGCAAGTATTAGGTTAGAATAAAAACAGAGTGTCTACTCAAACACTCTGTTTTTATTTACTTGAAGCTTGCAGCTTGTGGCGTAAAGCTTGTAGCTTGAAACCTGCAGCTTTGTTGCTGCTACCATCTACTAAATCGAATCCCAAACGCATACGGGAACTGCTCAACGCGTGTAATGTCTTTATGCAGCTTATTCAGGCTATAGCTTCCGTATAAGCGAATAGGTCCGAGTCCTACTTCACCGATAGCTGCTACGCGGAAAGGTTCTAAGTTGAAATCGCCCGGAGATTTTTGTTTACCTCTTTCACTGCTCTTTTGTTTGTTGCGACTGCTGATCAAATAACCTGCACTCATACCTGCACTAATGCTGAAACCTCTTCTATTGTTGGGAGATGTGTTGATATTGATCATGAATGGCACAGTCAAATAACCTGCATACAATTTATTCTTAGAGAAACTGATGGAATCATTGTATACATATGGATTTGCATCTTTTCGGTAACTCAGTCTAGAATCGTATCGGAAATTATACATTTCTAAACCTAAGCCATATTTCAGATTCACCACATGCTTGATCACATTTACTTTTTGCATGAAGAACCAAATATTTACGTTGGTTGATTTGCCGTTATTCAGTTTAAAGCTATTTTCATTTACTGGTCCATCAGCAGAGCGGAAGGTTCTGAAATAGCTTCCTGCCTGAGCAGCAGTATAGTTGGTTTGATCACGGAAATTGGTAAAACCCAGATCCATGATCCACCAATTGGTGCTAATATTACGCTTGGCTCTGTTTCTACGTTCTATTTTGATATCAAAATTTCGATCCCAATCTTTCCATACACTGTTGCTGCTATTACCATCTTTATTTTTTTTGATGATGATAAAGTTGCCCACTTTCACAGTATCTGATTCTTGTGTCTTAGAAGTACTGTCTGTTTGAGCCATAAGACTCCCTGAGAGCAGGATGCCTGCTGTTACAATTACTAAACGTTTCATACAATGTGCTTTTCTTTTATTTTAATGGTCGTGAGGGGCCGGTTTCGGCTCTTTCTTCTTCATTTCTTTTGCTTCTGAATATACTGGTTGCTTTTCTGAAGATACCACGAAGTTTGTCTTTATTGATTTCAACGGATCCGATAAGCAAACTTTTATTGTCACTATCGGATTCTGTATCTAACTCCCTGTATACTACTTGTTGCACCAGAGATTCAGGTTTTGTCTCTGTTGTTTCAGTAGTGCTTGCTTTCATCATTTCACTTTCACGAATCGCTTTGTTTGCGGTAATGCCTGTTAGGTCAGGAACTACAATATCTGCCTTCGCTACAGTATTGCTTTCAATTATTCCTGCATTATCAATGATAAGATTTGGTCTATTGATTTTTTCATCAGCAATAACATTGGAAGTATTTGCAACAAACAATGTTGGTGCTGAACTCTTATCAGTAGTGGCTAATTCTTTCTTGCTCTCACTTGTTACATTCGGTGCCAATGACTGATCATCAGCAATAACGTTACTCTGTAACGGATTATTATTTGTAGCAGGTAATTTAGTACTGTTTTTTGTGATCACAGTTTCATTGCCCGATCTACTTTCAAGAGTATCCGGCGATAATGTCCAAACCATAAAGGCAAAACCAATAATAGCAGCTGCTGCAGCCATGCGCCACCAACGCATGTATACGATCGGTTTTTTCTCCCTTTCTTCTGAACGATATAATAGTTTTTTATTAGGAAAAGCAATATGCTCAATGGGTAATTTGGTTTGTTTCAATTGCATGAATGATTCCTGCAATGAAGGATGTTGTAATACAAAAGTTTCAACCGCTTCTCTTTCTGTTGCACTCAGCTCATCATCTACATACATCAAGAAATAGGTACTGTGGTTTTGTAAGCTGATACCTGTTGGTTGTTCTTTATATAAAGAAGATTTATCCGGCATTTCAAATAATACATCCTCCGGAAGCATGGTTTGTTGTAAAGCTTCCAGTTCATGTTGCAGATCAGGATTCTCTTGAACAAACTGTTCAACAGCCACTCTTTCGGCAGCAGAAAGTTCCCTGTCTACATAGAGCAGGAAAAATTCCTCGTAATTATGTCTGTTGATGTTGATCACAATGCTTGATTTATTATAAAACGTTTTCCGGACTCACCAGATAATTTCTCAAAGTTAATCTAGCCCTGTGTAGGTAAACTTTCACCTGACTCTCATTCAAATCCATGATCTGACCAATCTCCTCATAACTATATCCTTCATAATCTTTCAGCATCACTAAACTTCTTTGTGTTTCATTCAGTCTGTTCAATGCCTCCATCAGGATTTTTTTCATCTCTCGTTTATGACCTGTTGCCTGTTCTGTTCTGCTGTTTTCCTGAAATTCATCTTTCAAATGAATCCTTTTCACTTTTCTGATATGGTCAATCATCTGGTTATAGGCTACGGTGAAAAGAAAAGACTTCGATTTACTATTCTCTACATTTTCTCGATTCCGCCAAAGTTTTTCGAATGCAGTTTGTACAATATCGCGCGCATCTTCCTCATGCCGAAGATTTTTAACGATGAAACGATACACGTTGTCCGCATATTGGTTCACACATTGATTGTACTCTTGCTCAGTCATAAACAGCGCGATAATTCAGTTGATTGCCTTGTATAGGAGTTATACGAACAGGCATTTGTTTTGTTACAGTACAAAGAAAAAAAATCCTGCGTTTTTGGCGCAGGATCAATGATTATCGGAAAGTTGAGACGATTAAACGGTTTAGTCCACCGTAATGGAGCTCATCCGGACTACTCCCTTGGGGCTGTGTCACTTGTTTTTTCTGCTTGAGCGGACAATCTTTATTGTTGACTGAACACATCTTTCGGCCATTTAGGTTATTGGTTACAAAACCTGCAAAAGCTAAAACGGCTACCGCTAAGCCGGGAACGAAAAGATGCCTTGTTTTCATAAGCTCAGTTTAAGAATGCATAAAGGTATACGCTTGAATCTTAAACAGGAAGCTTTAAACGTTAAATGAAGTTAAAAAGTGAGGAGTGAGTAGTCAGAGTGAGGGTATATGTTTTACTCACTACTGACTACTCACTCATCACTCATTTAGCACTAATAATCAATCACCTGCTCCTGAATGCTCTCAGGAATCTCTCTCCAATCATATTGCTGGCTGCGTAATTGGGGTTCGAAGCCTGCTTCGCGGATGGCATCCTGCATGGTTTTATAGGTAAATCTATGAGGGGCTCCGGCGGCGCTTACTACATTTTCTTCAATCATAATGGAACCAAAATCATTGGCACCGGCATGTAGACAGATCTGAGCGGTTTGCTTTCCTACCGTTAACCAGCTGGCCTGAATATTTTTTACGTTTGGCAGCATGATGCGACTGATAGCAATCATGCGAATATATTCATCTGTAGTGGTGAGGTTATGTACCCCTCTAATGCGAGTCAATAATGTGTCAACATCCTGAAAAGTCCATGGAATAAAGGCCAAAAATCCTTTTACATGCTCTGGTTTACGACTTTGTACTTCTCTGATTCGAGTAAGATGGATAAATCGCTCCTCCAAGGTTTCTACATGTCCAAACATCATGGTAGCACTCGTGGTAATGTCCAGTTTATGCGCTTCATGCATAATATCCAGCCATTCATCTGCCCCACATTTTCCTTTGGAAATCAGCCTACGTACCCTGTCTACCAATATTTCAGCACCGGCACCGGGTAAAGAATCCAATCCCGCCTCTTTTAAAGCCGCCAGAACCGCTTGGTGACTCATCTTTTCCAGTTTACAGATATGAGCTACTTCGGGTGGTCCGAGAGCATGTAATTTCAGATGCGGGTACTCCTGTTTGATTTGTCTGAAGGTATTTGTATAAAAATCCAACCCTAATTCAGGATGATGTCCGCCTTGTAATAGCAACTGATCACCACCATACCGAAGCGTTTCATCAATTTTTTTACGGTAAGTGTCCATATCAGTAATATAGGCTTCCGCATGTCCGGGTATCCTGTAAAAATTACAGAACTTACAATTGGCGATACAAACATTGGTGGTATTGACATTTCGATCGATCTGCCAGGTTACTTTACCATGGGGAACCTGTTTTTTACGAAGCTCGTCAGCTACATGCATTAACTCTGAAAGAGGGGCTTGTTCAAACAGAAACATTCCTTCTCCGATGCTTAAAAATTCAAAATTCAATGCTTTTTGATACAAATCAGCTAATTGCATACCCTATCATTTCAATTGAACAACAAAGGTAGGAGGATATGGTTGATTCCTGTTGCAACAAAACTGGGCTTTTGTTTGTCCTTCCTATCAGCCGATCATCAACTCGTTGTTTGCTTATCACATAATCCTTGCATCGAGTGCTAAAATCAGCGTATTTTCAAATTGCATGAAACCCTTTTTGCTTGCCTTAACCTATATAGGCTTGTTATTTGCCGGTAAACCTGTGTTCGCACAGGAAGAGTTTATTATGCCTGAAGCCAGGCTGTTGACCCGTTTTCCTTTTACCCAGTTGAGTGGGGGTATTGTCATCATCAAAGCAAGAATCGATAACTATCCTGATAGCCTGAATTTTGTATTCGATACAGGAAGTGGGGGCATTTCTTTGGATTCAATGACCGTGAATTATTTAGGGATGACCAAATCCATGAGTGACCGCACCATCCGTGGTATCGCTGGAATCAAAACGGTAGAATTTGCATATAACCACACGTTGAAACTGCCGGGTTTAGAGGTTGACAAACTTGATTTCCATATCAATGACTATGAATTGCTGACCAGTGTATATGGCTTGAAGATTGATGGCATTATTGGATTCAGTTTTTTGAGGAGGTATATTGTACATATTGATTATGACAAGCAGGTGATGGAAGTATACACACCAGGTAGATTCAAGTACCCCAAAGGCGGATACCTGCTTCGTCCGGATTTTTCAACGCTTCCCTTACAGATGGCTTCTGTAAAAGATGAAAAGCAGGTAATGGGTAGATTTATTTTTGATACTGGTGCCGGACTCACTTTTTTATTATCAAAAGAATTTGTGGAAGACAGTGTGATCTTTAAACGGAAAAGGAAATTTTACCCAACACAGGCAGAAGGATTGGGCGGAAAGAAAATGATGGATATTACCGTGGCATCAGAAATCAGGATTGGGCCCTATAAGTTTCGAAATGTACCAATACATGTCTTTGATGATGAGTACAATGTAACTTCTTATCCTTTGTTAGGCGGATTGATTGGTAATGATATCATGCGTCGCTTTAATGTGATTCTGAATTATCCGGAAAGATCTATCCATATCAAACCCAATAATCATTTTCCGGAAAATTTTGATTATGCGTACACCGGATTGGGTATTTATTTGATTGATGGTGAGATCAGGGTGATTGATATTATTAAAGGTTCACCAGGTGAAAAAGCCGGATTCCAGCCGGGTGACATTATTTTCTCTGTTGAAAATAACTACACTAAAAATATCCAGGCATACAAAACTTTGTTCCAAAACGCTATTGGTAAGGTAAAAGTGATCATTTTCCGCGATCAAAAACCATTGGTATTGACCATTAATATTAAAGACATCAGACGCAATCGATAAGCAGTATTCCGTGTTTCGGAATTGCCATGATTTGATTTCACTTAATTTCGCCTTTTAAGCTGAACTATGATAACATTTGAAAGATTTGTGTTGGATAACGGATTGAAAGTATTGGTACATGAAGATCATTCTACCCCAATGGCGGTTGTCAATATTATGTACGACGTAGGGGCAAGAGATGAAAATCCCGATAAAACAGGCTTTGCGCATTTATTTGAACACCTGATGTTCGGAGGTAGTATCAACATTCCTGATTATGATGAACCATTGCAAAGAGCAGGTGGAGAAAACAATGCCTATACCACCAATGATCTCACCAACTATTATTGTCAGATACCTGCGGAAAACATTGAAACCGCTTTCTGGCTGGAAAGTGATCGCATGCTGAGTTTGGCTTTCAGTAAAAAAAGTCTGGAAGTACAGCGTAAAGTAGTCTGCGAAGAATTCAAAGAACATTATTTGAATAAGCCCTACGGTGATGTATGGCATAAAATGCGTGAGCTTGCTTACACAAAACATCCTTATCGCTGGATGACCATCGGAAAAGAATTGAGTCATGTTGAGAACGCACACATCGATGATGTAAAACAATTCTTTTTCAAACATTATCGTCCGGTGAATGCCATTTTGGTCGTGGCCGGACATGTTACTGTTGAACAGGTGAAACGATTGTCTGAAAAATGGTTTGGGGATATACCGATGGGAGATCCATATGTACGAAACCTGCCAAAGGAGCCACCACAAACTGAAAAACGCGTAAAGGAAGTACATGCTGCCGTGCCCTTGGATGCGTTGATCAAGACCTGGCATATGGATGCGCGTTTGGATAAAGGATATTATGTAGCAGATATGATTACTGAGATATTGGGAGGAGGAGGGTCTTCCAGATTGTATCAGCAATTGGTGAAAGAAAAACAGTATTTCTCAAATGTGGATTGTTATCATTTTGGAAGTATCGATTCCGGATTGCTTACTGTGGAAGGTAAATTGGTGAAAGGTGTAAAAATGGAAGATGCAGTAGCTGCGATAGATGATGAGATCCAACAATTAACCACTTCACTTATTGACGAACCGGAATTACAAAAGATCAAGAATAAAACAGAGAGTGTCATCGCATTTGAAGACATGAGCATCATGAGTCGGGCGAATAGTCTAGCCATGTATGAGCTATTGGGTGATGCTTCCATGATGAATACAGAATTACAGAAGTATCAGGATATCACGATAGCAGATATTCGACAGTATAGTCAACAAATATTTCAACCCCACAACAGTAATACGCTGTTGTATTTTGCCAACTGATCATTTAGTTGAATAGTAAAGAAGATATGATAAATAGAACCGTAGCGCCACCGATTACAGATGCAGTAGCTTTTGATCTTCGCCTAAAACCCTGCGATCGTTATACTTTAGATAATCAAGTGCCGGTGTATGCCATCAATGCCGGTGCACAGGAAGTAGTGATGATTGAATGGGTGTTTTATGCAGGAAACTGGTATGAATCAAAAAATATTGTTGCCGGCACCACCAACTTCATGTTGAAGAATGGAACCCAGCAACGCAATGCCTTTTCCATCAATGAGTATTTTGAATTTTATGGTGCGTACCTGAACAGAAGTTGTTACAATGAAACGGCTACAGTAACACTGCATTGTTTGAGTAAACATGTGGCGGAATTATTACCGGTAGTAGCAGAGCTGCTCACCGAAAGTATTTTTCCAGAACAGGAATTGGCAATTTATAAACAGAATCAAAAGCAAAGGCTGGAGGTTAACTTAAAGAAATGCGATTTTGTTTCCAATAGATTGATTGATGAGTATGTCTATGGATTTCATCACCCCTATGGCAAATACACATCCACATTAGATTATGATGCAATTGAGCGAACTGAACTTGAAAAGTTTTTCAATCGGTTTTATCAGCAGGGTACATGTAGGGTATTTGCAGCAGGGAAATTACCAACTGATTTGGATCAGCAACTTAATCGGGTATTTGGGTCATTGCCACTTAATAGTGCCGCTCTACCTGAGATCAACTATTCCTTGAATCCTGCTACAGAAAAAAAATATAGGATTATCAATGACAAAGAAGGTGTACAAGGAGCTATCAGAATTGCACAGCCCTTCTTCAACAGACATCATCCTGATTTTCCGAAAGTGCAGGTACTGAATAATATTTTTGGAGGGTTTTTTGGCTCAAGACTCATGAGTAATATTCGGGAAGACAAAGGATATACCTATGGTATCCATAGTTATTTGCAAAATCATATACACCATAGTGCCTGGATGATTAGTACGGAGGCCGGCAGAGATGTTTGTGAAGCAACAATTACCGAAGTGTACAAAGAAATGGAATTATTGCGACAGGAACCGGTAGAACAAGAGGAATTGGATCTGGTGAAAAACTATATGATCGGTTCATTATTGGGCGATCTCGATGGTCCGTTTCAAATCATCGGTCGCTGGAAAACCTATATCCTGAATGGGTTAGATGAACAATATTTCTATAATAGCATTGATACCATTCGAAAGGTAACAGCAGATGATCTGCAAACCTTAGCACAACAGCATTTGAATCCTGAGAAGTTTTATGAATTGGTGGTGGTTTAAATGGTAGTGTTGCATAGCTGCTGTTAAAATTCTATGTATACATGGACTTCAGAGAAATAAATACTATTTTGTTTCTTCTGAATGCATGAATCATGGGACGATTTTTTACAAAAACCATTGCCAGTACATTGGCAATCTTATTAGCAGCTTATATTTTGAAAGGGATTGATGTGGCAGACCCATTGACCGCCATGATTGTGGCAGTGGTGCTAGGCTTGCTCAATAGTTTTATTAAACCGGTCCTGATTCTGCTGACGATTCCTATTACGGTGATTACACTTGGGTTATTTCTATTCGTCATCAATATCATCATTGTAAACTGGGCGGCGACACTGGTGCCGGGTTTTACAGTGGATGGATGGGTATCTGCTCTATTCTTTAGTTTACTCGTATCATTTGTTACTTCCATCATCGAAGCTATTCTCGGTAAAGGAGGAGAGCAAACTGAAAGCTAAAATACTGCGTTACCTCTTTTTCTCCCGTTCTGCGGTTAAAAAGATTCAACCGCAGACAAGAGAGGCAGAGGATTCACAGCGTGATATTTATAAGGAACTAATCAATGCTTTTACTTTCTCACTGATCAAATCTCTGATCTCATTAAACTCTTTTGGCTCTAGATGTTTCGGATCCGGAATTTGCCAGTCGATGAATTGCTTGGCGGGCATCCATGGGCAAGCATCGCCGCAACCCATGGTTACTACTGCATCAAAGGGAGCAAAAGCTTCTACTTCTTGCAACGATTTGCTGTCGTGTGTACTAAGGTCATAACCCAATTCTTTCATAGCAGCAATGGCTTTGGGGTTTACGATGCCACTGGGTTTGCTACCCGCGCTATAAGCTTCTACATGTGAACCGCCATGAATAATGGCAAAAGCCTGACTCATTTGACTACGGTTACTGTTTTCTACACAAACAAATAGGAGTTTCTTTTTTTCAGACATAGATCTTGAATTGAATTATGAACAACATCCCGGAGCGCAGCATGCTGCTGCTTCTTCGGTCAATGGTTTTTCTGCGTATACTGTTATGCTGTAAATACCGGCATTGCTGTTTCTGAATGATTGAATTTCTTCAGCAGAAAAATAATTACGAAGAATATCATCCGGTAATAAAATGCTTTTTTCTTTTTGTACGGTAATGTTTTTGAAACCGGTAGCCTGAATCAGTTCAAGGTATACTTCTTTCTGAATAGCCCCAGATACACAACCGGCATACATTTCTGCAGCTTCTCTCAGTTTAGCAGGTAATTCTCCTTCTAATACAATATCAGAAATACTGAAATGTCCACCGGGTTTTAAAACACGGTATACTTCTTTCAATACATTGAATTTATTGGGAACCAGATTCAATACACAATTGCTCACTACAACATCAGCAACATTGGCGGATACCGGCATTTGCTCAATATCTCCAAAGCGAAATTCAACATTGTTGAATCCGAGTTTCTCGGCATTGGCTCTTGCTTTGTCGATCATGCGCTCTGTAAAATCAATACCAATTACTTTACCATTCTCACCGGTAATAGCACGTGCTACAAAACAATCATTGCCTGCGCCACTTCCCAAATCAATGACGGTATCACCCTTTTTGATTTTAGCGAATTCGGTTGGCAAGCCACAACCCAATCCTAAATCAGCATCCGGATTGTACCCTTGCAAACGTGTGTAATCGTCTGCCATAATATTGTATACTTCGGTGCTGCAGCCACCTGCACCACAGCAGGAAGCAGCATTGTTCTCGCGCGACTGGTCAGCTATTTCACCATATTTTTCTTTTACCAGTGCTTTTAATGCGGTTTCTGTTTGCATGTTCTTTGTTTTATTGTTATGAATAGCTGTTCGTGGTCACTATTGTATGCGATCGATCACTCGCACACAGTGATGACAACTAACAGCAGGATTTCGTATGCTGATCTTTTAGTTTATGGAACAGTCCGGTAAACTCTGCATTGAATTTCTCAAATGCTTTCCAGTTGATGCAATAGCAACTGCGTGGACCATCAACAGATCCATCAATGAGTCCGGCTTCTTTCAATTCTTTTAAATGTTGTGAAACGGTAGACTGGGCCAATGGTAATACTTCAACGATCTCACCACAAATACATTCATTCTTTTGTGCCAGCACTTTGAGTATGGCTATGCGTGCAGGATGTGCAATGGCTTTTGCAAAAGCTGCCAGGTCTTGTTCTTTCTTTGAAAATGCTTCTGTTTTAGGTGTTGCCATTTTATTATCGTTTTTATACGATAATACAAAATAAAGGGTTTTTCCCATTCATCGTACAAAAACGATAAATTATTTTTTAAAGCTAGAATTGTATATAAACTGGGTTACTACTGTTCAGCCGGTATCCAGTTCAATGGAAAGGAGTGGAATGGTGGTACTATAACCGGTATGCCCATTTCAATTATTATAAAAAAAGTGTATTTTTATAAGTGAAATCAGGATCAAAATGCGAAAAGAAAAACTTCTTATTATCTTTTTTATTTTAGGCTTTTTATTATCTATGAGTGGAGCTATCATGAAAATTATGCATTTTGATGAGTCTCCCTTGATTTTAATGGGGGGCCTTATTTCAATAGCAGCTTTTATTTTTATGAGCTTAAGTGAAATTCTACCCTCAGATCGTATCGGCGGAAATGAAAAATTCATGTGGGTAATAGGCTTTCTTTTCATGAACATTTTAGCTGGTATTTTATATTTCATCTATAGAAGAAAACGTATCATTACCCCAACAGATAAATGATAAAAGAGATCTGTATTTTGTAAAATTGCAAGTATTCTTGATGTTATTTTTTGAATGTACTTCAAGAAGTTACTTGTTAAGGAAGCAATATTTTAGTATAAGATTTTTTCTTTTCTGAGAAACTTCTCCAGTAGCTTTTCAGATAGTTGGTTTGGCTTTCCATACCAAACAATATTATTTTCATCATCAATCAAAACTGTTCTGGGTAGAACCATGGTGCCTTTGTATTCAATATGTAAGCTTCTGTGTGTACTTTTTGTTTGATCACTCACAACAACAGATTCAAATTTCACTTTCTCAAGAGTTTTAAAAGTTACTTCTGGTGGCTCATAAGTAACGGAAATGAAAACTAGATTTCTGTTCGTGAATTTATTTTGTAATCTATTGAGATGTGGAACGGCTCTAAGACAAGGTTTACACCATGTTGCCCAAAATTCAACCACTTTGAATGTATGATTGAAGTTTGTATTGGCCGGCTTGTTTAAAAGATAATCGGTTATTGTTAGTTCTTTTATTTTGGTGCCGATCATTTCAGATTGCTTTTTTGTCAAATCGAATTGAGCAAACAAAATGATTGGAAACAATAAGGTCAATATCAAAAAGACTTTTCTCATATCATTGATTATCGAATATCAATTTACTAAAAAGAGGACTTTTTAATAGCGTACTACTATTATCCTATAATAGCCCATGCCCATATTTTCTCTTCAGTGGGTTCAATACCACTTCTCAGGTATCGAATCACCTAAAGGGAGTAGATAAGGAGAGGAATTTGAAATCTATTGAATTAGTGGTAAAAGTTATATGCTTGATTTGGGATGTGATTAAAATGTTCATTTAGAATAATTTTAATTGGTATTTAGGTTTGAGCGTAATACTTTTATCATGTAATCAACGGTTACATAAAAGAAAAACCCATCTATTTGGAGTAGATGGGTGTCGATGGGGAACACATTGCAGTGTTGTAGCATTATATCAGAATGGTTACTCACTTAGCACCAGTCCTCGCCGCTTTTTTACATTCAGCTATCCTTTGGTTAGAAGGCTGATGCAAATTAAATCATTAACGCCTATTATGTGAAAATAATAGGCGTTTTGTATTAACAGTTGTTGATAAGACACCCATTTTTTGTGCTAACTACAACACTATATTTGCGACCGCAAAAAATAGGATTTATTTCTTCTTTTTAATCGGCGTATTCAAAGCCAGTTTAAGTAGTTCATCAGCAGTCATATTAACCTTTAGTGGCTTTTCCTCTTTGAGGGCTTTCTTAGTCATGGCAGGGGGCTTGCCATTGATGGGCTTATTGTTTTTGTTGGGCATGGAACTAAGTTAGCGAAACTTAGCTTTTCTTAGTCAATTTAACCCATGTTAACCTTCTTTCCATATTTTGAAGGGATAAGGTAAAGCGGTCTGCATCTTTCATTTTACGGGTATTGTATCGGTAAGAACATTCATTACAATATGCTTGTAAATGCTTGAAGCTGATTTGATGCCACGTACCATGAATAGCCCTTTTCATTACTCCCCAAAAGTTTTCTACTCCGTTAGTATGTACATCATTTCTAACCCATTCTTTTTTAGCATGAAATACGGCTGCGTGTTGGTATTGTTCTAAGCCTGTACGATATATAAACGCTTCATCTGTCATTATCCTACTGCCTTCCATTACGTTATTATAAATAGCTTGTTTTATTGGGGCTGCTTTACGGTCATCAAATGCAAACACTCTTATATCTCCATCACGTTCTTTTATTCCTACTACTGCTCCCTTATTAGTGTATGGGCTTTTCTGTGCGTACTCTACTTGCTCTGGGCTTAATCCTTTATAGTCGGACTTGTATTTACGGCTCATGTATGTTTCATCTACTTCGACAGCACCCTGTAACATTTCATTACTTACATTCTTCATCATTTCTCTAATCCTGTGGATCATAAACCACGCAGTACGTTGTGTAACCCCTAAATCTCTCCCTAATTGATGTGAACTAATTCCTTTCTTATGTGCAGTAACAACATACACAGCATTTAACCATTTAGTTAAGGGTATGCGTGAACTCTCAAATATGGTTCCCACTGTTACGCTATATTTTTTACCGCATACGTCCTGACTTGCTCCACATTTAAACCTCTTGCCATTCTCTATTAAATACGTTTTATCACTATACCCACAATAAGGACATACAGGACATCCACCCCAACGCTGCTCAATCAAATAATCCCTACAATCTTTCTCCGTAGGCATTGACTGTAATAATTCATGAAGATTTTTAAACATATAAGTTATTTTTTTGTAGCTTGTTTCAAAGCAAATTTTATGGGTATAATAAAAACACCAATAGATTTTAAAGAAGAAAATGTTGCAGTCAGAATAAGTCGTTTCAATGAAACAATTATTGAAAGCAGAATAAAAGAATTAGATAGTTCGGATAACTTGTTTGTGCTTGTATATTTTGGAAACACAAAAAATACAGAGCAATTAACCGAAAACCGATTGATAACCGACTTCATGATTGTAGTGAGGGATGGGAAAACAGATGAAGCCATCATATTTGCTACAATCACAGCCGTATTATACAAGGATGAAATAATAAACGAGCCTAATGACTTATGGATATTAGTAAACAAGTGTTTTAATCTGCTAAGTGATGCAGTAAAGGAACTTGAATTAAAGGATATGAATGGTAGTGTATTAGTCATGCCACAATTTTTACTTGCTCCTGACCAATTTAAAGGATTCGTTTACCACAACTGATACAACCTTACCATCTGCTATTTCAACCTCGCAAAATAGTTGAGCATTATTTATAAAGGCTTCTGCTTCTTTCAAATCCTCTAACTCTTTATCACTCAATCCTTCTCCCTTTATATGATTTGTTGCCACTTCTCACGAAATAATACCATTCATCCTTTTGACTCGACAATGTTCTTTTATAAAACGCTGTAAATCAATATTTTATATTAAGCCTATTATTAAGCTCTGCCCATTACCTAAAAAAACTTGGTACTATGTGTTGCATAGTACCAAAAGTTTCCCCATCTTTGTGTTATGAAAGAAGGGAATCAGGGAACACCCGGAAGAACTTCAGAAAAGAAAAAATTAAAAACACTTATAAATATTAAGTCATGAAAACGCAAAACACAAACTTCTTACAACAACTGGGACAGGAACACCTGAATAACTTGGTACAAGAAGTAAAAGAAACCGTTGCTACGAATGTGAACCTTCAGAACAACAAAACAGTTTTCGGTGCCGTTGATTACTACAAGTTACAGCGCAGCCGCAGAAACAGAATTGTTAGAAGACACTTGGTTGCTTAATCAAAATTTGAATCTTTTTTAATAACGATTGTTCCATTCCCCCCGAAAGGTTTAGGAACAAACAAAAACTCCGGCTATGGATATTCAGAACACACAAAGTCAGATGCGAAAGGGTGTATTGGAGTTTTGCATTTTATCCATCATCAGGCAGGGTGAGGTTTACCCCAGTGATATCGTGGACCGAATGAAAGCTGCCAACCTGCACATTCTGGAGGGTACATTATACCCCCTTCTGACACGTTTAAAAAATTCCGGCTTACTGACCTACCGTTGGGTGGAAAGTAACAGTGGACCGCCCAGAAAATATTTCGTGATGACCGATAAAGGTTTAGAGTTCTACAATGAACTGGAAAGAACCTGGCAGGAACTGGCTGATGCAGTACACGCACTGACCATCTCCCAAACTGAAACGGCCTCCGAAAAAAATCCAACCCAACCTTAACCAACAAAACTGAACAGAAAATGAAAAAGGTAATCAATATAAACTTTCAGGGCAGGGTAATTCCCATTGAGGAGTCTGCTTATGACATGCTGAAGCAGTATGTAGAAAGTTTGCGCAAATTCTTTGCCAACGAGGAGGGTCGTGATGAGATCATCAATGATATTGAAGGTCGTATAGCCGAACTGTTTGGCGATAGCCTGAAAAAGGGTGCTACCTGCATTACCGATGATACCGTAAACGAAATCATCAAAAGCATGGGTAGACCTGAAGACTTTGAAGGCGAAGAAGGAAATGTACACGCTCAATTGGGCGGTGAAGGTGGACAGTCTGCCAATAGCGGTAGCACTGCTTCTACTGAAGCTTCTCCCAGAGGCAGATTGTATCGCGATGACAATGAAAAAATATTAGGTGGTGTCTGCGGGGGCTTGGCTAACTACCTCCGCATCGATCCAACCATTGTACGTCTGGTATTTGCACTCATTACTTTTATGGGCGGCTCAGGTATCTTGTTGTACATCTTATTATGGATCATTCTTCCGTCAAAGCCTTTAGACAATATCGTTTCTACCAAACGTTTGTACCGTAATCCGGAAGAAAAAGTAATTGCCGGTGTAGCCAGTGGTATTGCTTCTTATTTTGATATCGCTGTTTGGGTTCCAAGATTAATCTTTGCTTTCCCATTGGTAATCGGTATCATCAGCTCGATTTTCAGAGGTGTATTCTGGATGGATGATGACTTCTTCCCCGGTATCGTATTCGGCTCATTCGGTGGAACCTTATTTGTAGTGTACGCTGTATTGTGGGCGGTGATTCCGGAAGCCAAAAGTGCTTCAGAAAAATTGGAAATGCGTGGTGAGAAAGTAGATCTTAACACTATTAAGAATACGATTCAAGAAGATTTGGAAGGATTTAAAAGTCGCGCCGAAAAATGGGGCGGCGAATTCAAAGATAAAGCAACCCAGTTCGGACAAGAATTTGGTCAGACTGTAGGACAAAAAAGTCAGCAGTTTAATGCAGAAACAGGATCAGCATTGAAAAGAGGTGGTAGAAGATTAGGTGGTATCATTGCCATCTTATTCAAAGCATTCTTTTTATTCATCGCAGGTATATTGGCTTTCGCATTACTAGTTACTGTTTTAGCCTTGATGTTTGCAGGGGTTGGTGTATTCCCACTGAAGAATTTCTTCTTGGAAGGTTTCGGACAAAACTTCCTGGCATGGGCAACACTCTTATTATTCCTGGGTGTTCCGGTAGTAGCATTCATAACTTGGTTGATCCGTCGTATCATGGGTGTAAAATCCGGTAACCGTTATCTCGGATTTACTTTCGGTGGTTTATGGTTTATTGGCTTGATCTGCGGTGGTATCCTTGTCTACTCAATTGCTACCAATTTCGATGCAAGAGCTAGAGAAAAAGAGGAATTCAGTATTCAGCAGCCTTCTACCGGTAAACTCATTATCCGAGTGCCTGATACCAAAGTGAAAGTGTATGGTCGTTGGTTTAAAATGGATGGTATTGTGAGTATGAATGATGATAGTCTTTTCTTGAATAATGTAAGAGTACGTATCGTAAAAAGTCAGGATTCTGCTTATCATATCTCTGCTTTCAAATACAGCAGTGGTAAGGATGAAGGAACTGCATTGAGTAATATCAAAGAGATCTCTTATGGTATCAATCAATCTGATAGTACTATCTCACTAGATCGTGGCTTCTCTTTGAAAAAAGGAACTCGCTTCCGTAACCAGGGTGTTCAGGTAATAATTCAAGTTCCTGTTGGAAAAAGAATCCTCATCGAAAGAAATGTTTCTAGAAGATTGAATTGGTTCAGCCTAGGTTCTAACAATGATTGGGAGTGGGAAGAAGAGTGGAATAATGATTATGAAAGCTGGAGTTCTGATGTGGAATATATCATGACACCGGGCGGATTAGAAAGAGTACATAAAGAAGAGAATCGTGATAATGATAGAACTTATGGTGTAGAAGATAAATCGAAAACAATCGAACAATACAAGAAGAGCAAAGAAGAACTGCAGAAAGAATATGAGCGTAAGCAAAAAGAGGCAGAAGAACTGAAAAAAGAATTAGAAAAGCCTATTGATACCACACGCTATCGTTACAAAAAAGAAACAGTGCAAAATAGTACTGAAGTAAAAAATGTAACAGAAAACAAGTCAGAACAGCTGTTGCCAATTGAGGCATCTCGCTTACTGATGATGCAAATGGTATACTAAAGACGGTTGAAGTTGGGAAAATAAGAACCTCGTCTTGTTCTCATGATGAGGTTCTTCCCTTCTCTTTAAAATCCGCTTAACCCTTAAAACTTCCGGCATGAAAATGAAATATGTAGTAGCCATCTGCCTTTTTATCATGTTGCTTTCAGGTTGTATCCGTTACGAAACAGACAGGGTAAGACACGGCAGGGTTTCAATTACGGTGAAAGAATCAGATCACCAATTAAGAGTTGATGCCAAATTCAAACGCTCTCAAACAGATCAAGTTGCTCGTATCATCAAAGAAGAACTGGATCGCAATGCTTCTGATGAAAATATGCATGCCACCACATTCACCATTCGTGACGACGATAAATTATTCGTGAGACTTCGAAAAGGGCGTCTTAAAATTCGATTGGATAAGGATGAAAATGATGAAGTCACTTATAATCGCGTAAAAAGATTGGCAGATCAGATCAAGATTGTTATAGCTTCAGATCAGGCTCGGCGCTAATTTTCCCACTGCACATAGATGATTTCCCCACTTGCAACCGCAAATTAACCGATGGTTAATGAGGTATGGCATACGTATGCCATTCATTAAGTCCATCACAACATCATCTTTATGAAACGAACCCTTTTGAGGTCCATCTTTGTGATCATAGTACTACTTGCCATTGTTTATCTGATGGCCTGGAAGTCTCCCCAATATTATATTCCAACAACATCTTACCATACAACTGACTCCATCGTTCCTTTTGAAAAATATACAGGTGAACATGAGCGGCCTTTTATCATCAAACAAAAAAGAGCGTTGATCTTTGGTGCCACACATACAAAAGACCCCAATGATCCACAAATACCACAGATGGAAGAGTTGTGGGGAGAGTTTCATCCCACCATTGCCTTGGTTGAAGGTAGATTGGGATTGCTCCTGCCCCTATTCATGAATCCGGTAAAAGAATTGGGCGAAGGTGGATGGGTAAAAGCGCTGGCACATAAAGACGGGGTAAAGATTATGAACTGGGATCTGTCTAAAGAAGCATTGGCAGATTCATTACAACAGTATTTTACCAAAGAACAAATTGCATTACACCAAATACTAAATCCTTATTTCGGTAATCTACGTTTTGGCAAACCGGCATCTCCTGAAAACTTTATCAAGGAATACTTGAAACGTGCCTCTTTTGTAGGACTACAAGACAGTATCCGTTCGGTGGAAGATGTAGATCGTTTATGGAAAAAATATTTCCCTGCCGGACCTGATTGGCGCGATACCTCAGATGAATTCCCTTTACCCGGATATCTTGCTTCCTTCATGGCAACTTCCAATGACATTCGCAACAGACAATTGGTGACGATCGTTAAGGAGCTGACTGAAAAAGGAGAGCGTGTGTTTTTGATTTGTGGGTCTAGTCATGCTTACTGTGTAGCGCCGGCATTCCGGCAATAGGGAAGAATTTCTTGATGATGGAAAACCGGATTGCCCTGTTATAAAGGCTTTATAAAGTCTTGACAGCAGGGCAGTTCTATGATTGCTAAAACAAATATATTTCCCATCTTCCTTTCTCTTATTTTTGCGCCACTATAAAGTACAGATATGAAAAATACACCCTTCACACAAAAACACATCGCGCTCGGTGCTAAAATGGCCGAGTTTGCAGGTTACAATATGCCCATCAGTTATTCAGGTATCAACGATGAGCATGCAACCGTTCGTAATAATGCCGGTGTTTTTGATGTAAGTCATATGGGTGAATTCATCCTGAAAGGTGATAAAGCACTGGATTTGATTCAACGTGTTACTTCTAATGATGCTTCAAAACTCAGTAATGGGAAAGCGCAATACAGCTGTTTACCCAATGAACAAGGAGGTATTGTAGATGATCTGATTGTATACTGCATTGAAGAAAATAAAGTGTACATGCTGGTAGTGAATGCGTCGAATATTGAAAAAGATTGGAACTGGATCAGTAAGTTTAATACAGAGAATGTAGAAATGCATAATATCAGCGATAAGACTTGTCTGCTAGCTATTCAAGGTCCCAATGCTACCAAGATTTTACAGCCACTCACTGATATGGATATTATGAATCTGAAATACTACACCTTCGCAAAAGGGAAATTTGCAGGTGTAGACAATGTACTGGTAAGTGCCACAGGATATACAGGAGCCGGAGGTGTTGAAATTTATTTTGAAGATGTAGATGGCGCGGCAGATAAAATTTGGGATGCCATTTTTGCTGCGGGTGGTCCACAAGGAATGAAACCTATAGGTTTGGGGGCAAGAGATACACTTCGTTTGGAAATGGGTTATTGTTTATATGGTAATGATATTGATGATACTACTTCTCCGTTAGAAGGAGGCTTGGGTTGGATCACCAAGTTCACCAAAGATTTTACGGCAAGACCTATTCTGGAAAAACAAAAGGCAGAAGGTGTAACCCGTAAACTGGTTGGTTTTGAAATGATGGAAAGAGGTATTCCTCGACATGATTATCTGATCAAAGATGCAGCAGGAAATACCATTGGAAAAGTGACTTCCGGAACACAGGCGCCTTCTTTAAATAAGGCAGTAGGTTTAGGTTATGTAAACACTGCTTTTACAGCAGTAGATACTGAAATCTTTATTGAAATTCGTAATACGCCGGTGAAAGCGAAAATTGTAAAATTTCCTTTTGCTTAAAAATATAAGTTGATGTCATGAAGCCGTAACAATTCATTGTTATGGCTTTTTTATCCGGATATGGCATCATGATGACAATGGTTTTATGATTTGTATGTAGTTTTAAAAATGTTTTGTCCAAAAGCGACATATGTATTACTCTATTTGTTGATGGGTATTTCTTGTAAACCCAGACAGCATACGGCGCCTTCTATGCCGGATATCGGTTCTTTGGGAAATGAAGTAGGACATGCCATTGTCATTCCGTCCACATTACATGGACTTGCTACAGCAAGTGGTGAGAAATATGATTCCACACGTTATACCGGTGCACATAAAACCTTACCCTTTGGTACAAAAGTATTGGTAACGCATACACTCAATGGTAAAACCGTAACCGTAAAAATCATTGATCGTGGTTTGGCGGGAAGCGGACAAGTAATTGCGCTGAGTAAAGCAGCTGCGCTAAAATTAGATACAACCAAAGTGATCTCAATGCCTGTCAGGATTCACTATCAGGAATAGCCGTTGCCGCATCTTTCATAATCGAAACTTTACAAATTTGTAATTCCTGTTCTGATACTATATGATATGCATGGTCGTAACAGCAATAATAAGTTGTTCCTTCTTTGCTAATAGCGGTATGTGTAAAATAATTAAAATGAAATCCGCGGTGATACAATAATGCTCTTGGAACCTTTTCTGTTTCTTTGGTCTTATTTACACAAGAAGCCAGAATACGTCTGTTTTGCAACAACAAGTGATTGACACTTTTTACAAAGCCCTTTTCATCTATGTATTTCTTGTTGTTAAACACGCTTCTGCAATGATCATCGCAAAATTTTTTATCAATTCTGCCACGTAAAGGATGTCCACAGGTCAGGCAATGTTTTGTATTGACAGACATAAGCATCGGTTTATGTTATGAAAATACCTGCAATGGAGGAGGATATTCATTTCATGGATAAAAACAGGTATTTGTACAAGCCATAAAACTGTATTTATACCTAAAAGCACTTCATAATCGACTGACACTTTAACTCATGCAAAGCGCGTGAAAAATAAGCGATTATAAACGGAAATAAGCGGATAAATTCCGACTACAAGATGCGATCAGTCAGATATTCGTTTTGAAATCATGCAAAGCTTTTTTCATCAAAACATCTGATATGAATATGATCAAAAACAAGGTACAGCTGATCGGTCATTTGGGTCAGACACCTGAAATTAAAAAGTTTGAAGGCGGTAAAAAATTGGCCAGTATGAGTTTGGCTACCAAGGAAAATTATAAAGATGCCAGTGGAGAGAAAGTAACCGATACCCAATGGCATCAGGTAGTAGCATGGGGTAAGATGGCAGACTTTGCCGAAAAATACCTCGTGAAAGGAATTCAAGTGGCGGTAGATGGAAAACTGGTGAATCGACAGTATGTTGACAAAACAGGTGTGAAACGATCTGTCACAGAAATTCATGTACATGAGCTACTGATTATTACCCCCAAAAAGTAGTAGCCTTTCTTTCTGAGCGGCCGGCTTTTCTAGGCTGGCCTTTTTCTAGGCAGGGCTTTTCCTGCTTCAACTGCTTCTGTTTGAGTGTATATTTGCAGTCTTATGAGCATGAAACCGACATTGTATACCATTCTTTCTCCTCGACTACTGGATATATATGACGTATCAGACAGTATTGTTGTGATCATTGATGTTTTTCGTGCTACTTCTACCATTGCTACTGCATTGTACAATGGAGCGAAAAGAGTGATTCCGGTAGATGCAGTGGATAAATGTATTGCCATCGGAAAGGAGACAGGCGGTATTACGGCCGGTGAAAGAGACGGTAAAGTGATTCCAGGTTTAGCGCATGGTAATTCGCCGGCGGAATATCCTCGCTCGTTTATTGAGGGACAAACACTGGTACTCACAACCACCAATGGTACCAAATTACTCCACATGGCTTTGAATAGTGGTGCATCAGAAGTGATCACAGGTTCATTTCCTAATATTTCAGCTGTTTGCGATTACCTCATCGCACAACAAAAGAATGTGATCTTGGGTTGTTCAGCTTGGAAAGACCGTTTTAATTTGGAAGATGCCATGTTTGCCGGTGCAGTCATTCACAGGGTACAGGATCATTTCACTATTCACTGCGATAGCAGTCTCATGGCTTCAGACATGTACGGTCTTCACCAACACGATATGCAACAATTCATTCGCAGAACTACACACTGGCACAGACTCGCTTCCTACGGACTGGAAAAAGACCTGGAATACTGCGTAACTCCCGACATTGCCAATGTCCTTCCTATTTATAGGAATGGAGATTTGGTTTGTGGGTAGTTAGTCCATGGTCGATAGTCCATTGTCCATGGTAAAACCATATTTTTAGCAGTTTTAATAATCAATGTTTCCTACCATGGTCTATTGGCTATCGACCATGGACTACAGACCAACCTTAACAAACATTTCATCCACATTCCTCCTATTTCTTTTCATTTACTGGATTGCTTTCCTTTACTTTTGCAAATTGCCCTTTTCGGAGCGGCATTCATTGCTAAACAGGTACACAGGATGTAGTCATGCCTAATGCAGCTCTTCTGTTTACACTAATTGTTGATTGATTGTATGGCACTTCCATATTTGGTTAAACATATCTATAATAGCGGAACAGAAGAAGTTATCCGCAGGGGTAAAAAAATTCACGCACTCGGAAATGTAGAGTTGATAGAATATGATGAACTCATGGCCAACATCGTTTTTCGTGTGAAAGATGATGGGTATGCAACTTTTTATAAAGTACATATCAATCAATTCAAGGATCCCAAAACACTTTCACTGCGCTGCAGTTGTCCATACAATCTATCTGAAGTTTGTAGGCATAAAGCAGGTGCATTGTTTCATCTGCAAGATCTCTTAGATCGTAATCAGTTGGGTGAAAAAGAAACCAGCTATGATCAAAAACATACGGTGGTAAAAATGAAGCAGCTCGATCTTAAACTGATCAAGATGCTTTCTTCACAAGAGAGTTTTGAAAAAGCCGAAAATTATTTACGTAGTAATCGTTCCAATATTCTTGAAGCCAAAGATGAGCGTGTACTTGCTGATCTTGAGTATGAAGGCGAATCGTTTCGCATTCTTCTTCAAAAAAATGAAGAAAGAAATTTTGATACCAGTTGCACCTGTTCTTCTGATAGGGAACATCCACTCTGTATACATAAAGACATCGTCTTATTACAATTACTGCATAATTATGGTCCGGGTTATTTCGATTCGATTCGTAATTGGGACAAAGAGAAGAATAAATTATTGGCCCTGTATGGGTATTCACTCAATGATGACCTGAAAGGAAAATTTGAATTCACGTATACGGATGGAAAACCTTTTTTAAGGGTATTGGATACCAGTATTAAAAGAGTTGCCTTGAATCCAAGTACGGAATTAAAACCCAAAAGAGAGGAAGAACAAACTGTAGCTACAACTGCTATTATGCAGGAATCTGAAGAAGCTGAGAAAGAGTTACTGAAACTAGGACTCGTACTCACTTTCAATGAACAACAATATCCTTATGTTCAATTCGAAGGAGTGCAGGGAGAAGCAGATGAAGAAAAAACAAAGTACACGGGGAAAGTGGCTAAACTGGATCTCAGTCGTTTTATCAATACAGAAGTTTTTGATGAAGATGATAAAGGTTTATTACAACAGCTTCGCAAGTTGATGCCTTCAGAAGTGAGTCGTTATTTAGACCGTAACTCTCCGTTTAGTGGTATCTGGGAAAACATCATACAGCAACATGATGATGAGCTTCCTGAAGAAACCCGTCATTTGATCAATGAATACCTGCATCCTAAAGTAAAAAAATTATTTACTGAGCTTAGTAGCAGTCATTTTGTTTTCTGTTTACCTGAAAAGAAACCATTCACTACTGCCAATCTCTTAAAAGCAGAGTTGATCACTCACTTTATTAGTCCGGAATTTGAAGTCACGTACCAGAAAGGGAAATATGAAGTAGACTGTCGGGTGAAATTACCATTGGCAGATTTAAATATTTCAGAAAATGAAAGTAGCTCGGCGCTTTTGTTTCAATACCACCAACAGTTTTTTACTTGGAAAAGAACAGAAGACATATTGATACTGGAGAAATTCCTTCCTTCAGGAAAAATTATTATCCCGGCAGAAGATTGGTCGGCACAACTGCAACAATTTATATTGCCTCTGTCCAAAGAATACAATGTTCATTTCGGAAATGTGCAGAAAGAAGAAGTGAAAGATGTAAAGCCGGAAGTAAAAGTATTACTGAAAGAAAAAGGAGAATATTTATTATTCCAGCCCATATTCAATTATCGGGGTTATGATGTACGTACTTCAGATAAAGAAAAGATCATCATGCCTGTGGCTGATAAAATATTGGTCATTCAGCGAAACTTGGAAGCGGAAAAAGAGTTTGTTCAAAAGATAGAATCGCTGCACTCTCATTTTATCAGACCTGCTGAAGGAGATGTATTGGCTTTGAAAGGCGCAGAGGTATTGCGTAATAACTGGTTCTTCCTTTTTGTAGATGCAGTCAAAGAAATGAATATTCCGGTATATGGATTTGAAGCGTTGAAAAACTTTAGATTCAATACTGCGAAACCTTCTACCAAAATCTATATCAGTAGCAATACCGATTGGTTTGATGCTAAGATCGAAATTAATTTCGGTGATCAGAAAGTGACGGTAGATGAAGTGAAAAAAGCATTGAGCAATAAACAGCAATTTGTACAATTGGGAGATGGTACATTAGGGATCTTACCTGAAGAATGGATTAAAAAATATTCATTGTTATTTAGGGTAGGAGAAGGAAAGTCGGGTTCCATGAAGCTCAGTAAATACCATTTCAGTGTGGTAGAAGAATTGTACATGCAGCGTGATGAGGAAGAATTGTTTTTTCAGTTGGAAGAAAAATATGATCGACTCAAAGAAAATCATTCCATCAAAGAGATTCCGGCACCTGCGCATCTTCGAAGCATATTACGACCTTATCAGGAAAGTGGTTTCCAATGGCTGAATTACCTGCGTGAAGTTCAGTGGGGCGGTATTCTGGCCGATGATATGGGTTTGGGTAAAACCATTCAGGCATTGAGTTTTCTGCATCATCTCAAAGAAGAAAATGGATCCTTGAAAGCATTGGTGGTTTGTCCAACAACACTGATGTTCAACTGGCAGAATGAAATCGGAAAGTTTACACCTACGATTAAGTTCTATGTTCACCATGGTGCACAGAGAACACGTGATAGTCTTGCCGCTACAGATGCGGATGTAATCATTACTACTTATGGTACTTTGCGAAGTGATATCAAACAATTTGTAGAAGTAGCATTTGATTATGTAGTGTTGGATGAAAGTCAGGCCATTAAAAATCCTTCTAGCAAAGTCACAAAAGCAGCGAGTCTTATCAAAGCTAAAAACAGACTTTGTCTAAGTGGTACACCCCTTCAGAACAATACATTTGATATTTATGCACAAATGAATTTCTTGAATCCGGGGATGTTAGGAAGTGTAGAGTTTTTCAAACAAGAATTTTCAATTCCCATTGATAAGTTTGGTGAAAAAGAACAAAAAGAACATTTACGTAAACTATTGTTCCCATTCATTCTTAGAAGAACCAAAGAGCAGGTTGCCAAAGATCTTCCTGAAAAACAAGAGATGGTGCTATTCTGTGAAATGGGTGATGAACAGCGTCGTATCTATGATGCATTCAGGAATGATTATCGTGATAAAATTTTGGGAGTAGTAGATAATCAAGGAATACAAAAATCGCAACTCACCATTTTACAAGGTCTGATGAAACTTAGACAGATCTGTGATAGTCCGGCCATCATTAAAGATGAAGAAAAATTCCCCAATGTATCTGTCAAGTTGGAAGAGTTAGGTCGTGAGATCACCGAAAATATCGGTAATCATAAAGCATTGATATTCTCACAATTCCTCGGTATGCTTGCTTTGATCAAAGAAAAGATGAAGGAATTGGGGGTTGATTATGAATATTTTGATGGAAGCAGTACAGTGAATGAACGTGAGAGAGCCATCCAACGTTTTCAAAACGATGATTCATGTCGCGTATTTCTTATTTCATTGAAAGCGGGAGGCGTAGGTTTGAATTTAACCGCTGCTGATTACGTGTATATTGTAGATCCATGGTGGAATCCTGCAGTAGAGCAACAGGCGATCGACAGAACACACCGTATTGGTCAGACCAAAAATATATTTGCTTACAGAATGATCTGTACAGATACAGTGGAGGATAAAATACTCAAATTACAAGACCGTAAAAGAAGTTTAGCTCGTGAATTGATTACAGATGATGAAGGCTTTGTGAAGAACCTGACACGCGAGGACGTGGAGTACTTATTCAGTTAAGAATTGTTAGTCAGACGATTATGTGTAGTTTATTGATGACTGCTAATTGATTAAGCGACCTATCCGCGTATGTCTTTCACCGATTTTAACAAGAAGCGTCCCAACCATCCTGCTAGCTTTCCATTAATCTTTTTGCTTATTAGTCAGTCTAATACCAAAGCATAGCTTCGTATACTATAATAAACTTGAGCATGACCAAAATTCTAACTGCTATCACCTGTTTGTTCTTTGCATATACCGTGAAGGCTCAAACCAGTGCAACCTTAAAGGGTAAACTGGTAGATACGGTGGGGAAGCAATCACTAAAAGATGCATCTATCTCTATTCTGGATGCAAAAGATTCTACATTGGATGTTTTTGGACTAACCAAAGCAGATGGTAGTTTTTTGATCAGCAATATCACATTTGGTGAAATGATCGTTGATATCAAGTTTCAGGGTTATGAACCATTTTCTAAAAAGATTTCGTTTTCCAAGACCAATAGTATGGTCGATCTTGGAAATATCTATATGACTGTTGCAGCCAATGATTTGGGTAATGTTACCGTTACACAATCTGCGGTAAGAATGAAAAATGATACGGTGGAATTCAGTGCTTCAGCATTTAAGACCAAGCCGAACGCTGTTGCAGAAGACTTACTCAAGAAAGTACCAGGTATTCAGGTTGATAAAAGTGGTAATATCACTGCACAAGGAGAGCAGGTACAAAGAATATTAGTAGATGGAAAAAGATTCTTTGGTGATGATCCCAGAATGGCTACCCGTAATCTTCCTCCGGATGTTATTGATAAAATTCAGGTATTTGACCAAGCCAGTGATCAAAGTGCTTTTACCGGTTTTGATGATGGTAATCGTGTGAAAACCATCAATATCACCACACGAAAAGACAGGCGTAAAGGATATTTTGGTCGAGGAACACTCGGTTTTGGTGCCAATGCGGATGAAGGTTTGTATGATAACAGTTTTAGTTTGAGTCGCTTTAATGGTGATCGACAAATTACTTTCACCGGACAAGCCAATAATGTCAATAAACAGAATTTCTCCGTACAGGATATGTTAGGCTCTTTAGGTGGGGGCAATTTTGGCGGTGGCGGCGGAGGTGGTGGACGTGGTGGTGTTCAGGCATTTACTGGAAGTGGTGGAGCAGGTGGATTGGTTAACACATGGGCTGGAGGTATCAACTATAGAGATACTTGGAGTCCAAAGACACAATTCTCAGGAAGTTATTTCTATAATGATCAGAAAACATATCGTGATCAGAATAGCTTGGTGCAGAACTTAATTCCGGGTGCTCCTGATTCATCTATTTTCAATAACCAAACGAACTCTTCTAAAACGTATAATAATAATCATAGGATCAATTTTAATATTGAACACCAATTTGATTCTTCCAATTCTTTGATTATTAGACCCAATATCAGTTTTCAGGATACTTGGTCTCAAACCTTACAACAGACATCTTCAACTAGGGGTAAATTCACGGCATTGAATAGCTCTGATGCAAGATCTATTCGCGAGAACAATGGATACAATGGTAGTGTTGAAGCTACTTTCCGTCATCGTTTTCCAAAAAGAGGTCGAACTTATTCCATTGGTATCAATGCGGGTGGTAGTGCCAATGATGGGACTGGATCGAATTATTCGCTGAATCAATTCAATCCACCAAGTAGACCTTCTTATATTGATACGATTGATCAGGTGTACACGACTAATAGAGATACCAGAAATTTCAGTGGTACCTTATCTTATACCGAGCCACTTGCCAAAAATCAGCAACTGGAATTCAACTATAACTACTCTTACAATAAAAATAATTCGGGTAGAGAAACCATGGAGTATGATGCCGGTAGCGGTAAGTATGAAATACCGGTGATTAACTTGACCAATACTTTTGAAAACACATTTAGTTCAAACAGGTTCACGATGAACTACCGTTTGCAGAATGCGAAATACAATTTCAGTATTGGATCAGGTGTACAAGTAGGTGAGCTAGTAAGTAATAATATCACCAGAAATACATCAATTAAGCAAAACTTTGTCAACCTTTTCCCTTCTGCGAATTTCAGATATGAGTTTTCTAAGACCAAGAGTTTGCGATTGTTTTATAACGGACGTACATCCCAGCCTACCGCAGAGCAATTACAACCTGTAGCTGATAACAGTAATCCACTAAACATTCGGACAGGTAATCCAAACCTGAAACAACAATTCACGCATAGCTTTAGGTTTTTGTATAATTCATTTGATGTATTTACGCAGAAATTGATTTTTGCTACCATCAATGCCAGCTTTATCCAAAATGATATTCAGAATTCAACGGTATTTCAGCCTAATGGAGCGCAGTTGACAATGCCGGTGAATTTGAATGGAACATATAGAATCAATGGATTTTTCAATTATAGTTTCCCATTAAAAAAACCAAAGAGCACTGTTAACCTAAGAGCAATTATAGCCAGAGATCAATCACAAACATTGATCAATAATGCCAGCAACTATACACGTAATACTACATTAGGCGGTGAAGTAGGTTGGACTACTAACCTGAAAGAAGGATTTGATATGAATTTCTCATCAAATTCTTCTTTCAACATGGCCAGATATACTTTACAGCCACAACAGAATGGAGACTTCTTTACCCAAACTGTTTCAACAGAGGCAACCGCTTATTCAAAAAGTGGTTGGGTATTCTCACTTGATTTTGATTATATCTATAATGCAGGAAGAGCACAAGGATTCAATACCAGTATTCCATTGTTAAATGCAAGCATCTCTAAACAAATGCTCAAGAATAAAGCAGGTGAGTTGAAGTTTTACATGTTTGATCTCCTGAATCAAAATGTGAGTATTCGAAGAGAGATTACTGGTAACACTATTCAAGACGTATCCACAAGGGTACTGACTAGATATGTAATGGTAAGCTTTACCTATAATTTGCGTCGTTTTGGCGGTAATCAACAGCAGCAGCGTGGGCCGATAAATATGATGATGCCGGGTGGTGGTGGCAGACAAATGCAGATGATGCGAGGCGGTGGAGGATTTTAATTAGTGTACTTTTTTATATGATAATAGCCGCCATTAGTTGATGACGGCTATTTTTATGCTTACACTTGTTAGCATAGAATTAATATGCCGTTCAAAAATTTTTTGAACGATATCCCACAAACTGATATACTTTTACAGCTCCAAAGCAAATAATTATCAAACAAGTGAAGCAGATACTCACTCAATATTTATTCCTCCTGTTGAATACCCGTATTCAGGTATTCTCTATGGAAGCTGCTTTCAACTTCTTGCCGCGACCTCGACGTGGTTGCTGATAGGACGAGCAACTGGCACTTGCCCCTATCAGTGAAAAATCCCCCGGAATCAATCATCTGACAGAGAGCTGTCTTACCGTTTACGTTATTTAATTCATTATAAGTTGGAACAAAATATCATTGTTCGTGTAGCCAATGGTGGCGACACGCATTACGCGCAAACCATTACAGATGAAATGGAGTCATCTGCCAAAGCACGTGGTACCGGTATCGCTAAACGCAGTCCCGAATATGTGGCTCGTAAGATGGAAGAGGGTAAAGCCGTTATCGCACTCCTTCCAGATGGAACTTGGGTAGGCTTTTGTTATATAGAAGCATGGGGACATGATGCATTCGTGGCCAATAGTGGTTTAATTGTTTCACCACCCTTTCGGAAAAGCGGTGTGGCTAAACTAATCAAACAAACCATCTTCAACTTATCAAGGGAAAAGTATCCAACTTCCAAAATATTTGGTTTGACTACCGGTCTTGCCGTCATGAAGATCAACAGTGACTTGGGTTATGAGCCGGTTACATATAGTGAGTTAACCGATGATGAAGAATTTTGGGCCGGTTGTAAAAGTTGTATCAATTATGAAATATTGATGAGTAAGGATCGTAAGAACTGTTTTTGTACAGCCATGCTGTATGACCCTACAGATCATTATGAACCGGAAGAAACATCTACGGAATTTAAAAGGAAATCTAAACTCTATGAGCGTTTCATGAAAGTGAAGCAACATAAGTTATTGCGTGTTTTCCGAAAGAAGGAAAACGGTGGAACAACAAAACCCAAATCTTTCTTTCATCATTTCTTTAATCTTTAATCGTCTAAGCAATCCATTATATGAATCAGCTTCCAACAAATCTTCCGGCAGGTACAAAAGTAGTAGTAGGCTTTAGTGGCGGACTCGATACTTCTTTTTGTGTCAAATACTTAACTGAAGAAAAAGGCTTTGAAGTGCATAGCGTAATTGTGAATACAGGGGGCTTTTCAAAGGAAGAATTACAGCAGGTAGAGACGCATGCATATAATTTAGGGGTGAAAACCCACACGACCGTTGATGCAGTGAAAAGCTATTACGACAGTATTATTCGTTTTTTGATTTATGGAAATGTATTGAAAAACAATACCTATCCATTGAGTGTGAGTGCAGAGAGGCTGAGTCAGGCTTTGCATATAGCTGAACACACTAAAAAACTGAATGCCAAAGCAGTGGTGCATGGCAGTACTGGTGCCGGTAATGATCAGGTAAGATTTGATATGATTTTTCATATCATGATACCGGATACAGAAATTATTACGCCTATTCGAGATATGAAACTGAGTAGAGAGGAGGAAATCACTTATCTCCAATCGAAAGGTGTTGCTATGAATTTTGAAAAAGCCACTTATTCTATCAATAAAGGACTGTGGGGAACCAGTGTAGGAGGAAAAGAAACATTGCATTCCAAAGGGATGCTCCCGGAAGAAGCTTGGCCTACAAAAGTTTCAAAATCACAACCTGAAGAAGTGAAACTTGGATTTGTGAAAGGTGAACTGAAAACCATCAATGATCAACAATTTGCGCATCCAACCGATGCGATACAATACCTGCAGTCCATTGCAGGTCCATTTGGTATTGGGCGCGATATTCATGTGGGGGATACGATTATCGGTATTAAAGGACGTGTAGGCTTTGAGGCAGCAGCACCCATGGTTATTCTGAAAGCGCATCATGCATTGGAAAAACATGTATTGACCAAATGGCAATTGAATTGGAAAGACCAACTCGCTCAATTTTATGGCAATTGGTTGCATGAAGGGCAGATTATGGATCCTGTGATGAGAGATATTGAGGCATTTCTGATTCAGTCACAGGAGCATGTTACAGGAGATGTTTTTATACAACTCATGCCTTACCGTTTTGCTGTTATTGGTATTGAATCATCATTTGATTTAATGAGCAGCAAATTTGGTAAGTATGGTGAAATGAACAGTGGCTGGACAGGAGATGATGTGAGAGGATTTTCCAAAATTTTTGGTAACCAGACCGCTATTTATCACAACATTAAATCTGATAACAAATGAGTCAAATAAGAGCAGCTATTATTGGTGGTGCGGGATATACAGGTGGAGAAATGATTCGTTTGTTACTGCGTCATTCGGCAGTAGACTTATTAAGTGTACATAGTTCCAGTAATGCAGGAAAACCTTTATATGAAGTTCATAAAGACCTCATCGGAGAAACAGAACTATTATTCGCTGATCAGCCGTTTACAGAGGTAGATGTACTGTTTTTATGTGTAGGTCATGGTGACGCGAAAAAGTTTTTGGAACAGAACCATATCTCTGATGCCGTAAAGATCATCGATCTATCACAGGATTTCAGGTTGACATCCGGATCAATATTTGGTAACAGAAACTTTGTTTATGGATTACCGGAACTAAATCGAGAACTAATTAAAACTGCTCACAATATTGCTAACCCCGGTTGTTTTGCTACTGCTATTCAATTGGCATTATTGCCTTTGGCAAAAGCGGGTATATTGAGTGATGTACATACGACCGGTATCACCGGATCTACGGGAGCCGGTCAATCACTGAGTACTACCTCTCATTTTAGTTGGAGAGCCAATAATATCCAAGCGTATAAATCATTGAATCATCAGCATATTCAAGAGATCACGGCATCTATCAATCAGTTGCAGAAAGATTCTCCTTTATCTGCTTTAGGAGAGGGTCCGGGTATACATTTTGTCCCTTGGCGAGGTGATTTTACAAGAGGTATTTATACCAGCTCAATCATTGATTGCAGTTTCCCATTAGAAAAAGTAAAAGAACTGTATCGCGAATATTATCAGAAACAATCTTTTACTTTTTTAAGTGAAACGATGATCGATCTAAAGCAAGTGGTGAATACCAACAAATGTCTTTTACATATTGAGAAGCAGGGCAATAAACTGATAGTTCATAGTGCGATTGATAATTTATTGAAAGGAGCCAGCGGACAGGCAGTACAAAATATGAATCTCATGTTGGGTCTGGATGAAAAAACAGGACTGAATTTAAAAGCCAATTATTTCTAATCAATCAAGTGATCGGTATGAAACTTTTTGATGTATATCCTTTAAATAATATTACCATTAGCAGAGCACTGGGTTCCTATGTGTGGGATGACCAGGGAAATCAGTACTTGGATATGTATGGAGGACATGCAGTGATCAGTATTGGACATACACATCCACATTGGGTGAAAAAAATAGAAGATCAGTTAAAGCAGATAGCTTTTTATTCTAATTCTGTGATCATACCATTGCAACAGCAACTGGCAGAGAAGTTGGGAAAACTGAGTGGTAAAACAGACTATGAACTTTTTTTGTGTAATAGTGGTGCAGAAGCCAATGAAAATGCATTGAAGCTGGCATCTTTTCATACCGGCAGGAAAAAAATCATTGCTTTTAAAAAATCATTTCACGGAAGAACCTCTTTAGCTGTTGCAGCTACGGATAATCCCGCAATTGTAGCTCCTGTAAATGAAACAGAGAATATTGTATTTCTGCCGTTTAATGATACTGCATCGCTACAAGAATATTTTGAACAGCATGGAGAAACGATTGCAGCCGTTATTACAGAAGGCATACAAGGAGTAGGAGGAATTAATATAGCCTCCGATGATTTTCTACAAGCTATCCGACAATTATGTGATCAGTACGGTTCGGTATTTATTGCTGATAGTGTACAATGTGGTTATGGACGAACAGGAAGATTCTTTGCACATGATCATGCTGGAGTAGACGCAGATATATATTCTATGGCAAAAGGGATGGGTAATGGATTTCCAATAGGAGGTATTTTGATCGCACCACATATCAGGCCTAAACATGGAATGCTAGGAACCACATTCGGAGGGAACCATCTTGCTTGTGCTGCTGCTTTAGCTGTATTGGAAATCATAGAGCAAGAGGATTTGATGAAAAAAGCAATGGTGAATGGGTCGTATATAATCGAACAATTGAAAGCGATTCCAGACATTCAAAATGTTCGAGGTAGAGGTTGGATGATTGGATTTGATGTTCCTGATGCGATCAAAGATTTGAAAAAAGTATTACTGAGTGAATACAAAACATTTACCGGAGAGGCCAAGCCTAATGTAATACGATTGTTGCCTTCTCTTGCATTAAATAAAGAACAGGTAGACGATTTTCTTCAGAGACTTCGCGAGGCCATCAAATTCATACAAACCGCTAATCCATCATCTTAATTACTGAAAAACATGAAACAATTCATTTCTGTAAATGATGTACCGGATATCAATGCACTCATTGCAAAGGCAATGGCATGCAAAGCCAATCCATTCCAATATCAAGGTCTTGGAATCGGTAAGCGTATAGGATTACTTTTTTTGAATCCAAGTCTTAGAACAAGGTTAAGTACACAAGTTGCAGCCCGTAACCTGGGTATGGAAGCCATTGTTTTCAATATTGATAAAGAAGGGTGGGCATTAGAGTTTGAAGAAGGGGCAATCATGAGTGGTAATAACGTAGAACATGTGAAAGATGCAGCACCCGTTCTTGGACAATATTTTGATATTCTTTGTATCAGAACTTTCCCCTCATTGAAAAATAGGGAAGATGATTATAGTGAAATGTTCATTCATCAATTTATTAAGTATGCGGGTGTTCCGGTGGTGAGCCTGGAAAGCGCCACACTGCATCCTTTACAATCATTGACGGATCTGATGACCATTGCGGAAGAGTTACAGGATAAGCAAATAAATCACCGCCCTAAAATTGTACTGACCTGGGCACCACATATCAAACCACTTCCCCAATGTGTAGCGAATAGCTTTGCGCAGTGGGTGAATGCATGGGGTGAAGCTGATTTTGTCATCACACATCCACAGGAGTATGAATTATCAACTGCGTTTACAAAAGGAGCAGTGATTACACACGATCAAAATGCCGCTTTAGCAGACGCTGATTTTGTTTATGTTAAAAACTGGAGCACATATACCGATTATGGTAAAGTATATGAAAACGATCCCGCATGGATGTTAACAGAGGAAAAACTAAAGTATACAAATGCTGCAAAAGTGATGCACTGTTTGCCGGTAAGAAGAAATGTAGAACTTAGTGATGAGATATTAGATAGCTCACATAGTTTGGTAACCAAGCAAGCCGGAAATCGTGTTTGGGCAGCACAGGCTGTTTTACAAACCATACTAACACATCAACAATCGTAAGGTGGAACAATTGTATGTCATAAAAATTGGTGGTAACATCATTGATGATGCAAAAAGGCTAGAGCATTTTCTGGAGCAATTTGCTGCTGTGCAAGGACATAAGATATTGGTGCATGGAGGAGGGAAATTGGCTACAAAGCTGGCTGCGCAAATGGGTATTCAACAACAAATGATTGATGGTCGCAGAATTACGGATGCGGAGACTTTGAAAATAGTGACCATGGTGTATGCCGGATATGTCAATAAAAATATCGTAGCCAAATTACAATCTAAAGATGTCAATGCTATCGGAATTACGGGTGCAGATGCAGGGATGATTCGAGCACATAAAAGAGTACATGCAACCATTGATTATGGTTTTGTCGGAGATATTGATGCAGTAGATTCAATAAAAGTACATCAACTGATTAGACAAAATTTGACGATTGTATTGGCACCTATAACGGATGATGGGAATGGACAACTATTAAATACCAATGCCGATACCATTGCCCAAGAGATCGCAAAAAGCATGAGTCATCTGTATACAACTAGTTTGATTTATTCTTTTGAGAAGAAGGGTGTATTAACGGATGTCAATGACGATAATTCTGTTATACCAGTGATAACCCCCACGCTATATCAACAATTAAAATCAGACAACAAGATTTTTGCAGGAATGCTTCCCAAATTGGACAATGCTTTTAGTGCTATTCAAGCAGGTGTAAAGCAAGTGATCATTGGAGAGGCAGAGCAGTTGAAGGAATTATTAGCAGGTAAAACAGGAACATCCATCCAATTATAGCATGAAGCCGGATATCAACATATTATTTCAGGATAGTATACAGCTACTCAAAGCATTGATTGGTACTCCTTCTTATAGCAGAGAAGAGCAAACAACTGCTCAACTTATTGAACAATTTTTTCAGCAAAAGCAAATTCCGGTTCATCGATACCTAAATAATGTTTGGGTAACCAATCATAATTTCGATCCGGTAAAGCCTACATTATTATTGAATTCACATCATGATACCGTAAAGCCTAATCCGGCGTATACCATAGATCCATTTATGCCTATTGAAAAAGAGGGTAAGCTGTTTGGATTGGGTAGTAATGATGCGGGTGGGGCATTGGTATCACTAGTAGCTGTTTTTTTATATTACTACGAACAAAAAGAGTTGCCTTATAATATTTTGTTTGCGGCAACAGCAGAAGAAGAAGTATCGGGTAAGAATGGCATTGAAGCACTACTCCCACAGCTACCCAATATCAATTATGGTATTGTAGGGGAACCTACACAAATGCAAATGGCTATAGCAGAAAGAGGATTGTTGGTGCTTGATGTTACAGCAACAGGTAAACCCGGACATGCAGCCAGAAGTGAGGGTGAGAATGCATTGTACAAAGCATTGAAAGATATTGAATGGTTTAGTCAGTATCAGTTTGAGCGTGTTTCTGGTTTACTCGGCCCTGTGAAAATGTCAGTAACAGTGATCGAAACAGCAAATAAGGCACATAATGTGGTACCTGATCAATGTAAATTTGTAGTAGATATACGGGTTAATGAATTGTATTCTTTCGAAGAGATCCTAGCAACCATTCAGCAACATGTTTCTTCAATAGCAGTGCCGAGAAGTGTAAGAATAAAATCAACTGCAATACCTGAAAATCATCCCTTGGTAGTAGCAGGGACTAGGATTGGAAGAAAAACCTATGGCTCTCCTACCACATCTGATAAAGCATTAATGCCATTTCTAACTTTGAAAATGGGTCCGGGTGATTCTGCAAGGAGTCACTCAGCAGATGAGTTTATTTATCTGAATGAAATAAAAGAGGGGATTGAATTATACATCGCACTATTGGATCAAATCATGCAAAACCAAACAGTATGAAACTCTGGCAAAAAAATACCAATGTATCATCTGCAGTAGAAAGATTTACTGTAGGCAATGATCGTGAAATAGATCTACTGCTTGCACCTTTTGATGTATTAGGATCTATTGTACACGTGATGATGTTGGCAGAAGTAGGGCTACTTACAAAATCTGAAGCGGACTTACTTGTACAAGAACTAAGAAGTATCTACAAACAAATTAACGATTCACAATTCACCATTCACGAATCCGTAGAAGATATTCATTCACAGGTTGAATTCTTGCTTACGCAAAAGCTGGGTGACATCGGAAAGAAAATTCATAGTGCTCGAAGTAGAAATGACCAGGTGCTGGTAGATATCAAAATGTTTCTTCGTCATGAAATCCAATCATTGGTAGAGGAAATGCAAACACTCTTTATTGTATTACAAGAGCAAAGTGAAAAATATAAGAACCATTTGTTACCCGGCTATACCCATTTACAACTGGCTATGCCTTCTTCTTTCGGACTATGGTTTGGGGCTTATGCTGAAAGTCTGGTAGATGATACCGTATTATTGCAAGGAGCTTATAAAGTAGTCAATAAAAACCCATTAGGATCAGCAGCAGGATATGGATCTTCTTTTCCTATCAATCGTACACTTACTACCCAATTGCTTGGATTTGACGATTTGAATTATAATGTTGTATACGCTCAAATGGGAAGAGGAAAAGCAGAGCGTACTACTGCCATGGCAATGGCGAATTTGGCAGATACCTTAAGCAGGATGAGTATGGATATGTGTTTATACCTCAATCAAAATTTTGATTTTGTAAGTTTTCCTACTGAGCTTACAACGGGGTCTAGCATTATGCCACACAAAAAAAATCCGGATGTTTTCGAACTGATTCGCTCACATTGTAATCGGATCAAAGCATTGCCGAATGAAATCATGATGATGACCACTAATTTACCCTCCGGTTATCATCGCGACTTACAATTATTGAAGGAGCATTTATTTCCGGCTTTTCAGACACTTAAGCAATGTATACAAATGTCTTGTCTCATGCTGTCTGCTATTGAGATCAAAAAAGATATTATGGCAGATGAAAAATACCGATATGCTTTTAGTGTGGAAGAAGTCAATAAGCTGGTATTAAAAGGTATTCCATTTAGAGATGCTTATCAACAAGTAGGGGCGGCTATTGAAGCTGGTAATTTTCAATCCGATATTAAAGACATGTATCATACGCATGAAGGAAGCATCGGAAACCTTTGCAACCAGAAAATTCGCTCTATAATGGAGGAAGCCTTTAATTCTTTTCATTTTGAGAAAATTAGCCAGGCTTATCAAAAGTTATTAGAAAATTAAACAGTAGCCATTCCTTTTATTCTTTCTTGGCATAGTGCGGGAAATATTGTTGTTTTGAGTGTATTAAACCTGAAATGATGCGAATATTATCACTTCTCTTTTTTGTTATGACATTGTCTGTTATTAGTTACGGACAGACAAAAGCTCCTGTAAAAGCTGCCGTTAAAGCACCTGTTAAATCCAATGCAGCCGCTCTGAATCCTTTAAAAAATAATAAAGATTCCGCCGGTTATGCTTTAGGTATCAGAATCCTTCAAAACCTGCAGGCACAAGGACTTGATGCTGTGAATGTAGTAATGCTACAAAAGGCAATGAATGATATGTTGCAAAAGAAACCGTTATTACTCAAAGAAGATGTCTTGGATCGTTGTATCGGCACATTCGCGAATGAAGTAAATACTGCAAAACTGGAAAAATCTAAAAGAGCAGCAAAGGACTTTTTAGCTGCAAATGGGAAACGTCAGGGAGTCATTACTTTACCGAGTGGATTACAATATGAGATCTTAAAAGATAATCCGGGTGGTACAAAACCTACTGCTACTGACCAAGTCAAATGCCATTACCACGGTACATTGATTGATGGAACCATTTTCGATAGTTCTGTAGACAGAGGCGAACCGATCGTGTTTTCAGTTGGAGGCGTGATCAGAGGCTGGCAAGAAGCCTTACAGCTAATGACAGTGGGAAGTAAATGGAAACTCTATGTTCCTTCCGAGCTGGCTTATGGCGATCAGCAAGCAGGACCTAAGATTGGTCCGGGTTCAACTTTAATTTTTGAAGTTGAATTGTTATCTATCGAAAAATAAGTTTGACTTTTTTTACAAAAGCTCTTTATGCTGGATAGTGTAAAGAGCTTTTGTATTCTATTAACCTTCATTAACCTTTCCCTAAAGTTCATTAACTGCATTTGCTTTGATGTACATCTACTTTTGGAACATTAAAACCAGAAGTAAATGCTTAAATACCTTACTACCTTACTCGTTCTTTTTACTTTGCCTATCTTAACTACAGCGCAGCAACCGGCAGCTGTTAAAGGAAATGTATATGATACGGTCGCTAAACGTGGGTTAGCGTATGCTACCATTTCAATCGTTCATGCAAAAGATTCTACCCTCGTAACTTTTACTCGTGCAGATTCTACGGGTAAGTTTAGTTTTAAATCTCTTGAAAAAGGGAGTTATCTTCTTTCTGCCTCTTATGTAGGCTATATTCCTGTGTGGAAAAATATTGAAGTGAAAACCGGACAGGAACTGGATATGGGACAGATCATTATGACTGATCTATTACATGGTGGTGATGTTACCGTAACAGCCAGACGAGCGCCTGTTACCATCAATAACGATACAGTAGAATTTAATACAGAGAATTTTAAGACACAGCCGAATGCTGTTGTGGAAGATCTTCTGAAACGCTTACCAGGCGTTACAGTAGACAATGATGGAACCATTCGTGTGAATGGACAAAAGGTTAATCGAGTATTGGTGAATGGGAAGGATTTTTTCACTGGAGATCCAAAAATTGCTACTAAGAACTTAGATGCGGATGCAGTAGATAAAGTGCAAGTATTCGATAAAAAAAGCGATCGAGCAGAATTTTCAGGTATTGATGATGGTAATTCAGAAAAAGCCATTAACCTGAAACTAAAAAAGGATAGAAATAAATCCACATTTGGACGTGTGGCAGCAGGTGCCGGAGGTGATGATGGTCGATATGATGCACAAACCAATGTGAATCGTTTCAATGGCGATCAGCAACTGTCTTTATTGGGAATGGGTAATAATACCAATAGACAAGGCTTTACGTTGAATGATATTATGAACTTTACCGGTGATCTAGCAAGAGGAATGCGCAATGGCGGGGGTGTGAATATTTCAATTGGAGGTGGCCCTTCTGATAATGGATTGCCTGTTACTGGTTTGGGACAAAACCAACAAGGTGTTGCCACTACCTATGCTGGAGGTGTCAACTATAATGATACCTGGAATAAAACAGCAAATGTGAATACCAGTGGAATGTTTAGTGATAGTGATCTGTTGACAGACCGTGTTACAAACAGACAAAATCTATTACCGGGAAATAATTTTGATTATAGAAGTAATAGTAGTTCAGCCAGAAAAGTGCAGCAGCAAAGATGGAATGGAGCCATTGACCATAAATTTGATACGATGATCTCTTTAAAGATCACTCCACAGGTATCTGCACAACAGAATAATACCAATACCTACAGCAGTTATACCTCTACTAACACTAACGGACAAAAAATCAATGATGGTTTTAGTGATAGTAAAACACGTTCAGAGGCTTTGAATCTTTCAGCAAATGTATTGTATCGTCAGCGTTTGAAGAAAAAGGGAAGAACTTTATCCGGTAATTTCAGTGTGAATTATAATGATAGTAAACAAACCGGTGATCTGTATACCAGAAATACCTTTTATGCAGCCAGAGTAGCTTTGCGTGATTCTATTACCAATCAAAAGAATAGTCGTAATGCCATAACCAGAAATTTTGGCGCGATGGTGACTTATACAGAACCTATTGGGCGTAAATCTTTATTAGAAATCACTTCTTTCTACAACACCAATAGTGGACAAAGTGATCGTAAGACTTTTGATTTTGATGGTATTTCAGGAAAATATGATCGTTACAATACCATTCTAAGTAATGATTTTACTAGCAGTTATAATTATGGAGGCGGTACACTGAATTTCAGATCAAATATGAACAAGTTAGTGCTTACTGTAGGATCTTCTTTCCAGGCAGCAACTTTGAGAAGCACCAATAATACCAACGGGAATGTGATAGAGCAAAGATTCTCGGATATTCTACCCAGTATGAACATTCAGTATCGAATGACATCCACAAAAACACTGTCTTTCAATCTGAGCACTTCAACCAATCAGCCTTCAACAGCACAATTACAGCCTGTTGCTGATGTGAGTGATCCATTGAATACTTATACCGGTAATCCAAATCTGAAACGTAGTTATGTACAGTCGATCAATCTGAATTTCTTTTCTACCAACATTTATACCCAAAGAAATTTGTTTGCATTCATTTCTGCAACTAAGACAGACAATGCCATCGTGAATTCTGATGTGATACAACCCAATGGCGCAAGGGTTTCTATGCCGGTGAATGCAGATGGACAATACTTTATTTTTGGTAATATCAGTACCGGATTTCCTTTAAAGAAACTGAAGTCAAGAATCGACATCGGTATCGGAACTAACTACCAGCGTAATATTGCCTTCCTCAACGGTAAAAGAAATGATATCTCTAACACAGGTATCGGGCCGTCACTGAATTATAGTTTTAATAAAGATGGGTTGATGGATATTACCGCAAGTGCAAGATTGAATATCAGCAAAGCCACTTATTCACTTCAACCCATGTTGAATACCAATTTCCTTCAACAGACGTATAATTTTGAAATGAATAATTACCTGCCTTTAGGTCTGGTAATGAATAACAGCTTTAATTACCTCGTGAATACAGGTCGCGCAGATGGATTTAACACCAGAGTACCTTATTGGAATGCCTCGTTGGCCAAGGGTTTTATGAAAAATAAAAGAGGAGAGGTAAAGCTCACGGTGTACGACATGTTGAATAAAAATATAGGTATCAATCGTACCGCCAATCAAAACTACATCGAAGATACCCGCTACAATGTATTACAACGCTATTTCTTAGTAAGCTTTACTTATCGCTTAAATAAAGCCGCTACAACAGGTGGTGCAAGGGTTATTACCAGAACCTTCTAATTCAGTTTTTCTCTTTCTCATATTTATCAGTCTCCCCTCCTGTCTAGGAGGGGATTTTTTATTACCATGCTAAGCCCCGAAAATAATTGATCACAAGCTGGATTAGTATGAATCAAATAAGCTCACGCTGAAAATAGGTAAGCACGTTCCAAAGTACAGTGAACTATTTAAAAGTCAGGTGCTTTGACGTTGAGAAGCAGTATATGATTCGTATATGTTTAATCACATAAAGCATATTAGTAGAATAATTTATTAAATAAATCTATATCAAGGTCTTTATAAAATTAAAGGAGTATTTATCTGCGCCAATCATAACAATCATGTCCAAAGGACTCCTGTGGAGATAATCCGCGTCCCATCATTCGATATAAGCAGGTGAATAAAAAAGGGTATCTCAAAAGTAAAATAGGAGCCTTGAGATTCGTTTGATGGCTTATAGTTCATGGCTTATGGATAATTGACCATAGTCCATGGTAAAAGAAAGACTCTGATAGTGGTTGGAATAAAAAGAGGCTGTATCAGACATGTGATACAGCCTCTATAAGATTCAGTTAAACGGGAATTAACCACCTATTCTAATACCACCATTTTGCATTTGTTGCTGCATCAGTTCCAATCTCATTTTTGAAAACTCAGCTGCAGTTACAGTTTTTCCTTTTTTAGGTTCTTTCAATTGTTTTTGATCTACTTGCTTTTTGAACTCTAAAGCTGTGTAAACAGTACCACCATTATCGGTATCGAGTTCAAGAATCACGCCAGGTAACTCTCCGTGGTTTTCAGGTCCAACCGGACTAGCAATATCTTGAGCGTACCAAGCAACCAATTCTATTTCGCGTGGCTGAGGGCGAGAAGTATCACGGTTTATATTGCCGCCCGGACCACCGATGACCATCATTCTCATGGGTGCAGCTTGCACACTGATTTTTCTGGTTGCTTTTAAGCAGGTATAACCAAGGATTTGTTTGGTTTCATTGGTTAGTTTCCAGGGTTGCTGAGTGATAGAGTCTACTACCAAATAGCTTTTACCTGCCAGTTCAGAGCTAAGAATTGATTTTGATTGAGTGAAATTCTTGTACAAATCTCCACCATCATTGCTACCGGCAACGGTGAACGACATACGAACACCACCACCACCAGCACCGGCACCGCCTGCAAATGGATCGGGAGCTTCATTCTCCGGGATCATTCTGTATACGGAAATACTATCACTAAAGATCAATAAGTGTTTAGAGATGCGAAATTCCGGCATCATCGCACGCATCTGTTCATTGGGCATGTTACGATGATTATTGATTTTTCGTTCATAAACAATTGTACCCTCTTTTATCTGGGCTTGTAATGCACTAATACCCATCGCAGCGGATATCAATAAAAATGCTTTCTTCATGAAGGTTACGATTTACTTTTTTTAATAATAAAATAGACTGATTGTGAGTATGTATAAATTTCCTCAAAGCTAATCCTAGCCTTTGTTAAGCATTCTTGCTCAAAGGTTAATTTAGGTTAATGAAATACCTATGAACCTAGTTGAACCCTTTACCTTTGTTGCTCACGATAACAACATGAAAAAAGTACAGCTCACCCTTTTATTGATGATGGCCACCATTTTGCTCTTGGCTGCATTCGAAGGTTATTGGCTGCATAAACTATACAAAGACGAGTATGATGGTTTACGCAAAGAAGTAGATGTTAGCTTTAGAGAAACCATGAATAAACTCCAGTTAGGCAGATTTGAAAAAGATACAGCACTAGTTGGGGAAGTATTTACCACAACACTGACTTCCAAAAAGAATAATACCACTTTTAAATCGGATGAATCAGTTAAAAGAAATACACGACCTTCTACATTTGTTTATCGGTCAATTACTTCACCGGATGTATTAAAAAAAATACCACCAGATTCCATTGAGTCGGTTACAGTATTGAAAGGAGCAGCTTCCGGTTTTAGCTTTAAGGGAGCACCCAATCCCGCTTTGATTGAGTTAATCATGAAACAATCACAAAATGCTATTGACTCTCCACGGAGAATAGTGATTAGAGTCGATAGTGCATTCCATGAAGATATAGATGGAAAAACATTTGAGAGACGTAACGGACTCACCATTAGCATCAAGGGGAAAGATACTGCTGGACTGAAAATGCTGGGCGATAGCATGGCTAAATTGTCTACCAGGGTTTTCACAATGCCAATGTTACGTGCTGCAAAAACATTGGAAGATAGAATGCGTAGAAGAGATAGTATCCGTTTTACAAAAACCATTAACCCTCCGGTAGATACTATTTTACAGTTTAGATCTCCGGTTCAAAAGACTACAAGTTCACCCATCATTCGTTTTCTTTCTAATAATAAAACGATTAACGATTCTATTCCTGTTAAAACTGTAGACTCTGCTTATAGAGTAGAATTGAATAAGACCAATAAGCAATTAAAATTTTCAATACAGTTTGAATCTTACAAAGATAGTAGTCAAAAAATATGGAATCTTAAACGCGACAGTTCAAATGCAGTTGTTACCGATAAGGTTTTTGTAGGATATACTACACCTTATGCTTACCAAGCGAAATTCGAAGACACCCAAATGTATGTATTGGGAAAAATGCAAATGCAGATAAGTGGGTCTTTATTGGTATTATTATTAGTGGCAGGATCTTTTATCGTATTGTATCGTAATCTGCTAGCGCAACAAAGACTTGCAGAAATCAAAAACGATTTTATCAGTAATATCACGCATGAGCTCAAAACACCTATTGCAACAGTAGGTGTAGCGATTGAGGCATTAAGAAATTTTAATGCAATGCAAAGTCCGGAAAGAACAAAAGAATATCTGGATATTTCTGCTGCTGAATTACAGCGATTGAGTTTGTTGGTAGATAAAGTATTAAAACTTTCGATGTTCGAGAAACAACAGATTGAACTGAATAAAGAACCTTTTGATTTGAAAGAACTGATGCAAGAGACATTGAAAATCATGAAGCTTCAGTTTGATAAACAAAAAGCAGTGGTAACTTTCACCTCCGGTGATCATAGCTTTATGTTGGAAGCGGATAAATTGCATATCACTAGTGTGATCTATAATTTATTGGACAATGCATTGAAGTACAGTAAAAACAACGCGCAGATTCAAGTAAACTTAGACTTAGTAGATCATAGATCAATTGTATTAACAGTCTCAGATAACGGTATGGGAATAGCGTCTGAATATCAGGGTAAAATATTTGACAAGTTTTTCCGTGTTCCCACCGGTGATAAGCATAATATCAAGGGCTATGGTTTGGGTTTGAGTTATGTAGCAGAAGTGATTAAAAGCCATAAAGGCTCCATCTCAGTGGATAGCGAACCGGAGAAAGGAAGTACATTTACAGTAACACTTCCGGTTAGTCATAAATAATGAACCATGCCAATCAAAGTACTATATGTAGAAGACGAGTTGTTTCTGGGAAAGATTGTGAAAGAAACACTCGAAACAAGAGGATTTGAAGTGATCATGGAATCGGATGGTGCGGATGTAATCCGCAGTTTTGAAGATGAAAATCCCGATATCTGTATACTAGATGTCATGCTCCCCAATAAAAGTGGTTTTGAGTTGGCAGAAGATATTCGCAAACTGAATGATGATGTGCCTGTAATTTTCCTCACCGCCAAAACGCAAACAGAAGATGTGGTGCAAGGATTTAAAATAGGTGGTAATGATTATATCAGGAAGCCATTTAGTATGGAAGAACTCATCGTTCGTATTGAAAATGCTTTGCGTGTAAAAAAAGAAGTACTGATTCCCGAAAATGGAGATAGCATAACCATGGGTAAATACCAATTCCATTTGAATAAACAAGTCCTCACGAAGGGTGCTACAGAAAGAAAACTCTCTTATCGTGAAGCAGAGCTGGTGAAGTATCTCTATCGTCATAAAAATGACGTAATCGACAGAAGAGATCTATTAAACCATATCTGGGGCAATGATTCTTTTTTCAATAGCCGTAATCTTGATGTATACATTACCAAAATCAGAGGTTATCTGAAAGAAGACCCCTCTCTTGAAATTATCACAATTAAAGGGGTAGGCTATCGGTTTGTTGTTTAATCTTAGTTGACAGTTGATAGTTGACAGTTGACAGCAGGAAGTTTTTCCTGTCAACTGTCAACTATCAACTATCAACGTTCCCCCGACTTTTCCTACCTTCGCATTCCATAATTGCCAAGCTATGAATGAAAAGTTTGTAACCCGTATAAGGGAAGAATTACAAGAAATAGATGCAGCCGGATTGTTCAAGAAAGAACGTATTATTACCAGCGAGCAAGGTCCCGAGATTATAGTGAATGGTAAAACCGTTTTAAACTTTTGTGCCAACAATTACCTGGGTCTTTCTTCACACCCCAAAGTGATAGAAGCTGCACATAAAGCCATTGATACACATGGTTATGGTATGAGCAGTGTTCGTTTTATTTGTGGAACACAAGACATCCATAAAGAATTGGAAAAAAAGCTGGCTGATTTTCTCGGAACAGAAGATACGATTCTATATGCAGCTGCATTTGATGCAAATGGGGGTGTATTTGAGCCACTCTTTAATGAGCAAGATGCCATTATTAGCGATGCGCTCAATCATGCTTCTATTATTGATGGTGTTCGTTTGTGTAAAGCCCAGCGTTTCCGTTATGAGCACAACAATATGAAAGATCTGGAAGCGAAGTTGAAAGAGAGTGCGGGTTGTAGAAGTAGAATCATTGTAACAGATGGTTCTTTCAGCATGGATGGAACGATTGCGCAATTAGATAAAATATGTGACTTAGCAGATCAGTATGATGCTATTGTGATGATTGATGAATGTCATTCATCCGGTTTCTTGGGTAAAACAGGACGGGGTACTCATGAATACAGAGGTGTAATGGGAAGGATTGATATCATCACCGGAACCCTTGGAAAAGCTTTGGGTGGAGCCAGCGGTGGTTTTACATCCGGTAGAAAAGAGATCATCGAAATGTTACGTCAACGAAGTAGACCTTATTTGTTTTCCAATACAGTAGCTCCTTCCATTGTAGGGGCATCTATTGCAGTATTGGATATGCTTACGGAGACAACTATTTTAAGAGATCAACTCGAATACAATACAAAGTACTTCCGCACAAAAATGACAGAAGCGGGTTTTGATATCAAACCCGGAGATCATCCCATCGTGCCAATTATGTTGTATGATGCAGTGGTAGCACAACAATTTGCAGCAAAATTGCTGGAAGAGGAAGTATATGTAATCGGATTCTTTTATCCGGTGGTAGCCAAAGGACTAGCACGTATACGTGTACAGTTAAGCGCTGCACATCAACAACAACATCTTGATAAAGCCATCGCAGCTTTCATTAAAGTTGGAAAGGAATTGAAAGTATTGAAATAACATCCACTCCAAGTGGCTAAATCTATCTGTATGAATTTTTCAAAAGTATTGCTTTCGGTATTTACCGCTATAGTGGTTTTATTCGCTGCTTGCTCACCCAATAATGTAACGGTAGAAAACGGATATCAAAAGTATTTTGATGAAAACAAAGTGACGGGTACTTTCGGATTATTTGATAATGGTAGCGGACAATTCACGATCTATAATTTATCCCGATTCAAAGATTCCTCTTATCTACCGGCTTCTACTTTTAAAATTGTCAACTCATTGATTGGTATTGAAACCGGAAGAGTTAGCAATGAAAAAATGGTGATCAAATGGGATGGGGTAGTTCGTGTAATGCCGGGTGGTGATACTGCTCATGGATGGAACAAGGATTTAACCATGGAAGAAGCTTTTGCAGCTTCCGCATTACCTTATTATCAGGAAGTGGCCCGAAGAATTGGTAAAGATACCATGCAGCGTTGGATCGATAGTTTGCAGTACGGAAATAAGCAATTAGGAAGCGCCATTGATTCTTTTTGGATCAACAACTCCTTGAAAATTTCTCCGGATGAGCAACTGGGCTTGGTAAAAAGATTGTACTTCGGTCAATTACCTTTTCAAAAACGTACCCAAGATATCGTCAAAAAAATGATGATCAGAGAAAACAATGCGAATTATCAGCTGGCATATAAGACTGGCTTAGGGTTTAAGGAAAATGGTAATCTGATTGGGTGGATTGTTGGATGGATTGAAGAAAACAAACATCCTTATTTCTTTGTACTGAATGCAGAAGGACCTGCTGATGCCAAAATGATGGATGCAAGGATGAATATCTTAAAAGGTATTTTAAAAGAGCAGGGATTTTTTGAGGGTAAACGATAAGCAATTATTGACTGGATGACAAAGCGACAAGATTATATCAGTTGGGATGAATACTTCATGGGCATTGCTATATTATCTGCCAAACGAAGCAAAGATCCCAATACTCAAGTGGGTGCCTGTATTGTGAATGATCAAAACAAAATTGTAGGAACCGGATACAATGGACTGCCTATTGGTTGTAACGACGATGAATTTCCCTGGAGTAAGCAAGGCGATTTTCTGGATACCAAGTACCCCTATGTTTGTCACGCAGAGTTAAATGCCATCCTGAATAATATTGGAATGGATTTAAAAGGGTGTAAAATCTATACAGCTCTTTTCCCTTGTAATGAATGTACAAAAGCCATTATTCAATCAGGGATCAAGGAAGTAGTGTATTTATCAGATAAGTATAATGGATCGGATACATCCATCGCTTCCAAAAAAATGTTGGGTACTGCAGGAGTTAGTTATCGTAAAGTAATCTCAAGTGTTCAACAATTACATCTGTCTTTTGATGAAACAGATGTTTAATTTGTAGTATTCAAAGCTGCTTTCACGGCCGGAGCGATTTTTGTTCCAAAAATTTCTATCGATCCCATTAAATCCTTGTGTGAAGGTCCACCCACATCCATATGCGCTGCAAATCGATCAAATCCGAGTACCTCATGTAAGTAAAGAATTTTGTCGATGGCTTCATTGGCATCACCAATAATCAGCGCTCCTTGTTTGCCTCGTCCAGCCTCATACTGCTCTTTTGTATAGGGCGACCATCCTCTTTCACGACCAATTCTATTCATCTGCTGTGCATACTGCTGAAAATACTGATCAGCAGTTGCTTTACCATCCTTACCAAAGAAAGCATGCATGTGAACACCGGTTTTTTGATGTGATGCTGGATGTTTGAAATGTGTGCAGACTTTATGATAATAATCGAATAACGGTTTGAATTGAGCCGGACTACCACCAATGATCGCAAAAATAACAGGGATACCATAAGTGCTAGCTCTTAATACCGATTCCGGAGTGCCACCAACAGCGATCCATAGGTCCAACTTTTCTTGATAGGCTCTTGGAAATATTTCTTGATAGATCAATGGTTTTCTGAACTGACCTTTCCAACTTACTTTTTGTTCCTGATTGATTTGAAAAAGCAGATCGAGCTTCTCTTCAAATAAAATGTCATAGTCTCTCAGGTCAAAACCAAAAAGGGGAAATGATTCTGTAAAGCTGCCTCGTCCGATGACCAATTCTGCACGTCCATCAGAGAGTAGATCAATGGTGGAATATTGTTGGTATAATCTCACAGGATCTGCAGAGCTCAGCACAGATACCGCACTTCCCAGTTTAATATTTTTAGTTACCGGAGCAGCCGCAGCCAATATGATCTCGGGGGCAGATACTGCATATTCCTGTCTATGGTGTTCACCAATACCAAAGAAGTCAAGGCCCAATTCATCCATCAGTTTGATTTCTTCGATCATTTGTTTTAATCGATCACCTGTAGGTTCTTGAACTCCATTCTTGTTGACATGAATATCTCCAAACATGCTAATACCTAACTCCATACAACCATTTTTTGCAAAGATAGACAGGACAAGGAACCAATGGCTCATCAATCTGTCTTTAGAAGTATCGGTATTGTTAAAACCATGTTCCTGGCAATAAAATTTTTTGAAAATTGAATTTTATACTTTTACTTTGTATTTCAAAGTGCTTTTAAAACAATCAATATGACACAACAAAATGATGCAAATTTTATTCAAGTAAACCCGATAGCTGCCGCTAAGCGTATGTTTATTGGTGCTGTTATTGCATTTGCTTTAATTCTCAGCTTATTACTCAGTGTAAAATATCCCAAGCCTGAATGGAGTACTTTATGGATGCTGAAGCCCTTGCTCATTACTCCATTAGCTGGAGCGGGAGGGGGTGCTTTTTTTTACTACATGACTCAAATCGTGAAAAATAATGTTTGGGCTAAACTGATCGCCACATTGGTAGGTATTGTTGGATATGTGATTGCTATTTGGCTGGGCTCTGTTTTAGGTTTAAATGGTACCCTTTGGGATTAATGAGTGAGTTCTTTTTAAACATAGGTTGAAGCAAAAAAAAGGTGACCATTCTTGGTCACCTTTCATTGGTTTTTCGCATTGTTTATGCTAAGTCAAAACGATCGAGATTCATCACTTTGTTCCATGCAGCCACAAAGTCTTTTACAAACTTCTCTTTAGCATCTTCACAAGCATACACTTCAGCAAGTGCGCGCAATTCTGAATTAGAACCAAAGATCAGATCAACACGGGTCGCTGTCCACTTTACTTCACCGGTCTTACGATCACGACCTTCAAACTCTTGTTGATGACTGTCTGTTGTAGCACTCCAAGAGGTTCCAAAATCCAACAAATTCACAAAGAAATCATTGGTCAATACACCCGGCTTGTTGGTGAATACACCATGCTTTGATTGATTGTAATTGGTATTCAAAACTCTCATACCACCTACAAGAACAGTCAGTTCGGGAGCTGAGAGTGTTAACAAATGAGCTTTATCAATCAGCATAGCTTCTGCAGTAGCCATTTGTTTTTCTTTGATATAGTTGCGGAAACCATCAGCTTGTGGTTCCAATACTGCAAATGATTCAACGTCTGTTTGCTCTTGTGAAGCATCAGAACGTCCGGGTGTAAATGGAACAGTTACATTATGTCCTGCATCTTTTGCGGCTTTCTCAATGGCTGCACATCCACCCAATACGATCAGGTCTGCCAATGACACTTGTTTCTTACCACTATTCGCATTGAAGTTTTGCTGAATTTTTTCCAGTGCATCCAACACTTTACTCAACTGAGTAGGATTATTCACTTCCCAGAATTTCTGAGGAGCCAATCTGATACGTGCACCATTCGCACCACCACGTTTGTCTGATCCACGGAATGTAGATGCTGACGCCCATGCGGTAGACACTAATTCAGCAACTGTTAAGCCGGAAGCAAGAATGCTAGCTTTTAATGAAGCGATATCCGAATCAGTGATCAATTCATGTGTAACAGCAGGAATAGGATCTTGCCAGATCAATTCTTCAGCCGGCACTTCTTTTCCGAGATAACGTGCACGTGGTCCCATATCTCTATGGGTCAATTTGAACCAAGCTCGTGCAAATGCATCTGCAAACGCATCCGGATTCTCATAAAAACGACGAGAAACTTTTTCATAAGCCGGATCAAAACGCATGGAAAGATCGGTCGTCAACATAAATGGAGCATGACGCTTACTTGAATCATGTGCATCCGGAACCAATCCTTCACCTGCACCATTCTTAGGTCTCCACTGGTGAGCACCTGCCGGACTCTTGGTCAATTCCCACTCATAGCCAAACAGGTTTTCAAAATAGTTATGGCTCCATTGTGTAGGTGTGGTAGTCCATGCACCTTCCAGTCCACTGGTAATGGTATCTGCACCTTTACCGCTTCCATAAGAATTGGTCCAACCCATGCCTTGTTCTTCAATACCTGCCGCGGCAGGTTCTTTACCAACATATTTACCAGGATCAGCGGCACCATGTGTTTTACCGAATGTATGTCCACCTGCAATCAACGCCACTGTTTCTTCATCATTCATCGCCATGCGACCAAATGTTTCGCGGATGGCTTTTGCTGCTAGGATTGGATCGGGATTACGATCTGGTCCTTCAGGGTTTACATAGATCAATCCCATTTCTGTTGCACCCAGTGGTGATTCCAGACTTTCCGGATTTCTATGGCTGGCAACAAATTCTTTTTCACTTCCCCAGTATACATCTTCATCAGGCTCCCACACATCTTTACGTCCACCTGCAAATCCAAAAGTTTTGAAACCCATGGATTCCATTGCCACATTACCTGCAAGGATCATGAGATCGGCCCAGGAAATTTTCTTACCATATTTTTTCTTGATAGGCCATAACAGCAAGCGCGCTTTGTCGAGATTGGTATTATCAGGCCAGCTGTTCAATGGAGCAAAACGCTGCATACCGGCACCGGCGCCACCGCGACCATCATAAGTACGATAGGTACCGGCGCTATGCCATGCCATACGAACAAAGAATGGGCCGTAATGACCATAATCTGCAGGCCACCAGTCTTGTGAATCTGTCATCAAATCTGTGAGGTCTTTTTTGATCGCATCTAAATCCAGTGACTGGAACTCTTTTGCATAATCAAAATCAGGATCCATCGGATCAGATAGTTCTGAGTGCTGACGAAGGATGTTGAGATTAAGTTGGTTGGGCCACCAATCGCGGTTACGGGTACCGCTACCGGCAACTTGTTTCAGCGAGCCGTTGTGAAACGGACATTTGCTGATGTCTCCGGCAGGATGTTGTTGTGCTGACATATGATTAGGTTTTTTATCGAATGAAACGAATGGATTGTATAGTAAAACACAATCTTCTGAAACGCAAGATTACACAGACCTGTCAAATAAATCAAATTGATTATCTTTATAAACATATAGTTTTTATCTATGACACTCACCCAATTGGAATACATGGTTGCGGTAGATAGTTACCGTCATTTTGTACTGGCAGCAGAAAAATGTTTTGTCACACAGCCTACTTTGAGTATGCAGTTACAGAAACTGGAAGAGGAGCTGGGGGTGAAACTATTTGACCGTACCAAGCAGCCGGTAATACCTACGGAAATTGGTACCAGAATCATTGCGCAGGCCAGGGTCGTATTACGTGAAGCTGAGCGTATTCAACAAATGATCAATAGTGAGAAGAATGTGATGACGGGTGAATTGCGAATTGGTATCATTCCCACATTGGCACCATATGTATTACCTACTTTATTCAAACAAATACGAACCAAATATCCGCAACTGGAATTGGTGATCAAGGAAACGATTACGGAAGAAGTGATTCATGAATTGAAGAATAATCGCTTGGATTGTGGCTTAGTGGTAACACCTTTAAAAGATGCATCCATTAAAGAGGAGGTCTTGTTTTATGAAGAGTTGTTTGTGTATGTGTCACGGAAGAATGTATTGTATGATAAGAAATATGTGTTGGCAGATGATATCAATCCAGACCAGTTGTGGTTATTAGAAGAAGGACATTGTTTCCGCTCACAAGTATTGAATCTATGTGAGCTGCGCAAAAGTGCAGACCTGCATTTTAAATATGCAACCGGAAATATTGAAACATTGAAACGAATGGTTGATAAGAGTGATGGGCTTACCATTCTGCCTGAATTGGCCGTGATGGAATTCAATAAAAATCAGATGAAACTGGTAAAGCGATTAAAAGATCCCGCTCCGGCAAGAGAGGTAAGTCTGGTGACACACCGTGATCATATCAAAACCAAACTCATCCAAACTTTAAAAGATGAGATCCTCGAGATGGTGCCCAAGCAAATGCGGCAATTGCGGAATAAGAAAGTAGTGGAGATTACGGATTGATGATGTACTTATTATCTTGAATTACGCAGCTGATCAATACTTTCACACATTTCTGCCAATAGCTGACTAAGTTCCGGATGCGTTTTTTGTAAGTTGGTGAGCAGTTCAGGGTACCTTTCTAAAAGTGGTTTTATTTTACTTTTTTTAGGTAGGCTTTTATCTACAATCACTTGCCCGGAAGCCTGCAGGTCTGTCTTGACCAAATCGTCTAAACTGACTTCGAAAAAATTCGAAATCGAAATCAGCGTATCAATATCCGGATTGTTTTTTCCATTTTCCCAATTCGACCAGGAGCTTTGCGGAATTCCAAGTATAGCAGGTATTTGCCCCTGTTGAATCTGACGGCTCCGTCTGAGGAAGTATAAATTGTTGGCTAGCAGTTTCACGGTAATCAATGGTTGTGAACAAATATTTGATATCAAGATATGGATAATATCCAAATATTGGTATTAAATTTATCCTGTGACCAAAAGTATGGCAAAATGAAATGGGTGGAAGAATATGCTAACTGACAGGATCAATATCAGCACTATTTTTTTAGAAATGGTTTAGAAAGCCAAGACTTGTACCCTAGGAAAAGGAGGATGTATGCAACCATTTGTAATGAATCAATATTCGCAGTCTACTTATCAGCAATGTTTAGTAGACTGCATTGTAAAAGCAGTTAATCCTGAAATGATTTTTCTGCTGGGTGCTGCTGTGTATCATCGAAGTAGTAAAAGTATATTCCAAACCTCAGCACCTGTTTCACAGTATATGACCGATTATATTCTGTTGGTTTTACTGGAGAACCTTGATAATAGAGAACCGCATGAATGGCAGGATAAAATTGAAAACCAAGGGATACCTGTAACCAGCATCGTATTGCCTATGTATACATTTAATGCGTGGTTGAAAGCAGGACATCGATTTGCTGTCAACGTACAACAATCTGCGGAGATCATCTATCATTCGGGAAAACATCCATCACAGGTTTCATATACAGCAAGGCCCCATGATGAAGAGATTGGCATTGAAAAATATTGGCGAGATGGAATCACAAAAGCCAAAGAATTCTTAGCCGGTTCAGAACTGTACAGAATCAGGAAACAATATGCGATGGCGGCTTTTATGTTACACCAATCGGCAGAGCAATCTTTACATACTTTATTGAAAGTAGGTACGGGATATCATGCAAACACACACAATATAGATAGGTTATTACGTTATGCAGGTCTTGTATCAGATCAAATATCTAACATCTTTCCACAAAAAACGGAGGTAGACAAACAACTATTTCATCTATTACAAAAAGCATATAGTGATGCGCGGTATAAAGCAGATTATACCATCAGTTATGATCAGCTATTGTGTTTAACAGAGAAAGTAAGATGTATGCATGAAGTATTATCGGACTTTAGGAGTGCTAAACTTTCTGGCCGTCATGTTGCTTAATTCATGAGTATCAACTTTTGAATCGACCAACAACAGCCAATAATAAAAAAGCCCACCTTCGCTTTGTAGCCGCCATAGTTATACGACGGCGGCAAAGCTTCGGCGGGCTAGTAGTCCCGGCAAGCGCAATTTCAGAACACTTGATTGATGATTTGAAACTGTTGGAGAGAATAATTAATTGATAGTTAATTGATTATATAGGTTGACCCAAAAGGAATCATTCGAACTATTTATTCTCGGTTTGTTCGAAACAGCGAAACTTCTTTGGATATCTCTCGCAGAGGAATCTGTGATGCCAAGTATAGGATGTTAGACTAAAAAAAGTGGCTGGAAATAAATTGTGCAATATTTGAATATCCTGCATAGTCTTTCGGAACCTGACTTGCATTCAATGTATCTTCTGATCTTTTCTCATAAGTTAGAAATATTTTGACTTCTACATATGACAGTTTATTTGGTATTATGTTGGCTGAGGTAAGATAATAATTCTTTCATGGTATTTTCATTGGGCAGTGAATCATCAGGATATTCACATTGTTTCAAAAGAATAATGGCTTTCTTTACGCTTACTATTCGTGTCAGATGTCCCAAGAATATTTTGCCCTCCTCTATAATTTCAATATCGTTAAGACTAATGTCAGATTTCATATCAAAATACAGTGCTCTGTGTGTGCTATTATCTACGCAGAACACCTTATAAAAATCATTTAGCGACCCAACCATGATTATCTTGTCAATTGGAAAGTGATCCTTATAGAATGCCCAAGTTTCTGAACGAAATATGCTGAACATAATGTCCAAGTCTATGGCCGGCACTTCTTTATTTCGATGCTTTTTGTATTCGGTTTTTAACTCATCAACCACTCCATTATTCCCCCGTACAATAGTGTGAAAATGGATATAAGATAATATTTCTTTATCTGTCCCGTTAACTGGAAATTTTTCGTCACCTTGGATATCACGTGCCAAGTCACCCAACAAACTGTCTTCGGAGAGTTTTGATTTGATAAGTTGATTGAGTGTCATAAATTTGGATTTAGTTGATAAGGCAGGAGCGATCTAAGCGATTACCTTACAGCAGATTTTGAGCCGTAAAATACTATGTGGTATATTCATGCATGTTTTATCTTTTTGGATAAATAATAAAAAGCTACCATGCAGAATGGCCTGTATTTGCCATCAACTTTAGTTATCCATTTCTGCCTCTCTCGCTCAAAATATTTTATTTTAAGCTCGTTTCCTGCTATCTGCCTGCTTTCAGTTTCAACATGGGATTGAACTGTCAGGTAAACTTCCCTTCGTGCATCTTTTAATGTTTGCATATTCAAATTGAGGATCTCATTGAGTTGATAGTTAATCGCAGAGTCATTGGAAACCGAGCTTATTTCACCTTCGGCATTATATTTAAATAGGGATTCACAATTTGGCGTATTTGTCAATAAGTTTATTGAGATATCATAATTGGCCTTTTTTGTGTCGCAAGTCTGTATTTTTTTGGGTTTACCCTCGTTACCTGTACAGGCACCATGAAGATTTGCATAGGTCAATTGTGCATAGGGATATCTATCCTGACACTGGTAGTGCTCTATTTTGACCTTGTAAGAGATGACCCCTTCATTGTCTATTTTCTCAGGAATACGCCGCATGCAATAACAACAGATATAACCTTGCTCGAATAACAAACTTTGTCTTAATGATTCTTTAGTTTCTGCAGAGAGTCCGATGTACAAAGCGGGCGGGTTTGCCCGGTGTTCAACTAATAAACGAGGCTCGGCTTCTTTACTTATTTTCTTCATTTTTACTTTCTTGTAAGTAATCAAGCTGTGTTTTCGCGCGTATGATTGCGGGGTCATCCTCCCCAAGAATTTCTATCAAACGCAGGTATTCTTTTTTTGAGTTCAGTAAGTCTTCGTCTTCTATATAGTTAAAAAGTACACTTAATAATTTTGCAATTTTTTGGTTTCTTCTTTCTACTCCCATCATTTCGTACAGGATCGTACTGATATCGCGTCCATAATATTTCGGTGTTATTTTAACGATCTCTCCATCTTCCATGATTTGCACATCAGAGCGTTCTGGATCAGCATTGCTTAATAGTTGAGGGGAGTGTGTTGTTATTAAAAACTGGCTTGTCGTATGTTCATTTTTAACGAACAGAGAATTAATGTCTTCAATAAAGTTTCGTTGCCAGGAAGGATGGAGGTATGTGTCAGGCTCATCAAATAAGAACAATGTGTTTTTATTAGTCACCAATTCGACCAATCCTCTAATAGTTATCGCCTGCTGTTCTCCTTCGCTTAAAATACTAAAATAGCCAGTGCTTTGTGATTCTGTATATGCAATTAATGAAAATTTGATCTCAGGTGCAAATCCATCAATATATAATGTATTTAAGACTTTGAAAAATGTTTTCTCTTCCCTGAAATAGTCCCGGATTTCAAATAACTTTTCCTGCCCGATAATCGTTATGATCAAGGAATCATTTTGCCATGCTTCGATTGCAACATTGCCGGTTGATTGTTGCTCGTCCTTTTCGATCATCAGAGGTTGACTAAGCTGATCTAAATAATCGAGAAATGTTTTTACTTCTCCTTTTGCACCCCACCAGTTGTCAATTTTATCTTTGGCCCATGTAGGTTTTTTCAGGATAATCTGAATATTATGAACACCGTCAATTTTAGCTCTTTGCTGCAGAAAATATGGTATTTCTCCGAATTCATAAGAGAGCAATGTTAAAAGGATAATTTCAAAAAGTGCCGGTTCAAAGTAGAAGAAAGGACGAGGAACATCGGTTTCCCATTTTCTAAAACTACTAGATAATTTTTCATCGTGTGGAAGACACAATTGCTTCATGATCTCGGTCTGTCCGGAATAATAAATGACGATATTGCTTGGCAGGATAATTTCCAAACTACCAAAATGTTTCTCAATTTCCTGTTCCTTCTCTAAAACAGTTTCGCCTTCTAATACCCTAACGCCAATTGTTTCATTTGATTGATCAGAAAATAAGTGAACGGTAATATGTCTTACTTTGGATTCCGCTGTCACGGAAGTTTGTGAGAACGTTTCCTCAAGTTGAAGCTGGTATTCAAGCCGGAAGCCGAATTTTGATGGCTGACGTAGAAAAACATCGCTGAATATCTGTGCAATACATTCGAGAATAGTAGACTTGCCGGATCCGTTAACTCCGATGAGGATTGTTATGTCTTTTTGGAAATTGACAGTAAACTTTTTAAGCAGCTTATAGTCCTCAATATATAGCGAAATAATATTCATATTCAGTTTGCTTTTATTTCCAATATTAAATCAAACACCGACTTAAAGTATTTGAATTCGTGATCAGCAAAGTTCACACATTCGGTATCAAGTGCCTTTTTTACGTTCGCTTTTGTAACGATAGTATCAAGGCTTTTGAAGGTCTTCAAAACATATCCTGTCAACAATGCTTTACGAAAATAATCTTCAATGTTAAAGTTGTCTCCACCTTTATAATAAGGGCGAGTTGGGAAAATGGCGACAAATATTTCTCCCTGTTTGCGGAACCTGCCGAAATCATTACTATTGAACTTGTTAGCATCGGAACGGTCAAAAATCTTATTAATTGATTCCCATCCAGCCCGGTCAGCGTCAAACAGGGCAATGATATGTTGGCCGACCTTTGGGGTGAACTTTTTTGTCATCAACTTTACTCCTTCTGCCCCACCACAAGGAAGGTACTCAAATCTCAGGTTGGCATATCGTGGCTCCGTTTTCTTCAACACTTCCAATGCTTTTTTCAAAAATGTTTCGTCAGACTTTCCTTCTATAAGTAAGATGTCATTGCTTGAATTGAGGAAGATATTTTGTTCCTGATAGCTCCAGATGCCTTTTGTAAGTTCATGTACGATTTGTTGTTTCTCTTTTGTCTCCACCTGAACATCATTGTTTTCTTTTTTTGTCAACATCGTGATGTGCTTTAAATCAAAACTGTGCGTTAGAGTGGGAGAGTGTGTTGTAATGATATTTTCTCGATTGGAATACCTAGTTAGTAGCTTTTGGATTTCTTGCTTACGCGATAGATGGATGTGACTGTCAGGCTCGTCTAGTAAAATCAGTGAGTTTTCATCACCTACGACTTCCAAGATGACCATTAACAGCAGTAGTTTTTTCTCTCCTTCACTGAGCGATTCCGCATCTAGGTTTGTATTATAATCTATTTTGATGTCGGTGATTATTTTATCGACTTTAGGCATAAATGAAATCGTTAGATACCTGAATACCTCTATCTCGGAAAGAAACTTTAGCCGGGTTTTAAACTCATCCAGATCAATTTCGATAACCGCTTCTTTATCAGGGTTTAGTGCCAGAATGAAATTTGTTACAGGATTCGGCGAATTTAGAAAGTCGTTTAGTTTGTTAATGTCAAATGTAAATTTGACGTAGTTGAAGGTTCTTATTCCCAGAGTCGTTTCGCAAAATTCTTTGATATCGGAAAAATCATTGAAATCGTAAAAATGTAAAGTCAATAATGCAATATTCCAGTAGAATTTATTAATATAGACTAGATTGGAGTTGGGGATATTTGCACCTCGTATCGCTTTGATATATTCCTCATAAAATGGCCAGTAATAATTGTCCCATAGTCGACTTTCTTCACCGCTGTAAGAACTAATCACTTGGCTGGGTAAATGCTCTGCTTTAAGGTTATCCTCGATATCATTAATCTTGCAAGTGTAGGTGTTGTTGGCATACTGGATGTCAATAATATTATTGTCTTTGATATACGTAAGCTCGTAGCTGAATTGGGGATTGAATTTCCTGTCGTACAAGCCTGCAAATATTCCGCTGATTGCCTCCAGAATATTGCTTTTTCCACTTCCATTATTACCGATTAGAACAGTTATGCCTTCTTTGTTTGTAAAATCGATCTCGAAATTTTCAAGATTTTTATACCTGCTGATTATTTTCAGTTTTTGTAATCTCATCAATTAAATATTTCTGTTTCGAAGTCTTTTTTTGCTTCGGCTACCAACAACTCAGCTTTCGATTGTAAAATTTTGATTTCAAATCTTTTTTTAGAAATCGTATCTACAATTTCCTGCTGGACATAAAGTGGGGGGACAATGACTGGTGCCTGAAGATATTCCTGTCCGTTAATATTCGGCTGGGCAGAAATTCGTTGATTTGCAGCAATCCATTGTTTAAATGTATAGGATTTTGTGAATTCAAGCAGGTATTCTGGGATAATTTTCGACTGATTAATGGTAAATTTGATGAGATAACCCGCATAGATCGCTCGGCCTAACTCTTTTTTATACAGGAATGTTTTTCCGACGGTATTGCCCGATCGGGCAATCAAAAAATCATTGTCATTTAGTATATATTTTTCGTCGACAGATTCGGGTGACACGAATTCATCGTTCAGCGACCCATCTTCATTTATGTCGGTAATACGAATGTATCTTGTCTCAGAAATTACTTTTTTGCCTTTAACATTCGCCCCATAAGTGGGCTTACCAGTAATCAGTTTGCCCAGAGACAGTATCGGATGAATTTTCGTATGGGTATTTGTCTTTATTGACCAGATATCCCACCTGTCAAGATCCATAAAGTTGTAAAACTTCAAACCGGATTTCACGTCTTTGCTGGTAGTCTTGATTACTCCTAGAGTATCCAAAAAATAATTTTCTATTCCTGATTCAAGTGCTGAAATATCATTTTTAATTTTTTCTGCGCCTTCCATTTTTTGGTAATACCTACTCAAAATAATTTGCTGTTCGGTAATCGAGGGCAATGGGATCTTCTGATTGAGGAATAGTGTAATATCCATGCGTTGCCTATTCGTACTACCGCTGCTGGAACTCTGAACAAACTTGAGAAATCCTTCAGTCGTCGTTATGAGCAATAAAAAATGTGGGTGAATTTTTTCTTCATTGATATCAAATACAGGGAAGTCGTTTGTTACGACAGCTCCGTTTAACTCAGGTGGTATCAAACCAAAAGCACCATTTCGGGCGTCAATTTTCGAAATAATAAACTGTCCGGGTTTAACTATGAATTGTTTTTTAGTGCCGATTTTCTTTCCGATCTCAGTATCCCTTATGGTGACCCCATTATTGTTCATCCTAACGGTTACTCTCGTATATACAGTATTGTCATCTATCTCAATAAGCGCCCTGTTTTTTATAAGGAATTCTCCAACTCTTGCAAGCTCATATTTTTTTGAGTAATTGAGTTGGGAATCAAGTAACGATTGAACGCTCCAATTGCCCAATTGGACCAAACTTGAAATCTTTAATATATTATTAACTGATAACTGCATTGCGCATTATTTTCCATAAAAAATATCTGATTGGCCGTTGATACCCGCCATATCAGAGCTTCTTTTTATCTCGTCATTGGTGATTAAATACTTAATCCTATTGTTATCGGTCTTCCAGAGTTTATTTGTTTTCCGATAAATTTTATATTCAGCTGCAAGGGGATTAAGTTCGTTTTCAATTGCAGATCCGGTACTACTGATTCCTGCTTTTTCGATCTGCGCTATCGGAATTTCATAATTGAATGCCGTTTTTATTTTATTCTTTATTTCTGAGTATAGTTCCTCCTCGATCTTTTTGCTAATTGTCTTTGCATCCGGTATAACATCAAGCTGGTGTGTTGTCAAGACTTCTTTTCGTATTACTGTTTCAAGTGTTTCCCACTGATTTCTTTCCTCATCTGTAAATTTTTTGAAAAACAGAAGGCTCGGTTTTACAGTCGCTCCACTGGCAATAAATACATCTTGGGGGATGGATGTAATCAATAATATTTTCGCACGACCTTCAATATAATCCCTAATTTTTTGAAGATTGGTGTTGTTAAGGACACCCTCAGGCAGGACTATTCCCATTCGACCACCGGGCTTTAATAGATTAATACAACGTTCTAAAAATAATACTTCAGTCAGGGAACTCAAGCTTCCCACTTCATACAGGCTTAAAAGTGATTTTCCTACATTATCATTAACCTGCTTTAAGGCATCGTCGTATTGTGCACCGTATAATTTCTTGTATTTTTTAATCCTAGTTGGGTCTGTGAATCTATCAGCTTCTGTAATTTTCAATGATTTTTCAACCCTGCTTCCAAAGGGAGGGTTTGTTAGGATAACATCAAATCTATTATCGAATATCCCGTTAACATTTAATAGTCCATCATTATGATGAACGCCGTTATGCCCGTCACCATGCATAATCATGTTCATCTTGGCGGTCCGCGCCATTCTAGGATTGGCATCTGTTCCAAATACACAGTTGTGAGATAGGTGGTAGTAACGGCTTTTGGGATTTTTTACATCAAACTCAGCGTTAAGTTTGGTAATTAAGCCTTGAACTTTTTTATCGATCTCTTTCTGCCTTTTCGGTGTTGATGTTTCAAAAGTGCTGTCAAAGTAGTCAGCCTTGATTTTGATTATTTCATTTTTTATTTCTAGATCAATTTGATTCCTGATATGTTCAAATGCAGTAATCAAGAATCCACCACTTCCGCAACATGGATCGCAGATTGTTTCACCTTCTTGCGGATCAAGGATGTCTACCATGAAATCAACGATCGTACGTGGCGTAAAGAACTGACCTAACTCGCCTCTGAATGTTTTACCAAGAAACTGCTCAAAAGCGATCCCTTTTACGTCGTCGGATGTGTCAGATAAGTTAAACGCTTCTAACTCTTCCACTATCATTTCAAAACTGTTACGCTTGATTTTTATTTGATCTCTCGGCTCAAAAATCCCATCAGTTTCGAACTCCCTCTTTGTGTTATCAAAAAGATATTGCATGTAATCTTGATCATACAATGCAACATCTTTCTTCAAATTTGGCCGTATAATTTGTTCATAGTGTTTTTCGTCTGATTGGAATTTGGCCTTTGAAAAAATCATTTCTTCTTTAGCGTTCCGCTCATACATGATTTTCATAAAGAGTACCTTGCTTATTTCGTCAAATGCTGCTTCAGGAGAAAGTTTGTCATTATTGCGAATGATGTTGTGACAACGTGTTAAGAGTTTAGTAAATTCTTCACGTGTAAAGGACTTGGTATCCTTGATGTATTTATCAATTCGCCTGTCATCAGAGAGAATTTCAGCCTTTGGGATATCGGAAAGTTTTTCTACTTTTTTGGGTGCATTGTCTTTTTGGATATGAAAGACTTTAGCTTCCTTCAAATTAACCGCAATAAAAAAGTTGGCATTGATAGTAGACGCAAAATTGTAACCTATAGAATAGTCGCTCTCTTTTATTTTGATATGCTCTGCTTTACATTCAACAGTAATTATGATGGAAGGGATTGCGCTTTTCAACTTATCTTTCTCTGACCTCCAAATCGCTATGTCAGCTATATATCTCTTTTTTATCTCGACGTCCTGGGCCAACTGTTCTGGCAAATAACCGTACGAATTGACCAATCGTGCAATAAACTCCTGTTTTAGTTTTTCTTCCGCAGTATTTGTCACCCAACCATTCTTTAGGGGTGCGAATATTTTATTTCCCTTTATCTCTACTTTCATGTTAGTGAGCTGTTTTAGTTGAATTAATAAGATCCCTAACATCAACTTTTAGAAGAGCTGCTATTATGATCAGGTTATCCATCGATGGCTGAACTTCATTTGTACACCAACGAGATACTGTAGTTTCATTCTTACCCAATTCTTCTGCTAACCATTTATTTGTCTTACTCTGTTCAGCCAATACTGCCTTAAGCCTATTAATTGCTTTTTTCTTCATATTAATCAGCATTTGGTGTAAATATATCTACTTTCTCATCTAATAGTATCAAAAGAAAGTCTATAGCAATAATAAACCTATAATATGTAAAGAGTAGAAGACTTACAGGATTCCGAAGATTCAAACATTGAAATTTCAATATTCATTCTCCGAATATTAGAAACAGCGAAAGATTTTCGAGTACGACTCTCGCAGAGGACTGCGGTTTTAAACGTTTATATTGTGAGATTAAAAAAGATGTTTGGAAATAAATTGTGTAATGTTTGGATTAAGTTAAAGTTGACAAACACATTTGTCATTAACTCTAATCTTACTAGTCGAACTTAAGGGAAACCCGCACAGTCAGCATCAATAAATCCTTAACAAACCAGTAAAATATTAGAATTATGCTGTAGAACTGATTTGTAAAACTGCCCCATATTCAGAAGGGTTTTCCCGAATATATTCCCGCATCTTGTTTACCCTTGGCAATACCCCGTAACAACCCATAGGGGATTTGACAAGGGGAAACAGGATTTTTTCTGTTATCTAAACTCTTTATCTGTTTATCATTGCCAGATAATTTATAATCAAAGTATTAAGAAAGCATTTGACTGAAATCAGGACTGATTGGTCCTTTCTTTATGTTTTCTAATCAAGATGGAAAGTTCTTTATCCAAGATAGATCGCACGTCGTATTTCACCTGAAAGTAGTTGTCCATAATCTCCTGATCCGTTATATCATATACCTGTGGTATCGTTTTAAATGTTGCCATCTCTTTATTCATAGCAACACTATCATTGAGAATCTCGGCATGGAACATTTTTAGTTCAATTTTTTCATCAGGGTTGTCACCAACTACACCTACAAACTGCCCGGATGACAGGGATGAAATCTTTGAAGCCGGAACCGCACTTTCCAGTTGTTTAGAATAACTAACAGATGTATCTCTTCTGTTTACTGTAATATTTTCCCTGTCTTGCAAAATCTTGCCGAATCTTTCGGATAGCGATTTGGCGGTGTCGCCACTTACTTGTCCGCTGATCACATTGGCGCAAATATCTTTGATCACATCAGCCTGTTTTCCATAGTCTTTTTCCAATTGACTAAAATCCTGCATGGCGAGTGTGGTAGCCACTTTATTACTTCGGGCGGTGGCAATTAGGTCATCCACATTGTTCACGACAATGGTTGGAAACTCGTCAAATACAAGGGAACATTTGAGTCTTCCTTTCTTGTTAATACTGCGGAGCAATCGGGAGATATATAAGGATAACACAGCACCATAAATGGTTTTCTTTTCCGGATTATTCCCTAGGCAGAGTAATTTCGGTTCGTTTGGGTTGTTGATGTCAAGGGTAAAATCATTTCCTGACAACACCCAATAGAGCTGCGGCGAGGCTAGACGAGCCATTCCAATTTTAGCACTGGCTACCTGTCCTTCCAACTGGTCGGTAGCTTTGTTCTGGTATGCGGTGATAAAGGGGTTTACAAACACTTCTATTTCCGGTTGTGAGTTTAATACAGGCAAGAGCTCTTTATACTCTGCCTGCATTAGTTCAATAACATGCGGCAGTGTGCAGAACCTGCCATCTTCGTATTTGCGTAAATACCAGATGATAGCAGTAACATAATTGATGGGTGATTCCACAAAAAAATCTCCCTGCTTGGTGATCCAATCTCTGTTCAGACCTAATAGTATGGAGCGGGCGGATTCAATGGCATCTGTAATATCCGTCATCCCTTCCGGTTGCAGGGGGTTGCATCTGTGGGAACATTTCAGGTCATCGAAATTAATTGAATAAAAGGCAGGTTTACAGGCAAAGCGGTCTTCATATTGACAGAGCCAGTTGTATGCCGCCTTAGAGAGATCATCATACTTAAAATCATAAATAAACATCGTGTAACCTTTTTGTAACTGTTGCTTAATCATGGGTAGTATAATAAACCATGACTTACCAGCACCAGGGCTGCCAGTTACTAACAACCCTCTAAATGGATTGATGATGTTAATATAACTGGGTCGTGTTTTGCCTTTCAACTTGTAGCGTGCGTTGTAACTAAAAGAGTATTCATTTTGTAATAATCTTTCTTCCTGTGGGAAGGTTTCATTATCCGAGTTAAATACATCCGTTGAGAATTGCAGATGTACATACCTGCTAATCTGTGTACCTGAAGCCAGTATGATGAGATATGCTCCAATACAAAAAATGAAATAAAAAATGGCTCTTGCAAAGACTGATTCATACACGCTTAATATCCATGTACTGGAATAGAAAAGTATCAGGCCACCGATGAATAGTATTATTGTTTTGCGAATATCCTTACCTGGCTCTTTTTTCCCCTCAGCACCCAGTAGTGATATGCCCAAAAAAATAAGTGCTCCTGTTTTGGAATAGAGTGGTGAGGAGAACATTCCGGTGTGATGAATGTTCAGGAGTAGATTGTCGGTAAACTTTGAGGTAATCCCCCATGTAAGGAATGCGCCGTAACAATAGTAATAACAGTGGAGGCAGAGTAAAGCAACACTAATCAGTCTTGACAAGTCAACTATCTTTCTTAACCCCTGTTCATTTTCACCAGTTGTCATGCTTTTGGATTTATAGGTTAATGGTTATCGGTTTCTTTCTTTTTTCGTTTCCTTAATTCATAGGGTGTTTGCTCCGCTTCCCAGTCAGGGTGTAGCAGTGAATCAAGTAAGTCGGTTTGCAATGACTTCTCTGTTGTTAGGAGATTTAAAATTGAAGGCCCTTTTGGTAGTTGTTTTATCGTCTGCTTGAATTGTTTTTTAAGTCCGGCAATGCTGTATGCTTTGCCCAATTCTGATCCATTAATGACAGCTTTATTTAAATGATCAACATACGTGATCCCATAGGTTCTTCCCTCCGGATTTGTTCTTAGCACTGTCACGATTTTTTTTTCAAGTAGTAGTGCTGTCAATTGTGACATCCTTATTGGCTTTTTTTTAAGTGTCTGATCAAGGGTATCTTTTAAGGATTGGACATGTCGATCTCTATTTTTGCGATTTGTTGCAAACTTTTTTTCGAGCGTAACAAGTGTAGGCTGACTAGGAAGTGAGCTTGCTTTGATAGGTACGCCGATCTTGTTACCGTTGTCATCCAACAGACGGTATTGCAATCCTTTGTGTTTGCGGATGATTCCATTTTCTTTTCCTTCATCTGCCATCACATTGAACTGTTTTAGTACAGCATTGAAAGCCGGAAGCGAAATAATATTGTAATTGTCTAATACTTGAGAGGTAATATTTGCAATGCTGCGGCGTGTCTCTGAATAGCCATAATGGGCAACTTCGATATCAATTGGCTGTAATAGGTACTCCTTTGTTTTTTCCTGTTTGGATGCTGGAACAAGAGCGAAGATTTCTTCGATCTCTTTGCGGGCAGGTTCTGATACATTACGCCCGATATTATGGGTTGGGATACGGGAACCATCAGAGCGAATAGTTGTAGATACAATATGAATATGTGGATGACCTGCGTCATGGTGTTGGTAAACGAGATAGGGCTGCTCACCGAAACCAATTCGATCCAAATAAGCTGCAGCGATCATGTTGAGTTTTTGAGTTGAGTGGTTTTCGGAAGGGTCAAAATTTAGTGAGATATGAATGGTTTTTGTTTGTGCTCGTTCATTGAGTTTATTTCTTGATTCAAACACATCTAGCTTCTGATAAAAATTCATGCAGGATGCAGGCAAAAGAATATTTCCTTCGCCAATGCATTTGGCTTTTCCTTTTTGCACTTTTTGTTCATTGTAATTCAGTGCACGGCTGATCGTTATTGGCATGGTTATTTTTGCGACCATTGTGCAATGATTTGATGTGCGTGTAAAAGCAGATTATGGAGTTCTGTTTGCAGTTGTTCTCTTGTGGATTCGTATTGCAGTACCCAACTGCGGAAATCGGGTATGCGGTCAAGGGTATGTAGTTTGTGAATAGCCTGATTCAAGTTATGACCAATAAAATTGATTTCTTTTTTAATAGCGATGAGTGAGAGGGTCAACTCATCGATGGATTGGTTGCGAACCAGTTTTGTAACGGGTTCATGTAAGGCTAGTTTGCGTAAGTAATTGCTGTTGGTTTTTTCTGTCGTTCGTTTGCGATTTTTTTCTAGCAGTTGATACTCTGCTTCGTTCATGCGAACGGTAACCCATTTACTACGGACTGTACTTTTTTCCATCTTCACTAAATTTCGTTTTCACATCTAGCACGAACGAGTTCCGAGTGAGTGCCCGGTTAACCCAAACGTGCAACGTTTGTACATCTTGCCGGTGCAGGGACAAGCGCCTTTCTGTTAAGCGGATATAAAATTACCTCCAATAAGATAGTGGTGAACTAAGGGATCAAATAATGATACATTCAAAAGGGCCTATGGGATGTTAGAATATTTTAAAAAGCGATTACAAAACCATACTGACATTCTGCGGCAGCTTCAGCGTAAGTAGTAAAGGATTTGATATTGCCATTTTCGTCGAGTACAAATTGCGGTTTGTGGAAGCGTTCAATCACATAAAAAGGACCCTCTTCAGGTGGATCGTTGGGGTCGATTTCCATAAGCATCAAGAGTAAGTGTTTCATGATTTTTTCTTTTTAATTAAGGTGATGGGAACAGGTTGAGAACGGAAGTCTTTTAGATTCAAAAAAAAGCCGCGGTAGCGGATCATTCCTTCTCTGAATAAACTCCATAAAAGTGAAGCTCCGAGTGCACTTAATGAGGTGTTGATAAAGAGATCCTGTTTTAAGAGTGCTTCAGCCAAAGAGCAGCTTGGCATTTCGGTGTCATCTGTAGCTTTTAGCAGTGTTGCATATTCGTTTGTGACCCAGGGTAATTTATCCGAGGTAGTAAATTGTTTAGAGGTAGGTTGTTTTACTGTTTGGACTGTTGAGAGAAAGACTTGACCGGTGTATTGTGCGTTGCCAAAATCCATCCAATAGATACTACGATCACGGTGGTAAGAGCCAGTCGAATTTCTTTTTAACGCATCTGCGATTTTAAAACGTGAAGCCGCTGTGTCTACACAGGAGATCGTAATATTTGAGCGCATCAGTTCAGGGTCGGCTTTTCCGTTCTCAAAACGGGCGCAGACGGACTTCCAGTTGGTACCGAAAAAGCGATTTATTCTTGCGATTAGCGCCGCCGCTTTTGGCTGCCCCAGTTCGCACGTGGCAAATAACTGTCTACCTAAATTGGCTTCAGTGATCAAATCATCATCAAAGCATCTCACAAATAGTCCTGCATGACCAAGTGCAATGAGCGAATGATTCATGCGGGATAATGCTGTTAGTACCTGGCTGCCAGTGCCTCCTGCGCCTATTAGATTCACTACTACAGGATTGGTCGGCGTGAGGAGGTAGGGATCGCTAAAGTGAACGATGGGGTTTTGTGTTTTCATGCAATGAGATTTTTTAATGTGCAGCGATGTTTTTGCAAGCACGCTACAGGGAATTTTTTGTTATTGTTCAACAGCGATTTATACACTTGAATGATATTACCCTTGATGGGTGAACTTCCCTCTACCACATGGGAGAATTTGCTCCGAAAGAAATAAGTTTCCCACTGGCTAATAAATGTTTCTAAACAACTGTATTGGTCAATGTCGATATTTACCGTTCCCATGCACACATTTCCGCTTTCATATACATTAAAAAATGGGGCATGATAGAGTTGTGATGAAAGTGTTGGTCGACTGGTTTGTTTTATTGCAAAAATGCTTATGTGGTTGCGATCTGCCTTCCAGATCAGTCCAGGTAAAGCATAGCTGCCTTCGTTTAAGCCAAGGGATGAAATAAATAACATTTGTCTGCGCATAGGCGGTGTGTACCAGAGCGCAAATCCATTTTGTCCAGTATGCGTATGAAGAATGTGCTGTGGCAGCAGACCTTTTGGTTGCAGGTAACGGTCGGTTAGGCGCTCTGTGGTCAGTAAGTTTTCTGCTAGTTCTTGACTCTCCGCCAGACTAAGCGGATGTGGGTCAATTAGTTTACCCAAACCATTGACATCATAGGCTTCTACATAGAAGTCGTTGACTTTCTTATTGGAGCGGTAGAAAAGCATAGCTTTTACAGGTTCGTGCAATGTGGTAAATTCCCTAGTTATGTTTTTCATGTTGTCAGTTTGTAGGTAATGGTGGATAGGTCGCTTAAAGACTGAAGTAATAGTTTTTCAAAATCCAGATTGCTATTTGACGTAGACCCGTTTGAATGGAAGTATTCAATTACTGCTGGTTGCTCAAAAACACAGCGTTCCTGCAAGTCACTATTGATGTATTCCATCAGGCAGTCGTGGAGCCAGCCATTATCGTCCCAGAAGAATGAGAAATACTGATCGGGATATGCTCTTTCATCTTCCGGCTCTTCGAGGTGTTCGGTGTAGATATTGTCAAAGAAATTTCTTTGAGGATAAAGCGTATACATTGAAAGAAATAGCTTTGCGATGCTGAGAAAATCTTCTTCGTTTTTATCCAACGGTTGATAGTCTTTTACCCGCTGTTCAAATGCGTAAAGATGAATGTGGTCACGCACCGTCCCTTCCAGTATTGGCTGCTTTCGGCGCATAGCTGTTATCAGTGCTTTGTTTTCTTTCCATTCCTGCGGCTCATATTCGCACTCACTGTTTTCCAACCAGTCTGCAATGGCGTCATAGCAGCCAGTTAAAAAATCGTTGCCACTGGGAAGAGACATGCGTATAACATTATAGAGGTAGGAGTAGATCGAAAGCATTAAAAGGAATGTCTTTTTTTCTCCTCTTTGGTGTAACCAGTCAAGGGCGTTAAGCGACACATAATACAGGGTATAGCTAATGCCGATCTCTTCAACTGTCGCAAGCATCGTATCTCCCTTATTTTGCGTAATGATCAGACTCGTTTGCGGATTTGATTTTGACAATTCTTTTTTTGCTTGTTCAAAGGCTGAAAGGAGACTATATGGGAACGTGTTGGAGGAAGCGGTAATAGTATTCAGCTTATACTTATTTGAGAATTGGTTAAATGAAGCAAAAAATTGCTTTTCAACGGTCGGGGTCTTAGTTTTTTTATATCCATCAAAATGGGATACTGCCGCAAAGGACTGATTCAAAAAATCATAGGGAGCATGGCCGTGGGAACCGGCTGTAGTTTTTGCTTTTTTATGGTTGCGGCATCGGGTAAGCGATTTAGCCGGGTTACGAAGGCCCCGAGTTGTTGATAGTGCTGGCATAATTTCTCGTCTTTAGGTGCTTTGATGTATCTAGTGTCTTTGTTTTTTTTCATTATTATCCTTTTGTTCCGAGGTTAGTTTGGAATGTGAATTCTACCCGGTCATTTTTGATTTCCGGACCTTCCATTTTTGCCGTGGTTAGTTCGGGATAGGTCTGTGAATAAAAGTTTAGCACTGATTCGGGTAACATATCTAGAGATGGATCGGATAATTCAATACTTGTTCCATTGTGGTTAAAGAGGAATATCCGGGGTAATTGGTTGACTATTAACATAGGTTTTCATTTTTTAAGATTAATTGAAATCATCCTCTGATTCTTCCTGTTCATCTTCATTTTCTTCTCGTTCTTCTTCACTCAGGTCATTGTTGTTATGTTGAACTTCTGTGTTTTCAGGTTCTTCAAAAAGAGAAAGTGAGCCATGTTGGCTGCGCAACTGTTGTTCTTTTTTTCTGATCTCTTCTGTGAACTCCGGGTAGGCTTTTGGATTTGGCAACTGACCAATGGCTTCACCCATCTTCTTTTGTTTTTCTAGTTCGTTTACTTTGTTCATCTGTTCCTCAAACTTTTTACGTTTGCTATTCTTATCATTTTTGACAAAGGTCTCTTTGTCTTTTACCTGTTTACTTTCTTTTTGTGCCTTGGTCTGTGCCGCTTCATAGGCACTCATGTTGGTAGCAAGTGAACTGGTCTGTTGCAGGGGAGATGTTATAGCATCAAAAAAACCTTCATCCAGTTTCTCTTCATCACCGTTTAAGACAAGTGGTGGAATTATTTGCAAGGCTTTGTCTTTTACTGAATCATCTACAAGCAAGACAGATACAATCATACTGTTGGTAGATTGACGTTGGATATTGATACGCAAAGTGCCGTTAAGGGCGAGCGTGCTTAGGGCAGAAAAGAAATTTGTTTTCATAAACATTGTTTTATGTAGTTATAAAATGGGTAGTGACCAGAGTTTATTCATATCATAACCTGCCTGTAAAAAGTAATGATCGAGATAGTTTTTTACGATTGATGGCTGGTAGTTTACACTGTACTTTGTATCAATATATTTTTTGCGTGAGTTGATGATCCATTTGCAGACAGCCACAGCGTCTCTGGCTTCGTCAGCACTACTATCACCTCCTGATAATTTAAAGCTGTAAGTCGCATACCTATTCCAGAAAAATTGTTGTTCAATGAATTCTTTGGTCATAGGACGTTTAATGTGTGGCACTTGCGTAACGCCAAAAGGATGCTTGTTGAAATAATCTACTTCTTCTTGCAAAGATTCCCAAGTGTTGAACTTTATGCCTGTATTCGATCCATAATGAAGACTTAAATGATCGTTCAGGCTTTTAAGGAAGGACTCATTTCTATAAATGGGTTTCAATATGATATTCATGTAGCGTCCCATACATAAAGTATTAGTTGATTAATTGAGTTGTGCGAGTGCCTGTAGTTTTTGGAGGATGTCTTTCCAGTATTTTTTCTGTACTTCTTCAAAATCACGGAACGGCTCATTTGCATCGAAATAGCCAAGGAACATATTTGCCTGACTGATGGCTGCTTGCAGATTCGTGATTTTTATTTTCTCTGCACTTATGTCTGTGATATACATAATTGATTTTTTAAGGGCAGCCCGGAGGCTGCCCTTGTGAGCGTTGCTGTTTAAGTGTTTAGAAGGGCAAATCAGCCACAGGCTCCGTGATATCTGTTGGAATAACCGTTGCCGGCACTTCGGTTTTTGCAGACTGGATCAATTTGATCTCATTGGCGTTGCAGTTGATAGAGCCGACAGCTTCTCCCTGCATATTCGTATAGGCTGATGGGAAGATGCGACCTGCTACTGTTACTATAGCGCCTTTGCGTAAAATCTTTGCAATACCAGTACCCAACCACCATGCTACATTGATGTAGGTGACGAACTCTTTTGTTTCAGTAGAACCCTTGGGGCGGTATCGTTCGTTCATCGCTACTCAAAAGTTGATTACTTCCTTGTCGCCTTTAACTGTGCTGATTTTTGCGTCAGCGGTAATTCTTCCTGTGAATTCCATGATATAATTTTTAAATGGTAAAAAATTGGAAACAGGAGATTTCTTATCAATCCCCTCTTTAGTGACAACGTGAGGGGTTGATAAGGAATGTCCGTGTTGAGATATAGAGAATTCAACAGTGCAATACCTATCAAGGGTATGATGATGAATGGAGCGTCGCAAGGGACGAAAAATCAGGGAACTCAAGATGACAAACACCCTTTTTTTGCATAGCCAATATAAGTCTGCAATGCTCAAATTTGTTGTTGTAGGTATTTTTTTTGGTAGCTTTTTGATTAAGCGATTCGTCTGTTATTTCGGCAACAGCGGGTGCAGCGAACAAACAGAAAACTATTAATAGAGATGCTGCTTTCATGCACCAAGTATTTGTTTAAGAAAATACCCAGATATACCTTAAAATGCTTTCCAATTAACTTTTGATGGTGTAATGATCGTTATGCTGCCTGTGTATAATTCGATATTGTGGAATACACATTTAGCCAAATTATTACTCATAATCAAATTATGTGTAAACATAGAGTTATGCAAACGGGTGAGTTAGTGGTAAGTATATCAATAATATCTGATTGTTGAAAGTCTACCTTTAAAGTACAGACCCAATTTACCGTTTAAAAAAATCAATTTTAAGTGTGATTTTAAATACACCTATGCGTATAATTTACAAAGACAATAATAACCTGCTGACAAATAGTCCAAATGGCAAAAATTGACAATTCGACCATATTTATTGCTGTAATTGAAGCCAATAAAGGCATCCTATACAAAGTTGCCAACTCATATTGTAAAGACTTTGAAGATAGAAATGACCTCGTTCAAGAAATTATTTTGAAGCTCTGGCAGGCCTTTGATACTTATAACGATGAGTTTAAGCATTCAACATGGATATATAGAATTGCATTAAATACAGCTATCTCCAACTATCGAAAAGAAAAAGTTCGGAAAAAATATTTCACACCTCTATCAGGATCAATCTTAGAATGGCATGACGTTGATAACACAGCTGAAAAAGAACACAAGTATCAGTTGCTTCAACAATTTATTTTGGAGTTGAAAGATTTGGATAAAGCTTTATTGCTGCTTTATCTCGACGAAAAGAATTATAAAGAAATTGCTGAAATTTTGGGTATTTCTGAAAGCAATGTAGGCACTAAAATCAGCAGACTGAAAAACTTACTTAAAGATAAATTTATAAAAGAAAATTTATAAAAATGGAAGAGACAAACTTTGTAATGTTGTGGAAAGAGCATTATGAAAAAATTGACCAGTCGCTGGCAATTAATAAAAAATTATTAAGAGAGTTAACCAATCAAAAGGCTGAATACGCCATGCAGTCGTTAGTGCGGCATAAGCAGAGAGGTATCATTGCTGTTATAGTTTACTTGATTATTCTTGGGTTGTTGCTGTTTTTTTCTATCGCAGATTATAAACCCGAAAAGGCCTATTTTGTTTTTTCAGTAATGGCAATTTTTCTGGTGAATATAAAAGCGATATATGATTACATTAAGCACTTAACGTGGGCCAAAAGAATCAACTATAACGGCAGTGTTACTGATATACAACAGCAGTTGTCGAAATTACAATTCTCCATTATCAGCCATGCAAGGATCATGTGCCTTCAGTTTCCTTTCTTCACTACTTTTTATTTAAGCAATAAATGGTTCCCACATGAGGTTGGTATGGGATATATTTTATTTCAAGTTTTACTTACTGGTTCCTTCACATACCTTTCTTACTGGCTATATAAAAATCATACAATAAAAAACCTTAATAAAAAATGGTTTAGAAATATGATTGCTGGCTCAGGTGGTAAATCTTTATTAAAAGCCATGGATTTTTACAAAGAATTAGAAGAGTTTAAAAATAATTAAACCAGGATAATCATTTTATTTCGGCAATAGAATTGAGGATTACTCTTTGTGAAAAGTGGTCATCTTAACTTGTATTTCTATTCGTAACAGTCCTTTCAAATCCCAAATCAAACACTCAGCCACCTTTTACTTACCTCTTATTACTTAAGATTTAGCTTTATTAGTACGATATGTCATTTCTCCCTTAAAAATAAATAATTATTGATAATTAATAAATATTTATTACTTTTGAGTCATAATTTAAAATTCTATCAATTATGTCCAAAACAAACAACTTCGTCTTTATAGGCTTAAATATTGTTGCCTGGATCATCTTTGTTGGCTTATCCATAGAAGCCGGTGGCTTAATCGTCAATTTTATTTTTAGTGTTTTCAAACCAGAGTTTGTTGGTAACCTGTACCAAAAACTTGATTTAAGTAAAATGTATCAGCAAAGTAAATTGGTTTTTTTCGGCATGTATGGTTTTGTGTTATTCATCGCTGTATTAAAGGCAATGCTTTTCTATAGTGTGATAGAGTTACTTTACAAATTAGATTTATCAAAGCCATTTAACAGTTTTGTTTCCAAAAAATTTTTAAAACTCAGCTACTATACGCTCTCTATTGGAATACTTAGTCACATAGCAAGGGAAACGGCTAAAAACCTAGCTCATCATAATTATGAAATAGACAAACTCAATCAGTTTTGGGTGGACAGTCAAGCTTTTATTTTAATGGCAGCCGTAGTCTATATTATTGCTACTATTTTTAAAAAGGGTGTTGAAATTCAAAACGAAAATGATTTAACTGTATAGGCTATGCCAATAATTGTAAACCTGGATGTAATGATGGCAAAACGGAAAGTTTCTCTGAATGAACTTTCTGAAAGAGTTGGGTTGACATTATCTAATCTTTCCATTCTAAAAACTGGTAAGGCAAAAGCTATTCGCTTTAGCACTTTGGAAGCTATTTGTAAAGCCTTGGACTGCCAACCAGCAGATATTTTAGAATATACTGACAATTAAAATATATTACTCAGTTTGTGATTTTATGGGGTCATCTGCGTATCATAAATATGTACAGGCACTTATTCAACTATCAATTTTCTACATTCAAAAACCATTATAACAATGAAATCGAAAACAATTCTAGGCATCAAAAAACACTCATTCCTTGTACTAATCATTACATTTTTTACATTATCTGTACTTGGTCAAAAAAATCAAGCACCAAAGATAGATATTCATACAGCAGTTGTTAATGGCGATATTAAATCGATCAAACAGCATATTGCTTCAAAATCTGACTTGAATATAAAAGAAAGTTCTGGGGGCAGCACTCCATTAATTAGTGCCGCTTTATTTGGTAAAACTGAAATTGCAAAATTACTAATTGATGCAGGTGTCATGCTCAATATTCAAAATAATGAAGGGTCAACCGCATTGATCACGGCAGCTTTTTTTTGCAGACCAGATATAGTGAAAATGCTTTTGGAAAAAAAGGCGGATAAAGCAATAAAAAATAAATATGGAAATACAGCTTATACAACCGTAACATCCACTTTTCAAGAAGTTAAGCCTATTTATGATATGCTGGGAAGTTCTTTAGGTTCATTAGGGCTAAAATTAGATTATGAATACTTGAAGAAAACCCGACCTGTTATTGCTTCAATGTTAAAATAAAAATGATGTCAGCAAGAAGATTCGACATTGATTGGATAAGGGTAATTGCAATTGCCTTTTTGATGGTATATCATGTGGCAATAGTTTTCCAACCCTGGGGGCTTATGGTTGGCTTTATGACCAACCCTGAGCCATGGGAATCGCTGTGGCTCCCTATGACCATGCTGAATGTTTGGCGAATACCGATTTTGTTTTTCATCGCTGGCATGGGTGTTTTTTTCTCTTTTCAAAATCGAAATTGGAAACAATTGTTGAAAGAAAGAGCATTACGAATCGGCATACCCTATCTATTTGGTATTGTGGCAATTGCCCCTGTGTATATACTAATTCTACAAAATTATTATGATTGGAAAATTCAATTCCTTCCACAGGCATCACACCTTTGGTTTTTGGGTAATATTCTTTGCTATGTAATCATTACGATTTTACCCATACACTTTTTAAAAAAATCACCGAACAGTTTAGTTGCTATCAAGCTTGGTAAAATAGTTAGCAGTTATTTTATTTTCCCCTTTGTAATTTTTTGTTTTGTGTTGGAAACCGTCATTGTTGATCCGCCCATTTATGAAATGTACGCTACCACTACACATGGGTTTATTTTAGGCTGGCTGGCATTTGTATTCGGGTATTTATTTGCTTTTGCAGGAGATGATTTTTGGAATAAATTGGTAAAACTGCGATGGTTATTCTTATTGCTTGCTGTATTATTTTTCACACTTAGAGCTGGAAATTATCTGTCATTTCCCCAAAAAATAAACTTACCCGTCGAGACCTGTCTTTGGATATTTTCGATTTTTGCATTCGCAAGACAGTACCTAAGTTTCCCTCATAAATTCTTGCATTATTTCTCAAAAGCTGCTTACCCTCTTTACATTTTGCACATGATATTTTTGGGGTTATCATGTAGTTTTTTATTGCCTTTGGCAATTAATGTTCAGATAAAGTTTTTCATAGTATTAATTGGAACAATTACAGGCAGTTTGATTAGCTATGAATTTTTAATAAAGCGAAATAAATATGTAGCCATCCTTTTTGGAATAAATTCAGTACAAATCGACTAAATGCAGGCTATCAAGTGAATCCAATTTTTAGCAATTAATTTTTAAAAATTATACAAAAATGTCCGTTAAAGAAAAATTGAGATTATCGTTTATAGGACTTCTACTCAGCCTTTCGTCCAATGCATTTTCACAAATCACATTAAAATCACCCAATACTGAAAGTGTATTATACCTTGGAAACGGGGCAAACCAACCTCTGATTGTTGGACTTGGTGGCTCGGAAGGCGGCAATGCCTGGACAAGCGACTATTGGAAAAAAACAAGGGAGCAATTTATAGAAAAGGGGTATGCATTTTTAGCCATTGGTTATTTTGGTGGCGAAGGCACACCTGATACGTTGAATAAAATATCTATCAATCAAGTGCATGATGCCATAATAGTAGCCACCAAAAATAAAAAAATAAATAAGAATAAAATTGCCATTATTGGCGGTTCAAGAGGTGGAGATTTGGCACTGCTGATAGGCTCTTATTTTAAAGATATTAAAAGTGTGGTAGCTATTGTTCCAAGCCATGTAACGTTTCCGGGCCATACCAATCATTTTACTACTTCTGCATGGACGTTTAATAACAAGGAACTTTCATTTGTACCTGTTAATGAAGAAGCGGTACCTTTTTTAATGAAACATGATTTAAGAGGAACATTTACAGCTATGTTGAAGGATAGTATTGCGGAAGAAAAAGCAGTCATTCAAGTAGAAAAGATTAATGGTCCAATTTTACTTTTATCTGCTACCAAAGATGATCATATTCCCAGTGTAGCAATGTGCGATAAGATAATAGCTCGCCTAAAAGTTAACAAATTTATATACGTTAATAAGCATATTGTTATAGAAGGTGGACATGGGGAACCCCTGAAACATTTTGACTTAATTTTTTCTTTTTTAGAAAACAATTTTAGGAAAAAATAGTCCTGACACTACATAAAATAATAGTAATGAACTTAAATAAGGCAAACGAAAATGTTTATGAAGATGTAAAAATCAATACCAGCATAAAACTATCAGCACTTTGGGCTTCTGTGACGTTTTTTTATATCTATGGCGATTATTTTGAACTTTATGTGCCGGGTAAAGTACAAGGGATTATTAATGGGAGCAGTATGCTTAACAATCCGGCAAAATTATTTGCAGCATCATTGCTATTGGCAATTCCTGCTTTAATGGTGTGCCTGTCCATTATTTTAAAACGGGCAATAAACAGGTGGCTGAATGTAATCGTTGGATTTTTTTTTACAGCAATTATGCTTTTGATAGCAGCAATATCATTTTCTGAGTGGAGGCTTTTTTATGTTTTTTATGCGATAGCTGAAAGTATACTTACTTCCATCATTATATGGTACGCCTGGAAGTGGCCAAAAAATTAAACAATAATCAACGATTAGTATTATGGCAGCAGCAGTTTCAAATAAAAAATTAGCAAGAATTGCAGGGCTTATATATTTAGGGGTAGTATTAACAGGTATTTTTACTTTAATGTATGTGCCGTCCAAACTTTTTGTATCGGACAATCCATCAGTAACTTATCAGAATATCAGTTCTTCTGAAACACTTTTTAGGTTTGGGATTGTTACTGGATTATTATGTTATACTTTTTTTCTTTTCCTGCCACTTGTACTGTATAAATTATTAAAACCTGTACATGAAAATTATGCTAAGCTTATGGTTGTTTTAGCACTTATGAGTGTTCCGATTTTTTTCTTAAATGTTCAAAACGAATTTACAGTTCTTTCATTGGTGAATGATACAAAAAACCTTTTTGGTCTTTCTGCTGAACAACATCAATCACAGGTTATGTTACACCTTGACCAATATAAAAATGGGATGCGAATTGTTCACATATTTTCAGGACTTTGGTTGTTTCCATTGGGTTATTTGGTTTTTCAATCAGGGGTACTACCCAAATTTTTAGGTGTATTATTAATGCTGGGCTGTTTTGGTTACCTTATAAATTTCGTAGGACATACTTTAATTTCTGATTATTCAAAAATTGGAATTTCATCATATATAAGTTTGCCTGCAAGCATCGGAGAAATAGGAACTTGTTTGTGGCTTTTAATTATGGGCGTAAAAGAAAAGAAGCCAACCTGATGTAAAAGTATCTGACGCCAATATGACCTGTAAAAAAAATGCTTTCCAATCCCATACAACCTTCTCACATATTTAATTTAGACCCGTTCACTGGCTCGTTGAATGCTTAGCATCTTGTTCTGATTGTTGAAACCTTTCAGATTAACATACTGTTAAAGTAGTTTCTCTTATTGCTTATGAGTTGCCTTTTGGAGAGCATTCAACAAAAAGCTATTTATAGTAGAATGATTGTACTGTTTGGGTTAGAAGCAAAACTTATACTCAATTTAGTAATCATGGCCTTAGATTGATGGGTAAAACAAAGAAGCTCTATAGAATTCAGAACCGTGAATGAAGCCATGTATTGCCAATTAATTAATTTTTAAACTATTAAATATTCAGTTAAATCATAGTTTGATGAATTGCTAAGCATAGAACTAAAATTTTAAACTCCATTTGTAAAAAGAAACTATACATTTGTTTTGGCAAGTTTATGAAAAAGTTTATCACATTTATAGTAGCAATTTTATTTCTGAGTACTTCCTCAGGGGCTACTATACGCATGCATTATTGTATGGGTAAACTTGCTGACTGGGGTTTAATGTATAGAGATTCTACGAAATGCGAAAATTGTGGGATGGAGGAATCCGATACAAAAGATAATGGCTGTTGTAAAGATGAAAACAAGTTTATAAAGAACGTTTCAGAACAAAAAGCTACTGAATCAGTCTCAATTAATTTTACACTCACAATTCTTGACTTACCGCTATCCCTTTTTTCATTATCGGATATTTTCTATGTCTCTTCAATTGAAGAGTATCCAATAAGTCATGCCCCACCCCGAAGTAGCAAGACAGCAGTATACCTTCTTAACAGAACTATCCTCATTTAATTTCATATTGACTTAGCAGTGCCAGACAACTAAAAATTGTCAGGCTATAGGCGTTTCCTTTTTGCCTTATAATGTTATGCAACAATAAAATCATGAAAAAATGGAAGCAATTAAAATGCTAATGGTGGCAGTGCTGCCTATCTTATCTTTTTCAGCCTTTGCTCAGGTTTCAACAATACAAAAAAACAAAAATAAACAAGCTGTTGAAAAAACCTATATATGTCCAATGCATCCTGATGTGATTATGGATAAATCTGGAAAATGCCCTAAATGTGGTAGAAACCTTACTCCTAAAGAAAAAATGAAAATGGAGGTAGTTGGTCTTTATGAATGCCCTGCACACCCAGCTATTACAAGAGATAAACCCGGCAAATGTTCTGTATGTGGTTCTAAAATGAATCTTTCACCCAAGGAAAAAATGAAAATGGAGGTAATGAAAACCTATACCTGTCCTATGCACCCCGAAGCGGCAAGTGATGAGTCAGGTAAGTGCCCGAAATGCGGAATCGATTTAAAAGGGGAGGAGCAATCTGTTCAAACATATTCATGTTTTAATCACCCGGACATAACTAGTGACAAGCCAGGTAAGTGTTTAAAATGTGGAACCTCATTGACACTTTCTCCAAAAGAGAAAATGAAAATGGAAGTGATGAAAATATATTCTTGCCCCATGCATTCGGACGTCACCAGCAATAAACTTGGTAAATGCACTAAATGTGGCATGGATTTAAAAAAGAGATCAAACTAATGCTTCTACATTGCTTCAAATATTAATATCAAATTATGGTTCAAAAATTAATTGAACTGGCTTTGCGTAACCGGGTGATTATTCTGCTATTAGCGGGAGGATTATTTGCTTATGGAATTTACGCTGTGAAACAGAATCCGATTGATGCTATTCCAGATTTAAGTGAAAATCAGGTGATCGTATTTACTGAATGGATGGGGCGTAGTCCACAGGTTATAGAAGACCAGGTAACCTATCCATTGGTCAGCAACTTGCAGGGTATACCTAAAATTAAGAATATTCGGGGTTCATCCATGTTTGGGATGAGTTTTGTATATGTTATTTTCGAAGACAATGTTGATATATACTGGGCGAGAACCCGTGTACTCGAAAGACTCAACTTTGCACAACGTCTTCTGCCGCAAAATGTAACACCTACACTGGGTCCTGATGGAACAGGCGTGGGACATATTTTCTGGTATCACCTTAATGCTCCTAAGATGGATCTGGGAGAACAAAGAGCACTTCAAGACTGGTACATCAAATTTGCTTTACAAACAGTACCCGGTGTGGCAGAAGTCGCATCTTTTGGTGGTTTTGAAAAGCAATATCAATTAGTAGTTGATCCCATAAAGCTGCAGTATTACAACATTTCGTTGATGGATGTGATGAATAAAGTAAAAGCCAATAATAATGATGTAGGGGGACGCAAATTTGAAATGGCGGATATGGCTTACATTATCAGAGGCTTAGGCTACATAAAAAATAAAAATGATATTGAAAATGTTGCACTTGCCAATTACAATGGTATACCTGTAAGAGTCAAGGACATTGGTTCTGTTCAAATGGGAGGTGATTTGCGTCTGGGAATTTTTGATATGGACGGCAAAGGAGAAGTGGTAGGTGGTATAGTGGTAATGCGATACAATGAAAATGCCAATAAGGTAATTGAGTCTATAAAAGCTCGGATGAAGGAGGTTGAAAAGGGATTACCGGAAGGTGTAACGTTCCAAACTTCATATGACCGCAGTACACTGATTCAAGAAGCTATTGATTCAGTAAAAGGAACGTTAGTTGAAGAAATGATTGTCGTCTCATTGGTAGTGCTCATATTTCTATTCCATTGGCGCAGTGCTGTGATTATACTGATTCAATTACCTATTTCAGTTGCAGCTGGGTTTATTTTCCTTGAAATGTTTGGTATTTCATCCAATATTATGTCATTGACGGGAATCGCGCTTGCTATTGGTGTAGTAGTTGATGATGGCATTGTAATGGTGGAAAATGCGTACAGACATATTAGCGAGGCACAGGCTAAAAAAATTAAATTATCCGACAAATCGTAAATATGGCAAAGTGGTTCAAAAGAAATAAAGATCCCTTAACAATAGAGGAAAGAAATGAGATTATTGAAAGATCTTCAAAACAAGTTGGTCCCGGCGTATTTTATTCTACCATTATCGTAGTCGCTTCTTTTCTTCCTGTATTTCTGCTTACAGGTATGGAAGGAAAACTTTTTCATCCCCTGGCATGGACAAAGACCTTTATCCTACTAATTGATGCGGTATTGGCTATAACATTAACTCCGGTTCTAATTTCCTTTTTTCTAAAAGGACGACTAAAACCAGAAGATTCAAATCCAATAACAAAAACACTGGAAAAAATTTATACACCCATTCTAAAATGGTGTTTAAAATGGAGAAAAACTACTATAGGGCTTAATATTCTGGCATTAGCTATGGGAGTAATCATGATGACTCGTCTTGGTTCGGAGTTTATGCCGCCATTGGATGAGGGATCATTGTTATTTATGCCAGTAACTCTTCCAGACGTATCCAATTCTGAAGCAAAACGATTATTGCAGGTTCAGGATAAGCTGATTCGCTCTGTTCCCGAAGTTTCACATGTTCTGGGTAAAGCAGGAAGAGCCAATACAGCAACAGATAATTCTCCGATCAGCATGATTGAAACCATCATTTTACTCAAACCTAAAAATGAATGGCGAGAAGGACGAACCAAGGATGATATTATAAATGAGCTCAATTCAAAAATGCAAATTCCTGGGGTTACAAATGGATGGACACAGCCTATCATTAATCGTATTAACATGCTTTCAACCGGTATAAGAACCGATGTCGGGTTAAAAGTATATGGACAAAACCTAGACAGTATTTACGCATTTGCACAAACTATTAAACGGCAGTTGGAGGGAATTGATGGAGTAAAGGATTTATATGTGGAGCCTATTACGGGCGGAAAATACATTGATATTGTAGTTAAACGTGATGAAATCGGTCGGTATGGACTGAGTGTTGATGATGTCAATACCGTAATTGAGAGTGCATTAGGAGGTATGAAACTTACTACCACTATTGAAGGCCGTCAGCGATTTTCCGTAAATGCCAGATACGGGCAAGATTTTCGAAATAATATTCAAGCATTAAAGCGACTTCAGGTACAGACAATGGATTTTGGTCCTATACCATTAGAAGCTGTTGCAGACATTAAACTAAGTGACGGCCCACCGATGATTAATTCAGAAAATGCGATGCTTAGGGGTACAGTACTATTCAATGTTAGAGAAAGAGATTTAGGTAGTACAGTAAAAGAGGCACAAGAACGATTGAATCGAATGATCACTAAACTTCCAAAAGGATATTTTCTGGAATGGAGCGGGCAGTGGGAAAATCAAATCAGGGCTAATCAAACTTTAAAAATGATCATGCCGATTGTACTCATTATCATTTTCATGGTATTATATTTTACATATCATTCTTTTAAAGAAGCTGTTATCACCATGATAACCGTGCCATTTGCATTAATTGGCGGTGTTTTCATGGTCTATTTTTATGGCATTAATCTGTCTGTAGCTGTCGCTGTGGGCTTTATTGCTTTATTTGGAATGGCCATAGAGACGGCTATGTTGATGACGATCTATCTAAATGAAGCCATGAACAATATGGTTGCTAAGCATGGTAATTCTAAATCAACATTAACACCCGCAATTATCCGAGACTATGTGATTGAAGGTTCCGCCAAAAGGTTGCGCCCTAAACTCATGACTGTTTCAGTTGGACTATTTGGGTTGATCCCTATTCTTTGGGCGACAGGAGTTGGTAGTGATATTATGCGACCCATCACCATTCCATTGATTGGTGGTACAATCTCATCCACTATTTATGTGTTACTCATTACTCCTGTCATTTTTGAAATGATTAAAGAGAGAGAACTAAAACGTAACGGTAAAATTGAATTAATCGATGTTAAAGAATAAATTAATACTAACCTTCTTTGGTTTGACAGGTTTTGTATATGGCAATGGACAAATCCTGAAGCTGGATACAATCATTGATAGCATTAAAACAAAGCATCCTGTAGTGAAGATGTATGATCATGAAATCCGTTCTATGGATGAAGCTGCAAAAGGTGCAAGAAGCTGGATGCCTCCTCAAATTGGCATTGGTCAATTTATGACACCATATGATGTCAGACTCTGGCATAGGGAGGGCGATATGCCTGGTATGGGATCTGTGATGATTTCTGGTGAGCAAATGCTTCCGAATAGAAAAAAATTAGAAGCAGATGAGAGGTACATGAAAGCTATGTCATCAGTTGAGAAAGAAAAAAAGAATGCAACACTGAATGAATTAGTGAATGATGCTAAACAGTTCTATTATGATTGGATTATCCTGAAAAAGAAGTTATTGATCCTGGAAGAGAATGAAAAGATATTGGACTTCATGATCAAAAATGCAGAAATACGTTATAAAAACGGTCTTGAAAAGATAAGTGCCTATTATAAAGCAAAAGCTGCTTTAGGAGAAGTGAAAAATATGCAATTAATGTTTGAAAGCGACATTAAAGAAAAACGTATTCGCATCAATTCGCTTATGGGTAGAAATGCCATGACAGATTTCGATATTGATACCACTTACTTCTTGAATAGTTATGAAGCTCTTGTTTTTGATAGCACTCTTTTTTATACTAACCGTAGTGACCTAAAATCATTGGATAGAGAGATTGAGCTTACTGTTCTAAAACAGGAAACAGAGCGTACTGCCCTTAAACCTCAATTTGGTATTCGTTATGATAATATGATTGGATTTGGAGGACAGCCATTACAGTATACTATTATGGGGATGGTTCGTATTCCGATGGCTAAATGGTCTTCTAAAATGAATAAAGCCAATATTGAAAGCTTAAAATGGAAAAGTAATGCCATTCAGTCACAAAAAGAAATGATGGTGAATGAATACAGTGGGATGGCTTATGGTATGCGTAATGAACTGGGGTTAAAGAAAAAGCAATTAAAACTTTTTGAAAGTCAGATAATCCCCGCATTGCGTAATAATTACAGGACAATGCAACTCGGTTATGAGCAGAATACAGAAGAGTTATTCATGTTATATGATGCATGGGAAATTCTAAACATGAAACAGTTAGAATTATTAGAGTTACTAAGTCAGGCATTGAAACTTCAGGTGACAATTGAAAGAATTATTGAAAAAAACTAAACCAATCTGAATGCAAAGAAGAAAATTCATACAACTGTCTGGGATTAGTACCGGTAGCCTAATAACAAGTGGATCTTTAGCTGGATTTTTTATGGCTGGTTCAGGGTGCAGAAAAGAACATCACAACGGGCTAATGACAAAACCTGTTATGGTTACTGAGAATGATTTTTCACAAATGCTTACCAACCCATTACAGTCTGGTGCCAATCAGATACTCACAGCACAAACTACAACTGTAAATATTAGGGGGGCTAGTATTCCTGTCTTGGGCTATCAACCTAATGGGATGCTTGGTCCGTCATTCAGGGTAAACAGGGGAGATGTTGTAAATATTTTGCTCCAGAATAATTTATCTGAACATACCAATATTCACTGGCATGGCTTAAAAGTACCTGCATTAATGGATGGACACCCAGATCAATTAGCAAATGCAGGTGGTACTTTCCGCTATCAGTTTACTGTGAATCAGAGAGCCGGATTGACATGGTATCATCCACACCCTCATTTTAAGACAGGTAAACAGGTATTTCAGGGCTTAGCAGGCTTGTTTATTATTAATGATCTGGAAGAAGCAACTTTAAATCTACCATCGGGTCGTTTTGAGATTCCATTGGTTATACAAGATAAACGATTAACCAATCAGGGGATAACATATAATCCTACTGCAGAAGAAGTTATGTCGGGCTATATGGGGGAGTCTGTATTGGTAAACGGTATTTATTCACCTTATACTGAAGTATCAACCCGTTATTACAGACTTCGTATTTTGAATGGCTCAAACGCACGTTTGTATAATCTCGCATTCAGTAATAATGCCGATATGATAATTATTGGTAATGATGGTGGTTTATTGAAAAATCCTGTAACAGTAAAGGAGATTTTATTGGCTCCAGGTGAAAGGCTGGATGTTTTAGTAAGTTTTAATGGGTTGTCTATCGGTACAGAGCTATTCTTGCTAAGTAAAGAATTTGCTAACGCTGGAGATGCGCAAGGGAAGCAGTCATTTAAGATCATGAAGTTTAAAGTTACCGCTCCTGTCACAGATTCTTTCACTGTACCCACAAAACTTTCAATGATCGATAGTTTGCCAGCCTCTTCATCAGTCAGGAGCAGAACATTTGATATATCTAATCCGATGGAACATCATGGATATCCTATGAATGATGGTATGAGGATGCGTCATCGCATTAATAGTAAGCTTTTTGATAGCAGTCGCATTGATGAAAGCATTAAATCCAATACGAATGAGATATGGGTCTTCGATAATAGTAAAGGAGATGAGCCTCATCCTATGCATTTACACGGAGTTTTTTTCCAGGTACTTCAAAGAACAGGTGGCAGGGGGAGTCTGATAGCATCTGAAACTGGCTGGAAGGACACAGTACTGGTAATGCCCGGGGAGACGGTTCAAATAATCATTCCGTTCGAAAGTAATTTAGGAAAATTTGTTTTCCATTGCCATAATCTTGAACATGAAGATGATGGCATGATGTTACAATATGAATTGATATAAGCTGTATATATGATGAAGAAATTATTTTTTATACAAGTTCTGGTATTCTTTTTGGTTGCCTGTGAAAATAAAAATACACATAGTGATCACCAAGCTGTTTCTAAGGAAACGTATACCTGTCCTATGCCAGAGGATTCTATATTTAGTGATAAACCTGGTACCTGTATCAAGTGTGGAATGGATTTGGTAAAAATGGAGGAAAATCATCAGCCAGAGAAAAATGCTACCTATACCTGCCCCATGCACCCTTCGATCATTAAAGATCAACCGGGAGCTTGCCCTATTTGCGGGATGGATTTAATTAAAAAAGAAAACAATAATAAAAAAGACGAAAATATTGAATTGAATGCTCTACTCCAACCAACCAATGAACTGGTAATATCGTCTATTCCTGTTACTGGTCTTGAGTTCAGCAGTGAGCAAATAGAACTAAACGCATTAGGTAATATCGCCTACGATACAAGAATGATCGGGGGAATTTCTGCCAAGGTGTCGGGAAGAATCGAAAAACTTTATGTACGCTATAAATACCAGAAAGTTACTAACGGACAGCGTATCATGGATATTTATAGTCCTGAATTACTCACTGCACAGCAGAATCTTTTGTTTCTCTTAAAGAATGATCCTGAAAATTCGACTTTATTAGAAGCGGCAAAAGAAAAACTTTTATTACTCGGAATGAGCAATAAACAGGTAATGGAGTTGATTCAATCGGGTAAACCCTTATTCACGATTTCGGTTATCAGTAATTACAGTGGGCATATTCATGAAACCATCAATGTTGATAAAATGAACATAGCAAATGATAATATGGGAAATTTTTCTCAACAAACCGAAGCGCTCGCATTAAAAGAAGGGATGTATGTACAGAAAGGTCAGTCAGTGTTTACAGTCTTTAATCCCGATAAAGCATGGGCCATCTTAAATATATATGGCGAAAATCAATCCTTTGTAAAAAAAGGTAATGCTGTAAGGATTATTCCTGAAACAGCTAGGCAGAAAGACTTTAAAGCTACCATTGATTTCGTTGAGCCATTTTATCGCAAAGAAAGTAAGACCCAGACTGTAAGAGTTGGCTTCAATAATAGCAGTTTAAGAATACCTATTGGTAGTCAGGTTCAGGCAGTAATCTTTGGAAATACTATAAAAGATTATTGGTTACCCAAAGACGCAGTGCTCTCATTAGGATTAGAAAAAGTGGTTTTCCAAAAGACAGCCGAGGGCTTTAGAGCAAAGAAAGTAATTACAGGGGTTGTTCTGGAGAAACAGATACAGATACTCAAAGGATTGACAATGAAAGATTCAGTTGCAGCAAATGCTCAATTTCTTATGGACAGTGAAAGTTTTATAAAAATAAAAAACTAAGTATGCGGTATATCATCTCTATACTAGTATTCATAATACTCGTTTCGTCTTGCAAGAATACAGTAAAGGAACCTATAGATCCTGATACATATTATACCTGTTCAATGGATCCTCAGGTTGTTGAGTATAAACCTGGTAAATGTCCTATTTGTAAAATGGACTTAACACCAGTAAAAAAAAGAAAGGGCGAAAGTCAAGATGAGCTGGAACTGAGTGAACAGCAGATTCAATTAGGGAACATTTTAGTGGATACTATCCGAAATGGGACAATCAATGATCAGTTAATTTTAACTGCTTCATTGAATTTTGATCAATCGAAGCTGTATGCTGTTAGTTCCAGGGTTATGGGAAGAGTAGAAAAACTTTATTTCAAGAACCTTGGTGAATACGTCAAAAAAGGGTCGCCACTTTATGAAATGTACAGTGAAGATTTGAATAATGCAAAACAGGAATACCTACTTGCAATAGATAAGAAAAATACGTTTTCAAGTCAGGCCATTATTGATTTTGATCAGTTAATTCAGGGTGCGAAAAATAAATTACTTCTTTGGGGTTTGACCGAAATGCAAATTAGTGAGCTGGTCGATACCAGGAAAGCAAGCCCGATAACTACCTACTATAGCACTGCGGGCGGCTATATTACCCAGCTTGATATCCGGGAAGGCGATTATGTAATGGAAGGTGGTACAATTGTAAAACTTGCGGATCTTTCAACATTATGGGTAGAGGCACAGGTATATAGCTCGCAATTAGCTGATCTGCAGGAGAACAGTATGGTTACTGTTCAACTTCCGGATTTTAATAATAAGGAAATAAAAGGGAAACTTGAATTTGTAAATCCTGAAATCAATCAGGCTACAAGAATTAATCTTGTGCGCATTCCTATTCCGAATCCCGGTAATTATTTGAAGCCTGGTATGCCGGCTTATGTATTGTTAAAAAGTCCTAGAAGCAAGTCCCTTAGTTTACCTATTGATGCAGTAATAAGAGACGGCAAAGGGGCAACTGTATGGGTACAGACTGGTAAGAATACATTTAAAAATGTAATGGTACAGACGGGGTTGGAGAGTGATGATCGTATAGAAATAATATCCGGTTTGAGCGAAGGAGATATTGTTGTATTGAAAGGGGCTTATTTGCTCCACAGCGAATATATTTTCAAGAAAGGAGCAAATCCAATGGAGGGAATGAAAATGTAAAGCTGATATTTTTAAAAAAGCAATAGCAACCTTTCTTTTAATTTATCCGTACCAAATGATGGCGATTTGTAAAAGATATACGTATCAAAATAAGTATTAAATATCGTATATGCGAAATAGAGATGATTCCTTCTTTACATGTAAAATACGTTTAGCCGCTAAACGATATCAAGTGCCTAACTGTCTTCCTAATTGGCCTAAATTTGAATGCTTGCTTAATACTAAAATGCCATTAAAAAAAATCAATCAAGCGAAGTCTATTAATAATAATCCTCCCTCTTTCGATATTTCATCAAACGAACTCTAATAAATGTTCAATTGGGCTATAATAATCTAAATATTCAAACAGATTTATATACAATTCATATGCAGAAGCTATCTTTATGATTGGCTTTCTTAACCGGGGTCAATCCAATTTTTACCAATACCGTTACCTTTGTAGTAATGATGGTAAGCATTGTTGTAGCTTTATTAAGCGTTCTTAACAAACGAAAATAAAATCTGCCTGCCTTGGTGCTGTATTTAATTTACCCATGAGTACCATTACCATTCTTGCGGATTTATTAATGATTTACATGAGTGGACTAATGTTACTAACTATGTTATAATGGCAACTGTAAAATCAATATGGCAATTTTTCTGGAAAATCTTTAAGGCGCTCTTTGTAAGGAAAAAGGATTGCTGTAAATGATATATTTTACTGTTTAAAACTACCGATGAAAAGCAAGCTCTCCCCAATCATTGTTCAATACAAGAGAAATGAACAATCTGTTCACAACATATGATTCATTAATATTGAAGAACGGTTAAAATTATTTCGTCCTAACTTAGTTCTAAAAAATATAACAATACGCCAAGTAAACAATTGAAGAGACAAAATGAATAATAATACTAACGGCAAATAATTGTATAACTCAAGCACAATAACTATTTGCCTATGGAATATTCACAGCTTGACCAGTATTCAATTTTAATAGAGTAACTGGTTTCAAAACATTCGTTTAAGCTAACACATCTTTTCATGATAAAATTTAGCAGGCTTGCAAAAATTCAAACTTCATATCTCCGGGGGCATGGCGGTCTATATAGGTCGTCAGGTGCTGACAAAAATGCATGAACACCATGCCCTTGAAATTGTAATGTCATTCCAGAAATCTTTCTTGATTTCAAAAAATGGAACTGAATTTGAAAAAAGTGATTGCAGCATTATAGCTGCCGACTTGCCACATCAATTTATCGGTAAGGATGATTTTTATATTTTCATTTATTTGGATGCTGAATTGAATTACACTCATAGGCTGGAAGCATCCATGCATCTGGAAAAACAAGGATTGGTTCATTACTTGAGTAGTGAAATTGATGCTGTAAGAACTGAATTTATCAATTGGTTTAATTCAGCATCAAATGAAGAGGAAAATGTACATAGTCTAATTGGCTTGCTTGTTGAAAAGCTAACGGGCAGCGAAAACTCAGTTAATCAAATTGATGAAAGAATTAAACAATCAATAACGTTTCTTTATTCAAACTTGAATGAAGAAATAAGTTTGGCAAATATCGCTTCTAAAGTGCATCTTTCTGAAAGCCGCTTTGCCCATTTATTTAAGGAGCAAACCGGTATCCCATTTCGTAAATACATACTTTGGTGCCGGATGCAGGCAGCATTACAAGAAGTAATGAAAGGGCAATCGTTTACCAATGCAGCATATGGCGGGGGGTTTTCAGATGTAGCCCATCTTAGCCGCACATTTACAGAAATGTTTGGTGTTTCGCCTTCAGAAGTTCTTAAATAATAGCAGGTTTATTCAAGTCTTTTACTTTTAGGTAAAGCATTTTTGTACTCTAAAAATGTTTTGCATGAACAAAGTATTTCAGTTTGGAATTTATCCTGCCATCATGTTGTCAACTTCTGCCATTATTTTGTATGGAATCCGATCAGGGTACAACCAATATCTTGTAACTGTACCTGTCATTACTCTTACAGGTATATTAATTTTAGTATTGGAACAATGGATGCCTTATGAAAAGAATTGGGTAGGTGGTAAAAATGACTGGAACCTTGACCTTACTTACTACATCATTAATTACAGTATAAAACTAATTGCTCAATTTCTTTTTATATGGCTGGCGGAAAGTATTAGCTTTTTGTCGTTGTTTCCGATGCAATTGCCATTTTGGATGCAGGTTATAATTGCACTTACAATAATAGATTTCTTTCTTTTCCTGGTACACTGGCAGAGTCATAAATACCAATTTTTATGGAAGCTTCATGCTATTCACCATAGTTCGGAGCGATTGTACTTTTTAAATGGTGAAAAACGTCATGCATTGCATCAGGTAATAGAGGGAACACCTGGCATTATTCTTTGCCTTGTAATCGGTACTCCGCAACCGGTGGTGGTGGCGGCGCTGGCAATTCTGGCCGTAAATATGTTTATGCAGCATACCAATCTTGATTACAAAGCAGGTATTTTGAAGAAATTCTTTTGTGTAGCAGAGTTGCACCGCTGGCATCACCGTGCAGATTATAAAGATGCACAGGTTAACTACGGAGCCTGGCTTACCATTTGGGACCGCCTGTTCAACACTGCGTATGATAGTCCGAAAATGCAAACAGAATTAGGCGTTATCGGTATTGCTGAAGAAAAGAACTTTCCCAAAAACTACTGGAAACAATTTCTCTACCCTTTCAATAAAAAGATTCGGCAAAATTCAAAAACAATCTTACTCATTGCAGCTATGCTGTTTATAAATGGAATTGTATTTTCCCAGACGGATGCAGATGCTATTACCGGTAATTGGCAGCTTCAGGATGGTAGTAAAAAGATAAGCGTCGTTAAAGAAGATGGTAAATACGTTGGTAAAATCTATTGGGTAAAAGATATGTCAAAAAACAATGAAATCGGTAGGAGAGTATTGTGGAATTTGGAATATGATGCTGATGACAAAGAGTGGAAAGGTGGCGAAATCCAGTTACCTGATATGGGACATTCTGCAAGCTGTTATATTAAACTCAAAGATGCAAATACTGCTATAGTTACGGGTTACCACGGCATGAGGCTATTTGGTAAAACCAAGACCCTTACAAGGGTGAACTAATGGGTCAAATACTGTATTTTGCTGTTTTAAGCAGCATATGAACAATAAATTAGCACTACTAATACGGCAATATAAAGAAGATAATCAGTCTGTATACAACACCTGGTTCATCAATAATGAGGAACGGCTAAAGGCGTTTCGTTCTATCCGTCGTGGCGTTATGCAGGTAATTGATGATATTAAGGGTAAAAAATTTCCCGCTGATTTTAAAGGGTCTTCGTTAGAGTTTGTGCTTACCTGCATTACAGAACAAAAGCAGGTATTTGAAGGAGCTTCCCATCCATTTTACTGGAAACCCAAGTTGAGGATTCCTGATATTTATGAGAATGAAAACAATAAACAGGCATTCGGACAATTCTTAGAAAGTTGTTTGAATGCAAAGACTGAGGAACAGATTCTTAAAGAAATCATAAGACTCGATGGTTTAAAAATTAAAGGCCTTGGCCCTGCTGTTGCGAGTATCCTTTATTTTCTTCACCCAACCATTATTCCTCCATTTAACACTGCTATTATTAATGGGTTCAATTTCCTATACAAAGACAAAAAGAAATTAGGTAGCTGGAGTGAATACCTTAAGCTGAGAGAAGTAATGATTGATACCAATACCCAGTATCGTTCAGAACTGTCATCCGATTTAGGCGCTTTTGCTGGTCTATTATTTGAAATAGGGACCCAAAAATTGATACTGGGTACAGATGTCTATTTATCCGAGCCTGAACGAAAGAAATTGGAAAAACTAATTGAAAAAAGGCAGGAAAGTGTGCAGCAGGAAAAGGATGAAGAAAATCTGCATACGGAGATGCAATATCATTTATTGAAAATAGGTAGTGCCTTGGGCTATGATGTGATTGCCGCTTCTAACGACAGATCAAAATCACACTGTGGTAACAGTTTTTCATTTATGAGCTTACAACAATTCCCCGATATCCGATTGGAAAAAGATACATTGAATACTGTCAAACTAATAGATGTTCTTTGGTTTCAGAAGGGAACAAATAACGTCATTGCTGCTTTTGAAGTGGAAAAAAGTACCAGTATTTATTCAGGCATATTAAGGTTGACAGATTTGAGTTATACAATTGCAGATGGTGATGAAGTGTTCTATCTGATTGTGCCTGATAAAAGAGAAAAAGATGTTTGTCTTCAACTTTCCCGTCCTGCAATTAAGCAAAACAATGTAGTAATCAAATATATCCTCTTTTCTGAATTACGTAGTCATTGCGATGCACTGTGCAAATTTGGCGAGAGCCATCATATTATGGAGAAAATAGCGAAGGCAGTATAAAAAGCGGCAGTTAATATTACTGCCGCTTTTCGTTTAAAATTTTGCTCCAACAGATATAAAGAATGTTCTTCCATCAGCCGGTAAAGCACCCGGTCCCGGATAACCACCTGCTCTGCGGGTGAAATATCTTTCGTTAAATAAATTATTTGTTCCTGCTTTCAGGTTTAGCCCTTTTGAAAATTTATATGTAGCTGTTAAATCAGTTACAGTATAAGACGGTATTAAACCATTGTTGCCATTTGCCGAAGGTGTAACTGTATTATTGGCATCGCTAAAGGTTTCTCCTACATTGCTCATCTGTACAGTTAATAAAAAACCTTTGTAACCGCCTGTTATTCCACCCCGGAAAATATTCGTTGGTGCATTCTCCACTTTCTTACCTTTTGTACTGGCATCTTTGTGGTTGCCACTGTATTTGGCATCTGTATATCCGTAAGACCCAAAAATAATTAAATCTGCATCCTTTCTTTTTCCGAATGCCCTGAAAGGATTAAATTCTACATACCCCTCAAACCCTTTGCTGGTAGTGCTACCAACATTAGTAATAAGCCGGTATGAAGGTGTTCCGCTAACAGTAATTGTCCCTACACGGTTATCATACTGTAAGTAAAATCCACTTATATCAAACTGAAGAAAATCTTTCACTTTACCACGGTAGCCTAAATCAATATTGTATCCCTTTGCATCTTTCAAATCTGCGTCAACCACATCGGTTGTAGGTGGAGCTTGCAAATTTGCAAACTGAATAGGGCGATAAGCCTGGGAAAAATTTGCATATATCTCAGTAGACCTGGTAATATGGTACTCTGTTCCCACACCAGCGAGAACAAAACTTCTATCTCTTGTAATATTCTGTAAGATTATTTCTGTACCCCCTGTTGTATATCCATTTCGTCCGGAAGATGAGCCTTCCAGCCATTCATATCTTATTCCAGGTATTATCAAAAACTTATCGCTGATGCGAAAAATATTTTCTGCAAATGCAGCTGTGTTTCTGGACTTAAAAATAATATCACGGGGATAATTACCGGTTGTGGTAACATCATATCCTGTACCTGTTGTTCCTTTACCGTCGGCCTGCCTGGTGGTAGTGCCGGTATATAAACGGATACCAGCAGATAAAGTATTTTTCATTTTGCCGAGATGGTAATCAGTGATGATGCGGCTTTCCATTCCATAGTTCCTGTATTGGTCAAGATTCACTACCCTGTTGTTGTAGTTCAGTGATGCAGGGTTAATACTGTCTTTTATGTTGATGGATTGCAAAAAGCCAACACTGTTCCTGTCACCAATGGTGCTAAATAGTTTCGTATTCCACCGGGCGTTTTCATTTATTTGATAGTTGGCGATTAATGCGGGGGTTGTCCAGGTTATGTCAAACCAATTCCGGCCGCGGAAACTTTGTTGGGCATCCTGCATTATTTGTACATCTGTTAAACCACCTGGTTGTTGACTGCGGATATGCGAACGCATAACTTCAGCCGTTAATGAAAATTTTGTTGTAAAATTATAGGTTACAGTACCATAGCCTGCGTTGGTAAAATAGCGGCTGTTTTCTCTCCATCCGTCTCCATTACGATGATCAAAAAATGTATAATAATGAACTTTTCCCTTCTTGCCACCTATTGCATTATAGCTGTTGAATAGGCCATTGCTTCCAACTGTTTGCTGTGTTTCAAATTCAAAAGGTTTGTTTATTTCACTACCATTTCTGAGAATGTAATTTACCAATCCGCCAAATTGTGGGCCATATTGCAAAGACCCCTGTCCCCTTACAATTTCTATCCGTTGCACAGCCTGTAGCTGCGGATTATAATATGCTTCTGGATAGCCAAAGGGATCAGCAGCAATATCATATCCGTTTTGACGCACATTAAACTCCCAACTCCGGTTGGGGCTTAACCCACGGGCAGCAATACCAATCTGAATTCCGCTGGGGTCGCTTTCCCAGATATGGATTCCGGGCACTTTTGCCAGTACCTGTCGCATGTTATTTGTTACTACATTGCCCTGCACATTGTCCAGTACAATCAGTGTATTCTTTTTACCTGCATAAATATTAGTGCCAACAATTTCCGGCATTTGCTGATAATCGCTTTTGCTGTTTCTTCCCACTACGGTCACATCGGGCAAGCTTTTTATGAGTAGTGTATCAATCTTTCCTTTTTTGGGTTGCCCGGTAGCTACATTTAATACCAATATCATTAAACACAAAACAAGCTCTCTTTTACTCATAAGTATGGTTTAGAATTGCAAAAGTGCTCATGCTTTGTGTAATACCACTTATGTAAAAGGGAAATAGAGTTATGCAATGCGGAAATATTTAGGTTTTAGTCAATAAATAGCAGACAGGCAACCTATTTTTCATTTAACTTGTACTATTAAAATCATGCGGCTGTTATTATATGATAGTAATTCGGTGATTCAGTAATTTCAGTTGAGTGGGGTGAGGCTATCAGGAAAAAAGGGGTAAAAACACGTTTAGCTGACGTAAATGCTACATTTTCAACGGGAAAGCCAAGCAAGAATAGCTGTAAGTGGCAGCAAAATTTTATAAAAATTGTCTATAATTTTACAAATTTGCTAAACCATTCTGCCATATCTTCGTCTTTAAAAGGAGTAGAGGTTCGCTAAAAACTCTTATTTTAGCCATCATAAATGAAACGGAGTTTATCCATAAAACTGAAAGCGCTGTTCCTGCTGGTTGTATTTGCGACAAATACGGCTGTGGGTTTTGCCTGTGCTATAGGTGTAGATATGGGTTTTAATTCTTCCTCTCATCATAACCAAACTGAAGCGTCTGCAGAAGTGCATATTCACAAGGATGGGAAAAACCATGTTCATGAAAAGGAAACAGCAACAGTAACAAATCATGTTCATGAAAATGGCATTAATCACCAACATGATAGTGAGCCCACAACACTAATTCCCGTTGATGGCAACAACTTACTTACAAAAGAGGATGGCGGATGTTGCACCAATGAAGTACTCGAGTTTCAAGATTTGGATAAAAATATTTCCGTAAATACTACTGGTATCAATGTGCCGGTATTTGTGGCAATTCTTAGTACTTATTTTAATATTGATTTCTCAGCGGCTGTCAAGGATTTTCCTGTCCATTATAAGGTTCGTTTTTATTACCCCCCACCGACTGAAATACGCATAGCGATTCAGCGTTTCCAGATTTGATTATGGTAAAACAGGTGAAGCTTTTTTGCTTCATCCAACTTCATTTGCGTTTTGCAATATGAGGCTATTTGTTTTACCGTAATCAATTTTTATGTTCAGATATCGTATCATCGTTTTTCTTACAGGCTTCATCAGTTTTTCGGCATCGGCACAGCAGGTGCTCACAGAAGATGAAGCTGTGTCTAAGGCATTGGCTAATAACAAGAATATCCAAGCTGCATCACTGCAAGTAAAACAACAGCAGCAGTTACTGAAATCAGCCATCAATCTTCCTAATCCCGAGTTCTTTTGGGAAAGCCCTACAGGTAACTTTTATACCGGTAGCATTACGCAGTCGTTTGAATTCCCCACCGTGTACAGTAATCAGTACCGTTTGCAAAAGCAGCAAATTGGTGTGGCGCAAAAAGAAAAGCAACTAACAGAAGCAGAGTTAAAGTATCGAGTTAAAGTCTTATACTTAGAAATACAATACGCTGATTCGCTAGCCTCACAATTATACATACAGGATACACTCTATGAAAAGATAAAGCTATCTGCTATTCGCCAGTTTAATGCTGGACAAATAGACTATCTGCAGCAAACATTTGCTGAAACACAGTATGGTGAAATTCATAATCAATATCAACAGTCGCTTGTAAGAGCCTCCTCTTTAAAAGCGCAGTTGCAATGGTTCACAGGCATTAAAGATCCTATTTCAGTAGAGCCACTTGCTATTTCACTTTCTCAGGTACAGTTATCTCTTGTGCCTGATTCCATAGCGTTATTTGCAAATCCTGCCCTACAGATATTACAGCAGCAGGAGAATGTAGCCAAACAAAATATTGCATTGCAAAAAAGCAAGGCGCTACCTGGGTTGGCTTTTGGTTATTTCAACCAGGGCGAAAGGGATACGAAATGGTTGAATCGTTTCAGGGTTGGCGTAACTATTCCGTTATGGTTCGGACAATATAAAAGTAATATCAATGCTGCCAAAACGGAGCAACAGGTTATTCAAAGCAAACAGCAGGGATTGCAGCAAGACTTATCTGCACAAACGATTAATACAAACAGCGAAATGCGAACCAATTGGCAGTCTGTTCAGTATTATCAACAAACAGGGTTAAGAAAAGCACAGGAGGTGATTACTACTTCACAACGCTTTTTTGTGAGTGGTGAAATTGATTATATCAGTTTACTAAGAAACAGCAACGATGCTTACACTGTTTACCAGAAATACCTGGAAGCACTACGAAATTATAATCTCAGCGTTATCAATCACAAATATTTAATGGGTCAGTTATGAAACGAATAATCATTCAATTTTTATTGGGGCTATTGCCGGTATTTACATTTGCACATGGCGGCGAAGACCATGGTGATGCTAAAAAAACAGCTATATCACCTGCAAGTTATTTCTCCTCTGAGGCTGCTTCTGAAGTCTATGAAGTATTGTTAAAGTACAGCCCGATAGTACCAGGCAAGGAAGCATCGCTTCGTTTGTATTTAAGTGAATACAATACCAATAGCCCTATCGACAGTGCTATAATGGAAGTGACAGTAGCTGACAATCCTAATATAAAGATTACTGTTACAAGGATTGATAAGGGCGTATTTGAATTGAAAACCACATTTCCGGCAAAGAAGGCATACAATCTTGTACTCAATATCAATAGCCATGCAGGCATTGATTTAATTCAGCTAAACAATATTGAAATAGGGAAAGAATTGACTGCAGCGGTTACAACAGAAAGTACCCCGCATTCTCATTGGTACAGCAGCAATTGGTTTTTTGGTTTGATTGGTTTACTGACCGGCTTACTTGTTATGTTCTTTGTTACCAGAGGTCGCAGCAGGAAAATAATTACGGGAGCAATTATTCTTTTTTGTCTTTTGCCAACAGCCACTTACAATCCGGTATCTGCACATGGTGGTGAAGACCATGGTGATGCGGCAGGCAAAACTGGCAGTGGCTCTTCCACCACCTTTATAATTGAAAAGGAAACACAATTCCTTTTTAATATTCAAACGCAGAAAATTAGCACAGGTGATTTTAATGAATCATCCGTTTTACTAGGAACAGTAACTGCAGCTCCGCAGGGCCGGGCAGTCATACAAACGCCGCAATCAGGTAAAATCGTTTCATTAAGAGTAGCTCCCGGTCAACGGGTTGGCAAAGGGCAAGTGGTAGCTGTAATAGAGCAACAAGTTGATGCCGGGACGCAAATTAGTATCAACGCCCAAAGTAACAGTGTAAATGCAGAATATGAAGCTGCCAAAGCGCAATATGACAGGTTGTTGGGTATAGCAGACATTGCCGCAAAGAAAGATATTACCGAGGCCAAAGCCCGTTTAGAAAGTGCCCAGAAAAATAAGGCACTCTTTGATGCCAATACCGGAAAGAATACCGGTAATACAAAAACTATAAGCCTTTCTTCTCCTGTTAGTGGTGTTGTTGGCACATTTAATTATGCAATTGGTGCTGTGGTAAACAGCGGAGAAACCTTGTTTGAAATAACCAATCTTGATCAGGTATTTGTGGAAGCCCAGGTATTTGCAGGTGACGCTCAAAAATTGAAACTAGCAACAGGGTTTACCACCATTTCAAATACAGATACACTGGTTTATACATTGAAAGTGATCAGCACTGCCCAATCAGTAAATACAGGTAACCAATCTCAGAAAGTCGTATTTGAAATCATCAATCCAAGAGGGCAGTTCAAAATTGGTGAGAATATAAATGTGCGGATGACAGGAAATAATGTCATCCGGCAGGTAGTGATACCTAATGAAGCAATTACTGATGTGAATGGTAAGCCGGCCATTTTTATAAAAGATAAAGCTGAACAGTATAGTATCAGCTTCATAGTGAAAGGGCAAAGCAATGATAAGTTTACCGTTGTCACCAAGGGTACTGAAGACGGCGAAAGAGTTGTTACTGCCAATGTGTATCAAATGAAAATGATGTATTTAAATCAATAACCAAAATAAACAAACAAACATGAAAAAGTTATTAATGATGTCCCTGCTACTGGCAACTTTTACCGCAACCTTTGCACAAAGCGGCGATAATGAAGCTGTAAAAGCAGTGTTGAACAATTACAAAAAAGCAATTGAAAAATTAGACACCGCCGGTGTTGTGAATCTTTTTGTAAAAGACTCTAAAGTGTATGAACAGGCGAGCGATGAAGGCACAATTGGTCATTATCTAGAACACCATCTGGGGCCCGAACTGAAAGCGTTCAAATCTTTCACTTTCAGTAATTATAAAGTAGATGTAACAATGGTAGGTGAATATGCTTTTTCAACGGAAACGTATATCTATACTATCGTTCTTGCTAAAGATGCTAAGGAAATAAAAAGTCAGGGAGTAGCTACTTCAGTTTTAAGAAAAACAAAAGCTGGCTGGAAGATTGTGCAAACACATTCTTCATTTAGGAAAGCAAAATAAATCTCAAATTATAAAAAAGAAAAAATGAAACAAATCAGCGTTATCCTTTCACTGGCAATAGCAGTTTTTAGTTTTACTGCTGTAAATGCACAATCAACAAAAAATAAAACTGCAGTCGCCGATTCAGTTATTTATCAATGCCCGATGAAGTGCGAAGGCGATAAGACCTATGATAAAGCAGGTAAATGCCCTAAATGCAATATGAATTTGAAGGCTGTGCCAAAACCGGTCGATACCATTTACCAGTGCCCCATGAAATGTGAGGGTGATAAAACTTACAATAAGGCAGGAAAATGTCCTAAATGCAATATGAACCTGACCAAAGTGAAGGCAAAAAACTCGACAGATAATCATAAGGGTCATGATCACAATTAATTATTCAATAAAATAAAGCAAATGAAACAAGTGTTAAAAATTACGATGGCAATTTTCGCTATTAGCTCTGTCGTGGTCTTTGCAGCATGCAATGACAGTGGCGATAAAAAAAACGCTTCAACAAAAACAGAAATGTCGCATGAAGGTGGTGACCATATTTATGCCTGCCCTATGCACCCGGAAGTAACAGGCAAAGAAGGCGATACCTGCCCAAAATGCGGCATGAAACTGGAGCATAATGACAATGCTGGTGGTCCAAACAATGTTAGTATGCAGTTTACATATAGCCCGACATCTCCTAAGCCCGGAGAAGAAGTTACTTTATCCATGACTCCAAAAATAAAAGATAAACCTACTGAGCAGGTTCCATTGGATGTAGAGCATACCAAAAAAATACACCTCATTGTTGTTAGTGATGACCTTAGTTGGTTTGACCATATACATCCTGAACTCAACGCAGATGGTTCTTACACAGTGAAAGAAAAATTTCCAGCTCCAGGCAAGTACACTTTGTTTGCTGACTATAAGCCAAGCGGTGCCAATCATACGGTTGATTATTTAAATGTAAGTGTAGCAGGTACAGTGCCAGCTGCAAAAGTGTATGGAGCAGATAGACTAACCGGTACCACCGGGGATGGGTTTTCTGTCTCACTCACACCTGAAGGGGGTAATTTTTTAACCAATATGCCGATGCATATTAAGGGGGTAGTAATGCTAAACGGCAAAGAAGTAGATGTGACAACCTTAGAAGATTACCTTGGAGCAAAAGCCCACATGGTAGTAGTAAGCCTTGCCGATAAAAAATATTTGCATGTACACCCAAGCGTAGAAGGTGGAAAATTCGATTTACATACTACGTTTGAAAAACCCGGTGTATATCGTGGCTGGATACAATTTCAAAGCAAGGGTAAAATTTATACAAGTGATTTTGTAATGAATGTAGCAGAAGGGACAGCAGCTAACATGAAAAACATGAACGATAATAGTAAGGACATGAAAGAAATGAAACACTAATTTTTAAACAAAAAAAGTATACACATTAAAATTTAAAACAATGAAAAAGATAACAATTCTGATGGCGGTGATGCTGATTGCATCTTTCACCACATTTGCACAACATGGCGGCGGCGACCATAAACATGGTTCACCACATGGCGGAACAGTTAAGTCTGCCGGTGATTTTCATATTGAAGTAAGTGTAAAAGATGGTATGGTAATGGCCTATTTGCTGGATGGTAAAGAAAAAGCAATGAAGAACACAGGTGTAACAGGAACAGCGGTTGTTCAAATGGCCGATGGGCAAACTTCAACTATCACCTTAATTCCAAGCGGTAATGAAGGCTTTATGTACACACTTGATAAAGCTAAAAAGTACAATAAGGCCATTGTAACATTTACAACAGGAGGAAAGACCGCATCAGCGTCATTTGACCTTACGGCAAAGTCCAAGCCCGCAGAAGATGGGCATGACCATCATCATTAATCTGTAAAATATCATGGCAGGCTATCCGCCTGCCATGATATAATCAATGGCACTGTTTTTTTTATTACCGTAAAAAATTATTTACGACCCGGAATGTTGGAGCCTGCTCAAAAATATAATTCCAGAATAAACCTGAAACTCATACCTGATATAATTTCAGGGTGGAAAATTATTGTAATGCTGTTTTCCGTGGTTATACTTTTTGGGTTCATAATCTGGTGGCTGAATCAAAATCAGGGGTTATACGGTTTTTGGAACGGGTTTAATTTAGATAAAAGGGTGCCGGCTTCATTTTGTGAACAGGTGCATTTGAATAATCCTGTCCGGCAACCATTGAATACATTTAGCAACATCGTCTATCTTGTTACAGCCATCATCATTTTTAATGGCGCCTGGAAAAGCAGGCAAGGGAATATGCCGGGGAACTTAACGGAAAGTAAATTTTTCTATCTTCTTTTTGCAATAGTACTGTTGTATGTTTTTGCTGCCAGTACTTTCTATCATGCTTCTCTCGTCAGAATAGCCCATTGGTTTGACTATTCGGCCGTATTTTCTTTTTCTGTTTTTCCGGTCATGTATTTTATCTGGCAATGGCAGCCTTTAAAAAAAAGATTACTCCTGATGGCAGAAGGGCAAAAATTTGAAATGTTTTTTTTGATGATCTTCACGGGGGTCATTCTTGCACTTGCCCTGTTTATACCAAATGGGAAAGAAGCTCTCGTAGCTATGATATTGTTTTTTTTATTTTTAGCTGCCGGCTTTGTCACTTTCATCACTCAAAAATATAAGCCTGGCTCCCAATATCTTCTTTATTCAGTTATTTCAGTTATGGTAGCTGCCATTTGGTTTGAGTTTGATAAATATAAAATTATATGCAATCCAAAAAGTTTTTTTCAGCCGCATAGTCTTTGGAATGTTTTTATTGGTATATCAGCATTCTGGTTTTACCTCTATATGCGAAGTGTACCTTTTAAATATTGAGTAAAGTATTATAATAAAAAAATAAAAAATGATAGTGAAACTATAACACTGACCGGTTATTGTAACGCTACGTTTCGGTGATATGAAAATATAGAGGTAATGCAGAAACTGTAATCAATAAAATTGAAGCGTATGTTTCAGGTGAATGACAAATTTCTGTTGCATACTAATTAATTAAAAATAGCTATGAACTGGAGCGAAGAAATAATGCTTGTACCGAGGTTGATAGTAGCAACGGGGCTTGGGGCGTTTATCGGCTTCGAAAGGCAACGCCGGGGCAATACAGCAGGCATACGCACCCATGCTATGGTGGCCCTCGCTTCCTGTCTGTTCGGGTTAATATCCGTTCACCTGTTTTCACCTGCAGACACACGGATTATTTCTAACATCGTTACAGGCGTTGGTTTTCTTGGCGCAGGTATGATTATAAAAGAAGAAAATAAAGTGCTGGGGCTCACAACAGCAGCAAGTGTATGGTCTATTGCGGCAGTTGGATTGGCGGTTTCGCTTGACATGTACATTATAGCCATATCGGCTACTTTGTTAATGTACCTGGTGCTGAAACTGAAATATTTTAAATGGTGGGATAAAATAAGTACCAAAAATAATGAACAACCTGCTGAATGACTTAAAGAGATGAGCAATAAACAGTATCAGGAACATCTAAAAACATGCAGTGTCAAAATAAGATATAGTAAAGCAAAACATAGATTCACAAAATTGGATAAACAAACAAAATTTTTATGCTCAACAAACTTATATACTTCTCCCTCAAGAACCGTTTGCTTGTAGTGGCCATGGCTGCCCTGTTAATGGTGTATGGCGTTTTTACTTTGGTAAACCTGCCGGTGGATGTATTACCTGATTTAAACCGGCCAAGGGTAACTATTTTCCTTGAATCAAATGGTATGTCGCCGGAAGAAATTGAAGCGCAGGTTATATTACCAGTAGAAACTTCTTTGAATGGGGCGCCGGGAGTAGAAGTAGTAAGGTCGGTAGCATCTCCCGGGTTGGGTTTGGTATTTGTAGAATTTGACTGGAGCACCGACATCTACCGGGCAAGGCAGTTGACCGCCGAAAAAATACAAACAGTTCAATTGCCCAATAAGATTGTGCCTGTAATGGGGCCTATCAGTTCAGTTATGGGGCAATTTATGATGATAGCCGTTTCTTCCGATACTACTTCCCCGGCAGATTTGAGAACGCTGAGTGATTTTGTTATCCGCAGAAGGCTGATGAGTGTAAAAGGCATTGCCCAGGTAATTCCCATTGGCGGCGTACGGATGCAGTACCAGGTTTTAATTTCACCCGATAAATTACGGCAGTATAATTTATCTGTTAGTGATGTTGACAATGCTTTGCAACTTACCAACATCAATACAACCGGTGGTTTTGTAAATGACAATAAAGGCTCTGAGGTATTGGTTCGTAATCTTGCACGGGCAAACACATTGGAAGATTTGGCAAATACAGTAGTCGCCAATAAGAACGGAGCACCTGTACTCCTTAGCCAATTGGCCGAAGTAAAATTTGGCGGGCCAATAAAAAGAGGTGATGGCTCCCTGAATGGCAAACCTGCGGTTATATTGAGCATAGAAAAACAGCCGAATGCCAATACGGTTACACTCACATCAGAAATCATTAAAGCAATTGACGATATAAAAAAATCCGTTCCGGCTGATGTACATATTAATACCGATGTATTTCAGCAAAAACATTTTATTGTAAACTCCCTCACCAATGTGGAAGAAGCATTAAGGGATGGGTTTATCCTTGTTATTATCATTTTGTTTCTCTTCCTGCTTAATTTCAGAACCACCATCATTACACTCACCGCAATTCCTTTATCACTTATCATCACAGCTATTGTTTTTAAAATGTTTGGAATATCTATCAATACGCTTACACTTGGGGGACTTGCTATTGCCATTGGAGAACTGGTAGATGATGCTATTGTAGATGTTGAAAATGTATTCCGGCGATTAAAGGAAAACTGGACAAGCCCCAATCCAAGGCCGCTAATGAAAGTAATTTATGAAGCCAGCAGCGAAGTAAGAAATTCTATTGTTTATGCCACTATCATAGTAGTACTCGTATTCATCCCGTTGTTTTATTTACAAGGCATCGAAGGGAAAATATTTGCCCCGTTGGGTATAGCATATATCACTTCAATCATTGCTTCTTTGGCCGTATCACTTACCGTTACACCGGCTCTGTGCAGCTACCTGTTAGGTAAAAAAAGGCATCTTGACCATGTCAATCTTGCTTTTTGGAAAAGAAAAAAACACACTCACACATTTGAAGAGGCGGAGCAGGAAAAACCTCATGGCCGTACTATTGAAGAAGAAGCTTTGTATGCATCTTCTCACGATGACAGTACTTTTGTAAAGTTCTTAAAACGGCAGGACATCAAATTACTTAAAGTAGGATTAAAGCATCCTAAAATAGTAATTGGTATTGCAATCGCTATGATTGTAGCTTCCATGAGTATCATTCCTTTTTTTGGAACAGAATTTTTACCTCCGTTTAATGAAGGAAGTTTTACCATTAACCTTTCTTTGCCACCTGGTACTTCACTGGAGGAGGCCAATAAATCAGGTAGTATTGCTGAGCAGGAAATTTTAAAAGTACCGGGTGTACAACTTACTGCCCGCCGAACCGGCCGGGCCGAACTGGACGAACATGCAGAACCACCAAGTAATTCTGAAATAGAAGTTGCGTTAGAAGCCGATAAAATTGGTAACAGGGATAAAATACTTGCCCAGATAAGAGAAAGACTTTCTGTATTAAAAGGGGTAACGGTAAATATAGGGCAACCCATTTCTCACCGGCTTGACCATTTACTTTCCGGTGTACGGGCGCAAATAGCAATCAAAATCTTTGGAAATGATTTAGCTGATTTACGCAGTAATGCTGCAAAGTTAAAAGACATCATTAGTGCAGTTCCCGGCGCTGTGGATGTACAGGTTGAAAAGCAGGTATTAGTGCCACAGCTAAGTATAAAAATAGACCGGGCGGCTGTACAGCGATACGGATTGCAGGTAGGTAAAGTAGCCGAGGATATTGAAATATTTTACAACGGTAAAATAAGTACCCAGGTATTAGACGGACAGAAAACTTTTGATATTGTTTTGAGAACCTCAGACAGTGTAAGAAATAATCTTGACGAAATCGGAAATACACAAATCGCCACATCAGATGGTTCATTAATTCCTCTAAAACAAATTGCACAAATTGAAATGGAAAGCGGTGTTAATTCTGTGTACCACGAAAACACATTAAGACGAATCGTGGTTTCGGCCAATGTGCAGGGCCGTGACCTTGGCAGCACCGTAAAAGAAATGCAACAAAAGGTGAATGAACAATTACAACTGCCGCAGGGTTATTTCCTGCAATGGGGCGGCCAGTTTGAAAGCCAGCAATCCGCTTCAAAGCTTATTACTATTCTCAGCATTTTTTCTATTGCTGGTATCTTCCTTGTACTATACAGCCATTTCAAATCAAGCCGCATTACGCTGCAAATTATGCTTAACGTTCCACTGGCATTAATAGGAAGTGTTGTGGCCGTATTACTTACCGGCGGCGTCTTTTCTATTGCTACTATGGTCGGCTTTATTACACTTACAGGTATAGCATCGAGGAACGGTATTATGATGATAAGCCACTATATTCATTTGGTGCAACATGAAGGTGAAACTTTCAGTGATAAAATGATTATCCGTGGTTCACTCGAAAGATTAGTTCCGGTGTTGATGACTGCTTTAGTTGCAGCATTGGCACTAATACCGCTTACATTGGATGCCAGTGCACCGGGAAAAGAAATATTATATCCCGTTGCTACGGTTATACTCGGTGGTTTAATCAGCTCTACCCTGTTAGATATGATTGTAACACCTGTGGTATTTAAGCAGTTTGGCAAAAAAGCATTGGATAAATATATAGCTGAACAGAATAAAAAAGATATGGAATAACAGTGATACATGGGTAAGCCCCTTTTTAAAGGGGAAGTGTTGGTAAACAATATTGTCAACCTTTTAACTAAAAACAATGAAATACAGATTTTTCATTTTGTTTTTTACTGCAGCGATTATATCAGGCTGCAGTACAGCCTATAATTTATCGTATAATGATTACGACCAAACGGTGGATTTCAGCAAATACAAAACATTTTCCTGGATTCCCCATACTGATAATGATAATACTCCCTATCACAACCAGATTATTTTCAATAATACCATCAATTATTTTTCGCATGAACTGGCGGCAAGGGGTATGACTTTAGATAATGACAACCCGGATGTGCTGTTTGAACTCAAAGTAACAGAAAGTAAAAAAAGCAGGACTGAACAGGTACGTACAACTGTTCCTTCCTATAATTATAATAATGCCTATCAATATAGGGCTATTTCACCTCATAACCCCTATTACAATGTTAACCCAAGGGCTTATTATTATAACAGGCCATTAAATTATAATTATAACAGCTATACATACGGCTATACTACTAAAACAGTGGAATATACCCGGGGAGCTATAACTGTAAACGTTATAGACAGGAAGCAAAATAAATTTATTTATACTGCTACCGTAGAAGCGGATTTATACGACCCTTCCACTTTGCAAAGAGAATTGCATCCTGCAGTGCACACACTTTTGGAGAATTACCCTGTAAAGCCACCAGCAAAAAAAAGCAGAAGATGACGACGTTCAAGAAAATGAATTTGACTTAAAAACATAACATTTAAAACTTAAAATTATGAAACAGTTATTTGTATTTATCATGATGCTGTTATCTGCATCATTTTTGTACGCACAGGATATTATTACACTGCGTACCGGAGAAACTATCAATGCCAAGGTATCAGAAGTAGGTATTACTGAAGTAAGATACTTCAAGTCTTCTAATATTAATGGGCCGGTGTATGTTGCTGCCAAAGCTGATATTAGCCAGATTGTGTATGAAAATGGAAATAAGGACTTATTTAATTCCACCGGACAGCAGCCAACTACAGTAATTGTACAGCAACCTCAAACTGTTTATGCAGAACAGCCAATTCGCAGAAGAAACTTCTGGAACAACGGCTGGTGGTATCCTGTTGTCGTTAGTCATATTGACCTTGGGCATCATGGCGGATATTATTATGGTGGCCATCACGGAGGTCATGGCGGGCATCATTAAATATAAAACACGGGTCGGAGCCCTGCTTTGGTTTCCTTAGTTATAGTGAAACAGCTTCTGGAGCAGGGTTTCCGCACCCACCAATTAATAACACCATTTTAATCCAGGGTTTACTTTAAAATATAATTATCGTAGTGGGGAAAACTAAATTTATACCGGCGCTCAGGTTCAAATGGCTTACGCCTTTGTATGATTTTTTTGTTGGGATTACCATGCCCGAAAAAAAGATTAAAAAAGCGCTGATTTCGGATGCCAATATCGTTTCCGGTACAAAGCTGCTTGATTTTGGTTGTGGCACTGGCACATTAACTATCATGGCAAAACACTTTTCACCGGAAACTAAAGTTACAGGCGTAGATATTGATAGGGACATTTTGGACAAAGCAACTAAAAAGATAAAAAAGGAAAAGCTGGATATTTTTTTGCTTGATTATGATGGAAAACATTTGCCTTTTCAACGTAACGCTTTTGACAGGGTAATATCCTGCCTGGTTTTTCATCATCTTGATACAGATACAAAACAAAATATGCTGGCAGAAATATTCCGGGTTATGAGTAAAGACGGGCGGTTAATTATTGCCGACTTTGGCCGCTCCAAATCATGGGTTCAAAGAACGCTTTTTAATATAATCAGAGGTCTGGATGGGTTTAAATCAACAGATGCAAATGCCAGGGGATTATTACCTGAAATGATTTCGGATGCCGGTTTTGAAAATGTGGCTATCAAAAAGCGTTTCAAAACCATATTTGGAGAAGTACAAATAATCAGTTCGGAAAAAATATAAAAACAAATAAATAGCATCATGAAAAGGACATTTTATTTACTGCTTTTAATAATTACAACAGCGTTTTCTGTAACAGCACAGGAACAAAAGAAAGAAGAAGTTTGCTATAATCCCAATCTTGTAAAGGACACATCCAAAAAAAGCATTAAGTCAATGGCGTATGCGGTTGTTGATGGCGACAGCATAAAAATTAATTACCATTCACCCGGCGTTCGTAAAAGAATTATCTGGGGCGGCCTTGTTCCGTATGATGAAGTATGGGTAACAGGTGCACATGATGCCACTACATTAGAAATGCCACAGGCATTTGTTGTTAGTGGCAAAGAAATTCCTGCGGGAAAATATGCCATCTTCTCCATCCCCGGAAAAACGGAATGGACCTTAATCATCAATAAAAACTGGAAACAGCATCTTGCTACAGAGTATGATGAAAAAGAAGATGTGGTGAGAATAAAAGTGAAACCGAAAAAAGTGAATCATACAGAACGGCTGCAATATTTTATTGAAACAGGAAAAAGCAAAACTGGCAAAATTGCTGTAACATGGGAGAAGATAAGAGTGGAGTTTGATTTTAAACTTATAAAATAGTATTATCAATAAACCAATCCAACATGTTCAAAGACTTTCCCTCATTACACCCCCTGGCAGTACATTTCCCCATTGTACTTATTTTATTGGCAGCCGCTTTACAGGCCTTGCTGGTTTGGAAAGACCTGAAGCAGATAAAATGGGTTGCGCTTGTTATTATGGCCGGTGCTTTCTTTTCATCCCTTGCCGCCAGCACTGTCTTTCATGCAGAGCCATCGGCCGATGCGCCAAAAGCAGCATTGGAAATATTTGAGCAGCATGAAAAATATGCACAACTCACACTGTGGATGAGTGGCATTACTTTTTTGCTGAAAAGCATTGGTGTTTTTTTTAAAATCAACCGGCGTTCATTTGAAATTATAGTTCTGGTTGCCGCAATCATCGCAGCGGTTTTTCTTTCCATTGCAGGGCATCATGGGGCAAAGCTTACCCATGTGGCCGGTGTAGGGCCTATGGGTAAATATTTAATGAAAGGGCACGGTGCCGGCGGAGATATGGAAGGCATGGATATGAAAAATGATTCTGCCATGAACATGAATGACGAAATGCCCGGTATGAACAATATGGATAAAATGCCGGGAATGGATACTATGAAGATGGACTCATCCATGAACATGAAAGACATGGATAAGATGAAAGACATGAAGGATATGCCAGGCATGGACAAGATGAAAGACATGAAGAACATGAAAGATATGAAAGACATGAAGGGAATGAAAAATATACCGGGTATGAAAGATATGGATAAGATGAAAGACATGAAGGATATGAAAATGGACTCTTCCATGAATATGAAAGATATGAAGGACATGAAAATGGATTCATCCATGAATATGAAAGATATGAAGGACATGAAAATGGATTCATCCATGAATATGA
>JAAXIF010000065.1:0-38858 GCA_012270485.1 Sphingobacteriales bacterium | reverse complement strand
AAGACATGAATATGCCGGGCATGGGAAATATGAAAATGCCGGCAAAAAATAAAATGGATACATTGCGTTTTCCCGACAATAACCCTGCACGTAAAAAGAATGATAAGCAGAACAAACAATAAATGATAACAATATGAAGAAACTGCTTTTTTTTGTATTGATGGTACCGATTTGCAGTGTTGCACAAATGAAACATTCCATGCCGGGGGCAAAGGATAACGGTGTAAAAAAAATAACAGCGTATAATTTCCCCCTGAAGCCGGCTCAAACCGGAGCAGGAATAGTTTACCAGGGTAAAAAAGTAGAGTATGATTTATATGTAACCGATACAATGGTAAACTTTACCGGTAAACGTCGTCATGCTATTGCCATTAACGGGCAAATACCGGCCCCCATTCTTGAGTTTACCGAAGGGGATACTGCCATCATCCGTGTGCACAACCTGATGAAGATGGAAACCTCTATTCACTGGCATGGTATCTTATTGCCCAATAAAGAAGATGGCGTCCCCTACCTAACCACATCCCCTGTTGAACCCGGCGAAACTTATACCTTCACTTTTCCACTGATACATAGCGGCACTTACTGGTACCACTCACATACCATGGTGCAGGAGCAAAGCGGTTTGTATGGTTCTATTGTAATCCACCCAGCCCAACCAGAGCCACAATTGAAAGAATATGTTTTGTTATTATCAGACTGGACGGACGAAAACCCTCATCAGGTAATGCGCTACTTGAAACGTGGCGGAGAATGGTATGCCATTAAAAAAGGGGCATTACAAAGTTATGGAGAAGCTATTGCCGCAGGAGCATTCAAAGATAAACTGAAACAGGAATGGCAGCGTATGCCCGCTATGGATGTATCTGATGTTTATTATAATAAATTTTTACTGAACGGGCAGGAAACAAATGAATTTAAAGATGCAAAGCCGGGAGAAGTAATCCGGCTGCGGATTATTAATGGTTCGGCTTCTACCTACTTTAATCTGCAGTATGCAAACAGCTATATGCGGATAATTGCCGCTGATGGTATCAATGTAACACCTGTTAATGTAAATAAACTTGAAATAGCCATCGCAGAAACCTATGACGTTTTAATTACTGTACCCGAAACAGGCGCCGCAGAACTACGGGCAACTTCATGGGATGTGACCGGATATTCATCTGCCTATTTTGGTAACGGCATGGTCATTAATGCCCCTGATATTCCAAGACTGAATTATTTTAAAATGATGAAGGACATGGGCGGCATGAACATGAAAGGAATGAACATGGGTAATATGCAGGGCATGGATATGAAAGACATGAACATGAAAAATATGCACATGCCCAAAGATACCATGCCGGAAAATAAAAAAACGGATATGCCGAATATGGAAGGAATGAAGATGGAGGGTATGCAGGGCATGGATATGAATATGAATATGGAAATGCCGGGTGAATTTAATTACAACATGCTGCGGGCATTGCATCCAACAACGTTGGATTCGTCTTTAACGCCACGGGAAATCAAATTAAACCTTACCGGCAATATGCTTCGCTATGTTTGGTCGTTTGATTTTAAAACTTTATCCGTTGCCGATAAAATCCTTATCCGAAAAGGTGAACGGGTAAGATTTGTTTTAACCAACAACACCATGATGCGGCACCCGCTGCATTTACATGGCCACTTTTTCCGGTTCATCAATGCACAGGGTGAGTACTCACCTATGAAACACACGTTTGATATCAAACCCATGGAAACTGTTACCATTGAGTTTGAGGCCAACGAAGAGCAGGACTGGTTTTTTCATTGCCATATACTTTACCACATGATGGCCGGTATGGCCCGTATTGTAAGTTACGAAGGCAGCGAACAAAATGAATTTGCAAAAAACGGTTACAAAAAATTAAAAAAAGAAGACAATGCCCTTTATCCCTGGTATGATTTATCTGTTCACTCACAGGGTGCATGGCTGAGCGGCAATATTTCCAACAATAAAATGGCATTGGAGTTTGAAGGCCGTGTAAGCTGGAAAGGAAACTATGAAACCGAAACACATTTACTTCGTTACCTTGATAAGAATCAGTACCTGGCTTTTTATATTGGCTATGATTACCGGAAAAATAAAACGCTGCCATTAGCAAACAAACCCAATACAAAAGATAACAGGCGGGTTTTTGATGCCGGCTTTTATTATTTGCTGCCGTTGCTCATCCGTTCGGAATGGAGAATTGACCACACCGGCCGTTTAAGGCTGCAATTAGAAAGAAGGGATTTACCCCTGAGCAATAACTTCTTTTTTGATTTCAGGGTAAATACGGATAAAGAATTTAATGTAGCAACTAGATATATGATTGCTAAATCATTTTCCATCAGCACAAATTATGACAGTGATTATAAATGGGGAATTGGATTAACATGGCACTATTGAAATGAGAATAAATTTTTTTTTATGAAACATAACCACCACAACGAGCAGCGGTATACTTGCCCAATGCATCCTGAAATTGTGAAGGACGAACCCGGCAATTGTCCCAAATGCGGAATGAATCTCGTTCCTGTTGATGCAAACGAGAAAGAACATTCCCAGTTGCAGCATCTGCATACAGACAATATAATAGAGGCTTCTTCTCATGAAGAGCATGTTGTTGAACAGCGAAATACTCAAGGGTTCCAAAAGTATACTTGTCCCATGCACCCGCAAATCATACAGGATGGTCCTGGTCAGTGCCCTCTGTGTGGTATGTCGCTTGTGCCAATTGCGAAACCTGTTACGCATGGTGGACATGAAGCCCATTCCTCCGGTATAGCAGATTTCAAAAAACGGTTTTATGTTGTGCTGTTTCTTACGGTTCCTATCATGTTGCTTTCAGAAATGATTCAACATTGGCTGAATATTCACATCAGTTTCGCTGGCTCAAACTATGTGTTACTTATTTTATCCTCTGTTGTATTCTTTTATGGTGGCTGGCCATTTCTCAAAGGGTTAATCGGAGAAATGCGGGCAAAAAATCCCGGAATGATGACATTGGTAGCATTTGCTATTTCAATAGCCTATATCTATAGCCTAGCAATTGTACTGGGGTTAAAGGGCATGGATTTCTTTTGGGAATTAGCAACACTCATTCTTATCATGTTATTGGGGCACTGGATAGAAATGAAATCTGTTGCTGGGGCATCCAGGGAACTTGAACTATTAGTGCAGTTAATGCCGGATGATGCTCATTTAATCAATGATGATATAATAACTGAAGTAAAGACAGATTCGCTGAAAGAAAATGATGTCATTCTTATCAAGCCAGGAGAGAAGGTTGCTGCTGATGGTCTTATCGTAGACGGCGAAAGTTATCTTAATGAATCCATGCTCACCGGTGAATCAAAGCCAGTTGAAAAATCAAAGGGAGATAAAGTGATCGCAGGAGCTATCAATGGTAATGGAGCCATAAAAGTTTCTGTATCACATGGTGTCAAAGATTCTTACTTATCGCAGGTTATAAAGCTGGTTCAGAATGCACAAAAAACAAAATCCAAAACTCAATTAATTGCAGACAGAGCTGCAAGATGGCTTACACTGATTGCGATTGTTGCAGGCATTACTACTTTTTTGGTTTGGTATTTATCGGGAAAAGACCTGGCATTTTCAGTTGAACGGATGGTAACAGTAATTGTTATTTGCTGTCCCCATGCATTGGGATTAGCTGTTCCATTGGTAGTAGCAAAATCAACGGCACTATCAGCAAAACATGGATTACTGATAAAAAACAGAACAGCCTTTGAAAATGCAAGAAAAATAACAATGTTGGTATTTGATAAAACCGGGACGCTGACGGTTGGGAAATTTGAAGTTGCTAAGATTGTTTCATTGACTGAAGGTCTTTCTGAAAACGAATTATTAAAATATGCTGCAGCTTTGGAACAAAACTCAGAACATCCAATCGCAACAGGAATTATGCAGAAAGCAAAAATCTTAGCGATTCAAATTCCAGTTGTAAGCAGTTTTAAGGCCATCACAGGAAAGGGAGTAGAAGCGACTATAGAAGGTTACGATATAAAAATTGTAAGTCCTGGATATCTTAAAGAATTGAATGTCGAATTGCCAGAGGATTATATGACTGATGCTTCTGAAACCGTAGTATTTGTTTTGATAAACAATCAACTTGCAGGATATATTGCCTTATCAGATACCATTCGACCAGAATCAGCAGGAGCTATTCGTGCTTTGGGTATTGACAATATAAAATCAGTGTTACTTACGGGTGATAATAAAAGAGTGGCGGAAACGGTTGCCCGTAAGTTGGGTATGGATTTTTTCTTTGCCGAGGTCTTACCACATCAAAAACTAGAAAAAATAAAGGAAATGCAAGAAGAAGGAGAATTCGTTGCGATGACGGGAGACGGGATCAATGATGCCCCTGCTTTGGCGCAGGCTAATATCGGGATTGCAGTTGGATCTGGTTCTGATATTGCGGCGGAAACAGCAGGGATTATATTGGTTAACAGCAATCCACAAGATATTGTTTCATTCATTCAGTTTGGCAAAGCCACTTATCGAAAAATGATTCAAAATCTGATTTGGGCTACGGGTTATAATGTAGTCGCCTTACCATTGGCGGCTGGGGTACTCTATAAAATGGGAATCTTATTAAGTCCTGCTGCCGGTGCTGTTTTAATGAGTGTGAGTACCGTTGTGGTGGCTATTAATGCAAGTCTTTTAAAAATAAAATAAACCAACAACCTATATTGTTTATGGCAAAAAGTAAACACTACTACATACGAAAAACACACCGCTGGCTCGGTGTTATTTTAGGCATTCAGTTTTTATTATGGACAATTGGGGGCCTATATTTTAGTTGGAGCAATATGGATGAAGTGCATGGTGACTTTCAAAAGAAAAATGCAACCCTTCTCTCTTCTAATATTTCTCTGGTCAGTCCTACAGTAGCGCTGGATACAATAAAAATGACTCATCGCATTGATTCAGTTGTCTCCATTCAATTGATTGAAATTTTAGGCAAGCCTTTTTACCAGGTTCGTTGTATGAGTACCATTCAGAATGAAACGAATGATGAACATGGTATGCAGGTAATGAATCATCTTGCCGATGCAGAAACAGGTCGGATTCGTGGACCATTGACAAAGGAAGAAGCGGTTAATGTTGCTAAAATGAGATTTAACGGCGAACCCAAAGTAAAATCCGTTGAATACTTAACTGGTACAAGTGGTCATCATGAATATCGGGAAAGCCCTTTGCCTGCCTATGCCATTACCTTTGAACATCCATCAAAAACGACTGTTTATGTTGCCAGTGAATTAGGAACTATTCAAAAATTCAGGAATAATAAATGGAGAATATTTGATTTTCTGTGGATGATGCATACCATGGATTATGAAAGTAGGGATCATATCGGTAATTGGCTGCTTCGAATATTTTCCATTTTCGGATTGATCACTGTGATAAGTGGGTTTGCATTATTCTTTATCAGTTCAAAATGGGGTGGGAAACGGGTTGCGAAATCGGAAAAAATAGCCTGATCTTCTATCTTTTGCAACCATATTGCCATTTTAGGAGTCTATTTCTACTGAAAATTGCAATATATCCTGTTATTTTTGCTTCAATGAAATTTTTATTTTTCTTTTTAGGCTTTTCCCTGCTCTACCTGTCATGCCTTACATGCAGCGACAGCACGGAATGTAATGCAAAATCAGAATCAAAAATTTCAGCTTCCTCCAATCATCAGGCACATAATCATTCGAAAGAAGCGTGCACACCTTTTTGCACCTGTTCTTGCTGTGCAGCAGCAGCTTTTTATAATCCTCTGAGTAAGGTCCAGTTTCTAAAAATTCTTTTCCGATCTGAAAAGGGCTCCTTTGATGTCGAAAATTTTAATTCCGAAGTTTCCTATTCTATCTGGCAGCCTCCCAAACTAGCTGCTTAATTTATTCTCACTTCAGTGCAATTGTCATGCGCTGACTTTTACATTTTTATCATTTTGTTTACCATGTGGTTATGGCCAAGAGAACTAGGTCAATTACCCGCAGTAAATCGGGTTGCAGCAGGATCAAAGACCCTGTAAAGCCCTTGTGGATGCGGGTTATAAAAGTTATTACACTGATAGTGCTTGGTATTGTAATGCTTATGGTGATAATTGGCATTATCACTAAGTATTATCGCCTTGTTTCAAAATATTAAATCGAAATATGCTTAATAAAATCATTCAGTTCTCCATAAAAAATAAATTGGTCATTGGCCTTTTTACACTCGCATTAATACTATGGGGTGTTTATTCGGCAAACAAATTGCCGATTGATGCCGTTCCTGATATTACCAATAACCAGGTACAGGTAATTACGCTGAGCCCATCATTGGCAGCACAGGAAGTAGAACAACTCATTTCATTCCCGGTGGAACAGACTATGGCCACCATCCCGGAAGTGCAGGAAATCCGTTCCATATCCAGATTTGGATTATCAGTTGTTACAGTTGTATTTCATGATGACGCAAATATTTATTGGGCCCGTCAGCAAGTAGGTGAGCGGTTGATAGAAGCGCGCAACCAAATACCTAATAATATCGGCAATCCTGAGATGGCTCCTATTTCTACGGGGTTAGGTGAAATTTATCAATATGTTTTACATGCCAAAAAAGGGTATGAAAATAAATATGATGCCATGTCGCTTCGGACGATCCAGGATTGGATAGTCCGTCGTCAGTTGCTTGGGACACCCGGCATTGCTGATGTAAGCAGTTTTGGTGGTCTTTTAAAGCAATATGAAATTGCATTGAATGCAGATAAGCTTCGCAGCTATAATTTATCGATAGCGGACGTATTTAATGCCCTTGAAAAAAATAACCAGAATACGGGCGGTGCCTATATAGATAAAAAGCCCAATGCTTATTTTATCCGGAGCGAAGGCTTTATTAAAACAATCAGTGACATTGACAAAATTGTGGTTACAAGAACTTCCGGTGGTGCACCCGTGCTGGTAAGGGATATTGCAACGGTACAGCTGGGTCATGCCACGCAATACGGGGCATTAACCCGTAATGCAGAAGGCGAAGTAGTTGGTGGTATTGTTTTAATGCTAAAAGGAGCAAATTCCAGTATTGTAATTAACAGTGTAAAAGATAAAATTTTACAGATCCAGAAAAGCTTGCCCGAAGGTGTGGTCATTGAACCCTTTCTTGACAGAAGTGCGTTAGTTAGCAGGGCGATAGGAACTGTAAAAACTAATCTTATTGAAGGTGCGTTGATTGTCATCTTTGTTTTGGTTGTTTTTCTTGGCAATATCCGTTCCGGATTGATAGTGGCTTCCGTCATTCCGCTTGCCATGCTTTTCGCTATTTCGTTGATGAACCTGTTTGGTGTTTCTGGTAACCTGATGAGTTTAGGTGCCATTGATTTTGGTTTGATTGTGGACGGAGCTGTGATTATCGTGGAAGCAACCATGCATCAGTTAGGCCTGCGAAAGGCCGGAAGAATGACACAAGACCAATTGAATGATGAAGTATATAAATCAGCGGGTAAAATGATGAACTCGGCCGCATTCGGACAAATCATTATTCTGATCGTGTACCTGCCTATTCTTGCGCTGGTTGGCATCGAAGGAAAAATGTTCGGCCCAATGGCACAAACAGTTTCGTTCGCCATACTGGGTGCATTCCTGCTTTCACTTACTTATGTACCCATGATGAGTGCCCTTGTATTAAGTAAGAAAGTCAGCCACAAGGAAAATATTTCAGATAAAATGATGAAGTTTTTCCAACGGCTTTATACGCCATTAATACGTGGTGCATTAAAGATGAAATTATTGGTGGTGAGTATTGCTGTGGGAGTATTTGTCATCAGCCTTGTCATTTTTAAAACATTAGGTGGTGAATTTATTCCCACGTTGGAAGAAGGAGATTTTGCCGTAGAAACAAGGTTACTTACAGGTAGTTCGTTAAGCCAAACAATCGAAAAAATAACACAGGCCTCCGATTTACTGTTGAAAAAATTTCCTGAAGTTAAAGAAGTGATCGGAAAGATTGGCGCTTCTGAGATACCAACCGATCCTATGCCTATAGAAGCATGTGACATTACCATTCTTTTAAAAGATAAAAAGGAGTGGACCAGTGCACATAACCGGGAAGAACTTGCAGAATTGATGCAAAAGGAACTGGAGAAAATTCCCGGTGTTTCCTATGGGTTATCACAGCCTATACAACTTCGGTTTAACGAATTGATTTCAGGTGTTCGGCAGGATGTGGGGATTAAAATATTTGGGGAAGACCTTGATGTACTGGCAGATCTGGCAAAAAAAATTGGTGTGATTGTACCCACGGTAAAAGGTGCAGAAGATTTATATGTAGAACAAGTGACTGGTCTGCCGCAAATTATGGTTAAACTCAACCGGGATAAGATTGCGCAATTTGGTTTAAATGTAGAAGATATAAACCGTACCATCAGCGCTGCTTTTGCAGGTGAAGCCGCAGGTATTGTTTATGAAGGCGAAAAACGGTTTGATATGGTGGTAAGGTTAGAAAAAACAGGACGCCAGAGTATTGATGATGTTAAAGGATTATTTATAGCCGCACCGGATGGCAACCAGGTTCCATTGGAGCAGGTAGCCGATGTCAATATGGAGTTAGGTCCTAACCAGATACAACGTGAAGATGCCAAGCGAAGAATCATTGTTGGCTTTAATACAAGAGGCCGGGACATCTCATCGGTTGTAAAAGAAATCCAGGAAAAAATTGATAAACAGGTAAAAATGCCTCCCGGATATTTTATTACTTATGGTGGGCAGTTTAAAAATCTTGAGGAGGCCAATAAGCGATTATCAGTGGCTGTACCAGTAGCATTAGCACTGATACTCTTATTGCTCTATTTCACCTTTGGGTCAATTAAATATTCCCTACTCATATTTACAGCTATACCGATGAGTGCTATCGGTGGTGTATTTGCCTTATGGGTAAGGGGAATGCCATTTAGTATTTCGGCTGGCGTTGGTTTTATAGCCTTGTTTGGTGTGGCAGTATTAAATGGTATTGTATTGATCAGCGAATTTAACCGGTTAAAAAAGGAAGGTATGACAGATATAAATGCAATCATCTTAAAGGGAACTTCTGTAAGGTTGCGACCGGTATTAATGACTGCAACGGTTGCTTCATTAGGTTTTTTGCCAATGGCATTGTCAACAGGTTCCGGAGCAGAAGTACAAAAGCCCCTGGCGACGGTTGTAATTGGTGGGTTGATTACGGCCACATTTCTAACACTGGTTGTTTTGCCTGTATTATATACATGGTTTGAGAAGATAAAACCCAAAACAATGAAGCCTGATGTGACGAAAGGATTGGTTTCATTATTCATCCTGTTTTTAGCCTCATTCTTTACTGCAAATGCGCAACAGCGAAAGATAGTTATCAATCTTAATGATGCTGTTGCGTCAGCTATGAAGAATAACCCCTTGGTTAAAGTGGGAGCGCTGGATATAAGTTACCAGCAGCAGTTGAAGAAGACTGTGAAAGATTATGGCAAAACAAATGTAGGACTCACATTTGGGCAGTATAACAGTCGTATAGCATATGATAATAATTTCAGCATTACCCAGAGTATTCAGAATCCAGGGTACTTTAAAAGTCTCATAAAGCTATCTGAGTCAAATATCAAAAGCAGTGAACTGCAATTGAAGATTTATCAAACTGAACTTGCTGCGAATACAAAAATATCGTACTACCAGTTAAGTTTTTGGATGGAGGAAATAAGGTTATTGAAGGAGCTGCTATCCATTTACGAAAACATACTGAAAGCTTCTGCATTGCGATATAAAACGGGTGAAACAAATGCATTAGAAAATTACAATGCTGAAAGCAAGGTGAATGAGATAAGGGCTCAATTGCGAAGTGCAGAAGAGGATCACCGTATTGAATTAAACCGCCTGAAAGTGTTCACCGCAGATTCTTCTGTTACGTCAATTGCCGACACGTTACTTGTTGAAAAGCAGATACAGGTAAATTTTGATACCGCTGCTATTGCTGCCAACCCAACACTTGCCTTTATTAAACAGCAGATTGATATTGCAAACAAAGAGAAAGCTGTTGAGCAATCAAGATTAAAACCAGATTTCTCGGTAGGCTATTTCAATCAATCTTTAGTAGGGTATCAAACTGTGAATGGAGTTGACAAATATTATGGCGTTGGCAGTCGTTTTCAAGGTGTTAATTTGGGTGTCAGCATTCCCATATTTGCCAGGGCACAAAAAGAAAAAATAAAGGCGGCAGAAGTAAACCGGGAGCGTCGTGAAGCAGAACTGACCAATTATCAATTCACCCTGCAAGGTGAATTAGCAAGACTGTTTGGCGAATTGCAAAAACAAAAAGTTCAAATCAACTATTACCGAAATACCGCTTTGCCACAGACCAATCTCATCATTACACAGGCACAAAGAGCTTTTACTACAGGCGAAATCGGTTATTATGAATTGACACAATCACTCAATAATGCCGTTGTTGTAAAACAGGGATACACCAAACTTTTAAATCAATATAATCAAACCGTCATTGCCATCGAATTTATCGGCGGCATCAATTAATTAGAACGGACCAAAATAAAATTAATATGAAACAGCAATTTTTGAATTCACTTGTTATACTGACTGCGGCTACCATATGGTTTTCATCCTGCTCTTCCAAAGGAAATGCAGAAGCAATCCCGGTTGAAGCAACGAAAACGGAAGAAGCAGACATGGTGGACTTGTCGGAAGACCAGTTTAAAACGGTCAATATTCAGTACGGTGCTATAGAAGAAAAAAAACTCAGCAGCGTTATCAGGGCAACTGGGGCACTTGATGTTCCTCCGCAACAGCTGTTAACAGTATCTTCTCCCTATGGTGGCACCTTAAAAAATACTGATTTGTTGCAGGGAAAGCCTGTAGTAAAAGGTGAAGTAATAGCCGTACTCGAGAACCCCGAATTTATCCAGCTTCAGCAGGATTATCTGGATTATAAGAGTCAGCTGATTTACCTGAAAGAAGAATTAGAACGTCAACAGGAGCTGGCAAAAGAAAATGTAAATGCAAAAAAAACATTGCAAAAAGCCAGCAGCGAGTACAACAGTATGACGGCAAGAGTGCAGGGATTAAAATCAAAACTGGGACTCATTAATATTAATCCTGAGAAAATCAACCCGGATAACATTTCAGGCAGGGCAAATATTTATGCTCCTATATCGGGCTATGTTACTAAGGTATTGGTGAATATCGGAAAGTTTGTAAACGCTAACCAGGAACTATTTGAAATTGTAGATACCCGCCACCTTCATGCAGAACTGATCATTTTTGAAAAGGATGTTCCGAAATTAAAGATTGGTCAAAAAATCCGTTTTTTATTGAATAATGAAACAAAGGAACGGTTTGCAGATGTGCATTTAATTGGGCGTGAAATCAGTGCTGAAAGAACGGTTAGGGTTCATGGGCATCTGTTGCAGGAGGATGATAACCTGTTGCCAGGGATGTATTTGAAAGGAATTGTAGAAACGGGTATTGCTACCACTACTGCGTTGCCTGATAAGGCGATCGTTCAATCAGCAGGTAAATCTTACATTTTTATAGCGGCAGATGAAGGGAATAACGAAGAAAAAGCCACCGATGAAAAAAAGGAAGGAGCAACTGAGAAGCATATTCCGTTTAAGAGAATTGAAGTGACGACCGGTGTTTCGGAAAATGGTTATACCGAAGTGATTTTGCCAGAAGGATTTAACAGGAAAATTAGAGTGGTGATTAACGGAGCTTATGATTTATTGTCGAAGATGAACAATGTTGAGGAAGAAGAATAAAAATACTATGGGTCGGAGCCCTGCTTTGTTTGCCCCTTTTAAAACTGGGAAACCTTGATTGGCAGGGCTTCCGTACCCATACAAACATTTTTGAAAACACATTAAATAATTAATATGCAAAAGATAATTTACCTGCTTGCAATCATAGTAATAACTATCGGCAGCAGTTGTAATAATTCAAGTGAAGGAAATAAGCGAGAGATAAAGTCAGAAAAGCATGATTCAACCCATAAGGAAAGAACTGAGCTAGATACGCTAGGCATGCAAATTCGTGACAATGAACTCAAGTCGAAGTAAAAATAGAAACATCATGTTGCAAATATTGGCTACAACGCGAAAAAATATTATTGCCACCAAGGCTAACGATATTCTTGGGATAAATGATTATGAAAAAATTCATCCGCTTATTCATAACATTATTGGCAAAGGTGAAAAAGTGAGATGGTATTTCGAAATGGACGACTGTTTAATTTCAGATACGTTTGGATTTTGGGAAGATGGAATAATCGAATTGAATTATGGAAAGATGAATTTTACGCATTCGCGAGATATAGAACGAATTGCCATAGTTGGCGAGATAAAGTGGAGAGATTGGATGCAATCTATTATGAAACCTTTTGATCATGCAATAATCAGATATTTTGGTTTGGCTGAAAAAGAGAAGGCTATGGAATGGATAATGGGGGATAACAATCTTAATTAGTTTTTATGCTTTTAAATAAAAGAGTATCAATTTTGGCTTTTATAAAGCTAATCCAATATGATATCATAACTATTTGCAGTTATGCTGTTGTCGTAGGAATACTCGACCAGTATTCTTTTCTATCTAAAATTTCAGTACCAATCGGTATCACAGCTACTATTGGCACCGCCGTATCACTTCTGCTTGCCTTTCGCACGGCACAATCCTATGAAAGGTGGTGGGAAGCGAGAATAATTTGGGGCAGTATTGTAAACGATTCAAGAACATTCATCCGACAGCTTATTCAATTCCTGCCCGAATCTGAAGCTAAGAAACCTATTGTTACAAAATTTACTAACAGGCAGATTATCTGGTGTTATGCTTTAAGCGAAACCTTGCGAAGAAAAGGATTCTCTGATAAAGTAACCCAATACATTAATCAAGAAAATATCAACGACCAAAATATTCCAAACGCATTACTAAACCGGCATAGCGATGATCTAGCAAATTCTAATTTGCAGGAATATAAACAAGTGCAAATTGATAGCACCTTAAGCAGGCTTTGTGATGCCATGGGGAAATGTGAACGGATAAAGAACACTGTTTTTCCCCGTTCTTATAGTCTGCTTGTACATTTGTTAATTTATGTTTTCGCCACATTACTTCCGTTCGGGTTAGATGATAAATATATTGAGGTCGAGATTCTTTTGACAGCAATTATACCATTAATTTTTATTTCTATTGAAAGAACAGCGATTGTTATGCAAGACCCTTTTGAAAACACACCGATGGATACACCAATGACAAGTCTTTCTACTACCATAGAAATTAATTTAAAACAGATGAGTGGTGATGGAAATGTTCCGACTGAAGAAAATCCAAATACCTATTATATTATGTAACTATTAAAAAATGGATGTCCGATTTGAATTAATAATTGTTGGGAAACTAATTGTTTCATTTCTGTTGGGTGCTTGTATTGGCTTTGACAGAGAGACACATGCCCGGGATGCCGGTATAAGAACTTATGCCGCTGTATGTATCGGTGCCACTTTATTTACTGCGGTTGCGGCACATCTTGTAAGCGATGCCGCTGCTACTTCCCGGGTGATAGCCAATATTGTTACAGGTGTGGGCTTTCTGGGAGCTGGCATTATTTACCGTAACGACAGCGCCGGAACATCTCATGGTCTCACAACTGCAGCCACGGTTTGGTGTACCGCAGCAGTTGGTGTGGCAGTAGGTCTCAGTATGTTTATCATTGCTATAGTCGGGACAATTACCTTGTATTTTTTGCTTTCACTACATCACCAAAATTGGTATATAAAATGGAAAAATAAAATGATAAACAGGCACAACGAAAAAAATAACAATAATTAATAGTTTAAGATCTAATTGTATAATAACAGTATTGCAACATGTATAGTATAATAACAGGTACCATATTATTAGGAATTATTCATGCCCTTATCCCCAACCACTGGTTGCCATTAGTGGCTATTGCAAGGTCGGAAAAATGGGAAAAGTATGAATTGATACTGGTGGCATCTATCACTGCCTCTGCCCATGTGATGGGTACTGTTATTCTTGGGATTGCTCTTGGAATGGTAGGTTCAAAGCTGGCACATCAATATGAAGGGTATGTGCATGTAATTGCCCCAGTATTATTGATCATATTCGGATTAATATATTTTACAGTTAATCTGCCTCATCATCATACTGCCAATAAAGATGTGCAGTACTATAAAAAATCAAAGACTAAGTGGGTATTGATTTTAGCGGCCACCATGTTTTTATCCCCCTGCCTGGAAGTGGAAAGTCTTTTCCTGACAGCTGGTGCCTATGGGTTGAATGGTATTTTATTGATAGCCCTTGTATATGCAGTAGTCAGCATTACCGGAATTATTACACTCGTGATACTTGCATTTAAAGGCGTTCAAATGATGAATTCACAATTTATTGAGCATAATGAAAAGAGAATTACAGGTATAGTTTTAATTATAGTAGGAGTTATTACATTTTTTTTACATTAAATATGATATTATGACACATAAACATGATGAAACAAAAATTACTACAGATGGTCATGGAACAGCTAAGGATGAAAACGAATCGGGTTGGAAGAGTCATTGGGATCTATTAATGGCATTGGCCATATTAATCGTTCTTCTTGTACTGGAATATGGTTTCAAAATTGAGTTCCCTAAAATTCCTTCACTAGCTATAAACCTGGTGGCTTATTTATTGGCAGGTCATAAAGTATTGAACCTTGGCTTTAGGAAATCAAAACGAGGAGATATTTTCAATGAATTTGTGTTGATGAGTGTTGCCACTATCGGGGCATTTGTGATTGGCGAATATGAAGAAGGTGTGGCTGTAATGGTGTTTTACCAGATTGGTGAATGGTTCCAGGATGCAGCTGTAAGTAACGCAAAAAGAAGTATTAAAGCCCTGCTTGATGTCAGGCCTGATGAAGTAACGGTTTTGAGAAATGCTATGCAGCTTGTTGTTAACCCTTCTGTTATTGAGTTAGACGAGACCATCGTGGTAAAACCAGGTGAAAAAGTAGCATTGGATGGTGAATTAATTTCAGAAAATGCATCATTTAATACAGCAGCTTTAACCGGGGAAAGTAAACCAGATACCAAATATAAAGGTCAAGCCATTCTAGCGGGAATGATTAACCTGAATACAGTAGCAGAAATTAAAGTGAAAGCCCTGTTTAGAGATAGCAAACTGAGTAAGATTTTGGAAATGGTACAAGATGCTACTGCAAGAAAATCACAGACGCAACTCTTTATTTCCAGATTTGCACAAATTTACACACCAATCGTTTTCTTTCTTGCTGTTGCTGTTTGTTTTATCCCTTACTTTTTTGTAGAGGATTATAATTTTCAAACATGGTTTTACCGAGCACTTGTGTTCCTTGTGATCAGTTGCCCATGTGCATTGGTTGTATCCATTCCATTGGGATACTTTGGTGGCATAGGTCTTGCCTCACGTAATGGTATTTTATTTAAAGGGGGCAATTTTCTTGACGTAATGACTAAGGTTAATGTAGTGGTGATGGATAAAACCGGAACATTGACAAAAGGTGTATTTAAGGTTCAACAGGTCGTTTCGGTCAACATGGATGAAAAAGAACTGGTTAAACTTACGGCTGCGTTGGAAAAGAATTCAACTCATCCTATAGCCAAAGCCGTAACGGAATATGCCGGTGAAACTGTTAATGGTATTAATGCAGATGCAGTAGAAGAAATCGCAGGTCATGGCTTAAAAGGAAAGGTGGATGGAAAGGACTTGCTTGCAGGTAATGTAAAACTGCTGAAGAAATACAATATATCCTACCCAACGGAAATAGAAAGCATTGTTGACACAATTGTAGTTGTAGCCATAAACAATCAATATGCAGGTTTTATAACTATTGCTGATGAAATAAAAGACGATGCTGTGCAAGCGGTCAAAGACATGCACAGTCTTAATATTAGAACGGTAATGCTCTCAGGTGATAAACAATCTGTAGTAGATGAAGTCGCACGGAAGATTGGCATAGATAAGGCCTATGGTGATTTACTGCCGGAAGGTAAGGTTGAGAAAGTGCAAAAACTAAAAGATGAAGGGCTACATATCGCTTTTGTTGGTGATGGTGTTAATGATGCACCTGTGGTTGCCTTGGCGGATGCCGGAATAGCAATGGGCGGTTTAGGGAGTGATGCCACAATTGAAACAGCAGATGTAGTTATTCAAAACGATCAGCCACAGAAGATAGTTTCGGCCATTAAAATTGGAAAGATAACCCGGAGTATTGTTTGGCAAAATATCATCATAGCTATGACAGTAAAAGTGTTTGTATTGATTTTGGGAGCTGGCGGTGTAGCTACTTTATGGGAAGCGGTAATAGCCGACGTTGGTGTAGCTTTATTAGCGATATTGAATGCCGTTAGGATACAAAGGATGAAGGTCTAAAAGAAATGCTATAGAATATTTCAGTATTTAAGCATTCGCTTAAATACTGATTTTTTTGTACCTTTAATGAATGAATAATAATACTTGTATTAGGTTGTTTGCTGATAAAGAGCAAATAAAAAATTGCAAAATCAAGTTGAAGATAGCACAAAGGGCTTTTGTGAACTTATCTACTATATTAGTCTTAGCAGGTAACGAAGTAAGGCTCCAGATTATTTATTTATTGGAAGAAGAAAAAGAATTATGTCCTTGCGACCTTTCTGATATTTTAGGCATGAGTATTCCTGCTGTATCTCAGCATCTAAGGAAATTAAAAGATGGAAATATTGTTGAAACTAGGAAAGAAGGGCAAACAGTTTATTATTCTCTTATACAGGAAAATTTAAAGATACTGAAGCCTTTCTTCAAACATATAAATGTGCAAACTCGAAAACTGGAAACAGTATGACAAGGATAAAATCTACAGGTACATTTACCTTTGCAGGTGTTTTTGCTGCTATTGCTGCTTCACTTTGTTGTATAGCCCCTGTTATGGCATTACTTGCCGGTAGCAGCAGTATCGTCGCTAACTTTTCATGGATAGAGCCAGCAAGGTCTTATTTGATTGGATTGTCAGTTATCATATTGGCCTTTGCATGGTATGTGAAATTAAAACCAGCTAAGACAAGCGTTATAGATTGTAATTGCGAAACAACTAAGAAACCTTCATTCTTTCAGTCTATAACATTTTTAGGAATAGTAACTGTATTTGCTATTTTGATGATGACTTTTCCGCTGTATGCAAAAATGTTTTATCCAAAACAAAAAGTACAGGCAGTAGTTCCTGCAGTGGTTGATCATCAACAACAGGTAAAGTTTATCATACAAGGCATGACTTGCGAGGCATGTGAGGAACATGTAAACAGTGAACTGTCTAAAGTAAATGGAGTATTAGCCTACAAAACTTCTTATGCCACCAGAAGCAGCTTAGTCAGTTTTGATCAATTAAAAACTGATGAAAAAACAATAGAAGCGGTCATTAATAAAACAGGGTATAAAGTAAAAAGCTATGACTTTACCCGGTAGTGGTAAATCGTGCTTCGCTAAAAACTAAGAAAGTATGGAAAATACAGTAATACTGCAATCCACTATCACTTGCCCAAATTGTGGTTTTCAGCAAGCGGAAACAATGCCAACGGATGCTTGTCAATATTTTTATCAATGTACAAACTGTCAAACTGTACTAAAACCGAAGCAGGGAGATTGCTGCGTATTTTGCAGCTATGGCACTGTCGCTTGTCCACCTATACAAATGAATAAATCTTGTTGTAAGTAAATAGTTTTTTTGAAAGTAAAAGCCACTCATAACAGGATTGTTTTTGCAATAGGATTTCGGATGATTGAGCGTTTCAAGTATATGCCATCAAAGAAATTGGCCTATTTTTTTAGGTTAAGCTGCTTCTGCTTTATTTACTAATAAGCTATTTGCCACTTTATAACTTATTACTGTATCTTTTTTATCCTTTAGTTGTATTGTGTAAGTCTGGTCAAATTCCTCAATGGCTTTAACTTTTATACTGTTGCCCAAAGAAATACCTGACTTATCCAGGTAATTTAAAAATGCAGGCGTATGATCTGTCACTCCGGTGAAAGTGCCCCGTTCACCCATTTTAAGGGTAGATAACAAAACAGCTTTCGACTTCGGAAGAACCCCATTTGCATCTGGTATTGGGTCGCCATGCGGATCGGCTTTGGGAAATCCCAAAAACATATCCAGTTTATTGGTCAGGTCTTCACTGTGTATATGTTCCAGTTGTTCTGCGAGGTCATGTACTTCATCCCATTTATACCCCAATTTATCAACCAGAAACACTTCCCAAAGCCTGTGGTTGCGAATGATGCCCACAGCCACCTGTCTTCCTTTTTCTGTTAGTTTAACTCCTTTAGACTTTTGATAAGTGACGAGTTTCTTTCCTGCCATCCTTTTCAGCATATCCGTTACAGATGGGGCATGCACTTCCAGTACTTGCGCAAGTGCTGAAGTGGCAACTACTAAACCATTGGCTTCCTGCAACTTATAAATAGCTTTGAGATAGTTTTCTTCTGTAAATGAATGCACCGATTCTATTGTTTTGATGAAGATACGTAAACCTGTATAAAAAATAAATTAGATTAACCTAATTAATTAATTAAAATAATCTAATTTTGAATTAAGTATCTGTATTTACAATGAAGAAAACGATCCTCTTATCCCTAATTATTCTGAGTATTACCGCCATCATTGCCTGTCAGAAAATATTACCAAAAGCTCCTCCAGAGGATGAGTTATTGGACGGTCCTTTAGAAGGTCTTAATTATGAAGAGAATAGAAGATTTTTAGCGGGCGATGTGGCTTTTAATGATGAAATATTCACTTCCGCAAATGGGTTAGGTTCGGTATTTGTAGCCACTAGCTGTGGAAGTTGTCATGCAGGAGATGGCAAAGGACACCCCTTTACCACACTTACAAGGTTTGGTCAGGTGGATAGCACAGGTAACAAATTTTTGCACTTGGGTGGACCGCAATTACAAAACAAAGCATTACCCGGCTATATGCCTGAGCAGATACCTAGTGGAGCTACATTCTCAAATTTTACGCCACCCGCTAATACAGGATTAGGATTTTTAGAACTAGTTACAGATGCAGATATATTGGCAATGGCTGATCCTAATGATGTAAATGGTGATGGGATAAGCGGTGTACCCAACTATGAGTACCTGCCTCCATTTGTAACTCCTTTTACAAATGCCATTGCAAGAAACGGAAAGTACATTCATCGTTTTGGTAAAAAGGCTGCGGCTTATAATTTGCTGCAACAAACAGTAAATGCTTACAACCAAGATATTGGTATCACTTCTACATTTCAGCCAAAAGACGTTTATACTGGATTAAATATTGAACCCGAAGTTTCTGATGTAACGGTACACAATGTTGTCTTCTATCTACAAACTTTGAAAGCACCTATTCAAAGAAATCAAAATGATGCTGACGTAGTAAAAGGGAAGAGTACATTTATACAAACGGGCTGTGAGGGTTGCCATAAGCAGACACTGAAGACAGACTTTTCTACTATCGCTCCATTATCAAACAAAACATTCCATCCTTACACAGATCTGCTGTTACATGATATGGGACCGGGCTTAGACGATGGATATACAGAAGGTAGCGCAAATACTGCTGAATGGAGAACTCCACCGCTTTGGGGATTGGGTCTGTCTCCGAATTCGCAGGGAGGAAAATATTTTCTGCTGCATGATGGTCGGGCAAAGAGTATTGAAGAAGCCATACTCCTGCACGGAGGCGAAGCACAGCAGAGTAAAAATAAGTTTATACAACTTACAGCACAAGAGAAAAACAACCTGCTGAAATTTTTAGCATCACTGTAGTATTTTGAAAAGATGAACAGAAAAGATTTTATACTTAGATCCTGTACAGCTTGTCTCGGTGTATCCTCTGTGGCAACACTTTTGAGTTCTTGTGCAACTACAAAATTTTCAAATGGCAGGTTGCTCAAAGACGGAATTGTAATTGATATGCAAGAGTTTGTCATAAATGGAAGTGATAAATATCGCTTATATATTGTAGTACGTAATGAGGAGCTGGTGTTCCCGATTTGTGTGTATCGGTTTAGTGATAAAGACTATTCAGCTATCTGGATGCAATGTGCGCACCAGGGAGCCGAACTTAATGTGGCAGGTGATTACCTGCAGTGCCCGGCACATGGCAGTGAGTACGATAATCGCGGTAAGGTAACCAACGGACCTGCCGACAAAAACCTGCGCACTTTTCCTGTAACCATCAATAACAACGAACTATTCATTGACTTGAGAAAAATATGAGACTATTTATATACTTAGTGACATTTGTTTTCTTTTCCTCAACTGCTATTGCACAGATAGACCCTGTATTGCTTCGCAGAATGGCAAAAGACACATCGGGTATGCTATTAAATATGGATGCCGTGTACAACCGACCTTTTCTTCAATCGGGTAAACTACCTGTAGCATTGGGTGGTTATGCGGAAGCCAATTACCAGTACTTCCAGAAAGATGGTATATCAGAGGGGCACCAGTTTCAAATGAGAAGGTTGACTTTATTTGTATCCTCCTCTATTTCAAAAAGGATAAAATTTTTAAGTGAAATAGAGTTTGAAGACGGCACCAAAGAAATCAATATTGAATTTGGATCTGTTGATTTTGAATTTGCACCTCTTTTTAATTTGAGGGGTGGTATTGTAATGAACCCTATCGGCGCATTTAATCAAAATCATGATGGTCCTAAATGGGAATTTATTGATCGCCCTGTGTCGGCCACTCAAATGCTCCCAGCTACTTGGAGTAATATAGGTTTTGGTTTGTTTGGAAAAAAATATACCAAGGATTGGGTGTATGCTTATGAAGCATACCTCACCAATGGGTTTGATGATAAAATTATTGATAATGCGGAGAGCAAAACATTCCTGCCAGCTAGTAAAGAAAACAAAAACCGATTTGAAGAAAGCGCTAATGGTAGCCCATTGTTCACTGGTAAAGTTGCGGTAAGAAACAGGAGGATAGGTGAATTAGGACTATCCTATATGGGGGGTATTTATAATAAATATCAAGATGATGGATTAGTCTTGGATAAAAAAAGAAGCGTCAATGTATTTGCGATAGACTTTAATACTACCCTTCCTAAAATCAACACTTATATTAATGCAGAATGGGCATGGGTAAATGTAGATGTGCCAGAAACCTATACCGAGCAATTCGGCGGTAAACAACAAGGTGGCTTTATTGATTTTGTACAACCTATTTTTCGAAATCCTGTATTTGGTTTTGAAAAATCAGTTATCAATGCGGCATTACGCTTTGAATATGTGGACTGGAATAAGGGAAGATTTAAATCTTCTGGTGATAATATTGGTGATGAGTTGTTTTCCATTGTTCCAGCCATCAGTTGGCGACCCACAGCACAAACAGTGATTCGATTAAATTATCGTTACAATTGGCAGAAAGATATCTTAGGTAATCCACCAGTTAAGTTAGCAGGATTTCAATTTGGAGTAAGTACCTATTTTTAATGTTCCTGAATTATTTTTTAATTAGTGCATTAACTTTCAAGGATTTTCTGCATCAATTTATTTGCAAAATACTAGATTAAAATTTGCCATGCCTGAAACGGCTTAGTGTAGCTTTACTGATAGATAGATAATCAGCCAGCATATAATCTTTGATTCTTTTGTCATTCAATATCCAAGGGTAATCCAATTGAAGCTTTAGAAAACGATCTTTTGGTGGCATTGATAACAAGATCACATGATCTTCACTTCGGGCATAATATTGTTCAGTGACACGAAGGGCATTGATGTAGAAACCTGGAAATTTTTGCATCAAATTTTCGAGTTCCACTTTTTTCATTTTTCGTAAGTGGCTTTCTTCCATGGTGCGAATCATTAGACGAGAAGGCTGACTACTGAAATAACTTTTCATCGAGCCAATAATATCTCCTTCTTTATGAAACCAAACGATTCGCTCGGACCCATCTTCATTTTCATAATAAATTTTCAAGAGACCCTTCTCAACAAAGGCAATCCATTCACAGACCTGACCTTCATCCAGTATCACTTTATTTGCTCGATGGGTTTCTTTAGGTAAGTTATGTAGTAAGAATAATTGTAATTGTGGGTCAACAGGGTGAAAGGTTTCGAGTAATTTAAGCAGTTCTTCCATAGTATTTTCTATACACAATTAAAAGTGAGATCAGTAAAAATTGAAAGCAGGTTAGTAGTGAGACAGGGTTTTCTAAAATAGCTAATTTTATGGTCGGGGTAAGTTGCCATACAAATGCAATTAATGAAAGCCACATGATGAGCAAGGCAATCAATTGCAGTATTTTCCTATAAGTAAGAATAGAAAGAAATGTTAGCAATAATCCCAGAATACCTGATATGGTAAAAAACGCAGGATCGCCAATTGTCCATCTTAGTACAAGGAGATAAGGTAAATCAAATATCTGCCCTGGGAAAATGAGTGCCGAAAAACTGAATAGTTGAAGAAGAGGGTGAGTGAATATGTTAAGTAGTTTATCTTTTCTCATAAGTTATAAAGACTAAATGATTAATTACAGGGTCCATGACTCGTTCCAGCATATCCCTTTGCTCCATTGGTCTGTACACCAGTATTACCTACAGCCCCCATTTCCATTAGTTTATTGTATAGCCCTTGCGGCGTGTTGCTTCCTGATGTAGACCCATAAGCGGGTATCTGGTATTTAGGAATTGTAAGGTTAGCCCCCGCTGCATTGAATACGGTTAATGCAAAATCGGTACAGTTAAAACTTGATAAATTATATGCGTTTTGCTCTAAGGTACGAACTTGGTTGGTGGCAGCTCTCAATTGCGCTGGTGATACTGAAATTGTATAACGAGCGTTGTATTCATGAAAAGCATTATCTACAATCTTTGATTCAACATTCATACCAGTCGCAGCTTTTAATGTGCCGGTTGGATAAAAGCCAATGTTTTGTGATACTATTTGTCCATTTGGTGCCATTTTCCATAGTTCAATAAATGTATGCCCTACTGCTCCTGCTGATGCATCAAAGAATTGATCAGGCTTACTATCTATGGGAATATCTGTAGAAATGGTAATGGTGCAAGTTGCTCCAGCATCCGCGATGTTATCAAAACAGTCCATGTATTTTTTAGCATCAATTTTTTCTTTGTTCTCTGCTATTTCAGTATCGATTGTTTCTGAACCACCGCCCCCGCCACCTAATGGAAGATATTCTGTTTTGGGCATATCGCCACCCATCAGCCAGAATAGATTAAGCCATGCAAAGGGGTCATCGGCATTATAATATGGATTACGATAGGTGGCAGAAACAATGACTTCTGGAATTGAACAATCATTACATCGATCTGAAGATGTTTGGTTGGTAGATGTAGTGGTTGTGACAGCAGTTGTATGCGATGACAAAATAAATCCGTTGCGAATAACAGAACTGAATTTATTACTGTGATCCAGATTGCTAGTTTCAATACTACCCTGATAACCTTCTGTGTTAATTGCCCCTTTAATAAAGAGAATTTTTCCGTTTGCGAACGAGCCATCTGATTTTTTCTGCAATAAGATTTGCTTATCCGGTTCACTTAACGATGTGAAACGAATAAGGAAAGGACTTTCCCTCATGGAAGTTTTATCAAGGTCTGCAAAATCGGATTTTGATAAATGATGGGAAAGATAATTAATAATAGCTTCTTTTGGTTCTTGCGTTTGTTTGATACAACCCGTTACCAGAGATAAGATGACTAGTGTGCCTAACAGAAAGTTTCTCATGTATTTTTTTGGACGAAAAAACTGAAAGCCTTTTTTGTTTTAAGGGTGAAATATAACAGAATCGGCTATTTCAATAACTCAATTGGTAGTTTTCTTGCCTAGTTGCTTTTTTGGGTATTAAATATTCCATTCGGGTTATGTGTGGTATAGAGCATAAAAAAGGGAAAAGGTAATTTAGGGTTCGGTAATCCATCGCTATGAAAAATAAAATGGTTATACAGATTAGTGTTTGCCTACTCATTTTTGTATTGAGTTATACAACGGCATCCAAGCTGTTTAATTTTTCTCATTATAGTCGTTCAATGCTCTCTCAACCATTTGCACATTGGATATCTTCTATCCTGATTTTTCTTGTACCACTGATAGAAATATTCCTCATCATCCTGCTTATAAGATCTGGTTGGAGGAGAAAAGGGTTGTTGTGTTCTTTCTTTTTGATGTCGGTCTTCACCCTGTATGTTTTCTATGTTTATTTCAGCGGCCTCGACAAAAGTATTTGCCCCTGTGGTGGCTTATTTAGTCAACTCAATTGGTCGCAACATCTATTCGTTAACAGTTTGCTGACACTGTTTTCTTTAGCTGCGTATTTATTGTATCCCGATACAGATAACTTATTTCATGGCCGTGAGAAAAGGGGGAATGCCGATGCCTCCGAATCAAACAAGTAGGCAATCCAATTCAAACAAAAACGTATGAAAAAGATCCATTTTCTTTTTGCCTTTGTGATCCTTGCAGGAATGCTGAGTGCATTCACTGCCAAGGCACCGACCACTGTTTATTACAGGGACATTAATGGTTTTTTTGCAGTAAAACCCTCTTCTGGAGGAACCTGTGAACCACATCCCGAATTCAATTGTGAATATGTATGGACAGGTGCTGCCGGTGACAACAACCCGCAAAATGAGTTGAATTATGCGGAGAGTGGAGAAGAACAATCTTACTACCTGATACCTTAATGGTGGTAGCTCATGTTTTAAACCAGCAGGCTTGACCATAGCCTGCTGGTTTTTTATTTATTTCAGAAAGGGTTTGATTTTGTCACTGAGGTTTTCTCCTCGAATGTTTAACGCAATAATGTTCCCTTCCGGGTCAATCAAGAAATTTTTAGGTATTCCACTGATTTGGTATGCCTGTGCGACTTTACCTTGATGTCCTCCCGGATCTAATAACTGTAGCCAAGGAAGTTGTTCTTTTGCAAGAAGATCCAACCAGTCCTTTTTTCCTTGTTCACCATCGATAGAGATACTCACCAGCACAATGGGTTCCTGTTGGAAATTCTTCCATGCTTCTCGGATAAACTTGTTTTCTTGTCTGCACGGTGTACACCAAGATGCCCAAAATTCGAGCAAAACATATTTACCCTTCATGGATGTTAATGTATGCAGGTTACCCTTATTGTCTGCTAACTCAAAATTGGGTGCTTTGTTGCCAATATCGATTGTCTTACGTTTCGCTATTTCATCTGCAATTTTTTGACCCAACGAGGATTGTCTGGCTGATGCCGGTAGTAAGTACAACAATGGTTCTATTTGTTGTAATTGATCAGTGAATTTGATTAAGTCACTCAATAATACAAGACTATAACCGGATGTTGGATTTGCACGAATAAAAGAATCGATTCGTTCAGCTTTGCTGATAGTAGCTGACTGATGCTTAAGCGTTGTAATCCATCTTAATTCATCATCATGTGTGGCAGATCCACGTAGTGTCAGTTGATTAGCTATGACGAAATCAAGTTCCATGGTTTCGTTATCTATTGTTATCGGGAATGTACTGGATCGTTTAACTTTCACCAATGCTGAACTAGTATCCGGCATAAAACCAATCATCACACGGGAGGCTTGCGCCAGTTTGCCTCGCAATACAAATTTCCCTTTCTCTACATGAACCGTATCACTTACTCGTTGTCCTTGAAAATTTTCATATCGCAGGAAAACTTTTACAATCGGATAGATGTCGGGATGTGTCGTTCCATGTATGATGAATGCATTTTCCTGCGCGCTTAGTTGTATCGCCAGGAATAACAATAGGATGAAGCTGTTCTTTTTCATTAGCGGATATTTTGAGGGATGCCTGATAATTTGATTTCGATATCCGGAATGGGCAATACATAGCGCGGATCTTTTGGTGGTAATTCGTAGAATACACCATTGACCCTTTTTCGTAAAGTCCTTGCAAATCTTGGGTCTTTGTTCAACCGTCTTAAATCTTCCCAAACCAAACTTCCTGTGAGTGGTAATTCTTTTTTTCGCTCTGTAATAATTTTGGCCAAAGCATCTCCTGCATCCACAGCTGTGAGAGGTATATAAGTGCCATTGCGCCATCTTTTGATCAGTAAACTATTGAGTACACCCATGGCTTGGTCTTTGAGCCCCTGTCGTGCCAAAGCTTCCGCTCGAATCAAATAGAGTTCATTGGTTGCGATGCCTGAGAATGGCGGAGTCGCGAGTCCTGTGTAAAATCCTTTGAAGATGGGAAGACCGTTGAATAATCTAAAAAAAACTGTCCTGCGTAAATCATTGTTGACATAACTACGGTATAGCGTAGAATCGAACAAAGGACGGTTCCCCCCATAATAGCTAGAAGAAGAACTTTCTGCATAAAAAATAACTTCAGCATGCCCCACTTGAAGAGTTGGAAAAGCAATCGTTGCAGCAGCATTCAGTGTGTTAAAATCAATGAGTGTAGATTGTGTCGCCAGTGCCATCGCTGCATGTTTTTCAGCCTGATCCCACTGCTCTAACATTAGATATACCCGCGCTAGTAAACTTTCAGCTGCAGCTTTTGTAGGTCTTGTCTTTACAGCAGTTTGTGCTGGCAATAAGGCTATGGCTTGGGTTAGGTCTGAGCGAACCTGATCATAACAATCTTTTACACTTGATCTACCTAGTTTGATGTTAACATCGGCGCTTAATCTGAGTGGTACTCCCAGATCTGTTTGTGCAGACGCAGCTTCATAGGGAACTGCAAAGTGTTGTAACATTTGATAATAGCAAAAGGCTCGAAAAAAAAGAGCAGTCCCTTTGACTCGATTCCATTCCGGTAGTTCATTGTTATGTACGGTTAGCTTCTCCAGTCCTTCCAAACAAATATTACTCATGGCAATTTTTTGGTACATGCCATTCCATTCACTGATACTAGTGAATGACTCGTACACATCTTTTGCCCATATAAATCCGTTTTTTTCAGGACCATTGAAAGCTGCATTATAATCTGCATCGGTCAGGTAGATATGATCGGTCCCTAAAATGGCCAGATAACCATAAGACCTGACCAAAAAATCTGCATCCATTATTGCGCTGTAGTCTTTCAAACTGGAGGGAACCACACTTGCAATATTGGTTCTTGCTTCGAGCCATTGTTCCTGTTTTTGGCAAGCAACAAACAGGAAGATCATTAAATAAAAACTATAGTATTTTCTTTTCATGAGGTTATAATTAAAGGTGAAGTTTGAGTCCAAACGTAGCGGTTCGGATTGCCGGAATGTTTTCAATGCCTAAAACAAAATCATTGGTGTCGGGGTCGATACCTTTTTTATTGGCACGCCAGAGGATTCCGATATTATTGAGGTATCCATAGAGTTCCAGCGAAGTGAGGTGTTTTTTACCCCAAGGTCCTAATCTGTAAGACAATCGAATATCCTGAAAGCGCAAATGATCCCCGCGCTCCACTAAGACAGCTGAATAGGTATAGAAGTCATTTCTTGCCACATTACTCGGATAAATAATGGAGGGTACATTGGACTTTAGTTCGTCTCCTTTTGTCTGCCACCTTGCAGTATAATCGCGGTGTTGTCTGCCCAAGACCAAATCCTGATAGTTCAGACTAACGGATCCACTTCTAAAATAATAGCCACCTTTGAAGATCAGGTTGAGGGAAAACCCCCATCGTTTGTATTGGAAATCTTGTCGAAGATTTCCCCAAAAAGTGGGACGAGCCGATCCATGAAATACCAGACTGTCGGATTGTGCAGCAGCAATAATGCTGGTGTAGTTATTACTGGGAACACCTGCTAAATAACCCATTGGATCTCCATTAGAGGGATCAATACCCGCCCAAGGATAACTCCAGATACTGAATAAGGGGTTACCGGGCTTTGCAATAAGGTTTCCTGTTGTTCGAACAAATTGTGCAGGTGAATTTGTTCGAACAAAATCGATGACTTGATCTTTTAATGTATTCAACACCAATTGCATATTCCATTCCATGTTCTTTTTGCGTACAACAGCATAATTAATAAGGAATTCCCATCCCGTAGTTAGGGTGGATGCACCATTGCCACTAAATGATGAAAAGCCTGTTGAAGGTGGGAGGACCGTTTCTTGGAGTAAGTCCAATCCGCGTTTTCTGTACCATTCTATGGAGCCGTGAAGTCTTCCTGAAAGGCTGCTAAAATCAACTCCCAAATTCAGTGTTCCCACTTTTTCCCAACGCAATTCGGAATTCGGCGCAGAAGCGAGTGTGGCCATTGGAAAACCTGTTAAGCCACTGGTTCCAAAACGAACTGTTAACAGAGAATTGGCATTGACAGCGTTTCCATTGAATCCATAAGTGGCGCGAATTTTTAAATGAGGCAACCAAGATAGTTTGTAAAAACTTTCTTTGGATATATCCCATAACCCGCCCAAAGACCAGAGTGGCGTTCTTTTCTGATTGGCGCGAACGCCAAATAGATTAGCGGCATCAGACCTTGCGCTCGCAGTGAATGTATATCGTTTGTGATAACTATATGACAGGTTCGCATAATAGGAAAAGAAACGGTTTAAAGTTTCAGTTCTATTATTAGGCGTTGCCGTAATCATGGCAGTACCAAATGGATGAACAGGTAAACTTGTCTGGTAATTCAAATTGGAGATACCAATGCCATAGGCTGCTTCATAACCATAAACCGTTCGCGAGAAGCCTGTTGTTTTGCGTTGTCTGATTTCAAACCCAGCCATACCATTGAGTTCATGTGCATCTGACCATTTTTGCTGGTATTGCATTTGACCACGTAAGTTTTGGCTGTTTAAGTCCGACTGTGCCTGCTCCAATATTCCACCCTTGGGTAAAGGATAGGTGAAAGCTCCGGTAGTAGGATTACGCTGTGAAAATCGATTGACCAAATCGCGAGCAGTATAACTGTTTTCAAGTTTTAGATTCAACAGTAATGCTTGTTGGTATTCCTGCTGGTAGTGTAATTCTGCTGTCCATGCATCCGTGATGCGGTACTTCAGTCCCGTTCGTGCGATTAGGGTTCTCGTCTGCTCTTCATGTTGTGTTTGTGCGATTTCATCTAACACTGAGAATCTCCAAGGCTGGAACCCCAACGCTTCAACACTGTCCAAATAGCTACTGCGGTAATCCTTCATGGTAGGCAACGGATTTCCGCCGGCATCCGCTATTTGTGCATAGGGATATAGTTGGGTACTGGACGCTGGGGATAATGCATTTCCCCGGTAAGGAAAACTATTGGGTCTGTTTTGTTTGCTTGCCACATAATACAAAGTAGTCGTTAATTCTAGTCGTGGTCTTAACTTAAAAGACTGCTGCGCTTGTAGTGTCAAGCGACTATTTTGATTGAATCGCTGCCGCTCTTTGTTATCATCATAACCGAAGGAGAATAGATAACTGTGTTTGTCACTACCACCCCGCAACTGCAAAGCATATTGCTGGTTAGCTTCTCGCTGGTAGAGGTGTTGACTAAACTGTTTGCGTAAGTCTTCCTGATTTAAGTTATCCAGTTCAGTGTTGAGGAAAGCTTCTGTAATAGTGCCTCTTCTGAATTGATTGAGTAACTCTACGACGGGCGAGATCGCTGGACGTGTGGTGGTATTGCTTAAACTAGCATTGTAAAATCCTCGATCAAAGAGTAGTCGTTCCGCTTCTATGTATTCTGATGAGGTAAGGTAGTTTCTGTTGTAAAAGAGATTGGACATAACTCCTACCGATAGATTCTGTGTAAAACTGATTTGGAGTGGTTGGTTTAAACGTCCTTTTCTTGTAGTAATTACGATTACTCCGTTGGCTGCACGCGAACCCCAGATGGAAGCCGCTGCCGCATCTTTTAATAGAGTTATTGATTCCACATCATTGGGATTGATTTGATTGATCTGGCCTTCAAAGGGAAAGTTATCCAGGACAATCAATGGTCTAGATGCACCTGCTTCCAGTGTGCTGCGTCCCCGGATATTAAAGGCTTCTTCCCCGTTGTTTTTATTGAATAAAACACCGGGTGTAATTCCATCCAATCTATCTAGTACATTGGTAGATATTCTGCGATTAAACAGTTGGTTGTCAATTTGTGTGAAGGAACCTGTCGCTCTTTCTTTTGGTAGACTTTGGTAACCTGTTTGCACAATCACTTCAGATTCACCAGCGAATGGTTGGAGGTAATAGATGGTTGTTTGAGGGTTGAATAGCAGATTGACTGTTCGGTAATTGAGTGCGGTAATCTGAATCGAATCCGGTAGTTGGATACGCGTGAATTTGACGATGCCACTGGCATCACTGATGGCTAGTTGTTTGTTTTTTTTCAACTGAACGGCAGCGGCTTCTATGGGTGTTTTGGTTTCGGCATCTAGGATTTTTACCTCATAATTTTGGGCATGTAACAATACCGAACTCATAGTGAGGCAAAGGCAATAGATTGCCCGTACACGAAATATAGCTCTCATGAAGAATGTTTTTAAGTGAAAGAATTGATCGATAAAAGTGGGGTGTGGCTGAATGCCACTAACTCGAGGTTATATGGGGTTCTTGGGCTTTTTTGCAAACTGTGTCAAGAGCAGGTGCAATGCCCAACGGGGGGAAGGACTGTGAAGAATAGATATCTGCCGGTTTTTCATACTCCTGTTTTGAATGATTCATCAAAAGGAGTCCCGGTAAGTTAAGTAGGCGCAAAAAAATAGCGTGGAACTCAACTTACCGCTCTAGGTACCTAGGAGGACCTGTGCACGAATAAGAGAGCCCACGCCGTGACGTGGGCATTCTACTTATTGTCTCGTGCACTTTGAAATTCCTAGGTTTCAGAGCGAGACTCAAAGCGAATGCTTCAAATAATTTATATGAAGGTTCGCAAAAATATTGTTTAACTAACCATGCTGACAGTAAATATAAAACAAATTTTCAAAACACGTCTTTTTTGACGTGGTTAAATTTTTACCCTTAGACCACCTTCACAAGGTGAAGATTAAGAATAGGCAATACAATCAAGCTTTTGGTGAGAATCTAAAAAGGCTCAGAAAGAATGCTAAACTTTCTAGAGAGAGTTTGGCTGCTATGGCAGATATTGAGCCAAAACAGATTTACCGAATAGAGGCAGAATATCAAAGCCCGACTGTGTCTACTGTAGTCGCAATTGCACTTGCATTAAAGATACACCCTAAAAAACTTTTTGACTTTGAGTTTGACTTCGAAGAATAGCAATAGTGCAAGATGTAGTGGTAGATATGACATATCAAAACATTTAATCACTTTTGCTAAAGTATTCAATGCTCTCCTCGTGATTTCTTACCTGAAAAGCCTATATAATGTTTCTGTCTTATGTCGGTTTATATCACAAAACTAGAAGTGCTTCTTATTTTGATCAAATCGTTGAATAAAGACTCTTATCATTTTCATTACTTCTAATATTTCTGTCGGTGGTGGTAAGGTGTCTGTCCAGATCAAATTCGACAATTCTTCTGTATAAGTTGGAGTCAGGTCGCCCCAGATTGTTTCCAGTGAAGTAAATAATGGAGAATCGCTCAATAATTTCCCTTTCCATTCACCATCAAAAGTTTGGAAATTTGCATCATCAGATAATGCAAGTGAAAGAATTTCAAAATTTTTATCTTCAAAAATAATCTGCTTTAAATCGGTTCGGTGATATAACTGATGCAAGTCATAAAAATGTCGGATTTTCTCTTTTAATATATCTACGCCTTCATAGGAAAGTCGGTTGAGTGATAATGTCTTTTCGAAAAAAGTTCTCTCCAGTGATAAGATATTTAATTCAAATGGCTCTAAACGGTATTGGTTAATGAGGTCTACATTACCTCTTGAAAGAAGAAAATCGTAGAGGTAGGTTTTTATCTGTCGCCTCACATGTGGTACAGGATTGGTAAAGGCATTAATTTCTAACTGAATCAGTTCCTTTACCGCGCCAAATGACTGACCGCTTTGTGTTTTTGGATAATTATACCAGGTTTTTCTGTTGCGACCTTTTTTGTCACCTCTTACATATTCCATCCCCTCTGTTATCGTATGATCGATTTCGCTTAGTAATTTTTTTATTTTTGATCCTGTCATTCCTTCCTGTGATAATAGGGCGAGGTCTATGTCTTCTGAAAAACGTTCTATGCAGTTAAATGCTTTAGAAAGAGATGTTCCACCTTTGAAAACAATTATGTCAGCATATTTTGAGAATGCCAGATTACGCAGGATATAAGTAACCCAATAGTCTTTTTCGATCAGGACCGGGCGTATTCCCAATACTTCGGCTGCTACCGCTAGTGCATCCGGGAATGCTGTTGATTCATGAAAGTTCATTCTATGTTCCAATTTGGTTGATTTGGTAATAATTCTTTGGAAATACCTATCATATATCGGGTTAATGGATTCAGTGATTGTTTTAGTTCCCTTACCTGTAATTCCGGTACATATTTTTCAAATATGGCTCCTGTCAATGCTCTTGTTGCTGCATTGTACTGCATAGCTAATTGTAATATTTTTTTTTGCTGAATGAATGTAAGATTCTGGATCATATCAGTCAGTCGTTTGAAAGAACTGTCGATCTTGGTATCAGGTATTATTTTGATGTCTTTAATAGCATCAAGCAGTTGTAATAACGATATATTTTCTTCGGTTATCTGAACATTGCGTTTGCTGTACTTGATCTTATAATTGTTGATTTTTTTTGCAGGTAAAACATGATTGGTTCCGATCACAAGTACATTTGGCACCTGCATGGTTAAGCCCATTTTATTGTATTGCGTTACCCCCGTCAGGTATCCAATCAATTTATCTCCTCTGTAGGTTACGGTCTTTATTACCTCATCTTCAAGTGGTTTTATTTTACCAAATAGGGTATTACGCGGTTTGTAAAATTTCCCTTTTGTTATTCTTTCAATTACTCCCTTTTTATTGAGCCTGCTTAGTGTTTGTGCTAATGCTATTTCATTAGCAGATGGGAGGTTGAAATATTTATAATCGAACACTTCACCTTCCGGTAAGTTTTCTATTTTATGAGTGATGGCTTTACTAAGTGATTCTGTTTTCACTAGATAAAGGTATTAAGATATTTTATTTGTCAAGTTTTTAATGGTATAAACTTGACAAAAATTATTCTAATTATTGATAATCAATCTATTATATTTATATTTTTCTTGCTTCTCCTGGAGTCATACCATAAGTTAGCTTAAACTGATGGATGAAATGATGCGGTCTGGTATAGCCACATGTGCGTGCAATAACCTGAATGGGTTCTTCGGTCTGCTGGATCATAGAAAGTGCTATTTTCATGCGCTGCTGAATCATATATCGGTGAGGACTGATTCCAAATACCTGCACAAAACCCTGTTTTAAGCCCTGTAGGTTCCATCTTGTTAGTTGGGCGAGATTTTTTAAACTAAGCGGTTGCCCAATTTTCGCATCAATAAACTGACGGGCGGTATAAGCTTTTTCCACTATAGTAATCGGGACTTCAGGATGCAGCAAGTGTAAGTTTCTATTTTTTTCAGCAGAGAGTTGTTCAGTAACAAGGTGTCGTAAAAGAGTACGTATTCTTTCAGCAACGAAACCAGGGTATATAACTGATGGAAAATCGTTGTTCCATAATTCGCGCCATTGATAGTGTACCCAATGGGAGACATGGAAATGACAGGGTGCTATTGATTGATCGGACAAAATTGGATACCATTGCAATATCAGCTTTTCAAATGCAGGTTTCAAACAACAATAAATCATTTCGTGATTACCTGCTTCAAATTCAAGTTGAATCTCCTTTCCTGTCTGGGCTTTGAAAAATAACATTGATTGCAACGAAACAGATATTGTTGTCTGATCATGAAAATAGAGGTTAACATCTCCTTTGACCAAGTAGCCCAATATCATACGTTTACTGGCAGCTTTTGCAACTAACCGAAGCTGTTTTGCAGCCTGAATATGGTGCAGGTAGATATCCAACTCAGGATGTTCGTAATGTTGTGTCAATAAACTAAGCCCATTTGCTTTAATAAAATTGTGAGAAAACCCAGTTAGCAGATAGTGTTGTAAATGTTGTGGGATTACCAAAGGTTCAATGGCTTCACCTAATAAGTTTGAATCTGGGTGCAGATACATAACTAGTATTGGGTGGTGATCATTTCGCAACTAGAACAATTACATCCAATTGTCACATTGCCTGTATTATCAATTCTTGCAGTGACTTTACAAGCACACAATTCCCCATCGCACACTGTAATTGATTCTGTTCTGAATTCTTCCTGTTGCCCAGTAGTTCTTTCTACAACAAGGTTATGCGTACCCGTATTCGATTGATAAAAAACAAGTGCAATTGTTCTGGTCGGCGTATGAACGTATGAGATATTTTCAATGTCGATCAATTTTTCTTCTGCTTTCTTCTCAGACAGGTACCTGCGTATTTTTTCAACCGCCTCTTTTTTTGAAGCAAAAATGGCTTCCTGTTTTATTACGATGTTATCAAGGTTAGTATCTGATTTAACACATCCAACACCAGATAGTAATAAAAGTGACCATAGTAGTTTTGTTTTCATGTTTCCTTCTTTTGAAACAAAACTGCCTTTACAATTCACTACGGTTAAACCACATTGTGTCATTATCGTAGACTAATGTGAATTGGGATGTTATTAAAGGAATTTGTAATTTTAAAATAATGAAAACCCGCTATTCCATCATTATTCTAATTTGCTTTTATGGAAACATATATGCACAGCATCACTCATTAAGGCAAACAATTTGCGTATTGAATCGTGTGCCAGTGCTAATAGAATCAGATCCTGTTATTTTCAGATGGAAGGATCAAAAACAGTTTGAAACAGGAACAGGCCGTATTCGTGTAAAATTGGCACCTCGCCAGTCATCCATCGAATTTGATCATTTAATCCAGGTATCTCCTCCATTTGCATTTAAAGAACAGGAAGCCCTTTCACTTTTTTTGGTCGGGGATTCTTCCTATTTAAGTAACAAACGAGAGAGACGTTTAGAATATAGAGATTTACTGGTAGATACAGTCATGGAAGTAAATCAAGCGTTTTTTATGGTTTGGAAAAACCCACATGGTACTATTGTTCAGCAAATTGGATTTGTAGTCAAACCTCTTGTTCCTCAAATAACAGGGTATAGGGTCAATCGTAATTTTGATAGTTTGGATAATAGCGTTCACGCCAAACAACATAAGCGGAAACCATATATCCCATTGGGTTACGAAAAAATGAATGGGCGGCAAATCATTATTGATCCTGGAGACAAGCTAACTTTAACGTTACAAACCTATCCTTTATTGACGGATACTGTGGTTCAGTATCGGTTAACAAAACGGGACGATAGGCAGGAAGGGCTTTGGAAAATGACCGGTCACATACTTGCACTTCCAGAACTTGTAGAAGGAAATGCGTATGAACTCGAATTACGGTATCCTAATCAACAAGAGCAGATAACCTATCATTTAATTATTCGTCCTTACTGGTACCAGATTATCTGGGTTCAAATGGTTGGTTTAGTATTACTGATTATTCTGGTAATATTTGCTACCCGATTCTTTTATCAACGCAGACTCCGAAAATTAACTGAACAAAGAAAAAGACTAGAAGAACAACTAACTACTATTCAATCTCAATTAAATCCGCATTTTATATTTAATGCGCTGAGTTCTATCGAAGGATTGATTATGGATGGAGAAAGAGAAGAGGCTAATCATTACTTGTCCATTTTTTCTTCTATCATGCGAGAAGCATTAAGAAACTCCGACAAAATACTGATTAGTCTTCAAGAAGAAATTGAACTGATGGAAAAGTATATGCAGATAGAACAATTGCGTTTTGGATTTCAATATTCCATTCAGATTTCTGAAGATATTCATTTAGCAGAAATTGAAATACCTCCCATGTTGCTACAACCAGTTATTGAAAATGCTGTGAAACATGGTGCAGCTTCTCTTGGCGAGAATGGCTGGATTAAATTAATAATCAGTTTGTCAGGATCATCTATGTTTATTCGCATTGTCAATAATGCCTCCTCAGAAAGGAAAGGGCAGTCAACAGCGGGTGGGCATGGGCTGGTGTTTACACGACAAAGGATTCGGCATTTAAAAGTATTGTTTCCTGTTACTTCTATCGAGTTTTCATTAGATGTAATGTTAGGAAAGGCAGAAGCCGTTTTTGAATTTCATGATTGGATGACCTGACGCACTGTAACTATATTACGTTTTGAAACAGGAACAAGATCGCCATTGGTTAATTGAATTTCATATACCTGCCCCTTAGTACGGATACTCCTGATACATGAGGCGTTGACCAAATGAGACTGATGGGTACGGATAAAACCTGTCTTGTCTAATAAATGTTCGAAATGAAAAATACCTTTCGATGCAGTTAGTTTTTCTCCATCTTTTAATATCAGGTGGGTGTAATTATTGGAGGCTATTAGATGAATAATATCGGAGACCTGAACAAAACGCAGTTCACGGCTTTGAGGAATAGCAATCGTTCGTTCAGTTCCTGTTTTTTGCGACAACTGTGTTAATAGATGTTGAATTTGTTGCTGGTAACCTTTTATGTTTTGTTGTGTCACTGCTTTTTCAACAGCGAGAATAAGTTCTTTTGGTTGTATGGGTTTTAATAAATAATCAATCGCAGAAAATTTAATAGCCCTGATACCATATTGTTCATGAGCTGTTGTAAAAATAACGGCAAAGTTTTGCTGACTTAGTTCTGTTAAAAGATCAAATCCGGATTCATCTCCTAGTTCAATATCGAGAAAGAGTAAGTCGGGGATACATTTATAAAATAATTCTTTCGCTTCTCCAATACCAGCGGCAGTTCCGCATAGTTCAATATTGCTGCAATGTTTTCGTAGAAGCATTTCAAGGTGTTTCCTGCTCTTCGCTTCATCTTCAATGATTATTGCCTTCAAGAATTAATTGATTTAAGAGTGATCATATTACTTGGCTTGGAAAGCCAAGTAATATGATTCATAAAGATAAGTATTACCTATTTGAACGACAGGGATTTTTGGAAGTGAATCAATTTAATACAATCGCATTTTTTGGAGCTTGTTCTCAAAATGTTTCATATGAAATATAAATCTTTCGTCAAGTTTCATAATTGATGATCAATCTTGTAAGAATGATCAAATAAAATCTCTTCACTTTTTAGTCGCAGTAGCTTTGTGTTATCAAAATAAAATAACTATGAAGCTATTTGCAATGATGATGATGAGCTTGATGTGTTGGTCTGCAAATGCCCAATCTATCAGTTTTGTGGCAGGTAAATCTTTTAGCCCTGCCGATTTTCTTTCACTGCGCTATACACATTATTCCAACAGTCCATTTAAATTATCGCTAAGTGCTTTTATGGAGAAAGGAACGAAACATCATTTGTTGTATCGTTCTTACGGTGCTGATCTTTTATTGCACTGTGACCAGTTAGTTGGTACATTTTTGGAGAAAAGGGGTGGACTTACCGGAGCTATCGGACTAAACTGGCAGGTAGATCAGGAACCCTGGTTATATAAGGACTGGCCATTTTCTAGGCGATCAAGTTTTGGACTTACAGGTGAGATTGCTTACCAATATTATCTGACAGATGTTTTTCGCATTGGTTTGTTTGCCCAACAAAAAATTCTCTTTAACCCTGACATCGGCAGGTGCCGATGGATAGTCGGGTTATCCCTTTCCCATCATTTAGGTTACTAATTTTTTCACTTTAAACAATCGTTATGAGAACAAGTGTTTTACACCGGTTTTACCGGTGGGGGCTACTTATGTGCCTGCTGTTGCCCCTTGTCATGCAGGCGCAACCTTTGCCGGGAAATAATTATATCGAGGTCGAGTTGATCTCAGAAAACTATAACTGTGCAACAGGTCAGCTAAGTCTTTCTTTCAAAGTAAAAAACTTACGGACAGACGGAGTACTGGGCAGGTATGCAAGTTCCTTTCATGTACAGTCCGGTAGCCATATTGAATATGGTTCTGCCGGTAGTATTAATGCCGTGTATTCTTATACCATCCCTCACCAAACAGGCAATGTAGTTATCATTGGTGCTTATGGTATAATTGATAACGATGCCCCATATACGGAGTACCGTTTTATTCCTGCAAACGCAGTGTTGCCAGACCCGCCAGTTATTGCTACTACTTCAACGATGCCATTGTGTAATGGTGCAACAGCTTTGCTGACTGCGTCTGGTTCTACAGGTAATTATATCTGGTCAAATGGTGCAACGGGTAACAGTATAACTGTGAGTGCGTCCGGTACTTATTCTGCAAGCGCCATTAATGCGTGCGGACAGTCGAGTGCGAGTAATTTCATTGTTGTAACAACCGATAATATTCCTACTGCACCCAGTGTTACACCATCAGGTAGCTTACTACTCTGTAATGGTGAAAGTGCAACACTATCTGCAAGCGGCTCCAATATCACTTGGTCAACTGGTGCATCAGGAAATAGTATTATGGTTAATAGTGCAGGTACTTATTACTGTTATAGTAGTAATGGATGTGGTAACAGTGTTAATAGCAATGTAGTGACTGTAACTACTGTTAGTTGCCCAACACCAATACCCGGTTCAAATTTTTCTGTATGTCCTGGTGCAACTAAGACACTTGATGCGGGCGCAGGATATGATACGTATCAATGGTCAACTGGTGCAACGACAAGGGCGATTGCTGTAGGGCCGGGTACTTATACTGTTACGGTATCGAAAGATGGATGTTTTGCGACTTCAGCACCTGTAACAATTTCTTATTATACAGTTACCACACCTACCATCAATGCATCTGGACCTTTACAGCTTTGTCAGGGTGGGTCAGTGATATTGACCATTGCTGTCCGGTGAAAGTAAATTTTAAAAAAGAAAGGAGGCTTTATTCGCCT
>JAAXIF010000062.1 GCA_012270485.1 Sphingobacteriales bacterium | reverse complement strand
ATCATCCCTTTTTTTATGACATCTATTAAATATTTAGTCGGACAATAGTGATTTCTTATTTCTTATTTTTTATTTTTTCTGCTGTCAAAACTTACAACTATACCCTACTCGAAACACCTGCGTTTCATAATAGTCTGTGCTGTTGAGTGTAAAGCCATTACCGTTAATGACTCTTTCTATGCGAAGGGTGTTGAAGAGATCAGTAGCATTGAAAAACAATTCGCCTTTGCCTTTTTGAATTTGTTTTTTGATACCCATGTCTACGGAAAATCTTCTGCCTATTTTGCCTTGTGGTATGATATCCGGTGCCAGATAAATTGCAGTCAGTTGTAATTCTGTTTGTGGATTCAGTTTAAAGATTCCATTGGCTTTGATGTTACCCGATGTTTGTGTTTGTTTGTTGGCTGTAAACAAAGTGGGGGTTGGATATTGACTGAATACCGTAAAATCATCTACCACCGTTTTGTAAATATTCGCATTGGCATTGAAGGAAAAAACGGCTGAAAAATTTTGCTGATATACCAGTTCCAATCCGGTATTCGTACTGTTACCTGCATTTTGAAATACATTATAGATCAGTGTACTGGGAGGAACTTGTATGGCAATACGGGTAATATAATCGCTGGTACGTCTGTGATATACTGATGAATAAAAATAACCCTTACTAAAATTGGTTTTATATCCTAATTCGTAACTATTGGTAAACTGTGGACGAAGACCCGGATTGCCCACTTTAATGATTTCAGCATCATCATATTTTGGAAATATGCGAATATCCACTTCATTGGGTCTGTCTACTCTTCTGTTGAAAAACACAGAGATTTTATTTTTATCATTGATCTTATAGGCAAAGCGCAAGTTTGGAAAAGGTTGTGTGTATTGGTAACCGTCGCTTTTATACGTATTGTGATCCGGGTTTACTTGATAATTAAGATCAACATACTCCAGTCTCAATCCCATTTCTGCTTCTACTTTATGGCTCTCGAAAACATAGTTTCCATAAACCGCAGGGATGTATTCAGTATAGGTAGCAGCGCCTCCGGCTCTAACATCCAATGGAGAGTTGACACCGGGTTTAAATTGCATATTGGTGGGAATATTCCGATAGCGGAATTTTATACCTCCTTCCCATCGTCCGTTTTTTAAAGGTCGGGTGTAATCAAGGTTAAAGTCTGCAACATGTTCATCAGATAGCAACTTAAAAGAATCTAGCCCCGTAAATGACGGAAGTATATTTTCAAAATTGTACTTTTCATCTTCCCGGTGAAAGGTATAATTGAACCCCATTGCCAATATATGTCCGGGCTGATCGAATTTATGCTGGTACACACCCGAAGCCATGACCGTGGTTTTCAGCTCATCTTCCAAAAAACGCCAGAGTCTTTTTCTTTCTGAAAAGTCTTTGTTGAAAAAAGGCTCATCACCTCTATCTATAATTTTTTCTATTCCATAGAAACCGGAAATCGTTACTACATCTTTACTGCTGATATTCCAATCGATGCCGGCTTTATTATTCCAGAAATGGGTATTTCTATTTCTTTTGGTTTGTTGTTGAATAACCGATCCATCTGCATAAGTACGCGTAACAAATTCATTTTTGTTCAGTGTTTCTGTATACAGCCAGTCAGATTGTAAAAAAGTATTGATTTTATTTTTCCGATAATTCAAAGAAAGAGAAGGATTGATTTTGGGTGTTGATTGATATTGAGGTCTGATGGACGGAAAATTTTCTTTTTTGATCCATAATGCCCCTAATCCGGCTGCCATTCCCAGCTTGCCATTAAATCCCTCTTGCCTACTTTTTTTATAAATGATATTGATGATGCCGGCATTACCGTTTGCATCATACTTGGCAGAGGGATTATTAATGATTTCAATTCGTTCGATAGCAGAAGCGGGCAGGTTATCTAAACCCGTTTGATTTCCGAAACCCGTTAATGCCGTTTGTTTGCCATCAATTAAAATGGCTACTTTATCACTCCCCCTTAGTTCTACTTTACCATCCTGACCGGTGGTTACGCCCGGAAGGTTCTTTAATACTTGTAAAACAGAGCCCCCCGACTGTGCAATATTGGCCGCAACTGAATATGATTTTTTATCCATTGTTGCAGCCAGTTCATTCTGCTTGGTTGATGAAACAATGACCTCATTCAATACAGAAGGACTTGGCGCTAATTCAATATTGCCGAGATCGAGAAAAGCACTCAAGCTCCCGATTAATAAGGGCTTTCTGAATAATGTAAACCCTGTGTAAGTATACTCCATTACATAATTACCGGGTTTTATATTAGATAAAGAAAAGCGCCCTTCTTCATTGCTTACGGTACCTGTTACAAAACTGCTGTCACGTTCTTTTTTTAATACAATATTGACAAAAGGAAGTATTTTCTTATCGGTACTTGCCTTTGTGATTCCTGAAACTGTAACGGCAGGTACCTGACCAAAAAAAATCTGCGTTTGGAAAAGCAACAACGAAAGAATGAATAGCTTTTTATACTTCATAAAGAATAGTACTAAGAAACAGAAAAGTGCAATTTATGGTTTAAAAATAGATCTCTTTAATGAAGAGCAGGTGAAAGTGTAGGAAAACAGAGGAACAGAGAAATATGAAACAAAAAATCAGAAAGTAGCGAAAGAATGAAATTTTACTTTCTTGTTTCTTATTTCTCTGTTCCTTATTTCATATTTCAAAACCACCCTCTCCTTTTAAACACTACCAACATCCAAACCGGTACAATCAACATCAGTCCAACTGCGATGAAGAAGCCGTATTGGTGATGGAGATAGGGGATGCGATCGAAGTTCATACCAAAGATGCCGCCGATAACTGTTGCGGGTGCCAGTAAACAGGTTACAATGGCCATTACTTTCATCACTTCATTGGTCTTCAGGTTTACATTGCTGAGATAGAGATCTTGTAAGTTCATCATCATATCTCGATAGTTCTCTGCCAAGTCATTCGCTTGCAGAATATGATCGTATACATCTTTAAAATACTTGGTCGTTCTTTCTTCGAGTAAATCACTTTCACTACGAATAAATCCATTGATCAATTCTCTTACCGGACTCACATTGCGTTTCAATACAATCAACTCTTTCCGTAAACTATTGATCACTGCCAGTGTTCGCGTATTGCTGCCACGGATGATTTTTTCTTCCAATAACTCAATACGATCACCCAGTTTCTCCATCACGATATAATAGTTGTCTACAATCATATCCAACAACGCATAACAGAGATAATCAGCACCGCTCACACGAAGCTTACTGCCATTCAGTTTTAACTTATCTCGAATGGGATTGAATACATCCCGTCCTGCATCTTCCTGGAAAGACAATACAAACCCTTTTCCTAAAATGATACTGATCTGTTCAGTCTCCACCGCACCGGTTTGTTCATTGAAGTAGAGCATATTGAGCAAGCAGAACATCACATTCTCCATCTCATCCATCTTCGGTCGCTGACTCACACTCATGATGTCTTCCACAATCAAATAGTGTATACCAAAATGATGACATACGGCTTCCACATCTGCCTTACGAATACCATCTACATTGATCCAGGTAGTCTGCTCATTATCCCGATAAGCAAAACAATCTTTGATATCACTCAATTGTTTTTCTACAAATTCAGTTGCAGAATAATCATATACATTCACTTTGATCTCACTGGCTTCTACTCTTTCCGGAATAATGGTAGGATTCACATGAAAAATATCACGCGTCCGCTTGGTATCAAACAGCGTGAGCGGATTCAGGTATTTGAGGTATTTGGCGCCGGTCATGGAGTGAAGATAAGAAGAGACAAAAGAAGCTATTTAATTTGAGGTATATGATATGTGCTATTTGCTTATTTGTTAATCTTTTTTCGAAAAAAAAGGATTTTCTGGAAAACAGCATCAGTTTAACCCTTTTATGTAGCCGGTTATTTATCGGTTGCTCAAGCGGCTCAATTTCACCCTGCTTGGTTACTTTGAACCAGTTGCAATAGCTTTTAGGGGGTTATATTAGTGCTTCCTGTCTTTTAAAACAGGTGGAAATGGGATTTATACGGCAGGAATATAGGGAATTAACCGTTTTTATCCAGCTTAAAAGTTTCTTTTTATTATCATAAATGCTTTTTTTACTAAACAATTATGCCATTATCTACTTCGCATCTTGTTGATGCACTTCAGGTAGTTAGGCCGTCTGCCAAGACAACTGCACAAAACCTTGCTTTTTAACGAGAAAAGTTTGTTGGGTTATATTAATGGCATAAAACTTGCCTAGAATATCTGTATACTATATATGCTTTGAAAAATTAAAATCAAATCTTATGAAAAAGAACAATCTGATCCTTTCGTTATCTGTATTTGCGTTTGCGGTATTTACCAGCTGTACAAAAGAGCAAGCATCCGGTACTCGATTAACCTACGAGTTAAGCACCCGCAATTTCTCAACAATAGTTAGTGGAAGTACAACGGGTGCTAACCTTGTATGGACTTCTGGTTATGCTTCTGCGGTTGAAATTGAGTTTGAGGCTGCAAAAGCTGGTATTGAAGTAGAGTATAAAAGCGAAGCGAGGCAAAAAATTAATCTCTTTTCCCCACTATCTACTCTGGGTATAATATTTGTGCCCCCAGGAACATACGATGATATTGAGTTTGAAGTAGAAGTACAACCAAATGGTTCAGATGCTGCATTTTTTCTTAGCGGCAACTTTACCAATGGAATGGGTATTACTACGCCGATCATATTTAGGCTAAATAGTGCCCTTGAAATTGAAGCAGAAAAAAGTAATATCACAATTGCAAGTGGGGTTAGTTTGAATGCACTGACTACTTTAAACTTATCAATGCTCACTAATACCGTTACAGAAGCCATGTTAAATAATGCCACAAGAACCAATGGAGTGATAGAAATTTCCGCTACGTCTAATACCGGCATTTATGATATCATCTATAATAATTTAAAAACCTGTGGCGGAGTAGAAATTGATTAACTGCTAAGCTGTTCATATTTCATGTTGTTTCTCGTCATCCCATCAGGAACAACATGAAATATTTATCTGTTTCTATTCTTGGCGCTTTTATACCAGCTTTCCCACTGTAACGCATCAATAAGTATATTCCATACCGTTGCGGGTGAAGCATTTATTTCTATTTCATTGTGCACATAAAACTTACTTTTAGATGGATGGTATTTTGCAGGCAAGGAAATAGTATCTGTCTCCGTTTGTGCCGATACTATACTATTTAAAAAAATAACAAATGCTAATAAGTGTTTCATAATGCTTTGTTTACTGCAAAGCTATTTTGACAGGATAGTACGAAGCGATAACCAATGTTTAGAAAAAGAAGACGATTGAATATTGAATATTGAATTTCCAATATCAAAGTAAAGTTTTATTTCAGCGGTTAATATCCTATACTCCTCTATGATCTTGGCTTTATAAAGATTTCACATGCCGCATTTTTTTTCTCGCCGGACTGAAGTCCGGCGCTATTTAAACTTGTGTATTGATTCTCGAACCTTCCTTGTTCCCTGTTTCTTGCTTCTTGTTCCTTCTTTCCCATACCTTTTCGACGGACTAAAGTCCGGCGCTATTTAAACTTGTATATTGATTCTTGAACCTTCCTTGTTCCCTGTTTCTTGTTCCTTGTTTCTTCTTTCCCATTATTTTTACGAAAACTTCACATGCCACACGTCTCCGATACCTCGTATCATGCTCCTTTTTGGCAGTGGAATGGACATGTACAGTCTATTTATCCCAGCATGTTTCGGAAAGTAGATTTTCAATATGATCATCGGGAGAGACTGGAACTGGCAGATGGTGATTTTGTGGACCTCGATTGGCATCAGCAAAACAGGGATCAGAAAAAATTGGTCATCATTACACATGGACTGGAAGGTGATTCGGGCAGACATTATGTTACCGGTATGGCCAAAATATTTGTGGCGCAGGGATGGGATGCTTTGGGATGGAATTGCAGAAGTTGTAGCGGAGAGCCTAATCGATTATTGCGTTTTTATCATCATGGTGATGCAAATGACCTGAGAGCAGTAATACAACATGCTATTGATACCTATGGGTATGAAAATATTGTGCTCGTGGGATTTAGCATGGGTGGTAGTTTGAGTTTGCGATTAGTAGGGGAGTTTCCCGATCAGGTTTCTGCGGCCGTAAAAAAAGTGATCGGTGTTTCTGTTCCCTGTGATCTGTATGCCAGTGTACAAGCGCTCTCGCAACCCGGTAACAGCGTATATGTAAAACGTTTTTTGAAGAAGCTGGGAAAAAAGATCCAAGAAAAATCGATTCGTTATGCTGATCAAATCAGTTATGATGGATATCAACAGATCAAAAACTTTATTGAATTTGATAACCGATATACCGCGCCTTTACATGGTTATACTGATGCATTGGATTTTTATGTACGTGCCAGTGTAAAACCACTGCTTCCAAAAATTCAAATCCCCGTTTTGCTGATTCAAGCATTGAATGATCCCTTTTTATCTGAAGCCTGTATAGGATATGAAGCCGCTGCCATCAATCCGAATATTCTATTGGAAACCACAGCAGCAGGTGGACATTGTGGTTTTATGCTGGCGGGAACCCATGAGACCTATGCAGAAAGAAGAGCCGTCAGTTTTGTAAAGGAGCTGTGAGCTGCGAGCCATGAGCCATTGCTGTCCGGTAAAAAATCAAATTATTTTCTAGTCTCCTGTAATTGCTG
>JAAXIF010000072.1 GCA_012270485.1 Sphingobacteriales bacterium | reverse complement strand
CAAGCAACAAGATTAGGTTTAGTACTGGTTCCTGATAATTTAGTTACTTAAGAGAAAAAAAGTAAACGGAGACTGACCGTCTACAAAACAATCTTACAACTAAAAACAAATTACAATAAATCATATCAAATTGGATATAATTTATTGACCTCTTCCATAGTCATCCTGCACCCTTACAATATCATCCTCATCCGAAGGATGTAAAGAATCAGTATGCTGCCAAAACTCAGCCACCACACCCCAATCATCCAATCCAATCAATCGATGTCTTTCACCCTGACGCAAAATGATTTCATCTCCAACACTAAGCGAATGAATTTCACCTTCTGCATCAGTATCACTGGTCATCACAGCAACCTTACCTTCAACAACCCGCCAGCGTTCCGCCCTGCGGTGATGATACTGCCAAGACAAACGGGCTCCAGATTTAACCACCAATATCTTCGGACTCAATTTACCTGCAATACGCAGTCCTTCCACAGCAAGACCATTAAAAAACCGATTGGCAAATTGCTGTGCTTGTGATTCTTCAATCACAAAAAAACCACCCCAAGGTCTATTAAAATCATAACTATCAATCACAAACCCCTCAGACTTCAAATCCAATAAAATCTTTTCAAAAATTGTTGTTTCCATAAAGAGTAAAGAAATAAAAGGAAAATCTATATCAACAGCTCTTATAATCTCCTAAAGCATGGTGTAGAGGCTATACAAACATAAAAACTGATCGAACGAATACTTTAATGGAGAAAGAGCATTTAGCTTCGAGGCTTCGTATAACATCTAAAATCTTCTTTCGATACCCCTGAAATATTGATCAAGAAAGCCATGGCTTTAGGATCAAGGGTACGCAGGTGCATAGCTGTTAGTAGAATAGTTTGAAATGGATATAGATGCGTTAAAACAATCCAGTCTTTTAAAAGTCCATATTCCAGTACCCGCTGAACCACCTGCGCCTGAGGCTGATCCAGACTGATCTTATTTCTGTCGAAATCCCAAAACAAATGATCAGAAAAATCAGAGACCGTATATTTCACAAAATCAGACATGTATCGTGAATAGTCAATAGTGAGTAGTGAGTAGTGAGTGGTGAGTAATGAGTAATGGGTAGTCTGTGTGAATTGATCAATTAAATTAAAAAACTATCCACTACCATTAAAAACTAAGATCCTTCCTCACAATTCCCGATCAAAGCCCGTAATGCTCGTCAGGATGACGGTAAAAATGTTACTACTACTAGCGAAGAGGACTGGCAAAGCCAATCCTCTTCGCACCCATCCATTCCGGCCTTAGAAAAAAAGCGTTAAGAAATTTACGTAGTGAAGCGTTAAGCAATGGATGATGTTTGGCTATGGATAAAAGCTGAAGCGCAGCTTCGTTTAATTAATAACTAAAGCTGGGCTTTAGACTTCATCCATTGTAGCGTAACGAAGTAAATTTTAGCTTTTTTTCGACAGCCTAGACTTTTTTTGTTACTTTTTTGTGTCATGACAAAAAAGTAAACGGAGACTAACCGTCTACTAAACAACTAAACAATGAAAGTAAGTCTAACTTACTTTCATCTCAATAACTCCAGCATTCTTGCTACCATCCAGTTGTTCAAAAACCGAATTATTACTAATAAACTCCGGAACAAGCTGCTTCATTTTAGCAACCATCTCCATCGTCCCTTTCCTCTGCTTAGCCAACTGAATCAAAGAAGTAAACTCCTGATGCATTGCATCAAACTGAATATTCCGCACTTTAGCAATCATAATTTTCTCATGATAAGTGGGAAGGGTATTTTCAGAATCCATTAAAAGCTCTTCATAGAGTTTCTCACCGGGACGCAACCCACTGTATTTAATTTCAATATCAATACCCGGAACATACCCATATAGGCGAATCATTTTCTTAGCGAGATCAACAATAGGAACAGGTTTGCCCATATCGAATACAAATATTTCACCCCCGCTACCCATACTACCGGCCTCGAGTACCAACTGACAAGCTTCCGGAATGGTCATAAAGAAACGGGTGATATTGGGGTGGGTAACCGTCACCGGTCCACCTTTTTCAATTTGTTCTTTAAAGCGAATGATTACAGATCCATTGGATCCTAATACGTTACCAAAACGGGTGGTGATGAATTTGGTGAACTTATCTTTATCACCGGTATTCGCTGCGGAGTGATACAGCGATTGTACATAACATTCTGCTAAGCGTTTTGAAGCACCCATCACGTTAGTGGGATTCACTGCTTTATCAGTGGATACCATTACGAAACGTTGTACATGGTGTTTGACTGAAAGATCTGCAATGATCTTAGTACCCATTACATTAGTCAAAATCGCTTCCGACGGACAAAGCTCCATCATGGGTACATGCTTATAGGCAGCAGCATGATACACATAATGCGGCTCATACATGGCAAACATTTCCTGCATGCGCTCTTCATTGGTAACATCACCTAAGTAAGGAATACAAGCCGTGCTAAGATTCAATTCCTGCAGTTCCAATTCCAAGTGATGCAAAGGTGTTTCAGCCTGATCACAAAGAATAATCGTATGCGGTTGAAAGCGTAGGAGTTGGCGAACAATCTCACTACCGATTGAACCGGCTGCTCCGGTTACCAATACCCTTTTACCTTTTACCTGATTGGCAATCTCTTCATTATTGATCCGAATCGGTTCGCGCTCTAAAAGGTTTTCAATCTTAATGGTTTGTAGTTGACGTGCTGAGAATTCACCATTGATCCATTTATCTAGAGGGGGTACATTTAGTACTTTGATATCATGGTCTAAACAAAAATCTACGAGTTCATTTTTCTTATCCGGAGCCATGTTAAACGCAGCAATAATAATTTCGTCTATTTTCTGTGATAAAGATATATTTTGTAAATCCAATCTGTGCTGAATCTTAACACCGTCTACTACCTTACCAACCTTACGTACATCATCATCAATAAATGCTACTACACTGATGTTAGATGTGGCGTCATGTTCTAATACTCTTTTGGTCGCAAATCCTGCCTCACCAGCACCATAAATGATCACATTTTTTCGATCCATTTTATAGTTACGCAGATAAGCAAATGCGTATTTTATAATAACACGGTAAGAGATCAAAAAAAGAAAACTAAATAAACCATAGATGATCAAAGTTACCGTTGCAAAATTTAAAGCCCCTCCTCCTGTATTACTTGATACCAACCCAATAAAAAATAAGACCGAAGTCGTCATTAAAATGGCATAACAAATGCGCAATGCATCTTGAATGCCCGTGTATCGAATAATACCAGCATAAGTACGAAAATTGATAAAAACGATTGAATTAATAAGTGTAAGAATGAGGATATTGCCACTCAATATTTGCACATCTATTGCTTCAATTGCCAAATTGTAGCGTATTAAATGCGCAAACAACATAGCAAAAGCACAAATCGCATTATCAATTAAGAAAATAATCCAACGCGGAACTATATTAATTTTTTTAAACATGTAAGTTGGTAATATAGTACAATGTAGATAAAATTATTTATATACGCAATATTGCTCTATTGGAACAATAATACAATCGACTGAGATACGCGATCCAGATCCTGACTTGAAAGGTTAGATCCTGAGGGCAAGCAAAGCCCATTTTGAAATAATGTTTCAGCTAATGATTCACCGTAATATGGTGCGTCTGCAAAAACAGGCTGTAGATGCATTGGTTTCCATAGAGGCCGACTTTCAATATTTTCAGATTCTAGTTGTAAACGAATATGCTCACGTGTTATACCTCCCGTTTTCTGTGGGTCAACCAATATACAGGTAAGCCACCTATTACTGAAAGATCCAGAAGGTTCTGATAAGAATTTTACGCCAGGTAAATGAGATAGAGCTTTTTGATAATAAGAATAGACTCCTCGTCTTCTGTCTACATGATCATTCAAAACTTCCATTTGCCCCCTACCAATTCCAGCAGCAATATTACTCATTCTATAATTATACCCAATGACAGAATGTTGATAATGAGGTGCAGAATCTCTAGCTTGTGTTGATAAAAATCTTGCTTTTTCAATAGATTCTCCATCATCGGATATCAATGCACCTCCACCTGAAGTTGTGATGATTTTATTGCCGTTAAATGAAAGAATACCGAATTTCCCAAACGTTCCACAAGCTTTATCATCATATTTTGATCCTAATGCCTCAGCTGCATCTTCAATAATAGGTATACTAAACTCTTCAGCTACTTGTATAATTTCTTTCATATTGGCAGGCATACCATACAAATGAACAGGTATAATAGCCTTAGGTTTCTTCCCTTTTAACAACCGATCTTCAATAGCTAATCTCAATTGTATTGGACACATGTTCCATGTATCAGGTTCGGAATCAACAAATACTGGAGTTGCACCTTGATAAACAATAGGATTTGCAGTCGCTGAGAATGTAAAACTTTGGCAAATAACTTCATCCCCATATCCTACATTCAATAAAATGAGTGCTAAATGTATGGCTGCTGTCCCCGAACTTAAAACAGCTGTATGTTTAATATCAAGATATTGTTGCAGATCTTTTTCAAATCCGTTCACATTCGGACCTAATGGAGCAATCCAATTTGTATTGAAAGCTTCATTGACATACTTAAGCTCAGTACCCCCCATATGTGGAGATGATAACCATATTTTTGAATTACTCACTTTAACATTTTCCATCTGTCAAATAATTCTTCTGCATTAAAATAATATTATTTGCTCATGATTAACTAGCTAGCAATTTAAAATTGAGTTTTGATTCAACCTCTTTATAAGAAATCATTTTGGCAATTTCCTCTGGCTCGAACGATACGTTATACGCTTCTTCGATAGCGATAATAAGGTTGAGGTGGTTTAACGAATCCCAGTTAGGTGAAGAAGATTGGTCAAAATCCTCCCCTATACTCGACTCATCGATTTCAAGTACTGTAGCGAAAATTTTAATCAGTTTGTTATCCATTGTAAATAAGTTTTATGTTTGTGTCCATGGGTAGTTTTTCGTTTAGCATAATAGCATATTTAACCATGTTTTCTACTCTACTGATCTCTGTAAACCCGCATTTAAGATAAAAATCACTTACCTGGCCGTTCTTTGGAGTTGGAATATAGGTTCCAATTACCTCTTTCACTCCTTTTTCTAAAAGATAATTCAAAATGAATTTCAAAAAATAATATTCAATTTTTCGACCAAGTATACGGCAACTAAGTAAAAGCGTATCAATATCAGCTGTATTTCCATTTAACGCAACAATTGCTACGCCTGTAATCCCTGAATCACCAAATTTATCTGCACAAGACAGTGTAAAAAACAATCTTGAACCCTTTAATTGTAGAATTTCCGATTCAGAATATCGGATAGTAGTAAGATTAAACTGATTGGTTTTTTGTGTCATTTGCGAAATGCGGGATAAGTTACCGTCATGCAAATGTTCTATAGTAAGTACAGTACTTAAACTTGCAACATATTCATCAAAAGAAGAAGCAGATGAGAGCATTTTTTTTCTTTCTAGATTGGTTTCATATTGTTTTTGTTTTTCTACATCTGTAGATGTCACACTGTATGCCTTAAAATATCTATTAACAACATCTGTAAAAAAAACATTCAGCTCCCATATATTAGAGGGAAATTCGGGAACCGTTACCATTGGTAGCTGCAATCGAACAAGATCTCTTTCGACGGGATTATCGTCTATGAAAACAATACTATCCAACCCAATATTTAGCTCTTCTGCAATTTCTACAATATTTTGATGTTTATGTTGCCAATTGATACGTATCGAAGAAAACGACTTCTCAACTAATAATACATTTGCATTTTGTGCCCACAACTCTTTTACATCGGTAAAATTATTTTTGCTACAGGCGGCTAGAATGACTCCACTTTCTGATAACTCTAGTATCTTTCTTTGAAAATCGTGAAAAACAGTACCAGGATAATCATTACCAATTTTTATACCAAATACCCCATCCTCACCTAATACTCCGCCCCACAGCGTATTATCAAAATCTAATACAAGGCACTTTTTTCGTTGAAAGTTTATAGAAGATAACTGTAGTTCAAGCCATTCATTGAATTGCTTTTTAAGCTTAGGGTTAATATAGAGTTGTCCATTATAATAATACTTCAAGTCTATCAAATTCTCAGATGACATACGTCTAGAAAAGTCAGGAAAATTGATTATATATGTTAACTTACTTTCCTTACTACATCTGATCAACTCGCGATTATACGCATCTACTTTCTCCCGAACAGCCAAGTCTTCAGAAACGGAAGCTCCTTGAGAAAATGGAATATCCATAAGAAATAAAAAAAGTGGTTTTGAGGGTGGGATTGATTCTCGTGCGATTCCAAATTGAAGAATATAGTCATCTATTTCATTGATAACCTGATTTACTGTAGGTTTTATCGGAAAAAAATACATCCAGGTAAATGAATCGTACTCGCTACCATTAACACCCGTAAATGTATAGCCACTGTATTCATAAGCTTTACCAAAAAGATATTCAACAGTATAATTTCGAAAAATATATCTTTTCATCGTCGCTCCATTTGAATAAATGTGTGTATTTGATCTAATATAAATTTTTCAGTATTTATCTCTTCTACCTGTATCAAAGTTTGCGTCTGGTCTGTGTTGAGTCGAGGCAGTCGCGGTTGATAAATATTAATAGCTGGATTCATTTTACTGAGAAAATCACATAACATCTCCCCAGCTACTTTCGAACAGGAATATTCAATCATTGTATCGACCTTTTCGTCGATCGCTGTAGAAGAAGGGTAGAAGACTCCTTGCAAAGTATTGGAACACAAAGAAAATACATTGTAGAAGCCTTTCAAATAATAACTTGAAAACTGAACAAATGATTCAAAATTGAATTTCCCTTTATCAGTAGAGAAAATAAAAGGAGTAGCATAATAATAGACATGGGTAGGTGCAAAATCCGTCACAGCCTGAGTAAATAATTGACTAGGCATTCCACTTGCGTCATACATAATAAAGCGTACCCCAGGTTTATTAATCTGATCGCACACCGCTGCTGCTTCTTTTTCTCCTTTATAATAAGTAAATAAAATATTAGCACCTGCAGCTGCCAACAACTTAGTTGTAATCTCTCCCAGTCCTCTTGACCCACCTATGATTAATGCTCGCTGACCAGAAAAATTCATATTTTTTACCATTACCTGTGCAGCCTCCATTGTAAAATCACGCTTTAGTGTCGGTCTTATAAAAGCCACGATCTGCCCCATCATCGAGGAAGAATGTAGAGCAATAGTCAAACGAGAAAAACGTTCATGATACTTTGAAACACGATAAGCTAAAAGATTAGATTTTTCTATTTGATCTGCAAAAACAACATTAAAAGAGCTGAAGATAGAATGCAATCCCGGACACTTCATCCCTACAATAAAAGTCATAGCCAACAAGTTAAGCATTGCTGCTTCAGAAAGCACATAAGGCAGTCGAGGATATTTAATTGCGATACTTTTGTCAAACAAAGATGGATTGATAAAATGTTCCTCATCATCGTAATTAAATTCAGAAGGCAGTTCATCAATTTTTTCACTTTCGCGGAACGAAAAGTAAAAAGGTGACTTACAAGAAGATGCCTTTACTTGCAAAGAAGTCACAATTAAATCTCCAACCATCAACCTTATTCTGTATTCACATATATTTTTAGTTTCAACGACACATACAACATCTTGTGAAAGCTTTACAGGTTTTAAAAAAGATACTTCTAAAGCCGTAATATTTAAAGGTGTATTAGTTATTGCTGCTAACTCATTCAATGACCACAATACTAAGTGAATCCCATGAACAATCACTTCACCAAATTGTGACCTTCTAGCATAAATCGGATCTATATGAATTGGATTTACATCTCCGGATGCTTTTGCAAACCACAACTGATCCTCTAAAGTGAATTTTCGAACCGCCATTAGTATTCAAAAAGTTCTATGATATAGCTCTCTGACAAATCCAGACAGGCCGTACCCCATGAAAGCCCTCCACCAAAACCTACCAACATTACATTACTAAGGTCAGCAAGCGAAGTGCCTTCTGAAACAATTGTAAGTGGTATAGAGGATGAACTGGTGTTTCCAAATTTATCTAAACAATAGGGCACTTTTTCTAGAGGTATTTTAAGTTTCTTTGCAATAAAGTCCGTCATGAATTTATTCGCTTGATGGAAGAAGAAATAATTAACTGAATCAGCATCAAGATTGGTCTTTTTCAGCATTTCTCTAACGGCCTGAGGAACCCTTAATAAGGCAAAATTAAAAACATCTATTCCATTCATGTATATATGATGCTCAGTTCGAAAATTATTATCTTCTCGTTCGCGAAGCATAACAGTGTCTTTGTCTGAAGGCATCCTTGCCCCACCACCTTTGATCATAACCGCATCCTTTCCGCTTCCATCACTATATAAATCAAAAAAAGCTGTTTTATTCTCTTGTCCACTTTCAATTAAAGTAGCCGTACCGGCATCACCATACAAAGGGAAATTTACCTTATCCTTGTCCGATACCACTTTTGAAAATGTTTCTCCATTTAAAAAGAGCACCTTACGTATTCCTGGAATCGATGCATAAGCAAAGCAAATAGATAAACCGTACACGTAGCCCGAACAAGCGAGGTTTATATCGAAACAGGCTACGGAATTAGACAATCCAAGTCTAGCCTGCAACGAGGGGGCTGTGGCAGGTGTAATATAATCAGAAGTCTGACTCAGAAATACAAGCGCGTCGATTTCAGAACGATCAACTTTCATTTCAGTCAGCAATCTTTCTGCGGCTGCATAGCACATATCCGAGGCTGTTACACCAGGATCTACATATCTTTTTTCATTAATACCGATTGAAGCAATTACTTTCTGTCTTTCAGATTCATCTGTAAATATATTCGACTCAGAATTCCTCGATATATTTCTAGGAACGCATGCGGCCAATGCAGTAATGGCCACATTATTAAAGGTTAAAAAAGCCACTAGATACTATTTATTGATAAAATCGTATATGTCTTGTATAGTGTTAATATTTTCTAGGTCACCTTTTGTAATAGTCACTCCATAATTTTCATTGACAATGGCGATTAAAGATAGTTGCACTAAAGAACTCCATTCCTCATAATCCTTAAACTTATCAGTAGGTTTCATATTAAGTGGTTCCATTTCAAATATCTCGCTAAGGGTTTCAATAAGTTTCTCCATATTTTTAATTTATTAATTGAACTGGATTCCCAATATAGGTACCTAATTTATTTAAATTTCTCAGCACAACACCCCCTGCCCCAATAATGATATTATCCTTGATTGACCTACCATGAATAATAGTAGCACCAGTACCAATAAATACGTTTTCCCCGACTAAAGTATGACCACCAATATCAACGCTACACATTAGTGATGAAAAACTGCCAATCCTAGCATCATGTCCAATACGGCTACTGAAGTTTATTGTTACTTGCTCACCTATATATGCATTAACCGAAACAATGCAATTAGAGAAAATTATAGAACCTTGACCAACTTGAGCGTTATCAGCTATAATTACATCATCCGCTATAAACGTATGAAATGCAACTTTCTCCTTCAGCTTCTCATACAATATTCTTTTAACTTTACTGTTCGATACTGTAATTAATGCCTGATCACCCGATTTGAAAGATGAGAAATCAGAAGCCCCCACAACCTCTAATGAAGTTTTTTTACCTTCCAAAGCGTTCGGATTATCATCGAGGAAACCAGCAATTTCGAATTCGCTCAAAAAGCCTTTTTTTCTTCGCATCAAAAACTCAGTTTCAATACCTAGATCACCAGCGCCTACCAAATAGATTTTTTTCTTCATGTGCTATTTAATCGAATAACCTCCGTCAACAACAAAGTTAGTTCCTGTTATCCATTTAGAAGCATCAGAAAGTAAAAAATGTGCCGCATATGCTATATCGCTCGGCTGCCCAATTCCCAATGGGTGTGCCTTTTCGATCTCAGCTTTTGATTCTTCCGGCAAAACCTTCAGCATTTTCTCAGACATCGGTGTATGCACCATACCTGGAGAAATTGTATTGACACGAACTCGCTTTGGCACGAGTTCCAATGCCATACCTCGAACCCCTGCCACCAATCCACCTTTCGAAGCAGAATAAACAATTTTGCCTGGTTGACCAACAACACTCATTACTGAAGAAATAAAGACATAACTCGCAGTAGCAGGCAAATATTTCTTGTTTGATATTTGCTTCGCAATCATAAACCCCTTTATCACGTTAAGATCATAATTTTCTGCAAAATCAGAAACAGAACTGATACTTAACGATTTTGTAAGCTCAGCACCTGCAGAATGAACGAACCCGTCGATTTTTTCAAACTTTTTTAAGTATTCGGCTAATTTTTCCAAGAACTCAGTCGATTTAATATCAACTTCCAAGATGTGATGATTCCCATCAGATAATTCAGATTTAGCCTCTTCGAGTTTTTCCCGATTTCTGCCTATGAGCCCTATATTGGCACCATAAGCTGAACATATAGCAGCTATCTCTTTACCAATACCGGAAGAAGCTCCCGTAATCAATATATTTTTGCCCTCAAGAGAATATGCAGATTTATACATGTAATAATATTATGAAAAAAAACATCCAAATAATAGACTAGTAATTACTGTAAAGTTAACGGTAGTGTAAAATACCATTTTTATAAATTATCTGAACCTTTGAAAGCCTCCATAGTTATATTTTCCTTTTGATTCACTCCTTCTTTACGGATGACTTTGAGTAAAGTTAGTAATAGTATTTTAATATCTAAGCTTGGGCTAATTCTATCGACATACCATACGTCATATTCAAATTTTTGCTCCCAACTGATTGCATTCCTTCCATTAATCTGTGCCCAACCTGTGATTCCTGGTTTTACAAGATGCCTTTTTCGTTGGCGTTCGTTATAAAGCGGCAAATATGAAACGAGCAGTGGGCGTGGCCCTACAAAACTCATATCTCCCTTTAATATGTTAATCAATTGTGGAATTTCATCTATCGAAGTAGCCCGAACAAACCGTCCAAGATAAGTGAGCCTATCGGCATCAGGTAACAATTGACCATTTCTGTCTTTTTTGTCATTCATGGTCTTAAACTTGATGATTTTGAATATCTTCTCATTTTTACCTGGCCTTGGCTGTAAAAAGAAGACTGCTCCATTGTTAGCAATTGCAAGCAATAAACAGACAAATAAAAATATTGGCAACAATAAAACGAAGAATAGTGCCGAAAATATCCTATCTAGTATCTCTTTGATAATTATATACACGTTATTTTATCACTTCTAATTCGTTGATGAACGTTTTCGCCAGATTCATCCTGTCAAAATTCTTTTTAGCATAAGCATATCCATTTTCACCAAACTCATGCAGCTTAACCGGGTCAGCCATAAGTATTGAAACTTTAGCAGCAAAATCAGCCGGATTCTCCGGCTCAACGAATACACCTGCTTTTGCCTCTTCCACCAGTTCTCTCGATACACCATCTATTGCCATAAGAATAGGTTTTTTACAAGACATATAATCAAATGTTTTATTCGAGTATACCGTTTTAAAAGTGTCGTTTCGTTGTAATACAGATGCCCCCATTTGCGAAGCAAGTATATATTTAAAAACTTCATTTTTGGGAACCGGGTCAAAAAATACAACATTTGTTAGAGCCATATCACAAGCTTTCTCTTTCAATTGTAACTTTTGCATCCCTTCCCCAATGAGGGCAAAAAGTACTGGTGTATCCTTGAGCAGCATAGCAGTTTCCAACACCTGATCCAGAGCATTTGCAACACCGTGCGCCCCAACATATGTAATTACAAATTTATCCTCCCATCCCAACTGGCGTCTGAATTGCTGAACATCAAACGTCTTCAGCAAAGATTCGGATATAGAGAAGTCAGCCGCATTAGGTATGTAAAGAATTTTTGAGGCAGGTACATGTTTGGCTTTTATCAGTGTCTTCCTAAATGCCGGTGTAAGTACATTAATCTTATGCGATTTTTTATAAAGAAAAGCTTCTACCCAATATGCAACCTTTATTAGGAACCTGCTTTTGAGAATACCTGTATCAATGGCAGACTCCGGCCAAAGGTCGCGAATCTCCATCACTAGCGGCTTTCTTTTAAATCGAGATAATAAATATCCACTAATGCCGACAAACAAGGGAGGAGACGTAACAATCACTATATCATAGGGTTGATTAAGATAGAATAAGCCACCTATAGTCGATGAAAACATAAATGAAAAGTACCCCCAAAGCCGCCCGATGAAATTTCGATTGTAGGCTTCTGATACATGGGTTCTGAGAATTTTGATACCATCCTGCTCCGTCTTAACAAAATATTTGCCTTTATATTGTTCTCTTTTTCCAGATCCATTATAATGCATCATCCCAGCAATAACGCTTACATCGTGCCCGGCATTTACCCACATCCTCGTAAATTCGTTCCATCGGTATCCTCCATGTTCGTTTTTTTCAAGAAAATATTGGTGTATCAATAATATCCTCATGCTTACTGCTTTATTTGGATCGTTGTTGTAATAAATGGTTCTTCAGAAACAAAAAATAATTCTGTAGATTTTTTTTTGACACCATAAAGCTCACTACACCATCCTTCTGCATATTGAAGAGTTATATCGTTATTAGCTTGTGTTTTTGCAAAAATTTCTATATTTTGAAGATGTCGATTATCTGTATGCCAGAGTTGTTGAAGTCGGTTTATTTTACTACTATATATGTAATCTTCAATAACCCATTCTGGTTTTGTCTTCCGCTTCCGTACCACTCTGCGGTGCTTACATAATTTATCTAGGTGTCGGAAAGCACTGATAGTCCCATCAATATAAAATTCATCTTCTGTTTCTTTCGTAATTACTTCTTTTGCCTGCGTCCAGTAATACCATATAAACCTTTTGCCTTTCAACATTTGATCAGTATCGTTAAGCATTAAAGTATTATGAGAAGCTGTGCCCATAAAATAACGAACCATATTTTTATCAGGATCATTGTATTTGTAGCTACCTGCATCAAAAAAAATGTTATCGGATTTATACCAAATATCTAGATGTAGATTATCTGCTTGTGAGGGTCTGTCTTTATGACTTCCACATCGAATAAAAGTTAAACTATCTTTTTCCCTAATCAAATAATAGCCTCCGACAGGGAACTCTTTAATTCCTATTGAATGACTAAGAGGCTGAAAATCAGATGATGGTTTAAATAAAGCTGTAAACCATGTTTTATCTTCTTTAAATAATCCTTCCCCATAAAGATCTTTACCAGTGAGTATATAATGTAATACACCCAGTTGGGGTCTGAAATCTCGATAATGACAGCTATTTAATTGAAAGAATAATGCACCATCATTGGCACCGTAATTTGGAAGCCATCCATCTTTATCATTCTGGCAATTGAATAAGAAAATCAATGATTGATACGCTCTTTCAAAAATTACTTTATCTAAAGAGTCATTATTCTTTGATGAAATAACGATTGCCCAAGTAAGTAGTTGAATAACTACTCGATGGTAGTTCATACTAAACTGAAGGAAAGTACCATCGGCATAAATCTGGTATGTAATCTCTTCCTGGAACCACTTTTTTCCTTTCTTCCTCCATAATGCCGCATTCTCAAACCATGGAAACAACATACCTATTAGATAGAGGGTCAAAGTTTCTGTTATTGCATGATTATTTCTAACTGCAATACGTGAAAATAAAATATTATCATACACGTGCCGGATCTGCCAATAGATTGAGTTACATATTTTTTGCCAGTTTTCTTCTGTTAACATAGATTGATTACTGTAATAATACAACGCAAAAACCCAGTTTAGTACCCTTAATGAGATCTCTTGACTACATTTCCAATTGGGACCACAATTGATAGGATTATGATCTATCCAGTCTAATATTTGATCAAAAACAAATTGTTGATTACTAGTGCCATTAAGGTGTTCATCCCTAATCAAATCATATATAAATCCAAACCGAGATTTTTCCCAAACAAACTTTATATCACCCGTTTCTTCGCTGAAATCATTGATATCTGACCAGTGTTTGTCAATCGGATATTTATAACCATTTTGAGGATTTGTAACCCAATCATAGTCTTTACCTAGTTCATATTGAATAGAATTGAAAAAAAGAAAGATGCCCTCGCGAACCTGCATTGCCTTTTCTGCTGCTGCCTTACGATCTCCTTCAAAAACAGGGATTTCGGATGAATCACTAAAAAAAAAAGCTTTTTTGTGCTTGTTCCAAGCTTCTAACGTCAGGTATAATAAAGGTTTGGGAGAAATCGGAAATTTTCTTTTATGCCATCCACTCTTAATACGAACAACATTCAATACGCGATAAGCTAGGTATCGCGGCCCCATGTTCTGCACCAACTGGAATAACTTAGTTATTTCCCACATATAAAATCTCGGCTATTTAACAAATGATCAGCAATTCTGCCAGCAGTTTTACCATCCCATAATTCCGGTATCCCACCTTTTTTCCATTGTTCTGCGAAGAGTATATCCATATACGGTTTAATAGCTCTGGGATCTGTACCGATTAGTTCATTCGTACCCGTTTCCACAGTTTCAGGACGTTCGGTAGAATTTCTTAAAGTTATACAGGGCACTTTCATAACTGTTGTTTCTTCAGTAATACCGCCGCTGTCTGTGATTACACACTTCGAATTTGAAACCAGATAATTGAATTCAAGATAACTAAGTGGATCTGTTAGGTGCATATTGGGACTAGAAAAACCTATTGCTTCGAGTTTTTTTGCTGTACGGGGATGTACAGGGAAAATAATCGGAAGCCCTCTTGAACATGATACTATTTCTTCTAATAAATTCTTCAACTGGTATTCGCCGTCAACATTGGCTGGTCTATGCAAGGTCAATATTAGATAACTTTTTTTCGTCAAACCTAATTGATCCCAGATAGCAGGCCGCACGAATTTCTCCTTGTTTTTTAACAGTGTATCTATCATTGTATTGCCTACAAAAAAAATTCTATGAGCCTCTACGCCACTTTTGAGAAGATTTTCTCCTGCTTTTATAGATGTTGTAAAGAACAAATCTGTAATGGAATCAGTTACAATACGGTTTATTTCCTCGGGCATAGTAATATCTCCACTTCTAATACCTGCTTCTACGTGAGCGACCTTTGTATTCAGTTTTTTAGCTACAATTGCGCATGCCATTGTTGAAGTCACGTCTCCTACTACAATCACAAGATCTACAGGGTTGTTGATGAGCTCTGTTTCAAATCTTACCATAATATTTGCAGTTTGTTCAGCTTGTGTCCCGCCACCACATTCGAGGTTAGCATGTGGCTCAGGTATACCAAGCTGTTGAAAGAAACTCTCACTCATGTTTCGGTCATAATGTTGTCCAGTATGGACTAGCCTGTAATTAATATTTTTATCGGTTATAGCATCAATAATAGGGGCGATTTTAATAAAATTAGGCCGAGCACCAGCTATAATTGTTATTTTCATACTTATTCTATTTTAATCCATTTACCTTGCTTTAGGCTTTCTATTGCTGCAAAAGTTACCTTTGTAGTATTAATAAGTTCATCAAAAGGAATTAAGGGGCCAAGACCATTCTTGACGTTTTCAACAAGTGACATAAATTGCTTTTTATGCCCCTTGTTCAACGTAGAGCGATAAGAGCTAAAATTCTTAAATCCAAAACCTACCATTTTCCTGAAATTATCTATGATTAACGTTTTACCTTGGCCAAAAATCTCAATACGTTCTTTTGAATAGGCTTTATTTCCATTCGAAAAATAATTAATCACACCTTGTGATCCGTTTGAGAATTTAAGGGTAATAATGGCATTATCGGTATTATCAGAAGGATTATTTCCGAGTCCGCACATCAGTACTTCCGTTACTTTACTACCTGTTAGGTACGTCATAAAGTCTATGAAATGGCAGGCTTCCCCGATAATCCTACCACCCCCAACTTTCATATCATGCACCCAAACATCATACGGAATATACCCTGCATTTATAGTAATAACTATATTCAAAGGAATAAGTGAAGATCCAATCAGCTTTTTTGCTTTTTCTGCAAATGGAGAAAACCGTCGGTTAAAGCCAACATTAACAGTAAGTGACTCACTGGATGATTCATATATCTGCACAATTTGCTCAAGCTCGTCTATTTTCAATGCAAGTGGTTTTTCGACAAATACATTTTTTCCGGCTCGAATCGCTTCTATTACAATATTAGCATGCATATTATGGCGTGTTGTAATCATCACTAGGTCTACTTCCTTATCGTTTATGATCTCTGTGTAATCTGTTGTGCTAAATTCAAAGCCATATTTTTTTGCAACTGACTGTGCAGTTACACCGCCAGCACTTGATATGTATTTATAATGAGCTCCACTACCCTTTAAAGCTGGCATCATCGTCATTTTTGTAAAATTTCCTGCACCAATAATTCCTATTACACCTTTTGCAGGTCGGTATTCGAATTTCTTTACAGGAATTACAGTTTTTTGCTTATTAACTTTTATATCGTACTCTAGTATGGACGCAATAGAACCATTACCTATATTGTTGTATATATGTAAATAGTCTTTTAATGGGACTCTTTCTGTAATAAGCGATCGAACATTGAGTTGATTCTTAGAAATAGCGTTCAATATTGTTTCAAAATTTCTCTTTTCCGTCCAACGAACATAACCAATTGGATAATCAATTCCCAACTGCTCGTATTGATCATCATATCTTCCTGGTCCGTATGAACAAGAGACTTGGAATGTTAGTTCCTTTTTAAAAAAATCAGCCCGCTGGATATTTAAGCCTACCACTCCCACTAATACTATTCTACCTTTTTTCCTACTCATTTGCGCAGCCTGACTGATTACATCATGACTTGATGTCGATGCAGTTATAATGACTCCATCTACACCAATACCATTTGTAAGAGATTCTGTAGTTTTCACTACATCTATTTCAGATGCAATAAATGCTTTTACACCCTTCAGATTAGCCAGATCAACTTTTCGTTGATCAAAATCAAATCCAATTACATTACATCCGTTAGCTATAAGAAGCTCTGCTGTTATTATGCCAATCAGTCCTAAACCAACTACAACAAAAGTTTCACCTATAGTAGGATTTGCCAACCTTATACCTTGTAAGCCAATTGACCCTATAACAGCAAAAGTTGCCTCTTCATATGAGACATTATCGGGAATTTTTGCAACAAGATTCTTAGGAATACAAACTATCTCTGCGTGATGACCATTACTAACCACTCTATCCCCAACTGCAAATTCGCTTACATTATCGCCCACTGCGATTACTTCACCTGCATTACAATATCCTAATGGCAAGGGTTCGTCAAGTTTATTGAAAACAGCTTCAAGTGTTGGTAGTAGCCCTTCTGTTTTAATTTTATCAAGTACTTGTTTCACTTTATCTGGTTGTTGCCGGGCTTTTGAAAACAAATTACCTTTCCCAAATTCTACCAACATTTTTTCCGTTCCCAGACTTACAAGACTTCTGTGTGTTCTAATTAAGACTTGACTTTTTTTAACAAGAGGTACTGGAATTTCTTCTAGTAAAGTGTTTCCTTTTTTTAGATCCTGTATTATCTGAAGCATATTTATTGCTCTTTTGCAAATTGATTTAACCAACTATTTATTGAAAGTATAGCCCAAATTGTATATGCGGCATCTATTCTCCCAGTTCTATTTTCTTCAATCAACTTTTTTATCATTTCATAATTGAATACTCCTCCCTCCTTGATCTTCTTCTCCGAGAGTGATTCATCTACAAAATTTTTCATATCACTTATAATCCATTTTCTGATAGGCGCTCCGAAACCTGTTTTAGGCCTGTAAATAATATCATGAGGCAGGTACCTTTCCGCTACTTTTTTTAGAAGATATTTGGTTGTAGTACCTTTCATTTTCAGTTCAGGTGGTAATGTTTGGGAAAAAGAAACTAATTCTCTATCCAAATAAGGAACTCGAGCTTCCACACCGATAGCCATTGCCATCTTATCGGTGTAATTCAAATTATGATCAACAAGAAAAGTATTCAATTCCCAAAAAAGCATTTGATTTAGCAGGTTAGATTCTTCAGGAATTTCTAAAAGCAATTCATCAAAATAGATAGTAGGATCATAATGACCAATCTTAGCTGCAATTTCTGCAGAAAATAGCGATTTTGTCTTGTCGGTATCTAGCCATTGAAAATAGCCTTTCATTCTTTCACGTGTACTAAGATCTAAGTTAATTGTTATCTTTTTTATTCGCCTAACTAAGGTCGTATCAAACGGTATACTGTGTACTACATACTTGATCAATTTTCTTATTGACTTAGGTATCAAGTTAAAATACTTTTCATAATTCAATGCCTGGTGTCTCCGGTATCCAGAAAAAATATCATCACCCGCAGTACCACCAACTAATACTTTGATACCTAGTTGTCGTGAAAGAGTTGCTATATTAAATACATGTAATGGAGCAGGATCGGCCTGTGGTTCATCGAGATGCCAAATCATCCTGTTAAAATTAGTAAGGATATCAACTTGGCCCTTAACTATATGGAGTTCAACATCAAGAAATGCAGCTGCTTTTTTCGCAAAATCTATATCATTCACAAATCCGTCAAGTTTTTCTTCTGCATTATCAACATCAATAGTAAAACATGAAAATTTTATTTCAGGATACATCTTTTTTGCTATCGCAACCAAAAGTGTGGAATCAAGCCCACCTGAAAGGAAAAAACCAACTGGCACATCAGACAACATCTGTCTTTTCACTGCATTGGTAAGACGTTGATCTAATTCATCTATTAATTCAAGTTCGCTCTTTTTACTATAAATACCATTAAAATCTGGTTTATAGAATTTTATAGGATAAGATTCTTGATAGTCATTGATTGAAAATTTCATGTAATGACCCGGTAATAATTTGCGTACTTTCAAAAATGGTGTCTTACCTCCGGGAGACCAAAGAAAAGTTAAATAATCAACTAATGCACTAGAATCAATTTCTTTACATATATCAGCTTCAATCATAGTTTTTATTTCTGAAGAAAATAAAAACTTACTCTGATCCTTATAATAATAAAGAGGTTTAACACCAAAATGATCTCTTGCTATAAAAATTATTTTTTCTTTTGTATCGAAAATAGCTAATGCGAAAATTCCATTCAGCATATCCAAGAATGCCGTACCATATTCTATATATGCATTTAGTATTGTTTCTGTATCACCAGATGACCTAAATTGATATTTATTTAAAAGCAAAGACCTAATTTCTAGGTGATTATATATCTCTCCGTTAAATACAATTACATACCTGCCATCTAGAGAGAACATAGGTTGGTTCCCATTCTCAGACAAATCTTGAATCGCAAGTCGAGTATGTCCTAAAAAAACCGAATCTTCTTGATAAATACCTTGACTATCAGGACCACGATGTATTAATGAATCAACATATTTTTTTACACTCTCTCGATTTACTGAATAAACTCCGCCAACAATTCCACACATAAAATAACTATTTATTAAAAAAAGAAATAAATTCACGCTCGGCAAAGACTAACGAATGCTTTTTTTCAATTATTAGCCTTGCATTCCTACTAATTTCTTCTCTTTTAATAGGATTGGAAATAAGAAAACTCAAAGCATTTGATAACTCAATTGAATTTCCTGGTTCAACTAGTATACCAGTCTCCATATTTGATATCATTTCAGGAATTGCACCAACGTTAGATGCGATTGAAGGTATTCCACAAGCCATTGCCTCCATTAAAGAATTTGGCATTCCTTCTGCATAAGATGGAAGTAAAAATATATCTGATTCATTAAGATATTTTAGTTTTTGTTCACCATATACCCACCCTGGAAATGTTACCAGATAGTTTGGAGCAAGATTTTTACATAATTCAATCATTTTATTTTTATCATTCCCATCACCAAGAAAAGAGACCTTAATAAGATAATTATCAAGTTTTAGTCTAACTAATGATTCATATATTTCGAATATTCCCTTTTCCTTCTGCATCCAACCCATAAAAAGTATATTGATTGTATTTAGCTTTTCATTTCTAGGTGCAATCCTTGTTTGATAAGGATATTTTTTCAGATCAATCCAGTTAGAAACTATTTTAAATTTTGATGGTGATGCATCAGGAACTAATTTTTCAAAAAAAGATTTCCAGAAAATGCCTTGACAAATTATATAATCGCTCTTTCGAATAAATAGTTTCAAAAAAAAAATTAATAAAGAACTTTTTTCAATTTCGGAAACTATTGGCCCACCTCGAGGAGCAAAAAAACAAGTAATCCCAAATGTCTTTGAAATTAAGACCATCATGCCCTTCTCGATAATACTTGCCCCATTTGCTGAAAAGATCAGTGAGTATTTAGGTCTTTTAACAACAATAATGAGCAAGAACTTAATTAGTCTAACCAAAGCATAAAAACCTCTAATATAAACAGAAGGAGGTGGCACAGATTTAGCTGTAGTATCTAGCAATATCCATTCTACATAATTTGAAACGTTAGAAGCAACGAGTGAACGACATGCATACATTTGCCCACCCACACTTCCATCGATTGCCTTATTAATAAATGACCCTACAAATAATACTTTAACCTTTTTCATGTAAACTATACTTCTACATTATACATTTCAATCCACCCTGAAAGCATCATTAAGCTCCATAACTGATGTGTTTTTCTATAAATACTTCCAGATCTGCTATTTTCAACATCATTTAAACCAATGATTAGAATATCATTTAAGGCCTGTTTATTAAATAATTCATACATGTATGACTTGTCAAGCAGATACTTAGCTAATGCTGAGAACTCTTGATTTCGAAATGAGTGTAGCGGAATACTGAACCCTGACTTCGGATGATTAAATACAATATCAGGTATCTCATCTTTCATCATTTTGCGAATTACAAGTTTACCCAAGCCGTTTTTCCTCAAGAATTTGTCTGGAAGTGTACAACTCGCTTCAAAAAGTACTGGATCCAAAAAAGGGCTTCTAACCTCTAGAGAGTTAGCCATACTCATACGATCGACTTTTACAAGCATATCTTGTGGAAGATCGTATTGGAGCCTGTAAAGCATTGCATTTCTTAATAAACTATTCGACTCATTATAGCTATTAAACTCAGAGAAATAATAATCTTGTCCTAATACGTAACTTAACTCAGTTTGAGAAAAAAGAGCTTGTGTTTCCTGAATTATACGTGGAATACTCAACTTTGAAATATCTAACGCTTTAGAAAGTTGTCTAATCTTATTACTATCAAAAAACAACGAGTTGAACAAATTCGTTGAATGAAATACACTATTACGAACTAATTCTGGAATATTTTTGAGTTTAGCTACTTTATTTATCCAATCAAAAACTGTATACCCACCAAATACCTCATCTCCTCCATCACCTGAAAGGGCTACTTTCACATGACCTGAAATCATTTTGGTGATTAAATAGGTTGGAATAGCTGAAGAGTCAGCAAAAGGTACACCAATATGTCTTAGAATCAACCAAAAAATATCTTCAGTAAATTGATTATCCTCAACAACTAGTTCATGGTGGTCTGTTGCAAATTTTTTAGCAACAACACGAGCAATAGAACTTTCATCATATTTCTGGTTTTGAAACCTAGCTGTAAAGGTTTTCACTGGTGCGTTTGAAAATTTCGTCATAATCGCAACGACGCTACTTGAATCTATACCACCAGATAAAAAAGCTCCAACAGGTACATCACTAGTTAATTGTTTTTCAACAGCTTTCTCAAATAATGGCCTAATTAGACTAACCGCATCATCTATTGTTTTGATATTTTCATCTTTAGAATACACAGTCTTTGTATATGGTTCGATCACAATTTTCATATCTACTTCCACCTCCATATAACAACCTGGAGGAAGAGACAAAACATTTTGTAATAAGGTATTTGAATCTGGTACAAAACCACGCCGCAAATATTCCGGAATCATACCCCTGTTTAACTTTGGGGTAAACCGTTTCGCTTTAAGTAGGCTATTAATTTCAGAAGAGAAAACAATTTGACTTGCATCAGAAAAATAAAAAAAGGGCTTTTCACCAAATTTGTCTCTAGCAAAAAAGAATCTTCTTTGGATTTTATCATAAATACAAAATGCAAACATACCATGAAGCATATTCATCATTTCTTTTCCATAAATAGCAAACAGATTGACTACGACTTCCGTATCACTATTACTTGTTAAAACAACACCAATTTGACTAAGCTGCTGACGGAGAATTTTGTAGTTATAAATTTCCCCATTAAAAAAAATCAAGTATCGTTTATCTACAGAATATAAAGGCTGTTTACCAGATTTAAGATCAATTATAGCAAGGCGACGCATTGCAAGAGTACAGAAATCATCTGAAAAAAAACCTTCATCATCAGGTCCTCTATGTATCATTTCATGACTCATCTTTTTACACTCTTCGATTCGCTTTGCAACATCATCATTGATACTAATTATTCCGACTATTCCACACATATGTTATTTATTTCTGAATTTCCTGAGTGTATCTATTTACCATATTGTCGAAAGTGAAGAACTGTAAATAAGTTTCATAAGCACTTTTTCTTAGACCAATGTAATTACTTTGTTTACATTCATAAAATGTGAAAAATAGATTTGATAATTGAATGCTTGAATTTTTTTCGAATAAATATCCATTTTCCCCGTGTTTAATAATTCGACCATGATCACACACATCTGAAATAAAAACTGGCTTAGCATTGTTTAAGCTCTCACAAACTACATTAGCAAAACCTTCATAATGACTTGCCAGAACTAAAGCATCTGTATTCTTCATTAGATCTTCCACGTCATTTCTTTGACCGAGCCATTCCCAATTATTTTTTAAACATGGACTTGCTTCAATGATTTCATTTAACTTTTTTAGATAAACTTTGTCCGCCGACTGATTCAATGAACCTGCCCACTTAAATTTAGGCAACCATCCATAATTCTCATAGAAATGAATTAATGCATAAAGAATTGTTTCAATATTTTTCTCACGAGATATTCTTCCAACTCCCAATAACGTTTTTGTTAGCTTAGAATTATTTTCTGTTATTTTAATTTCCCTCGGGATAATTCCATTATAAATTACGCATATTTTATTTTTATAAAAAGGGAAAAATTTACATAACCAATCTTTTTGAGTAAAAGAATTACAAACTATTCTATTTGCGCCAAAATATGTTGCTCTAAATAGTAGAGATTTAAACCAATTTTTTTCATCTTTATAAAAGCTTCTTTCAGAGACTATAAGTTTAGCCGAAGAATTAGTTGAAAAAAAATTTGCTACTGAACATAATGCTGAAGGCGCAAACATAAAAGCGATAATTACATCATATTTTTCTTTACTTAAATGCTTAATGAGAAAGCTTAGTATTTGGAAAGGTTTATTTCTCTTACCAATTGTATTAAATTTTATTATTCTTATTTTAAACCTATTTAACTCTTCCAAGAAGAATTTTGAATAATCATTATAATAAAAAAAATCAACCTCATTGCCTAAATTCTTAAGCCCACCCGCTAGGTTAACTAATTGCCTTTGTGCGCCGCCGGATCCAATGTTATCAATAACACATAATATTCGCATAATTTTTATTACAAAAATTTAATTGTAGCCCAAATAATATGAATCACAATAATGATTGCTATATAATAGAAACGAATCATTTTAATTATATATCTAATATTCTTTTCTCTGTATTCAGGAAATACCGATAAAGCAAAAATTGCAGGAAAGACTGTTGCAATATGCCTAACTTCTAAACTTGTAAAAGCAACCCCAATACTTAGAAAGATAAAACACAAAACCATAAATAATACCCCTGAGGTGATTTTGGAAAAATTAGAAAAACACTCTATGATAGAATAGAAAATATTTGGGATTAAGAAATAAAAAAGAATTGTATTACAGGAAATGAAAAGCCAATAAACACCACTAGTGACGCCACTCCATATAGGGATGGGAAATATATATGCATATATTAAACTCAGAGGGATTCTAACAAAAATGGGCTGTGATATAATCAGAGAAACCCCTAAAGAGGACGAAGAGTGCTGCTCCTTTGATAAATCCCCATAGCCCTCATTTAGTACCTGAATAGCATTAATAAATGAGCTTAATGAGTTCGTATAAGCAAAAAGAAAAATTAAACTTGAAATGAAAATAGTCAATTTTAAAAAAAAAAGTAAATCTAACCTTTCTCGCTTTAACATTTTCACAAGCAGTGCTAAAATAGCTATTAAAGGAGGAATGAAAACTATTGATCCCCTTAAAAAGTAAATTAAAATTGTAGCGAGTGTAGAAACAAATAAGGCGTGAAAAAAGAAATAGCTTTTACTACTATCACATAAAAATCTAACCCAAGAATGATACACAACAGTAAGAACCAATAAAACAAAACTGTCTCTTAGATGAATAGAAGCAAAAAGCCAAAATAATCCGCAAAGGCTTAAATAATTCAAACACCTTTCTAGTTTATCCCTGTTATCATTAAATAAGTATTTAACTGATTTTAAAATCACAATTCCAGATAAAACAACATTGATTATATTTATTGTTATACCTACATATCTTTCTTTAGGGAATCCAATAAAAAAAAGAAATGCATAAATCTTCCTCCATACAACTATCGCTAAACTCCCTTCATGAAGAAGGCGCATTTCCAAAAGTGAAAAATCATTTGTATTGTCTGTAACAATCTCAAAGAAAACTCCTGCATCGCCGTACAATTGGCTTTCGTCACCAAAAAATTGAAAATACAAAGCTGCAACACCTGCCGTTATCCAGCATATGGTAAATAGCTGTAAAAAAGAGGATATTAAGAAGTAGTCTAATTTTATTAAACAAATTTTTAAAGAAAAAAGGGTAATTAAGAAAAAAAAACCAGCAATTAATATGGGATTTATTGAGGCATATGCTAACAAGTGCAAAACCGATCCCAGTATAAAAAAGAAAAAGTATTTAAAATACTTTAGCTCAGTTATTAAAGAGATATTCTTTGTGTGACTCATGGTTTCATTGCTGTAATTTTAAAATGAGATAACAAAAAGAAAGCAGGAAGCCTATACCCCAATAAAATCCGACCTATTTTTCCCAACGAGTTGGGGGTTGACCAGTTAATTTCAATATTATTATACCCAGCTTTTTTAAGTATCTCTTTCCACAAATAAGGAGATTGATGTTTATACCATTCAATTGTAGGCATTAATGGGCTTTTAACGCCAAAAACATTAAAAAAATTATTTCTATTACAATCAGTCATAATTAAATACCCGCCTGTTTTTGTTATAGAAAGTATTTCTGCAAATAATTTTATGAAATAATCTTGTGAAGATTTAGATATATGCATATCTATAACAGCAGCTTCATTAATATGATTAATTGTATTAGACATTACAACTAAATCAAAAAAATCTTTCTTTTCATTTAAATTTTGGGCTAGATAATCTTGTATTGTTACTTTGTCTACTCTCGCAGGGAGATTATTAGAAATACAATTTTTAAGTAATTGAAAATTATCAACAACTCCATTGGTAGAACCATCAAATTCTGGCTCCAGACAAATTGATTCGCATCTATTCACAGCCGCCCATAAACTTAAAAGTCCCGAACCACCTCCAACATCTAACATTTTTTTATTATCGATCTGCACTCCGGAAAAAAAGTAATTTAAATAATTCTTTAAATTTCGCTTATTCGAATAACTCTTAGTTTTTGTAACACAATCAAAATATTGTTGTTCCATTTATTTTTAGTTTATACCCAATATCCTGGGTGAGTTAATACTAATCCTCTTGATCCCTTGTGTATTGGAGGGATAGTAGAAAAATCATTATATAAAAACCGTCTTTCAGGTCTATAATCCTCTAAAGAGTTAGCTGGGAATAAAGCGTTTGAATCCTGAATACAATATTTATACTCTCTTAATCCGTTATGCAAATCACAAAAAGAAAAACCATAGTCGTTTATTTTTTGATGCGTCATGTATTTGTAGAAACATTCTCTTTCTCGCAATTTATAATGTCCGAAACCATGGACATTAAATGCTTGTGGACGAAACCCATAATATGTCCTAAATTTCTTAATCTCACTTTCAAAATAATCTTTCCAATTATCATGAATATAACACTCGCTATGTAATCCAAAGACAACTCCTTGTTTACTAAATTCTTTAATCAATGGTAACACATCAATTGAAGCATATGCTGGAGAGTCAATTCTAATAAAACAGGCTGGCTTAATTCCTAAAGTTAACTCAAGATCTAAAAACTTATCGAGCTGATTCAAGCAATTAGGCATATCGATATCATGTCTCACGTACCATCCTCTCTGATCAGGAAATAAAACTTCAGAATCGAAATCAATAAATTTATTGCCTTCAGAGTTCTTAATGAGTGTTAGTAAATTTCGATAAACACTAAACTCAAAAGGACCTGAACGAACAAAAGCCTTTCTCTTGAGCATATATAGTCTTATATCCCAGTAACTTCTATAAAAAAGTTTCTTATACCTGACCATTTAAGCTAATTTCTCCGAATATGAAATAATTACCTGCCCTCCTTCATATTTGTTTTTACTAAAATTATCTAAAATTGAGAAAAGAAGATATTTTGCAAAAACAAAATTTGTAACAATCCCCTTCCCCGTTTTAATATATAAAAAAAACTGATTCCATGAACTTAAATCACCAGAAATTTTACCTGGTGATCTAAACTCTTTGATCACCTTAAACTCGTTTTTTTGAAGTAAATCAATATAATAATCTGCTTTAGGGAACTCAAATGCCGTCTCAAAGACCCCGCGTAAATTTTGTACATACTCATTGTATGTTTTAGGAAATCTTTTAGGATATAAAAGACGGGCAATTTTTAGAAGTATTGTGTTGTTTGAGTAAGCCTTCTCAATCGCAGGATGTCCTAACCCATTTACAACGACTAATTTACCGCCCGGTTTGAGAATTCGTTTAACTTCAGAAAGAAACTGATCGGGTTCAGATATCATCATTAAAACCTCGCTACAAAGAGCAATATCAAAATAATTATCTAACATATCTAATGTACGCCCATCAATTACCTGATATTTTAACTTGCCTTTCAGAGCTTCAGGTATTACATTATTAGCAATCTCAGGATTAATATCAATGCCTAACGCTTCATCAGCTTGTTTTGCTATTTCAACTGTTATATAGCCACTGCCACAGCCAAAATCAATAACTTTTTGATCTAGTTGAATATCGAGTGCGTTAATTATGTCTTTCGCCTGTAATCTCTTAATTAAATTGGGATAACCTGTTAATCTAAAAAATAAATCCCGGAAAAAACGATTGTCAGGTATATAGCCAAATGAGAAATAGGAAATTCTTTTTGAAGGATTAATCATATTGATTTTATTATTTTAAAAAAAATATTTGATAATTTTCTGTTTCGATTGTTGATTTAAATACTAAATTTTTAGGATTCATACATCCATTTAATCGTGAAGTCCATTGTTTTTGAACTATTACAGTATCAATTTCAAATTTATTCATTAAAAAACTACTATTCATTTCAATAGCAGGATATACAGCATTACCTGATGGCCAATGACTGAGTTTAGTATTGGTATTATATACTAAATGATTTAAATATTTATTTTCATTACCATTTTTTTTATCATAAAAGGCGAGTACAGATGAAAAAGTTACTGGAGATGTAATAATTTTTCTTTTGCACAGGTAACTTATCAATTTTCGTATTTCAGGATCTTCAGAAGGAAATAATGATTTAGATAAATAATCAATTTTGAATAGATTGAGATTTAAAAAAATGATCACTAAATTTAGTGCGATTAACGATGGAACCACACGTGTTATTGTCTCAAAATTTAATACTGATGTAATAAGCAAAACAATAAATCCAGAAGCATATTCTAAGTAGCGTTCTGACTCTCCAAAAATAATTAACGGACCTTTCATTGTCAATAGAGAAATAATCAGAACTGAAAAAAAAATAGCCAAATAGTATGAATTAAAATCATGAGACCCGAAAGTTGATTTTTCAAAAAATTGTAAGAATATGCATAACCCTACTATACCTGAAAAACCTAAGATAACAATCACAGGTGTTAAAGAAGTAAAAAAGTATACAATATAAGATGCCGGATTTTTTTTGAAAAGTTTCAAAAAATGTAATAGGTTATTTCGTTTAGATAAAAATTGACGTCCATGTAACCAATACCATTGGTAGTGAAATAATTTTCCTAGAAGCTGGTTTTTTAAATTAAACGCTGGTATAAATAAACTTATTAATAGTATTGTTATAATAACTAGAATAGGAATAAACGTCTTAAAGAAAAATGCAAGACCCATACTTGTAAATATAAGCGCTTGTAAGCCGAATTGAGAAGAAATAATAACACATACTGCAGCAACTATTGTTGGTATAAGATAGAATAAGCTTGTTTCATCAATAACTTTTCCTATGGAGAGAAAATAAACGAAATAAAAAAAAGGAGCTATCCCACGAGCACCAATTCCTACTAACCTAGCATTTACAGGATGTAGTATTGGGAGTGTAGTCCATAAAATTGAAATTAAAAAAGAAGACCAATATAAATCACGTTCATTGGGAATGAGTAGGAAAAATATCAAAATTGCGGTAAAAATATCTCCTAAAATATTTAAACAAGTACCAAGTAATATCCAGTATTTTTCGGGAAAAGAACGAATCAATAAAGCTGGAAACAATGGATAAAATAGATGTCCCTTTATTAAGGAATTATTTTTTTCCCCTTTTTTACCACTGTAGTAATAAGCATTTTGTATAACCCACATTTGAGTAAATCTATCCGAATTAGAAATATTCAAAAAAGGAATTCGTGTTAAACATGTAATAGCTATGATTAAGACTATATATACAACCATTATGAACGACATTAAATTAAAGATCTAAATAGATCCACATCTTTTCTTTTAAAACTAAGCGTACTCAATACTATAACAAAAAATATGAATAAATAATAACTGATACTTTCAAAACTCATTATTGTTACAACAAGGATCAAAAGAAAGAATAAAAAAGTTTGAATGAATACTCGTATGAAAGACCATTTGAGGGGCCAAAATAACTGACTAAAATAAAAACTAAGAATGAGTGTCAATCCTGCACCAACCAATCTACCTATTACATTTCCTAACGAGTTTATGCTGAATAAATGTGAGCTCATAAAAACTGCACTCATACAAATTGTAACTATACATCCAATTAAAACAGCAAAAGAAAAGTAACCAGTCTTTTTAAATTTTAAAGTACCAAGGTAACTGAAATAAGTGTAACTGTATATTACATAGGAAAGCATAAGGAATGGAAATATATATTTTGCATCGCTAAAAAGAGAACCTCCAAAAACTTCGGTAATCTTATCAGCAAATATAAAAGCCCCACTAATGAGACTTAAATAGAAGAAGGAAAGATATCTCCATATCAAATCTAACTTTAGCGAAACTGATGAATCCTCCTCATCACTATGTATCAATTTCATTGAAAAGGGCAAAAAAGCAAAAGAAACACCTTGTATACCAATTTGTGCAATAGATGCAATTCTTGCGGCTATAGCATACAAGCCATATTCATATCCAGAAAGAAAGAATGAGCCTACGAACCTATCTGCGAAAGATAACCCATATTCAGCTAATAGTCCTGGCATCATGGGTAAACCAAATCTTTGTTGATCTTTCCATAAACTGATACATTTAGTATAAGATATCTTTGTTTTAGATTTATGTAGTATCCTAAATATATAATAATGCCCCAAAATTGAAAAAATTAAGTATCCAAATGCTGAGAATATAAAAAAAATCATAACTGTATTAGTGTCTACTAAGATTAAGCCTAAGATACCAAATCCCGTTGCTATACCATTACTTAAGACTTGATATAAGAGTAATATTAGAGCTTTTTCAGCTATCCTTAAAACTCCTACAACGTATAAACAATATTGTTGAAATATAATTAAAAAAGCAAAAGCAATATAAGTATTGTACTCAAGTTGTTTGTCAAATAAATATCCTGAAATAATATAAATGAATAATGTAATTAAAAAGGAAATAATAGCCCCAGGAAAGATATTCCAAAATGAAAGTGATTTAACAAGAATTTCTCTTTCATGTTCAGTATTCTTTTCATAGTAAAAAAAATTCAATGCGGCACTTGATGATCCTCCAATAAGAATTTGTGCGAATGAGGCGGCAACTAAAAAAAAATCATACCTACCGAATAACTCAACACCAAGTTCTCTTGCAATTAGAGGAACTGCAATAAAAGGTATAATACTGCCTATTATTCTTGCCAATACATACAAAGACGAATGTCCTATAAATTTCCTTAGCACTAATTTTTTTTTAAATCGATTGCTTACCTAAATAAACCAAATAGAAATAGTTATGAAACCAAATTATTTAAATTATTGCTTTGAAAAGCGTGCTGAGTAACAGGCTTCTTCTTCATGTAGAAAGGCAACAATCAATTTATTATCATTAGCCATACTTAAGAACTCATCTTTAGAAAAACGTTTCGCATTACTAGGTGCATACCAATCAAAATTCGTACTCTTACTTAAATCAAACCCCCAATCTTCTTTCCAAAAACACTTCAAGAAATTCCAATAAATGAAGCGCTGAATATCATAATCACCACCTTTAATTCCCAAAAGAGGGATATTTGGACAAGTAAATGATACTTTCAGATCAGAAAGATTTTTTCCCAAAATTGTTAATTGTTCTGATAATTCCCACATTTTTTCTGCCGAGATATCATGTGTAGCTTTCCTAAAATAGTCATCAACCAACTCTCTTGGTAAAGCTTTCTTGGAATAAACATAGCATGCAAACTCCCCTTTGAATGAAGTAATAGAAGAGAGATGCTCAAATGTTTTCTCAGGTATCTCAGTATGCATAATAACTTGATCGCAAACAGTAAAATCGATAACTCCTTCTTTAATTCCGGTTGAAGCTATGTCGCCTTTAAAAAAAAATAAGTTCTCAACATCCTTAAATCTGCTCGCAGCTACATATGTAAGCTCCCCATAATTTAGTGCCACGTTTAGTTAGAGTTTTCTAAGGTAATA
>JAAXIF010000024.1 GCA_012270485.1 Sphingobacteriales bacterium | reverse complement strand
ACATCCAGCTGGCAATGCTGGCTTCTGGAACGGAGAACAAGGTGGAGGAAGCGAAGGCAGACCTCAAAAGCTAATGGCGACTGGTTTTTTCTCTATGCGTTAGCGAAAGAGCTGGGCATGACGATTGCTCAGCTTTCTCAGACGTTGACGCAAGAAGAGCTAGTCGGTTGGGCTGCGTTTTTTGAGTTAAAGAACGAGCAAGAAGAGAAAGCGATCCAGAATGCCAAAACCGCCAATAGGGCGCAAACAATGTCTAGGCGGTAGGATTAAGAGAAGGGTGCCGCCGCTTAGCAGTGTCTCAGTTTCCGATCAATCTAAATTTACAGGTTTCGGGGCAGAGCAAGCTACAGCGTGCGATTACGAGCGTTAAACAGCTTGAGCAGAATCTTTCTCGAATAAAAGCAATAGATCTTACAAAGGCTATGGGAGGGCCTACAGGAGATAAAATTGCAGCGCTAGTTACTAAATTCAAAGGATACGCAAAAAATCTTGAACAAACTAATAAAAAGCAAATAACAACTATTGCTCAAGCCGAGGCGTTACAAGCGACTTTTAGGGAGCTTTCAGCAAACGTAAAGGTGGGCTCTGGCACCTTTATGTTGTTTAATAAAGCCGCAGAAGAGCAAGCACAAGTTGTCAAAAAGTTAAAAAACGAATACGAGAATCTTGTTCGTGCGTCCAAAGGGATGCAAACTGTTGAGCAAAGAGAGGCTCAGCTTGCTCGTAGAGAAGAGTTAATTAAAAAATTAAAAGAACAACGTCGTGAAAAAGAAAAAGAAACCGCTGCGCGAGAAAAAAACGCAAAAGCAGCAGAGCGTGAAGCACGCGCTCAGCAAAAACTGAATCAGAAGTTAGATCGAGAAAGAAAGCTAGCTGCGCAAAAAAGAAAACAGCAACGTGGACGAGCTATTGGTGATTTTGCTGCAAGCGTTGGTTTTCCCCTGCTGTTTGGAGGAGGCATTGGATCGGTAGCTGGCGGAGCCATCGGATCTATTGCTGGTAGTGCAGCTGGAATAGGTTTCGGCGGACAGATTCTTGGAAGTGCCATTGGTCAGGGTTTAGATCAAGCAGCTAAGGCTGCAAATGAGTTTGCATTGGCTGCAACAAAAGCATCTACCTCTTTAGATGCGCTTATTCAAGGATTTGGCTTAGCGGGAACCAGCACAGCAGCATCACTCAGTTTTGCTGGGACTTTAGGGATCGGTGGGGCGGCGCGAACAGCCGCGCAAGGGGGGTTGCTTGGAATCGTCGGAGAAGGCGGAGTAAAAAGTCTTGAGAACTTAGCCACTTCTGCAGAAGATGCTGGCAACGCATTGAGCCGTTTTGGCGCAGCAACAACTGCAACCTTTGCTCCAATCTTGACAAACCTTAATCAAGCCGTAGCAGGTTTGTTTGGAGGTATTTCTAAGGTTGAAGAGTTGAGGCGAGCTACGGATCCAGCTAATCAACCTCCTGTTGAATCTGGCGGTCCTGGGGCTGCCGCACGGCAAGAATTTGCACGCGCTAGAGCTAAAAACATCTCTACACTGTCTCAGGACCCAGAGGTAAAAGCTCGGCTTGAATTAGAGAAGAAAATTAACAAAGTTGTTGATGACAGAATTGGGCTTGCCGAGCAAGCAACAGCTTTAGAAAAATCTAGTTTAACCAGCCGCAGAGACGTTTTTGCGGTAGATAAGGGAAATCTGGCCATTCAGGCACAGCAAAACAAGTTAGATGTCTTAGCCATTCAACTTGCTGGAGAGCTAACAAAGGAAAAAAGACGAGAGCTTGAGCTAGAGCAAGACTTAACCGAAGAGGCTAAACGTCAGGCTGAGGCAGCCAAAGAAAACGCTCGCATAGAAGCGCAGCGCCAGATTCAAAGAGAACAAATGTCTGGAGCGGTAAAGCAGATAGGAATGTTGAGGCAAGAGCAGGAGATGGACCTTAAGTTTAGGCAAATGGAGCAAGGTAGGTTTAAGTTTTTTGAAGAAGAAGCTAGGAGTTTAGAAAATAAATTAAATATTACTGAAATGACACTTGAAATAGAGCAAAAAAGAAACTTAATTGGCGTAAATGAAGCAGAAAGAGTTGCTTCTATAAATCGAGATTATGAGCTTAGAAAGCGTTTAGCCAAAGAACAGTATTACTTGGAATTGCAGTCTTTAGAGCAAGCTCATGCTGCTTACAAGCTTTCACGGCTGCAAGTAGACCAAGAAATTAAGATGCAAAACCTGCAAGCAAAAATTTCTGCTGATCAGCAAATCAGGCAGACAAGTCCGTTTGCCCGTGAAACAGAGTTAATGGACCCGTTTTTTGGAGCAAGTCGTCAGCTAGAGGTTGATCAAGCTGCTGCTTATAACGAACAGCTGTCAATTATGAAAGAACAGCTGTTTAACGTTAGTGAGCAGTTAAATATTCTTGCTCTTAATCCTGAAGTCCGTCAAGGTTTAAAAGACCAAGAGCGGCAAATTAAAAATCAAATTGCTAATTTCAAGGAATATCAACCAGCCATTGACGAAGCGGCGTTAGCTCAAGCGCGTTTCACGGAAGCCATGGCGATTACCGTTCCAGTAACGGATTCGTTGTTCGATAGTTTGCTTGCTGTTGTTGAAGGCACGAAGACTGCAGAGCAGGCATTTGCAGACTTCCTTCGCAGCATTGCATCACTGTTGATGGATGCAGCTAAGCAGATGATTGCGACGTACATCTCGATTGGCATTGCTCGCATGTTTGCCGGTGTGAGTGCCCCAAGTAAAGGCAGCACAGGTGTTCCGGGCCTAGAGCCAAACTCTTACTACGGAACAGGTGGGCAATATGGTTCGTTTGTCCCTCCCACTCCTAAGGCTCTTGGCGGGCAGGTCGGAACAGGCCAGCCTTACCTTGTTGGCGAAAAGGGCCCTGAGTTGTTTATCCCTGGAGCGCAGGGCAATATCGTTCCAAACAACGCAATGGGCAGCGCTAATGTGACAGTAAACGTGGATGCTTCTGGTTCGTCTGTTGAGGGCAACGCTGATCAGGCTTCGCAACTTGGCAAGGCAATCGGCATTGCTGTGCAACAGGAACTGGTGAAGCAGAAACGTCCTGGCGGTCTCCTCGCAAGCTGATGGCTACTTTCCCGTCAATCACGCCGACCTACGGCATCCAAAAAAGTAGCGCCCCTGTGGTGCGGAAAGTTCAGTTCGGCGACGGTTACGAAGCTCGACTGACTTTTGGCCTGAATCAAAACCCCAAGGTTTACAACCTGACCTTTGAGGTGTCCGAGACTGATTCCGACACGATCGAGACATTCTTGGATGCACGAGCTGCAGACTATGCCAGCTTTGATTTCACCCCACCCGGCGAGGCCAGCAGCTCTAAGTTTGTCTGTGAGCAGTGGAGCAAGTCGATTCCGTACTTGAATCGCGCCACAATTCAAGCAACGTTCCGTCAAGTCTTTGAACCGTAATGGCAGTAGCAGCATGGGCCGCTAGTACCGCATTTTCTGTTGGCGACATCCGGCGTGCCACAGCGCAGCAACCGTCTGGCTTGTTTTTTCGGTGTTCTACTGCTGGAACGTCAGGCAGCTCAGAACCCGGCTGGCCGAATATCGTTGGCGATACGGTTACTGATGGGACGTGTGTTTGGACTGGGATTGCGTCGGCTTATGAGGAGCTGGCAAAAATCAACCCCAGTGCAATCATCGAGTTATTTGAGCTGAGGCTGGATTCAACATTGCACGGCAGCAGTGATGTTTACCGTTTTCATGCCGGGGCTAACGCTGATATTGATGGCAACATTGTGTTCGGCAGTCAGAGCTATACGCGGATTCCAATTAAGGCTGACGGTTTTGAGTACACTAATACTGGTACGCTGCCGCGCCCCAAGCTGTCGATCAGTAATCTTGACAGCACGATGACCACACTGTTGTTGCTGGTCAACGCAACGACTGCAGGCAATGACCTTGGTGGAGCGGAAGTGCGCCGGATCAGGACGTTAAAAAAATATCTTGACGGCGAAGCTACAGCTGATTCAAACGCTCAGTTTCCGCAAGAGCGGTGGTTTGTGGATCGGAAAGCGAGTGAGTCGCGGGACGGTGTGACGTTTGAGCTAGCCAGCAAATTTGATTTAGCCGGTGAGATGATTCCGCGACGGCAAATAATCGCGAACGTTTGTCAGTGGAAGTATCGCAGTAGCGAATGCAGTTATACCGGCAGCAACTATTTTGACGTAGACGGCAACCCCGCCAGCACCTTGGCTGAAGATGTTTGCGGCAAGCGCGTTGCTAGTTGCAAGCTGCGGTTTGGCAATAACGCACCACTGCCATTTGGATCGTTCCCTGGAGCTGGCTTGACGCAATGATGCAGCTATCAGACGAGCTTAGGTCTGAGATTTTGGCGCACGCAAAGGCAGAAGCACCGCGTGAATGCTGTGGGCTGCTTGCTGTAGTCAAAGGTCGTCAGCGGTATTTTCCGTGCCAGAACATTGCTGAGACACCTGATGAGCACTTTGTTCTTGATGGTTGGAACGAAGTAGAAGACAAGGGTGAGGTGATTGCTGTTGTTCACAGTCACCCCACGACCAACCCTGAGCCATCAGCGGCTGACCGTGTTGCGTGTGAAAAGTCAGAACTGCCCTGGTTCATCGTCAACCCGAACACTGAAGCATGGGGCTATTGCGAGCCTGTTGGCTTCGTGCTCCCGTATGTGGGACGTGAATTTGTCCACGGCGTTGTGGACTGCTACACGTTGTGCCGTGATTGGTACGCAAGGGAATGGGGCTTGAAGTTGCGTGATTATCACCGTCGTGATCAGTGGTGGGATCACGGTGAGAACCTGTATCTAGAGAACTTTCAGAAGGAAGGGTTCTACAAGATCCCGGTGGAAGAGCTGCAGCGTGGTGATGCGTTGCTGATGAATCTGGTTTCACCAGTGCCAAACCATGCCGCGATTTATCTGGGTGATCAGCAAGTGCTGCATCATGTGCAGGGCAGGCTCTCTAGCAGGGACGTGTATGGCGGTTACTATGGGAAGAGCACCGCTTGTGCCTTGAGGCATGAAAGTCGTTAAGGTCTATGGCGCTTTGCGTAAACGGCTTGGTCAGTGCCGGTTTGAGTTCGACGTAGCGACACCAGCGCAAGCGATCAAAGCGTTGTGCGTCAACTTTCCAGGGCTAGATAAGTGGTTGATTGATAGCGAAAGAGATGGCGTTGGCTATCGCGTAGCAGTCAGCAAAGAAAAAGTAACTGAGCAAGACTTAACGCCTTTAGTAATGCCTTTTAGCGACAGGGAAGTGTTCAGCATCACGCCTGTGGTTGCTGGTGCGGGTCGAGGTACGGGGCAAATCTTGGCTGGTATTGGCTTAGTGACTGCTGCCATCGCTTTAGGCCCATTGGGTGGTGGATTTTTAGGTCTTGGTGCAGGCGTTGGGGGTGGCGGCGTTGTTGGTGTTGGTTTTTTAACGGCAGGAGCTTCATCCGCAATCGGCGCTATTGGCGTTTCTTTGGTCCTTGGCGGTGTTGCTCAAGCGATTTCGCCGCAACCAGAGCTAACAAGTCTTGAAAGTGCAAGAGGCAGAGACGCTGCACGACTGGAGTCTTTTACTATCTCAAACGTTGTAAATACATCACGACAGGGAATGCCCGTTCCAATCGCATACGGGCGTGTTTTTGTTGGAGCGGCAGTGCTATCCAGCGGCCTTGATGTTGATCAAAAGCAGTCATGACGGAAACTAAGTACATTCAAGGCGCTGGTGGTGGTGGCGGCGGCAAAGGCGGTAGTGGTGGCGGCGGTAGCCGCACACCAACTGAAGCAGATGACAACCTGCAGTCAGTTCAGTTTGGCAATGTTCTCGATTTGCTGAGTGAAGGCGAGATTGAGGGGATAGAAGGGGGTAACAAGGGTATTTTCTTAGACGATACGCCTGTACAAAGTGCTAACGGTAAAGACAATTTTTCTGGCTTTACGATTTATACGCGCAATGGAACGCAGAGCCAAAGTCGCATTCCTGGTCCTTTCCGGTTTACGCAAAAAGAAGTGTCTGTCAACGTAGAAGTTGTAAAAGCCACTCCTGTTACTCGTACGATTACGGACACTGATGTTGATCGAGCCCGTGTAACGTTAACTATTCCTAGCCTTCAAAAATTACAATCCGATGGCGACATCAAGGGCCATAAGGTCGAAATTGAGATACAAGTTCAATACAACGGCGGCGGATTCAACACTGTAATTAGCGACAAAATTAGCGGCAAAAGTAGCAGCACATATCAGCGTGATTATATGATCAATTTTACAGGTAGCCATCCCGTTGATATAAAAATGGTTCGTGTTAGCAACGACTCGGACAGCGCGAGAAAAAGCAACACAACGATTTTTCAGAGCTATACTGAACTCATTGACGAGAAGTTTCGTTATCCAAATTCCGCCTTAGTTGGGCTGCGCTTCGACTCTCGGCAGTTCCAATCAATTCCTACCCGTAAATATCTGATTCGTGGAATTAAAGTTAAGATCCCAAGCAATGCAACAGTAAACACAAATAATCACTTGGGGCGTATCACATATTCCGGCGTCTGGGACGGTACGTTTCAGGCGGCGACGTGGACATCAGACCCTGCATGGATTTTGTACGACTTGTTGATTTCAGGGAGGTATGGAGCGGGCATACCTGAAAGCACACTTGATAAGTACGACTTTTTTGCTGTCAGTCAATACTGCAACGCGCTCGTTCCAAACGGAAAAGGTGGCAAAGAACCGCGTTTCAGCTGCAACATGCTGATCAATACCAGGGATGAGGTTTACAACGTCATTCAACAGATGACGGCTATTTTCCGTGGCATCTCGTACTACAGCGCCGGATCTCTCACGCTGCTGCAGGACAGACCTGCTGACCCTCAATATCTGATTGGTCAAAGCAACGTTGTTGACGGCATTTTTCAGTATCAAGGCAGTTCACAGAAGGCACGTCATACAGTCGCTGTTGTGGCTTGGCAGTCATACGACACTAATGGTGACGTGGAGTATGAATACGTTGAGGATCATGCTGCCGTTGCTAAATACGGGATTATCAAAAAAGACGTCAAGGCTATTGGTTGCTATAGCCAAGGGCAAGCAAATCGCCTTGGTAAATGGCTTCTCCTGTCTGAGCAAAACCTCACTGAGACAGTTCAATTTAGCGTTGCGTTAGACAGCGGAATTGTGTTGCGACCTGGAATGGTGATTGATGTCGCAGATCCTGCGCGTGCTGGATCGCGTCGTTCTGGTCGTGTTAAGTCTGCAACCACAACTGAAGTCACGGTAGACAGCAGCAATGATCTAACTGTTGCTCTGGCTGCACAAAACGAACCAAAGCTTTCTGTAATGCTGCCAACTGGTGTTGTTGAGACACGCACCATTCCAGTTGGCGGCATTCATCCACAGGATGATGGCACAGCAATAATTGACGTTTCTTCTGCATTTAGCCAGGCGCCTGCAGCCAACTCGGTTTTCTTGGTGCAAACAGATGAGCTTTTGCCGCAACAATTTCGTGTTGCGTCTGTTGCTGAAAGCGGAGACGGCATTTACGGCGTAAGCGCGATTGCTTACAACGAGACAATATATAACGCTGTTGATAAAGATTTTGAGCTAACGAATCGCGAGATAAGCAATCTGTCTGCTATCCCAAACCCGGTTGACAGTATTAGCACTGAGGAATTTTTGTACGAAGAGGGCAGTGGTGTTTTTGTTGGAGCGTCAGTCAGCTGGAACCATGACCGCCAAAACGTCAATGATTTTCGGGTGCAATACCGAATGGATGACGATAACTGGGAAACGGTGCAAACCGCATCGCCATCAGTAACGCTGCGAAACTTGAGAGCAGGAACACTCTATCTGCAGATTTCAGCTCGTAATTATTTAAATAAAACCAGCACTGTTACTTCTGCATCGTTTGTACTTGTCGGCAAAACTGCTGCACCTAGCGATGTGACTGGGTTCAGCATGATTCCGGTCAATGGTCAGGCACGACTGACCTGGAACCAATCGCCAGACCTTGATGTTCGTGTTGGCGGTGTGGTGCGTTTGCGTCACTCGCCTGACCTTGCAGACGTAACCTGGGCAAAATCTACAAGCATTTCGGATGATATTGCTGGGGCAGCCACTGAAACCTATGAAGATTTAAAGCCTGGAACGTATAGCATCAAATTTATTGATTCAGGCGGCCGTGAAAGCCTTAACGCGGTTTATATCGAGTTCACCAAAGTTGATTTAAACAACGTTCAGAACGTTGGCACGCAAACGGAAGACCCCTCGTTCGCTGGCACCAAAACAAACTTGGTTGTAGATACAGTTTTAAACGAATTAAGACTAGCCCCTACAGGTGCTCAATCAGCAAGCATTGGTGATATTTCTGCTGAGGACGATACGTTCTTTTTGACAGAAGACGACACTGACAGCACAAGTTTGATTGTGCAAGAGGGAAATGATGTTCTTCACACCAGTGGCGAGTATTTCTTCCAGAACAATCCAATCACATTGAGTGACGTATTTAGCGTGCAGTTGGAGAGTACGCTTCGTGCGCGTGCGTTCTATCCAGCTGGAAATTTCTTGGATGACCAGCCTGATTTTGATGCCATTGCTGAATTTGATGGTGCAGCACCCAGCGCTCCAGACGTGAAGCTCTATATCCGTACAACACAGGACGACCCAAGCGGAACGCCGACATGGACAAGTTACAGGCGGTATAACAATGCCCAGTTCAAAGCTCGTGCATACGAGTTGAAGGCAGAGTTCAGCACTGGTGACTCGCAGGAACAAATTGCTGTTGACCAGCTGCGAGTAGAGGCCAACATGCCGATTCGTACCGTCACTGGATCGGTGACGACCAGCGACAGCGCTGACGTTTCAGTGGCGTATGGAGCGGGCAACAAGTTTTATGTCGCCCCGTCTGTCGGCATTGTTTTCACGACTAACTCCAGCGGTGACTATTACGTCATCAGCAACTCGACGGCTACCGGATTTGACGTGTCGGTCTACAATTCAAGTGACACCCGGATCGCCAAGACAGTGAACTGGACCGCTACTGGTTACGGGAAGGGCTAATGAGTCAGTCTGATCAACTGGTCCAAAACGACACTGGTGCAAACGTCAGAGTTGACATCAACAGCAATCTGGCTGCGCTGTTTAGCAATAACTCTGGAGCGGCGGAACCCGCTACGACCACAGCGTACATGTGGTATGCGGACACCACGAATGATGAGCTAAAGATCCGCAACGCAGCAGATAGCGCGTTTGTGACGGTTGGAACGCTGTCTGCAACCAATCTTGGTTTGGCGACAGCTGCCAGCCCAACTTTTACCGGCAATGTTGACATTCCGGCAGGCACTGCAGGCGCACCAGCAATCCGACGGTCAGACGACACTGATACCGGTTTGTTTTTCAGTGCAGCGGATACGGTCAATATCAGCACTGGCGGCACAAATCGCATTGGGGTTGATAGCGACGGAATTACGATTCGCGACCGCAAAGCAATTCGTTTTCGCGATACAAGCAATAGCAACTTTGTTGCGGTACGCGCTCCAGATGACGCAGCAGCGGACATCACGCTGACTCTGCCTGGCAGTGATGGCAACGATGGTGAAGTTCTTTCGACAGATGGCAGCGGCAACCTGTCATTTGTTGCTTTGGCAGCTGCTGTGCCTACAGGCTCAGTCCATCAAATGGCGACGACTACTGCGCCTGCTGGTTATTTAAAATGTAATGGCGCTGCGATCAGCAGAACAACTTACGCTGATTTGTTTGCAATTATTGGAACGACTTGGGGCGCTGGTGACGGCAGTACCACGTTTAACGTTCCAGACCTTCGCGGTGAATTTGTTCGTGGTTGGGACGACGGCAAGGGCACAGACAGTGGCCGTAGTTTTGCTAGTTCGCAGTCAAGTGCAAACAAGCAGCACAACCACACCGCGACCGTTAACGATTCTGGCCACGACCATGATTTCAGGGGTTTTCGGTTAGAAGACGGCAGCAACAGATCTCCTAGAGCTATTGCAGACGATGACCGTCGATCTAGCCGTAACGCTGCAAGCGATGATGACACCGCAGCTATTCAAACCGCCACAACAGGAATCACTGTTTCAATCGCAAACAATGGTGGCAGTGAGGCAAGACCGCGTAACATAGCTCTGATGTACGTCATCAAGACTTAAGACCGATGGCAAACAGAAAGATCACGGAGATGACGGCGCATACTGCGCCTGCGACTGACGACGTACTGCCAATCATTGACGTCAGTGAGTCTGCGGCTACTAATAAGAATAAAAAGATCACCGTCCAAGAGCTGTTTAAGGGCGTTCCTGATGGAACGGCAGCTGCCCCTGGCCTAGCATTTGAATCGGATGACGGCAACGGGATTTACCTTGCTGGAACGGATACGGTCGGCATTAGCACTGGCGGAACAGAACGTGTAACTGTCAATGCTAGTGGTGATGTAAGTATTTCTGGGTCGCTTACTGTTGCTGGAGCGACCACAACGATTGAGTCAACGACTGTCACTGTTGACGATAAAAACATTGAGCTGGGCTCTGTTGATACGCCGACTGATGTAACTGCTGATGGCGGTGGCATCACACTGAAGGGTGCAACTGACAAGACGATTAACTGGGTTAATAGCACCGGCTATTGGACATTCAATACTGGTGTAGAAGTTGGGGGCAACATTGATCTTGCCGATAGCAATAAGTTGCTGCTCGGCACTGGTGATGACGCAGAGATTTACTTTGACGGTACTAACACCATTATTGATGGAACGGCAGGAAACATTGACCTAAAGCATGGGTCAGATTTCCTTGCACGGTTTATTGAGGATGGAGCGGTAGAGCTTTATTACGATAACACCAAGACGTTTGAAACAACTTCAACCGGCGCAACTCTTACAGGGGCGCTTGAAGTTTCTAATGGTGGAACTTTTGAAAGTCAGACTTCAGGTCAAAAACACCTTGTTGTTGGCAATACAGTAGATGGAACTGCTGGTACGGACCTTGTAATTAGAAAAGCGCGTGGAGGAACGGGCGGCCCAGCTCAAATAAACGCAGGTGACGAATTAGGCGAGTTTAAAATCTCAGGATATACAGGATCAGTTTACAACGCTGGGTTCAAAATTGTATGCACCTCATCAACAAATACAAGTCACTTTGCGCCTACTACAGATTTTTACAACAATGATGTCAATATATTTAGCTTAGCATCCAGCTCAGGTACTCAATTTAATACAGACATTTTTACATCTGACGCATCAAACGGTTCGCTTTCACAGGGTCAAAATGGCTTTATTTTTAAAACAGGCGGGGGGCGTCATGATTTAGCCCGAAACATTGGTGCCAGTTCAGCTGTAATAATCATCTTCGGCAACGCAGGTGAGCTAAAGGTCAAGGGTGACGGCGACTGTGAAAACACCAACAATAGATACGGAGGGATTTCAGACAGCAAGTTAAAAGAAAACATTGTTGATGCGTCTTCTCAGTGGGACGACATTAAAGCTGTTCAGGTTCGTAACTACAACTTTAAGGCTGAAACAAATTTTCCGACACACACCCAAATTGGTGTTGTTGCTCAAGAGTTAGAGACAGTTTGCCCTGGCCTTGTTCGAGACAACATTGATGAAGATTCAGATGGTAACGATCTTGGCACTAGAACCAAATCTGTTGCTTATTCGGTTTTGTATATGAAGGCTGTCAAAGCCTTGCAAGAGGCGATGACGCGCATTGAAACCCTTGAGGCCAAAGTTGCTGCTCTAGAAGCTGCTAACTGATTTGAGGAGTTGCTCCCAACTGCAGCCGTGCTAGGGATGACTGGCAGGTGGAATGCAGCGTTTGTAGCCTTTGCAAGTGCTCACGGCCTGATGGCTTCAAGTTGATTGCGAGTTAGAATGCTGGCATGAAGTGTTGAACTTGCCCTGCTGTCATGGCCCTTTATCCGTTCACGACTGCAGCGCTGACAAGCCTTACAGCAGCAGGCACTACCAGTTCGGTCAAAGTCAACGCGCAAGCGGTTTCGTTCCAGGTAACTGTGAGCAGCATTGGAACGAACGTTGTGGTGCGTTTCGAGGGCAGCTTGGATGACACCAACTTCTTCAACTTGGATCAAGACGAGCTGGATACCACGATTACAGCAAACGGCACTCGTGGTTTTGCGCTGAATGGCTGCCCTGTTGAATACGTGCGGTTGCGTCTTGTAAGTCTTACGGGTGGAACGCCTACCGTTGCCTGTGTTGTTGGTGCGCTTTGATTCGAGATGACACAAACTCTTCGTTCCAGCATCAAGGGTGCGCTGCACCGCAGCATCAAAGGCGGTCTGCTTAAGCCTGCACAATTTCGCGGCAGTACGCTTGATCTAGATTTTGCTGGAGCGAAGTCACTAAAGAATCAGGTTGGCAAAAAGGATCTTATTAGTTTTACCCGCGCCAGCAGTGGAACGTATGTCGATGGTGATGGTCTGATTAAGACTAGCCCTGTGAATATCGCCAAACCTTCTAACGATTGGTCTACTTGGACACAAGCCACCGCTACGCTCACACTAAATTCTGCACAAGGACCTTTTGGTAGCAATGATGCAGCAACCTTAAGTGGAAGTGGATACATAAACAGGAGCGGTTTTCTTTTAGGTCTTCAGCAAGGCACTCAGTACACTGTTAGCTTGTTTGTTAAAAACATCAACGCTACTTCTTTATCAATCGAGCCAAGAGGTAGCACTATATTTTCATCTCCCCCTCCTCGGTTTGATGTAATTAGCCAGCTTGTTGTTGGTGAATGGGTAAGAATGTCTGGAACGTTTACTCCAGATGTTGGCAGTGGTAACGGGAACGCAAGAATTTACATCACTGGAGAAGCACAGATTTATGGATTCCAGGTAGAAGAAGGTTCAACCGCCACTGACTACATCCCCACACAAGGCACAATCTCTGGTGCTCCCCGCTTCGACCATGACCCCGCTACGGGTGAAAGTCTGGGGCTGTTGATTGAGGAGGCTAGGACGAACTTCTTGACTTACAGCGAAGGCTCTAGCGCTGCCTTTGGTAGTGGGGTTGGTACGCCCATCACAGGTACTATCGAGAACATACTTACCCCCAGAGGCACTGTTGGAGGAGTAAGGAAGATTGAGCGTACCGGTGCATCAGAAGGGATCTGGAGATTCGGAGATACAGGTTCTGGCTCAACTAGTACTACTTACTCAGGAAGCTTCTGGGTGAAGACAGTTGATGGAAGCACTGCTGACTTCAGGCTAGATATTAACGACACCACCAATACAATCTTCCAAGCAACGGGCGAGTGGCAACGGGTCACATTGACTGGTGGTAACAGATCTGATCAACCTAGCTACAGATTCCTTGATGTAACACTGTTGGCAAACACTACTCCAGCTCTCTATGTCTGGGGAAGCCAACTCGAAGAAGGAACTTTCCCAACCTCATACATCCCCACCGAAGCCTCCGCCGTCACCCGTGCAGCAGACGTTGCTGAGATCACTGGTGCGGACTTTGCGAAGACGAACCTGCTGCAGTACAGCGAGAGGTTTGATGAGTGGACAGCTGGTAGTAATACAACTGTTACACCTAACGCCGTAACTGCACCTGACGGAACCCTTACCGCTGATCGCGTTTTCAACCCAGCCACAAGTTCAACGTTTTTAGGTATTGGATCGATCGCCAATGGTACGACTTACACCGCTTCTGTCTGGGCAAAAGCAGTAACGCCTGGAACTAACGATACGTTTACTTTTAATGTTGGTGGTGGGACTGATAATGCTTCATCTCAATTCACCGCGACTGATCAATGGCAGAGGTTTACTTTTACGGTGACACCGAGCAACGTATCCCAAGCACCGAGCAACAGGCTATTTATCAATAACGAAGGTGACGGTTTTATCTCTGACATCTACGTTTGGGGCGCCCAACTGGAAGAAGGCAGTGTCCTGACCGATTACACCCCGTCCGTCGAATCCTTCGTCTCCCGTGCATCTTCTGCAACGTATGTGGATGATACGACTGGGTTGATTAAGACGACGCCTGTGAACTTGGTTTTATACAGTGAGGAACTCGATAATGCTGTTTGGTCTTCGTTTAACGTAACTTTCACTCCTGACATTATTTCAGCTCCAGACGGGTCGCTTACTGTAGATAAACCAAGCGTGACCTGGGACTACTGGGGAATTTACGACAACTCAAATGCAGGTTGGTTGTCTGGATACCCGCAAGCCTTCCCTTTTACGGTTACTGATCAATGGGTTAGGCAGAGTTTGCAGTTTACTACTCCCGCGGGATGCACATCAATCAGGTACTATCCTGGCCGCGTTGGTGTTGGTGGGACGAGTTTCATTTATCAGAATGTATCAGTAACCGCAGAAACTACGTACACGGCATCAGCGTATTACAAGCTTGATACTGACGGAACTGTATTGATCTGGGGCGCACAACTCGAAGAAGGCTCAACCGCAACCCCATACATCAAAACAACCTCCACCATCTCTGGCGCTGCACGCTACGAGAATGGCGAGCTGATCCTGGAAGAGGCTAGGACGAACCTGCTGGCAAGGAGCGAGGAAGTCGATACATGGAATTTGACAAGGGTTACAGTAACTGCCAACAATGCCTCTTCACCTACTGGGGAGCTGACGGCTGACACAGTAATTGAAAATACTGATAACAATACTCATCTTGTGAAAAGAACTGTTGGCGTAGAATCTGGCAAGACATACACAGCAAGCGTTTTTGTAAAATCTGCTGGCAGGACAAGGCTTAAGTTTGGTTTTACGTCAGCAAACTTCCCTACCGCAACAAGAGGTGCTTTTGATCTAGATGCTGGCACTGCGGTTGAGTCTTACAACACCATCACTGATTTCGGTAATGGGTGGTATCGACTTACTGTCACTAACACTGCCGATGGCACTGGCAATGCACAGTTAAACATTGACTTAGCAAATGACAATGGCGCCACTAACTACACAGGAGATGGCACGTCGGGGTTGCACGTATGGGGCGGACAAGTGGAAGAAGGGGCTTTTGCAAGTTCTTATATTGCAAACACTACCCAATCTTCACAAGTAACTCGCGCTGCCGATGTATCGACCAGTGCCTTGGGTGTTGATAGCTGGCACACCGAAGATGTTGGGACCATCTACTCAGAAGTAGATACCTATTGGATTACTAAGCCTTCACAGAACGGGTGCATTATCCAGCTTGATAATGGTTCAAACAACACTGAGCGTGTGTTCCATTACAGGTCCGCAACATCAGGGAGACAACAATTTAACTATGCGGATGGTTCTGTCGATAGTAATGACGTACCACCACTTTCTTACAAATCCGCTTCGGGCTACAACTCTTCTTCTTACGTGACTTGTGCTGAAGGAGTGCTTAGTAATACAGCTGCGGTTTCGAGTGGACTGTCTGAAGTTATGGTTCGTGCTGTAGTCGGAAGCAACTCAACTGGTAACTACCTCAACGGTCGCATCAAGCGCCTCGCCTACTTCAACACTCGTCTTCCTGACGCTACTTTGCAGTCAATCACTTCCTAACTATGACTGAAGAACTTCTGGAAACTCCCCCAGTACCCGGTCCTTTCTTCCGGTTTACTGATGAAGCCGCATGGGTCACAGCCGCAAAGGCTGCTGGTTTTTATGTCACCGTCACTGACGAAGAAGGCGTTGAATCTGAAGTGCTACAGGCTTACACCGCTAGTCGTGCCATTGATGTGATTGGAACGCTCTACAACGATGACGGCGTATATGACGAAGAAGGCGAAGTCATCACGCCACCTACTGCGATGACAGGTTTCCATGTCAACTATCAAGGCGATTTGCCTGATGGCTGGGAAGCACTTGAAGTGAAGCCTGAACAACCCAAGCGAGTGTTTGCCTCATGAAACGACCTGATCCGATGATCGCCAGCAAGCCTGGAGCGGAAGATGTAGAGGCCATGGCGAATCGTGTGCAATGGTTGAATGAGCTTTACGTTTTTGACCGTAGAGACGATCCAGATCACCCGATGCGTGGCCTTTACACGGGTTTGGCTAAGAAGTACCAACAGTTTCGTGGCTGATGGCTAAATCTTTGAACGGACAAAACTTTGTCCCTAGCAAGCCTAAAAAGACACGTCAAGGCAATGGATCACATTCAAAACCGTCCCATGGACGAAAGAAGTATCGTGGGCAAGGAAAACGCTAATTCTCTTTCCAATGCTCAAACTTCTTTTTGCGAGTGGTGTCGCCGTTTCAGCAGTTGCGCTGGCATCTCCTGCTCAAGCCGACGGTTTTTACCTGAATCCTGAGTGGAATGGCGGTTGGAGCGGTTCTGATTTTGGCGGAGCTGTTTTTGACCTTGGCGTAGGTTACGAAGCAGGTGGTTTTTACGTTCAAGGCGGTCCTTCTTGGCTGCAGCCTGATGCAGGTGACACCGAGGTAGGTTTTTCAGCCAAAACCGGAGTCTCCGCGCCTGTTGCAGAGCAGCTTGACGTATATGGAGAGGTCTCGTTCGCCAAGTACAAGGATGCTGATGCTGGCTATGGCCTCAAAGCTGGCATGAAGTACAGCTTCTGATTAAGCTAAAACAGGAGAGACGCTTTCATCCCCTTCTGGTTTCACACAGCAGGAGGGGTTTTTCTTGCCATGCAAAAGCTATTCAACCTGCTCGGTGCTCTCGGCTTCTTGATGTCTGCCGGGATGGTGGGGTTAACCATAGGGTTGTATTCACGCATTCCATCACTGACAAAGCACTACATGAGTGAACTCAAGCTTGAGCTTGCCAGCATGGTTGGCGAGATGGTCCCCGGCAAGATAGAAGAGGCGATGCCTAAGCTGCCTGGCGAGACTGGACCTGCAATTCCTGGCTTGCAGTGATGGACATCCTTATATTCGTTCTCTTTCTAATGCTGGTTTGTGTTCTTGTGGCGGGTTACATTTTTTGGGATTATCCAACCGATGGAAAAAACAGGAAAAGCTAAGTCACCATCTTGGTGTTAGCGGTTGGATCGTCATCATGGGCTTCAGGCCCAAATCCTTCAGCCTTAATCTGGTCCATGTCTAGCTTTGAAGCGGGTGTTTCTGGCTTTTGATCAAATGAAGCAAGCCATGCACGCAAGGCGTCACCAGTTGGAGTGGACTTTGGCCATTTGACCCATTTGAGGATAGCTTTTGGATCGGTAAACGGTCTGGCGGATTTGCCGCTCAATACGGTGTAAACGACAGGCGGTCCTTCGCGTCTGCGGTTACGCTCAATCCAAAGTTGTCCTGCAGTAAAGCGTTCCGATTTCATGGAAGAGATTCGTGAAATAGGCGTACCAGAGATCAACGTATTGGTGAATCTGCCAGAAGTTGCAATACCAGCAGCGCCGCCAGTTACGTTGCAGATTGGGGTGCCAGTGATTGACATGCCAGCATTTGATCCACTGGATTTTGAACCAGAAGGGCAAGCCCCAAGGGTGATCGCACCAAAGCCTAAGCCTGTAGAACCACCAAAGGTGCAGCCGCCAAAGATAACGCTGCCTCAACCTGAAAAGCCCGTTATTGAAGCAGTAGAGGAAGAGGCAACGCTGATTGAGCAAGTAATTAATGCGTTGCCTTCTATTCCTCAAACAACAACGGTGGCAGCATCTTCAGTAATCGGTGTTACTGCTGGATTGTGTACGCCATTTTTGCTGAAGTTAGTTCGACCTCTCATCAAAAAGGCCGCTCAGAAACTGCAGAAAGCTTTGGGCCGCCAGCCAGTTCCAAAAGGTGTTAGCGCTCGACGTGCGTTGCAGAGGTCGTTGAGGGGATGAGATGCGTGTGGGGCGTCGGCGCATGAATGAGGACATCGGCACAGACCTTCTCGTAGGGTGATCCTTTGGCGAATCTAATTCCCTTGAGCTTTAGTTCGCCACAATGTTTAAGTCGCGAGATCTCAAAGTCCAATCTCTTGTTAGCCAACTGTTGTTTTTGAAGCGCGAGTTGCGTGTCAACAGCTGCTTTGCATCGTTCTTGCAAGCCACCATCCAACGGAATGGTTGCCTGAATAGACATGCCGACGTTCCAGTTGTGGTTATCCTTTTGGCCTGTTCGTGTGTCTTTGTAAAACAACACATCTCCTGGATTATCTAGGCGACCATCGTTGTCCAAGTCGCTCAGATCGTAAACAGGGTCTGGATAGCTGTATTGGTACGGCAGACCCCAAGATTTAGTGCGATTGAGGTATGGGGTGACGGTCAACGTTGGGCCTTGGCATTGGATACCACCGCCATAGGTGTTTGATATTGCGTTGCCTTGCAGGACTTGCACGGCTTGATTCGACACCGACCCAGATGATGTTGCTGTTGGAGCGGCAGTTGCTGATATACCACCTACGTCTTGAGCATTGACTGGAGCGGTGGCAATTATTCCGAGAAGGTAGAGACCGTATCGGTAACGCTTGTGATTTCGGTGACACGTTGAATTGTCGTTACGTTCGACAAGCCTGGCCCTTTGAACGTCTCGACGAATTGAAACGCTTCGCCTGGATTGACGATTGACCAGTTTGGCCGCTCTCCCAAAGAGGTCCATCCGTTGATCGTGCTACTGGCGACAGGATTGATTGGAGCGTCAGGGGTGACGTTTACTCCGCTTGCACTGTATTCAAAACCAGTGTCGTAGTTTTCACTAACGATGGTTTCGGTGACTTTAGAGGTAGTTTCTGTTCGAGAGGTAAGTGTGCCAGTGGTGAATGCGGGGACTACTGGCACAGCTCCTGCTGCTGGAACGTAAAACAGCAAGAGCAAAAGCCAACGCATCAGTCCACAGTAATGGAGGTAACGATTTGACCGATTGCAGTTGTACCAGGTCCACCAGCCGTAATGGAAAGCGCACCGCCAGAATCTATGGAGCCTCCAAGAGTGGACGCGACACCACCTGGAGTGGTGGTTGTTGAACCAAGCATTGGCAAAGCTGTTACTACTCCGGAGGTGACGGTGGTTGCTGAGGGCGTTGCATCTCCTTCAAGGAAGCTTTCTGAATACGAAAATGCGTCACCAGGAGTAGTGACAGAGTAATCAGCGGCAGAGTAACCAACAGCACTTCCGGGAGTAAGTGCCCCCAAGCCGCCAGCAGTGTCCAAAGTGATGTTGCTACCAGATATTGAATAAGTAGACGGAACACGAGTCGCGACTGATCCGGCTCCATCGACTGTCAACTGGACACTTGATTGGATTTTATGAGTGATGTCAGCGTGAGCTGGAGCGACCAAGCCAAGAACTGCAGCGGTCGAGAGCAGAAGTGCGGTTTTCATTTGATGCCGGACTTGGTGTCTTTGTTGTCAATGATAGTGGGCTTCTTATTGCCATTTCCATTGGTTTTGCGCTCAATGCCAAATGAGGCCATGGCTCCCGTCAGGAGAGATGCCACGAAGGTGTTGTCCATTTTCATCTGGGGGAATAGCCCGAGATAAGAAACGGTCAGCAGTGTGGCGCTCCAAAGCAAAACAGTGCATTTGACGACATCAGCGACACTGATGCCTTCTTTTTCGTGTTCGTCTTCGTGGTTGGAAGCCATGGCGCGATGGAGCTACCTTTACAGAGTAACTGAGTCAAGCAAATGCTTCTAGTTCTCAAGCCTTTAGTGATGACAATGTGGCGCTCCAGAGCGTTTAAGGAGTTAATTGTGGCGATGTTGGAGCGGATTGTGACCCGCACTGACAATGATTTAGATGATCTTGCGGTCAAGCATTTAAAGGATTTGTTATTGCCTGACACAAGGATTGAAAAATAGGTGGCGTCAGGCATCATCCAACTAGCATTGCTGCTGTCAGTCATGGGACTTGCCTTGCTGCCGTTTTTTCAGTTTTTCCGTGGTACGCCCCATCAGCTGGCTGCAATTAAACAGCTTGAGGAGTCAATGCCAGAGAAGCTACTGGAGGAGCACGAAGCTGACTGGTTCCAGGCTTGGAAGGAAAGTGGATATGACCAGCAGATCTACATGCCCTACTTCAAGCAGCTCGACAACAAGACCGGCACCGGCTACCGCGAGTGCTTCTCCTCCTCGGCAGCGATGGTGGCAGCGTTTTACGGCAAGGTCAAAACAGATGATGAGTACAACGAGATCCGGGCTCAGTTTGGCGACACAACGTCTGTTGACGCACATCTTTTGGCGTTAGGCACCCTCGGCTTGAAGGCCGAGTTCCGCAAAGACGGCGATGCTGACATGGTGGAACTGGAGGTTGAAGCTGGCAGGCCCGTCCTTGTTGGCTGGCTGCACCACGGCAACATGCTGCGCGGCGAACCACCGATGTGCAGCGGATTAGGCTGCGGCCACTGGAGCGTGATCAGCGGCTACGCAGGCAAGAACAGCAACGATCCAGAGTGGATCATGCAAGATCCGAGAGGGTATCCAGAGATGGAGAAAGGTGGGCATTCAAACCCGCATCTGGGGCGTAATGTCCGTGTGAGGCAGGCAGCGTTTTACCAGCGTTGGCAGCATGAAGGCCCCGGAACGGGATGGGTGATTCTCGTTAATGAGTGAGTTTTATTGGATCTGGGCGTTTATCAGTGCGTTTTGGACGACTGTGATTGTGCAATGCGCCAAGCCTATGAACTGGGATCAATGCTCAAGGGTCAATGATTGGCTGGTGCCTTGGGTAGCTGATGTTATCGACATGCACAAAAACGGTGCTTACCATTCAGAAAAGTACATCCTGCAACAATCCGATGGGCTGGGCAGACTGGATGATCGTCAACCAAAGCCTTGAGGAAGAGTTAGAGCTAGAGAAAAACGTGCGAGACGTTCAAAACTGCACCGACGAAGATGCTTTGAAGTCATTGTGCGTCTCGTTAGTCCGAACCAACTGGCACCAGCAAAAAATGCTGCGCCAGGCAGTAGGGCACATCGGTGAGCTGGACGCGATCAATACAGCACAGGGATAATCTCTAGCTGTTTGCCTGACACGGCTGCCGCATCCCTGGCACGTTCCAAGCTGCTGTAGCTACAAGCGTCGTCCGCGCTGCTAGTCCAGCAAACGTCACCTGAATTTGTATAGAGCGCAGAAATGAACAGCGGCTCCGGCTGAGCCGCTTTCAGAGCAAAACGCATTGTGAGTCAATCGTTGAGGATGTCCAACAAAGTGTCGGCTTTTGATTTAGCTCGGCCTTCAACCCGGTTACGGATGGACGATCGCCACTGAACCTGATCTTTCGCCATAGCCTCGTTGTAAACGGTACTCGGGTAAACCCGCTTGAGTTCGGAATACACAGCTTCTCTTATCCAAGCCGCAGGGCGCTGGTCCGCTTCAGCCGCCTTCTCAAACAAAAGCTCAGCTCTGTTCGGATCAATAAGAACGTGATAGTGCGCTTTATTGCCGTGAAGCTGCGCCATGTGACTCAAAATGCTACAGCAATCTTACCACGTAATCGAGTCGTCCACTTTCTTTTTCCAGGAATTGGACTGAGCACGACGAGCTTGGGCGCGTTGGTTGGTGCAACCCGCCCTCACTTCGCGTGCCCCCTCTAGGAACATCGCAGCCCGCTGCAGATCACCCGTTGTTGCTGTCTGAATCGCTTTGTTTAAGCGCTCCATCACGAGTTGCCTGCCTGTACGCGGCATCCATCGCCTCTTGGAAGTCTTGGTGGTACGTTACCGCCCCTCCAAAGTTTGAGTACCAGCCTTGATCAGTGCGGTAAATGCTGATCATCAGTGGGTCTCCTGCCAGGTTTTGCCGAAAGACACCTCAGCCAAAGCAGGGATCTCGCCCAGCCATTTAGCCTCTGCCTCTTCCATCACCTGTTTTAGGGTCGCCGCCCACTCTTCAGCAGCATCTTCCCTAACAAGCAACAGAATTTCGTCATGTACCGCAGCCGCGATGCGGACCGTTCTTTCCCCCGCTTCTTTGACAAGCGGCCAAAGCTTGCCTAAGGCGTGCTTGAGAATCGCCGCACCAGCCCCTTGAACAGGTGTGTTACAACGAATAGTCAGACGGTTTGCATCACCGGGTAAATCTCTCCTCATACCAGTTTCGGGTATTTCTATAAACTGAATGCCGCATTTACCTTTAATTCGTGGATTAGGGTTAGATGCTCTTTTATTTTCCTTTTCATGCCATTTAGCTATACCCTCAAATTCTTTAAACCAGTTAGATCTAACTCTCTGCGCCTCTTCTAACGTCATGCTTACACCGCTGCCAGCAGCGTAATTACGCAGTCCGTTAGCCCCAGATCCATATAACAGTCCGAAGTTTGCAGACTTAGCAATCTGGCGCGTACATCCAATAGCTTCAGCAGTAACTGTATGTAAATCTTCCCCATCTTTAAACGCCTGGATCATCTTCTTATCCTTCGCTACAGCCGCTGCTAAACGCAGCTCCATTTGACCAAAGTCAGCGTCAACAATCAGCCAGCCTTCCGGCGCTTCAACGCAACCACGAAACTGTTTGTCCTTAGGTATCTGCTGATTGTTCGGGTTGAAACAAGTCATACGCCCTGTTTCAGCACCAAGCTGCATGTAGCTGGCTTTTACAAATCCATCCGGGCGCATCTTTTCCTGGATTGACGTAATCATCTGCCGCCGTTTTTCAGCTTTCTTCCAGTTCAAATACATCTGAACAACGGGGTGGTATCCAGCAAACTCGCTAAGCGCCTTCTTAGATACGCCCTCAAGCTCCACCTTGAGAACAGCGGAGAGCTTACTCTTCAACTGCTGAGGACTGTTCAAATTAAAGCCCTTAAGCTTTTTAGTACCTGCTCTAACGCTACCCTCGTCCTTGGCACGTAAGTTGAAAGAATCGTCTTCATCTCTAGGCAGCTTCTGGCCTTCGGGTAAGGCTGAATCAAGTTCCCTGATAAACTCTTTCGACAACTCTTTTATATCGTGCTCGTAATCTAACTTTCTCTGCGCGAGGTTCTCTTTGTTCCACGGCAAACCTGTCCGCCACATCTGGGCCATAGCAGGCAACGCCTTACACTCTAGTTTAAAGGCTTCCATTAAATTGTATTGACAAAGCTCGTCTTTCAAAATCAGGTCTAGCTCGCACAAAACCTCCACATCTTTTGCAGCATAAGTTTTCTGCTCTTCAGTTAAAGTTCCCGCCCAGTTAGATTTTTGTTGTTCTTTATCCAGCTCAATACCTAGATACCGATCTACAACATCTGCGAGACCGTGTTTCCTACCAGTTTTTCCGTTAGATAGCAAGCGGCTGGCCAACATGGAGCAACCGAGGAACCGCGTATTTGGGTGGATTCCGTATTCCTGCAACCACGCAATATCAAACACAGCGTTATGGGCAAGCCAGTGGCGCTCTCCATTGCTGAAGAAGCGCCGCAAACGATCCCAGTCGCTTTCATCTGTTTGAAAAAAGTCGATGACAACAATAATCTTCCGGGTTTTGCAGCCGAGCTGAAGCAGCCGCAGCTTTCCCATCTCTGGTTGGAGCTGGCACGTCTCTGTGTCAAAGCACACGCTCACAGCGGTATCAAGCATGGAGAGATGCTCCATGCCGAACAAGACTTGATAGCTCATTTCACGTCCTCGGGCAGAGGACCACCGGTTTCACACTCCCACTCCCATTCAGGGATCATTTCATCGGGATTATCAGGATGCGGGGCGTACCAGCCGCCTTCATCTAAATCCCAGCCAGCAGCTGTGCGGATTTTGTAGATGCGTTCTTGCTCCGCCATCGCGGCGTTGATTTTGTCCAGATGGTCGTACCAAGTTGGGCACGTCCCCATCATTCGGAGGTTTTCTTGTGCTCTGTAGAGCGCTGTGAAGTCAGACATGGGTGGTGTCGTGAACCCCACTAACGTAGCACACTACCGAGTAACTATGCTCTCCAAAAGCGGAAAATAATCCAAGTCATACGGAGACATAACGTCCACATCAATACCGCAGTCAAGCGCGGCAGCGACCTGGGACTCAAAGTCTTTGTAACCCACTGGTCCGTCTTTATACGTCACTTGCTCGACAGCCAAAGCTCGTGAGTTGTCGTCGTAGCTTGTGAAGCGCACCAAGGCAAGCGCATCCTCGTCTACAGCTGAACCTACTTTCGAGTAGGTGAAGTGAACATTGGTTTTCACGCTGGCAAACCTCCTGTGTGAAGTATGGCCTGGAAGGCCCAAAAACAGTTGCCGTAGCTTTTTAATTAAGAACTTCATTAACCACACACATGACGATGTGCTCAACCTTGCGGCTGTCCATACCGAAGCCAGCTCTACGCCTGACTTTTTGAACGAGCTGATGGATGTCCTTGGGGTGGATCAAACGCTCTTCAGCAGAAAAAACACGCTGCCGGATGAGGCAAGCACGTGAAACACCTTGGGCTTCAGCCTGCTTAGTCAGTCGTTCCAAGTCAGGCTCTGAGAAAGCCACCTTTACTTCACGCATGGTCAGAGATACTCGTTGTAGAAAGCGCTGCCTGGTCCATATTTGGCGATGATTTCTGGAAAAGCGTGCAACACACGGTCGCGGTTCCGAGGATCACCGGCCAAAGCCGCCGCAGCAATTTTGCTAAGGAAAGACCCACCATATTGATGAGCTGTCTTGATGCTTGCCAAAGTTTGCTTTTCAGTCACTGCGTAAAGAAACGGCTTTAGTACAATAGCACAATAACGGTGCCTTGCTTTTTTGGCTACCTGCCGAACGTAGTCACGCAGGGCAAAGATGTCACGCCAATTAGAGGGAGGCTCCGGCATCCATTCCTGGAGCCTGACCTCCCACTTCTGGAACCGCTCTTTCTCGGTCAGTCCCACTTAGAGCCCGCTTCGCGCATCAAGCGGTCGATCTCTTCAAACGAACGCCTTGCGCGGGGATATTGATCTGACTGTCCCATTGAGGCAGATCCCTCGGTATCAGGCGCTTTAGCAATGGGACACCCAGCCTCTTTTTCGGAAGCTGTCCCATTGCTTACGGATGAATGGGACACCTCCTCCAATTTTGGCGTTTGTCCCATTGCTTGTCCCATTGCAGAAGTCTTGCCATCACTGGATTCTTCTTTGAATGGGACACCCTCTTCAACCTCTCCGCGCATGCGCGTGTGTGGGGGTTGCTCAACAACAGCGGTGTAAAGCACCCGAGCTTTGCCGCCTCTTTTGCTTGGAACAGCTTCCTCTTGAGCCGTGATCAAGCCCCGACCAACCCAACGCTGGAGCGATTTGCGAATGGCGGCGACATTGCCCCCGACAATCGGGTCCGCGTTCAACTCAGTCCGGCTGATAGAGCGTGGATATATCGCCCGCACTCGTGACAGAACGCGCTCGCTGATCCCGCTAGGTGCCGTGTTGGTGCTGTCGATCTCTGCGGTGAAATCCGCGATCGAGAAAGTCAGATCAGACTCTTGCCGCATGATCAGCGCCGTGCCGCTTCTGCCGCTCCGGCTCTTCTCTACGTGGATGATCCGGCTGTGCCGTGGAGCGATCCCCTCTTCAACCTGCTTGTCAGTGGGCTCAGCAAGCCTCCAGGTCTCTGTAACGGCGTCACGGATGGCTGAGGTGCCCCTGAAGCCGCCCTGCTTGTTGGCGTGGTGAATGATCAGGATGGTGGTCCGTGGGAACAGCGTGCCGTTGTTTCTTGTCAACCAGTACAGCGGTTGTGCGAAGTCGGATTTGTTCTCGTCGAACGCCCGACCGCCAGAACAGCCAATCAAGGAGTCGATGATCACGAGTTTCGGTTCCCGCTTCTTCAGCAAATTCTGGAACTGGGCGTAGTTGCCCAAATTCCAGTTGGGCTCAACATGCACGTCGTTTGTGCGTGGAAACTCAACCTCATCAAGCTGTTCATCCAAATCGGCTAAAGGCTGATCACCGTTAAGGATCACGCAACCACCTTTAGCCACCGGAGCGTGCTTGCCCCGGACAACGAAAGGTGATCCGGTAACAACGTGCTTAGCAAGCGTCCAAGCAGCAGTGGACTTACCTTTACCGCCCTCCGCATAAATAACAACGACTGCGGGTGTCGCTAAAACGTCAGGAATTAAGAAGCTGCGTTTTTCCACCTTTGATTTGAGTTCATCCAAAGTGAACCCGCCTTCATCTTCTGTGTATCCGATGTGGTCAACGTAAACACCCTCTAGTTTTGACTGGTCTTTGTAACCAGCCTCATTTTTAATGCGGTTTATCTCGTAATTACGTTTGCCTGGATTTTCAATATCCATGGCTTCCTTCATCTGCTTCATCGCCTCCTCATACGAGAGGGTCTCCTGCCTGTAACGGATCGGCGCTGTTTCGATCTCAGCCACCACCGATGCAAGATCGTTCCCTTGAAATCGGGCCTTCTCTGGGTCGTAGTGGTTAGCCAAGTGCATCAAGCTGCCAAAGCCCAGCCCTCCATCAGCTTTGAAGCCCGCTCCCCAGCGGTCAGCGCAGGGATCGCCGTTCTTCCAATCGTCGGCGTATTCCTCGTCTTTCTGTGACCACTGCCGCCAGATGTTTAAGCCATCTTCATTCGGCATCTCGGAGTGCAGCATCGCGCCGATGCGCCACCAGAAATCATCAGACCCTCGTCCTTGCGGAGGGATGACAGACAAGCAGTTCTCAGCAATAGCAATTTTCTCCTCCCTGGAACGGCAGCTGTAACGCAGGTCTTTTTTCTGCGCTCCGCTCGCCCCCTTCTGCTGTTTGAAGGCTTCCTCCATCTCCACCAGCAGCCACTCAGGAGCCTCTGGAACGGCGTTCACATCGCCTGAGAGCTTGTATTCCCCGCCTCGGTAGTACGCGCCCCCTACAAGGCCCTGACGGCCCCACAGGACCTCCCAGCCCTCTTTGCTGGCAGCCAAGCTGATCCCAGCAACCTGACCCCACTTGTCCTTAGGCACCCGAAACAGATACTTGGCGGCTTTCTCTTTCGGAGAAACAACAACCGGAGCACCTTTGAGGCTGGAACCCCACTTTCTTTTCAGCGACGGAAGATTGGCGTCAACGTCAAGGATTACCAAGCCGTCACTACGAGGCCCGGTAAACACACCGATTGCTTGGTACGTCTGAGGATTCGTCTCGATATAGCGAGCAGAAGCGTGTGGCCGTAGATCCTCTCTGTGCGCCCTACCCAGCGGCGACTTACCGCAAGCCACGCCACCTTTTTCTCCAGGCAGTTTTACGCCCTTGGCATAGATCGGTGCGGTGGCCCAGTTTTTGGGCAGAGTCCTTGCAAAATCAGCGAGATTCATTTGCTACAGTAGTGCTGTTGAACTTTTTATGGACACCCCTGGTGGCTTCTGCGGCCCCAGGGGTTTTTTCATTCTACAGCAGTTGACAGGCCCTGCCATTGTGCTACGTTTATGAGGCACCGGGCAACGTGCCCACCGCAACTTTCACATGCCTTTCCTTTCCCAAAAAGCCGTCTCAGCAGTCGCTGGAGGCACTGGTGGTGGTTATCTCAACCCCTCTAAGATTCAATCCGGCAGCAGCGTGCGCTTTGCACTGTTGAGCGACCAGCCTCTTGAGTTTTACGAGTGCTGGGGCGAAGCCGACGATGGTTCTCTCAAGCCTTTCCGCTTCTCCGAGGATCCCAAGTCCGACGACATCGAAGCCGAGATGGGGCCTGACTACACCCGTCGCCAAAACCGTGACGGCACTGCACCTGAGCCAGCAAAGTTTGCTCTTGCCGTGCCTGTCTACAACTTCGAGACCGAGGCTGTGCAGATCATGCAGCTCTCACAGAAGAGCATCATCCGCGAGCTGGACGGCATCTCCCAAATGGAGGACTACGCCAACCTGCTGGAGCATGACTTTGTTCTTGGCAAAGAAGGCAACGGCCTTAACACTGAGTACAGCCTTCGCCCTGTTCCTCGTAAAAAGGGATCCGAAAAGGCGATCGGTGGTGCCTGGACTGAAGCCCAGGAAAGCGGATTCGACATCGGTCGCTTGCTGACCGGCGAGAACCCGTTCAAAGCCGACTGATTGAGTGCGGCAGGACTTGTGGGGACCAAGCTCCGCTATCCTGCCTGCCCGCAATCTGCTCTTCAACTACTCGGACCATGTGGTTGGTGGGTGTTGCTGCACCTAAGTTGCAGATTGCAGAAGCTCAGGGTTCTCGTCGAAGAGTGCTGGTGGTTCCGACGGGCGCACGTGCTGTCACTGGGCCAGCATTAAGGCAGGGAAGTCCGTAAGTCCGCATTCATTACGAGGGGGCTTTCGAGCCCCTTTCGTACTATCTAAACTCAGCCAAAGAGCTGTCCCATGGATCGTCATTACGAAAGACCTTTGCCCGAGACGATCACAACAATTCTGGATGATGGCTGTATCGCCATTTCAGTGGGAGACTTCACTGGAGTAGTCAGCTCAATGCACTTAATCGAGCCCAAAGCTCATCAATTACAGAGTGCATGGCTGGCCCGTGAATCCCAATTAGCTGATGCTCGCTGATACGCAAAACGCCCTCGCCGGACTACGCCGCTGGACCCTGGTACGAGACGACTCTGGTCCTCACCGTGTTTACAGGGACGAACGTGGCAACATATATGCGTCAGTGACGCACATCCTCAAGGAAACCTCACCGCAATGGCAAAAAGATGCCCTGGACCGTTGGCTTGAAAGACCTACTGCTCCCGCTGAGCGTGACATTGCCTGCCAGCGTGGAACTTTGGCTCACGATCACGCGGAGTACGTCCTCAAAACAGCAACAAAACTTGCTCGCAACAGCGCTAACAAGCGAGGAAGCTGGAGGACTGGAGATGACGGCCTGGAACGTGCCCCTAAGGCAATCACCAGCTGGGCCATCGAGAAGGCCATTCAGGGGGCTCCTAGGGTCTCCTGGAGCGCCAGTGGCTACGCCCGAGGTCTACGGTCTTGGATCGGAGAGAATGTAACCGCTATCCACGCGGTCGAATTTTCCATTCATGACCCACGGGGCTGGGCTGGAACGGCAGACGCTTTGCTCGATGTAGGTGGCACTCTTTGCATCGCTGACTGGAAAACCAGCGTTAATGCCCGCAGCGAAGAAATGCTGGCGAACTACATATGCCAGGCTGGAGCGTATTCCCTGGGACTCCAGACCCTGACTGGGATCAAGCCGAAAAGCGGAGCCATTGTGGTGGCACGCCGGAGTGGAGCACCACAGGTCCGCTTGCTCAATGAGTTAGAATTACGTGGGGCGGAGTGTCAATGGTTAGAGAGAATGGATATATGGAACGCCCAGCAAGCCCTAAAGAGCTAGAAGAATCCCTGGCACGTATTTACACAGGCAAAGCCAACGTGGCCCTACAGGCCCAAGAACTAAACATGCCCCTGGAACATCTCAAGCAGTTATTCCGGGGATATGTTGCCGCACGCCCTATCGACATAAACGATGAGGACGTGTGGCTAGGTGACCTGGAACTAAGCTGGCCTTACGCCTGAGGAGCTGGTTCTACACACTCTTCCATGGCACGTCTTTCGTAGTAACGCTTCAACCGCAAACACTCGTTGGCTCTAACGAAGTTACCCAGCTGTTCAAAAATAACCGCCCTAGCTGCTTCATAACGAATTGCAGTGGGAAGGAGTTCGGTTGGAACGCGACTCCCCTCCGGTGAATACCTGGAACCGTTGAGTTTGGTGCTCATGTGCTCGCACCTCCGGTGCTCACACGAAAATGAAATGGAGCAGTCATTGAGAAGCCTCTCTAGCGTCAATGTAATTGTGAATCTTGCCCTGGAGCTTTGCAATCTGCCTGGCACGAGCTGAATCACTCCAGCCTAACTTTTCAAAAACCGCAAACTCCCAATAAAGGGAGTCTGCAAGCAAGTGAAGCTCCTGGAGCGTGAATGTATTGAGCTTCATTTTGCGGTGGTGTAGGCGTACTTATCGACCATGCGATCACATCCCTGGCACGTAACCGCAGCCCACGAGAAGTGGAACACACGAGCTGTAGTGCCGCAGTGAGGGCAACGAATTAAACGACCTGCAGAGCTGGCGCGTGTCCAGCGTGTGATTGGTTCCCAATCCGTAGCCCCCGAAGGGGCACTGGGACGAGAGGTGTCTGTGAGGCGATTGGAAAAGAAGTTCATGGCTGGTTCGTATGAGACAAAATCTCACGCTTCGTGAGACATTTTCAGGCCACCCATCCGGGCGAGCCTTTCGTATTCGCGCACCAGGCGGGCATAGTCCTGAACATTGCCTGCCTGGAACGCATCGATCAACAGCTGGCGCGTCATCCGCATCAATGCGTCCCTGTCTTGATAATCCACCTGGGGCGTTGGGTCCGCCTCAAGCGCTGGATCTTCTGATGCCCGCATGATGTCTGCAGTGTCCACGTCTCTGTAGGCAGTTGCCCTGCTTACCCCGTGCCGACGCTGGAGCGTTGCCGCGACATCGGCTTTCTTCAAGCCCATGTCCAGCAAACGCTTTGCCAGCTCCTGGTGATTGTTCAATTCCTCGGTGGTGCGCTTCATTGCTCCAGCACCTCCCACTCAAGGTCGGATCCGTCGAGTTCAACTGTCACAGTAGTGACGGCTCTGGCTGGTCCGAACTGCGCGGGTTCCGATATATCAGCCGGGAAGATGATGGCTGGGTGGGTCTGCACCATGTCGTCGATGATTGCGACAATCCGCAGCTCTACTTGGTCCGTGTTGGTGCAAAGGACTTCGATGTCCTCTACTTGAATGATTTCACCCATGGGTGGCGAGTAGTCTACTGTGCGACTCTAGCAACAATAAAAAGCCCCGGTCAAGCCGAGGCGGTGGAATGAGTGCCGCAGTGATCCACTACCAACTGGCGGTAGATCTCGCGGGCGTTTTCAGTCAGGTCGCTCGGGTGACTGAGCAGAGGGCTGGGACGATACCCGACCCTCTCCAGTTGCGCGAACTTCCAATAGATGGGGCAGCCCATGCCGCCATGCCAGAGCATGGCGAACATGTAATGGGCTTCACAGATGTCGAATCGGTCGAAGTACATCACGAGAAGAAAGTAGTTTCGCAAGTGTCCTGGGACTTGAAACGGTGCCAGATTTCTTCGGCATAAGCCGCAGTGATCCAGCGCCGCTTTTCAATCCGTCTTGAATCCTGAGAATTGAATTCACAGAACCAGACTCCATCCGTGCTCCAGTCAGGGCGATAACACAACCATCCCCTCTTCTCAGGTACGAATACCTGGAAGAAGGAGACGTTGCGGAATTTTTTGAGAATCATCAATCCCAGAAGTTGCCGAGTTTGAATTCCTCTACCCACTGGAGCGCAATCTGCTCAGCTACATGGAGCCGAACAAATTTCGGGAATGTGTCACTCCACTTGGAAGTCATGCTTCCGTGCTCTAAGTGGTACTGCTTAGCCGCTGGGGTCAGGCAGTAACGCTCGATTGAGTGGATCGCCAGGTCGAGTGAGAAGTTGCCGCGTTTGTAGTGCTTGCTCAGATTCTTGATCACTGGTGCATACCAGATCTCAGTGTTCGTCGCATACAGTTCCAATTCGCGGGCTGCATCGCAGTCGAGATTAGGTGCTTTCATGTCATTAAAGAAGGAGTTACCCAGGATGTGAAGTCCTGGGTTTGT
>JAAXIF010000042.1 GCA_012270485.1 Sphingobacteriales bacterium | reverse complement strand
CCGCTAAGTTTGCTCTAGCCATAGCTTCTTGTCTAGCAGTTTCTTGTGCTAACAATTCAGGTGAAGAACCACCGTATGCCGCTGATTGTAAACCCATACGTCCTTGAGACAACATACGCTCTTCTAAAGCTAAACGCTGACGTTCTTCTTCAGGGCGTTGTACGGCTCTCATTTGCTCGTACAGTTCAGCTTGTGCTGTGCTAGGGTCTACCCCTACTTGACCAAACAAACCTTGTGCTTGCCCCATCAGTTGATTTTGTAAATCCCTTTGCTGAGGAGTCATAGCTATAGTATAACCACCCTCAGGAGTTGTGGCTACTCTTCCCATTCCTGTAGTTACAGTAAAAGGTCTGAAACCTGCCATACTTGCGGCATCTTCAGCAAGAGTCATAGATTCTGTGTAACCTTGTTGTCCTATTTCTCTTGCACTCTCAATGCCCTCTTTACCTATCTCATATCCTGCATACGCATTGAGGAAATCTTCAAACGCACCCATTAGAACGTACCCCCATTAATGTAAAAATCACCCGCTAAAAACCCAGTTAGCGTTGTTGTGCCTGAAACCGTAAGGTTTACTGCTGACGTATTACCTGTCAGTACACTGTTTAGTTTATCAGCTTTTGAATTAACTGCTGTTTCAAGGTTATCAAACTCAGTCTGAAACTCAGAACCTCTAATAAGTTTTTTAGGGTTTCCTGACGCAAGACCGTCTTTGATACCAAAGTTTGTTTGTTTAACGTAATCGCTCATTTTATGCTGTTCTCCCTAATAAAACTTGTATATCAATTCTTTGTATTGAATATGCACTACCATCTATTATTGCTTTAAGACCTACAGTTACTACTTTACCACTACCACTACCTTGTGCAGACGGTGTTTGTACTAATAAGCCAGAAGTAAATTCTGAACCTGTGTAACCCGCTTGATTAACATCAGCACTAAACTCTGCTCCCGTATATCCCGTAGTAGATGTACTATTTAATTCATCAGTTTGGAATAATTCTACGTTATCAAACTCAGCATATCCTCCTATTTGCCGTAGGGTAAGATATCGAGTATTATCATCTGCTGTAAAAGTTGCTGAATAATCTCCTGCTGTTAAAGCATTACTATTGTATGACTCATTGTGTGAAACCACACTACCGATTGCAACAACAGCATGGTTTCCATTATTTTCTGTTTCATTTACAGTAAAGTGTAATTTATATTCTTTTCCGCTAGTAATTTCATTATCTATAAATTGTGATAATGTCGTGTTTGCTACATTATTAAGTCTAACACGTTGTTTTTCAGGAACATGAACAGCGTTAGCGTTACTAGCTGTCCAGTTTGATAAACTAGTAGTAAAATAACTATTTTTAATTTTATTATCTACATTACAAAATTCTTTTGAATTAGGCTCTAACTCAGGAGGAGCAAAGTTAAACGTACTTTTATTGTTTGGGTTATAATCATAGTACCAACTTAAAGTTGAGTTTTCTCCTACATTACCTATAACTGAAGTTTCAAACTTCTTTAAAAATTTAAAATTAGCAGGACTGCCAAAGTCCATAGGGTTACTTTCGTATTCTAAAATATAAGTAGCTGAACCGCCTAGATTAGTAGTATCTGTAAATCCTTCATAAATAAAAAAACCACCTAATGCGCCTATATATAAATTACCAGAGTGGTCTAAGCAAAAACAATGTGGGTCAATTTGTGACCAAGTAGTTACTCTAGCCGCACCATCGGGTAGTAACTGTTTTAAATCAAAACAATACGTAACGTCTTCATTAGGCAAAGATAATAAATAAAATCCTTCTTTGGGTGCATATATACTTTTTATAGCACCTGCATGTCTTTTAACATCTGCCATTAAAGTGTTACGTATGTTTTTACTTATGTTTCCGATAGGTGATGATTTTTCTTGTATTGTACGACCAAGACTTCTAACACCGTCATCAGATAAGAAAATAATGTCTGAGCCTGTATTCTGTACTGAGTCTCTTTCTATGCACCCAATGCCTTCAATAACATCATGTAAAACCATATTAGCAGGACTTTCAGCACCAGAGTATATAACTATAGAATGTCTACCAAAAATAATTAAAAATCCATTATGTGCCGCTAGTGCTACAATTTCATCAAACCCTGAAGTCCATACAGTTTGTAAGTTTAAAGAACCAGAAGTACCTCCAGACCAAGCGTGCCCATTAAGTAAATCTGACCAATATAATGTACTTTTGTCATTAGTTAAATCTGCCGCCCATACACGACCATACGCGGCTATTGCTTCGTTAGCGTAAGGTATATTACCTGTAGCATGAGCATGGTCTGAAAAAGCCTCTAAACTATATGTACCGTTTTCTTTATACCATATTAAAGGCTCTTGGTCACGGTTAAAAAAGAAAGCATGGTCTTGTAGACTGACTATTTTCCAGTTATCGTCTAGTACTGAGTAACCTGCGGGTGTTATATCAGCAGTACTTCCTCCTATTACATGAGAAAATAATCTTTTATTGACTGATGTTAGGAACATATCATTCCCATTAGGGTCAATAAACTCAAATAAAGATACTAAAGGTAAAAGCTGTGTAGTCGCATCAATATTAGCTATTCTTCTTGTTCCTTTGCGCGCACCAATACGACCAAACTCATCAATAACACAGTTGTCAGCTTTAGCCGCAAAGGAGGTGTCAATGTTTGTAGGGGAATCTTGGGTATTTATCCCTAAGAAACCTGTTGCCTCTATTGATAGTGTTTGTAATTGTTGTGCCATTAGCAAACCGTCCAAGTAGTTTCAGAAGGGAATCGTGCCGCATCCATAGCTATAGCGTCAGCCAGTGTAGAGTCAGCAATAGCATATAATTCTTGTGCAGATGTACCACCTGTTTCCCCACGTTCACGGGAAGCAAGAGCAACAGCGTATTGAATTACTGGTGCTGATGGTACATCAAGAACTGTAGAATCAGAAGTAAATGGTGCTGTCCTATCTACCATGTTAAAATGTAAGTTATACACGCCATCAGGAATAGGAAAAACATCTACCTGTAAATTACCATTAGCATCAAAACCATTCCAAGAATAATAAGAAGGTGTGCTTTTTGGTGGGTCTTGATTTAAAAAAGCATTGTTCATCCAAGAAGAACTAGCCTGTCTCATAAATGCATTAGATGTATCATTAATCACATCTAAAGTTTTACTCGCTGAACCCACGCCTGTAATAGCATAGCTAAATACATTAGCTTGTGTATTAATAGTAAATGTATTGCGTAATGAAGACCAATCCCAAGAATCCTCTACAATACGTTTAGCATCATTAACAAAGTCACCAATAAGTTTACTATAACTGCTGTCATTAACAGATGTTACTTCGTTTTCTCTTAGCCTACGTAATACACTATTTACTAGTTGTAAGTAAGTCATTATCCATACCTTCTTAAGTTCATCATTGGACTAAGCATTTCTTGAGTTGACTTAATCTCTGTGTCAAATTTAAATAGTTCTTTGTCAAATATATTTTCTACAAGTGTTTTTTCTGACTGTTGTGACTGTGGGCTTATATTACCTGCTAACATACCTGTAATTAAATCACCACCTAGTTCTAGCACATTTCCTATAGGACTATCAACAGCATCTATAATATCATCAATAGGGTCTATTATATCTTGACCTAACTCTTTAGCTGTTTGTAGCGCAGGGTCTACTACTTGCTCACCAAAAACGTCTAGCCCTTCATCAATAGCATCTATTACTGGCTCACCTAAATCAGCCACAGTATCTATAGCAGTTTCTAATCCTTCTTTAACAGGGTCTATAAATATATCTTCTACTTCAGGAGCAACTTCTTTAACTACATCTACTACAGGTTCTGTAACGGTCTGCGCTAAGTCTATTACAGGTTTAACAACATCCTCTGCTGTTTCTAAAATAGGTTCGGCTACAGCAACTACTACGTCCCCAATATCCTTTATAATGTCAGGCGTGTCAAAGTCTATGTCTATTCCTAAATCAACATCAGGCAATGCTTCTTTTGCTACGTCTACTACTTTATCTACAACAGGCTCAGTAAACTCACTTAATAAAGCGTCTGTACCGCTACCGCCTTCTAGCATTTCTGTTTGAACATTCATTAAGCTATCTGAAAAAGTATCAGGGTCTATGCCTAATAATTCTGCATCAACACCAAGACTAGCAAATGTATCTTCAAGTATAGGGACAGTTACCTGACCTGCTAAATAACCTTTAGCTAAATCTTTCCAGTCACCACCCTGAGCAACAATACCTATGTTACGCATTACAGGGTTGCCTGTTAATGTACCTACAACACTTAAGATTTTACCAAAAGCACCGAAGTCTGGGTCAGGTCTAATAAATGCTGTGCTGTATTCACCAAAGCCACCACCAACATCTTGATAGTGTTGCATTCTTTTAAGACCAGAATCCCAATCAATGTGTGCGCCAGTGCCTGTGTTTAAATATAGTCCTTCTCCGCGCATAGGGTCTGGTCTGTTAAAGCCATCTAATTCTGAATAAGGTATAACTATATCTACACCTGCTTCATCTAGCCACTCATTCATTACGGCTGATTGTGCTTCTACGGCTTGACGTAGTGGATTACTTTCGTCTATCCAGTATTGACGCTTACCATACCCGTGGTGAGTTTGAGGGGGTTTAATAAGTTTTTTGTGGTCTTCTTCAGAATTAAAATCTAAAACACCGTAGTCTATGCGTTCTTTAATTTTTAAAAACTCATCGTAACCTTTAGGCAATACTCTTACATTTTCTTCCTTAGCGTGTCTACCTTCGCCTACTATTTTCTTTTCATACTTAGGTTCTGCTAAGTTTCTATAATCTTGGTCTGTCCACTTATCACTAATGGCGTTTGCTTTATCATACCAAAACTGCATATAGGTTTCATCAGCGGCTTTCTTAGCATCTCTAAAAGATTGAGGGTCTCCTATATTATAAGACTCTCTATAATCAGGTGCTATTTTTTTACCTTCTGCAAGCAGGCGCGCATTTTCAGCCCTTTGTCTTTCGGCTTGAGCCGCACGTTTTTTTTCCTCTGCTTCTCGTCTTGCCTTTGCTTCTTGCTCTTGTCTGTAATTAATAGCGTCTTGACTTTCTGGAACTCCAAAAATATCTTCATACGTAGGTTTTGGAGTGTAAGGTATATCTCTCCAATTAGGGGGTTTATAACCAACATAAGGTGATTGATTCCAAGATGACATTATTTATTCCTCTCTACGCCTTTAGCTTTTTCAACAGTTCTCATAGCACCTAAACCTAACATACCCATTAGTACTGGCATCATAGTAGCCATATCTAAAACAGGGATTTCAATGGTAGAATCGGCAAGAGCAAGCGCAAAATTTGCCATCGGGATAAGAATGTACTGACTCGCAAGTCCAATGCAACAAGTCCAACCAACAGCAGGTCTCCAACCCGACACAAATAGGCTTCTGTGTGCCGCTTCTGTCTTATTAACTTCAAGTTGCGCTTTCGCAAGTTCCTGCGCGTGTCTTTCAGCCATTGTCGAAAGTTCAAAGGCGATAGCATTCTTCTTGTCTTTATCCTCTATAAATTTGTCAAGTAATCCTGTAACAGGTCCGATTAATTGTTGTAACATAAATGCCTCACTTAAGGGGATTAGACAAGTAATCCATACCTTGCCACAAATCCTCTACCTCTTTAGTCAATGTTTTTATTTTACCATCAACATCGCCAATGTCTTCTATTATTATTTCAGCCTTAGCTACCGTACCTTTCATAGCCTCTATTTCGTTAGCTAGCTTAGAAACGTCTGTATTGAGTTCTAACAGCTTTTCTTGCTGACTTAGTAGGGTATCTAGCCTTGTTCCTAAAGTCCCTAGATTCTCACGTAAGGGGCTTATATTAGGTATCTTCTTAGCCTCTACTGCTTCAAGTCTTGAGTACAAACTAGATGCAGTCCAGACTGTCCCACCGATGCTTGTACCTATGGTCATCACAATGGCTATCCACACACCTTTGAATGACGTATTGCCAATCTTTAGTTCTGACTTTTCTAAACTCATAGTTCTACGCAGTTAGTTTCATACATAAAGCAATCATAACTCTGAGCCGTAGGACCAGTCAAGTAGTAGTCTGATTCGCTACCTAAGGCTAGTACTTCAACTTCAGTCGCATACAAGTCTAAACCAAAGTTCTGACCGTTAAGCATAACTGCTGTAAGGTTTCTAGTAGTGTTGTAACCCATAGCTACCCATTGTGCATTAGCATCATAAAAGATGTTTGTCTGCTCTGCTGTAGTATTAGCATTCTCTATACCTTGCTCTAAGAACTCTACAGCTTGTTCGTTACCTGCTACCGCTAGGAATGCACTAGCATTGTTAGCGTGTGTCTCAATGTCATCTAAGCTAGTATTGTACGTGTCTACTTCTTCCTGACTAATTGTCAACACTTCTATGTTGTCCGCTACAAAAGTCTGTACTTCAGCTTCCTCTTGAGGACTAGAGGCTGACTCTGCTACTTCCGCTACTTCCTGTACAGCAATCATGTCAACTACTACTTCAGTGAACACACCAATGGCTTCATCCATCATATCCAACTCAGTGTATGCTTTCTCTTCTAGTACAGCCTGTAAGTCACCAAAGGCTTTGTAGTTAGACATACTAGACAACGCACTGTTGTATGCTTGTAGTTGTTCTGCACTAATGTGTGCTGTGCTTGACAACGTACCATCTGACAACCCTGAGCCTGTATAAGCGTACTCTTGTGCCGCACCTACAAGTTTAATACCTCTGTCTATCTGGTCAACAATAGCATTAGAGGTGTCGATAAGGTTGTCTAACTCACTGCTTTGTGCTACGGAACTTAGCACTAACAGAGATAATATC
>JAAXIF010000031.1:37268-108065 GCA_012270485.1 Sphingobacteriales bacterium | reverse complement strand
TATTACCTTAGAAAACTCTAACTAAACGTGGCACTAAATTATGGGGAGCTTACACCTCGACAATAAACTAGGGAATTTAGCCAACAATGCCGGCTTCTATTATGAAAGAAATTTGTCAAATAGAACATCTATTTATTCTGAGTTAACAGGTTCCATGCGTAATTTTCGAGATGTTGCATTATTGCAAGGGCTAAGTGGTGAATTTAAAGTAGGAAATATTGGGGTCTTCTTAGGTCCTATGTTCCATTTAGGTAAGAATTATAATATTAGTTTAGGTTATGGTCGAAATTTTTTAATAAATCCTCGATTTAAAACTACTAATAGTGTAATAGATACAAAAGCTGAAACAACGAATTATTCTTCCCTGTTTTTTGATTTTAGAAAATCTATCTACAAAGAACTTAGTTTAGGAATTAGGTATGAAAGGGGGCTTAATTCAATTTTTCATTCTACAGAAAAAAAGGTTAATAACTTGTCATTCAATACGATTATTCAACTAAGAGGAAAAAGTAAATAAAAAAACAAACCAAAAAAGTAGCCTTAATCTAATAATATATAGTTAAAAATAATTTTATGAGACAATTTAATATTATACACCTTTCATTCATTTTATTGCCAATTGCTGCAATGTCACAGGAAACAAAAGTCAAGTTAACTGAGAAAGTTTCTATCACCTTCCCAGAAAAACCTGATGTTCGAAATATGCAGAATATAGCTTCTGTTTATTCGTTGAGATTAGCCGACAGCACTGCTAATTTTAATGTTGTAGTTCAAAACTTAGGGAAAAATGGACTAACTGAAGAACAGATTGAAACTGCTCAGTTAGAACCAGCTTTCTGGGAACAGTTAGAATCTTCTTTTATCGCTCAACTTGGTAATGAAACCAAGGTTTTATCAAAGGAAAAGAAAAACATAAGTGGTAAAGATGTTTTGATTCTTGAATTAAGTACAGAGCGTAATGGCAAGAAGATGGAATTAAAATCTTATATATTCATTGATAGCCTTCATAGTATCAATATTGTACACAGTAAACGAGCCGCTGGTGCTTCAGTAGATTTAAGAGATAAATTCTTTAACTCACTTAAGATAGTAGAGTGACCTCCTGTAAAATTGCACGAAGTTCAACCCTTTAATTTCTCCCTCTCCTCACTTATTTTATAACATGGATAAGTCAAAGGAGGAGATTTCAGGAAACCCCAAAAACTGTTCAAAATTTTATAGGAATACATCATCAACATTGTGTTCAAATATTAATTAAACCAGTTGATTTAAGATAAGACATTTATACTCATTTTCTTCGCTGTATCAGATCCCTTATTTTGGATGCACTTTCATAATCCTCTTTGGCTAAGAGGTCATTGAGAAGAGATTGAAGTTCTTCCAGTGTATATTCCGAAACAGAGCCTCTCAAAAAACTAAACTTTTCGAATTCTTCACTAATTGCTGCCTTATGTAACAGAGGTTCGTAAATGAACACGGGGCAATCAAATCTTATTGCAAGCGCAAGTGCATCACTAGCTCGAGCATCTACTTTTTTTTCTTTATTTTCAAAATCAGTTAACACCAACCAAGCTTGAAATATTTCATCAACTATGTTATGAATAACTACCTCTTTTAATGTTGCCCCTAGTTGCGTAATTGTGGTTTTGAAAAGATCATGTGTAAGTGGTCTTGGCAATTCCATCCGCTCTAAATATATCGCTATTGCTTGAGCTTCAAAAGTGCCAATAATTATAACAAATCTTTTTTTATCAATCAGATCTTCAAGAACTAATGAAAAATTTCCTGGTGATGATTCACTGGTGCTCAGCGCTAAAATTTGAATTTCCCTTTTTTCCAACTTTTATAATTTTTCAAACATTTAATTACATCATTATAAATCTGCAAAGCTCATCCAAATCATCAAAAGGAGCAATAACCTGTCCATCTCCCAATAATTTATAAATTCCATTTGATTCAATTTCTATAGTATACCCCTTTTCAATTTGGATTTTGCTTGAACTATCATCAAGAACTTTAATTCCATAAGAAATTAAAGCATTTAGCAAGTTTTCCTTTTTTCTCATATCAGAAGATATTCTCAATAATGACTTTTGTCCCATATGTAATACATAGGGTAGATGAAATAAATACCAGTATTATTTGAAGTTTGACATTAGCTATAATCTTTTTATTAAATGGTAAGCTGAAAGTTCCAGCTGCAAATGTCATACCAGTCACTGAGCCCAATCCAAATAACAACAGATACAGAAGGCCATTTCCAACTGTAGTAGAATCACTCATTACTAATAAAATTAAAGCTCCACTTCCTGCCAGACCATGAAATAAACCAATTAAAAAAGCAGGCAAATGTGACCCATTGTTTACAGACCCATCTTCATGAGTATGAGTTGCAGCCATCGAATATTTTCTTTTGTACCATTGAATTATCCTGTGTATTCCAAGGCTGACCAATACTACACCCACTACAGCTTCAAAATAACTGAACACAGAATCAGATATATTAAACTTCATCAATAAAACAAGCGTACCCATAATTAGAATAGTGGAGGTATGCCCAAGTCCCCAAGATAATCCATCTTTTAATGCCTTGATTGATTTATCTCGATTGGTAACTATATTACTTACTGCCAAAATATGATCTGTTTCAAATGCGTGTATAAATCCCACGTAGAGTGTTAATATGATTGGTATATTATTCATGTTATATTTTATAAAATAAAATTCGATGATTTCCTGTATCTGCAGTAATCAAAAAATCCACTGAAGCATTAACTGCAAAAGGCCAGTACATTTCATTATTAATATTGCTTTTCATGCTCAAAGAAGTTTCACCATGTGTTTCAAAATTTGGCTGTCCAATCTGCAATGAACCAGATGCATTATTTGTTGATGGTATTTTATCATGAAGAATTAATCTGCTATTCCCCGTATCGGCAATTACAATACCATTATTAAAAAAACATGCATCGTATACCCAATTTAAAGTATGAGCACTTGGCTTCAACTGGTATTGATTCTGGCCGCTATCATTGATATCCTTTTGACCCATTACCAGATTAGGTGGATTATTAATAGCATTTTTCCACTGCTCCCAGTACAATACTCTGCAAAATTGTGTATCAGAAATCAACATATCATTATTGTGTCCAACTTTTATTGAATATGGCCAGACCGCATTATTATTATCATAATCTTTCTCAAAAAAATTATTCTGCCCAATCACTTCACTAGCATTAGCAAAATTTTTAGAAGGGATTTTTTCAAAATACAATACTCGACGATTTCCAGTATCAGCAATCCAAAGTTCTGAGCCATTACTATAAACACCATAAGGCCAATTCAATGTATTATTGTCTGGAGACTTTCCTATACCTTCAATGTTCGGGAGATTACTATTGAAATCTTTTTGACCAATTACTATGTCCGCTTCTTGGAAATTTTTAGTTGGCATTTGATTCCAAACCAAAACTCGATGGTTCCATGCATCTGCAACTATTATTTTTTCACCATTGGTCCAAATGCCGGATGGATATTGCAAAGAAGAGCCTGAGACCTCTTTACCAGCATTACGATCCATCTGATGATCATCTTTTTGTCCCAAAATGACATTTGGCTTTTGAAATGTTTGAAAATTAAAATCATGCCATATAAAAACTCTGTTTTGACCTGTATCTGAAACGACTAAGGTGTTATCATGCATAAATACCCCTCGAGGAGCAAGCAATGGATTATCCAACTGCCCATAAAATTCTGCTATCTTTTTAATTTTATTCAATTATAATTATTTCAATTAACATATACGTGGTAATTGTTCACCAGGCAACATATTGACAACACGCTTACCGCCTATGCTACTTTCAAGTATTACCTGTCCAATATGTTGATCTGTGATACTCCCCATTATAGATGCCATTTTCCCGTTTTCATCATTTTTAAGAAAATCAAGGACTTCTTTAGCAATTTCTTTTTTTACAACTAAAATAAATACACCTTCGTTAGCCACATACAGCGGGTCAAGTCCAAGCATTTCGCATGCTCCACTTACCTGCTCTTCCATAGGAATATCTATCTGTCGAATATCGATTCCTTGTGAACCATCCTTTGCTATCTCATTAAGCACTGAAGCCAATCCACCTCTAGTAGCATCTCTAAGAAAATGAATATCCAATCCGAACTTATTAAGTAATTTTTCAACTGTAAAATTCAAGTTTGTAGTATCACTCACAATATCAGTTTCAAATTCTAATCCTTCTCTCTTACTCATGATAGCAATGCCATGTGCCGCTAAATTCCCACTCACAATAAGAACATCTCCTTTTTGAATACTGGACAACCCAATTCTGGCGTGTTCATGAACTAACCCTATTCCGGAAGTATTGATAAAAATCTGATCACCTTTCCCCTTCTCTACCACTTTTGTATCGCCAGTTACAACTTGCACTCCTGCCTTGTCGCAGCATTTTTTAATACTGTCAAGTATTTGCCAAAATGTTTCCATTCGCAAACCTTCTTCAATAATAAACGCCAATGATAGATATTTAGCCATTGCTCCGCACATAGCAAGGTCGTTTACAGTTCCATTAATAGCAAGTTCTCCAATATCACCGCCCGGGAAAAAAATAGGATTTACTACATAACTATCTGTACTGAAAGCAAGTTGTCCTTTCAAATCAAATATAGCACCATCATGCTTTTGATTAAGCTGATCATTTTTGAGTACATCAAATACACCACTACTCAATAATTTATGCGTCAATACTCCTCCACTACCATGTCCTAAATTAATGGTATCAAAATCGAATTTGGGCATGGGACAAGATAATTGCATTTTTATATTAGCATCCATTGAAGCTTATTTTTGAGGGGAACCTAAACAAGTACATCTACATTACTAAAATGATAATAGGCAGCGCAAGCCCCCTCGCTGCTCACCATGGGAGCACCAAGTGGATTCAGTGGCGTGCATCTTTTTCCAAATTGCGGGCATTGATTTGGTTTTTTGATACCTCTTAAAATTTCCCCTGCAATACAATCAGGACTTTCTTCTGCTTTTTCAAGTTGAATATCAAACTTAACATTAGCGTTATATGCTTCTAACTCCTTTCTCACTTCGTAGCCACTATAAGGAATTTCACCAATACCCCTCCAGTCACGATGAGTAATTTCAAAAACCTGCTCAATTACCTTGACTGCTTCCGGATTACCTTCTGGCTTTACTACCCTACTGTATTGATTTTCCAATTTATTTTCACCGTTCTCCAGTTGTTTTATGAGCATTGTAATACCCTGAAGTAAATCTACAGGCTCAAACCCGGTAATAACAATAGGGAGTTTATTTTTTTCTACAAGGGGATAGTAATCTCCAATTCCCATAATAGTGCAAACATGGCCTGCAGCAAGGAAACCCTGAACAATATTTGTTTGATCATTTACAATGGCTTCAATAGCTGGAGGTACTAAAACATGAGAAGTAAGTATGGAGTAATTCTTTATCCCTTCCCTCTTCGCATGTAATACACTGAGTGCATTGGCAGGTGCAGTTGTTTCAAATCCAACTGCAAAAAACACCACTTCTTTATCAGGATTTTGTTTTGCAAGAGTAACTGCTTCTAGTGGAGAATAAAGTATTCTAACATCAGCACCATTTGCTTTTGCTTCGAGTAAACTATTTTTACTGCCTGGGACACGAATCATATCACCATAGGAACAAAGTATAACATTTCTTTCCATTGCAAGATAAACAGCTTTGTCAATCAAGTGTAATGGAGTAACACATACCGGACAACCCGGACCGTGCACCATAGTAATGTTGTCAGGCAAAAGACCAATAATTCCGTTTTTTACAAGACTATGTGTTTGACCACCACATACTTCCATGATTGTCCATGGCCTTGTAGTAATCCTATGCAATTCAGAAATATATTCCTTTACAACCGAAGCATCCCTATATTCATTAATAAATTTCATAGACGATTCATTAATTTTTATCTACCTGTGTATGTTCTATAAGTTCATCGATTTCGCCGATTTCCTTAAGGTATTCAAATGTCTTTGCTGCTTCAGCTTCATCAATTTTACTTATGGCTACTCCTACATGTACAAGAACATAATCGCCAATATCAGCTGCAGGCAACATCTCTAGCGAAGCTTCCTTAATGATTCCGCCAAAAGAGACCTTTGCCATGCGTACCATCCCATTGTGAATGGTATCAATACTTTGAATTTTACCTGGAATTGCTAAACACATAGTATTAAAATTTATCTTTTTCTGTTATCAATAATTGATTTTCTGGTTGTTCTATAGTAACATGATTTCTAACATCATTCAAATCGATAATTAAGGAGCTATCAATCTGTCGATCAACGTAAACCATCTGCCCAAATGAAATATTTTCATCATTAGGCGGTAATTGATCGTGAAAAAAAAGTTCTAACTTTTTTTGAAGCAACTGTTGAAGCATATCAACGAGCAGACTATTCTGAAATACACCTCCACTAAAAGCTACCTTTTTGACACCAATATTACCAGCTATAATTTCGACAAGATGAACAAGCGAAAAATGAAATTTTGCAGCAATAAATGAGTTAGTTTTATTTTTGTGAATATCCCGTATGATTGAACTGAATAAAGAACTAGTGGAGATTCGGTAGTAGTGAGCTCCTTCCATAAAATAACTCTCACCGATATCATAACCATATTCATCAGTATACTTCTCGGCAAGATCCTGTAAAAGCATAGCTGCCTCCCCTTCATAACTTTGCTTATCTGATAGACCTAGTAAAGAAGCAACAGCATCAAAAACTCTGCCCAGAGAACAGCAATTGATTTTCGTTCCTGTTCCAAGTAACTTTTTATAATAGGACCATTCAACATCAGTAAATTTCTCTTTCAACAAAGTATCACTCCCTAATACATCATCACAAATTGCCATAGCAGAAAGCCTGGGCTCTCTTGACATTTTATCATAAAGTACTTGAGGAAAATAGTCAAAATGATAACACCTCAGCATACTGTTATTCTCAAATTTAAAAAATTCACTCCCCCATATTTGTGCATCATCACCAATTCCTGTTCCATCCCAAATTACTCCAAGGATTGATTCATGACTATCGAGAAGTGAATGCTCTGCAAGGACTGCTGCAAAGTGTGCCTTATGGTGTTGAACCTGATTAAACGGGATAGCATGAATAGTAGATATTTCCTTCGCTAACTGAGTTGAAAAATAATCAGGATGATTGTCTGACACAATTTTCTCAGGTTTAAATTGCAACAGATCAGTCAGATTTTTCAACGAATTCCGATACATTTCTTGAGCCTCAATTGTACCCGTGCTACCAAGATACTGACTTACAAATGTTTTTTGACGAGTTTGAAAGGTAAAGCTACTTTTCATCAACGCTCCTGTAGCAAGAATAGATTTATCTTGATTTTGAATATACCCCAGAAAATTCGGAGCTAAGCCTCTTGCCCGGCGGATAATAATTTTTTGATTTGAATATCTGGCGAACTTGATCACACTATCATCCTGTGCTGCTACAATCTCTCTGTTATGGCTCAAGATAATATCTGCAATGTGATGTAGATGGGTCAAAGCATCTATATCTCGAAATAGTATAGGACTTTCACTGATATTAGCACTGGTACAAATCAAAGGTTTATTGAACGATTCAGCAATCAATTCCAATAGTGGTGAATTTGGAAGCATACAACCCAGATGGGAAAGGCCAGGGGCAATATCATCTATTGCAAGTTCACTATTTTTTTTGCTTTTGAGAAGTAGAATTGGAGCGACAGATGATTGAAGACATTTCTTTTCAGATTCACTCCATTCTACAAAAGTTTTCATCTGTTCCACTGAGTGGAACAATAAAGCAAACGGTTTAGCTTGTCGCTGTTTGCGCTTTCTTAATAATTGTATACTACTGGAAATAGTCGCATCACAAAGTAATACATATCCCCCAACACCTTTTACCGAAACGATCTTACCCTCTTTGAGAAATTGTTGAATTATCTCCAAGATCATTTCCGGGTTTAATGTTTCTGTCTCTTTACCATTTTCAAACAATTTCATTGAAATACTGCATTTGTGACAAGAATTAGTTTGAGAGTAAAATCTCCGGTCACTAACAGTGCTATACTCATGACTACACGTATCACAGATTGAAAAATTTTTCATCGAAGTATTCAATCGGTCGTAAGGAAGTTTTTTGGTTATTGAAAATCTCGGACCACAATTTGTACAAGTTATGAATGGATAATGAAATCTTCTGTTTGAAACACTATGCAGTTCAGTTCTGCATTCAAAACACAATCCAAAATCTGGAGTTAATAAAAGATCTGGAATAGAATTAACATCACTCTCAATTATTTCAAAAGAATCGAAAAGTTTATTATCGGTTTTAAATAAAGTATACTTTCTAATTAAAGCAAAAGGAGGTGGAGCACTTATAATTCGATCAAGGAATTGATTTGCCTGATATTCAGTACCATTGAATTCAATATGTACCCCATCAGTTGTGTTATTGATCCAACCATTTAATTTAAAATGAAGCGCTAGCTGCACAACAAATGGTCTCATGCCAACTCCTTGTACTATACCAGTCAGGTGAATATGATATGTATGAATGTTTTGCAAATGAACTTAGGTTGTAACTAAATTTTGTTTTTTCTCACTTACTTTTTGTTTCAGCCAACTACACCATTCATCTATTCCCATACCGTTTAGGCTACTTATAGTTATAACCTCTATATCAGGATTAATCTCCCTTGCATCTTTTGTAACAGCCTCTACACTAAATGGCACATAAGGCAGAAGATCTGATTTACTTACCACCATCAACTCACTAGTCAAAAACATTCGTGGATATTTTTTGGGTTTATCATCACCCTCTGTGCTGGCAATTAATGTAATTCTGTAATCTTCCCCAAGATCGAATGCAGCAGGGCAAACCAGGTTGCCAACATTTTCAATAAATAATATATCCAGATGCTGATAATCAAAATGATCTAGTGCTTGTAATATCATCTGCGCTTCAATATGGCACATTCCTCCAGTTACAATTTGTAAACAATCAATTCCTGACTCCCTGATTCGAATAGCATCTCTTTCTGTTTCGGGATCACCTACTAAAACACCAATATTCAAAGTATCTTTTAATTTTTTCCCTGTTTCCTGCATCAATGTTGTCTTACCACTTCCTGGAGAAGAACATATATTTAATACTAGCACATTATAAGGAGCAAGTTTCTCCTTAATTGCTTTTGCAACAAAATCATTTGCCTTCAATAGATTCAAAGTGGTATTCTCACATTGTACACTTCCAACTGGAGCTCTGTTACTTTTGGGTTGACTCATAGCTTTTAAGTTATAAATTCAATTTTACTGATTAATAATTCTTCCCCTTGTATCACGTTGCGGGAGGAAGACTGGCAATATTTACAAATAAATTTATATTGACTTACAATAGTCTCCTGATTACATGAATCACAAAATATTTTGATGGGTAATACTTCAACATTAAGTATTGTATTTCTATATTTAGGGTCATCTTCCTTCACTGCCTCAAATGCATTTTGCATTAAGATAGGTTGTACGTTACTCAACTCTCCTACAGTTAAATAGATATTTCGGATTTCGCTGAATCTGTCGGGGAATTCAGCCTCAAGAGTATTAAAAATATTTCTAACAAGTGATATTTCATGCATGGAACATAGTCATAACTAATGAACCTTGAAAATAAGTCAACATAGACTAGAAACAACATATAAAATGAGTCCTTAGAAAATATTTTCTAATTTTGAGTTTCTGCCTTGAGCGCTTCTAGTCTTTGAATATCATTCTTAGCGCTATTGAGAATCTTCTCATCATTACTAAGCAGGATGATTTCATTAGCTACATTCATCATTTCGTTGAATCGATCTTCGTCAAATTCCTCCTTATTTCCAACAAACCAGCTAGCTTCTAAATAGTTACAGAGCGTTAAAACACGTTCTAAGGGATATGTTGCTGTGGTTCTAATATCCAATGCTTCCCTATACCAGGCAAGTGCCTTATCGAAGTTGTCTGTATGCAAAGCAGCCGGATATTTGGTATAGGCATTCCCCATACTATTACAAATCATTGCAAACTGATAAGGAAAATCAATCTTATTATAATAATTGAGTGCCTCGTTGAAAGATGAAACTGAAACAGCAGCCCATACCCCTTTCTTCTTTACCTCGTCTGGAATTTCTGCATAAACTTTCCCTAATTGATGATGAATTTCAGCAAAAATATCTGGATAATCCTCTTTGGTAAATGTCTTCAATGCTGCCTGATATGATTGAACTGCTGCCCGATAGAACTGAGGATTCCCATTTTGTGCCCATGTTTGGAGTAGATTTCCCTTTGAAAATTGTGCTTGGGCTAGAAGCTCAAGAAGTTGTTCCTTTTCAATTATGGTAATTGCCCTACTGATATAACCCAGCGCTTCACTAAAACTTTCGCTAATTGTAGCAATATAAGTAGCATCCATCAAAATCATTGCAGCTTCTGTCATCCTACCATTCAACTCATAATATTCTAGGCATTCCCATAATGTAGTCTTCAATTCTCCTAGTACTTTAACATCATAAGGTACTACTAAATTTTTCTGCCATATTTTACAAAGAATATCTTTAAATGCAATGCATATTTTAGGAGAATCACATTCATTTAAAATAGTATTGATGATATTCAGTGCTTTTGCTTCAATATTCTGATCAAGATAAAATTGTGCAAGATGATACGCAGTGAATTGTCTTCTTGATTTTTCTTTACTACAGTTAATGGCAGATTCATATGCCTCTGCTATATCTAAACTTGAAGCGCTTTCATTCTGTGATCCATAGTGGATTGCAATTGCTTTATTGTGCAGATTTTCAAAGGAATCAAATTGCCATTCATATCCTTGAAATGGTACTGAATTTTGGAGTCGGTTTAAAATATCAACAGTTTGTAATATATCCGGATATTCTTCTAAGATCTCATAGGCCTTCTCGTAATTATTTAGTTTGGCATAAATAATCCCTAGTAAAATTTTATCCTTATATGAAACACTAGGAAATAGAACTGGTGGTTGCAGATTCTCCCAGTCGGGTAACACTTCAATTATAGAAGAAACTTTAATTGTAATTGCATCAGCGTCTTCAACGGATAAATTGACTAATTCATTTAGTCTATCCTCCTGATTAATCAGATTTTTTACTGATTCTCTTAGTTCTGTCGAAACAAATATTGTAATCATAATTTATGAAAAATGTACTGTCAGTATTTTCATTTTTTCGTCTGCATTAAATTCCAATGACCTATCACTACTATCCAGTTCGTTGTCAATCAGCATTTCTTCTAACGATATACTTCTGTCACCTTTACTGTTTTTGAATTTCAGCATACTCATAGAAGTTTTATGCAGGCCTTTAAAAATATCATCATGCTGCGATGCAATCATCAATATTTTCTTGACATCATAATATACCCAGTTTACCTGAGAAGAAAACCCAAAAATACTTTCAACGATCTCGTTGCTGATGATCAAGTGCCTGTTTGTAAGTGTAATCAATGTTGAATTTTCTTAGATTGCTTAAACTATATACGAGAGTTCTTCTTTAAGAATGATTTGGACTACTTTATCTCCAGCTTTTTTTACTTCGTCACTCAATTCCATATCTAATTTTGTATTTTCAATTGCTATCAGGTATACTTGTATATCTTCAGGGTAATCGCTCTGCATAATTTTTTTTGCATAGCTCAATGCCTGATCCCACTTTATACTATGCAAGAAAACCATGGGGTCTTCTTGAGGAGCCGTCATCACTTCTTGTGCAGGCACCTTGTATAAGGTCCCAATCTGCTCTCCTGTATTTACGACTGCATCCACCAAAATTATTTTTTGATGACCTTTCAATTGGTAAAGTACTTCAAATGCACTTGTACCCATATCTAATATTGAAATATTGGGTTCTTCACCGACATATTTCCTTAGCTGGTCTATAACATAAATACCAATGGCGTCATCACTTCTACAGGGATTCCCAAAGCCCATTATGGCTGTTGCTTTACTTCTCATTCTGATTCCAATATTAATGTAAGGAGAGTAGAAATTCGTGGTAAAAGCTAAAAAAAATTTAGTTACCTCAAAGAAAAAGCCCAACTTTCGTTAGGCTTTTTCTTTTGATATTTATGAATTTAGAGCTTGAACTTAGCTAATTGTTTACCTGTCTTGGCATCATGTGCATGCACCGTACAAACCAAACAACTATCAAAAGAGCGAGCCACCATACCAACTTCAACTGGATCGTTGGCATCTTCAATTTCAATTCCTTCAAGGGCTGATTCAATAGGGCCTGACTTTCCTTCGGAATCATTTGGACCTACATTCCAAGTGGTAGGTGCCATTACCTGATAATTCTTTATCACCCCATCTTCAATTTCGATCCAATGTGCCAATGCGCCACGAGCCGCTTCAGTAGCTCCAAAGCCCTTACCATCTCTTTCTTCAGGCTTGATATAAAATTCATCATCGAGCCTGATTTGTCTTAACCAAGTATCAATATTATCATACAACATTGGAGCTTCATGCACACGCGCCAATGTTCTTAAGAACACACTCGGTCCCATTTTATCCATGGCATCCTTAATAAGAAAGTCCTTGGTTTGGTGCTCTAGATTATTTGGTTTTGCATACATTAAACATCTTGACAATGGGCCAGCCTCTGCAGCATTATTCATATATCTAGGAGCCTTTGACCAGCTATATTTTCCACTGAAATCAGTCTCTTCAAGATTTTTTGAAGTTACTGGAGTTGGTATAGGTTCATCCCATGGGTGAGCTGCTTTGTGATCCTGATACCAGCTATGCGTAACATGCTCTTTAATCTGCAAATGATCGAAGTCGCTATACTTTTTTGAATGACTGTCATAGTATCCTGAAGGACTAATCAAAGCATCATTTCTACCTTCAATTGTTGGATTATTATATTTGTCCTTGTGCAAATAAGTACCATAAGCCACATAATTTCCACAACCCTGACCAAACTTATCAAGTCCAAATTCTAATGAAGCCCTAATGAACAGCCCCAAATCACTATTACGTTGGCTTTCATTTTCGTCTACCCACGCCATTAAGTCGTCCCAACTCTGTACCCTTCTGTATTTTTCAATAGAACAACCCAGCCAAGTGGTTTCAAGCCAGTCATTCCTGAATTGATTCATAATGGAATGTGCCCTTGTAATATCCTTTAAAGTAGGGGCGCACATTACACCTCCAGGGACCATATAGCTACTATGCGGCCACTGACCTCCAAAAAGTGCATACACCTCAACCGGTCTACCGCTGGCAGTAACTCCTGATTGAAATGATGTACCTACATAGGCAGCAAATCTTTTTACAACTTCATCGTAGAGTTTTTTGTTTGCAAATTTTTTATTTGCCATATCTGTTGCAAAGATGGCATAAAACCAACGGGGTATACTCTGGATTGTTTCAGTAGCCTGACCTAGTGCCCTTAAAAGTAATGCGTTAGGAGGAAGTTGTGTCTTCCATGCCGTATCTAAAGCTGAGGATGCACAATATAAATGCGATCCACCACATATACCACAAATACGTGGGGTTACAATTAATCCGCTTTGCGGATCTTTGCCCTGCATGATTCTTTCAAAACCACGAAACATCGCAGCCTGCGTGTGTGCGCGGGTAACAACTCCATTTTCCATGTAGACTTTCACATCCAAATCACCCTCAACTCGACCAACTGGAGATATATTCAGTTCTTTTACTGTAGACATATTCTTTATTTGAATTTTATTTGAAGATTATTTACTGGTTTCAAAATGTTCCTGTTCTGTTCCCATAACCCGTTCTATAGATCCCATTACCTTTTCAACTCCGGCTCTTGAATAATAGCCAAGTTTGGAAACACCAGTTGGTACTTCTTTTGGCAAGAAGCCTAGATACTTCATGGTTTTAAACACAGAACCTTTTACAAGATCGTTATGTGGGAAGCCTGGCTCTGTACAACCCAGACATGGATGATTAGCCCTGGTCTTACTACTTGTTCTGTTCCATAAAATTCTGTTACAACTTGCTCTGGTCATTGGTCCACGACAGCCTACTTCATAAAAGAGACATCCGCCTCTTTTACCAAAGCCACCATCCATTTTTTGGGCAAAGCTGATGGCATTAGGACATCCAGTTTGTACAAAATCTGTAAAGAAAGTTTTAGGACGATGAAATTCGTCAATCAAAACATCTCCAATTCTACCTGTAGAAATGGCTACCAAAATTTGAGTAATCCAATCTGGATGCGCAGGACAACCAGGAATATTAATAACAGGTAGTCCGCCTTTTGATTTATAATCAGCTCCAAGGAAACCTCCTTTTTCTTTTTTTAGAAACTGCATACCTGTACTTTCACTAGGATTAGGTGGTACTGCTGGGATACCTCCCCAAGTAGCACAATCTCCAATGGCTACTACATAACCAGCTACTGCTGCAAGTTCTTTCACCCAATCTTTCATTGGTCTGTCGCAGAAATAGTTCATAGTCCCTGTTCCATTCGGTCCCTCAATTATAGAACCTTCATAAACAAGAATATCCATTTGTACTTTACCTGCCAAAATATCATGTAAAAGATGAGTTACCTGATGGCCAATCTCCAAACCTATGGATGGATGCCATAAAATATTGACACCGAAATCCACAACCAATTCTACAACCGTAGGTTCCTCAGCATTTAAAAAAGACATTGTGTTACCACTACAGGCACCACCTTGTAACCATAAAACATTAGCCATAAGCAATCGTTTTTATACTGTTGATTTAGAAAATTATTTCTAAATCTAGAAAGAATTTTCTAACCTAGCAAATTTTTTATATAAATCTTTCGGGGACAATAATCTCATGATAAATGGAAGCCCCTTTTTTTGAAAAATTTGGATAAAGAAGATTCCATAAACAATTTTTGTATAATTTCTCTGTAACTGGCATTTGTCGTAGTATTTGTTGAGGAATCCAGCTGTTGATCAGAATCAGTAGACTGTGGGCTAGTAAGTCATAATTTCCCTTTACAGGCTCGGGTTTGAAGATTTCATCTTGCTGACAAACTTGAATTTTTCGTTTTAACTGTTGTAGAATTTTATTATTGACAGTGAGCCATTCTTTTTGAATCTCCGGATGGTTGCGTTCAATTTCCCAAGTATTATTGAAAGTAAACCGATTATGTTCATAAAAGAAATAGAGTCGGGAAAACAAAATATCAAACCCTTGTAAATGCTTATGGTTAATATATTGAGATAAAATTGATGACAATTCTTCAAAGAGATTGTCATACACTGCCTCAACTATTGTCTCTTTGTTTTTAAAATGATAGGCAAGGTTACCAACACTGATGCTACAGGCATCTGCAATTTGTTGTAGCCTAGTGTTAGCAATACCAGTTTCAAAAAAAAGGTCTTTGCTTTCGGCTATTATTTTTTCTTTTGTACCACTCATAATTAACTGAAATTAGTTTGGAATAATTTCATATTTAATACTAAAGTTCCTCTTTGATCCTTTGCTGCCTGTCTGCGCATATAATGTGCAGTCAGGAATGCTTTTTTGGGGCAAGACATATTAACAATCTTGCGCTTTATGAATTTCAGGGGAATAAGGTGGTGGGCAAAAATGAGATAGATATTCCATTCTCCATTCCTGCGTTCTACATTTTCTATTACTGCGGTATTTTGAAGCCAGAAATCTTCATTAATAAATGTTGCATCCTCATTCATTCCATTTACTTCAGTAGAGGAAAATCCATCAATATACTTCAACATGGAAGCATATACTTCAGAATCAATTTTAAATCTCGAAAACAATTCTAAAATTTATTTGCTTGAAATTAGAAAAAATACTCTAAAGAAACATTAAAATTATATACCCCCAGATAGCTGATGATATTCTCTGGTACCCATATCGGTAAAAAATGGATTTAGAATACCCCAAATATCTTCCAAAAAATGTTGTAATAATACATCATTCTTCCCTTCGGTTTTTTTAATATAATGCCACATATCAATCATAGAGCGCAACTGCCATGCAAGATAATCTTGCTGTTGGTCAGTCAACATTATCATTGACCCCCTTGCACAATTAAATGCAATCATCATTTTAATTTGTGCAGATTGCCACATCAGGTGTTTGGAATGTTTGGTTTGTATCTCTGGAAATGATCGTAACACCTCAAGCATATCAGCATAAAAGAAAATATGCTCTGACTGTTGCATATATATTTCAATCAAATAAAAGTTGATGTCTTCAAATAATGGAACCACCCTAAACTTATTCAATAACCCTTCTTGATTTCTTCTTAACTCATCATAAAGATCTTCAATGATTAAATCTTTATTTTTGAAATGATACGCAAGATGGCCTACACTCACAAAAGCAGCATCTGCGATATGTTGTAGACGTACATTCACAAATCCTTTTTCATTAAAGAGTTTTAATGCGTGATCCTTTATATGTTTTTTTGTAGGCTTCAAATGATGAATTGATATATTATGCCAATGAAAAGAGCCAATTTGATCTCCAGTAAAGGAATTCTTAAGATGTTATTTCATTTTTCATATTCAGTAGTTCTGGTGCATTTAAAATAAAGAGCTGGAGTTATAATAAATATTTGTCTCAGTAAAACAAAATAATTAGTTCATTACCTAGTCTTTATTTGAGTGGCTCAATTTATGTGATTCTTTTAAATTTATTTCAATACCCTTCATATTCCCCCGTAGCTTTATTTTTTAAACACCCTTATTTGAGATGAAAAATTAGAAATCAAAGCTATTCCCTTCACATTTTAATTCAATAGACTTATCTTATAAAATAGATAAGTCAAATCAGAATCCTGAAAGGGAAATCACAAAATCTGTGCACCCTAAATAAAAAAGCATTTGTGTGTGCAAGAGAAGGCGTAGTGGCAAAATATTATTATATTAGTAATGTTGATTTGTAATTATTTGGACCAAATAAAGTGTACCCCACTGTGTACCCCAAATAAAAAAAGCCTCATAAATTATTGATTTATAAGGCTTTTTGTTAGTGTTTGTGGTGTGGGGCGAGAAAAAATATCCTTCTATTGAAACTACTGAATGGACCTTATCGAATGGCGCAAAAGTGATTTTAAAGCCTACACAGTTTAAAAATGATGAAGTGCAGTTTTCAGCCATTAGCTGGGGTGGATCTTCCTTGTATACAGATAAAGATTATGTGAATGCAGCCAATGCTTCGATCATTGCTTCCATCGGCGGCATTGGTGAATTTGATATACAGGCTTTACAAAAAGAACTGGCGGGTAAAAATTGTTTTGTGTCCCCTTCAGTAGCCAACTATATGCAGGGCTTGAATGGAAACAGTACGACCAAAGATCTGGAAACTGCTTTTCAGTTATTGCATGGCTATTTTGTAGCGCCGAGAAAAGACGCCAATATGTTTGAAGTCATCAAGCAACAGATGAAAGTTCAGTTGGCGAATAAAGACAAAGACCCGGCTTCTGTTTTTGCAGATTCCGTGAATTATATCATGGGGAATTACCATCCCAGAAGAAAACCATTCTCCATGGAAACGATGCAACAATTAGAATTGGATCGTGCATTTGACATTTATAAAGAACGATTCAGCAATGCCGGACAATTCACTTTCACATTTGTAGGCAATTTTGAATTGGAGAATATCAAAACCCTGGTTGAAAAGTATATTGCTTCTCTCCCATCCACCAATCAAAAAGAACAGTGGAAAGATGTGGGCATCCGTTATCCGAAAGGTGTTGTGAGTAAAGTGATCAGGAAAGGGAAAGAGCCCAAAGCCAGCGTACGTTTGGCATTCACAGGAGAAGTGAGTGAGATCAGTGATCTGGATGAAGTACAGGTTGGACAACTCACCAAAGCACTCGCCATTAAACTCAGAGAAGTACTGCGTGAAGATGCCGGTGGTGTATATGGCGTAGGTGTTGGAGGCGGTTTTAATCGTGAACCTGTGAACAGTTATGGCATCACCATACAGTTTGGTTGCGCACCGGAGAATGTCGATAAACTGATTGCACTGGTGATGGAAGAAATTAAAAACACGAAAGCCAATGGTGTTCCTGCCGTGAATATCGAAAAAGTAGTGGCAGAACAAACCAGAAGTCTGGAAAATGATATCAAAGAGAACAGTTTCTGGCGTTTTAGACTGGAACAGAACTTTTTCCGTGGCACAGATCCCACACAGATCTTACAAGCTGCTGATAAGATCAAGCTGATCACAGTTGATAAAACCAAAGAATTGGCAAATAAATTATTCAATGAGAATAATGTAGTGAAGTTGGTATTGTTGCCAGAACAACAATAACTACTTGTTTCTTTACAAAGGAGCCAACTGCGAATATTCGCAGTTGGCTCCTTTGTTTTTATAATATAATTTAGAAATATGATTCTAAACTTTATTGTACTGTTGACCAGTACGCTCATTTACTGTACAGAAACTCAAGCACAAGTAAAAAGCGATGAACCATTGAAAGGCGTTTATTTTATTAAAAAATTCCCCTTCCCATTGATCATGAATGATATCGACCAAAGTTCTGATACGATTGGATTGTTCTATCGGAATGATACCGTTTTACTGAGACAAGGGTACATCTACTCAAATATTTACTATGATAACGATGAACAGATTACTCATAGCACCATTCAATATCGATACTTTGTTTTCAAGCAAGGTGAAAAGAATGGTTTTTGGATGGAAAATGACAGTTTGTCTAGACTGAAATTCGAGGATGACCTTATCGTAGATTCTGTGATGAAAAAATTTGCAATAGGAGTACAACAGCCATTGACCGAGTTGTTAAAAGATAGCGCCAAATTAGTTGAAATGTCGTTAACAACAGATATGGTAAAGAAAACTTACGTTTTTACACATCATGAACATACAAATGCCAGAGATACACTTACACTAGAATTCAATAAAGACTTTATCGATGTTCCCTATCATTTAGACAACTATTTAGACATGCCTAATAAGATGAAATTATTCAAATATTCGTTGGTTAGTTTTTGTGCAGAGGTGTCAAAAGATATTTATCCAGCACTTACAGTTATTAAGTTTAGTGCTTACTTGGATAAGCCTGATCCTGCAATAACATTAGAGGCTGAAAAATACCTGAAGCTGGCCCCGATCTTAGCGAAATAAAAAGTAACTGCCACAGAGGGCACAGAAATCCTAATGTCTACTCTTCTCCATCGGAAATTCAGGTAATCGACTCCATTCCTGTAAAGATCCGTCATAGATACGCATAGGATAGCCCAATAAACGTCCGGCCAAATACAGCACACTGGCGGTTTGTCCGATAAAACAATAGCCGATCATTTCCTTATTCTTATCTGTATTTACCCGATCAAAATATTGCTGTAACTCAGCTATGGGTTTAAAGCGAGTGGTACTATCAATCAAATCAGGAAAAGGCAGGTTTAGTGCTCCGGTAATATGTCCGTCTCGTGGATTCCCCGTTGGATCTCCATCATAAAATCGTTTCAACCGGGCATCTACTACTAATTTATCTTTTTTTATCAATGCATCTTGAACATAGTTTTTATCTACCAGCAATTTTGTAAGCTGAACCGTAAAATTTCCTTTATTGATAATGGGCGAAGGTCCTGATACCAAAGTCAACCCCTCTTTTTTCCAAGCTTCCAATCCACCATCCAATAAGCTAACCCGATTATACAATCCTAGATGTTCGAGTGTGAGAAACATTCTCGCCGTAACTGTGATATCTGATTTGGTATACACTAAAACAACATGAGATTCTTTATTCACACCCAAAGACTGTAAAATACGGTTGGCTACATCTGTATTCGGCACGTTGAAATTTCCCTCAGGAGAATGAGCCGCCAACCAGTCGGGCCATAAAAACTGAGCGCCTTCGATATGTTCTTTTTCGTAATCAAGTCGGAGGAAATTTGCTTGCAGGATGACAAGGTCCTTATCAGACCGATGCTCCTGCAGCCATTTTGCATCCACCAAAATCGGTACAGGGGTTGGTTTCGCGAATAATGTTATGCTGCAGCAAAGAATGGCGGTAAATAACATGAATCGTTTCATAAGGATTGTATTTAAGTTCAATCTACCAACTGTCTTTAAAAACAAAGTGCAAAAAGTGTCCAGCGGCATCCACCCCTTTCACTTTTGGCTTTTCACTTTTGACTTTTCCCTACCTTGCAACCTCAAAATCAATCCATATGAGTTTTGGTACTTTCTCCTACCCTAGTCCGGCCAATGAACCGGTAAACAGTTATGCTCCCGGTACTCCGGAAAAAGCAGCTTTGAAAAAAGCCATTGCAGACCTTAAAAAGAAAACCTTAGATATTCCGATGTATATCGGTGGAAAAGCGGTAAAGACCGGAAAAAAAGTAGCTATCCACCCCCCACATGAAATTGCACATACATTAGGATATTTTCATGCGGGTGAAGAAAAACATGTAAACCAGGCGATTGATGCGGCTTTGAAAGCCAAAGATGCATGGACATCTATGAGTTGGGAGAACAGAGCGCATATCTTTTTGAAAGCGGCTGATTTGCTGGCGACCAAATATCGTTATGTGATGAATGCAAGTACAATGTTGGGGCAGAGCAAAAATGCTTATCAGTCGGAGATTGATAGTACTTGTGAGTTGATCGACTTTTTACGTTTTAACGTACACTTTTTAAGTGAAATCTATAAGCAACAACCCGTATCTGCCCCCGGTATGCATAACCGCATGGAGTGGCGCGCGCTCGAAGGATTTGTGTTGGCAGTAACACCTTTCAACTTTACAGCCATTGGCGGCAATCTTCCTACCTCGGCTGCCATGTGTGGCAATGTGGTGGTATGGAAGCCGGCAAACACACAGATTTACTCTGCACAATTATTCATGCGTATTCTAAAAGAAGCCGGCTTACCGGATGGCGTGATTAATTTGATTTATGTAGATGGCCCGACAATTGGAAAAGTATGTTTCAATCATCGTGAATTTGCAGGGGTACACTTTACAGGTTCAACAGGTGTATTCAATAATATGTGGAAAGTGATTGGAGAGAACATCAGCAAGTACCGTTCTTATCCACGTATTGTGGGTGAAACCGGCGGTAAGGATTTTGTCATTGCACATGCCAGTGCCAATGTTGATGCTGTAGTAACAGCATTAGCTCGTGGTGCATTTGAATACCAAGGACAAAAATGTTCTGCTGCTTCACGTGCTTATCTGCCGGATAATATTGCCGCTGAAGTAAAACAGAAGTTGGTCGCTACTTTGAAGACCATGAAAATGGGAACGGTTGAAGACTTTACCAATTTCATCAATGCAGTAATTGATGAAAAAGCATTCAACAGTATCACGAAATATATTGATGGTGCTAAGAAAGATAAAAAAGCAAAGATCATTGCCGGTGGAAATTACAGTAAGAAAGAAGGCTATTTTATCGAGCCTACGATTATTGAAACCACGGATCCGAAATACAGAACCATGTGTGAAGAGATCTTTGGACCGGTATTGACCATCTACACTTACAAAGCCAATGAGTTTGAAAAAACTTTGGATCTGGTTAACAACACTTCTGATTATGCATTAACCGGTGCTGTATTATCACAAGATAGAGCTGCTGTTGAATTAGCGACCAATAAATTGCGCAATGCTGCAGGTAACTTCTATATCAATGATAAACCAACCGGAGCTGTAGTAGGACAACAACCATTTGGTGGTGCACGTTCATCTGGTACGAATGATAAAGCCGGAAGCATGCTGAACCTTTATCGTTGGTTAAGCGCTAGAACCATTAAGGAAACCTATAACCCGCCGGTGGATTACAGGTATCCGTTTATGAACGAAAAATAAGAAAGTTGACAGTTGATAGATGACAGTTAACAGAAAAAAGAGAGGTGAACAAACTATTTGTTCACCTCTCTTTTTTATTACTTGACAGTTGTAAATATGAACCTACACTTTCACATTTACTCTCAACTAAAATTATCTACCAAAAATAAGTCTTTCCCATCTATCATCTGTCAACTCAACTATTTTGGCAGAACAACACTATCAATCACATGAATCACACCATTACCTGCTTTCAAATCTGTTGCAGTTACAGTAGATACACCACCATTCTCATCTGTCAAGATTACTTTACCATCTTTTAAAGAAGCAGTTAAGGAACCACCACTTACAGTTTTCACTACCACTTTGCCTTTACCATCTTGTATGGCTTTTACAACAGCAGCAGCATCCAAATTACCGGCAACAACATGGTAAGTCAGGATTTTTGTTAACTGTGCTTTGTTTTCAGGCTTCAATAAGCTTTCAACGGTACCGGCAGGTAACTTACCAAAAGCATCATTCACAGGAGCAAACACTGTAAACGGACCTGCACCTTGTAATGTTTCAACCAATCCGGCAGCTTTTACTGCAGCAACCAATGTGCTGTGCGCCTTAGAACCGACAGCTACATCTACTACAGTTTTTTGCGCAGATACAGTTACAAATGCACCCATCAACAATGCAATGGCAAAAGAGAAAAATTTCATTTTCATGTTTTTAGTTTTTTATAGTTTGTGTGGATTATTACATGTGCAATCATTAAACAGTTCAATTAAAATTTTCTTTTTTAATTTTTTAACAGGCCTGTTGAAGCTTTCAGAATTTTTGAGTGTATGGATTAAACAATTGGTGCTAGGTACTAGGTACTAGGTACTAGGTACTAGGTACTAGGAAAAAACTTTTCCTATGGGAAAATTATTGCGAGTGATCTATCTTTATTACTTCATCAAATCAGACATCAGACATCAGACATCAGACATCAGACATCAGACATCTGCGATCTGCCATTAAAAATCTCTCAACTTTCTTCTTCTAAAAATGTTATTTTAGAATAAACAATTCCAAATGGCCATTCCAACTTTAGCATTGATCGGAGCGCTGCGCGAGACTGCGAAGCGGTTAGAAGAAGGAGCACAATACGCATGGGGAAATCATGGCTCCTGTAATTGTGGGAACTTATTACAAGTGATCACAGATCTCTCCAAAGAAGAAATTCTCACTTATGCCCATACAGGTATAGGAGAATGGACAGAACTGGCAGAAGAATATTGTGGTGTTACAGATGCGCCTATTAGTTTGTTATTGAAAAAATTACAGGATACAGGACTAACACCCACTGATATCCATAACCTCGAATACCTCGAGGATAGGACCGTTTTGAACGCTTTACCAGGTGGGTTTCGTTGGTTAAAGAGAAATCAACGTGCCGATGTGATCCTATATTTTAGAACCTATGCCAATCTCCTGGAGGAGCAACTGATTGCACAGATCCCACTACCTTCCTTCGATTTGAAGGAGGAGCCAAGTGCAGAAGTAGCCTACTAATTGATCCTCAAAATCATTGACCCGGTTACCAAAAACAGGTAATCGGGTTTATTTTATCATATAGTAATTGAAATTCAAGGGATTGGGTTGTTTTCAACAGCCCCCCATGCTACTGACATTTTTGGGTTTTAACCCCTATATTTGCTCCTCAAAATTTGACCAAGTGCCGACTAAATTCTCAAAAGAAACTTATCTCTACTGGTATGAGCTAATGCAGCTGATTCGCCAGTTTGAATTGAAAGCCGAGGAAATGTATAAAATGGCGGGTAAGATCCGCGGTTTCTTCCATGCCTATATTGGGCAGGAAGCTATCGCTGCCGGATGTATGACCGCAACCCAACCCGATGATCCATTCATTACAGCATACCGAGATCATGGATTAGCGCTGGCTAAAGGTGTTAGTGCCAATGCGTGTATGGCTGAACTGTATGGTAAAGCTACAGGTTGTGCGAAAGGAAAAGGCGGAAGCATGCATTTCTTTAGCTTGGAGCATAAATTTTTTGGTGGACATGGTATTGTGGGCGCACAAATTGGAACCGGTGCCGGATTGGCTTTTGCTGAAAAGTACAAAGGCACACAAAATGTAGTGCTTTGTTATTTTGGTGATGGTGCTGCCAGACAAGGGATGTTGCACGAGACCTTTAATCTTGCCATGACCTGGAAATTGCCTGTGATCTTTATATGCGAGAATAATAATTACGCGATGGGTACTTCTATTGAACGTACCAGTAACGTAACTGATATTTATAAACTGGCCGATGCGTATGATATGCCTGCTGATAAAGTTGATGGCATGACAGCAGAAGCAGTACATGAAGGTATTGCCAGAGCCGTGAAAAGAGCTCGTGCCGGTGAAGGTCCAACCCTGTTAGAAATGAAGACCTATCGCTACAAAGGACATTCTATCTCCGATCCTCAGAAATATCGTTCCAAGGAAGAAGTAGATGAATACAAAGAGCAGGATCCTATTTCCAAAGTACGTGTCACCATTCTTGAAAATGGTTTTGCTACAGAAGAGTTCCTCAATGACATCGATAAACGCATTGATGCTGTAGTGGAGGAAAGCGTACGCTTTGCGGAAGAAAGTCCATGGCCGGATGATAGTGAAGTATTGAAAGATGTATACATCGATCAGAACTACTCTTTTATTGTTGATTAATTTTTTTAGAAATATATCCCATTCAAAAACGAACAACTAACTAACATGAGTGATAAGCATGAAGTGATGCAAGACAATCAAGCACTAGCGAAAGCACAAGGATTTTGGCAACAATATCAAAAAATCATCATTGGCGGCATTGCCGCTGTTGTGATTGGCTTTGGTGGCTGGTATGCATACAGTGAATTTATTGTGAAGCCCAAAGAAGAAAAAGCGGCAGAAGCTCTTTTCAAAGCAGAAGAATATTTCAGAATAGATTCTTCCAATCTGGTACTGAATGGCGATGGACAAAGTCGCGGCGCTTTGTATGTGATCAAGAATTTTGGTGGTACAAAGGCTGCTAACCTCGCTCATTACTACGCAGGTATCAGCTATCTTAAGTTGGGCGATTTCAATAATGCTGTTAAGTATTTGAAAGATTTCTCAACAGATGCACAACAAGTTCAATTATTGGCTTATGGTGCACTGGGTGATGCCTATGCAGAACAAGGTAAAACAGATGATGCTGTTACCTATTATAAAAAAGCAGGTACTATTTTCGAAAAAGATGACAATAATTCTGCTGAATACCTGTTCCGCGCTGCGCTTTTATTAGAAACAAAAGGAAAAACAACTGAAGCACTTGAAATCTTCAAAACGATTCAGACGAAATTCCCCAAGACTGATAAAGGTTTTCAGGCAGACAGATATATCTATCGTTTAAGCATTGAAAAAAACGACTTGGGAGCTAACTAATGGCAACAAAAGGAAATACTTCATTAAACAAAGGCATCCCCGTTATAAAGGATGCCTTTGTTGTTATCGTTAAAACCGAGTGGAACGCACATATTATTAATAAACTGGAAGCAGGTGCTAAGAAAATTTTAAAAGAACAAGGCATCAGTTGTAAAACACTGGTTGTGCCCGGTGCTTTTGAGATTCCATTCGCTGTAAAAAATCATTATGCATATAGCCAACAACCACCGGATGCCTATATTACATTAGGAACCATCATTCGAGGCGATACTCCGCATTTTGATTATGTGTGTAAAGCTGTTACCGATGGCGTTGTTCAATTGAACCTTACACTCGATGTGCCTGTTGTATTTGGTGTACTAACCGTTGACAATGAAACACAAGCCATGGAAAGAATAGGTGGCGTACATGGCCATAAAGGTGAAGAAGCCGCCATCACTGCTATAAAAATGATATCACTGAATCGTAAATTGAAGAACCAAAAGTAAAAAATGCAAGTTCAGTTATTTGTGCCCTGCTTTGTTGATCAATTGTATCCAACCGTAGCTTTCAATATGGTGAAAGTATTGGAAAAAGCGGGATGTATAGTTACTTATAACGCCAATCAAACCTGTTGCGGTCAGCCCGCATTTAATGCAGGTTTTTGGGGAGAGGCAAAAGATGTTTGTAATAAATTCATTCAAGACTTTAGTGGATCAGATTATATTGTTGCACCCAGTGCCAGTTGTGTGGGTTTTGTAAAAAATTACTACCAAAAGTTATACGAGTCTTCCGCACAGCAACAAACAGTGAAAAAATTGACGGAAAGAATTTATGAGTTATCCGATTTTTTAGTCAATGTATTAAAAGTCGAAGATCTCGGTGCTCAATTCAATGGCAAAGTAACGTATCACGATAGCTGCGCAGCACTTCGCGAATGCAAACTCAAAGAAGAGCCGAGAAAATTATTGCGTCAGGTCAAAGGACTCGAACTGATTGAAATGGCAGACAATGAAACCTGTTGTGGTTTTGGTGGCAGCTTTGCCGTAAAGTTTGAACCCATTAGCATTGCTATGGGCGATCAGAAAATTACCAATGCTGCTGCTACCGAAGCTGAGTATATCATTAGTACAGATATGAGTTGTTTGATGCATATTGATGGTTGTATCAAACATAAAGGAAGTGGCTTGCAGGTACTGCATTTGGCGGATGTATTAGCATCATTTGATTGATCATAAAATATTCAAGGGACTATGGCATACTGGCTTATTAAATCAGAACCCTTCAAATACAGTTGGGAACAATTTGAAAAAGAGGGTAGCACTTTTTGGGATGGCGTGAGAAACTACGCTGCCAGGAATCATTTACGCGCCATGAGAAAAGGAGACCTCGCTTTCTGGTACCACAGTAATGAAGGACTCGAAATCGTAGGTATCGCTAAAGTGGTCAAAGAAGCATACCCCGATCCTACCATTGATGACGATACCTGGTCAGCAGTTGACTTTGCTCCTGCTAAGAAATTAAAGAAACCGATTGGACTGGCACAAATCAAAAGCGATAAACGTTTGGCAAATATGGCGCTGGTTCGATTGGGAAGGTTATCTGTACAACCGGTGACAGATGAAGAATGGAAAATCATCATGGAACTCTCCGGAACAAAATAAACCCTCAGCGCAACTCTTTTCCTCATGTTCTCTGCCGTATTTTTTCACCGCAAAGAACGAGAGAAAGCAGAGGTATCGCAGAGATGATAAATTCAGTGAAGCATGGGAAAGAAACTGAAATTGGTGGTGCTTACAGGTGCAGGCATTAGTGCAGAAAGTGGTATCAAAACCTTTCGCGATAGCGATGGCTTATGGGAAGGACATGATGTATACGAAGTAGCTTCCCCACGTGGGTGGAAAAAGAATCCGGAACTAGTACTAGAATTTTACAACCAACGACGCAGAGATATCGCCCAAGCCCTTCCCAATGATGCGCACAAAGGATTAGCGGATTTAGAACGGGATTTTGATGTACATATCATCACCCAAAACATTGATGACTTACATGAAAGAGGTGGCAGCACCAAAGTACTCCATCTGCATGGCGAGATTTTTAAAATGAGAAGTGAACAGGATGAATCTTTGATCTATCCCATTCATAATGATATTAAGTTGGGTGATACTGCAGAAGACGGATATCAACTCCGTCCCTTCATTGTTTGGTTTGAAGAACCTGTTCCCAAAATTGCTGAAGCTATTGAGATCACCCGCAGTGCAGACATTTTTGTTGTCATTGGCACCTCGCTAGTGGTATATCCTGCTGCCGGATTATTAGATTATGTACATCGATCCATCCCGAAATACATCATCGACAAACAAATACCGGCTGTTGATACTGCTTTCATAACACCGATAAAAGCAACAGCATCGGAAGGGGTGAAAACCTTGCAACAGGTATTGCTCAAGAAATAAGAAACAAGAAAGCTCCAAGCTACAAGCCACAAGGATAGTTCTAAACATCTATGTTTTAATTAGCCAATACGAAATTTCAAATAGCGTCGGATAGAAGTCCGGCGGAAAAGAGTTATGGCTTGTAGCTTCCTTGTATCTTGAATCTTCCTTGTGTCTTGTTTCCTTGTTTCTTGTTTCCTATTTTTTATTTAAAAAAGATATACCCAATCACAATCGCCATCACCACTCCTAACAAATCTGCCAGCATGCCTGCCCAGATGGCGTAGCGTACTTTTTTGATGCCTACACTACCAAAGTAAAGTGCGATGATATAAAAAGTGGTATCAGCTGAGCCCTGAAAAGTAGACGCGAGTTTTCCGGCAAAGGAATCAGGTCCATAAACCTGCATTACATCCAGCATCAGTCCACGGGCACCACTGCCACTAAAAGGTTTCATAATAGCCACCGGCAAAGCAGGCGTAAACTCCGTGTTCATTCCTGTCTGCATGAGTACCCATGAAATTCCTTCAACGATATAGCCCAATGCACCACTATCACGGAAAATGCGAATAGCTACCAACATCCCTACCAGATAAGGTAATATTTTAAGGATCACATCAAAACCTCCTTTTGCCCCGTCAATAAATGCGTCGAATACATTTACTTTTTTCCATACACCGCCGAGTATAATTGCTACTACGATTATCAATAACAATAGATTTCCTGTGATTCGACTGAATATTTCTTTCTCGGCTGGTCCCATGGATTGTACCCAATACAACATCAGCGCAACCAATCCCAATAAAGCACCGATCCAGCCAAACAACACTTTATCCCATTTTAGTTTCTGCCAGAACCCGACAATAAAAATGGATGCCAATGTGGTACAAATGGTGGCTAATACCAATGGAATAAATACACTCGCCGATTCTTTCGACCCCGATGCCAAACGATAAGAGATGATTGTTAACGGAATCAGTGTAAGTCCACTCGTATGCAACACCAAAAACATAATCTGCGCATTGGATGCTTTTTCTTTTTCCGGGTTGATAGACTGCAGACTTTCCATTGCTTTTAAACCAAAAGGAGTAGCCGCATTATCAAGTCCCAACATATTCGCACTAAAATTCATGACCATTTGTCCCATAGCAGGATGTTTTTCCGGAACACCCGGAAACAGTCTTTTCATGAACGGATTGAGTATACGTGCCAGCCAATTGATGGCACCTGCTTTTTCGGCAATACTCATCAATCCCAAAAAGAAGACCATGGCGCCGGTCAAAGGAAATGCCACATCCACCACAGAGCTTTTTGCGCTGTCAAACATCCCATCCACAAGTGTCTTAAAGATCTCCGTATCATTCAAAAAAATGAATTTGTACAACGCAATCACAAATGCAATGACAAAAAATGCGATCCATACAATATTGAGTGCCATGGGAATGAATTATGGGGTGAATATAGGGAGAAAAGGGTTTAGTCGATGGTCCATGGTCCATAGTCCATAGTAGTAGAATAGGGCTCTGCCATGGACTATGGACTATGGACCAAAGACCATCAACTATGGACTAACCCACAAAAGCCTATATTTGCGGCTCGAAAAAAAGATGTATGGCTTTACAAGCAGGTATCGTGGGATTGCCCAATGTGGGAAAATCGACCCTTTTTAATGCGGTGAGTAATAGTGCTAAGGCGCAGGCGAGTAATTATCGTTTCTGTACCATTGAACCCAATGTTGGATTGGTAGATGTTCCGGATGAGCGTTTGGCAAAACTGGCTGAATTGGTAGTTCCGAACAGGATCGTTCCTACACAAATGGAGATCGTGGATATTGCCGGATTGGTTAAAGGCGCCAGCAAGGGCGAAGGATTGGGTAATAAATTCCTAGGGAATATCCGTGAAGTGGATGCCATCATTCATGTGATCCGCTGTTTTGAGGATGAAAACGTATTGCGTGAAGAAGGAGCCATTAATCCGGTGAGTGATAAAGAAATCATTGATACGGAATTGCAATTGAAAGATCTGGAGAGTGTTGAGAAGAAAATGCAGCGTGTTGAGAAGATGGCACGTGTTGGAACCGACGTTAAAGCAAAGGCAGAATTTGAGATTCTCTCCCGCTGTAAAGCACATTTGGAAACCGGTAAGAGTATTTATTCTTTGGGATTAACCAAAGAAGAAAAAGTGGCGGTTGCTGATTTGTTCTTATTGACAGATAAACCTGTATTGTATGTAGCGAATGTGGATGAAGCCAGTATGCATACAGGAAATAAGTTTTCAGAACAATTGAAAGAAGCCGTAAAACATGAAGGTGCTGAAGTGATTGTAATGTGTAACAATATTGAAGCACAAATTGCAGAAATGGAATCTGAAGAAGATAAGCAGATGTTCATGGAAGAATATAAAATGACAGAACCGGCTTTGAACAGATTGATTCGCAGCGCTTATAAATTATTGAACCTCGATACTTATTTCACAGCCGGTGTTCAAGAGGTTCGTGCCTGGACCATCCTCAAAGGTTGGAAAGCTCCGCAGGCTGCAAGCGTTATCCATACAGATTTTGAAAAAGGATTCATCAAGGCAGAAGTAATTGCTTACGATGATTTTATCAAGTATGGCAGTGAAGCTGCTTGCCGTGATAATGGTCGATTAAGAATTGAAGGAAAAGAATATATCGTGAAAGACGGGGATGTAATGCATTTCCGATTCAACGTATAACCCCCTCTGCGAAACTCTGCGTCACGCTGTGGTAAAAGATATAACTGCAGAAGGAGAGCAATGGAGGTTACGCTGAGATTTGGTAATTTTATTTATGATTAGCTTGTCTATCTGGGAGAAAGAATCTTTTTACACCCCTCAGGATATTGTTATTGTTGGTGCCGGACTGATGGGTCTTTGGACGGCTTATGAACTCAAGAAAAGAAATCCACAATTACAGATTACCATTGTAGAACGCAATACAACACCATTAGGTGCATCTACCCGCAACGCCGGTTTCGCTTGTTTTGGAAGTCCCACAGAGTTGATGAGTGATATGGAAACCATGGGCACAGATGAAATGCTGCGTATTGTAGAACTGCGTTATCAAGGCATTGAAAAGATCAAATCTCATTTTACCGAAAGCGCTATTGATTACGAATACTGTGGTGGTTATGAATGCATCAACCAAGATTCTAGGTATTGGTATGCATTTGATGACAGGGTGAGTCAGTTGAATAAACTTTTGAAAGATATCACCGGACAGCGATCCATTTTCAAATATGCAGGACAGAAAATGTCCGGATTAGGGCTGATAGGTTTTGATGTATTGGTTGAGAATAGTTCTGAAGCTGCATTACATAGTGGCAAACTGGTGCAGGCATTAACTCAACTGGTTCGCTCATCAGGAGTGAATATATTGGATGGTTTTCATGTACACAGTTGGGAAGCAGATCAAAATCGGGCAATAATCACTAGTACGAATGGCATTTCGATTCGATCTAAAAAACTTATCTTCTGTACCAATGCGTTTACAGATGGTCTATTAAAAAAGCCAATAGTTGAACCAGGAAGAGGACAGATCATTCTGACAACACCCATCCCCCATCTCCCCATGAAAGGTACTTTTCATTTTGATGAGGGATTTTATTACTGGCGACATTTAGGAGATCGAATATTACTTGGCGGTGCTAGAAACATCGATTTTGATGCTGAGCAGACGCTGGAAATGGATGGTTCTGAAACGATCAAAAATGCATTGATTGATTTCTTGAGAAGACATTTACATCCTTCCCTATCATTTGAGATTGCAGATTCCTGGAGCGGTATCATGGGATTCACCAATGATAAGAAACCTTATCAAGGACGTACTGAACAGGGCTATTATGTGGCATTGGCTTGTAATGGTATGGGAGTCGCTTTAACACCGATGATTGCAGAGCAAATAGCCACTACTGTTTTGAACGATTTTTAACGGAATGCTATTATTAGTTATTCTATTTTTGAAGTGAACCTATCAATATGAAAAAAATCGCCCTGCTTTTGATGCCGGTTTTCATGCTGGCTTGTAACGATACAAAAGAAGAATCTTCTTCGGATAATACTACTGCCGCTATTCCTACACCGGTAAATATCGGATATACGATTGTAAAGGTTTATCCGCATGATATAACCTCATTTACTCAAGGGTTAATTTGGTTCGATAATACCCTGTACGAAGGAACCGGATGGTATGGAGAAAGCCGTTTGATGAAAATGAATCTCGAGACAGGTAAGTCAACTCAGAAAATTAATATACCGGATGAATATTTTGGTGAAGGTATTACCATCTTGAATGACAAAATTTATCAATTAACCTGGGAACAACATAAGGTATTTGTTTATGATCTTTCCTCATTCAAAAAGATCAAAGAATTTGATTGGAATATGCAAGGCTGGGGCATTACACATAATGGTAAACAATTACTGATCAGTACCGGTGATAGCAATATCTATTTTGTAAATCCTGAAACATTTACAATTGAAAAAACGCTGGGTGTATACGACAATAACGGCTACCTATCTAATCTAAATGAGCTTGAATTTGTCAATGGCAGTATCTATGCGAACATATATATGAAGGACTATATCGCAAAGATCAATCCTGAAACGGGATTGGTAGAAGGTCGACTAGACTTTACTGGCTTGTTACAAAAAACAGGTCAGCCCATCACAGAAGAAACAGATGTATTGAATGGTATTGCGTTTAACCCCTCTACAAATAGTTTTTATATCACGGGGAAAAGATGGCCTGCTTTGTATGAAATCAAATTAAACTGATTGAATGCGCTGGTTAATTTCGGCTCAAGATATAGATCACTGAACTACACTTCCGCTGATCACCCAATGCTCCTAAATTCGACCTGAGTCCATTCCAAAAAGCCGCTAATAGATTGGACTCTCCTCTTTTGTACTGCTCACTCAACATCGACACATAAAAAGCATCGAACCACATTGGATGCATTTCCTTGATATTAAATCCTTTTAAATGAGCAAGCTGTTGTAAACCTGCGGGAGAAAAATGATATAGATGTCTGGGTACATCCCATGCCGCCCAATGTTGACCATAGATGGTTGCATCTTTACTCGTATAATTCGGCACCGCAATCACCAGCTTACCTTGTGGCTTCAATAATTGCTTGAATTGTTCAAAATATCCATGCAAATCATGTACATGTTCGAGTACATGCCAGAGTGTGATTACATCAAAAGAATCCTCAGGCAAAATATACATCTCATCTGATGAACGAAGTTGTAAACCATATTTATTGGCGGCATTTTCGCGTGCAACAGGATCAGGTTCCAGGGCAGTCACTTTCCATCCTGCTGCAACCATGGTATGTGCAAAAGCGCCTGTACCTGCACCAATATCTAACAAACTCCCCTCTTTTAATCCGCTGATGTTTTTGATCAGTCTGCGTTTATTTCCCAACGTATAAGAGCGAACCCAATGATACAATTGATTGATAAGCCCCTTATTGGTATCCGTATGCGACACATAAGCTTCAGCACGATAATAAGGTGCAATATGATGAAGATCAGGGATGGATTGTGTAAAGCGATTGGTACAATGTCCACAGTGCCAAATCTCGAAATTCTCTTTACTGACCGTATAATCTTTGGCCACCAACAATGGGTGAATATCCTGATGATGACAAAAGGGACAATCCTGATAATAAACAAGGCTTGCGCTCATGCAGACAAAACTTTATAGGTAATAATAGGCGATGGCGGCAACACCTAATAGTAATAAAATAATGGCATAGATCCACCAAGATGCATCTGATGGTGAAATTTCTTCTCCTTCTGCTGCCACTGTGGTTTCCAATACCACCCCTTCCGGTAATGAAACAGACTGATATCCAATTGCTGATTCGGGGGCTGTATGTATTATATTTCCATCCTGATCGAGTAAAAGCGTACCAATAAATGGCAATTCAACAGACTGGTGATCAAAAATTTTCTGTTTTAATTCCTGCGTCCACGCATTGAATTGACCTATTGCAGCAACTTCATCTGTTTCCGTTTCTGAAGACAAAAATTCAAACAAATGCTTATCTGCAGGAACCGGTTCTGCATGATACGTAATCAAAGATACAGGGCCTTTGATGGCTGTACCGGCAGCCACCACTTGCGCAGGTATACGTTTAACCTGAAATATACCGATATCTGGTATCCCTAATCGGCCATTTTGGATGAGGTATTTGATCAGTAGCTGTTGTATCATGGTTCCCATTTACCGGAACGAATATACAACTCCGCCTAAAACATTCAAGCCCAGAACTTCATATTGATGCCAACGGCGATATCGATTGTTCAGGACATTGTTCAATTGTACCCAGAGATTCAATTTGGGCATTACAGAAAACTCAGCACCAATATTGAGGTCTGCGGCAGGATCTAATTTAAAAGTGGCTAGATTGACGTCTCTATAGTGACTGCCATCCCACAAGAAAACATCCGCCTTTAATTGTAAGTCTTTGAACATTTTCCAGCGCAATGCTCCAGTTACTTCTAACGGCAATAATCCCCATGCTTTTTCAGCTGTTTGTAAAGATGTGAATTGACGGTAGGTAACTCCACCCAATATCGATAGTTTCTCTTGCAATGTATAGCCAATCTCACCATGCAACTGTACTACATCCATTTGTGGCTCGAAAAATACATCAAAGAATCTTCCTTCTATTGAAACTCTTGAGGTTGGGAACAAAGCTTGGTTATTCATTCGCATAAATGAGAGCCTGGCCCGATAGGTTAGATGATTGCCTGCAGCTCCGCGAATACCTGCATATTGTTCTCCAACTTTTGTGTTTTCAAGACGATTGGGCTGGAAAATCCATGGATTGATATCTGTCAGCGTACGGTATCCATTTTTTTGAAAATATCCTACCCATCCCAGTTCAACCAGTAGTCCTGTCTCTCCTACTTTGGCTTCTGCAGTTATATTGGGCAATGTTTCATACTTACCATTATTCCAAGATAGACGAATACCCGCATTGAGTTTGAAACTTGATGATTGAAACTGAACAGATGGGCTCACATAAAACAAATTGTTCGTGATCTTACTCTGATTGGGAGGTGCAAAAGTAGTACTTGCAATGTCTGCAAAGACTCCAAGATCAATCGCAAATTTTTTGGCGAAGGTCTTTCGTAATGGCGCTTCCAGTATGGCATTGTATTCTTTACCCTGACGATTATCAGCAAAATATTTTAAACTGAGTTTAGGAGCATATGTAATATTAAAAGCATTGGCTTTTTTATTCCTTAACCCAATCTCTATACCCGCTTCATTGAACCTTTGCAGTAAATCTTCTTTCTTGATATTAAGCGTGCTACTATCAAACCCATAAAAATAACGGGTTGTGTTTTTATAAGTTGCCTTGGTAGTCCATTCATTGTTATTGTTGGTATTAAATACAGACAATACACTCAGACCGAGTTTTGCAAACTGCTGTGCAAACAGGTCTCCTTTATTAGATAGATAATCTGCATTCACAATGGTATTACTCTTTACCCCATCTCCAAAAGAAAAGGAACCTGCCACCAAAAAGCTATTAAAATTTCCCAGTCCTGCTCGAATAGAATGATCATTCTGCCAACGATATCCTGTGTCTGCAGGCAATGCCAATGGCTTGATGGGCACCGGCTGATAAGAGAAAAATAAATTCTGAGCCGGAACAGCGTATGTTACCGGTGTACGTGAAGAGTCTACATAAGTAGATGCAGCCGTAAAATTAATTTTAGCAGCATTCTTCAGCGAAGGTTTAAATGCAGATGTAATGGTTACGACTCTGGGCGACGAAGTATCAGCAAGTGCCGCAGCATCCATTCGGGTTTCGTTGGATGTTGCTGGTTTACTTTCATTCCTTGCGACCGTTACTTTCTTCTTTGTACTGCGTCTTCTTTGGGCATCTGCATTACCCACAATCCAAAGAGAGATGAAGGTTAAGCAAAATGTATATAATATGCGCTTCATGTATGCCAATTTATTCTTGTTCTACTTTATTGATTTTATTTTTCTCTTCCAATACTAGTTTCAATTTTTGTTGTGCTTCTTCTTTTAATTCAATAATGGTAGCATTATCAACAATACTCTTGAAAGTAGCTTCTGCATTGAACAGGTCTTTTTGCTTGAAGTAAATATCTCCCAACAGTAAATAACTGCGGGTTACCCAAAACTCATAAGAGCCTGATTTTTTGATCACATCAAAAGCCGCCGTTTCGGCTTCGGTAAGTTTATCTTGCTGGAATAATATCTCTGCAATACGATACTGAGATTCTGCCCCATACTCTGATTTACCGGTTTGCATCACTTGTCGGTATGCGGCAATGGCGAGATCAGGTTGTTTATTCAACTGGTAATTTTTCGCTACCACCAAATTGGCCATCATGCGATCATCGGTAGCGATACCTGTTTGTTTTAATAAATCTTCCGCATTGGGAGCAGCTTCTGTCCATTTTTGTGCTTTAAACTGACAGCGAAGTAATCCACGCATCGCTTCCAGTTTGTTTTCCTGTTGTGTGGCAATCGTTTTCAACTGACTGAAATATTTTTCAGCATTGGTATAATCTTTCAACTCGAAATAATGAATACGTGCAGCCTGCAACACACTTCTTTCGGCAAATACACTCACTCCCTTTTCAGCCACTGCTGCATAAAAAGGCAACGCTTCTTTCAATAACTTGTCTGTTACAAAAATTTCTGCTGAAAAATAGTTGGCTTCAATAGCATATCTCCCATCAGGGAACTTCGATAAATAATCTTTGAAACCATTTTTAGCCCCCGACATATCTTTTACATCATAACGTAGCATCGCGGATTTAAAAGTCAGGGAATCTTCTTCGTTATAGGTAACAGGTCTTCCATTGGAACGCATAAAAGAAACAAACTCACCGGGCTGTTGTTTTTCTATAAATAAATTCCTGATATACTCTACTGCCGCATCAGTCTCAGCAGAATTTGGATAACCAGATACCAAAGTTTTGAATTGATTCAACGACTCTTCATTTTTATCGAGGTTGAAGTAAGCAATCCCTGATTTCAAATAGGCTTCAGGATGGATGCTGACTGCTTTTTGCGACTTCAATATTTTATTCAGTGGTATCAATGCTGCCTCATAATTCTCATCTGCTAAATAAGTATTGGCCTGTTCTAAAGCTGCATCAGCGATATATGCTGAAGAAGGGAATCTGGTTTCCAGACTTTGCAACAGCTTTAATTTCTCTGTATTCTGGTTCATCGCTCCAGCGATGACTGCTTTTTGATATAATGCATAATCAGCTGTATTCAATTGCATGCTCAGCACCTGATCATACATTCCCAAAGCTTTTTTGAACTCTTTGTTCATAAAGTAACAATCAGCTGCACGCAGATAAGCATCTTTTTCAATGTTAGATGCATTAGCTGTGATGCTTTTTGTAATCATTTCGAACTGCTCCTTCGCGGCGGGATAATTTTCCGTTTTCAACAAAGCATAACCCAAACTATACCTGGCATTCACCACGTTTACTTCTCCGTTGGTCACAGGATTTTTGATATACTCAGTAAAATGCTGAATAGCCGCTTCATTGTTACCATTTCGGTAAGCAATTTCTCCTTTCCAAAAACGTGTAAGTGCAACAAGGTTATTATTGTACGGGATTTCCAACAGTCTGTTCAACAAAGGTTCCGCCTGATTGATCTGCTGATCATTGATCAATTCTACCGATCTGCCATATAATAATTTGGGATAAATCTTCATGGCATTCTCACTTCTTACCGGTAAACTTTCATACAATGCAAGACCATCTTTATAATTACTGGTATTCGCCAAAGTACTCACCAAAAGTTCTCTTGCTTCCTGCAACATATTAGAAGAAGAATAAGCAGCTGTAAAAGACTGAAATCCTTTCAACGCTGCATCCATATAGCCCAAATCATAAGAAAGCTTAGCATAATTGAAGAGTGAGACTTCTTTTTGTAAAGCATTACTATTGTTATCGGAACAAAATTGAAAAGCATTGCGTGCATTTTGCTTATCATTCGTTTTTAAATAAGCATCTGCCAGCAGGTACATACTGTTTTGTGCCAAAGAGTCTTCACCACCGCCCAATTGTTTTAATCCCTCGATGGCTTTTGTCCAATTTTTGGCTTCATAATAACAATACGCCAACTCATACATATCTTCTCTTCTAACCTTTGGCGTACCTGCTACATATTTTTCGATATAAGGCAACGCTTTTGCATACTGCCGCTTTTCAAAGTATAAATGTCCAACCAACTGTCTCAATTGCAGATCATAGTATTGTCCACCTTTATTCAGTGCCGCCTCTCCATATTCCAGTGCTTTATTTCTATCTCCTTTGAAGTAGTAAATCTCAGTCAAATAAAAGGGAATGACATTTTGATAATCTTTGGATTGCTCGGCAATTTGAAAACTAGCAATTGCCTCATCATATTTTTTATCATTGAATGCGATGAAGCCATAATAATAATTGGCATCAATGTAATTCGGATCTTGTGGAATCTGACGAATGGCATTGAATAAAGGTCTGGCCTTATCAAATTGTACCATGGTGAAATAACCGTAAGCCTGATGAAATTTCATATCGGCGATCTCCCGGTTACTCAGGTTGGCAATATTTGCTTTTTCGTAACAGGCAACTGCTTCCGGCAATTGCTTCCTACGATAATAATATTCGCCCAAATGGAAACGCATCATTTGAACATGTGGCACATCATTCTCCTGTTCAACAAAATCTGCCGCCATGGGCGCAGCTGTAGAATCATTGAGTTTTAATCCACATAAAATATAATAGTACCGCGCTTCCAGTTGTACAGCAAACGACAAATTAGTAGTAGCTGTACCATGACTATATATTTTTTTGAAGACAGGATAAGCCAATCCATACTGGTCATTTTGAAACATTTCCTTTGCCTGTTTGAATTCAGCATCCGGATCCTGTAACTGTTGACTCAACTGTGCATTAACCTGTGTACTAACCGCCAATCCCGCGGTGAGCAAGCATATAGAAAAAAATTTGTTCATCATATTCGGTCTGCTTGGTAACAAAGATTTTTGTTTCTTTCTTAATGAAAAGCGAAAACCCTGTTTTAAAGGTAGTATTAGCGTTTTGTAAGGAAAGACTTAACATGCATTTGTGGAAAAACAGATGGAGGGTGTAAGTTTGTCAACAAATCAGGATAACTATGTACAGCCATGTGACCAACTTAAGAGTACGATATGCAGAAACAGATCAAATGGATATTGTATACTATGGCAACTATGCACAATACTTCGAGGTAGGCAGAACAGAATGTATTCGTGAGTTGGGTTTTACATATAAGACGATGGAAGAAATGGGGATCCGTATGCCGGTTGTTGAGATGGAAGTCCGTTACCTACGTCCGGCACATTATGATGACCTCATTACCATCAAAACCATCTTAAAAGAGTTACCAGCAGACCATAGCATTTCTTTTTACAATGAAGTGTACAATGAAAAAGGCAAGCTATTAACTACCGGTAAAGTCACTTTATTTTTCATCAATAGCGAGACAGGAAAAAGGGCTTCCATGCCGGAAACCCTGAGAGAAAAATTATTGCCTTATTTTATGAATTAAACCCTGCTGTAATCTGGTTTCCAATGTTTTATTGAAGCTTTGATTTCCTTATTGCCCATTTTTTCACGGGCTGCTTGCTCCGCCAATGCCGGGAATTCCTCATCAGAAGCAAAACGCAAGGCAATGATCTGTCTCAATCTTAATTCCTTAGGCAAAGGCTTACCTGTTAAGATAAAGTGACGGAATTGCTCTTCTGCTCGAATAGCCCTGTCTTGGGCTTTCAAGGCAAAAGCACGTACATACCAGAAAATCAATACCAAAATGACTGCAATCAAACAAATTAAAGAGGCAGAATAGAGATTACTTTCCGTAGCATCTTTTAGGTTATAAAATGAACCGATTAACAAACTGAATATGGCGGGTGCTGTTACATAGTGCCATAGGGGTACATAGCGTCTGTGGCTGTTAAAACTTTGTTGACTCATACTGCTGTTTTTTGTTGATAGAATGGCAATGATTGAAATCTATTTATTTTAATTCATCTAATACCAAAAACATTTTTCGTACAATCTCATTAGCAGACCCATTATAATTGTTTACGATGAAGGCAATTGTATAAGTGATCCCTTCTTTTGAAGTATGATACCCTGCAAATCCCTTTGAGCCTCCAATGGTTCCGCTTTTTAATTTCATTTTATTATACTCAGGAAATGCAGCCATATACTGCGCAAACCAAGAACGAGAACGAGCATACTGTAATACTTTTACCAAGCTATTGGTCGTTACCCGATTCTGAGGTGATAATCCACTCCCATCAATCATACGCAAAGCTGCCGGATCAATGCCTCAGGTTTTCCAAAAATCTTTCATGATCTCTAATCCATCTTCCGTTGCCCCTTTTCCATTTTTTTCAAAAGCAAATGTTTTCACAAGCGCTTCTCCATAGAGGTTTACACTCTTACGCATGAACCAATAATTGATGCTATCCAATACGGGGGAATATTGTACATGAATGGATTGAAAACTTTTTTGATTCGACTGCGCTCGTACACCCGGTTGCTTTCCGGCCCCGTCGGCTAAAGCAGCGGCTAATGTATAACCAAGTTGCATGGCGGGATCAGTCATTGACCCTGAAATAGTAAAAGCAGATTGCGCGGGTGGAATGGTTCCGCGGATAAATGCCCGATCATTATAAGGAGCTGAATAAATATACGCGTTATCACCACTACCCTTTTTACCTGCCACAAGTTCATTGGTAAAGATCATGTTATGCAGTACAGGGATCATTTTAGCGATCATGACTTTATCACCGGGATTGGGTCCGGATTTCAATATAAGATCATATTGATTTTCTCTCCAATTCAATCCGTAAGCACCCGCTCCGTAATAATTACCCATATCATCCCAAGGCCAGCCACCGGGAACAGAAGCTGTCTCCCATTGATCAGCATGTACCATAATTTGTCCATCGATTTTTTTGATACGCAAATCCCTGATCTTTTTCTGCCATTGTTTGATAATGGACGTATCACTGGTACCAGTGTATCGCCAACTACCCAAAGTGGGATCTCCAAATCCTTTAATATGTATGTTACCCGTCAATTTGCCATCTTTGATCTCTCCATCATAGCCAATTTCAGTTTTATAGCGATAGTTAATGCCCAATAATTCCAAAGCTGTAGCACTGGTCACCAATTTCTGACAACTAGCCGGGGCAAGTCCGGTATTTCCATTGTATTCGAGGAGTATTTGTCCGGATTCACTGTTCACCACTGAAATTCCCGCAATGGCATGCCGCATCTGAGGATCGGCTATGAATTGCTGAAAAGCCTTATCCAATCTTTCTTGTACAGATTGCGATGTGACAGAATGGATGAAACTGAATAAACAAATAGACATGTAAACAAGTCTTCTCATAAATGCGTTTTACCTTGCATTAAAATTAAGCGTCTGTAAAGTATGGAAAAAGTTTTTGCCTCCATTATAACGATCGGAGATGAATTGTTGATCGGACAGGTTATTGACACCAACAGCGCGTGGATTGCACAGGAATTGAATAAAGCCGGTATACTGGTAAAAAACCGTGTATCAGTGGGAGATGTTAGGGAAGATATCTGGAATGCATTGGAAACTGAACGTAAGAAAGCATCCATTGTATTGATCACGGGTGGATTGGGACCTACTGCTGATGATATTACCAAACCTTTACTCTGTGAATACTTTGGCGGCAAGATGATCATGGATGAAGCTACCCTAGCCCATGTCACGGATATTTTTGAAAGGATACTAAAGCGTCCGATGATTGAGCGTAATAGAAAACAAGCAGAAGTACCGGATGTGTGTACCGTTTTGAAGAATGAGCGAGGTACTGCACCCGGAATGTTGTTTGAAAAAGAGGGTGTCATTTTTGTTTCCATGCCCGGTGTACCTCATGAAATGAAGTGGATCATGAAGGCGCATGTAATTCCTTTGATTGAAAAAAGATTCAGTACCGGATTCATCAGACATCAAACCCTATTAACTGCCGGAATTGGAGAATCATTCTTAGCTGAAATGATACAGGACATAGAAACTGCATTACCATCTCATATCAAACTCGCGTATTTACCCAATTATGGAATGGTTAGACTTCGTTTAAGTGGTACAGGCTTGGATGCCGCTCAACTGGAAAAGGACATTGCCATTTATTTTCAACAACTATTACAACGTACTGAAAAATATTTGGTTACAGATAGTGACATACCTATGGAATTGGTGGTCGGCAAATTGTTGAAAGAGCGAAACCAAACTGTAACAACTGCTGAAAGCTGTACGGGTGGATATATTGCTCATCTCATCACCAAGCATGATGGATCTTCTGCATATTACAAGGGTAGTATCGTTAGTTACGCCAATGAGATAAAAGAGCGATTGTTGTCGGTACCCCATGAAATTTTAGCAACCAAAGGAGCAGTGAGTGAAGAGACGGTGAAAGTAATGGCAGAAACAGCACGAACCGCCATGAATACAGACTATGCGGTGGCAGTTAGTGGCATCATGGGACCTCGGGGTGGAACAGATCAAAAACCTGTGGGTATGGTATGGGTAGCTGTGTCATCCTCGGGAAAAACGATCACCGAGCTTTTTCAATTTCGATTTGACCGATCCAGAAATATTGAATTAACCAGCATTAATGCGCTGAATCTCTTACGAAAAATGATTCTCGGACATGTTTAAATTGACCGAAAATCCTTGTCTGGAAAGAGTCTGAAAATTGTGTGCATAACCTGAGGTTAGTTTTTTCACATTTGATCCTCAAATTGTCTATTTTCTCACTAATATTGCCCCCTGAAAACAAACAGGCGTAAGTTTTGCAGGGGATATCATGGGATAGATGGTTAGGCGTTTTCTGATTTTTAGATCATTATTTTAAACACTACGAACTGTATGGCAATTGCTGAACTGGTGATGCCCAAATTGGGCGAAAGTATTATGGAAGCCACCATTCTGAAATGGAATAAAAAGGTGGGCGATCATGTGAAACAAGATGAAACGGTACTGGATATCGCCACAGATAAGGTTGACAGCGAAGTACCTTCTACTGCAGAAGGTGTGATCACAGAAATTTTATTCAATGTAAATGATGTAGTACCCATCGGTACAGTCATTGCCAGAATCAATACTGCTGCAAATGGATCTGCAACCACTGTTCCGACAGCAGCTCCACAAGAGGAAATCAAAGTTGAAGAGGCGAGTATCGCCAAAGAAGAAGTGAGTACTGAACCCATTGCGGTTCCTCCTGCCCCGGTTGAAGTTAATGTACCGGAAACAATCCCATTTGTTCCTGCCGCCACTGCCTCTACAGAACTTCTTGACAAACCCGCAGTGAATCGCTTTTATTCACCGTTGGTACTCAATATTGCCAATAGTGAAGGGATTAGTCTGAGTGAATTGGAAAGAATTCCGGGTACAGGTATTGATGGTAGAGTAAGCAAAAAAGATATTTTACAATATGTAGCCAATAAAAAATCCGGCAATATTCCGGCACCGGCTGTTGCAACAACTCCGGTTGCTCCTGTTCAGGCATCACCTAGATTTGAAACAACACTTAAACCAACCGTTGAGGCATCTTCTGTAACAGAAACAACAAGTGCTGTTGTTACCCCTTCAGGAAAATTAAGTGACCCTTCTTCAGTAATAGTTAATGGCAATACTGAGATCATTGAAATGGATAGAATGCGCAAACTGATTGCCAAACACATGGTTGACAGTAAGCATACCAGTCCGCACGTAACCAGTTTTGCTGAAGCAGATGTAACCCATATGGTACAGTGGCGTGAAAAAGTGAAGCATGAGTTTGAGAAAAGAGAAGGCACCAAGCTCACATTCACTCCAATGTTCATTGAATGTATTGCACGTATCATTGAAAAATATCCATTGATCAATTGTTCGGTGGATGGAGATAAAATCATTGTTAGAAAAGATATCAATATTGGTATGGCTACTGCCCTACCATCCGGCAACTTGATTGTTCCTGTAATCAAAGGAGCCGATCAGTTAAATATTGTGGGACTAAGCAAAGCCGTAAATGGATTGGCTGATGCCGCTAGAAACAACAGACTGAAACCGGATGATACCACCGGTGGTACTTTCACTTTAACCAATGTAGGTACTTTCGGGAGTTTGATGGGAACACCTATTATCTCTCAACCACAAGTAGCAATTCTAGCTGTAGGCGCCATAAAAAAACGCCCCATGGTAATTGAAACCAAAGACGGCGATACAATTGGCATTAGACATATGATGTATCTCTCATTAAGCTATGATCATCGTATTGTCGATGGCAGTATTGGTGCCAGCTTCTTAACCGAAGTAGCCAAGGAATTTGAAAAGTGGGATGCCAACCGCCAATGGTTCCAGTACTTGTAGCCTTTAGCAAATAGTTAATGGCACATGGCGAATAGTATATGTCTTTCTAGATGCCATTATCTATTCGCTATAAGCTATCATCTATTTTCACATCCTGTTAATAAACATCTCATACAAATCTGTTTTTGAATGCTTACATTCAGAAAACAAAACGGATCGGTATGAAGACCTTATCTCAAACATGGTTTGCGGATGGTTATATTGATTTTGAATTAAAGAAATATACCCTTCTCGCTTATTTACAGGAAATCAATCGCTACTTCTGTCAGAACAAATTGTATCCGCAACTGGCAGATATCATTTTCCATTACAACAACCTCATTGCCTTCAAAGAGAATAAACAATACTTACAGGAACAGTTTCCTAAAAGATTGACAGGTATACAGATTGAAAAATTGCAACTCTTGTACGAGTCTATGGTAGAAGATGATGAACTGATGCAGGAGTTGGAGGAGATTATTCAGTATGCTTCTTCCAACATGAAAAAAACCATTACCAGCGGAACAGAGATCTACGAATTCGTAGAGAATAAACTCACCATCGAGCCTATTGGGTTGATTCCATTGGATCACAATGAAGGTTATTTTCTTTTATGCGAAGGCGCCTGCAGAAATACATGGGTATATCAATACCGCCTCAGCATCTTTGAAAAACATGATGAAAAATACCGAAGCATTAAAACCGAGTTTGTTGATGTTTGGCAAAGAAGTATTGTCAATTCTTATCAAAACATCAAAGCAGAATTGATCAGAAACAGATCTGACCTCCCCAACCCCGCTGTATACTCCGTTGAAACAGAATTGAGCTTACCCTTAGAAGAAACACTACTACCTATTGCAAAGAGAAGTTTGGTGAGATATATTTCTACGCAGATGGTTTAATTTTTGATCTGTGATTTTTTGATTTAATAAAATCAAGAAATCACAGATCAAAAAATCAAAGATCAATAGCCCAGCCCCATGTCTTTTCCTTTCATCGTAGCAGGTACTCCTTCTGTAATCCATTTAGAAGGTTTTTCTCCTTTGAGGAGATGATCAAAGAACTGCTGTTCACGAATCTGGATGTCTTTTCTGTTTTTGCGTTCTACGAGGTTATGTGCTTCATTATTATAATTCAGCATCCATACTTTTTTACCTAGTCTGCGCATTGCTGTGTAATACTCAATTCCCTGATACCAAGGCACTGCATCATCAGCATCATTTGCCATAATCACCAAAGGCGTTTTTACTTTCGGTAAATGGAACAAAGGTGAGTTTTCTATGTATAAATTCGGCTTCTCCCATAAAGTAGCCCCAATACGACTTTGTGATTGTTCATATTGAAACTGTCTGTTCAAACCTGTTCCCCATCTGATACCACCATAAGCACTGGTCATGTTCACTACAGGAGCACCTGCCCAAGCTGCAGCATATAAATTGGTTCTGGTAATCAAATGCGCGATTTGGTATCCACCCCAGCTTTGTCCCTGCAAACCCAGTTTTGTACTATCTACATACCCTTGCTTCACAACCGCTCTGGTTCCACTTAAGATATAATCATAAGCACCCTGACCTGGATATCCTTTTTTATACCAGATATCCGGTACAAAAACAACATAACCGCGACTTACAAAGAAAGAAATATTCAGTCTGGAAGGTGTGGGAGAAGGTGCAACATAACCATACAAACCTTGACTGCTTCTTTCATAGAAATACACAATCATGGGATACTTTTTCTTCGGATCAAAATCTTCCGGCTTGTATACAATACCTTCTGCTTCTTTTCCGGTATACGCTTTCCATTTGAACAACTCAGCAGTTCCCCAATTGTAGTTTGCTTGTTGTGGATTCGTATTGGATAATTGCTTGGCTTGTGTACCCATGGTGTGTACATATACATTAGGAGAGTTCTGGAAAGTTTCCTTTGTATAAGTCAATACATCTGCAGTTTTGGCCTTTTGAATAGCAAAACCTAAACTTACTTTCTCTTTGAAAACAACATTGAAAGTTTTGGTAGAGAGATCCAAGGTTGCGAGTCCTGCACTTTTATCTTTTTCATCAAATAAACGCAACAGCAATCTTTGTGAAGTAGTTATAAAACGTTCATTAGGATCTGTATTGACATATCTGATAACGGTTTTATCTTTTCTTCCACTTGTAAGACAAACAGAAGGCGCTACTCCCTCGGGATCTACTTGCCAGATATCATAACGATCGTAAATCAATACAGACTTATCACCTTCCATCCATTTCACAACACCATAAGCATTGGGATCATCCGGCACATCATTTTCTTCATCGCCTAGTGCATTTTTGATGTCTTTAGCGATTTGGTATACTTGTCCGGTAACACTGTTATAAGCAAAGTATTTTTGTTTACGCTCATCAAAGAATACGAGGTATTTACCTGTGTATGAAGGCTGCAAATTACCACCCTTCAGGTCTTTGGATATCACTTGTGATTGTCCGGTCAATGGGTTGATTCTGAATACATCATTGAAACTAAATCCCTGCCATTGTGTAGCTACACGTTTCCCAAAATCAGATACTCCGTAAAAAATATTGCCATCTCCTTCTTGCGTGGGCACGATATTGCGCATTTTTTCACTACCCAACTGTACAATTTCATTTTTATCTAAATCGAAATAAGCCAGATAACTTCTTCTCAATTCTGTATTGAGGTTTCTGAGTTGTACCGGTTGGATATAATCATCATTATAATGCCATACATCCACACTTACCCTGTCCATTTCAGGAACGGTAGTATCACGTACCGGCCATATGGGAAGTGTACCGAACATCAAACGATTTCCGGATTTACTGAATACAATACTTCCCGGATTATCACTAATGGTCCAATTGGCAGGTAAGCCTTTGGTTTTATTGTCAGCCAATAACCGAGCGCTATCCATTCCATCCTTGTAATAATAGAGTTTGTAAAATTTCTGTAATGCCTTACTGCTGCTATCTCTTTCTGCAACAAAGGCCACTTGCTTACCCTCTTCGTCCATTCTGAAACTTTTGGCTTCATTGAATTTTGCGAAAATGATACGGGTGTTATTATTATCCAGATTTACTTTGGTAATACTGGATAATGATTTGTCGTCACTATTTTTTCTGGTGGTCTCAATCAGCAATACATTGCCCTTGCGGTTGAAGAAATAGTCTTTCACCAATTCAAACCTGCGCTCCTCACCTGTTTGGAGATTGCGTAAAACCAGAACAGTACCTTCTTCTACGGGCTCTGCATTGGAACGTACCGGTGGTCTTCCGTTTCTGTTTTGAAGAACAGACATCCCGGTTGTTTTTGCTTCATTGGCTTTATTACGGATACTATCTGCAACACGTATCAAACTATCTGCCATTTTCAGCATATTGTTAAGTCGGGTTAAGGAGTCCGGTTGCTGAGGTCTGTTGGTTTCAGGCAATGGCTTATCGAGTAAATAAGCCAACCACATACCCGATTCATCGGGTATTTTGTAACTTTTGATTCTCGGAACCTTGGTAATATTTGTAGACCCTAAAGCAACATAGGCTAAAGTATCTTTGGGCATTTCATCCGGACGACGCTTTTTGATTCTGGCATCACGGGTATCTTTATAAAAAGGTCTAATTCTGCAAACCAAAAAACGATTGTCTTCCGTAATGGAAATACTATACCCGCGAGGAATGGTTACCTGATAATTTCCGTTTGTACTTTGTAAGTATACCATCCCATCCCCTTCTTGAGGATTCACGGCGTAGGCTACATATTTGCCGTCATTACTGATAACGCGTTCACCGATAGACTGCCAGTCATCATAAACAGAATGATCCAACGGCTTTTTCTGAGCGAAGGTGGATATACCCGGCAATAACAAAAATGCGAGTATTAGTTTTCTCATATTGGTAATTTTAGTGGCACCTAAGTTAATCAAACAATGCCGAGGTATTGAAGAATCATTGAATAAAATGACCAACGGGTGAATAAGGATGATAGATGAATGTTTAACGTACTGTACCCCCAAAAGGCAGCTGTTTAGTGACTACTTGGGATAAAACTTCTCTGAATAAGAAAGTAAATCGCTCAGAAAACAATTAATTGCATTTTAATCCATTTCAAAGCATTATATTGATTAAAAAATTGATATTACTTTGCTTATTATAGGTCGCTAGTCAAGTTTACATGAATACACATTCTCCTATGGAACAAATGATCACTACGCTTGAGCACTCACATGTGTTCATGTATATGATTATTGATCAACATGGGCAGTATCGATATATCAATCAAAAAATGTCTTCGATTACAGGTTGGGACAAAGCCTTGATCGGAAGCAGAAAATATGATGAGCAAGTTCACTATGCAGATATTGATTTTCTTAGGCAACAAGTAGAAAAAGCCTTTCAACATCCCGAAGAAAAATTATCAGTTATTGCACGATACCTGATCGACGAAAATCAGCATACGATACAATGGGAAATGAGCGCAGTTGATACCCCTGAAGGTGAATATGTTGTACAGGCCATGGGAGTATTATTAAGTGGCGATCCATTAGATGATTTTACGGCCTCCAGGTATACGCATCAATTCAATGAATACTTGGATGGGGTTAGCGATGGTTTTTTTGCTTTAGATCGTAACTGGACTTTTATCAAAGTGAATAGATTCTTTGAATCAGTGACCGGTTTATCCAGACAAGAAATGATCGGAAGAAGCTTTTGGGATTTCTTTCCGGATACCGATGAACAACCCTATGCAGCGGCTATGCGCAAAGCATTTGATATTGAAGAAACCATCACTTTTGAACAACCTTGGCCACCCGATTACCATTTTGCGGTTTCAGCTACACCATCCAAAGAAGGCATCATTTGCTATTTCATTGATATAACCTTGCAGAAAAAACAACAGCTGGAACTCCTAGCAAATGAAATCAAACTAAAAGCGATACTTGATAGTACCACTGATATCAATATCTTACTGAGTGCAGACCTGAAAATCTTGAATTTTAACCGCACTGCAGATCTGCTTTCAAAAGAGTATTTCAATGCGCAATTGTATATAGATGCTGATTTCAGTAATTATGTTCCGAAAGAATTAGATCAGTATTTTAAAGAACATTTTGAAAGAGCACTCTCAGGAGAAAAACTAACAACAGAGCGTCCTGTTGCTTTGTTGAATGGCGATGTTTTATGGTTTGAATTTTTGTATTACCCTGTTTATAGCGAAGTGGGTGATATGTTAGGTGTTGCCATGAATATCACCAATATTGACGCGAGGAAAAAAGCCGAGATGAAACTATTACAGCAGTATGACCGCATGCGTGAAATTGCTTACTTACAATCACATGAAGCAAGGGCCCCACTGAGTAATATTCTAGGTTTGATCAATGTCTTGATGTTGTACACAGAAAAAACAAATGATCCTGAGATATTGCAAGTGTTGGAGCTATTGAATATAAGTGCTACGAAACTTGATACGGTCATTCAAAAGATCGTATCCAATACCAGACAGGAATAAACGAAGCTCAGATATGCTTTTGCTGATGCTTTCTAACCACCCTGATCATTTGTAGTAAAACAGAGGTCGTAATAAGTGCCACTCCAATATAAAAACTACCGTTTAGTTTTTCGTTCTCTTTAAATAAAACAAAAGCCAGTAAAATTCCATATACGGGTTCCAGATTGAGACTGAGATTTTGTGTAAATGCGGAAACCTTCTTCAGCGCCTGCAACATCAAGTCCATCGCCAATACGGTACAGAGCCAACTTAAGATCAGCAACCAAAACCAGTCAGATAAAGTAGGAAGAATGGTTTCAACGGGGTAATAATATAAATATATCGGCATGAGAAGTGTGAGAATCAATAAGCCTCCACTAAGTTCATAGATCATCATCGTTCTTGGCTCTACTTTTTGAACTTGCCGCTTATTAAGTACAGAGAAAAGAGCGGCTAATATGGCTGAAGCAATCCCCGCAATAATTCCTTCCCGATATCTTGTATCCAATTGAAAAATAAGAATGATACCTAATAAACTTAGTAGCCCCAACCCTACATCCGGCCAACTGAATGAGCGATCGTTGAATACCGGCTCTAATAATGCGGTGAATAATCCGGTTGAAGCAAAACATACCAATCCGATGGAGACATTGGACATTTTAATACTCCCATAGAAAAAAACCCAATGCAGCGCAATGAGGGTTCCGATCCCTAATAATTTCCAAACCATGGTAGGAGCAACCTGTTGCAGTTGGTTCTTCCATTTCAATAGCGCCAGTAATGTAACCACAGTAATCATGATGCGATACCAAACCAGCAATCCCTCATTCATATGAATCAATATGCCCAACACTCCGGTGAATCCGGCCAGAAAAACAGAAATATGTAGCTTGATGAGCGCCTCTTTCATGAGGCTAAAGCTAATTCAAAGAAATAGAAAACAGCGTTTTGGGGAGATTTGATTTAGACGAACAATAACGTTCTATTTTCAAGAAGCACTTGATACCCTTTTCTTATAACTTTTGAAAAGACTATGCCATTGTATTTTTAAAACACCCAATACTCCTTCTTTGATGATGCCCTTGCTCATTTTACTCACACCAATCTTTCGATCAATAAATGTGATGGGCACTTCTTTGATACGGAATCCTAATTTCCAAGAAACGAATTTCATCTCAATCTGGAAAGCATACCCTACGAATTCAATTTCATCTAGGTTAATGGATTCTAAGACCTGTCGCGTATAACAAACAAAACCTGCAGTTGGGTCATTTACCGGCATCCAGGTAAGTAGCTTTGTGTACAACGCTCCTCCTCTTGAATACAACTGACGATCCCAAGGCCAGTTCTCTGTTCTACCGCCGGGCACGTACCGACTACCCACCGCTACATCTGCTCCTTCATGTTTACATGCGTGATACAACCGTTCCAAATCTTTGGGGTTGTGAGAGAAATCTGCATCCATTTCAAAAATATAGGCATATTCTTTATTGATACCCCATTTGAATCCATGAATATATGCGGTACCTAATCCCAATTTTCCTTTACGCTCTTCAAGGAATAGTTGTTCAGGATATTGTTGCATGAGTTCTTTTACAATGGCAGCCGTACCATCTGGGGAGCCATCATCAATAACAAGAACATGATAACCGGATTGTAAGTCAAATACAGCTTTGATGATTGACGCAATATTTTCTTTTTCGTTGTAGGTTGGTATGATGACTAACTTTTCCAATCAAGGGGGTATTCGGTTGCTCCGCTAAAATACAACTCAGAACGATTAGTCGTTAAACCATCATCAGAATTGCGGAAAATACTATGTAAAATGGGGAGACTTATCCTTTCTTTAACAAAGTTCTATTGAGGATTTCAGTGAGTTTTTGCTTGGTATTCATAGGGAAATCACCTTTCATCATCCAATCATAATACTGGGGCTCTTCCTTGAGTACCTGTGTCACAGGCTTACCTTTATGTTTCCCAAAATTGAAGACTTCTACACCATTTTCACGAACAAAACGACGGGCAAAATCCACTATATCGTCTTCACCGGTGAATTTTACAATACTTTCTACCGTATTTCCAATTTGCGGATAACGCTCTACCTGCGCTTCCAGGACTTCCCAAGTTGCCGTGGCATCCACTTCAGCACTGTGCGCTCCGTCTAAAGTTTTTTGACAGTAAAATTTGTAAGCAGCACTCAATGTTCTTTGCTCCATCATGTGAAATACTTTCTGCACATCTACCAACTTTCTTCCATCAGTAGAAAAATCGATACCAACACGTAAAAATTCTTCAATGAGCATAGGGATATCAAAACGATTGCTATTGTATCCTCCAATATCACAATGATCAATGAATTGTTTGATTTCATTCGCTACCTGCTTGAAAACAGGTGCATCTTTTACCATATCATCTGTAATACCATGAACATCACTCGCCCCTTTCGGAATGGGCATCATGGGATTGATAAGTTTTCTTTTGACTTGCTGAGTTCCGTCTGGATTGATCTTCACAATAGCGATCTCTACAATACGATCCAAACTGATGTTAACACCGGTTGTTTCCAAATCAATAAAAGCAAGCGGACGTGTGAGTTGCAATTTCATGGTACGAAGTAAATATAATAATTCTAATTATTGGTATCTGTCTTTTGAATGATTTCCTCTGCTAATGATACCACATCTATGCCATCATAATTGCCGCTACTCATTAATAAAAGATTACTGTTACGATAGTCAACAGACAATAACCATTCTTTTAACAACACTGCATCGGTAAAAATAAGCAATCCTGATTTATTAAAACCTTGTTGTACTGCAGCTTCGGGTAAATCGGGCAATCGCTTGATCTCTAACGCATGTTTGGAATAAAAAACAACCGCTTGATCTGCAGGTTCCAATGCGCCATTGTATTCTTTCATAAAGGCCTCATTCAAACTGCTATAAGTATGTAACTCAAGTACACCTATCAACTTACGACCGGGGAACTGTGATTTCACGGCTTCAATCGTTGCTTTTACTTTACTGGGGGCATGTGCAAAATCACGATATACTGCTGTTTGATCATTACTGGCTAGCAGCTCCAATCGTTTAGCCGCACCGGAAAAACTACCAATGGCCTGAACAAAATCATGCACTGATAACCCCAATTCTTTACATGCATAATAAGCCGCATATAAGTTGAGCAAGTTATGATTACCAAAAACTTTTAAGTTTCCTGATACACCTTCCAGTTCTACAGTTGTTCTACCGGCTGAAATGCTATGTGTAGGGATTGAATAGGGCTGGTAACGAATATCCTCACGCTTATGCTGAGTTACGAGTTCTTTTAACACCGGGTCCGATTCATTGTAAATCAACAATCCATTCGGTTCAATTTTATTGATAAAAATGATGAATTGTTCCAGATAAAATTCAAATGTGGGAAATACATTGATATGATCCCAAGCGATACCCGTAAGAATAGCAATGTGCGGATATAAAAAATGAAATTTAGGTTTTCGCTCGATGGCGCTGGCAGGATATTCATCTCCCTCACAAACAATAACAGGTGCATCGGTAATATTCACAGACTGATCAAACCCTTCCACTTTTGCTCCAACGAGATAATCGAATTTTTGTGCTGTATGCTTCAACACATGCATGATCATACTGGTTGTGGTGGTCTTACCATGACTTCCTCCCACCACTACTCTTGTCTTTTGCTGACTCTCATGATAGATATATTCCGGAAAAGAATAGATGTTCAATTGTAACGCTATTGCCTTTTGTAATTCCGGATTGTCTGATTTTGCATGCATCCCTAAAATCACAGCATCCAAATCAGGGGTGATCTTAGCCGGATCCCAGCCAATGGCAGTTGGCAAAAGTCCGTGTTCTTGCAGATTAGAGGCTGCAGGTTCGAATATTTCATCATCTGTTCCTGTGACCTGATAACCCTTTTTATGGAGTGCAATGGCCAATTGATGCATCACACTTCCGCCTATCGAAATAAAGTGAACCTTCATAATAATACTTTGATTTCTATCGTTTTATGCATATTAACTGTCTGAAAGCAACAATTTCAGTCAAATCAGTATCTTTGTTATAGCGCAAAATACAGTCAAAACGCTAACTTAAATCGCAACACATGAAAAAGATAACCGCTATACTATTCTTACTCGTATTAAGCGCAGTGTTGATTAGTTCTTGTACTTCATCTAAAAGCAGAGGCTGTCCAACCACCAATCCTCGCTACTTCAAGCCTTAATGTCTGCTGAACTTATTGTATTTTGTATTGTTTTCTAAGAAAAAAAGATGAACTGGAATCCTATTACTTCGATTGATCAGTTAGCACAGATCAAAGAACAATCTTTTCAAACAGCTCAAGTTATATTCAAACATAGTACCCGTTGTAGCATCAGCTCCATGGTCTTGAATCGTTTAGAAAGAAGTACTATACCTGAGCAAGTAACATTTCATTATTTAGACCTTCTTGCCTTTCGTTCTATTTCAGATCAAATAGCTACCGATTTTGCTGTATACCACGAATCACCTCAGATTTTGCTGATCAAAAATGGAGAATGTGTGTATGATGAAAGTCATCATGGTATCAGCATGGATGAAATAGCAGAACAAGCCGCACAAACAGCCTAGGAAAGCAAGCCTGCTTTTAGTAAATTGCTGTAAAAAATGACATGATCATCACAGTTTTTGGCGCTACCGGCCAAGTAGGTCGCTTCATAGTGTCCCTGGCAATGGCCAAAGGCCATACCGTACGTGCTTTTGGAAGAAATGTGGAGGAGTTGATAGATCATGATCTGGATAATGATGCTTTGATCGCTATCAAAGGTTATGTTTTTGACGCCGCTGATGTGAGAAATGCCATTGAAGGATCGGATGCCATATTATCGACACTGGGTGGCGGTTTTGATGGTAGTGATCGAACCAGAAGTTTGGGTATGAAAAATATCATTGAACAGATGGAACAGTGCGGTGTACAAAGAATTGTTGCGTTGGGTGGTATGGGTATTTTGAATGCAGATGAGCCCGATGAAGGTTTACTGATGGAACAATCAGGTTACCCTAAAGAATACCTGCCGGTGGGAAATGAACACTTGCTTGCTTATCAAACACTGGCGCATTCATCTCTTGACTGGACTTTTATTTGCTCCCCCGATATTTTGAACAAGGCGGGAACCGGACAATACATTACTGCTGCTAATTATGCCCCAAAGCCCAATCATTATCAGATTACTGCCGGAGATTTAGCCCATTGTATGCTTACATGTATTGAAAAACAACAATACCTGAAACAGCGTGTAGGAATTAGTAGGTTATAATTTTTTACTGATCGATCAGTGATCAACAAATGACTGATTGTTTTATTGTACTAGTTTTTCCATCAACCAATCTCTTTGCAGATCTGTTCCCAACAAAAAATCATGTTCACCAAATTTTGAAAATCCGAAAAACTGATAGAAGGCAATCGCCCGTTCATTCTTTTCCCAAACACCTAACCATACTTTTTTATAATCATGGTCTTTCGCGTAGGATAGTGCGTGTAGCATCAAAGCTTTTCCAATCCCTTTTCCGATGCTGTTTTTACGGGCATAAAAACGACAAATTTCAATGGAGGGATCAGTAGTTGGGTTTTGAGTGTGAGTTCCGGGGCTCATTTTACAATATCCAAGCGGTACATCATCTACAAACGCTATAAAAAAAACATTCAAGGGATCCAATACTTCCGCCATCAGTTTTTCTTCTGTGAATTGCGTATCGAGAAAGAGTTGCATATTCGCAACCGTATTCTTTTCGGCGAAGCTGTCGTAAAAAGTTTCACGGCTGATGGTTGCAATCAATGATGCATCGTCAGCCGTGGCAGTTTGGATATACAAGCTATTCAATGTTTAAGCAGAAATATTTTCAATGACCATGGCGCTGGCACCACCCCCACCATTACAAATACCGGCAGCACCTATTTTTCCACCATGTTGTTTCAACACATGTAATAAAGTAACAATGATCCTTGCACCGCTGCAACCCAAAGGATGACCTAAAGAAACAGCACCACCGTGTACATTCACTTTTGCAGGATCCAATTTCATTTTTTGAATATTAGCAATGCCAACTACAGAGAATGCTTCATTCAATTCAACATAATCAATCTGATTCATTTCTAAACCGGATTTTGCTACTGCTTTTGGAACCGCCAAAGCCGGTGTTGTAGTGAACCACTCAGGCGCTTGTTCTGCATCGGCATAACTACGAATGATGGCCAAGGGTTTAATGCCTAATGAATCTGCTTTTTCTTTGCTCATCAACACCACTGCTGCTGCACCATCGTTCATGGTAGAAGCATTGGCTGCTGTAACGGTTCCATCTTTTATAAATGCAGGTTTTAATTCAGGGATCTTATCAAACTTTACATTGAAAGCATCTTCATCTTTCGCAAATAAAATAGGATCTCCTTTTCTTTGAGGAATAGGCACCGGCACTACTTCTGCATCAAAGTTTCCATTGTTCCACGCTGCCTGACTTCTTTTATAGCTCTCAATTGCAAAAGCATCTTGTTCTTCACGTGAAATATTACATTCTTTGGCACAAAGTTCTGCTGCATTACCCATGGCATAATTATGGTACACATCGGTTAAACCATCTTTGGCTAAGCCATCGATCAGTTGCACATTACCATATTTGTTTCCCCAACGAAGATTGGGTGAATAAAAAGGAACATTGCTCATGCTTTCCATTCCACCAGCCACCACTATATCAGCATCTCCCAATAAAATTGCCTGCGCTCCTTGTGAAATGGCTTTCATACCACTGGCGCAAACTTTATTAACAGTAGTACAGATCACCGTATCAGGTAACCCTGCGAATTTAGCCGCCTGACGGGCAGGTGCTTGTCCGGTATTTGCTTGTATCACACAACCCATCAATACTTCCTGTACCTGATCAGGCTGAATACCGGCTCTTTCAACAGCTGCTTTGATCGCAATAGCGCCCAACTGAGGCGCGGAAAAATCTTTCAAATTACCACCAAAAGAACCCATTGGAGTTCTTACGGCAGATACGATATATACTGTTCTGTTCGACATATAATTCAATTGAAGCGCAAATATAAGGCAATCATACTAACAATCGTTAGCTTCGGTACTGAATTTGAACATCAAACCATAGTATATTAGCCAAAAACTTATGCCCCGTTCCGCCTTCATTTTCTGTAGTCTGATTTGCATAGCAATCATCGCTAGTTCATTTTATGGAATAGTGCCCGATTGCAGCATATTAAAGGTGGGAAAATTTCATAGTTATACCAAGAGAGGCGATCATATTCAGATTACCCGGATTGATGGAATACAACAAGACGTGAACACCCGTACGAAAGATACTACGTATTGGAAAATTGATTGGCTGGGTAATTGCAGATTTGCGGCGACCTATCTTTCTGGTGCAGGCCCCAAAGATGATGCTGAAAAAAGACTGTATCAAAACAGTATCCTTTATTTTGATATCAAAGAAATTGCAGACGACTATTATGTTGGAACAACAACCATAAAAGCTCCCAATGGGAATAGCGTATTTACAGATACTACTTGGTTAGTCGATAGACCATAGACCATGGTCCATGGACTATCGACTTCTCCGAAGACTCACCCAATCTATATTACTCCGTAATCAGTTTGAACCCAGTTTGTGTAAACTCGATCTTTCTTTGTTTATAAAGATTACCTGTTGTCATCTTAAAAGTCTTCTTGCTCATTCCAAAGAAAGTATAGATCTCTTCCGGATCTGATTTATCATGATAAGGCAGGTATCCATTGTTTTCTTGTAACAAACGAAGTATTTTCTCTGCTTCATCTTCTACTTTTTGAAAACCGGGCTTGCCCAGCACCACATCAATTTTATTCCCGGTCAAAATAGTCTTAACAAAGCCCTTAAGTTTATCGCCGATTTTAAGTTCAGTGAATATCTCGTTGGTATGAATAATCCCGGTATGTACATTGTTAATGATAACAACATAGCCCAATTCAGATTGACGATATACCAATAATTCAACCTGATCTAACTCTTTCACAGTCAATACATCATTACTCAATAATTGCTCAATTTTTTCTGTAGCGGCCACCCTTCCTGTCATTTGATCGATATAGAGTTTTACAAGGTACTCAGCTCCCACTCTCATACCTCCCAGTTGTTTTGAGGCGGGAACAAACAGATCCTTCATCAGTCCCCAATCCAGAAACGCACCTTGCCGGGTAACTGCCACTGCTTTCATTTTAGCGATCTCACCTACGCAAGCATTCGCTTTTTGAGTTGTGGCAATAAGCCTATTATCTGAATCATGATAAACAAATACTGTGATCTCGTCTCCGATTCGAAGTCCTTTTGGAGCAAAACGAGTAGGTAATAAAATACCATCTCCTCCATCTTCGAGGTAAAAACCAAAATCTACTTTTCTTGATACTTTGAGGGTATTGTATTGCCCTACATTCACTGTTTCCATAAAAATCTGAATCGGCAAAAATAGGTTAGTTTATTTGAATACGATAGAATATACGTTTTAGAAGGGTATCCACGGCTGTTAGCAACTTTAAAAGACTGATCCATAAGGCTTTAATATTTTCATCGCATGAAAGGGGTGTATACGATACTTGTTTGTTTCATCATGGTTTTTCAATCCAATGCACAAACCGCTACGGGGCATTGGTATGGTATTGGTAAAGTAGCAGTTCCGGGTGAACATAGTTCTTATTTATCTGAACTTGTCATCAAACAAAAAGGAAATACTGTCATCGGCGAATTGCAATATTATTTTAGGGATAGTCTATTCAAAGTAAAAGTCAATGGAAATTTCAATACCAAAACAAGACAATTAACTTTCAAACCCATACCGTTTATCTATTATTTATCGACCAATACTAAGATCGGGGTTGATTGTATACTCACCGGTAATTTTACGCTTTTGGTCAATCGAACTGAATCAGTCTTAACAGGTGCTTTTGAAAGTGATGCAGCGCATAGATACACAAGTCCTGCGATTCAATATCGCTTTAAATACTCAACAGATACTGTTGCATCAAAGCCTGAAATCGATACCATAGAAATTGATTCCCCAACTGATCCTATCAGTACAATGAAGATGATAGAGAGAAAAGAAATCTCTCCAACCATGATCGAGCCCAGATTTTTAGAAAGAGAAAAATCTATTTTCAAAGAGATTGAAGTCACTGAAAATTTGCTCAGAATTGACTTATATGATAATGGCACCATTGATCATGATACAGTTTCCATCTATCTGAATGATCAACTATTATTTAAAGACGTTGCGTTGACACAAAGTGCCTTTAGAAGAATGATCTTACTTGATTCAACCAAAGAGGTAAATGAGATCAGTATGTATGCAGAGAATTTAGGCACCATCCCTCCAAATACAGCCATCATGATCATTTATGACGGACAGAAAAGACACGAGCTCATTCTCACCAGTGATCTGAATAGAACAGCTTCGATCAGATTGAGAAGGAAGTAAGCTGCTTTTAGGGGATAGCTTATGGCATATGGATAATAGCATATGGCAAAACCGTGATCTGCTTTTAGCGTATGGCTAATAGCCTAAAACAACTCCGGCATCGGGTTATCATCTTTGGGTCTTTGCTCCCATTCCATTTCAATGCTTTTGTTGAAGTCTGTCAGCTTTGCCCCTACTGCTTTCCAGCCCATCACTTCTACCATTTTGGCCACTTTGAATTTTGCTTTACGCACTTGTGCACCCCTACCTGTTTGTACTACAAGTATAGGTTCATCATCTGTTGTAACAGCTTCAAGTCTGTTACCATCTCCTTCTTTAATGAATAAGAACTGTGTTTTCAGCGTGCTGGTTTCAATCTTGAAACGTTTGATGTTGAATTGTCCTTTATCATTATCCAGGTATACAGCAGTAATGATTTTATTCGGATCAAATTTTTCGATCAGGGTTACTTTTTCCGGATCAAAACGCTGGGTCATTTCTGTATCTGTCAATTCATAACTACCGTCATTGTAGATAACCAGTAGTTTCTCATCTTCAAAACTTCCCAGGTATTGCCCCTTTTCTTCGGTATTCAATCTGCCAAACTTATCATCAAACCATAATTTCACGCCTGCCAAAGTGCTCTTACCCGCTTCTTTCAGTTTCACTGTTTTAATAGGATACTTCGTCACCTGGTTACCCATACTACTTCTTCCTTTGATCTCTAATTCTTCAAAATAAAAATCAAATTCTTTATTGCGGGCTGTACAATTTGGACTCAATACCACTTTCACTACTTCTGCTTCACCATTGGGATTGGCGGTGAAATAATGGACCTTACTTTTATCAGCTCCTTTGGTGAGATCATATTCTTTGTCTCGTGTTACGCCTGTTACATTGAAACGTTTGGCATAACTGGTTCCGCTGGCGCCATCCAAATAAATCATATTATAGGTCGTACGCTCGTCATTTTTTCTAAAAACAGCAGCATGAAGAATGTCCTTCCCTACAAATACCTTATCAGATACTTTCACCACTTTCATGGTGCCTGATTTAGTAAATGCAATGATATCATCGTAATCAGAACAATCACACAAAAATTCATCCTTCTTCAAAGAAGTCCCAATAAATCCTTCTGCTCGATTCAGGTATAATTTGGTATTGGCAATTGCTACTTGTTTCACCTGAATGGTATCAAACTCCTTGATCTCTGTTTTTCTTTCTCTGCCCTTACCAAATTTTTTGAGTAAGTTTTCAAAATAGGCAACAGCAAAATCAGTCAAATGCTCTAAATCAAATTTTACTTGTTTGATCTCTGCCTCTATTCCTTTGATCTGCTCGTTGAGTTCATTGATATCCAGACGATAAATTCTACGAACAGGTTTTTCTGTTAGTTTTAAAATATCTTCTCTTCCTATCGCACGTTTGAGTTTTTTCCTGAATGGCTCAAAAGCTTTACTGATGGCCTCTATCACCAAGTCCCAAGTAGCATGCTTCTGTTCAAGCTCTTTGTATATCTTTTCTTCAAAGAAGATTTTTTCCAACGAAGTATAATGCCATTTGTCTTCCAACTCTGCCAGTCTGATCTCTAATTCTCTTCCTAGTAATGTCTTTGTATTATCAGCAGATACTTTTAACAATTCATGTACCCCTAAGAATTGCGGCTTTTGCTCTACTACTACACATGCATTGGGAGAAATACTTACTTCACAATCAGTAAACGCATACAAAGCATCAATGGTGATATCTGTAGAAATACCAGCAGCAAGATCAATATGAATTTCTACTTCCTGTGCTGTAACATCTGTTACTTTTTTGATCTTGATCTTACCTTGGTCATTCGCTTTGGTGATGCTTTCCATCAATTGGGTAGTCGTAACACCAAAAGGCACATCCCGTATCACCAGTGTTTTTTTATCCAACTCCTCAATATGCGCTCGTACACGAACTTTCCCACCTCTTTTCCCTTCATTATAGTTAGACACATCAATCATACCTCCTGTTTGAAAATCGGGATAGATCTCAAACTTTTTGCCTTTCAGGTATTTGATAGAAGCGTCAATCAACTCACAGAAATTATGAGGAAGAATTTTAGTAGATAAACCCACCGCAATACCATCGGCACCCTGAGCCAATAGTAATGGGAATTTCATTGGCAAAGTAATAGGCTCATTCTTCCTACCATCATAACTCAATTGCCAATGTGTGGTTTTATGATTGAATGCTACTTCGAGTGCAAATTTAGACAAGCGCGCTTCAATATACCTTGAAGCGGCTGCTTCATCGCCTGTTCTTACATCTCCCCAGTTACCTTGTGTTTCAATCAGCAAATCTTTTTGTCCAAGATTCACCAATGCATCACCAATACTCGCATCTCCATGTGGATGGTACTGCATACTTTGTCCGATGATATTGGCCACTTTGTTAAAGCGTCCATCATCCATTTCTTTCATCGCATGTAATATCCTGCGTTGAACGGGTTTTAAACCATCTTCAATTGCAGGAATCGCTCTTTCCAATATTACATAGGAAGCATAATCCAGAAACCAGTTCCGGTATTGTCCCTGTACACCTGATTGATTTTCAAAAACCCTGTTGGGTTGTTTTTCCTTCGCCATCTTCTCGTCATTTGTTGTTGGTGTATCCTTACACCCTATTTCTCAATTCTGAATGTATCGTCTTTTGCATCTTCTAATCCATTCAATTCAAACATGATGATATCCGTATCCGCAATTACTTCATGCCATGCCCATGGTTGAATGAATATTTTAGCCGGTGCTTTTACTTGAATAGAACCTTTCGCATCGCCTTGTACATCAAACCAGTTTACAGTTGCCTCTCCCTGCATCAATATTAACTGCTCAGGATTTTTAGTGGGTGCTGTACCCTTATGGTAATGCCTGCCACTGATACTACCCTTTCTCCGGTAAGCAATGATGAATTGTCCGGTTCTGTCTGTGTCGAAATAATGCGTAGCCCCTCTTTCATCTTCTCCAATCTTATCTACGCTGATGATCTCTACCATGTGTGCCGTTTGATTTTAAATCTGATATTTCCTACTGTATTTTTATTCCGCTACTTCTACACTTGTGTCCTGACTCTTGCCCCCTTGTATCTTCACACTAATGTCTTTCCAAGATTTATTCCAGTCACCAATAGCTTCTAATTTTCCTTCCTGAATCAGTTCCCTAATACGCCATACCAAAAAAACATCCCCTGTCTTCACTTTCATCTTACTCAAAGTATTCGTTAATATCTTACTCAGTTTTTGCGGCTCTGAGTTGATATGTGTAAGAATATCCTTATCAAAAAAATTTACTTCTTTACCAATGATCTTTTTACCGCCTTCTAAAAAACGCACCATGGCTGATTCCTGACAATGTTTTTTCCATTCATCCGGATCTACTTCAAACTCACTGAGCGTAATAGGTCTGGACAATTTTTTGGCTTTCAAGAATTCCTTCGGTTGAATTTCATGCAGATAGGATGGATAAAATATTTGTCCCTTTTCATTGATAAAGGGAAGATTATTGAGGTATAAAACCTGTACCCTTCCTTGATAGTCTTTCAACTGACTCATCAACCAATAATACCCACAAACATCATGAGCATTTTGAGCCATCCATATCCAAACTTCTGTATCAGGTTCTTCATCCAACTGTTTCAATAAATGATGTACAGTTAATTTATCATCTACCAAATCTAGTTGTTCGGTATAAGGAGAAAATTCGAGCAAACTTTTCCACCAATCGCGACGTAGTTGGTAACCTTCGGTTGCATAAATATCACCTAACGGACCTACCGCATAATCATCTTTAATTTCAAGAATGGTTCCTTGAATGGTTTCATCCAATTCTATGGCTTGTTGTAATACTGCTATGTTCGCAGTTTCGAAAACAATATGAATCATCTTACGCTATTTAATACTTTGATCAGTTGGCTGCTACCTCCAGATCCAATTCTACTTTTAGGTTGTTGATAATAAAATCCTGTCTTTCCATGGTATTCTTACCCATGTAATATTCCAATAATTGTTGAATATGATCGCCTTGTTCCAATATCACCGGCTGAACACGCATTTCTGCGCCAATGAATCTTCCGAATTCTTCCGGAGAAATCTCTCCTAACCCTTTGAATCGTGTAATCTCCGGCTTACCTCCTAGTTTTTGAATAGCAGCCTGTTTTTCTGATTCATCGTAACAATAAATGGTTTCCTGTTTATTTCTCACACGGAACAAAGGTGTTTCCAAAATGTATACATGTCCACGTTTAACAAGATCAGGAAAGAACTGAAGGAAGAAAGTCATCATCAGCAAACGGATATGCATTCCATCCACGTCTGCATCCGTTGCAATGACAATATTATTGTAACGCAATCCTTCCATTCCATCTTCAATATTCAGTGCATGTTGCAATAAATTGAATTCTTCATTTTCATACACCACTTTTTTCGTAAGTCCGAAAGCGTTCAATGGCTTACCACGTAAACTAAACACTGCTTGTGTATCTACACTTCTAGATTTTGTAATACTTCCACTGGCACTATCCCCTTCGGTAATAAAAATGGTTGAATTCTTTTGCAAGGCGATGAACTCTTCTTTATTCTTAGCAGGTAAATCATCATTCAAATGCACCCTGCAATCTCTTAGCTTTTTATTATGCAGATTGGCTTTCTTCGCTCTTTCATTGGCTAATTTTTTAATTCCAGCCAGTTCCTTTCTTTCTCGTTCACTTTGTTCAATACGTTTACGAAGGGCTTCCGCTACGGTTGGATTTCTGTGGAGATAGTTATCCAATTCTTTCGCCAAAAATTCTTCCACAAATTTTTTCATGGACGGACCACCTTCAGAAACATTCTGAGAGCCCAATTTGGTTTTGGTCTGACTTTCAAATACCGGCTCTTGTACACGTACAGAAATGGCGGCTACGATACTACCACGAATATCAGAAGCATCATAATCTTTCTTATAAAAATCACGGATTACTTTAATATAGGCCTCTCTAAATGCCTGTTGATGGGTTCCACCTTGTGTGGTATACTGTCCATTCACAAAGGAGAAAATATCTTCCCCGTAATCATTATTGTGAGAAATGGCCACTTCAATATCATCGCCTTTCAAATGAATGATGGGATAACGGAGTTCGTCTGCATTGGTTTTTCTTTCCAACAGATCCAGCAATCCGTTTTTACTCACATACTTTTTTCCATTAAAATGAATAGATAGTCCCGCATTCAGATAGCAATAATTCCATAGTTGGCTATCGAGGTATTCATGAATAAAATGAAAATTGCGAAAGACTGTTTCATCGGGAATAAAAGATACAAGCGTTCCATTGGGCTCACTTGTTTTTTGTTCCTTGTAATCTTTTACCAATACACCTCTTTCAAATTCAGCTGTTTTTTCTTTCCCATCACGGTGAGAAGTGACTTTGAAATACTGACTCAATGCATTTACCGCTTTGGTACCTACTCCATTCAGACCTACACTTTTTTGAAAGGCTTTACTATCGTATTTAGCACCTGTATTGATCTTACTCACCACATCCACTACTTTACCCAACGGAATACCTCGACCATAATCGCGGATGTTTACCTGTTTACCTTCGATGGTAATCTCCACTTGTTTCCCAAATCCCATGGTATGTTCATCGATACAGTTGTCGATCACTTCTTTAATCAATACATAGATACCATCGTCTGTAGCGGAACCATCGCCCAGTTTACCGATATACATCCCCGGTCTGAGTCGAATATGCTCACGCCAGTCTAAAGACCGTATCGATTCTTCATTGTATTCATTCAAATTTTTCTGTTCTGCCATAAGTCTTCATTTTTATAGAAACTCCTTCACCTTTTTTCTGCTCTCCAACCCGCAAATCTAACCACCTGTACACCCGACACAATTTTTCTTTTCTACAAATGCCGTTTTCATGTGGATAAAACACAAAAAAATGTTGATTTTACCATTTTCAGCCCCTTCTACCTACCTTTATCGCATCAATTTCCTTCAAAAACAACCCATCCGGGATCTGGAACAGATCGCTATTCTTGCCGCTGAGCGACTCGAGGAGAATGATCGATTTGCCCGTCAGGTAAAATCGAACATACCGGAACAAATGGATGCGGTAGCAAATCGACTCAATCGTTCTATAGAAAAGCAAATAGATTGTACTGTTTGCGGCAATTGTTGCAAGAGTCTAATGATCAATGTTTCTGAATCAGAAGCAGATACACTTTCTGCACATTTGGAAGTTTCCAGAGCTTCTTTTGATGAAACTTATCTTGAGAAAGGGAATAACGGCATGATGTTAATGAATGCCATTCCCTGTACTTTTCTCGAAGCCAATCGCTGTAATGTCTATGAACACCGCTTTGAAGGCTGTCGTGAGTTCCCCGCCATGCATTTACCGGGATTTTCCAAAAGACTGTTCACCACCCTCATGCACTACGGACGCTGTCCGATCATTTTTAATATTGTGGAAGAGATGAAGAATGAGATGGGGTTTGTGAGAGAAGTCAAAAGTCCAAAGTGAAAAGTCAAAAGAATATTTCACTTTTCACCTTTCACTCCACTTCTTCATTTTTGATTTTTTACTTTTTACTTTTGAATTCTCCTATGCTACAATTCGGAATCGATCATCTGCTTCAACTAAACCCTTCTTGGAAACAATCGCGCATTGGCATGATCACTAATGAAGCGGCTCGAACACATGATGGAATTGCTTCCAGAAAGGCTTTATTGGAAAATGGCTTTCATATTACGATGTTGTTTTCACCTGAACATGGTTTGGATGTGAAAGGTGCTGATGGACATGCCATGAGCGATGGAACAGATATCCTTACCGGTTTACCTGTGATCAGCTTGTATGGTGAAAGATTGGCGCCGGAGGCAGTTCATTTAGACAAGATAGATATTTTACTGTTTGATGTACCCGATTTAGGAAGTCGCTTTTACACATATCTGTGGACACTTACGCATGTAATGGAAGCCGCTGCAAAATCTCAAAAAACATTGATCATCTTAGATCGCCCCAATCCTATTTCCGGAATACTGGAATTGGCGGAAGGTCCGTTTTTAGATGAAGTCAATGGTTCTTTTATTGGGAGATGGGAAATGCCTATCAGGCATAGCTTAACATTGGGTGAGTTGGCGATATATTTTAATACAGTAAAAGAAATTGGAGCTACCCTTGAGATCATACGTTGTAAAGGTTGGAATAGAGAACAGTTTCAACCGGAATGGAAACTTCCATTCGTAGCTACATCGCCAGCTATACAATCATTTGATGCAATGTTGTTATATCCGGGTCTTTGTTTGTTAGAAGCTACAAATCTTTCTGAAGGAAGGGGCACTCCTTATAGTTTTACCGCTATTGGAGCACCCTGGTTACATGCTGAACGAGTAGCGAGTATGCTGAATGATATTTCCGGAGGAGAATGCAGCGCGCAAGCCATTACATTCACACCCGAGCATAGTAAATTCAAAGGGATGCTTTGTGAGGCAGTTCAATTAAAAGTACATGACAACATCAGTTTTCAATCGGTAATAACCGGGATGATCGCTATCAAACTCATTAAAACTCTACATCCTGATCAATTTGAATGGGATATTTATCCAACCAGTGTTAACCCAAGCGGGAAAAATCATTTAGATAAATTAACCGGCATCACAAATAGTCAGCAACTATTCGATCTCCCTTTCCCCGCTTTCATCACCGCTATCACCAAGCACACGAATACAAGAGCCTGGAAAGAAATGGTGCGAGCAGCGATCATTTACTGATGTCTGATGTCTGATGTCGGATATCAGATAGCAGATGTAAGATTTATGGTATTAGGTCTTTTATGTCAGGATTAATAGAAAAAAAGGTCCATCCCAAATCAGAAATCAGACATCCGAAATCATACATCTGAGATCTGCCATCTACCATCACCTATTCGCTATTCCCATCCGACACACCGTACAGGTCTCTAATCACCACACTGGCAGCAACACAACCAAAGATAGCCGGCATATAACTGATGGTGCCGATGATGGATTTTTTGGGGTAGGCTTTTTCTGTTTCGATGATTCTACTCTGGTCAGCTCTTTCGGGACTGAATACCACTTTTAATCCTTTGTAGATACCGAATCCATGTAGTTTTTTACGAACATATTTTGCGAGGTTACATTGATGTGTTTTTGAAATATCTGTCACCATCACTTGCGAGGGATCTACTTTGCCACCTGCGCCTAAAGAAGTAACAATCGGAATACCGCGATCAATACAAGCTTTGATGAAATATACTTTGGGAGAAAGTGTATCAATACAATCTACCGCATAATCAAATTTGCCTTGATCTAAAATTTCATTGGTGCGTTCGTCACGAATAAATTCAGTTAAGACAGTGAGATCAAGATCAGGATTGATATCTTTCAATCGATCTGCCATTACTTCTGCTTTCAATTTTCCTGCCTTGGAGTGTAAAGCCGGCATCTGACGGTTACAATTACTCAAATCCACTGTATCCGCATCAACGATCGTCATCTTACCCACCCCGGCACGAGCAATCATTTCTGCGCAAATACCACCCACACCACCTAGTCCAACCACCAGTACATTTTTCGTCATTAATCTTTCAATCGGTTCATCACCCAATAAAAGTTGCGTCCGACTCATCCAATATGGTATCATGTGATCTTTGATTTTTTGTCCGAAGGACCCCTTCGGGGATTTCTTGATTTCTTTCTTGTTCCCTGTTTCTTGTTCCCTGTTTCTTATTTCCGTTATCTTCAGACTACAAAAATGTAGCAGCTATGCGGTTTTATAAAATAATTGTTGGTGGCTTCTTCCTTTTTTGCGTCCATTTGGGTAAGGCACAACAAGTTCAGGTATTGGAATCGGGTAAAAAGGTAAGTTTTAGGGGGTTAAGTGTAGTGAATGACGAGGTATTTTGGGCGAGTGGTAGTAATGGGGCTGTTGTAAGATCTACCGATGGAGGCAAAACGATACACTGGATTCCTGTTCCCGGTTATGAGAAAAGGGATTTCCGTGATATCGAAGCTTTTAATGCAGATACTGCTGTAATCATGGCAATCGCAGAGCCGGCTGTTATTTTGAAAACAACCGATGGCGGTAAAAACTGGAGAAAAGTATTCGAGGATACCACCAAAGGAATGTTTTTGGACGCGATGGATCTATACGCAGACAATAAAAAAATGATCGTTGTTGGTGATCCGATTCATGGAAAATTATTTGCTGCTATATCATGGAATGGTGGTGATCTTTGGGAACAAATGCCCGCTTCCAATCGTCAAAAAGATGTACGCATAGTAGCTGATACCGAAGCAATGTTTGCATCCAGTGGAACGAATGTAAAATTGATCAACGAAAAAGATTTCGGCACGAATACGCTTTTGGTTACAGGAGGTAGCAAAGCAAGATTGAAGGACCTGTATCGGAATACATTCAACGATTCTCTTCCTATGATGCAAGGTGGCACATCAACAGGTGCTAACTCCATCGATTATTGGAGTGCAACAAAATCAGCCGTGATTGTGGGTGGCGATTTTGCAAAAGATACCATTGCTTCGGATAACTGTGTGTTGGTAAACTTCAAAAAAGGGAAACCTGTCTTTTCCAAGCCATCAGTTCCTCCTCATGGCTATCGTTCTTGTGTTATTTATCTCAATGAAAAAGAACTGGTCACTTGTGGAATATCCGGGATTGATATTTCAAGTGATGGCGGACGAACCTGGACATTGATTTCGAAAGAAAGTTTTCATGTGGTACAAAAAGCAAGAACCGGTAAAGCCATTTTTCTTGCCGGAGGAAATGGTAGAATTGCACGATTGATCTTACCTTAATGATATGAATACACACAAAAAGAAATGGTTATTCCTAGCACCTATCGGATTGGTATTAGTGGGCGCCGGATTATCGATGGCCATCGATGCAGGGTCCGTGAAAGCCAATGGTGGTAACTGGTTTTGGTATGGCACTGCTGCGCTCATAGTTTTTAACAGTGGGCTTTGCATTTTTGGTACTGCCATCATAGAAAAAGTTAAAAGCCTGAAATAATTGCGATTGCATTAAACCCGTCTCCATCGTTCATGTCTTATCAAAAACATAAAGACATGAAAAAGACCTTTCTCATTTGTATGGCAGCATTGTTTTGCATCGCCATTCAAACCAATACCGCTACAGCACAAACCAAAGAAGAAGTTAAAGAAAGAATTCGTCAGCGTACGGATAGTCTAACGCCTGAACAAAAAGCAAGGTTATACGAAAGAAGAAAACAGGGACGACATGAACTGTCACCTGAGCGGAAAGAAGCCATGAGAGCCCGTTATGATAGTCTTTCGCCTGAACAGAAAAAAGCAATGCGTGAAAATATACGTAAGCGCTATGATGAATTAACCCCGGAACAAAAAGCACAAATTAAAGAACGAGCCAAGCATAGATCAGATAGTTTACACCCCGGTCAAAGAAGAATGTTGAAACGTAAAATTGGGTAAGCTGAAAGCATTGAAGATTCATTGTTGTTTTTTTGGGATATCGGAAAGGAGTACTGTCTAGTTCAGTACTCCTTATTTTTTAAAAGCAAAATACACAGCCCCAAGAATGAACAAGGAACTGATCAGGTATTTGGTTTGAAAAGGTTCTTTTAGATAAAAGACTGCAAATATGGTAAACACAAGCAGCGTTATGATTTCCTGAGTAATCTTTAATTGAAAGCCCGAGAATCCGTTGGCATATCCTGCACGATTGGCAGGTACCATTAAACAGTATTCAAAAAAAGCGATACCCCAACTGATGGCAATGGCTTTCCATAATGGCATTCCTTGTTGTTTCAGGTGCCCATACCAGGCAAAAGTCATAAAGACATTAGAGACCAATAACAAAAGAATGGTTTTGATCATATAGGTTCATTTTGAATGTGGCAGTAAATAACTGCAATATCAGCAGTAAAACAAAATCGGAGTTGTCAGATTGCCACTGAAATAAAATCAGCACGGATATTGTACTCGTATATCCAATAAAACAGGCAAGTATGAAAAAGTTTCAGGCGATCATTAAGTTTCAGATGGATGATGATTTTATGTCGCTGGTTCCACCCCATCGTACTTATGTGAATTTCTTACTAAATAAAGGAATCATCGACAGCTATGCCGTGAGTATGGAAAGTCAGACCTGCTGGATTACCTTGAATACAGAGACCAAAGAAGCTGCAGACCAACTATTGGTGAAATCTCCCTTATACAAATACTGGACTTATGAGATTGAGGAATTGTTTGTGTATGATAGTCAGCACTATCGCTTACCCGCCTTGCAGTTGAACTAATTTTAAAAAATCTCAAAACTTTTTTTGGCAGTAATGTTTCAGACCCTATTTTTGCACTCCTAACAAAACGGGAGCATAGCTCAGTTGGTTTAGAGCATCTGCCTTACAAGCAGAGGGTCCGCGGTTCGAACCCGTGTGCTCCCACAGAATAAAGAAAGGCCATTCACTTCATGTGGATGGTTTTTTTATGCATTTAGGAGTGTTCAGACTAACAATAACACTACATCAATTATTAAGCTCAGTTGATTTAGTGCATCCCGACCTTAGTCGGGAGGGTCCGCGGTTCGAACCCGTGTGCTCCCACAGAATAAAGAAAGGCCATTCAC
>JAAXIF010000031.1:0-37168 GCA_012270485.1 Sphingobacteriales bacterium | reverse complement strand
GCATCCCGACCTTAGTCGGGAGGGTCCGCGGTTCGAACCCGTGTGCTCCCACAGACAAAGCCTCAATTATTTCATTGAGGCTTTTCTTTTTTTCCCATTATGCCTGCCTTTATATACACGAATTGCATTCTAAAAATTCTATATATTTTAAATATATTGCTATTACAGAAACTTCATTTCTTATAATACTCTATTTAAATGAAAATAGTTACTTGGAATTGTAATGGGGCTTTAAGAAATAAGATAGAAACATTATCTGCATTTGATGCAGACCTATACTTAATCCAAGAATGCGAAAACCCAGAACTTTCTATTAATAAATCATACAAAGACTGGGCTTCAAATTTTTTGTGGAGGGGAGATAATAAAAACAAAGGAATCGGAATTTTTGCAAAAAAAGATACAACGATTGAGGCAATTGATTGGCCGGATAATTATAAGGATAATAAAGTACGACATTTTTTGCCGTGTATGGTAAATAATGACTTTCAGTTAGTAAACATTTGGACAAGTCAAAACAAGTCCCCAAACTTCGGATACATAGGGCAACTTTGGAAATACATTGAGCTGAACAAAGAAAATTTCAAGAAAATAATTTTGGCAGGCGACTTTAATAGCAACTCAATATGGGATCAATGGGATAGATGGTGGAACCATACAGATGTTGTTAATGATTTATACAAAATGGATATTCATAGCCTTTATCACACCTATTTTAAAGAACAACAAGGAAAGGAAACACGTCCAACCTTTTTCTTACAACGAAACATAATGAAACCATATCATATTGACTACGCTTTTGCTTCTAAAGCATTGAAAACAAATATGCGTCAATTTAAAATTGGCGATAAAAAAAAGTGGCTACGTTATAGTGATCACCTCCCTTTATTCTTTGAAATAGAAAATTTATAATTAGATAAAGAGTGGCTACTTTCTAGAAAATGATAACTGGTAAGGAATCCTCATTTGTGTTCTCTGCAGAACCCAATTGAACTCCTTAAATTTGCAAAATGATCCCTTTCTCAAATAGCACCTCCCCACGTCCATGGGAATCACAAGATGAAGATGTATTGGTAGAAACCACTACTCCTTATCAACTGATCGTATGGAACGATGAAGTGAACACATTTGAATGGGTGATTGAAACCCTCATGGAAGTGTGTGGACATTCACATGAACAAGCAGAGCAAAGTGCCCTCATCATTCATTTTCAAGGAAAATATGCGGTAAAAAAGGGCAGCTACGAAACCCTCAAACCCATGTGCGACGCCATTACAGACCGTGGTATTGGCGCGACGATTGAAAATATGAAATAAGGAATATGAAATAAGAAACAGAGAAAGTATTTTGAAATTACTCCTCATTTGATTTGCTTCATTTGATTATTAGCTAATTTCATTTCATATTCCTTATTTCACATTCTTCTCCATGCCTTTACATGCACTCACTTCTTCCCTTTGGTTTCCTCCCGTAACAGATGCATTGGAAGACGGATTATTGGCCATGGGTGGAGATGTTTCCGTAGAAAGACTCTTATTAGCTTATCGAAACGGTATCTTCCCTTGGTATGATGATACTATTCCATTATGGTGGAGTCCCGATCCCAGATTTGTATTGATACCGGAAGAGCTGAAAGTGAGCAAAAGCATGCAACAGATCATCAAAAAGAAAACTTTCACATTCAAAGTCAATACTGATTTTAATCAGGTCATTCATCATTGTCAATCGCTCAACAGAAAAGGTCAAGATGGCACTTGGATCACAGAAGAACTAAAAGAATCGTTTATTGAATTGCATGGTCTCGGTCATGCACATTCCGCCGAAGCATGGATGAACAATGAATTGGTAGGTGGATTGTATGGTATTAAAATGGGGCCTTTCTTTTTTGGAGAAAGCATGTTCAGCAAAGCCAGCAATGCCAGCAAATTTGCATTCATTCATTGGGTCAGACAACTACAACAAGAAGGAGTAATACTGATCGATTGCCAGGTTTATACGGAACATCTGGAAAGTCTAGGAGCAACGATGATACCCAGAAAAGAATTTATTAGTTTGTTGAACACACATCTTTAACCGCGATAACCATACATCACTTCAACATCACGAACAATCGTTTCCATATCCCGGTCTTTATTGTATGGATCGTAATTTTGTTTCAGGTTACTGCCAAATACAACAGCTATGGTTTGCCAAAATGCCGCATTAAAGCCTCCTTTATACTCCTGAATGATCTCATAACAATTATTACCGGTTTGACGATAGATCAACTTCATCAAAACCTTTCCCTGATACACAGATAGTTTGGTGAGTTTGTCAGCAAATTCCTTTTTCAATTCTTTTTCTCTTGATTTGATGATCGCCCGTCTTTTTTGTTTATCAGACACATTCACCAATCTGGCATTGATCTCATTCATCACTTTACTGGCTGCCATCGCATATGGATAGGTAACATAAACGGCATTACGCAAACGTGTCCATTCAGCCCAGTGTCGTTTCCATTTACCTGTTAATTTTCCAATGACTTCTACAGGAGGTAATATACTTTCAGGGATGGTGTCTCCTTCCGGGGTGATATATGCATATACACGAACCGTATCATAAGGACCACGCTCTTGTGCAGAAAGGGCAATACTAGTCATTACAATGACCAGCATACTCAGTATGATATGTTTGCCAGGGAAGCGCATTACTTAAAAATAGAACTAGTTTTTCTAATTAATGCTGCCTGTGAAGAAAAGTAACCCGGGGGAAAGGATACTTTTAACAAATTGGTGGCTGTTTATGAAACTAATGTCAATCATAAACAGCAACCATATCAGTAAAATAGAATACTACGATGCAACTTTCAAGCTGTTCTTTGATTGACGGTTTCGTTGAATGATGGACATCACAAAACCAACAACCATCACCACAATACCCAACCACAATACATTGATCATTGGGAACTCATACACTTTAAGCGTGATCAGGTCTGTAATGGCCCCACTTTCTTTGATGCCAATCTCCAGCAATCCTTTCTTTTCATCTTTCACTTTATTGAACTTCAAGATCAGACTTTGCGCTGTAACCGTATCTGGAATAGGTCTGAACTCATTTCCGGCTACGGCAATACCCGGTGTTGCAGTATATCTTCTTCCATCTTTAGACAATACAGCGATATCAAGAAACAAAGTTGTTTCACCCTGACTATATAAAGCCACTTGCTCGGTTGGATTTACAGATACTTTATTGAGAATAATTAACCCATTACTATAAAACAAAGTATCCCCTACACTGATCTCACGATTGGTAAAACTAGTTGTATCTTCTGTGCTGTTTTCCTGGAAAGAAGTGATGTATGCAAAAATATCTTTGTGCCAATAATGTTTCGCAGCAGGGTTGGCTGCAAAACCTTCCATGCCTTTATTATTCTTGATCACATCCGGATACAAACTGAAAGAATCATCTCCTTCTTTTGCCTTAAACTTAATTTCATAATAACGCTTTCGGTCTCTTTCATTCAGTGTGTCTTTCACATAGGTAACCATATATCGACCCATATCAGTAGCTACACCTTTGAACAAAGTGATATTCTCAGCCGGATTTCCTGCCGGATTCCCACGTTCTTTGGCATCTTCCTGTCTCAAAGGTGTTACACCTGTGGTATTCCAACTCAATACTGTTTTCTTAGCAGATGAGATCAATATCCCAACAAGTACCAATCCAAATCCAACATGCGCTACGGAAGCACCGGCTGCTTTTAGTTTTCCTTTGAGTCCTAAAAAGATATAAGATGCATTAGCTACAACAGCATACACTGCTGCAAAAATGGCTAGATGAATGGCGAATAAAAATCCGGGGCCTTTTTTATCGTAAGCAACTTCACCAAAGAAACTGATAGACAAACTGAGCAATACAGCCACTACTGTTGGTATCCAGATATTCTTACCAAAAAAGCGCTTGGGTGTGTCTTTGTATTTGAGGTATTGCGTAAGTGCCGTCAATAAGCCAATAATAATCGCTACAAAAATCTGAATCTGGTTATGTGCAAACTCAGGATCTTCCGGCGGAGCGATATTGGTGCCGAATAATTTATTGAAAACAGGTGTTGAAGTTTTAGCGATGATCACCATCCCCGACAAGAACAATACCAAAGACCCTATGAACATCCAGAATTCACGACTATAAGTATTCTCCTCCTTTTGAATGGATGGAATTGATTTGTAATTTTTGAAATACAAAAACAAGGCAGGAACAAAAAATACCAATACAAACAACAGCAACTGTGTATTCATTCCAAGATCTGTAAACGCATGTACAGAAGTATCTCCCAACACACCACTACGTGTCAAGAATGTTGAATACAGAATGAGAGAGAAGGTAATAATATAAAAGAAATAAGTAGGTCTCAGTGAATAACCACTGTGACGATAAATAAGGTTTGTATGTAGCCCTGCTATCAATGTCAACCAAGGAACCAATGAAGCATTTTCCACCGGATCCCATGCCCAATATCCCCCAAATGATAAACTCTCATAAGCCCATGCTGCACCCATCATGATACCGGTACCTAACACTGCCGCAGAAAAAGATGCCCATGGCAAGGAAGGTTTTACCCATTCATGTTTTTTACTCATCAATCCGGCAATGGCATAGGCAAAAGGAACAATGGTAGAAGCAAAACCTAGGAACAAAATGGGCGGATGGATCACCATCCAATAATTCTGCAGCAAAGTATTCAATCCCGTTCCATCTTTAATAAGACTGAGATAGTCTGGTCTTTCGAGAATCGGCCAATCGAACTCATTTCTTAATAACACAAAAGGACTGCTTCCAATCTTTACGCCAAAAATGTATACACCCAACAACATGGTGGCTAAGGCAAATTGAGCAAAACTCATCACTGTCATCACTCCTGCTTCCCAGGCTCTAGCACGCCATATCAATACCCAGCCCAATACACAATGCCAAAAACTCCACAACATGAAACTACCTTCTTGTCCTTCCCAGAAACAACTCAATAAATATTCCATCTGCAGACTTCTGTCGCTGTGGTTGTATGCATATTTGTATTCAAACAGATGATTGGAAATGATATAATACAAAATTCCAAACATGGCCAGTACGCTGATCGTCTCTACCAGAAACGCAACGCGCGCCATTCTGATCCAACCTGCTTTTTCATTTTCCAAATGAATACGGCTTGCCTTAAAATAAGCAATGGTAGCGATGAGAGACGCTACCAATGATAAGATCGCAAAAAAATGTCCTGCCTGTCCGGGTAATAAATGTTCTCCTAAATATTGCATATTGATGGAATTCTGTCAGGGAATAAAATGTAAAATGCCTGGAATTAATTGCTCACTTCTTTATTCATTTCCGGCTGTTGCTGCATGGCTTTGGGATCGTCTTTATACTTGGAAGGACATTTCAACAGAATATCCTTGCACTCAAAATGATCACCTTGCATTTTTCCTTTCAATACCAGACGCTCACTTTTCTCCATATCCGTAGGTTTATTGTTATGGTACACTACTTTGATGCTATTACCTAATGTATCCACAGCTGTAAAAGTGAGATAGTTCGGATTTTTAACCGCATCATATTCCAGTGGCTGGGTTTTATCCAGTTTAGCGATCAAATTCACAAACTTACCTTCCTTTTGTCTGGCAGATTCAATGGTTTCATAGGTGGTCAGATCACCGGTATAGCTAATCAAAACAACAATCGCAGCAGCAATCAAAACCAGTATGATGATATGTGTTTTTTTCATGTCAACCTTTTTACGCTGCAAAAGTAGCCCAAAATGAACAAGCAACACGGGATGTTTGTCAGGCAATCTTGTTAAAACAGATTTCTTTCCACAATTTTAGGACATGGAGCAAGAGAACCCTTCAGAAATAAACACTTTACAGGAATACAAGAAATTCATGGCCAGGATCATAGCAGGCTGGTTATTTCTGATTTTTGTATGTCTTTGGATAAATAGTGCATTACCTTTTGACCACGTAGATTATCCGGTATTCATTGATCCGAAGGTTTTTCAGGTCGATATCTGGAAATGGATCTTCACATCCACCTTTTTACTTATTTTTTTGATCATCCCCGGGCGTTATACAGCTCTTATTCTGGCTTTTCTGATGGGATTTTTCATATATACCTACCTCTACACGGGTCGCTCATTATTTAATCCTGCTTTTGTATGGGTACTAATACCTTTTACACTGCCTGATCGCTGGTTTTTGGAGAGTTGGCTGGGGTTGAAATGGCTCTTGCTGATCAGTTTATTGTTACATGCTTGGTGGCTACCGCTATCTGTAAAAGCTATTCCGGGTTATACCCTATACCTTATCCCCTTTATTGCATGGGAATATCTATTCAAGTCATTCATGGAGAAATATGAGCCGAAATAACCATCAAAAGGGGCAAATAATAAGTTCCCGTGGGCACAAACAGCCATAATTCCGAAAAATGCGCCTAACTTGCGCCCTGTTTGCAATCTAAGAATCATCATGACAGACTTATCGCAGTTTGACCCCAACACGGTTGGTAATCCCAACAACAATATTTTCGGACTCCCTTTTTCTGAAGAAGATGCACGCCTCGTGATACTTCCTGTTCCCTGGGAAGTAACGGTTAGTTATGGTGCAGGTACAGCCCGTGCTGCTGAGCATGTATTAAAAGCCAGTATACAGGTGGATCTCTTCGACGCCGATGTTCCGGGTGGATGGAAACAAGGCTATTACATGAAAGAGACCAACAAAAAGATCTTGTTGAAAAGCGATTATCTGCGCAAAGAAGCGGAATTGTACATCGACTATATCTCCCATGGAGATGAAGTAGAAAAGAACAAATTCATGTGCAAAAGCCTGAAAGAAATCAATGAAGGCAGTTTGATGATGAACCAATGGGTGTATGATGAAACCAAAGCATTGTTAGACAAAGGCAAACTGGTGGGATTGCTGGGTGGTGACCACAGCACTCCGCTGGGTTTCATGAAAGCATTGGCAGAAAAACATGGTGATTTTGGCATTCTTCAAATCGATGCACATTGTGATCTTAGAAAAGCTTATGAAAATTTTGTGTACTCACACGCTTCCGTGATGTACAATGCACTGAATGAAATTCCCCAAATCACCAAACTGGTACAAGCCGGTATTCGTGATTTCTGTGAAGAAGAATGGGACTATATCTGCAATAGTAATTTCAGGGTTATTACTTACTTCGACAAAAACATACAGGAAAGAAAATTTGAAGGCGATACCTGGAAACATATCGCAGATGAAATCGTGAACCAGCTTCCTGAAAAAGTATACATCAGTTTTGACGTTGATGGACTGGATCGTAAATATTGTCCAAATACCGGAACACCTGTACAGGGCGGATTTGAGACAGAAGAAGTATTGTATCTGTTCAAAAAAGTAAAAGAGAGCGGCAGACAATTGATTGGTTTTGACCTTGTGGAGATCGGGGTTGGACAAACAGATTGGGATAGCAATGTGGGTGCTCGTTTATTATGGAGACTCTGTAACCTCATGATCAAATAGTAAAATGGCGGCAAAGACCTTTGATTATATTGTTGTATTAAAACAACGCAACTTTAAATTGGTAGACAATATCAGTATCATGATGTTGCTATTAGCTGTTATTGTTCTTCTGGAAGATGCATTGACGCCATTTTCGAATGCTTCGATCATGCCCTTTACCATTGTAACACTGATACTTGGCTGGATCATTTTTACTTATGCCAAAAAAAGCAACGGTAAAGTTGGATATTATAGGATCGGATTATTGTTTGCTGCATGGGGCTTATTCATCACTTTGAAATCTCCCTATGTATGGATATTCGCTGTGTATGTAATTGCAGCAGTGATGGAAAAACAAGTAAAATTTCCTAGAGAGATCGCTTTTGATGAAACTGAAGTGGTGTTCAATACTTTTCCACGCAAACACTATCAATGGAATGAGTTGAGTAATGTAGTATTGAAGGATGGTTTACTAACACTTGATTTCAAGAACAACAAACTACTTCAGAAAGAAATTGACTCACAAACAACTCCACAGTTAGAGAAAGAGTTCAATGAATTCTGCCAATCAATGATTACAGCAGATACCATAAAATAGATTAATTTACTTCTGTTTACTAATAATGTGTTATCTACAATGCAATATGACTGCGTAGATAGTATATCGTCACAAATCATATAACATGTCAATTCCACAATCTCCATACATACTCTACTCAGATGGTAATGGTAATATCTTTGAAGATACCAGTTTGTATGCCACAGGAAGAGCAGGATGGGATGCATTCCCCATTCCTTTAGATGAATGGATCGAGTTGCCGGATGGTGGAAATTTATATGAATTGCCGGGTCGCAGAGGCATTGGTATTGACGTAGTCACCGGTGAAATGCGTTTATGTGAAAAAGGTTGGGCAGTTGCCGCTTTTATTCCACCTGCACATACAGGTTTATACATTGCTGCTTACGAAACCCTGCCTGACGCCCCTACTTTACCCTTGTTTTGTTATACGGCTGCAGGTTGGTACAATAACAAAACCTATGTACCTGCGGTAAGAATTGAAAAAGACATCAGACAAGAATGCGCAGGCTATGACAGCAAAAAAATTGAAACAGGTACGCAACAGTTACTCAATAACTATCCGGACAATCGTCTGGTCAAACACCTAATGGAGAATTGTTGCATGACATACAATTGTCCGGCAGCAAGAAATTTCTCTCTTTCCAGATGGGAATGTCCGGTTCCCACCTCACCTGCCTGTAATGCCAATTGTGTAGGTTGTATTTCTTTTCAACCCGAAGAAGAAACCATTGTATCTACGCAAGATCGTCTCACATTCAAACCGATGGCGGAAGAGATCGTTGAATTCACCGTTCCGCATCTAATGAATGCTCCATTCCCTATTGTAAGTTTTGGACAGGGTTGTGAAGGTGAACCCTTATTGATGTGGGAAACCATTCGCGAAGCCATTTTACAGATACGGAAACATACAGACAGAGGCAGTATCAATATCAATACCAACGGTTCTAAACCTGATGCGGTAAAAGCTTTATGTGAAGCCGGCCTTAACAGTATTCGTGTAAGCACCAACGCTGCCCGCAAACATATTTATGAGCCCTATTATCGTCCTAATAACTATCGCTTTGAAGATATCATTGAAAGTTTGAAAGTAGTGCGTGGTTATGGAGGATGGGCTAGTATCAATTATTTTGTTTTTCCGGGAATGACCGATAGTATTGAGGAATATGAAGCACTGCGTCAATTGATCATCGATACGGATCTTTCGATGATACAATGGCGTAATTTCAACATCGATCCTGATTGGTACATGGGTAAAATTGGAGTACATGAGACCGGCGAAATGTTGGGGGTAAAACAACTCATGTCATTGATAGCTGAAGAGTTTCCCAAAGTGAGATTCGGATATTTTAATCCGCCGATCGAAAGAATCAAAGGAAATTATGATCAGCATTTTGCAGGTGCTGAATTATACCAATAAGATTTATTGACACTAGTGAATAATGGTTGCAAAAAAAGACTACTACACAGGTATTGCACTTGCCGTATTGGCAACACTTATATGGTCTGGCAATTTTGTGATTGCCCGAGGTGTGAACCAACAAATTCCTCCTGTTAGTCTTGCCTTTTACAGATGGTCACTAGCCACAGTACTCATTGCTCCACTGGCTATCAAAAAATTTAAAGAAGAGAAGCAGATTGTCTTAACAAACTGGAAATACATTTTCTGGGTAGCACTTACAGGTATTACACTGTTTAATACGTTTGTATATGTTGCCGGACATTATACTTCTGCCATTAACATGGCATTGATTGGCACAACCTCCTCTCCCATTTTTGCTACCATCATGGCGGTTGTTTTTTTGAAAGAAAGAATGAATACATTCAGGATCATTGGGATTCTTTTATGTGTTGCAGGAATTGTTTTACTATTATCAAAAGGTAGCTGGGAAAACCTTGCCTCTTTTCGCTTTTCAGTGGGCGATCTTTGGGTACTTGCGGGTGCATTTGCGTTTGCTGTTTATAATATTCTTGTCAGAAAAAAGCCCCGCGGCATTTCAGCTATCAATTTTTTATTCGTCATTTTTTTACTGGGAACCATTTTGTTATTTCCTGCTTACCTAACAGAATTCAATATCACTGGTCCCGTTCAGTGGAATGGAAATTTATATGGATCCATCATTTATCTGGGGTTAGGCACATCTGTAATTTCTTTTCTGTGTTGGAATGCAGCTTTACAAAAATTAGGCACAGGCACCACTGTTCTTTTTGGAAACCTCATCCCCATTTTCAGCACCCTCGAAGCTGTATGGTTATTGGGTGAGCAAATCAATTCCATTCATTTGATCAGTGGATTACTCGTCATTGGTGGATTGATCATTGCCAATACCATGCAAAACCATAACCGTATAAAACAGTAATTTACGGTATGAAGCATGCGGTATCTTCCACTGTTCCGGGTTATGTACTTCCTTTGATTGTTTTTTCACAGTTTGCAGGAACATCTGTATGGTTTGCGGGAAATGCCATCTTACCTGCGCTACAAATACAGTATCAATTACCGGATAGCATGTTGGGAAATATTACCACTGCTGTGCAATCCGGTTTCATCATCGGCACATTGGTATTCGCTTTGTTTAGTATTGCCGATCGATTCTCGCCCGTACAACTGTTTATGTGCTGTGCATTGTTGGCTGCAGTCTTTAATGTGATGGTTATATGGGTAAACAATAATATCGTATTACTATTGGCTTATCGCTTACTTACCGGTTTTTTTCTGGCAGGTGTTTATCCGGTCGGAATGAAGATTGCAGCCGACTGGTATGCAAAAGGATTGGGAAAAGCATTGGGATTTCTCGTGGGTGCTTTGGTAGCTGGCAAAGCATTACCTCATTTGATTAAAAGCACCATACAAGTAGACAATTGGCAGCAAGTGATGATCCTCACTTCTGTTATTGCAGCGTCAGGTGGTTTATTAGTTGGATTATTCTTAAAAAATGGTCCGCATCGTGCCAAATCTATTGGTTTGAAGAAAATTAATTTAGTAAGTCTATTTAAAGACAACTCCTTCAAAGCCGCTTCATTCGGCTATTTTGGACATATGTGGGAACTCTATACATTCTGGGCTTTTATTCCATTAATGATTACTTGGTATAATCATTTTCATGCCAGCTCCATCCCTGTTTCTTTTTGGTCTTTTATGATCATTGCTGTGGGATGTATCAGTTGTATTCTTGGCGGAGCTGTTTCAAACCGAATAGGCAGTGCCAAAGTAGCATGGGTATCTTTAGTCGTATCGGGTATTTGTTGTTTGCTATCACCTCTATTTTTCTATGCCTCTCCCAATATCTTTTTGCTGTGCTTGATGCTATGGGGATGTTTTGTTATTGCTGATTCACCACAATTCTCTGCATTGGTATCACAAACTGCTACGCCGGTAACAAAAGGAACAGCACTCACATTAGTGACTTCTATTGGTTTTGCCATTACCATTGTAAGCATCGAAACCTTGAATCTGATATGGAATCGATTCATGCCTGATACTGTAGCTAAATATTGGCTTTTACCTATATTGGCGATCGGTCCTGTTTTCGGTTTATTCCATATGAAATCTTTACTCCGGAAAAATTAATCCAACATCCTATCTTCATTCCTTCATGGATACCTTTACATTGATTTTATTATGCATTGCCGCTTTTTCTGCCGGATTTGTTGATGCCATTGTTGGCGGCGGCGGATTGATCCAAACCCCTGCGGCACTGGTATTACTCCCAGACCTACCGGTTTCAACGGTGATTGGTTCTTTGAAAATACCTTCATTCAGTGGTACTTTTTTTGCAGCCAGGCAATACCTAAAAAGAACGCAGTTGAATTGGCGCATCACTTCATGGATGTGTATCACTGCTTTTATCGCAGCATTTGCCGGTTCACAGTTATTGACTGTTGTCAGCAATCAATATATGAAACCCGTGATCTTTATTGTACTGGTGCTGGTAGCGATTTATACATATTCTAAAAAAGATTTCGGACAACAGGTGCATAAAAAGCATAGCACGAAATCCATTTTCGGATGGAGTTTATTGATCAGCTTCGTGATCGGATTTTATGATGGGTTTATCGGTCCGGGTGCAGGTAGTTTTTTAGTACTTGCGTTTATTGCTATCCTTGGTTTCGATTTTTTACAAGCCAGTGCCAATGCAAAAATGGTCAACCTCTCCACCAATTTAGGATCGATTGTTTTATTCTTATTAAAAGGCAGTATTCTCTGGACAGTTGCCATTCCAATGGCTATCAGTAATGCCATAGGTGGTATCATGGGTGCATCTTTGGCCATCAAGAAAGGCAATCAGTTCATCCGCATTTTCTTTCTCATCATCGTGATAGCGACCTTGCTTCGTTTTGGTTACGATGTGTTTTGGGGCTAATAGCTGATGGCTTATCGTTCATGGCAAATGGAAGCAATATTCTCCATATACACTTTTTACTTGCTATACGCTATGAACTATTAGCTATGAACCATAGGCTATCTGCTACACCCACAATTAACCTTTCTTTATACCCCAAAAGTGGATTACTGCATGGTTATGGCTGTAATTTTCAACATTGTTCATTGGCTCAAAGCATAGCTGTATTTTTATATGAATAACATTGCAAGCATGACACTCGACTTTGAGAGAGAAAAAAATATCAAAGCATCGCTTATTACAGTAGCTATCTGTGGGGCTTTGTTTTTATTGTTTTTTATGTTGCAATGGAGTTTACCTCAGATTCCACAGCCGGATTTTGGTGAAGGTATTGAAGTGAACCTTGGTAACAGCGAAACAGGACTGGGTGATATTGCACCCCAAATTCCCGGTTCACCCTCTGAAACACAGGATGCCAATACACCCGCACAATCTACTCCTACCACCAATCAACCCAATATTACGGGTGATGAAAATGAAGCGGACGATGCACCTGTTGTCAATAAAACAATCAATAAACCTGTTACCAAACCAATCAGTGAAAACATACCTGCCATCACAAAGCCAACCAATAACACGGTTAGTAATCCAACTCCTCCTGCACCCAAACCCAAAGCAGTATTTCAAGGCGGCACCAGTACCACCACCAGTGGAAATAATGCCGATAGTTACAATGGTGTAAAAAATCAGGGCATTGCGGGTGGAAAAGGTGATCAGGGGAATCCGAATGGTAATCCAAATTCAGATAGCTACAAAGGCAATGCCGCCAGCGGTAATGGTGGTGCCGGTGGTACAGGTGGTGTGAGTATTCGTAGCGGACTAACCGGAAGAAGTTTTAGAAGTATTCCATCTTTTGAAGACGATTTTAATGAGAATGCAAAAGTGGCTGTTGATATTACAGTAGACAAGTCCGGTAATGTTACCATGGCTGTTGTAAATCCCAAAGGCACCACTACTACCAATCAAAATATCAGAAATATCGCCCTACGCAAGGCCAGATCACTGAAGATGAATGCAGGCAATGCGGATGAACAAACAGGGACTTTGGTGTTTAGTTTTAAATTGAAAGGATAACAGGTTTACGATACTTAAAATTATAAGCCATAGGTTCATCCACCTAAGGCGGAAGAATCTGCGGCTTTATCCATCACAATCGCATAGTTTCATACATTTGTCGACAACAGTTTTGAGTCTCACAATGACCTACGCAGAAACGATCGACTATCTATTTACCAGACTACCTATGTTCAGCAGAATCGGAGCTGCTGCTTATAAAAAAGACCTCACCAATACCATTCGTTTATGCGAAGCACTGGGCAATCCTCAGTATCAGTTCAAATCCATTCATATTGCGGGTACCAATGGCAAAGGATCTGTGAGTCATATGATGGCTGCTATTTTTCAAACAGGTGGCTATAAGACCGGATTGTATACTTCTCCTCATCTAAAAGATTTTAGAGAACGTATTAAGATCAATGGTGAAATGTGTTCAGAAGCATTCGTCATTCGTTTCACGGAAAAAATTCAACCCCTGATTGAAGAAATTGAACCTTCCTTTTTTGAGATCACAGTTGCCATGGCATTCAGTTGGTTTGCCGAACAAAAAGTAGATATTGCTGTGATTGAAGTGGGGTTAGGTGGAAGATTAGACAGTACAAACATCATTCATCCCGAATTGAGTATCATCACCAATATCGGAATGGATCATATGAATATGCTAGGGAATACACTGTCAGCTATTGCAGGTGAGAAAGCGGGTATTATGAAAATGGGTATCCCTTGTGTAATTGGAGAATCTGTACCAGAAACCAAACGGGTATTTGATCATATTGCAGAAAAAGTACAAACCGCTTTGATCTATGCCGCTGAAACAAAAAGTATTGTTAACTGGACTTACGAACATCATCAGTTGATCGTAACCATGATTGATCATGCTTCGCAAGAACAACGTGAATATCGATTAGATCTTCCGGGAATCTATCAATTAAAAAATATCATCACTGTTGCAGAAGCTGCTTCCCAATTGGCTTCCAAAGGGTGGAATACAGGAGTTCACATTGTACAAAATGCATTACCGCAGGTTAAAAAATTAACAGGACTCCATGGAAGATGGGAAATCATTCATGAAAACCCTGCAGTAATACTCGATGTGGGACATAATGAAGACGGCATCAAAGCCATTAATCAGCAATTGGCTTATGTACCATACGAACATTTACATATCATCATTGGTATGGTAAAAGATAAAGATATTGATACCGTATTGAACATCTTACCCAAAAATGCCCACTACCATTTTACGCAAGCGCAGATTCCAAGAGCACTCGATGCAGTGAGTTTACAACATCAAGCGAATAGAGTGGGTTTAACGGGAGATTGTTATGCAGATGTCAATGCCGCATTAAAACAAGTCCTTGCCATTGCTCACCCAAAAGATCTGATCCTGATCTGTGGAAGTGTATTTTTAGTAGGTGAAGTAATGATACCAATAGCTAAAGACTAATTATTGAATCGTTATCCAGTTGAGTTGTAACAACGCTTCATATACAGGTCCTAATTGTACTCCATGTTGTATTTTATTTTCGCGCAGTAGCTGTAGAAACTCTTCTTTACTGAACAAGCAAACATCAATGTCTTCAAACTCATCAAAATTTTTTTTCTCGCCTAGAACAGCATTTTTAGCCAGAAAAAAATAAGCTGTATTATCATTGATCGCAGGGTTAGGACATAGTTGACATAAAAACGATACTTCATCCGAATAAAACCCTGTTTCTTCCTGCATCTCACGTATAGCGGCCATCTTAGGATCTTCTCCTTTATCAATTACACCTCCGGGTAACTCATAAGTGATCTGATCAACTGGATAACGATATTGACGAACGAGTACAACTTTTTCATCACTGGTCACCACAAATATATTCGCCCAATTGGGTAGTTCTACTACATAGTACGGTGTAATGATTCTCCCATCGGGAAACTCACATGTATCTGCACGAGCCTGAAACCAGCGATCAATATATACTTTTTCCGATGCTAATTTTTTCCATTTGAGTTCTCGCATTTACCATCTTTTATTTTCACGTAATGTAGTGATATGAGCCGTATGATGTCTGCCATGCCAAGCGTACAATCCTAATAAAAACCACATCGACATTTCTCTGCCATGTTCAGGATGTGTTACTTTTCTCTCCCACTGTTCAGGTGTCAAATCTTTGATCGTAGCCAGCAGCCGCTGATGAACGCCATGCAATAGGGTCAATGAAACATTGATAGGAACCGTTTCAATATCAGCAAGTTTTACCCAGGCATTTTCATCGTAAGGTTTAATCACAGGATTGTCTTCCGTTAACCCTAACCTAAAACGTATATAAGCATTCATGTGACTGTCTGCAATATGATGTACCAACTGTTGCACTGTCCAACCACCATCACGATAAGGTGTTTGTAATTGTGCCGCATCTAAATTCAAAATGGCTCTCTCTACTTCTTCAGGAAGAAACTGTATATCAGCCAGCCATTCTTTCTTTTGTTGCTCACTATAAGGCTTGGGTTCATATTTTCCGATGGGGTAACGCGGGTCTTGGGTCATGGGGTTGGTTTTGGGTGATCAGGTGATCAGGTTATTAGTTATACTATTCTTATTTCTTATTTCTTATTTCTTACTTCCTGTTTCTTGTTTCTCCTTTCTTGTTCCTTGTTTCTTTATTCTTTATTCATCATTCTCTCACCCTCCTTCTCTCAACGCATGTCCGGTCAAGTGAATGAAGACGTCTTCGAGATTGGCTTGTTTGACTTCTTTGGGTTTTTCGAAGCCGGTGGCGACGAGTTCATCGATCAGCTTATCAGGAGAATTCATCGCAATAATTTTTCCTTTATCTACAATCGCTACACGATCGCACAGAATCTCGGCTTCATCCATATAATGCGTGGTAATGATCACTGTTGTTCCTTTATCTCTGATTTGGCGAATTAAATCCCATAAATTTCTTCTGGCTTGAGGGTCTAAACCTGTAGTGGGCTCATCGAGAAAAATAATGCGTGGCTCATTGATGAGTGTGGTAGCAATAGAGAATCTTTGTTTTTGCCCACCACTCAGCTCTTTGAATTTGACTTTTGCTTTATCACGAAGATTGACTGCATCCAATAAATGCATGGGATCTATGACGCGATTGTATAATCCGGCAAACAATTGCAACAATTCCACCAAATTCAATCCCGGATAATACCCTGAAGTTTGTAATTGTACCCCAATGATCTTTTTGATCTCATTGGGCTCTTTATCCAAATCAAATCCATCTACCCATACCTGACCACTTGTTTTCTCACGTAAGGTTTCAATGATCTCCAATGTAGTTGATTTACCGGCTCCATTGGGACCCAACAATCCAAAGATTTCTCCTTGCAATACCTCAAAGCTTAATCCTCTTACCGCTTCAAAATCGCCGTATTTTTTATGCAGGTCTGTAACCTTAATAATAGGTTGACTCATGGCTAAAATTTATACACAAAGCCGGCTTGTTGTGGTGCTACACCAACTCCTAAAACAGCTTTATTATGACGTTGATTGAATAAAGTTACGGCTAAAGCCAGATTTTTTTGTCCTTGTAATGTCAAATACCCACCTGTAATCAATGAGGCAAAACCGCCACCAATCATCGCCCATCCGGTTCCTTTTTTATTTTCGTCAGATAAATTTCTAATGCCGAAAATGATGGCAAAACTTCCTGCCACACCTAAAATTTGTCCGGTTACTTTATTGGACTGGTGTTTAAGGTACAAATCAATCAATTGCTGATCACGGGTACGATAAAATAAGGACATGAATTGTTTACTTCCCCTGTACAAAGTATCCCGATATAAAATATTATTGGGTTTGGGATTGATGATATAGTGCATCTGTCCGGGCTCAAGACGTTGTTGTGCTTGCGAGAAAGAACAAATCAATCCCAAAAAACAAATGGCAAAAAGACGGAGCATTTTTTGCACAAAATAAGAAGAAGAAGGAAATGTTCAATGTTGAATATCGAATATCCAATTTTGAAATTGGATATTCGATATTCGATATTTCTCTGTTATAAATAGCTTTCCAGCTCATCCATCATCTCTCTACTGCCAATAAACAAAGGTGTTCTTTGGTGTAATTCGGTGGGTTGTATATCTAGAATTCGCTGTTTGCCATCGGTAGCGCGTCCACCGGCAACCTCAAGAATAAACGCAAATGGATTGGATTCATACAATAATCGCAACTTACCTTTTGGTTTATCTATCGTACCGGGATACATAAAGATGCCTCCTTTGATGAGATTGCGATGTACGTCTGCCACCATACTGCCGATGTATCTTTGGGTATACGGACCACCGGTATCTTTGGTTTTACGCTGACAAGCATCAATGTATTTTCTAACGCCCTCATCGTATTGAAAAAAGTTACCGTGATTAACAGAATAAAACTTACCGGTTGGCGGACATTTGATATCAGGGTGACTCAAACAAAACTCTCCAATAGAAGGATCTAATGTAAATCCATTGACACCTCTACGGGTAGCATATACAAACATGGTACTGGAACCATAAATCACATAACCGGCAGCTACTTGTCTGTTTCCGGGTTGTAAGAAATCTGCTTTGGTACAAGGCTTTCCTCTCTCACTCACCCTGCGATAGACACTGAAAATCGTTCCTATTGAAACATTCACATCAATATTACCACTCCCATCGAGTGGATCAAACATCACCACATATTTGCTTTGGTTACTCACTTCATCATCAAATACCACAAAATCATCCAACTCTTCACTTCCAATACCCGCACAACTGATACCATGTTGTAAAACACCCATGAATTGGTTATTGGCATAAATGTCTAATTTCTTCACATCTTCACCTTGCACATTAATGGTTCCGGCATCGCCGAGGATGTCAACCAATCCGGCTTTGTTTACTTCTACATTGACACGTTTGGCGGCAAGACCAATATCTCTTAATAAACTACTTAATTCGCCTGTGGCTGTGGGAAACTGTCTTAATTGTTGCAGGGTGAATTCATCCAGGGTAAGGATTCTTCTGTTTATTGTCATGGCTAAGGGCAATCGTTTGCACGAAGATATTTAATTTGATCCTCCCAAGCAGATTGAAAATTTGAAAATTGATTTGTCTCAATCAAGAAGTGTACTTATTACACACCCTAATTACTATGCAATCAGCATTTTTAAGCCGCTTATAGATGGATCAAATATTCATTGCCGCATGAACAATTGGGTAAAATAGATCACCCCTTTTGCATCCTGATAAGTACCGATGCCGGTTAAGGTATAATTGCCTTCAATATTCTTTTTATGTCCCGGACTGTTGATCCATCCCTTTACCACTGCTTCTGCGGACAGTTCTCCGTATGCCAAATTCTCTGCAGCCCCCATTACAGGGCCAATGCTTTTTGATACTACTGCAATTCGTTGCTCAAATCCATCATGACTAAATGCAGCTCTTTTTAAGGCCATATTCTTACTATGAATAGCAGCTTGTTCATTGGCAACCTCCACAAACTTCAATGCGCCCAACCCTTTACGTTTACGGTATTCATTGACATGGTATAAAATGTCTCTGTTCATGGCAGCAGCGCTAAAAGAAGGCGCAGTTGATTTTGTTGAATCGGAACTAACCATATTCCGATTACAGGAAAGCAAAAACAAAGGAAAAGATATAAAGCCGATTAAAATTGTGAGAGTTTTGATATAACGCATATCATTCTTTTTTTCATCTATAAACAACAACTATACCAAATTACAATTGTTCGAATCATAAAATCCCCAAGAAAAGTTTAAACTAATGGAGTAAATACTATACACTCGTTATACACCCTTCAACTTTGACTGTTGTTTACACCGAGCTTACCCGTAGTTTTGCCATCAGAACAGCTATATACATGAAAGTATTCAAATTCGGCGGTGCCAGTGTCAATAATGTAGATCGTATCAAAAATCTGGCATCCATAGTTCAACAATACCGGCAAGAGCCACTGGTGGTGATTATTTCGGCCATGGGTAAAACCACCAATGCATTGGAGAAAGTAGTAGAAGCTTTTTATACCGGAAAGCAAGAGGAAGCACTTCAACTGTTTGAAGTAATTAAAAACCAACACCTCACCACTGCCAAATACCTACTGGTGAAACAGTACAATAGTTGCGCTGCCAAACTCCATGATTTTTTTACAGAAGTAGAATGGTTATTACATGATAAGCCAGTAAGAGAATTCGACTACTATTATGACCAGGTGGTTTGTATAGGAGAATTATTGAGTACTGCTATCATCAGTCATTTCCTAAATGAAGAAAATATTTTGAACGAATGGCTGGATGTTCGTGATATTCTTCGCACAGATGATAATTTCAGAGATGCAGGCGTAGATATTGAATTTACCGAAAAGAAAATAGTAGATAGTTGGCAGTTGACAGTGGATGCCGGCATGAACATCATCGTAACACAGGGTTTCATTGGATCAACGGATGAAAATGAAAGTACTACGTTGGGACGAGAAGGCAGTGATTATACTGCTGCTCTTTTCGCGAATATGCTCAATGCCGAAAGTTTAACGATTTGGAAAGATGTAGAAGGCGTGATGAATGCCGACCCCAAACAATTTCCGGAAGCACAATTGATTCAAGAACTCAATTTCAATGAAGTCATTGAAATGGCTTTTTATGGCGCACAGGTTATTCACCCAAAAACCATCAAGCCTTTACAGAACAAAGGTATTCCGATGTATGTCAAATGCTTTCTGGATCTTTCTTTACCGGGTACGATCATCCACAAAAAAAATATCAAAGGATTACCGCCGATTTTTGTCATCAAAGAGAAACAAATACTCGTTCATTTGAAAAGCAGGGATTTCTCTTTCATGGGAGAAGAACCCATGCAACAACTCTATGCCATATTCGCGCAGATTCGTGTAAGACCCAACCTCATTCAAACAGGCGCTATTGGTGTGCAGATTTGTATGGATGATAAACAAGATAAAACCGATCAATTCGCTGCACAATCGGGTTTGTTATTTGATGTACAAGTAGAAAAAAATCTGCAATTACTCACCATTCGACACTATGAAGAAGCTTTACTGAGCAAGATGTTGGAAGGAAAAGAAGTAGTGCTTTTGCAAAAAACGAAAGAAACTGTGCAGGCGTTGTTTAGATAATTTGAGAATTTGATCCGCCTAGGCGGATCAAATTAAAAGACATTTTCAAATTACTTCACCACTCTCCCAGCCCCTCTAAACCTGGGTTGCCAGTATTTTTCGTTGAGATCGCTAATCATGACACCACCACTCGTGGCTGCGTGGACAAATTTATTATTGAGAAGATAGACACCCACGTGGGTAATGTCGCGGTTGCGACCTGTTGTGTGAAAGAAAACCAAATCTCCTTCCTGTAAATCAGCCAGCTCAATCTTTTCGCTATTATCATATTGCTCCTGTGCTGTTCTGGGTAAAGTGGTATTAAAAACATCACGCATTACTACCTGGGTAAATGCAGAGCAGTCGATGCAATTTTCTGTATTTCCACCTAAACAGTATTTGGTTCCCCACCATTTATCAATAGTCTCCAACAGTGGTATATTGGTGAGGTTTTCAACTGTAGCATCAATAATCACCGCATACTTTAATTGAAGATAACCGGCTCTTTCGATATTGAAAGCATTCATATCCGTGCTACCGGTATTATTTCGTTTGCCTGTATTGACGGTAGAAGCCTTGTTAGCATTGGTTGTGCTGGCCTTATGTCCGGTTGTAACGACAGATCCGGGAGTTACCTCTATTTGATCCAGAAAAGTTCGTTGTTGTGATGTGGTTGTTTTGGCAGGTGCCGTTTTAGCTGTAGAATTATCCCTTGAAGTCAGCTTACTCAATGATTTACAACTTGTCAATACAAGCAAAATCATCATCCCTATCATCCAAACAGATCGGTTCATCATAACTGCAATATACCCTCATGCATTTTTTATGCCAAATGATGTGGAAAAGATATGAAATAGCTTATGGTTAATGGCTAATGGTGGATTTCGGATGTCGGATTTCCGATATACTATGTTTGGCATGATGTGGATAATTGATCCTGTAAAAAAACCTTGTAAAATTGGATATTTGGAGTTCGGAATTTGGAAGCCTGAACCCACCCAAATCAGACATCAGACATCAGACATTACAAATCTGACATCTGCCATCTGCCATCCAATCAGACTTCCAACATCAGACATCCGACATTCCCTATGGCATTTTCACATTTACACGTTCATACACAATATTCTCTCCTCGATGGTGCTGCAGCGATTGATAGTTTATATAAAAAAGCTGCGAAAGATAATATGCCTGCCTTGGCCATTACCGATCACGGCAATATGTTTGGCGCTTTTGAATTTGTAAGTCAGGCTTGGAAAAATACCAAAGTGATCGGAAAAGATGCCAATGGAAAAGACATTACTGAGCCGGTCATCAAACCTATTGTGGGTTGTGAATTTTATGTGGTGAAAGATCGACATATCAAAACCTTTACAAAAGAAGTAAAGGATGAAAGATATCATCAGGTATTATTAGCTAAAAACAAGAAAGGATACGAAAATCTAGTAAAGCTCACTTCCCTTGGATTCATTGAAGGAATGTATAGCAAATATCCACGTATTGATAAGGAACTGATTGAACAATACCATGAAGGATTGATTGCCACCACTTGTTGTATCGGCGCATATGTACCGCAGACTATTTTACATGATGGTGAACAAAAGGCTGAACAGGAATTCAAATGGTGGCTAGATTTATTCGGAGAAGATTATTACATCGAGATACAGCGACACAATATCAAGGAACAGGAACTAATCAATCAAACCCTATTAAAGTTTGCCAAAAAATACAATGTGCCTGTGATTGCTACCAATGACAGCCATTATGTAGATCAGGATGATGCAAATGCACATGATATCCTGTTATGCATCAATACCGGAGAGAAACAAAGCACACCCGGGTTCGATGATTTTGTGAATGATGATGCACAGATCAAGAACAGACGCTTTAAATTTCCCAATGACCAGTTTTATTTTAAAACGACAGAAGAAATGGGAAAACTGTTCAGTGATATTCCTGAATCATTGGACAATACCAATCAGATCGTAGACAAGGTGGAAGTCTTGAATCTTAAAAAAGATATTTTACTTCCTGCCTTCCCCATCCCCAAAGAATTTCAAATACATACGGATGCCAATTTGAATCAGTGGGAATATCTGCGACATATTACCATGGAAGGTGCAAAAAAGCGTTATGCAGATATTGGTCCAGAGATACAAGAGCGAATAGACTTTGAATTGTTCACCATCAAAACCATGGGATTTGCAGGATACTTTTTGATTGTGAGTGATTTCATTAAAGCCGGAAGAGAACTCGGTGTATTTGTAGGACCCGGTCGTGGTTCGGCTGCAGGAAGTGTGGTAGCATACTGTATCGGCATTACCAATATTGATCCTATTAAATACAATTTGCTGTTTGAGCGTTTCCTGAATCCGGATCGTAAGAGCATGCCCGATATTGATACGGACTTTGATGATGAAGGTCGTCAGAAAGTGATTGATTATGTGGTGGACAAATATGGCAAGCAACAGGTAGCACAGATCATTACCTATGGTACGATGGCTGCCAAAATGAGTATCAAAGATGTGGCACGTGTATTGGATCTACCCCTTGCTGAAAGTAATATGCTGGCGAAATTGGTTCCAGATAAACCGGGCACTGAATTGGGGCGAGTATTACATGCACCGCTAACCGTGAAAGATGGCGAAAAATCATTAGAAGAAAAAGAAGCGTACCAGCAAGAAGATATTGAGAACGTCAAGAAATTACGTGAGATTTACCAAGGTGATGATATCCGGGCACAGGTACTCAAAGAAGCTGAGCGATTAGAAGGTTCTGTACGTAATACCGGTATACATGCTGCAGGTATCATCATTGCTCCAAAAGATCTTACAGAGCTTATTCCGGTTGCCACAGCCAAAGACTCTGATCTTTGGGTAACACAAATTGAAGGAAGTATTATCGAAGATGCCGGTGTTATTAAAATGGACTTCTTGGGTTTAAAGACCCTTTCCATTTTGAAAACCGCTTTGGAACTGATTCAGCAAAACCATGGTGTGACCATTGATCTAGATACGATTCCATTGGATGATGAAAAGACTTTTCATTTGTACCAACGCGGAGAAACCAATGCCACATTCCAGTTTGAAAGTGTGGGTATGCAAAAATACCTGCGCGATCTAAAGCCCGATAAGTTTGATGACCTCATTGCGATGAACGCATTGTATCGTCCGGGACCTATTGCCTACATCCCCAAATTCATTGACCGTAAACATGGTCGTGAGCCTGTAACATACGATATTCCTGAAATGGAAGAATACCTGGCTGAGACTTATGGAATCACGGTCTATCAGGAGCAGGTGATGTTGCTGAGTCAGAGCCTGGGTGGATTTACCAAAGGCGACGCAGATGTACTGCGAAAAGCCATGGGTAAAAAGCAGAAATCGGTACTGGATAAAATGAAGAAACAGTTCATTGACGGTGCATCTGCGAAAGGACATCCTGCAGATAAACTAGAAAAAATATGGACAGACTGGGAAGCATTTGCACAATATGCATTCAACAAATCACACTCTACCTGTTATGCTTTTGTAGCTTATCAGACTGCTTATTTGAAAGCGCATTATCCGGGTGAATACATGTCGGCAGTTTTGAATCATGCAGGAAGTATTGAAAAGATTACTTTCTTCATGGAAGAGTGCAAACGAATGGGTATTAAAGTACTGGGACCGGATATCAATGAATCATTGAAAGGTTTTGCAGTGAATAAAAATGGAGAGATTCGTTTTGGGTTAGGTGGATTGAAAGGTGTGGGTGAAGCGGCTGTAGAAAATATAATTATAGAAAGAGAAAAGAATGGTTGGTACCAAGATATTTTTGATTTTATCAAAAGGGTGATCCAAAGAAGTGTCAACAAGAAATCATTGGAAAGTCTTGCCTATTCAGGTGCTTTTGATTGTTTTAAAGAGTTTCACAGGGCACAATATTTCCATATAGCAGATGGTGAAAAAATATCGGGTTTAGAGAAAATCATCAATTACGGACAAGCCAATCAATCTGCTGCTGCGGCAAGTACCAACACTCTGTTTGGTGATATGTCTTCTGCCATGCAAGTGCCTATTCCTAAAATTGCGAATGTAGAACCTTGGACACTCACCGAGTTATTGGATCATGAGAAAGATGTAACAGGGATGTTCATGAGTGGACATCCTTTGGATCATTTCAAGTTTGAGTTGAAATATTATGGTATTACCAGTATCAATGATTTCAATGAGATCAAACAGACCTTGCATTTACAACCCAATCCCGGCAAACAAATTCGTGTAGCAGGCTTGGTGATTGATGTTCAGCACAGGGTTACCAAGACCGGAAAAAACTTTGGCTCTTTTGTCATTGAAGATTTCAGTGGTAAAACAGATTTCATTTTGTGGAGCGAAGATTATATCAAATTTCAGAATTATTTAGAAAAAGGACAAAATATATTGCTGACCGGTTTTTTCCGCTCAAGATTTAATCAACCCAATAATTTCGAGTTCAAAGTAAACGTGATGTCTTTATTGGAAACAGTCAAGCAAAACTTAACCAGAAGCATCGAGATCAACATACATCCGGCATCTGTAACGACGGATTTTGTATCATTCATTGATAAAAATGTGCGTGAGCATCCAGGCAAGTCATCTTTGCGTTTCAATATTTATGAGCCTCGCGAACAATTGAAAGTAAGTATGTATTCACTGGAAAAAGGATTTATGATGAATGAGGAAATGGCTCATTTTTTATTGGAGAACCCGGATTTAGATGTGAATGTTGCTGTGGTGGGTTGATACAAATACTTTGATCTGTGCCTTCATCCTAATCACCATTTATCTATCAAAAACGCTGTTTATCCATTTTTGTCTGTTTTTTACCATGAAAAAATAGCTTCTTGTTGCTAAAACAGACCCCATGTCATCTGAGACCCGGAAGCAACGGATCATAACAGTAGATGCATTACGTGGATTTGCCCTACTTGGGATTCTACTTGCACATATGATTTATTGGTACAATGCCGGTCCATTACCCGGTGAATATTTTCAAAAACACAATGACACGGCCAGTGGCATTCTGGGATTCCTGAATGAAATACTGATCTCCGGAAAATTCTTCGCCTTCTTTTCCTTTTTGTTTGGATTGAGTTTTTTTCTCCAAATGAATAGCATGGAAGAAAGCGGGAGACCCTTTGTTTGGCGCTATGCATGGCGCATCACCATTATGGGAATCATTGGCTTGATCCATCATGCTTTTTGGAGAGGAGATATCTTATCCATTTATGCACCATTAGGTTTCATTCTTTTGCCCATGAGGAAATTGAGTAACAAATGGATACTTACAATCGGTATCTTATTGGCGATCAATTTGCCAAGTTTGTTAATGCAGTTACCCGGACTGATAGAACATCTTACATCTACTACCCCACCGCCTCCCCCACCATCCGGACCACCACCAGGACCTGATCCTTCTCAAGCATTTTTCAAGAATGTTTACCAAATTGATATTTGGACCATGATGAAAAACAATATCATCAGCATTGGAGAGAAATTCGATTTCCAATTTGGTAGTGGTCGTATTTATGTAACCTTAGGCTTTTTCTTATTGGGAATGTATAGTGGCAGAAAGGGCTGGTTTGCGATGAGCGCAGAAGATTTAAAACCCATTTTCAAAAAGATAAAAAACAAATCCGGTTGGGTTGTTTTGGTAACACTCATAGGTGGACTTGGTATCTATGGATTAAATGAAGGTTTTAAACTCGGCTGGGAAAGAAGTCCGGTGGTAGGCTTAATTTTTGGCACATTGTTTAACCTGAACAACGCCTCCCTAGTGGTTTTCTATGTCACAGGAATCACATTATTGATGAACCGAAAATTTTGGCAAAACTTATTATACCCATTGGCTCCTATCGGAAAAATGGCTTTGACCAGTTACTTACTACAAACTGCACTCGGACTGGTGTTATTTTTTGGATTTGGTTTTGGATTGGTAGGTGTAACACCCCCTTGGCTCAACTGGTTAATTGCCATTGCATTTTTTATTGTACAAGCATTCTTTTGTAAATGGTGGTTTAAACAATTTTATTTTGGTCCGGTGGAGTGGTTGTGGAGAACAGCCACTTATTTCAAAATACAACCTTTCCGAAAAAAGTAACCTACTCTGTGCAACTCTGCGCCTAACTCCGTGTCAATCTGTGGGTAAAAAATAGAACCACAGGAGTTGCACGGAGTTAGGCACAGAGGTACACGGAATTATAGGGGTTGTCCGAAAGTGAGTAGGTTGTGATCCGGATCTAGTAGTGAAAATTCCTTTTGCCCCCAGGGCTTTTCAGCCAAAGGAGCATTGGGATGAATGGCTACTTTATTTTCCTGAAAAGTTTGATACAGTTGATCAATATCATTTGTTCTGATATACACTTGCCCGTAATTGGTCAGCGGATCAAGATCCGGGAATCCAAAAAAATGTATTTCAATGCTATCTTTTTGAATGATGAGGTAATCACCATAATCTGCACTTATTGCAAAACCCACTTGCTGGTAATATGTTTTGGTATTTTCTTTATTGCGCATGGGTAATTTGGGATGGATCTGTGTAAGCATCATAATGAATTGGAATGCAAACTCGGGATTTAGTGTAATACATACAACTAAAATCAATCGATACTTACATTTTTTCAACCCCTCCTCCGTGCAACTCCGTGTTTAAACTCTGCGTCACTGCGGTTATTATCAGCACAAATTCACAACAGAGGATGAGAGAAATATTTGATCAAAGCGACGAAGGGCGACAATGAGTGTGGAACTAAACCTGTCACCCTGAGTCGCTTTCTGACGCAGTCAGAAATGGCGACGAAGGGTCAGGCAGGTATTCCAATATATCCGCAGGCTGACAGTTCAATGCCTTACAAATGGCATCCAGTGTGTTGAAGCGTATAGCTTTGGCCTTTCCTGTTTTTAAGATAGAAAGATTGGAAAGTGTAATATCAACTTTACCGGATAATTCGTTCAGCGACATTTTACGCTTCGCCATCATCACATCTAAGTTTACGATTATGGGCATGTATTATACGGTTAAGTCGTTTTCTTTTTGAAGCGCCAACCCTCTTTTAAATATTTGTGCAATCACATACACCACTGCAGCCATTAATATAAAAGCCTGAGCGTCTTCCCAAAATGCATTTAATTTCTCGGTGAGAAAACCATGATGCTGCATTGTCTTCGCAGACTGACGTGCAACATAACTAAAGAGACCAATTGAAAATGTGTAATAACTGATCTGCAAGATTTGTCCGGCAGTAAAATCGCTGAAGGGTTTCATCAGATCAATCTTGGTTAACAGCATGGCGAGTCTGTAAAATAGACCAGCTTTCAAAAAAGCAATCATCAAAATAAAACTGTACATACTAAAGAAAGCCCATTGACTACGCGCATACATATCAGTCAAATCCAATTTCTGGTAAAGTCGATCTACCATCTCCGGTTTAATGATCGTGAAAATACAATTAACTACCAGCCCGCCTGCCTCTATACAAAGACCAATAAAAATGAGCCAGGCAATGATGGTGAGGGCTTTGAATACAAAGTTGTTGGTGGTTGTCATCTTGGGTATTTTTGAATGATGACACAAAAATAGAAAATATTTATTGAAAAACAATAAATTTATTTTAATAAAGAATAAACCATATCCAATATATTCATTCTCAACCCCAGTGACTTTTGAGGTTCACCGCAGGAGATTCACTGAGTTTTTATTTTGATTGTCTTTTGACCATTTCGTTGATCCAAATGGGCGCGAATGGAGAAGTACATCCTTTAGAAACAGGATAATCACGATAAATTCCCAACTCCTCGCCTATACTTAATGCCTTCTTACGATAAGCAGGATGATGAATACCGATATATGCCAATGCAAAGTTCATCGTCCATTGAACTTCAGGTACTGCCTTGGGCATTTCTTTTTGTAATTGTTTTAATAAAGCATCTAAATCTAATTCACCGGCATCTCTGGCGATCTTACCGGCCATCAAACTCCAACCGGCACGCAAAGCCCATTTGTTTTTCGATTTGAGCCATTGTATTCTGAGTGCTTCTTTCGCCGGATGGTCTTTCAGAATATAAGAACTGAACCAATCTGCCACATGGGTAAAATCAATTTGTTGCACCATTGTATCCAACTGCTTCGCGGTGAGTAGATCAGGTTTCATGATGAGTATTGCCAAAAACTGCGCTTCAATATTACCTGCATTCCACAACTGTAAACCCAATTCATGATTGGTCTTTAGCTTTTTGGCGATATTTCTGATATCTCCCATCTTCACCCCAAACTGGTTCTTACCGGCACCGGCTTTGGTGTTGATGGCCATCATTTTTTCGTTGCTGAGTGATTGTAGTTCAGTAAGGATTTCTTTGACTGCCATGTATGATACGATTATAAAAGAGCAATAAATTAAATATTTCCTCAGTATAATTTCTGAAAATGCTCCACTGTCAAGTTTACCCTGTTCTTACGTGGTTAAAAAAACCGAGATGAGAAACTTTTGGAAAGTTTCGGAACTTTCAAAAAGTTAACGCCCAGAAAATAAGACCCCGACATAATCTTAAGCTTCTTCAAAATAATCAAGATCAAGTTTTTTAATTTCATAAAAACTTCTCGTTGCCATTCCTACATTATGCTGTATCATCAATTCAGCTAATTCTTTCCCATCAATGAGAACGATTTTAGGCTCTATGCTATCTACAAAATCATATGCCCCTTTCGGATAGTTTGACGTTGAAATAAAGATACCTTTCTTGGCTTTTTTTGAAAGTAATGAACCTGCAAAATCTCTTACTTGAGCAACTGGCACAGTATTTTCCCATTTTTTTGCTTGGATGTAAATAGTGTCAAGCCCTAACCTGTCTTCTTTTATTATCCCATCAATACCGCCATCACCAGACTTTCCAATAACCTGCCCGGCTTCTTTCTTTGAGCCTCCGTACCCCATTTTTATTAAAAGATCGATTACAAGTCGTTCAAAAAAAGCAGGTGAACAATTTTTAATTTTATCAATTAATTCTAATGCTAATTCCTCTTTAAGCTTTTGAAATGAGTAGTCGAGTAATTCTTCAGGTGTTCTTCCTTGTTCAATTTCTGTTATACTTTCTTCGTTTATCAAATTATCTTTCTTGTTTTGATAATTTGTTTGGTATGAAGTCTGCCATCGTTTAAAATCATCTAAACCTTGTAAAAACTTCACGTCAATTTTAGTTGGTTTCTTTTTAAGCACCTCCAATCCTTGATCGGTTATTTTAAAAGTAGCCCGTCTAGGAGAAGTTAAAAGATTAGCTTTTTTCAGATAAGTCCTTGCCCAACCGACTCGATTATTGATAATTTCCTGATTGCCACTTGGCAAAAGCTCATTCCTTTCTTCCTCGGTTAAATTAAACTTATCTGAAAGAATTTTAATTAAATCTTGCAATTCATGCTCTTTTTTGTCAGAAAGTAGCTCTAAAAGCGGAAGCATTAAGGTTTGGTAATCTGGTATCATATAAATTTTTGCGTTACTAAATGCACTTTGGGAAACATTAAATATCGTTATACTGATTCTAGATAATGATACTCTTACTTCTGCTTAATTCAAAACATATGAGTAAATATAGATATTTCAAATCATGCTTGCAATATATATCCGTAAGTACAAATCCTCGCTTCCCATTTATTATTTAATATTACTGATTTCTTATTCTTTCTTCATGCCCCCCTGTCAGGTTTTCCCTGCCCTAACGTCATTAATAACAGCCGTGGAAAAGTCAAAGGGGCAGAGATGGGGGTTTGGGCTTAAATTTGTCTTTTGGTCCATAGTCCATAGCTAATGGTCCATGGCAAAGCAGAGATTGCTAACTATGGACCATCGACCATGGACCATGGACTTTTCAAAAAATTAAACATCTAAAAAATAAAAACAATGGCTTTAGAATTAACAGACGCGAATTTCCAGTCTACCGTACTGGATAGTGATAAACTGACCGTAGTAGATTTCTGGGCAGAGTGGTGCGGACCTTGCCGCGCTATCGGACCCGTTATTGAAGAACTGGCAAAAGATTACGACGGTAAGATCAACGTAGGAAAAGTAAATGTAGACCATAACCCCAACCTCAGTGTGAATTATGGTATCACTTCTATCCCTGCCATCCTTTTCATCAAAGGCGGACAGATCGTCGACAAACAAATTGGTGCAGTTCCTAAATCTGTGTTGGATAAGAAGATTCAGTCACATTTATAACCTGCGAGCTGCTAGCTGCTAGCTACTAGCTTTTGAGAGGAACTGACCTTGTGGGTTGGTTCCTTTTTATTTTATGCAAATTGTTCGCATGCGTGCCGGCTTCCCATCTTCCAGACTTCCTGTCTCCCTCCGACTCACTGATTTTCCCTATCTTCCTCGCTGATTTCTAACACTAAACTGCTTGTTGCATGAATAATATCAAGCCTCGTTTGATACTGATGAATTTCCTGGAGTTTTTTGTCTGGGGTTCATGGCTCATTTCACTGGGTAGTTATATGGCCGTTTCATTAGGGTTCTCCGGTGGACAAATAGGTGCCGTATATGCTACCATGGGTATTGCTTCCCTGTTTATGCCTGCCTTACTGGGTATTGTTGCCGACCGATGGATCAATGCCGAAAGGGTACTCGGGGCCTGTCATATTATTGGTGCACTTTTACTCATCTGGGCCTCAACGGTGCAGGACTATCCCACTTTTTATATCATCATGCTGCTGAATGCGTGCGTATTCATGCCCACCATTGCATTGAACAATACCGTATCCTATATCGTACTGGAAAAAAAAGGACTGGATATTGTGAAGGATTTTCCTTTTATCCGTGTATTTGGAACCATCGGCTTTATTGTGGCCATGTGGCTGGTTGACCTGATGGGCTGGACCAAAAGTACCAATCAATTATACGTTAGCGCCACTGCAGGTATTGTTTTGGGTTTGTATGCATTTACTATGAGTAAATGTCCACCCAGCGGAAAAAAAGTAGGCAAAGGAATTGTTTCTGCTTTAGGACTCGATGCTTTTGTGTTGTTCAAAAGAAAGAAGATGATCATTTTCTTCCTTTTTGCCATGTTATTGGGTGCTGCTCTGCAAATTACCAATGCGTTTGGCGGACCTTTTCTCGATGATTTTAAAACTACCTATCCCGATTCCTTTGGTGTTCAGCACCCCAATATCCTGATTTCCATTTCTCAGATCTCTGAAACTGTATTTATTCTAACCATCCCTTTCTTCCTGAAGAGATTTGGCATCAAAAACGTAATGCTACTGAGCATCTTTGCATGGGTATTCCGTTTCGGACTTTTTGCCATCGGTGATCCAGGCGATGGACTATATCTGCTCATTTTGTCAATGATTATTTATGGTATGGCTTTCGATTTCTTCAATATTTCGGGATCACTATTTGTAGAGAAAGAGGCCGATATAAAAATTAGGGCCAGCGCACAAGGATTGTTTATGCTTATGACCAATGGTATTGGCGCCTTTCTGGGTGGTACCATCAGCGGCTGGGTAGTTGACTACTTTACAATTGATGGTGTTAAAAACTGGCAGAATATATGGCTTGCCTTCGCAGGATATGCACTGGTACTAGGCCTTTTATTCCCACTTGTATTCCGCTACAAACATGACCCTAATGCACCACTGAAACCCGCTCATTAATGCAGTATATTTTGTTTAAGCCGCAGATTTTATGATGGGTTAAAACATCCATCAAGGAATCTGCAGCTTAATTATTAATTGTAAATTTGCACTTAAATCAAGTGAAGATGAGCGCGCGAATTTCAGAACCTTTTATTTTGGTAGCTACACAGGCAGATTACAACTTGAAAAATATTGGTGAAAAAATCCTCAGAAAAGAGCGTATCAGCTTTGAAGATGGCGTTACCCTTTTCGAAAAAGGATCATTATCATACCTGGGTGCCCTTGCCAATTGGGTAAGAGAGGAAAAACATGGTCATAAAACCTATTTCAATCGAAACTTCCATATTGAACCCACCAATGTTTGTGTGTTCTCCTGCAAATTCTGTTCTTACTCTCGTCTCTATGCACATCGTGAAGAAGGCTGGGAATTGAGTATTGAACAAATGATGCATATTGTTAAGAGCTATGATGGCAAACCGGTAACAGAAGTGCATATTGTGGGTGGTGTTCACCCCAAAATGAATCTTGATTTTTTCCTTGAATTATTGAGAACCATCAAAGCGCATCGTCCGGATTTGCATGTCAAAGCATTTACACCTGTTGAATTGGATTATATGTTCCGCAAAGCCAAAGTGAGTGTGGAAGAAGGTATGCGCTTAGCACATGAGGCCGGACTGGATTCTTTACCGGGTGGCGGCGCTGAAATATTTCATCCCGACATACGCAAACAGATCTGTGAAGACAAAGTAGATGCGGATGGCTGGTTACATATTCATAAAACAGCACATCAATTAGGCATGCATAGCAATGCCACATTATTGTACGGACATATCGAACAGTTCTGGCATCGTATTGATCATATGGAAAGATTGCGTCAGTTGCAGGATGAGACAGGAGGATTTAATACATTCATTCCTCTTAAGTTCCGTAATAAAGACAATGATATGAGCCATATTCCGGAATCATCGGTGGTAGAAGATATGCGGATGTATGCCATATCTCGTTTGTACATGGATAATTTCCCGCATATCAAAGCTTATTGGCCAATGCTGGGTAGACAAAATGCGCAGTTGACTCTATCTTTTGGTGTGAATGATATTGACGGAACCATCGATGACTCCACTAAGATTTATGCAATGGCCGGCAGTGAAGAACAAACACCTACTATGTCTACCGAAGAACTGGTTCGTTTGATCAAACAAGTGAACAGACAACCGGTGGAGAGAGGAACTTTGTATAATGAGATTAAAGACTACTCGGAATCTTTGATTTTTTGATCTGTGATTTCTTGATTTATAATTTTAATAAGCAATTCAATCAAAGATCAAAAATTCAAGAAATCAAAGATCTAAATTAAAGATGGTGTATCCGCTCCTGAAGAGGTGTTTGTGCTTCTTTGTACAAATCTGTTTGCTGCTTGGTTGGTAATAGTATTAAACGTAAAGTGGTGTCATTGGTAAAATAACTGATAGCCCAGTTGATAAAGATAAAGAGCTTATTTTTTACACTGAGTATCAGCATTAGATGCAAAAACATCCATACAAACCAGGCAAAACGTCCTTGAAAACTCATGAAGGGTAAATCCACTACTGCTTTCCTTTTACCCACCGTAGCCATGGTTCCGGGGCTTTTGTAAACAAATGGTTGCAGTACTTTTCCATGCTCTATTCGCCTTAAGTTTTGTACCAGATTTTTAGCCTGCGCAATGGCAACATTGGCTAATTGCGGATGTCCTTTCGGAAACCCTTTGGTTTCCATATAAGCAATATCTCCCAGAACAAAAATATCATCGGTTCCCTCCATCCTGTTAAAAAGATCTACTTTAATTCGATTCCCTCTAACCAATAATGAATCATCTATACCTTGCGGTACATTTCCTGTAACACCAGCAGCCCATATCAATGTTTTGGTTGGAATATGGGTTCCGTCTGCCAGCAAAACAGATTGTCCGTTATAATCTTTTACCAGCGTATTTAGTTTTACCTGAACACCCATAGACTCCAGATAAGTCTTTGACACTTCTTGTGACACTTTAGTCATAGGACTTAATAAAGCAGGGCCTGCTTCCAGCAAGAACACATTGAGACTAGAAAAATCCATATCAGGATAATCACGTGGCAGGATATTCTTTTTGAGTTCAGCCAAAGATCCTGATAACTCTACACCTGTTGGCCCTCCACCTACTACCACAATATTCATGATGGCTTTCAACTCGTCACCGGAAGCGTTCAATGCATTTTCAAAATTGAGCAGTATATGATTTCGTAAGGCAATGGCTTCTGTAGTAGACTTCATTGGAAAAGCCAATCGTTCAATATTTTCATTGCCAAAGTAATTGGTAGAACAGCCGGTAGCTATGACAAGATAATCGTAGTGAAAAATACCTGCACCTGTATATACATCCTTTGTTACCCGATCTATTTTTGTAATAGCCGCAATACGTACATGTATATTGGTTTTATTCTGAAAAACTTTGCGAAGGGGGAAAGAGATAGAACTGGGTTCCAATCTGGCAGTAGCTACCTGATAAAACAGCGGTTGAAACTGATGAAAATTGTACTGGTCAATCAGGGTAATATCAAAATCAGTCCCCTTCAGTCTGCGTGCCAACTGTAAGCCTGCAAATCCAGCACCCAGAATGACAATTCGTTTCAACATGATTCATTTCTGATAAAGTTACTGCTTACTGAGGCTTAGGAATCATTTGATCTTTCATTTCTTGATCTTTTTTCAAATCAAAAAATCAAAGATCAAAAAATCAAACTTAACATTCCGGCAAACTAATCGGAATATGAATCGCCAATCCCCCGTCTGCGGTTTCTTTGTATTTGCTGCTCATATCCAGCGCAGTATCCCACATGGTTTTGATGACTTTATCCAGACTCACTTTGGCATAATCGGGAGAGCTTTGTAATGCCAACTGTGAAGCTGTAATGGCTTTAATAGCACCCATGGTATTTCTTTCAATACAAGGCACTTGCACTAGTCCACCAATAGGATCACAGGTTAAACCTAAATGATGTTCCATGGCAATTTCAGCAGCCATCAGGGTTTGACGTTGGGTGCCACCTAATGATTCTGTTAATGCCGCAGCAGCCATCGCAGAAGATACACCTATTTCTGCCTGACATCCACCCATGGCTGCAGAAATGGTAGCTCCTTTTTTGAAAATACTTCCTATCTCTGAAGCGGTAAGTAAGAAACGAATGATCTTCTCATCATCCAACCCGTCACAGAATGCAATAAAATATTGTAATACTGCCGGAATCACACCCGCAGCTCCATTGGTAGGCGCTGTTACTACTCTTCCGAAAGAAGCATTCTCTTCATTCACTGCCAATGCAAAACAACTCACCCAATCTAGAATGTATTTGAAATCATGTCCACCCTTTCTAATCGCCTCAATCCAAGATGAATAATCTGTGTACGTATTTTGTTGTATCAGTTTTTTATTCAGATCAAATGCTCTTCTTCGTACTTGTAATCCTCCGGGTAATTCACCTTTGGTATGACAGCCACGATAAATACAATCGCGCATGGTATGCCAAATATTCAACACGCCTGAACGAGTCGCTTCTTCTGAACGCCAAGCCTGTTCATTCTCCATCACCACTTCATTCACCGACATGCCTGTCTTCATACACCAATGCAGTAAATCATCAGCTGTATTCACAGGAAATGGAAGATCCACTTGCTGTTGTGCATTTTTGTCTTCGCCTTCCTTCACTACAAATCCACCTCCGATGGAATAATAGGTTTCACTCCAATGTTCTCCATTTTTCAATTCAATCAAGAAGGAAAGTCCGTTCGGATGAAAGGGCAACGTTTCCTGATGAAGAAACTGAAGATGATCGGGAAGGATAAAACGTAGCGCTTGCTCTCCACCCAACAACAATTGCTGTGAGTTTTGAATCTGCTGAATTTTAGGTGTAATACTATTCACATCAATGGTTACAGGGTCTTCCCCACACAATCCAAGCATCACTGCAATATCGGTACCATGCCCCTTTCCTGTTTTGGCCAAAGAACCATACAGCAGCACGGTTATTGAAAGCACCTGATCCAGTCCACCTTTTGCCCGAATCGTGTCCACACAACGCAAAGCAGCCCTCCATGGACCCAGGGTATGGGAACTGGAGGGCCCAACCCCAATTTTAAACATATCAAATACAGAAATCGCTTCGTGTGGCATGGAAAAAATTATGCTTCAAATGTAAGACATATAGCGATAGTCTATTCTAGTGATGACAACAGTTTTTGGGTGATACTCCCTTACTAATCAGTAACGTGTTGTACTATTTAAAATCACTCTAATTGTCAAAACTCTATATTACTCCTGGGCCGAATGGCCCCGTCCCTGTTCCCGGGCTGCATTGGCCTCTGATCAGATCTGCTACGCATGATCTGATCTGTCTTCGCTTCGCTTGACACCGACCCCAATGAGGCCCGTCCACAGGGACTGATTAAAAATTGTTCATTTTAACATCCTTATATTTTACAGTTTTTTATGTCCCTTTATTTTCTGATTTAGGATTAAGTAGCATATACACGAACACTTATGACTATTGTTTTAATTTTCCGGCCTCAGAAAAAAAGCGTTAAGAAATTTACGTAGTGTAGCGTTAAGCAAAAGATGATGCTTGGATATATCCAATAGCTGAAGCACAGCTTCGCTAAATCAAGGAACAAACATTGGGCTTTAGACTTCTCCACAGGAGTCCTTCGGACATCTTTTGTAGCGTAACGAAGGAAATTTTAGCTTTTTTTCTGGAGCCTTGTCCGAAGGACTCCTTTGGAGATTTTTTTGTTACTTTTTTATCAAGTGATTAGCAGTAGGAACTCCAAACCTGATAAAGTAACTTGTAAAAGCAGT
>JAAXIF010000089.1:2591-31826 GCA_012270485.1 Sphingobacteriales bacterium | reverse complement strand
TAAAGGAGAATAAAATGTCCGAAGAAACTACACGCTCTGACGAGCAAAAAGCACAGGACTACTCAGCAATGCTGGGCAGTGTAAGCGTAATCACTAACTGTCTTGATGATGACAACGAATTTTGTAACGACATGACCAGTGCCGAAAAGAAAGAGCGCGTTATGCGTAGCTCTGGCTACCTGTCTTTTATGAAAGACTTGGACGATTGGGGCAGTGAAGATATGTCATCCATTGATGCAGCGATCTCTGCTGCTGAAGCATACACACCATAAGGACTACCATGAGCGAAGAAAACAAAGTCACGATTGATGGCGAAGAATACTCTTTCGAGGGTTTGGCTGTAGAAACTCAAGCGAATATCGCACGAGTCAACGAGCTACGCCGTGAAGTGTCTGCATTGCAGATCCAAGTCAACGAGCGTCAAGCTCTGTTGCAGATGTACATCAAGGCTATCTCTGACTCTGTGAAAGCAGTGGATGATGAGGAAGACGAAGCTGTCGTTCAGTAATGGCCGAAATCTCCTACATGATGCATCCATTGCCGTCAGTGTTCCTGATGGAGTTAGATATTCCAGAGGGCTTCGTTACTCAGCTAAACGAGTATCTTGATGGCCTCTTGGAACAAGAAGGGCGGCGTACAGCGGCTGATACTCTCGTTGGTCAAATCCGCGAGGGAGAACAGCTTAGAATGGATTGCGATGACGAGCTTGTGGCTGGCTTTTCTGGGTTCGTGCGGACTATGGGTGTTGAATATATTAATGCCTTTATGAAGAGTTCGGGCCAGATGCTAGATGGCAACCGCAACGTCGAGATAGACGATCTGTGGTCAGTGCATAGCTACGCAGGGGACTACAACCCTATTCATGACCACGGCACAAAGACCATCATGGGGATTAGCTGCACGACTTGGACGAAAGTGCCTCCTCAGATAGAACAGGGGCCACGCCCCGGATCTGAAGATTACGGCCTGTATAATGCCTCTGGTGAGTCTGACGGGTGCTTGTGCTTTAACTACGGACAAAGCTCTCAGTGGGACAAAGAGCGGTTGAAGCCGACGCAGAACATCGTGATACGCCCACAGGTGGGTAGGTTGTATATGTTTCCAAGCTGGATGCAGCACATGGTTTACCCGTTCCGGGGTGAAGGTGAACGCCGCACTGTAGCGGCCAACTTGAATTGTTTTAGAGAGGAGATAGCCGCATGAGTTTGATGGAGATTGTAACCACGCTGACAACACTTTCAGTTGTCGCAAGCGCGATCTGTGCCGCCACGCCTACTCCCAAGGACGATGCCTTCATGGCGAAGTATATCTACCCCATAATTGAAGCCCTGGCACTCAATGTGGGTAAAGCCAAAGAATAACTATGTGCTATCTCGCGATGGCAGAGGAATGGGGCTTGGACAAAGGTGATAAGGCATTGAACCAGATCTCTACTCACGAGCAAGTGTGTGAGCAGCGTTACCTGCGTATTGAGGAACGCCTTGCAAGTGGGTCTAGGCGGTTTGATGAGCTTGAAGCAAAGATGGACACTGTATCTAACAGGTTATGGTGGATCATAGGTTTAATCGTTGTGAGCATCTTGGTGCCACAGTTTTTAGGAGGTTGATATGAGTGACGGAACAATAAAAGTCCCAACGTGGGCCTTACCTATTGGCGCTGCTGCGCTGTCAGGCGCGATGGTCTGGGGTGCTAGTCAGGCGCAAGCACAGGCTACACAAGAAGAAGTAGACCGTATCGAAGCTGCCGTTGTCAGTGTTGTTGAAGAGGCTCAAGCCACGGGAAAATTAGCGGCAGTCAATGCGACAAAGATCGAGGCTATCGTCGATTCATTGGCGGAGCAGAGCGAGACAGCGAAGGCATCAGATCAGAAACTTCAGCAATTAATCGAAATTATGCTGAAGAATCAGAACTAGAGTATAACCCCGCCAGCCCGAATCTGTTTTGCGATTTACGGGAGTGGCGAATGTTAGAGCTAGTCGATCCTCCTGCGTACCGTCACTGCCTTGCATTGGCGTGGTTACGATACAACCACCGTCAGTGCGGGTATGGTGCTCAGATCTACATTCAGAACACGATGCCGCGTGTTTTAGGCACAGCACATCAGCTTGATGTAGAACTGCTTACTTGGGATTTGGTGAAACCTAAGTCCGTGAAGGTGCAGGCTGTGCAGCAAAAGCGGAGGCTGTGATGGATGTCCCGCCAGTATTTCCTAACAGCGTCAACGCACCATCAGAGGTGGTGGTCAAGGACAAGATACATAGGCTGTTGCGGCTAGATCAGATCAGTCGCACCCGCACCGATAAAGTAGAGGCGTTGACTGAATACAGCCAGACTTATTACTACTATAAAAATGGCCAAGTTCTTTCTACTATTGTGAAGGTTGAAGATCAGCTTTCATTGGACATACGCGCATGACCATGATGATTTTTGTGTTGATTGTTTTGGAACGTGGGCAACCCACGGGTGAGGAGTTGTACTTCAGAGAACTGACCTCGTGCTTAGAATACTCCAAGGCGCTTAATGCACAGTCTGTTGGCGCGATCAATGAGCTACTGAGCAACAACAGTTACTTCAAAACTTACTGCCGTGTAAGGGAAATACCCACCTCAGAAGCAGGCACCAAGATACTGTTTCGTGACCCAGTTACTAAGGATGATGACTAATGAGTCCTAAGAAATTAGAGCCGAAATCGCGGTATGCTCAGTACGACCTTGATGGAGATGGGGTCGTGAGCGATGAAGAACTGGCACGAAATCAAGAACTTGTTGAGATCGAACTGCGTGAAGAGAAAGCAGACAGTCAACGCAGAATGGCTTGGGTTAGTCTTTCTAGTATGGTGGTTTACGCTCTTTTACCACTCATGCCATTTATCCCGGAGTCTCGTTTGTCCACTCTGGCTTCTCTAAGTGACATGCTGTTTCTTAGTCAGGCGAGCATTGTAGGGCTATACTTTGGCGCTACAGCGTACATGGCAAAACGATGAGCATACTTGGATCAATCATAGGCCCAGCTACTCAGCTACTAGATAAGGTAATTGAGGACAAGGACGAGAAGAATCGTATTGCTTTTGAGTTGAGCACTCTTGCAGAACGCCATGCCAATGAGTTAGCCAAGGGGCAGCTAGAGGTCAACAAAGTCGAGGCTGCACATAAGTCGTTATTTGTTGCTGGGTGGCGACCGAGTATCGGTTGGTGCTGTAGCTTGGGCCTTCTGTATCATGTACTGATAGCGCCGATTGCAGGGATCTGGGTAGAAGTTCCAGAGATAGATCCATCGCTGCTGATGACTACTATGACTGGGATGCTAGGTTTGGGCGCTATGAGGAGCTACGAGAAGACCAGAGGCGTGAGCAGGGAGAAGTAATGGGTATTGAGCTAATAGGAATGTTGAAGCGTCACGAAGGTGTGCGTAGTCATGCGTACAAATGCTCAGAGAATATGATTACTGTGGGTGTCGGGCGCAACATAGATGAAAACGGCGGCCTTGGATTATCTGAAGAAGAAATAGAGTATTTATTGGCTAACGACATACGGCGTGTACGAGAAGAGCTTGAGGACACTTATTTCTGGTTCGCCGCACTAAACGAAGCCCGAAAAGACGCCATGATTGATATCTGTTTCAACCTTGGTCTGACACGCTTGCGTGGGTTTGTAAAAGCCTTGGAAGCCATGTCACGAGAGCAGTTTGACATTGCAGCCGACGAATTTATGGACAGCCGTTGGGCTACTCAGGTAGGTAATCGTGCATTAGAAGTGACTGAAATCATTCGCACAGGAGATTATCAGTAATGGCTTTGCAAAAGTTTATCTTCAACCCTGGCATCAACAAAGAAGGCACTGACTACACAGCAGAAGGCGGGTGGTTTGACGGCAACTTGGTGCGGTTTCGGAAAGGTTTGCCAGAGAAGATAGGCGGTTGGCAGAAGTACATTCAAGCCTCATACGAGGGCACAGGCCGCAAACTCCATGGCTGGGTTGATCTTGATGGCACTAAGCTGTTGGGACTTGGCACACGTTTTAAGCTGTACATACAAGAAGGTGCAAGCTACAACGACATTACGCCCATACGAAGCACAACAGGTGCAGGCGACGTTACGTTTGCTGCAACTAATGGGTCAAGCACGATAACTGTAACCGATACAGCCCATGGCGCAGCAGAAGGAGACTTTGTTACCTTCTCTGGCGCAGCTACTCTTGGCGGCAACATCACAGCTGCAGTGTTGAATCAGGAATATCAAATTCAATCAGTGCCTTCGACAAGCACGTTTACCATCACCGCCAAAGACACGAGCGGCACAGAAGTCACCGCAAACAGCAGTGATAGCGGCAACGGTGGCAGCAGTGTAGTTGGAACCTATCAAATCAACTCTGGTCTAGATGTGTTTGTAGACGGCACAGGCTGGGGTGTAGGCGCGTGGTCATCTGGAGCGTGGGGATCAACGTCTACACTAACCGATTCAAACCAACTGCGTTTGTGGTCAATGGATAACTTTGGTGAAGACTTAATATCCAATCCTCGCGCAGGAAGCATTTATTACTGGGACAAAACAGATGGTCTTAGCACCAGGGCTGTAGCTTTGTCAGGAATCAGTGGCGCAAACTTAGTACCTACGAAGGGACTGCAGGTCATAGTCTCTGACATCGACAGGCACGTTCTTGTGCTTGGTGCTGACCCTATCAATGCAGCAGGCACAGCAAGAACTGGTTCGATTGACCCCTTGCTGATTGCTTTCTCTGACCAAGAAAATGCTACTGAGTTTGAGCCTAAGTCTACCAACACTGCTGGATCACTGAGATGCTCTGCAGGAAGTGAAATCATAGGCGGGTTGCGAGCTAGGCAAGAAACCTTGATATGGACAGACGTTGCGCTCTACAGCTTGCAGTTTATCGGGCCACCTTTGACCTTTGGTCTGAACCTAATCAACGAGGGTGTCAGCTTGATTGGCCCAAATGGTGCTGTGAATACACCAGCTGGCGTCTTTTGGATGGACAAGAAAGGCTTCTATTCATATGGAGGCAGCGTTACACCGCTACCTTGCTCTGTGAAGTCATACGTCTTTGATGACTTCAACGAAGGGCAGGCATTTCAAGTGTTTGCTTTCTTGAACAAGCAGTTCAATGAGGTGGGCTGGTTCTACTGTTCTTCTGCCTCAACCAGTATTGATAGGTTTGTTGCGTACAACTACCAAGAACAAACTTGGAACATTGGGCAACTGTCTAGAACCGCATGGCTTGATGAAGGCATCGTTGCTTTCCCAAGGGCTGCAGGCAAATCAAGCTCTACAAATTACCTGTATCAACATGAAACTGGTCACGATGATGACGGTAGTCCCATGACCAACGTGTTCATAGAGTCTGCTGACTTTGACATAGGCGATGGCGAAGAGTTTCAGTTCATACGCCGTTGCATACCTGATATCAAGTTCACGGGTTCAGGCGAAAGCCAGACCATCAACGTGGTTTTGAAAGCTCGCAACTTCCCCGGTAGTGACTTGACCACCGATCAAACTACAGCAATCACAAGCTCAACCACCAAGGTCGATACTCGAGCGCGTGGCCGTCAAGCAGTCGTGCGTTTTGAATCTGATGATGATGCAGTCACCGATTCACAGTTAGGTGTTGGTTTCAGAGTGGGCGGAACGCGTCTTGACATACAGCCCAACGGTAGACGATGAGCAAGTTACTACGAGGTAGATTACCGCTCATCAACAATGGCGCTGCCGTTGACGGCACTACGTTCAACAGAACAGTGCGCTTGCTTGAACTGAGCTTGGATGCGTTTGATCCAGACGCTACACCACAGTTCACGCGAGAGAAAAGAGACACTTTGAAATTCAACACAGGTGATTTAATCTGGAACACAACTATCAACACTTTACAAGTGTTTGATGGCAACAACTGGATTAGTTTGTCTCAGGAGTTACCGTACACAACTGATCCCCTTGAAGCTCAAGGTCAGGTTGGTTCTGTTCAGGTGATAAATGCAGGAGCAATAGTAGTGAGTGTAGGTTCATGACAAAACTATGCCCAAGAGGTAAAGCTGCAGCTAAGCGCAAGTTCAAGGTATACCCGTCAGCGTATGCAAATGCTTACGCCAGCAAGATTTGCGCAGGCAAAATCAAAGATCCATCTGGCGTGAAGCGCAAAGACTTCAAAGGCCCAAAGCCAAAAGATATGAATGCAGGTGGCTTTGTGGCTAAACGTGCTCGCTTGATAGATCCCAGGGGTTTCAGCGGCATGATGCCCAGTAAACGTGGGAGAACGAGACTCTCATGAGCCTGAAAGAGTGGTTTGGCAAAGGCCCAAAAGGTGATTGGGTAGATATTGGGGCACCGAAGAAAGGCGGTAAGTTCCAAAAGTGTGGCCGTGCCAAGGCGTCAGGATCAAAGCGCAAGTATCCAAAGTGCGTGCCGAGGTCAAAAGCGAAATCCATGACCGAGGGTGAGCGGCGTAGTGCTGTTGCGCGCAAGCGTGCAAAGCCACAAGGTGTGGGCGGTAAGCCAACAAATGTGAAGACCATTGTAAAGAAAGCTAGTGGTGGCGAAGTTCGCCGTAATCACCGTGGGTGTGGTGCTGTTATGTCGGATCGACGCAAGCGGACTAGGTATTCCTGATGTTTAGACGATACGCAGAAGAGTTCAACGGCGGTGGCGAAGTCAAGAAACGACGCCGCGACAAGATGCCGAAGCGCAATAAAAAGAACTTTCGCCCTACAAAACAAGGCGCTGGCATGACAGAAGCTGGTGTAAAAGCGTATCGTAAAGCCAATCCTGGTAGTAAACTGCAGACTGCTGTGACGGAGGATAAGCCTACAGGTAAACGTGCAGCGCGTAGAAAGTCTTTTTGCGCACGATCTGCAGGGCAAATGAAGAAGTTTCCAAAAGCAGCAAAAGATCCTAACTCTAGGTTAAGACAGGCCAGACGGCGATGGAAGTGTTAAGCAAGTGAGTAACTGATATGGGAATGTCAAAAGAAGAAAAAGCACAAGCCGCTCAAGTCAGGGATAAAGTCCAAGACGAAATGGCTGTAAGAAAAAGTTATAGGCAAACGCAAGGCTTTGACCGATTCGCCCCAAGTAAGCTGCAACTTCTTAGGTCAGAATTAAAAGACAGCCCATCTTTCTTGGGAGGAGCACCAAGCCCATACGCGCAGTCTTTGGCTTATCAATCTCTGCCTGGAATGAACTATGCTAATCGTCCGGGCACTACTGAAGCATTCTATCCGCAAGCAAATATAGCGCCTCCTGTAGCCGTAACGCCCCCAGCAAGCGGCGGCATTTCTAACGTATATAAATCTGAACCCGCCATAGAAGGCCCAGCTTTCAGAGGCAGAGAGATTGGCGAGGAGAATCAAAGACTATTTAATGAGCTTCTTGTTGCACAAAATGAAAGAGAATTTGAAGAGGCTTTGAAGATAGAGGACTTTATCAAGTCTCGCGATATGTTGAACGATGGCATCTTCAAAATACAAGACTTTGAAGATTATATAGGTGGCGACAATCTGATGATGGCGGCAGAGGGCGGCATTGCAAGCTTGCCTGTTGAGATGAGCGGTGGAGGCATGCCAGGGGGAATGGATTTGTATGGAGGTTTTTCAACAAAAAATCAAACGCCGTATAAAAGCATGACTAAAGAGCAGCTGATTTCACTATTAGAAGAACGAGAAACCAAAAGTAAAATTTCTCCAAAAAACGCAGCTTTGGCATCTTTGGCTAGTTCTTTGTCTGATTTTGGAAAGCCTCAAACTTTTGCTGATGGTGGCAATGTCGATTTTCCTCGCATGAACGGCCCAATATCTGGCCCCGGCACGGAAACATCTGATGATATTCCTGCAATGCTTAGCGATGGTGAGTTTGTTGTAAACGCTAAGGCAGTTCGTGGTGTCGGCAAATTGAACGGCGCTGGTAAAACAAAAGAAGAACAACGCCGTGAGGGCGCTCGCATGATGTATGCCTTACAGAAGGCAGGTGAGCAAGCGATGAGGAAAACGTAATGGCTAGTACAGGCGTCACCGATACCAGTATTCAATATGTAGCCCCCCAAGCGGGGCAAACATATGCCGATCCAGCGATGGAATTGGCGACAAGAAATATTCTTGCGTCTTACTTTGGCAGTGGTCAACCAGGCGACCTTGGCCTCATGGGTCAACCCATACCCATACCGATACAGCAGGTTGCTGGCCTTTCGCCATTAGAAATTCAAGCGCGTAATGCTGCACAAGGATTAGGCGGTTTTGGCGCACAACTCGCAGAAGCACAAGATCTTTTCAGGCGTGCTGGTCAAGGGTTTGATCCTCGCACGGCTGGTTTGTTTGCAGACCCACGAGCGCGTGAACTTTACGAACAAAGCTTAGGGGTTTTTGACCCAGCGACAGGTGAGCGATTTGTAGATCAACGTGCTCGACAAGGCATGGAAACTGCGATGGGAGATATCGCACAAGCGGGAGCAGGCATTCCTTCGATCATAAGTGGCGCACAAACAGGAATGTCTGATGCTGAGCGAGCCATAGCTGAGGCGAGCGGTGCTGCTAGAGCAGGAATAACAGACGCTGCTCGTGGTATTACAGGCGAAGTTGCTGGTGCACAGACGGGCGCTGCAGAAGCTGCACAAAGAGCGCGTGCACAAACTGAAATGGCTGGTGCAGATTTACGCTCTGCTGGTCAAATGGGCCGTGCAGCAGCACTGCAAGGCATAGCTGGACTTGCAGGCACTGGCGAGCAGTTTGATCCTGCAGGTATCGCTAAATTCCAAGATCCCTTTAACCAACAGGTTATTGAGGCACAACAAGCAGAGATTGCAAGGCTAGGCGAACAACAGAAACGGGATGCACGCGCACAGCAGATACGAGCAGGTGCGTTTGGTGGGTCTCGAGGCGCAATACAAGAGGCCGAGATTGGCCGTAATGTGCTGCAGCAACAAGCCAAGACAGGCGCTGAGTTACGATCACAAGGATTCCAACAAGCAGCACAACAAGCACAACAAGCCTTTGAGCAGGCGCAGGGACGCCGTCAGCAGGCAGCACAACTTACTGGGTCATTAGGCCAAGCAGGTGCAGGCACATCGTTGCAAGCGGCTCAGCAAGCAGGACAGCTTGGTTTGAGCGCAGAGCAACTAGCTCAACGAGGCGCGCTTGAGAGTGGACAGCTTGGATTGTCAGGACAGCAAGGTATTGGTTCATTGCTTGGTCAAGCTGGGCAAATGGGCATGCAGGCAGGCAGAGACATTGGTTCTCTCGCTCAACAGCGTGGTGCCCTTGGTTTACAGGGGGCGCAAGCTCAAGCAGGGCTTGCAGGTCAGAGAGCAGATATCGCTCAAGGCATAGGCCAGCTTGGTCTTCAAGGCCAACAGCTTGGCGCAGATATATTTGGCCAACAGATGGGCAGAACTGCACAGGCTGCTCAAGGCCTTGGCGGTCTTACGCAAGATCAGTTTGGCACTGCATTACAAGCCTTTGGCGCAGGCACCGGGGCACAACGTGCAGCCGCGTCTGGTATCGCAGGACTCGGCCAGCAAGGACAGCAGATGCTGGGCAAACAAATAAGCACTCTTGGCCAGCTTGGTACTCAAGGTCGCGGCATACAACAAGCGGGTCTTGATGCGCAGTACAAGGCGGCTACTCAGATGGCTGATGAGCCATTCATGAGACTGCAACGTGGCCAAGCATTGTTGCAAGGTGGCGCACCATTTATGCCTCAGTACCAGAGCGGTTTTGGGATAGGTTCTTCTCAAGGCCAAGGACAAACTAGGCCAGGCTTTGCAGCGCAAGCGTTAAATGTCGCGGCTAATGTTGCTGGAGCTTACTACGGGGCTAAATCTGACATCCGCCTGAAAGAAAACGTAATGAAGATTGATGAAGTTCAACCCGGCGTAGGTTGGTACACATGGGATTGGAATGACACAGCTAAGGCGATGGGCGTTGATGATCCAACTGAAGGTGTGATTGCGCAAGAACTCAAGGCAGTTGATCCAAGCGCAGTCATCATGGGCGAGGATGGCTACTACAGTGTTGATTACTCCAAAGTAAACCGCAGCCGTGAAGCGATCTAGGCGTCAAAGAAAGATCAGCAAGGTGATGGGAGAGTTCAAAGATGGCTCTCTCAAATCAGGCGGTTCGGGTAGAAAGGTAACAAATCCAAAGCAAGCCATAGCGATTGCTTTGTCGGAGGCGAACAGAATGAATCAAGGCGGGATGATGTACAACCAAATCATGCAACGACCAATGTTCCAGACGCCTCAACAGCGCCAAGGCATGGGTATCATGGCAGGCGTTGCGCCTGTGCGTGGGTATGCAGAGGGTGATCTTGTTTCAGATGACTTCTTCTCGCTTGAGCAAACAGAAGAAGGTTCGGGCATGAACCTAAGAGACATCACTGATTTTTTCTTTGATCCATCTGATCCTGTTGACTATGCAACTCTAGGTTTAATAGCTTTTCCTCCTGCGTTAATTGCCGCTCGGCTCGCAAAGATGGGCGTCAAAGGAGCAAAAGCAGCAGAGCAAGTTCAAAAAGTCGTTAAGCTTCAAGAGGCCATCCCGAAGAAGTTAGGTGGCGGCACATCTAGAGCGCAGTCTGGGTTACAAGTTCAAATGGCTGCATTGCCTGCCGCTTTGGCAGAAGAAGATATCGCTATGGCAGATGAAATGCCTCAAGACATGGGCGGCATTGCTGCATTGGCTCAGCAACCTGAACCTCAACGACGCCGCCCTGTTACCAGAGGCGAGCGCAAGATGAGAAAGATGCGCGAAGCTGAGCAAATGGCCATGGGCGGCATTGCCTCACTGCCTAGATATAACCGTGGTGAAGCTGTCATTAAGGGAGCAACTGCTTTATTTAACAGGCTATTCAGAAAAGCCAGTAAAGGTGAGGACGTTAGAAAGGATGCTCTTGATGCGGAACAAGCGGGCAAGCTTACTCCAAATCAAACTGATGAAATTCTTAATCAAGCAGAGTCTCAAATGGATCTGCCTGGCATACCCGCTGCAACAAAAAAAGCTGATGATGTAATAGAAGGGCGTCAAGGGAATATAATCACTAGGAATCCAGGTACAACACTGACGGGTCTAGGTATTGGAGTGCCTGCCGCCGCAATGATTGGTTATGGAGCTTTTGGGCCAGATGCGCCAACGCCTCCAGCAACCCCAACCATAAGCCAAGACCAACAAGACCTAGCTGATGCAAATATTAGATTAAACGCTCAACAAGCTGCGCAGCAAACTTCAACTCAACCAGTTGTTGAGGAAGAGGTAGAGACAGCAGAGCCTGCAACTGGCATCACTAAGTTCTTGCTAGGAACAGACGCTGCATTTGGTGGCGACGAGGAGGGCGAAAAGGGCGCAATAGACTTCTTGCGTGGTAAGCCTGCCGACTTCTTGCAAAAAACCATGAATTACTTGGCGGATCCAAGAACTCGCTATGGTCTCGCTAAGGCAGCTGAGTCACGCGAGGGCATAGTAGATCGAAACTTCTTTACTGACTTCACCTTGGGCACAGCTGAGTACGATGAGGCTAAAGCTAAACAAGACTACATGGCTGCTCAAACTAGAGCCATGGATACCACCGACATAGAAAAGTTAACTGACTTCTTTGTAAGCACTCAAGACACTAGCAAGGCAACTCCAGAACAAATTTTAAGTTTAAGAAATGAAATCGCTTTAAGCCTTAACGCAATGAGCCGAGATCAAGCAGCACAAAAATTAGCGGCGGAAATGATTTCTACGTTTGGTCAAACAGATACAGGTTTGGAGTCAGTGAGAAGAATACTTGAAAGTATGCAGAGCGGAGCGAAGCTTAGTGATGTTGTAGATGAGTTTGCTCTTGAAATGCAAAACCAGTAGCAATTGACATGGCAAATGAAACAGGAGTTACGTTAAGGCGATTGTCTGATGGATCTATAGAAAGAATTTACAGTAGTGACCCAGACACTATTTCTTTAAAAGTACAAGATGCTGAAAGAGCAATATCCGCAAAGAGAAAGCAAGACGCGCTAACAGCTTACCGAGCAAGCACAGACTTTCAACCATCCGAAGAAGACTTTGTAAAAGAGGAATCTTTGCTAGGTGATGTTGGCGAGTATGGCGAAGCCGTCATGCGAACAGGCGGTCGAGCAGGCCGTGGTGTTCTAGCTGGACTTGTGTCAATCCCCACTGAGATTGCATCAACTGTGGGCAGAGGGCTACAAGCTGCAGGCGTAGAGCGTGGTGAAAATGTTGTTCTCACCGCTCAAGCTGTGCAGGATGCATTAGCCCCTGATATATCTGACACTGGCTTGTGGGGTGAAATACCAAAAGCTTTGGTGCAATTTGGTATCCCTGGCGCAGCTGTATTCAAAGTATTAGGTAACTCAAACAAAGCTACAAAGCTTTTAGCCACTGCAGCCGCCGAAGGTGTTGTTGCCGAAGAAGACATGCAGTCTTTCGGTGATACCTTTCTACCCAACCCTGTAACCAAGACCAAAGAATTAGATCGACTTGAAGGTCAAGAGAAAGCTTTTGCTGCGTTGTATAACAAAGGCGTGAATGGTTTAGAAGCAGCCGCGCTTATGGCTGGTATACCACTCGCCATGACAGCCACTGGTGCTGTCATAAAAACAGGCGCTAAGGGCGCGGCTTTAGTGCCGGGTGTAAAGCAAGTAGGCGAGGGTCTTTACGCTGTTGGCAAGGGCTTCGGCAAGGTTGTAGAAGAGGCCGAAAAGAGAAGCAAAGTTGCTAAGTTTCTGCTGCCTAAATTTAAGTTCAAAGGTGATCTACCAGACAATGTAGTTGCAGAGTTAAAAGCACTGAAGGCCACAGAGCTTTCTGGATTAGCTCACGCAAACTTAATTGCCTTAAATGATTTAGACGCCACCTTCAAACAGGCAATAAAGAGTGGTAACGCCAATGGGTCTGATGCTGAAAAGGTCATGGATGCTTTGAATGATTTCTTGTATCCAACTGACGCAATAGTCGGTGCAGATGCAGTAACAAAAGCAAATGCGTTGACCATACAAAATGATGCAGCAAAAGTTTTGATTGAGGCAGATAAGAAGTTTGGGTTTGTTCCCAGCGACAAACTCACTCTTAATACGAAGCCTGAAAACATTCGCACTCAGTATAGTTTATTTCGAGCTGCACAGAACGCTAGAGCAACCATAGATGATTACAGCAGACAAATAGCTGGTAACCCAAATCTACTTCCTGAAGGTGCGCAAGACACTATTGAAGGCCAACTTGGGCTTTATGGAGCAACACAATACAGAGCTTTTCTTGATGATAGTTATGTGCCAACTAAGGAAGATACAGAGAGAGCGATTGAAGCGATTATGCGTGGGTCTGAAGCCATGGGCTTGCCTATCAAAAGGGCTGATGCGATTAATCAGCTTGTTCAGATCAAAGACAAAGGTGGTTTTGTAAATAAGAACCTGACACCTAGAGAACTAATTTCTAACGAAACTTTGACTGCTATCCAACAAGGCCCGCTCAAAGCAAAGACTCTAGAAAGCCCTGCTGTCAAAGCATATTTAGGTGAATACACAGCTAGAAAAAACATAGGGTTAAAGACTCAAACATTTGATGAACGCAAACAGGGGTTGATTGCCAAGACAAAAGAAACTCTTGGCCGACAGTCTGCGATCATAGCTAAAGGTAAATTCTTCGACAGGCTAGACGAGTACAACAAGAACTTGCCCGAAGGCAATAAGATGTTTTTAGATGACGCCCCGGTTGAAGCAGCCATGGGTATTGATGAGTACACTCAAGTTCCTGACTCTGTTGGATTTGGCCCGTTAAAAGGCAAGTATGTTAAAAAAGAATACTTGCAGGCCCTTGAAAACCAGAGCTTCAATCTCTCTGAAAAGATGGGTGTATTTCAACCTTTCTACGCAAGCTTGTTAGGCGCGAAAGGTATGTTTCAAAAAGCTCAAACGGTATACAACCCAACTGGCCAGATAAGAAACGTGACATCTGCACTAGGGTTCACCGCTTTCAATGGCAACATTCCTACAGGGAAAGATGCGCTAGAAACTTTTCAATTAATTTACGGCGACATTGGTCGTAAGTATCCGTTAGCTAAAGACAGACAAAAAGTTCTTCAAGAGTATGTGCGTCGAGGTATCACTGGAACGCAAGCTCAGCTGGGGGAGCTTAACAGTTTGATTGAACAAGCTGCAGAATCAACAAAAGGTCTTGGCCGAGTTGGAAAGATGTTTGATGCATCTAAAGACAACAAAGTTTCTAACATTGCATCAAGGTTTTATGCCGCAGGCGATGACGTTTGGAAGGTCATGAACTATGAGATTGAAAAGAAAAAACTCCTAGGCATAGTTCAAAAAGCAGCCATTAAAAATAAGCCTCTCACTATGAAGGCACAAACAGTTGATCAACAAAATGTAGCACGAGCTTTTGGTTTAGATCCAAACAATGTAGACCTGGTTGCCTTATCTAGGGTTCCCGAAGATAGGCTCAGTAAAGAGTTTATAAATCGTTATGGGAAGAATCCGCTAGATGAGTTCTTATCTGAAGAAGCCGCAACAATTACCAAGAACAACATTCCAAACTACTCAAGAACACCAGAGGTTATTGATGCATTGAGACAGCTGCCTTTCGGCAACTTTATCGCGTACCCGTCAGAAATCTTGAGAACTGGGATGAACACTATTGGGCGTAGCATCACTGAGATTGCTAGTGACAATGCAGACATACGCGCTCGTGGGCTTGAGCGTTTGTTTGGCGCTGCCTCAGTTGCGTATATGATTCCAAAGGGATTAGAGCAGTTCTCTGTTGGTATGACAGGATCAAGTGAAGAGCAGATTGATGCTTATAAAAGAAGTTTTGCATACGATTGGGAACGAAACTCAACCTTCGCCGTCACAAGAACAAACAAAGACGGATATCTCAAAGAGATGCAGAACGCATCTTACACGTTGCCATACGATTATTTGCTAAGGCCATCAGAGGCTGTCATAAATGCTTACAACAACGGTATCCGTAGTGAGCAAGAGTTAACTGAGATAGCACTGAATGCTGGTTTAGGTGCAAGTGCTGAGTTTCTTAGTCCCTTCATAGGTCAATCCATGTTGTTTGATAGAATGGGTGCTGGCCTCACAGGTAGAACTTCTCAAGGCTTCAAACTTTATGAAGACGGCGCTCCACTAGGTGACAAAATATGGGCTGCTGTTGCTCACACGTTGAATGGGTTCATACCTGCAGGATCACCATTAGAGTTTAACCCCAAGATGGGGCCACAACATTCTTCAAACTTTGACCCCTGGCGGTCTTTTACTTTAGGCAATCTCACTCAAGCAGCCCTTGTAGAATCTGGAATGGTTGATGCATCAAGGCTGTCAAGAATAAGCGAAAGAAAAAAGAAGCTTGATGTGTACGATGAAGCTTTCCAAGCAGCCAGCGGTATTAAGTTTATTGAATCACAAGTTGAAAAGAAGCTTAGGTACAAAATACAAGAAGCTAAAGGTGAATTTGGGACAGCAAGATCATTTTATGAAGACCTGAAAAAAGATTATGGCGCTAGGCTTCCAGAGGAAATCGCTTACAGGTTTCAACAAGCTAACGCCAGTAGATTCAAGAAGGTTAGAGATCTGTCTATAGCGTTTGATGACGCAAGAACGCTTGGCCTGTCAGAAGAAAAGATTGCGAAGATTGTTCGTGATGTAGGCGGGTTAGATGGCTGGCGTGGTATTCTTAATCATATCTACATACCCATGGCACCTAAGGCGTCAGTGTCTATAGAACTTTACAGAGCGGCTGCTGATAAACGTAGAAACGTAGCTCCAGCTGAAGCAATGTCTGAAGAGGTTGCGCGATCTTATCGTGAAGACAGATTACCTCAAAGGCCAACACCTCAACCAATGGCTCCAGACTTAACAGAAGTTATTCCTGAAGCAGTAAGAGGTGCAGTCGAGGCAATACCTCAACAGTTTGATCAAATATCAAACCGCGCATCTCAATTCTTGCGACAACAAGAAGAAGAAAAGTTGATGGGTGGCAGTTAATTGATCCCAAAAAGAAAGCGACCAAAGTCCAAATACTTTGCAAAGCGAACTGAATACGATGGCATCGTGTTCGATTCCAAGCTTGAAGCAGCCAGGTACAAGATACTTAAACAGCTAGAGCAGGCTGGCGAACTCACTGATCTTGAAGTACAGGTGGACTTTCCCTGCGTAGTCACCGTCAACGGCGAGGATCAGAAGATCTGCTCATACATAGCAGACTTCCGATACAAGCGCGATGGTGAGTATGTAGTCGAAGACACCAAGGGCGTGATCACTCAGGTGTTCAGGCTCAAGAAGAAACTGGTCGAAGCCCTCTACCCCGGCACCAAAATACTGGTGGTCAAAGACCCCCGCAGCTGGGACTAGAACGGAACCTTGCGTTCATCCATGTTGTCGATCTGGCTCCCTGGGAACTCAGCCCTGATCTTCTCAGCATCAATCATCATCTCAGCGTTGAACTGCACCTTGGATAGTTCACGCATCTCTGCGCTGGAATAGTAATACTCACCATCCTCTGGCCTCACACCATTGTAGAAGTCGATGATGCCCACTCTGTACGCTGTGGCGTCCTCTGTGCTCCTCTCAGGCATGTGATCTGCATTCACTAGCTCAGGTATCCACATGTGCTTATCGCACCCAGAACGCTGCTCCTCAAGCGAGAGAGCATGGTTCCGCTTCTTACATAACCACACCGCACCATTTGATTCGGTCAGCGGCTTTGAGTGTATGCAGTTCCTGCAGTTCACCGACTCAGGCAAGCGCCGTCCGTAGTAGATGTCTTTGTACAGATCAGGCTCATTCTTCATGCGCCAATCTTTCTCTGAGCGGCGCGTATCCTTGATTGGTGCATCACTGCATATGATGCGCTCTGCCTTCTCTTGTGCTCGCTCCCAGATAGCGGCGTTGTATTCAATCACTTCTGAGTAGATTTCGCTGTTGTTTTTATTCATCACAACAACCATGCACTTGGTCAGGCCCAGGGCACCCATGTACGCATGGATCTGCCAGCGATAGGTTTCACTCCAAGCCTCATAGCTTTGTAGCTTCACAAGCTCCTTGAACCGCTTGTCGTTTGCGCTCTTCACCTCGAGCAGAAGCACGAGCTCCTGTTCAGGTGGTGGCAACACGCCCTTCAGCAGCCCGTCGCACGAACCTGCGAAGTGACCACCAAAGAACGATGCACGAAACTGGTTGCCGTCTTTGTCATGCGAGGCGATCGATATCACACCACTGTCGCGTATGTTCTCTACGATCTGTTCTTCTATCCTTTGACCAAGGTCGAACAAGCGCAGCATGCGCCCACCAAACGTGGACGGCAGACACCAGCGGAATCCCATCCACAGTTTGTATTCATCGTCATCTCCGATCCCGCTGAAACCAAGGTGGCCTCGGTGTCGGTTCTCTTTATTGGCGATGAACTCATCGATCTGATCAAAAATGGACGCTGACAACATTCCAGTATCTACCCTCCTTCCTAACGGTTATTTGTTTGATGTGGCTCATGACCTTGTGTTGGTTCACAAGATCCGCTGCATAACTAAGATCGTATGGCGTTGGTGTGCCTGACTGTGTCAGGGCGTTCCACTTCTTGGTAGCTACCATCCCCGCCTTACCCCGCATTCCCAGCATGATAGGCATGCTCTGTGGCCAGTATTCGCCAGGCGTGGAGAACATCACGTTGAGATAGTCGTTGCCGTTCTTGGATGTCTTGATCTGCGCAGACACAAAGTCGATGTTCTTAACCTTCTCAAGCTTCTCCGCTGGTTCCTCTAGCTCATCAGACAGGACGTTACCTTGTGCCGCTTCGCGTGTTGCAGCTGCATCCTTCTCTTCTTGATCTTTGCGCTCTTGGTCAAGCTGATCCAGCAAGTCCTGCTGACGCTGAAGCATCTGCTCCACGCTGTACCGAGGCTCTTCACACTCCACGCAGTTGCGCGCATCCATGTCATTCACGGCATAGCAGTGGTCGCACACCCAGATCTTCGGCTCAGCCGACTCATCTTCTTGTGGCCTCTCTGGCCTAGCAGTATCGATGCAGCCATGGCGCATCATGTTCTCGCCGTAGTCCAGCAGCATGCAGTCTTTCTTGTTACCCCAAGTGCGCATGCCTCGACCACAGATCTGCACATACAGGCCCAGAGACTTGGTCGGTCTGAGCAACGCGATGCAGTCTGTGCGTGGCGCATCCCAGCCCTCAGTCAACACAGCGACGTTACACAGCGCGTTGATGACCCCGTTCTCAAAGTCCTCAAGGATCTTCTTGCGCTCTTCAGCGGGCGTTTCTGCCGTCACAACAGCGGCTTCTACACCTGCATCACGCAGATACATGCACATCTTGTTCGCGTGAGCCACGGTGATACAGAAGAACACACTGCTCAATCGGCCCTTGCTGTACGCTTTGTCAATCCAATCGGCCACAATCGCAAGCATGGTTTGATCTTCCATGGCGAGGTGTTCGATGTCTGACTCACGATAGTCGCCACCCTTGAACTTGACCCTGGCTGTGGATGCATCGATCACCGCTTCTGACGCAACCTGATACGCAGACAATCGGCACAGATACCCTGCCTTGATTAGCTCTGGGATCGTTACCCGGTGAGCGACACCACCAAAGAAGTGATCGTCCAACCCATAAATGAATCCTTGACCCATACGATATGGCGTTGCCGTAACACCCAAAACCTTTGGTGCGTAATGCTGAGTAGAATCAAAGTGATCAAAGATCTTTCGATATCGACTCCGCTTCTCTGGCCCAACATGGTGGGCTTCATCCACGATGATGTAATCAAACTCGCCTGAACTATCTAGCCGCTTTGGTGTAGCCAGGGTGTCCCGACTAGCGATCACGATAGGCTCGTGCGAATCAAACTGTTTCAACCCTGCAGCCAGCAGACCACTAGGTGCACAAGGCCATACGGTCTTGAGCTTTTCATCTGCCTGGCTGATTAGCTCCTGCCTGTGGGCAAGAATCAGCACACGACTGTTACGGTTTTCTTCAAAGATCTTCTTGATCATTGAGGCGAAGACAACAGTCTTGCCAGCGCCTGTAGGTAAAACAATTAATGGATGGGTTTTTTGGGTATCGAACCAATGGAAAGCAGCATCAATGGCTTCTTGTTGGTAGTACCTTAGCTTCATGCTTGGCCCTCTTCAGTCCACAGTAAGTGCGCGCCCAGTACGTTCTGGCCCACGGTGATAGATTGTGACGATGCAAGATGCGAAGCACAGCTTGTTCTCTTACAGCGTGTTGGTTTTCATTCAATGGCATATCATCTCCTCCTCTGACATATCAGGATCATTCACTGCAAGCATGCCTTCATCGACTAACCTGCGAAGGGAGCTACGATCTGTGAAGTGCAGGTGATAGGTAAACGTGATGACAAACAAAACTTCCATCAAAACATCTTCTGAAATGTTTTTGTCCTTCATCGCATTCACAAACAAACTCAGGGCATCAGATGCGACCTCGTGTTCTTCGCTCTGCCAGTTGAACTCAAACTCTTCATGATGATCCATGAGACACCTCCTTGATCAGCCAACCCAAATAGACGTTGGCTTTTTGCAAGTCTTCCAACTTGTTCTTGTTTTCGTAACGCCAGATGTACTTCATGACGTTACCTTTAAGATACCCCTTGAAGGCGGAAGAGGACATCGACGCTTTGATTGCATCGATGCACTCTATGCCACCGTCTTTGGTGTAGTGTCCGGGGCGATTGACCATGTCTGGCGATTCACTCATCCGCCACTCTCCAGATCCCAATCTGGTCATCCACTTTGCGCGTAACTACAGTCAGCCCAGCCCTCTCTAAGTAGACCTTCAAGGCGTTGGCATCGATGCGGCTGTTTACAAACACGCACTGACCAACTTCCATTGACTTGAACTTTTCCCACTTAGAGATTGCGCCACGCCGCTCCTTCGGCAGCGGGATGTCGGTGTAAATGGTTTCGGTTTCTTTCATCACATGCCCTCAATGTTTTGAAACTTAATGTCCACGATGACCTCATCATCAGGCCAGCCGCCAACGCTGGAGTACAACTCGGTGATCGATTGCGCAAGCTGATACACCTTGCCAAAACTTTCCGACAACGCTTTTTGTCTTCGCGCATCATTTTCTTCACGAGTTTCTTTCTCGCTATTCCATCTCCAATCGTTCATCAAAAGAGGAATGGGTACCGTGCAGACACGTTGTCGAACAGGTTCTGCTTCAAACATGTGGCCAGTAGAGATCTCTATCAGAGCCTCTGCATTCTCCATCCAGTAAGCGTTTTCAGGATCAACAACTTTGTATTTGTCTGCAAACTCTGGGTCAGCCGCTTGGCACTCATGCAACTTGTGGTTTGCTTCAACAAGCGACTGCCTAAGTCGCTCATGAGCTTTAGCCCAAATCTCATTGCTCTCTTCAAGCTTTTTGATCTTCGCTCGCAACTGGTCTTTCGTTTCTGTTTTCATAACATCTCCTTGCTTTGGGTTAAAAATCTTCCTTATCTGCCGTACCACGCCCTGCCAATTCTTACAAGAACGCACCAATCCACAACAATCCTCGCCAAGCCGTGCCAAACCTTACCTGCCGTGCCTTGCCATACCTTGCTGCACCTCACTGCGCCCAACCGAGTCCGTCCCCGCCTTACCTCGCCGTGCCTCGCCTGACCTGCCAAACCGGGCCTCACCCCGCCTCGCCCCAGCCTACCTCAAAAGACCGTACCCCGCCGTGCCATACCTGCCATGCCTCGACAGGCCCTGAAATGCCTGGCCAAAACGAACCTGCGCCACACCACACCTGCCGTGCCTTACCCGGCCTGACCCCGCAACACCTGACCCGAACCCGCCTGAACCGACCAAACCTGCCAAATCAATATTCACTAATGAATAATTCTATTGGTTTCATTACAGAAGAAAGTTCGCTGAGCATTTCGTATTTTCTTTTGAACTGCTCCAGCTCCTGCTTCGCTTGTTCAAGAAGCTGCTGTCTGCCGTATGGATCTTCCAACATGTCAAACGTGTTCATGTAAACACGCCGTTGCGCATTGTCTTCATCACTCACCAAGGCGCTTGTGAACACACGCACCTCAATGGGATTAGATTCTTTGTCAACCATGTGGTCGGTCACGACAACCAAAGATCGTTTGATCTTTTTCTCTGTCTGCAGCCGATACTTGTAGCCAGCGATAGAATCGTCCCACTCAAACTCGTGATGAAGAACAGAACGTTTGCTTTTCGCGTGCTCAACAAGCGCACCATCAGGTGCGAACCCGTTGTACTTGAGATTCAACGACTCTATTTCTTTCAAAGCTTGAGCGGGGTCTGCCTTGAAGACAGACCCTCGCTTCCACTTCACCTCAGTGTATGTGGGGTTCATGCCGCTTTGCGCTCCTGAACAAACTGTGTCTTAGGCATGATCACTGTGTTGAAGCTTGTATCCACTTCAAACCGACCATACTCACCACCTTTCTCAGGACGCCATTCGCCCAATCCCACGCCGAATCCAGCACGCTGAATCAAGTTGAGGATGGTATTTTGCGTCAACGCTTGAGCATCAAACTCAAAGTTCAGAACCATACTCCAGTTGCGAAACTCAGGTCGGTATCTGAGATCAGTAGATCCCATACCAATACGAACAATGTCTTCGCGCATCAACGGATCATCCGTTTCAAGAGCAATGAGGTTGTTTATTGGATCATCAGGAAGAATGAACAGCGACTTACGCAACAGAGTTTTTTCAAGACCAATGTCTTTGTGAGCCGCACCAATCAAACAAGCCTTGATTCCGCCTGCAGGAAAACCGAACCGGCCATCTTCGCAAACATACGCTGCATCTCTGAACTCTTGTTCTGGATCTCGTATCTCACGATTCTTCACACGCACACCAGCGTGCTTATCTTTCATCATCTGAACAGCCTTCTCACTCCACTTATGTTGAATGAAAGGTGATACACCTTGGATTTTAGTGGTCAGCACTGATTGCTGCATTTCTTCAAGTGTTACTACGTTTGGCACGATGCCTCCTTCTTTGCTTTAGGGTTTATTAAGTCCCGCCTTCGGTCAGGCACGGACGGGAACGTGCTACGGGGGCTGATCAAGGCCCTGACCTATTAGTCCCGCCTTCGGGCACGCGGACGGGAACGCGCAGGATGGGTGATGAATCCCATGCCCTAGCCATCAACCGTTCCAATCTACATTGGCGGTGTTCAAGCCCGGCGCAGGGGTTGCCTGTGCCTGTTGTGGTTGCTCAGTCTGAGCACGAGGTTGTGCAGCGCCAGCACCGCTTTTGTAAGAAGCGATCTTGTTGCTGTCACTGTACGCTCCCGAACCAGCTTCGACCTTGATGGACGCAGTGAACTGCTTACCCATCGCTGATCTCAGCATGTCAGTGTTGAGAACCTGAGAAGCGTCTTGGCCCGTAGCGCCAACGAACGACTTCAATCGTGACAAACCAACCTGCTGGTTCAGAACAAAGTAGTCCCAAACCTTACGGCCAGCATGCGTGGGGCCGACAACGTTGAACTCAATCTTGATCATCTCGTTGCCAGCTTTTGACGTTGTCTCTTCGTAAAGAGCCGCAGCCAAAGTGTAATCCCCTTCAGGAAAAGGGGTGTTATCGTTGCCACCAACTTGAATGTTGCTGACATCAATGCCTTGGTCTAGTAGACCCATAGATCCTCCTACGCGGCTTCGTTATTGTTTGCTGGCAAACCCAGTGCAGCGCCATAAGCATCTGCAAAAGCTTGCCAAGAAAAATCAATCTTCGATGGAAGATCAAGTCGAGACTTAGCGTCATACGCTGCAGCAAACTTGGTAAACAAACCTCGGTTGCCATAGCTCACACCACGCGCCTTCGCGCCATCCTTGATCAAGGTGGTCTCATAGTTTGCGAACAAGTTGAAGTCAACCCAATCTTTGATCAGGGCATTCACCTTCTTGTTGCAGCGCATCTCCCAGCGATCATAAGGTTCCAGTTCTGGATCCTTGTACGCCTTCGATGCAACGTGACTCAAAAGAACCACGTTCATGCCACGCTGTTGAAAACAAACGTTGAGGCCATTCAACAGGTTCAACCAAGCGTTCTCTTCGGCAACGTAAAACGCACCGTATCCTGCTTTGGGGTCTGCCGCTGATGACCAACCGTTCTTCTCACAAACATGTGCTTCACCAAGCTTGGCCGCAGCATCCGTTGTATCCAAGACTACTGTCCTGTACGCATGCTCTTCCATGGCCAGCGTCCTCACCTGCTCCATGATTTCTTCCCAAGTGTTCGCCTGGGGAAACCGTGCAGCGTTGATGAACGACAGACCGTCCTCTGCTTGAATGAAGATTGAGTCAGGAGCATTCGCTCCAAACGTGGACTTACCAATACCATCTGTGCCTTGGATGTTCATCCGTACAGGGGGCATGGCGACATCAGGATTGATCTCCCGATGGGTGGTTACTTGGTTTAGTAAACTCAAGGTCACACCTCCTCTTCTGGTTGGTTAAGTTTATCTGGGTCAATTGACTTGACCCGCTCTTTCCCAAGCTTGATCGAATGACAGGCATGCCAACGCCCAGCTTCATCTGGGTGAGCCATAGCCCACGCAGTAAAGCCGCGCATGTCTACCTTGTAATTCGTAACTTGGGCTACAAACGAGGGCCACGATTCTCGTGGCATTGACTCCAGAAGCTCATCCAACAAAAACTGATCCCAAACGTGTTCACGCTTGATCTCAACAGTTATGCCGTCTTGGGTTCTTTCGCCGCCCTCATTGTTCAGGGGGAGTAGAAGTTGACTCACTTCTTTCTGGTCTAAGAGTTTGCGCTCAACCGACTTGATGTGTCGCTCAATCTCTTGCTTCTTTTGTTTTGCGCCATGCAGCTGCAAAGCCAGATTCTTAATCTGCTCTTCCATTCCAATCTCACTTCTTCTCTCTACGGGTATGGACGTTAATGGATGTCACAATAGCTTGCAACAATTTTTTTTACTTTTTTGTTGCACCCTGAATCAAGGTCATAGAGAATGCGACTTTCCAATACAAACAACGGCTATGAAAACAATTGAAAAGAACCTCGAGCTGCCGCCTCACCCCACCAAGGGTGCAGGTAAATGGCAAACGCTTTTGAAGGACATGGAGATTGGGGACAGCTTTGTGTTGACCCAGGGAGAGGATCCAAAAGGATATGTGTATCACGCGATCAGGGTCGCGGCGAAGTCTCTGGGTATGAAGGTACGATCTGGTACAGATGAAAACAAAAACAGGATAGTGAAACGGATTATTTGATGATGCCATCCTTCCTACCATCAGGGGTTAACGGCTCTGAACTCGCACCTGAAGCCAAGCTGGAGCTCCTGCACGACATGTGGGAAAACGGGATGCACATCATCCCATGTGGCTCGCCAACAGAAGCGGTACCGCAATACTTCAGCACTCGGCATCCATTCGATACAGAAGATGCACTCAAAGCCAAGTGGGCCAAGACACCACGAGTCAAGTGGCAGCACTACCAAAAGATTCAACCGTCACGGGAAGAGATACAGCGGTGGCACACTCAATACCCATCAGCTAACTGGGCAGCGATCACTGGCATCACGTTTGCCGTGGTCGATGTTGATAAAGATGAAGCCGTCGAGTGGGTAGAGCAAGGCAACATCAGCCGTACCCCACTCAAACAAACGTCACCTCGTGGTGGTGTGCACTACTTCTATTCACTCGGCAACGAACTGATCCGCAACAGCGTAGGTCTCAACAAGATCGACATCCGTGGTGATGGCGGGTACATCATGGTGGCACCCAGCCACGGGTACAACATCGAATTCGATCAGAACTATCCCATGTCCAGCATGGAAGATCTGCCCGTGTTGGTGCAGGAAGATCTGCAGAAAGTCCACATGTACAACAACGGTGGCAAGGTCGAGACCATACGCGAGAAGCTGACCGAAGATCCCAAACAAGAAGGCAGTCGTAACGATACCCTGGCGCGCTTGGTTGGCAAGTGGGTCAAAGAAGGCTGGGGCATGCGCGAGGTCATGATCAAAGCGCAGGATTGGAACCAGACCTGCTTTCCGCCCATGGACTTGATCGAAGTTACGCGCACCACCATCAGCATTGTGAATGGTCACATCAAGCGGCACCCTGATGATGTCGATGCAGGGGTCATGCAGTGGCAGACATCCAAGTGGCAGACAGACATCAATGAAGATCTCAAAGAGATTCAGTCACAAGAAGATCCGCTGGATGAACTGAAGCGAGAGGGCGCAGAGGAACCAGAGCAGGGGCCGCTTGGGCTGCAGCCGTTCAGTGCATCTGAATGGGAGAACATGAACTACGATGGCATTGACCAGTACTGGGGTGATGCATTCATATTTCAGAAGAGCAGAGTGTTACTGCTCGGCAAGCCCAAGATAGGTAAATCAAACTGGCTGGGTGCATTCGCAGCCGGGGCAACAACAGGCACCGACTTTATGGATGTGCCGTTCAGTCGGCCACTCAAGGTGATGTGGTTTCAAGCAGAGATCATCGCAGAGTTCTTGAAGCGCCGTATCGAAACGTACTACAAGCGGTTCGCAGCAGACGATGACCTCAGAAGATTGGGTCACAGCAACCTGATCATCAGTGGGCGGCTGCGCAAGAACCTGATGAAAGACCAAGACATTCAAGCGTTCTCTGATGAGATTGCATTCCACAAACCAGACATCGTCATGATCGATCCCATCATCAACTTCTTTGATGGTGAAGAGAACTCCAACACAGAGATACGCAAACTCATGGACAGGATCGACATGCTGATGGACATCAACAACGTCGCTGTCATTCTGGCCCACCATACAGGTAAAGAGCGGGCAGATGATAAGTCATTCATGTCGGCTCGAGGTGGCTCGGTGTTCGCAGGATGGTTCGACTCTGGCATAAAGCTCAGTGGACAGAAGCCTGATGTGTCTATCTTCTACGAGGCGCGCAACGCACAAGAACCCAAAGAGCACCTGGCCAACTTCGACTTTGAGCAGGGGATGTGGCAGGTCAATGAGTTCACGCCGCGTCAAACAAAGCAGTTGTCTGAGGACGATGAAGTGTTGATTGCTGATGTGGTGGTGAACGCGATGAGCAGCACGAAGTTCTACAACAGAAAAGAACTAGAACTCTTAGCGCGTGAAGCTTTGAGCAAAGCCAAGATGAACAGTGGCGAGAAGGCTGGCAGAAGCGCCGTCAGCTATGTGCAGAAGTACAAGGGCAACATAGTCAAAACACATGCCGTGCCCGGACAGGCGGTGTGGCATTACCTAGAATCAAATGAAATGAAGAGGCCGTGGGATGAGTAAACTACTTGCCGCAATCAGAGCACAGCAAGCGTGGGAAAAGAAACCCAAGCCGCCGAAGCCCAAGCTCCCATCAGATAAGCGGGACAAGCTGCAGGACACTGTGATCATGCAGATCCTTGGGCTGCAGGAGATGGGACTGCCTGCAAAGAACATTGCTAAAGAGGCAGGTGTGCCCGTGCAAACAGTGTACAACGTGAAACAAAGGTACATACTCATCGATGTGAAGAACGGTACACGGTGGTACAAGTGGTTGGGGATTTGATTGACTAGGAACCCCAGCCACCTACGAACTACGGGGGTAGATGGCCGGGGCAGGTGACCCCCAAAGCAATTAAGAGTCATGTGGAGTGGGACTGGAATACCCCACGAGCGGATAATAATTGAAGAGAGAGTCGATGGCAAAGGTGACAATTGAAATGAACGTGGATGATGACACGGTAGAAGAAGCAGTCGGCTCACTTAAAACCCTAGCTGGGTTGGAGCAAGCGAACAAAGACATGTCAGAATCTCTGCAGGCATTGGCCAAAGCGATCAGCAAGAACAACTCAGAGATCAGGAAGCTGGCAAAAGAATTAGCGAAGAAAGAAGAAGAGGAATAGGTATGCAGATATATCAGGTGAATACAGGAGGTAAGTACGGGATTGTGTACGCAGATTCAGAAGAAGACTTGGAGAAGCTGAAGGCATGGTTGTCGGAGAACATCGATGCGGATCTGGAGCAGGATGACACACTGACAGATGAAGTGGTCGAGCAGGCAGAAGCAAACTGGGATGCAAGTTTCGCAGGCATGGTAACAACGATAGATATCGAACTCACAGATGACGGCATACGTCAGGCGCTGACATTGGGATACCTCAACAGCAACAGCTATTGTCGGCCCATAATAGAGCAGTCAATGGGCGTGCATCCGTGGAGCTAGAAGTGGAATATGAATGGGAAGATGTACCCCTGGAACCCACCTCTGTGGCTCTGGCAAACCTCAAGGTGGCTATCGGATGCACCTGCGAGGACATCCCAGACATCGCTTGGAACAAGCAGTATTACTGCATCAGATGCAGGGCAAACGACAGGGAGTTGAAATGAACTTAGGAGCGAAAGTTAAAGTAAATTCTAGCTCCGGGGTGGCCCGACTTTTGGCAAAAGTGGTAGGGGCACGGGGGTGTTTGCCGTTTGCCCCTACCCCTGTGGATAAGTACCCTAAGTCATTGATTTATAACAAGGTGGGGGTAGGGGCACGAGGGGCAGCGTGCCCTTGCGTGCCCCTTGCCTGTACCCCCACCTAAGTCATTGATTTATAAGGCAGGGGCAAGGGGCACGAGGGGCACCTCTAAAGAGGGGGAGAGATATATTAAATATCTCCCCTTCGGGATACCCCTTCTCCCCCTTTAGAATTAGGATTGGAAAAGCAAAAAAAAATTTTTGAAGCATGGAAAAAAAACGAATGAGTGACGTAGCTTTGGAACCCGATGAAGACATACTTGCGAACCCCAAGAGGTATGCGATTGCGAAGTTTAAAAGCAGACCTCTGAGCAAGAAGCAACAGAAGTTCGTGCAGCTGTATGTGTACAACGATCTGACAAATACAGAGTGCGCGCACAGAGCAGGGTACTCACACCCAGCACAGGTTGCGACCACGCTCTTGCATGACCCACGCTATGCGCATATCCAAGAAAAGATTCGGGAGCTCCAAGAGGGCGAGCAGAAAAAATTTGAGATCACCTACGAGAAGGTTGCGCGTGATCTGCTCGAGATCCGTAACGCCGCCATGGAGGACGGCTCTTATGGTGCAGCCGTCACCGCAGAGATGGGCAGAGCAAAACTTGCAGGCTTACTTGTTGACAAGAAAGAGATCAAGCACGGGCGCATCGACCAAATGGACAAAGCAGAAGTCGAAGCCCGGCTGCAGGCGCTCATTGATAACAACCAACTTGCGCCTCACCTGTACGAACAAGTGGACCAGGGGGTGGACTACGACGAAGACGAACACGAATACGCCGAGTACGAAGAGATTGAGGAAGACCCAGCCGAGGACTAGATCTGCTCAACGTCTGCTATCTGCCATGGTTCAAAGAAATCTTTCACGTTGCTCTTGTTCAGCGCGAACTCAACTTCGTTACATGCAGTCTCATGATCCGTTGACTTTACAAAGAACTCCACCTTCACAACATACTCTTCAAGCTCAACGTCTTCATCTGGTTGGTTGAACGGTGCACGAGGGTTCAATCGGTCTTCATCCGCACGATCAATCATCTTTTTATCCTTACTTCTAGTTGGTTACCAAAGTGAAGCCTGAAGTGCTTGCCCTTGCGAGCAACGTCCGTCAGGCGTTTACGATTCTTCATGGCAAGCAATGCACGGTGCGCCTTCAACTTGTGCGCACTGCAACAAAACTTGCCTACCTTCTGCATGGTCTCAAACTTCTTGCCGCACCACTCACATGTGTGCGTCCGCATCTTCTTGTGACGGTACAGGCCAGAAGAGTTCTCACGCATGCCTCCGCGTGTCATCGATAGATCTCCTTATCTGCAGCGAGCACAAGCTCACCGATTGCTTGAATGAGTTGAGGCACAACGGCGTTGCCTAGTCCTTTGATTCTGTCCACCCGATTGGGAATCCCATCAGCCACTCGACCCACTCTGGGTTCAGCTGGCCACTCACCTCTTGGCGACCTCCTAAGTTGTTGATCACCTTGGTGGTGAGACTCTCCTGCGTGCCCTTCTTGCCACGACTCCTGTCCTGATACCCCAACCTCGCCTCGTGTGCCATTGGTGTAGGCCACATCACCGCTCCCGCCAGCTTGCCCTTTTTGGCCAAAGCCTCGTAGTTGGTGTTCTTGCCCGTGTCTTTGTAGTCCCTCGCCATAGGCGTCGGCCACATGCGAGCCTTGTTCACCGCTGTCGCCAGACCATCGCCCGATTTCGCGCTCAAACCCTTCTTGTTGTAGTTGCCCTTCACCGTGGGAGTGGGCCA
>JAAXIF010000089.1:0-2491 GCA_012270485.1 Sphingobacteriales bacterium | reverse complement strand
GTAGGCGATGATGAAGATTCGATCTCTTCGGTGGTGCGCATCGACGGCAACAGCCGGTAGTACGAATTTCCTGACTTCGTAGTGTTCTCTCTCCAAGTCAGCTTGCACATCGTCGAGTGCCATGTTGATGAGGCCAAAAACATTCTCTCCAATGACCCATCTTGGTTTGGCTTCTTGGATAATTCTAAGCATCTCAGGCCAGAGATGGCGGTCATCGTCTGACCCCCTTCTGTTTCCTGCGACTGAGAATGGCTGACAGGGGAATCCTCCTGCCACAAGGTCAATTGAATCGGCATAGTCTTTTCCATCTAAGTTCCTTACATCGTTGTGCACGGGCGTGTCAGGCCAGTGTTTGTTGAGTATGGTGGTGCAGTAGGGGTCACGCTCACAAAAGGCCACAGTGGACATTCCTGCCCACTCTAGCCCCAATGAGAAGCCACCTATGCCTGAGAATAGGTCAAGGACTTTCATCGACGGCCTCCACATCAATGATCTCTTCACCAAACTTGGTGTAGTCAGGCTTGATGTCACCGTCGCGACCTTCAGCAAGATATTCTGCAATGCCCTCGGCTTCTTCCAAGTCATCAGCCGTCACGATGAAACGATCAGTGATGGTTCTGGTGATGTTCACTTCAAACTTCGGCATGAGCCACCTCCGCTTGACCTGTTCCGCCAACAGTGAGTTCTTTGATTCGCTTATCGACCATGGCCTCAACGTATTCTTCAAACCATTCCGACTCGGTGACGATGTCGATCTCATGAGTAACGATCACGCGAACAACCTGTAACAATCTTTCCGCAACAGTATCGTTCATGACTAACCCTCCGCTCTGCGCCAATAGACCATGGCTTCGTGTTCGGGAAGGTCGTTGAGCCAAACATACGACTCGCCTTCGTTTCTGTTGGCGATGATTGATTTGAGATACTTGATGTTCGCCGCAAGCGGTTTCATCTTGTACTGATAAACCTTGCCATCGTTCTCATCAAATATCGTGATCTTAGACTTGAGATTCTTGCGCATTTCTTTCAAGCATAGATCCTCGTTGAGCAACTCAGTCACAACATATTCAAGTGCAAAGCTCGTGGCGTGCTCGCCATTGATCAGAAGAGATTTGTATTCTTCGCGAACAGAATCACTCAATGATTCGTAAGCAGAGTTCTTGACCTCATCAAGCATGGTTCTGAATGACTCAGTGCTTTGACCTCGCAGCGGATAGAAATAGTGCGCTCCACCATTGCCATCGTTCTCAACTTTCATGACTCTCTCTTCGTTGAAGTACACGGTTGCACTGAAGCAGTGAGTCTCGCGAGTGAAGTGAGCGTTGAACTTGATGTTCTTCAACTCAATTGGATAGCGACGGCCAAAGGCGTCAAGCGTGGGGTTGTCGGCAGGCTGCCAAGGGTTTGTATTTGTCATCATTGATCCTTAATTTTAGTTTGCTTTGGGTTCGGCAACCGCTCACAGAACGACCAGCCGAAAGCCAAGAGTAATGCAATGCAGTATCAGTATCAATACTTTTTATTTGCCGTTATAAAATGTGCTGTATTTGTGTGGGTGAATCGCTCCACCCCCCTCCCACAGGGGCAACACCGTTTGTTTTGAGCGTGTTTGCGTGCTGCCTAGGGCGTTTGGGTGGGGGCGGGCTTGCGCCCCCGTGCGGCCTCGTGCTTGCGGCCTAGGGGCATGTATATATATTCAGTGCTTGCGGGCTTGCGGCCTTGGGTGCTTGCGGCTTGCGGCCTTTTTTGCGGGCGCGGGCTGCGGGAGCTCCGCTCGAGGTCGGCCGGGCGCGTCCCGGCGTAGGACCAGGGGCGGATCCTCGCCCGCCCTTAGTGATACTTGTAACTGATGTTTTTAATGCGAGGGTTCCAGCATGCGCGACAATCGGCGCACTTGTTACCTTGCTTGGATGATGGGCACTCGCGCCCTATCGGCTTGCCTAGGTGGTGCACGGTGCTAGTGAGCGCGAAACGTTTGGGGGGTTCGCCGTCTACCATGGCAGCAGATACGCGCACGGTTAGATTGCTTGGGAATTTGCCATGCTTGCGCAAGTAGCGCGACACAATAAAGTTTTCGTGAGTCGGTAACCAGTGCTTGGTGCTGGGAGTGGCGAGTGCTACGCGCACGATATCGGCGAGCATTTCATCACTTTGCAAATCGCCACTATCAAACCAGCGAAAATAATCCGCGTTGTTGATAGCGCGCACCATATTATCGACCCAATTGCTGGTGCCGATTAGGTTTATTCTGCGCTCGTGCGCGTTCTTAGTGGGCGTCCACTTATATGCGCCCTTCTGCGCATAGCAGGTGTTGCAAATGCTGCCCTTAATTTTTGCGAGCTTGCTACCTGTCTTGCAGTGATCGGCACTAATGCCGAATGAATAACACGGCATCTTGCTCGGTTCGGATAAGCCACCAACGGCGGCGCGTGCTTCGGATACTTTCATTACATTACCTCATTGCTTTGGGGTTTCAATTATAGCAAATCGA
>JAAXIF010000078.1 GCA_012270485.1 Sphingobacteriales bacterium | reverse complement strand
CTAGAACTTAGATTTAAAAAACCCATATAACTATAATACTACAGCTATATGGGTTCTGTCAAGTGAAAAACTCAAAAAATTGACCTTACTACATTTTGTAGTCGACCACATTTCATGAGTTCGTGTAATTTGTCTGCTTGTTTCCTAAGATACTTGGCAGACAATGATGCATATTTTCGCATTTTTATCTCCTCGTTATGTTTGGTGACTATCCGTGAACTGCACTTCGTCTTTCGACTACTTAGTCTTTGTCACATAATTGTCACATTAGTATTTATAAGAACTTGAAGGTTTTAGAAGTCACCTTCTGCAACTTGAACACAAGTGGTTCCTCTTTTTCTCCACATATCAACAACTTTATTTCTGTCGTCAAATACAAGGTCGATTTTACCACCTAATTCTTCGAATTGGTCTGCAAGTTCAGACTTGAATACTTCATCAGGTCTATAGTCACCATTAGGTCTAAGGAATAATCCTTTATGACCTTCACCAATCCACTCGTTGATTTGTTGTTCTGTAATTTCTCTTTCTGATTCGTTTCTTGCACTAAAGAACGCAACATTGTCACCTTTTGCAATGAATCTTTTTGCAATGTCACAAACATGTTCTACTGGAGTATCGTCTACAGTAGCTTGTCTAAATGCATTCCAATCGGGTTTAAACCCTTTGTCACCATTGACAAGGTGTCTTCTATGTTCAACGTCTGCAATAGTCCCGTCAACGTCAAAGATAATTGTTAATTGTTTTTCCATACTCTTATTATAATAAAAAAAGAGGGTCATTGTCAACCCTCTTTTCTATAATATGGAGCTAGTGATTGGAATCGAACCAACGACCTGATGATTACAAATCAACTGCTCTACCTACTGAGCTACACTAGCATGTCTGGCGGAGAGGGAGGGATTCGAACCCTCGATACGTTTTCACGTATGCTGGTTTTCAAGACCAGTGCATTCAACCGCTCTGCCACCTCTCCAACTGAACTAATACTATGAATGCATCTTTACCATCTGAATAATAGTTTTTAATTGTTTTAAAATTACCATTTTCGTCCTGTAAATGTTCCCACCCATGTTTATAACAATATTTGAGCATTCGTTCATTATCTACATGAATAACACCCCATACTAAAGGATAGGTTTCCTGTATAAACATCTGCATTTCGTGGGTTATATTACTACCCTTTAGTGAATCAGAAACACAAGTATCCATCCAGTTATATGCAAGTTCACCATTCAAAACCTCTGCATGGTGAATACGACCAATCATATAACCAAGGACAACGTCATTCTCGTCAACATATACCCATGAGTCTGTTAAGAATTCCCATAGGTGATACCACTTTTCTAAAGACCATACACCCTTATCACTATGGAAATGGTGTTGGTTTTGAAGTTCATGACAAGTTGGAACGTCTTTTCTTTGTAGTTTTCTAATCATAATACTGGTGGAGCTGGGGAGATTCGAACTCCCGACCCCCTGCGTGCAAAGCAGGTGCTCTCCCAACTGAGCTACAGCCCCAGTATGTTAAAAGTTATATCTGAATCCTACAGATACATTTTCAAATAGGTCTGATTGACCCAAGTCACCCAATACTGAGTCTTGGTCTGCATAACCTATTGTGGTGAATATGGTAAAATCACCGAATGTTTTATTACCTCTCACTTGGAAGTAATCCACATTCTCGTCATGATAACCATACACTAGTTGAAGTGTTCCATTTCCAAAATAGAAATCATAACACAACTCTGCAAAGTTATCATTAGTGTCAACATTTTGAAACACATATCCACTGAATGAACCAACTGATACACCTGCGTATATCTCGTCCATCTGTTCAAATACGTCATTATCAAAATGGTGTGATAAAACACCTAGGTCGATTGCAATATTCTCATTGAATGCAAATGCAAATCCACCATTTAACATACCTCTCCAATCTGAATCAACCTCGTCACCGAAATCAACTTGAGAGGCAGATATACCACCATAAAATCCATTAGAATCTACAACAACTTGTGTAGATAATGAACCACCACTTTGTGTCTGATTGACACCACGGAAAACAAAGTCATTTTGATAACCAATGTTTCCTGTTATATCTGCATATGCAGAAGTTGTTAGGAACAAGCCTAACATTAATGTAATCACATTTTTCATAATATACTCCTTATTACTTCTTCTTCTTAGAACGTGATTTGTAGACTCTTTTTTTCGACTCGTCTACATTAGGTGTTGATTTATCGTCTGCAACGAAACGACCTTTCTCGTCCCTTGCACGAACCCATTCAAAACCTAGGAAAGTCGTAAATTTATCCCAAAAGCTCATTACTTTTCTCCTCACTTTTAAATATTACATTAGTCAATCCTAATTTGTTTCTACGGACAAGTTCATTCTTGACCTTTTGACGTAATTTAGGAATGACTGGTTTATTATATGCGTCAATCAATTCTTGGACTGATTTACACTTCATATACTCGTGGACTACAGAAACCTTTTTAGTATTTCTGTCGACCTGTTTACTGGTTTTACCAAATTTAACTGGCATTTCTTTTCTCCTCAAAATATTTCAAACTACACTCAGGACAACAAAAAACCTTTACAGGCCCTTCTTCTTGTATTGGTGTATGGTATTTAACTTCTTCCACTGGTAGTTCCTTTGTGCAAATCCAACACTTAACTATCTGACTCATCTTGAATCTCAGTTTCGAACATTCCAAACCAAATACAAAGTGTGTATCTAGTTCCACCATATATTGGTTCGACACTATGATATGTTCTAGTGTTATTATTAAATGCAACCATAGTTCCAGTCCTACCCATTATAGTATGACCATTTACTAATAGATTACCACCCTTGAAATCTTCATTCAAAAAGAATATGACTGTTCCTGTATCTTTCCCGTCTGCATCGTCCTTATGTGTTGCAAAAAATGTGTCTTCGGGATATGCCTGTATGGTCATATAGTTGACACCTGTATAATCTTCATTCTTTGGTAAGAATGGGTCAACAACTTCCATAATAGTGTTAAAGGCTTGTGTATCTTGTGGAATTACTGCAATACCTAAACCACCCTCTGACCTATATTTCCAAACTTGACCACCATCTAATAATTCGGGATTGTTCTTTGGAATCACTGAATTGTTCTCGTCTATATCTACCTCAATGAAATTTGGTTTTTTATATTCATTTAATATAATATTACAATCCATTTCGGGTAATGCCTCGTCTGATATCATGAGTAAAGGTGCAACCTCTCTCTGTTGATATCCTACTGGTCTTACAACTTGTATTCTTCCCGAATCTAAGGGGTCAACATAAACTTCAGTATCACTGACTATGTGATTTGGATTCTTACGTTCTGGCATTTTGTTGTGGGTGGAAGAAAATTACTTGAGTGAATCTCCACTTATCGTCTTTATATTTGTTATAGTCATTTATATATGCACCATGCAATCGGTTGCCTGGGAATATGACACACCTATTGAATTTATGTTCTATTACTTGTTCTATTTTGAAATCCTCTTCTACTGGATAGAGTAATGATTCCTGTTCATTGTTTGTAATCCATGTTCCTTCATAAACTGCAGTTCCCCCGTCCTCTTCTATATCCAAATAGACCAACATATTGAGTGTTGACAAATGGTCGGGAACTTCGAATGCAGAATCTATATGTGGGTAGTGTTGAAGTGTAGTGTCAAATTGATTGATTGTTTGAAAACAATTTACTTCGAAATTTTGTGACCAATTATATCCAAATTTCCACCAATGTTTTCTGCAAAGATTTAGAATTCTATTCATGTCATTGTAGTAGATTCTTGTAGGGTGTCCTATCGTATCTACAATTCTGCAATCATTGTATTCAATACCATTTTTACTATTTCGTTCTGTTGAGTATTTCCACAATGGGAAATCTTTGTTCATAAGATATTGATATATTGCATCAGGTTGGTCATAAAAGTTATCAATAGTCAATGCAAATCCGTCATAGGATACTTCCCAATTCTCTGATTGTTTTAACAGATTGTCCCATGCAAATACTTTACTCATTATTTCCTCAAAAAACTATAATCTAAATTACGTCCAGTTTCATTACTATCGATTGGTTTATTGTGATATAAATTAAATGATATTGTTATTCTCTCATAATCCTCTTCAAGTTCACCCTCATATTGTGGAACCATATGATTTAAATATGAAGGCCACATTAACACTTCACCTTGAGTTGGGTTAACAAACACTTCATGTTGGTGGTGACCAAAACCATTTATGATTATATTATTCATATTGTCTTGACCCTCATAATCTTGACCATTTCCCATAGGGAAACATGCAGAAGCAGGATTCGGATTATAGAATTTTATAGGTGAAGAGTGTTTATCCACTTTGACATAATATGTTCCACTGATTAGTGAATTAGGGTGATTATGACAATCATGAGAGTGTGGTGCATTGTATACATTTATCCATGCAAATAGGTGAATATCATTTCTACTCAAACTTGAGAAATCATGACCCATTTCACCTGTTAACCAATCCACATATGAATCTTTGACTATATCAGAAAAGTCCTTAAACCATTCTCTCTCTTCAGTATATTCTTGAACCTTTTTATTGAAATAAGTTGTGTATTGTGTTTTTACATTAGTGTCATATTCTGCAATATTATTTTTCACTAAATCACGACAAAATTGTGCAATAAGGTCATGATTCAGATTGATTGTTGCCCTATACATTGATATAGGGAAAAGTGGAAATGAAGTTCCACTCATAGGACTGAATGGTGTTTCGTTAATCGGTTTTGTCATTCTTTTTCACACCCACACCTAATCCTTTCTCTCCGTTAGGCATGGTCACATTTCTATAATATATTACAACTTCTCCAAGTTGATTTATGTATCTTTTGAGTTCTTGCATATCCTCTGCCATGACTTTGTAGTCACCAATAGTGGTTGCAACGAATAATATCTCACCATTATTCACTCGTTTCATTTCGTCTAAGAATTGGTCAAAATAAGTATATCCCTCTGGCCAATCAGGATTCTCTCTTTCGTCTAATTCACAAGTCTTAGGTCTTTTGAGTTGTTCTACACCATTTTCGTCATATCTTTTAGGTTCAAAAGATAATGATTTTTTACATGGATTAACAATCTTTGCTTCAGATACGACAAACCATTTAGGTGCAGTCAATTCCAAAGGTCTAGGAAGTGCTGGTTGCATGATATCAATTTCAATAGGTTTTGATACAACCTCTACCTTCTTTGTTCCTAATATTGAACAACCACTAATCAGTAGTGTCAGGCACGTCAAGATTAAAAAGTTCTTTTGTGTCATTTTCCATTCCCTCCATTACTGCTTCTGAGGCATTATTCATTCTGAGTTCAATCATTCCTGGCTTTTTCAGTGCAAGTAAATCTAAATTATGTCTACTAAAGATTGCAAGATATTCAGCTTTCTCTGCTTCTATCTCTGCATTTTTACGACTCATGTTTTGCAAGGCTTTACCTTGTTTCTCATATTGTTCTTTCATGACTTCCATGGTTCTTTGTTGTTCCTCTACTGCAAGTTCTAGTTTATAGTTGTTTGCAGTGAGTGTTTGGTTTTCGTTATATAACCACCAAGAGGCAAGTCCGAGAACAAGTATGATTGCTATAAAAAATTGTTGCATTATCCGTCATACTCCTCGATTATATAGTTAAGTCCTCCCGAACTTCTATACTCTACTATTTTACCATCATCGTCCCTAAATTTCAAGTGCTTTTCTTTCTGAATTATCACTTTTCTAGTGATAAACACTCTATCGTCTTGGTCACCATATATCGAATTAAACGATACAGTGACTTTATATCGAGTTGTGAACCATTGTTTAAATTTCTCAACAATCCATCTCCCGAACATTGCCGAGTAATAAGGGATAGCCTTGATAAAATTCCATATTTTCTTTAACATGGTAATATATAGGTGTTTTATTTAGAGAAGAAATTCTCTCTTTGGGATTTTGGTATTTTGAAGTTCTTATATTCCTTCATAAGGTCAGAACCTTTTGCAAATTTGACTCTGACTGTAGGAAAATCTATGATATCACAACAAATGTATATAATCTTTTTACAGTGTTCTGTTGCAACTTCCTCATTGATACTTCTACTTCCACCAATCATATTAGAAGGTGCAAATGCAAGACCACCTTTAGTAAAACACTTTTGGTCATATAGATTTCCTTCTTCGTCAATATGGTCATGTCCTCTTCCGTCCACAAAAGTTAAATGTGGATACCATATTTCTAATTGACGTTCTAAGAAGTGTGAAGCAAGTCTTCCGTCTTTTAAGATTTCGTGTATGTCCTCTTTTTCAAGGTCACCGAAACGAATGTTTCTGATTCTAAATGTATCTACCATTATGGTGTGACTGCAAGTTCACCATTATTGTCATAGTGAGCTTCTCTTGAATTATCTATATCTGCAACCAAGTCTGATACAGTGTATATCACTGAAGTGTCTTCGTCTATATCACTAAGGTGAACAGTTTCACAACCAGTGACATAGTCAAATGAACCATAGAGTCCATTCCACCTATTGACATGTTGCATAACTAATGCAGTTGCAGTAGCTTCAGTTAATGAAGGACAATTGTAATAATCGTGTATACCTTCACCATATGCATTCTCCTCAAAGATTTCTTGAGTGACCTCAAACTTCACATAGTATACGGAACCACCCTTATACTTGTAAAAGTTTTCACCATATTCCTCAACATTCTGAGTAGTTATTTGATAAGCTAATTCCATATTATTCTCCGTTTCTTAAACCTTTTAAAATATTGATTGTCTTTTCTGCACTCTCATGAAGGATACCAATACCACCTGCGTCTTCCCACGCTTTTATGTTCTTTGGTCTATCGTCAATCAACACAAATCCTTCTTTTGCAAATGCACCCTTTTGACTTCCACTGTAAGTGCAAGTGACCACAACTGTAGGGTCAATATACTTTCTAACCCACTTGTTTTTATCATAAACAACCAACTCTCTGTTGACTGTTCCAGCTGCAGTTAGTATTTCCCAAGGAAGACCAGTGTGTTTGATATATCCAATCAAGTCTGCATAGTCCACCATAGGAGGCAACATTCCAAATAATCTCTTGTTAGT
>JAAXIF010000004.1 GCA_012270485.1 Sphingobacteriales bacterium | reverse complement strand
CCCAGCAAAAAAATGCCCCAAAAAGTTGACTTTAGCGACTACGACAATATCTTAGCAAACTTTGACCAGTTCTGTGACGAGTTTGAGAGTCGTGCGTCCAATGCATATATGAAAGGAGATCAAAATGACGGAAGAGTTATTGGAGAGACTGAACGAATTGGAGAGGACACTCCTATGGCAGTCCGAGAAGTTGAGCAACCTGGACCAGCGCCTCTCCCAGCTCGCGAATCCATCGTTGATGTACAAGCGACCAACGGGTGAGGATTACGAGACCATTGGGCAGACGCTAGATTACCTTCACAATAATGTCGAAGGACTCAAAGGTGATTTACTCAAAATAGCAAAAGCAGTCTAATGTCTATTGAACAAGAATCAAACGTTGTCGGATTAACTCCCGAGGAACTCAAAAACCCTGGACCAAGGACAGTTGGTATAAGCACTGTAGACGGTCCTAGCACAGACGGAAGCTGTGCTTATGCTGGATTGCCTTTAGCAGGGACTATAGAGGTCTCTGAGAACGTTATGATAGGCACTGAGGCAGCAACGCTAGGACCTTTCCAGTATTATGCTGAGGATAGTGTCTTAACACCTGCTGCTGGTGCTCCTACCCAACCGTTAGCGATATGTTTACCGAGGGATAGGCAGTTCATCAGAGTCAATATGCATAATGTGTATGTGAATGGTAAGATGCCAATGACTTCTACAGATTTTACAGAAGCAACAGGAACTGCACCATTAAGAGCCTTGACAGGACCGAACACTCAGACTAAAATAGTGTTTGGTAACAATATTCCGATTACTTAAATATGGCACGAGCAAAAGTTGGTCTCAGTGGAGGACCTACCATCGAAACCAAACCCAAGCGTACTCGACAGGGTTCGGGGCAGCATACGAAATATTCTGCCACATCTCGCAATGGTAAGCGTAAGCGTTATCGTGGACAAGGACGTTAATGTCTGAATACATCGAACCGATGTTTGCAGTCCCAATCTTCCATCTCTATGCGGAGGATTGGGATCGTAAGAAAGAGTCTTTGCTAGACATATCGCGTAAGCAGAAGTTTAGGAAGGATGTTGGGGAGTATGTAAAGAGTGACTTCCGAGCACCGAAAGCCGATTGGAGTGTTATTGAACCTTTGATTGAGGATGAGTTGCGGAAATTCAAGGATCAAGTGAACATTGATCTAAAGGTTGACGCATTCTGGTTTGAACGTGCGGGGAAAGGTGATCAGCATTTATTGCATAATCACGGAGCACAGGGGTTTAGTGCGGTAATGTATATCGAATACGATCCCAAGGAGCACACACCGACGCAGTTCGTGAGTCCTTTTGATAACATCATTGGGTGGGTTGATATATACTCACCACGGGATATACGAAGTGGTTCGGTAATCTTCTTCCCATCCTTTGTACATCACTACACGTTACCATGTGATAGTGACAAAGAACGTCTGATCCTTTCCTGGAACATGAAATGAATTTAATTTGTAATTTACCCGCCGAGAAGGTATGGGTGCGTAAAGAATACCTTCGTGATCATCAGGATGGTCATGGAGAGTTTGTGGAGGGCGTCTGGGTTGCTGCTAAGAGTATACCTGGACGTGCTTTTTATTTTGAGACTTATCTACCCGAGTATGGGGCAATGTATGATAAGTTACCGTTGAGTGCGTTTCTCCGAGCGCCGAAAACACCGACGCCAGATATGTCTCTAGAGAACCTACAGTTCTGGAACTGTATGGACTATGGGGTCATGTGCATCAATAAAGGTTTTGTGACCTCTATGGACGTTGAGATCTACACGAGGGACCATGGACTGATGCATGGTCAGTATTTGTTTACATTAGACAACTATCATGCAAACCCTGATGTGATAGATAATAATGTGAGCGAAGTGCCTCAAGAGCACAAATCGCATAATTGCATTGCGTTGGAGAATGGTCAGTTTGCATTGTATCCTAATAATAGGACACGATTCTACGACCTCTCTATCACCCCTGAGAACCCTAGGTTCCCTGACTTTAAGGTTTCTACCATAGAATACCAAGTAGAGGCAGGAACGGACTGGGGACGCTTAGGAGACACTGATGATTATTTTTGGGAAACTAATGCTGAACGAAAACAACGGACGGAGACCACAGATGGACAAACGAGTGGACAAGAGTGAAGACTTTAAACAGTCTGGTATGACTCTTATTACCGAGATCGATAGTGAGCGTTACCTAAAGAAAGCAAGTAAGATGAAAGATGTCAAGGAGGGTGAAATCTTTGACAATCAAGAGGAGTGGGCGGACGGATTCTGCGGTAAGTGATAAATAGAAACAGCCTACTGCTGTGTCTAAATGCCATCCTTTCAGACATTCAAAGATCTGAGCATTACGTTCAAGAAACATCCTGTATCGGATGATCTTGTACAGGTAAAAGATAAGGCGGCGATCATTCAGTCGATCACTGCCTTATTGCTTACTAATAAAGGAGAGCGTCCATTCAATCGTAGAATTGGATCGGATATCAGAAAATCATTGTTTGAACCATTGGACTATGGATCTGCTGGTATCATTAAATCAGCAATTGCTGAAGTTCTAAACCTTTATGAACCTAGGATTAGAGTTTCATCTATTATTTGCTATCCTAATGGAGCTATGAATGGTTATGATATTGAACTATCATTCGTTATCATTGGACGTGAAGATACACCAGTAGCAGTCGAATTCTTCTTAGAGCGCACACGATAATGCCATATACACAGGTTGCTAACTTAGACTTTGAAGATATCAAAGCAGCTCTCAAAGATTACATGAGAGCACAGACGGAATTTACCGACTATGATTTTGAGGGTAGTGCATTATCCAATCTTATTGACGTATTAGCGTATAACACGTATTACACGGCGTTTAACACTAATATGGTAGTCAATGAACTATTCATTGATAGTGCCACCTTAAGGGACAATGTAGTAGCGTTAGCGAAGCAGTTAGGTTACACACCTAAGAGTATTACTGCTCCAACCGCTTACATTTCCTTTACAGTCACGTATGACAATCCTACGACTGACACAGAACTATTTTTAAAGAAAGGATCTGGATTTACAGCAACATATGATGGCACCGTATACCAGTATGTTGTTACTGAAGATGCAAAGGCACAGGTATCAAACGATCAAGCAGTATTTACGAATGTTCCTATTAGAGAGGGAACACTACTTACTAGTAACTTTACTGTAAACTCCCAAGATTCTCAGCGTTTTATTCTAGACAATAAAGACATTGATACCAATACCATCAAGGTAAAGGTTTATCCTGGTGGTGGTTCTTTCAACGAACCATATTTACTTGCAACCAACATCCTAGGTGTAGACGGCAATTCTAAGGTTTTCTTCCTAGATGAGATTGAAGATGAAAGATATGAGTTACTATTTGGTGATGGTGTATTAGGAAAGAAACTAGACAGTGGAACACTAATCAGTATTGATTACCTTACTACATCAGGACCAGCAAGTAATGGAGTCAGGACTTTTGTCTTCTCTGGTGTATTAGAAAACATCAATGGTGTAACACCTAACAAGTCCATTACAGTACAATCTACTGTTGCTGCATCGGGTGGTGAAGAGATCGAATCTCTAACAAAGATCAAATACAATGCACCTAAGACATTTGGTGCTCAGGACCGCGCTGTGACCGCTGATGACTACGAAGCGATCGTTCGTAACATTTACCCTGCCACAAGCGATATCATCATCTTTGGGGGCGAGGATCAAGTTCCTCCTGAGTATGGTAAGGTATTCATTTCATTGAAACCTAAAGATCAGAGTTACCTAACTTCTTTGACGAAACAAGAGATTGTTAAAGAACTGAAGAAGTATGTGGTTGCTTCTGTAGAACCAAAGTTAATTGACCCATCAATTTTGTATGTTGAGATTGATAGTAAGATCTATTACGACGGAACTGTAACAGATCAGACACCAGCAAATATCAGAGACAAAGCAATTGGTGCATTCCAGCAATACATCTCTACTTCTGACACTGAAAAATTCAATGGTAAGTTTAGATACAGTAAGGCAGTTGCAGTTATTGACAACGCTGATGTTAGTATTGGATCTAACTTAACGTCTGTAACAATGAGGAAAGACTTCTATCCTCAGTTAAATTCTACTTTCTATTACGAGATTTGTTATCAAAATCAGTTTGATAAGGATTGTGATGATCCTATCCTATCATCCACTGGTTTTAGGATTACTGAGTTCCCTAATTTCGATGTGTATATCGAAGACAGAGGTGGCAAAATTGTCCTATATAGACTAGATACCGTAACTGGTGAAAAAGTTGTCCTCGACAGCGATATTGGCGATATTGATTATGTAAATGGTGAACTGAAAATGTATGCCCTTACTATCATTAAGGGTAGTTTCTTTGATAATCGCATTTCTGTTAGAGTAAAACCCCTTTCTAATGATATCAAGGCACTCCGTGAGGTTTATCTTGACGTTGACGTTGCGAATTCTTCGTTCACTGCATACAAAGAGTAAAGTAAATGCCTGCTGTAAAGACTAAGAGAATTTCCACTCTGATCGAATCACAGCTTCCTGAGTTTATTAGTACTGAGTATGAACTTTTTAGTAAGTTCGTTCAAAAGTATTATGAAGCACAGGAGGTTCAAGGTGGCACTTTGGATGTTATTAATAACATTCAGAAATATGCAGACATTGATTATTACGAAAAGAATTTACTAAAGCAGAATGACATTCTTGCTTCTTCCATTAGTGACTCTGATGTCACTATTGTTTTGAATGATGCAAGATCATTTCCAAAGAAGAATGGATATATCAAGATTGATGATGAGATCATCTTCTATGCTACTAGAACTAATACCGAGTTAAGAAACTGTTCTAGAGGTGTTAGTGGTAATACAACACTTGGTGACTTGTATGCTGCTTCTAACTTTACCAGCACAGAAGCTGCTGCACATAATTCTGGTCAAAAGGTTCATAACATCAGTAACCTTTTCCTGTATGCATTTGTTAAAAACTTTGAAACACAGTATCTGGGTTCTTTCCCTGAGAAGTATCTCAAGGGTGAGATTGATAAGAGAACCCTTATCAAGAATATTCAAAAATTCTACAAGGCAAAGGGAACTGATAGTTCCATTAAGTTTGTATTCAATACTATTGTCGCTAAAGAAATTGACAATAAACCAGAAGTATACAAACCAAGAGATTTTACATATAAGTCATCTGAGTCTGACTGGGTTAATGTACATGCCCTGAAGGTAAAGGTAGTCTCAGGTGATCCTAAGACATTAGTCGGTCAAACAATTGTCCAAGAGGCGACTGACGAATATGGGTATGCTAGTGCAGTTGTTGACAATACGTTTGCTTCAGGAACTTCTGATAACGAAGAGATCTATAACATTGTTCTTGCACCAGAAACTATCAATGGTTCTTTTGGTGTCTCAACTAAGACTAAATTAGAATCGACATTGCTTGCTGGTGATTCTGCTGGTAAGAGAATTGATGTATTCTCTACAGTTGGTTGGGATTCTGTTGGAACTATTTTAATTGGCGATGAAGTCATTGAATTTGATGACAAGACAGTCAATCAGTTTATTGTAAAGGCAAGAGGAGACAACCCACAGACTTATGTGGCAGGAGAATCGGTATATAAACCTGTAACTCTTAAGTCTGGTAATGTTACGTTGCTCTCTATGGGCATTGTATACAATCTATCTCCATCTGACTCACACCCATATGCATATCCTGGTGATAGCATTGAAGTATCACAACCTGGATTTGAGACTGCTGATCCAAAGATTGTAAAGTCTGGCACTAACCAAGCAAGATGGTTGTTCAGCACTGGTAATGTAACATCTGGTAGTCTTCCATATGTTGCTTCTGACTTAAGTGAAGTAAAAACAAATGTCTCAGCAATTTTTGAAGACGAACAATATTATTATATCACAAGTTCTAGTTTTCCATCATATGACATTTTAGATGGATCTAATGTAACATCTCCTGTACAAGATCAGAAACTATTAAGACTGATTAGGAAGGTTGCTACAAGAACAACTGAGTCTTATGAGACTCCTAAGAGAGATAGTGGCATCTTAGTCAATGGTGTGCCTATTTACAGTCATAAAGACAGTGATAGCGTTAGATATGGTAAACTAGAAAAAATTGATATCAATACTAGAGGATCTGGATATACGAAAGCACCTTTTGTTCTAGTTGACGATGTTCCATATAAAGCAAGAGCAATTCTCTCTGGTCAGGTAGTAGAAAGAATTGTTGTTGATACAAACGATATTTTTACAAGAACACCTATTGTCAAAATTACATCTGGCAGAAGAGCAGATGTTCGTGCTATTGTCACACGAGGCAGAGTAACTAGTCTTGTTATTGATAATCCTGGTGAGTATTATTCTGAAGCACCAGTAGTAAGGATTACAGATACTGCTGGTAAAGGTAGATTTGCTAATTACGAAGCAGTAGTAGATGCTGACGGAAAACTAGAAAGTTTTAATTTGATTGCAGAAGGAAACTTCTACAGTCAAGACACAGTAAAAGTTGATATTATTCCTATTGGTAGTGGTGCAACTGGTATTCCTTCTTTGAAAGAATGGACGTTTAACAGATATGAAAAATTAAATCTTAAATTAGACACCAATAATGGTTATCTTTTCGAGAATTATAACAATGTATTAGAATATGGTTATGGACATGTTGGTAATCCAAAATCTCTTAGAGTCGCACTTAATGATAACATTAACAGTGCAGGAACTGAACCCTCTACAAAAACTCACTCTCCAATTATTGGATTCGCTTATGACGGTAATCCAATCTATGGTCCATTTGGTCATGAGAACCCTCTAGATTCTACATCATCCATCGTGAGAATGACTTCTGGTTATTCTCTAAACGGAAGTCGTTCTGACGGTCCTTCATTAACACAATACCCCTTAGGTACATTTGTTAATGATTACACGTACACCCACAAAAGTGGCACACTCGATCAGAACAATGGAAGATTTTGTATTACCCCAGACTTTCCGAAAGGAACTTATGCTTATTTCCTTACTATTGATAGCAATCAAGTACCGCAATATCCATACTTTGTAGGACAGAATTATTATTCACTACCTGTTGATAGTAACTACAATTCAAATATCAATCAAAACGACATTCCTAAGAATGCAAAGAGATACTATATCCCTGGCATGTCTAGAAATGG
>JAAXIF010000019.1 GCA_012270485.1 Sphingobacteriales bacterium | reverse complement strand
GTTGTGATTTGCTTTCAATTTCAGGAACAACGATCTTTGATAACAACAGGATTGGCTGAAATGCAATACCGGTAAGGGTTATCAAAGATCGTGTTCGCTGAAAAATGGGCTTCTGAGCGCTTGTTTTATCTGCTGGGTTAAAGTTTAGACTATCCTATTTTTAGAATAATTCTAATTGTTGAGGCGTTTCCAAGGGTTCGGCAGGCTTTTTACCCTGAAAAATCTCAATCATCCCGAATTGTTTGTCGGTGATGGTCATCATGACCACATGCCCCTTCTCGGGTAATTGTTTTTTTACCCTTTTGATATGTACCTGGGCATTTTCCATACTGGGGCAGTGCCGCAAATAAATGGAGTACTGGAACATACCAAACCCGTCTTGCAGCAGTTTCTTTCGAAAATCGGCATAGATTTTCCGGTCTTTTTTGGTGACCACGGGCAGGTCGAAAAATACGATTACCCACATAATTCGGTATGCATTTAAACGGTCTGCTTTCATGGCAGAACGGGATAAGCGATCTTTCGCTGCTGCCCCGCAAAACATTTGGCCAATGAAGTAGCCGTACGCTGCGTGGCTACGAATAAGGGGCTGCTTTCTTCTTCAATCAGCACATCTACGGTAGGCAGCTTGAGTAACTGATTCTTTAAGTCGCGATTGAGCTCCTCCACATGCGAGGTTTTGTCAATAATGTTCCTCACAATTTGATCCACAAATGGTCGGTATGGTTCCATGATATCATCTGCCAAACAATAGGCATTGTACCGGTTCCGGTGAAATATACCCAAGGCAGGTAATAACCCCGCTCCTGTCAAAGCCCTTGCCATGGTTGCCCGGATGATGGCATAACCATAATTCAACAGGTTATTGGGGGGAGGTCCTTCTCTATGCCGGAAGAACTGCCAGGCAGGGGGGAAGAGGTTCTTCCAGTAATGCGCAGATGCTTGTGCTTCATGGTTATCGCTATCACCGCTTTTTACCTTTTGTTTGAGGTTCAATAGTAATTGGCTAGGCAATTGCCATTTTTCAAGTACTGCTGCTTGATTATGAATTTTGGCTTTAATGGTTTGTTGCCAAAGTTGTTTTTTTAAGGGCTCTGTTGCTTCAATTTGAAAACGAAAACGTTCAGTTTGCAGGGTATGACCTTCCAGTGGCATCAATAAAGCACTTGGGTGGTGCTGACTGTTACAGGTAATAACAGCGCTGTTATTGGCTGCCAGTTTGTCTAGCAAGTAATGGGTAATGGTAATTTGTTGGTGTTCTAATACCAAAATACCGATATCTTCTATGGGTACGGTTTTATCCGGAGCCTCTTCCATACCCTTTACACGGGTATAGCTGACTACCAGTTGTTCATTTTGACAGTGAAGGTGACAAGGGCTTTCTATGCAAATAGTACGTTTTATCATCTACAACCTTATAATTCTACCTAAACAATCAACTTTTATTTTGACAGGATTCAGTTTTAAAAATCCATTAAGGCTTGTACGATAGTATCTTTTAGAATCTTTCGCTGTCGTAACTTTCTTTAAATCAGAATTCTTTGTCTCAAGATGATGCCTAAACCAGTAATCATTATCTGCTATACTCCAAACCAAGTAAATGAAATTACTTAGTAGTGAATAATCGTTATTAATAATTGCCGTTTCTAGTTCTTCATTATGCATACCTAGAATAAACATTTCGTTTTGTTGCAATACATATTCTAGCTTTAAATTATCTTCTGGTAATTTCTCAATAAAAGAGTCAGGTAATTCTTTGTTGATAATATCAGTCCATATTTGATTGGAGTCTTTAATAATTACGGCTATTTTAAATTTTAATCTTTCTACTGCATGCCAAAAAGTACATGAATGCTCCGAAAATTCACCAGAGCCGTTTTTATAAATGGCTATATGATGATTATTACCGGGTTTTACAAAGCCAATATCATTTCCTTTTTTATCTTTTGAAACAGGTTCAACAGCAGACAAACCTGTGAAGCTTCTTACAGTTCTAATCTGATTTTTTTTCTCTTCGTTAAACCAAACAGGTTCTTTAAAAGCTTCTTTTTCCTTACCATCAAATTTTGCTAAATGCTTTTGAATAATGTCTCTTACTCCTTTGTCAACAATAAAATCAATATCTTTTGCTTTTAAAGATTGTAATGGGTATTTAATCACATACTCATCTTTGAAACAATTACCAAATTCGATAGCAATTCCTTTTGTTGTTAATAGTGGATTCTTTTTTGTTGATTGAATAGCCTTTTTCGTATCCTGATTAAATTCATTCAAACGATCTATAATAAGCTTTTTAGTTTCCAGTTCAACAATCTTACTGGGATTTTCAAATAAGTACTTTAAAGGTTTATTTTTTTCAATTTTTTTGATTTTACCGTAAACAAATTCTTCACTAAGGGCACCTCTTGGTACAATGATATTCTTTTGAACAACCTGCTTTATTCCGTTTATTTTAACTTTTCTGATACCCTTAGTTGCTACTTTTTTTCCAGATTTAAATGAGATGATAATTTTTGATGCTTCTTTTTCAACTTCTGAGGTGCTAAAGGGGCTTTCTTTAATTAAGTATTGTTCTAGCAGATTTCTCTTTTCATCGAAAACTAGAGCAGATTCAAGAATTTCTTTCCGCATTGCATCTTTTGCATCACTAGAACTTAGAGTATTAATTCTTTGAATATAGCCTTGTTTTGTACATGCGACTACTAAAGCATCAATTGCATGATGTCTGTGGTCATCTCGTTTTGTCCACTCAATTATTTCTTCTTTTTTATGTTTTTTTCTACCATGATCACTTGTCCACTCTTTGATCTGAGTTAAGCCTAATTCTTTATACTTAGGCAACTGGAGGTTCATTAAAACATCATCCCAACCCCATAATCTTCTTAACTCAGCAGTTACGGTGCCTTCTGTTGTTGATACTTTGTTGCAGATGTTTTCGAAAATATATCTTGCTTTTCTTGAGATATATTGCGTTTCCCTCAATTGTCTTTCGATGAAGCTTTCCCAAAGCTTTATATCAGAATCAGTTTGTTTTTTTTTAGATTTTCTTTCTAAATATTCTTGATAAGAAACTTTTAATCTCTGCATCTTAGAATATGATAAAATCCCCCTTTTAAACCATTCATCTACACGTTCAATATATCCGTTTAACTCAGATTCCCCTTTTTTGGCTATGAAATCATAAGCTGTTTGATTGGTTTTGGAGGCATTACAGCTTCTATGTACAAGCACTTTATTTGTTTGTGAATCATCAAAAAGCAATGATTTTGGAACTATGTGATCAACATCAAAATTATCACCAGTTAAAGCTTCGGCTATGCTAAATGATTTGCCACAATAAATACAAGTATTTTCAACGTGTGCATCTTTTAAATTTCTACTCTGTGATGGGAATATGAACTTATATTTTTGTATGTATCGTTTAGTTCCAGGTAAGCCGAATTCGGACAATCTATTGGCAATCTCTGCATTCAGCCTCTCATTGGCTTTATTTCTTTGTTCTGCTTGATTCCTTTCATCTTTACTCTGCTTCAATTCTCTTGCAAGCTCAACCCTAATTTCATCAGGCTTTCCAAAACGATTAATTATTGCATTAACTATATTTATGGATTGATTTAAAATTTTTTCAACTACAGGCTGTCTCAAACTATTTTTAGGTAAGAGTTCTAATTTTTCCGCAATTACTCTTTTCTGATTTTCTTCTTTTGTCAGACTTTTGCTATGATTATACCCAGCAAATTCGCATGCATCAGAATAAACATGTCCCCGCATTAGATAGGGTAGTATTTTCCTAATCGCTTTAGAAGACTTATTGCCAAAACCCTGCTTCGTAAAATCTATTTTCGACAGTTGTAACGCTATTTCATTATCAACACCTAATTTTTTTATTAATACTTCTTGACATTCCTTTTCTTCTTTAATTGAATATATTGTATGCCAAAGCTGATATAACGGCTCTACTTCAAACGATGAAGACACTTCGGCATATAGTTCTTCACAAAGAACTTCTCCCGTTTTTCTATCTACTAACTGCTTCGCGTCTTCTTTAGTGATTATTTTCAGATCGAATTGCAGATGCTTTTTATCGATCAGTTTCTTTAGTATAGTGACAGTTGTGTTTCCCTGCAATCCATTTATAATTTGTTTATTTGCATAAACGTCTTCCTTTCTAAGACCTAAAATTTTCAACAGCTCTGCATACGTTAAATTTTCATTTTCATTTAGATACTTAGATATAGTATTTTTCTGTTCTTGAGAAGGATAAAAGTCTAACCATTTATGCTTAGATATTTCAGGATTTTTGACTTTTAGACTTAAATTATTAATGGTCTCCAAAATCTTGCACAACTGGAATAATGGAGATGATTTTGGAGCAACTTTAGGACCTACAAATATTTGCTTTCCAGTCTTATCTTTTGTCCAAAATCCTACGAGTTCGCATTTGCTTACAAGAGCTTTTTGCGATTTAAGTGGGCGTTGGTAATAAATAATTTCAAACTTGATTTTATGGATTAAATCCTTTGTAATAATTTCTGGATAATGATGTGACTGCTCCAGCATTATGGAATCATATTCTTCAATATATGCTTCTCGCGGAAAGACCTGCTCCTTTATTCTATAATACTCGTTAGCTTTGAGCTCTTGGTAGAATTTTTCACCAATAGTAAATCCTAAATCTTTTAAAGTCTGATACCTTCCTTTTACCGTTGCAACGTAATCTGTATCCTTTTTATCCATGTTTGCATCAGTTCTTGAACTTTTATATCCTCGTTTTTGATTTAAGTGATACAAAACACGACCAATTTCTGTTAATGAAATTTTCTCTTTAACAGCTTTAGCCCTTAATCCCCAGAGTTCTAAACTACTTAGTTTAAAAAGTTGCTCATCAAACATTTTACGTTCAAGTAAAACCCTTGTCAAATTTGCCCTTCGTTGCTGATAGCGATCATAGCCTTTTCTTTGGGTTCTTTTAATTGTGCGGGTTTGATTTTTTGATATTTTATTGCCAGTTGAAAACTCAGTCTTCTCATCTGTATTCAGTGGTACAATACGCGAGCCCATTCCTAGAATTTTTTTATTTGATTCTAATTCTTCAATTAAAGCCCATCCAATTGATGTAACACCCAAATCAAGCCCTAAAATTTTCTTGCTCATATAAAAAATCATTTATAGTTTTATAACTGAAAGCAAATCACAATAAGGATTATTCCGTTGTGAAAACATTTAAGCCGCCTCGTCTTACAATACGGGGCTTTTTTATTCAGATCTGTTATAAGATCGATGGAAACATATGGGGAATAACAATATAGAAATATATTTTAATATTCAAAACTTTTTCCCTGTTTTTTTAATAATTTTAAGTATGCGTAAGTTGATACATGAAGATATCAAACGATCTATCCACAGTTTTTTGCCTGGGGCGAATGTTATATTATTCGGTTCACGGGCACGTGGAGAGGCTTCTGTATCAAGTGATGTAGACCTGCTGATCGTTACCGATCAGGATTTAGATAGCAAGTCCAAGTTAGGGTATGAAAAAAATATACGAAAACAACTTACACATGATTTTGAAACCCCCTTCGATATCATTCTTCAAACAAGAAATGAATGGGCTGAAAAAAAACTGTTATTAGGTCATATTGTATATTATGCAACCAAAGAAGGCATCACATTATGACATCGCCGGAAAGAGGATCAACTTTTAGAAAGTTTCGAAACTTTCCAAAAGTTTTCAAGCTTTTATAGGCCGCAGATTTTTTATGATTATTATGATGAGCGCCGATAGATTACCATCATAAACCATCATAAAAATCTGCGTTCCATCACTGATTTTTATCATGTACCCTAGATGAAAGCTAAATCCTAAGACCCTTGAAACGCTTGATTACATTGTTGAATAAATTCCAACATTTCTTCTCTCCCCAATTTCTTCTCCGCACTCGTCACAAAATGTCTTGGCAAAAACTGCCAACTCTCTCTAAGGGTATCAAAAAAAGCTTTGATATTTCTTTCTACAACCGCGGGTTTTTCCTTATCGGTTTTGGTGAAAACCAATGAAAATACAACACCCCATTTGTCTAGCTGACTAATAAACTCCAGATCATTTTTTTGTGGACCATGTCTGCTATCGATCAACACAAATATTTGAGTAAGATTAGTTCTCTTTCTAAAGTATCCTTCAATCATCTGTTCCCATCTTCTTCTATCACTCTGAGATCTTTTAGCATAACCATAGCCGGGCAGATCCACCAGATACCATTGTTCACGAGGTCCTTTTTCTGCTGCGCTGCTTTCAATGACAAAATGATTGATGAGTTGTGTCTTTCCCGGCGTAGCAGAAGTTTTGGCCAGACTTCTTTGTCCCGTGATCATATTGATCAAGGATGATTTACCCACATTACTTCTTCCAATAAATGCATACTCCGGTTTGTCCGGTTTGGGACATTTATCGAAAGTGGGACTGGATATTAGGTAAGAGGCTTTACGGATCTGCATGCTGCAAAGTAACTAAAAGCCCGCTGATCTTTCGTCAGCGGGCTTTAAAACAATACAATAGATAGTTAGCGTGATCAGAAATCTACTTTCAATGAAATAGACAGATTTCTTCCCGGAGCAGAAATACCACTGGCAAAATAGCGGTAATTCTTATCGGTAAGATTCTCTAATAATAGTACCGATTGTAGTTTTTTAGTGATAAACAATCCTGCTCTCAGGTTCAAAGTAAACCATGAAGGCATTCCATCTGCTGTTGCATATTGTAAATTGTCTTCTCCGTTCGGATTATAATCTTTTAATCTCTTCCACCCATTGAATAAAGTATAAAATTCTGCATTCCAAGTGTCCTGTTGTGTTTTAAGACCTATTCTTCCATATACCGGTGGAATATGATCTAATGGAACCTTCACTTTGTTTTGATCGGTATATCTTCCATAGGTATAGGTAAATACTCCATCTATCGCTGTTCCTTTTGCAATGGTAAGAGAACCGTTTAAACTAAAGCCTGTTACATAAGCACTGGCTTTATTTTGATTGGCAAATACAGCACTGCGTACACCACTGTATAAAATACTGTCTTGTCCATTAAACTTGTATTTATCCAGCACAAGTGCATTTCTGAAAATGGTATAAAATAATGAAGCACCTAATGAAAATGCTTTGGTTTGTTTGGCAATACTCAGCTCTCCATTGTATGTATATTCAGGTTTGATATTAGGGTTGGGTACTACTACAATACCGGTTCTGGTATCAAACACTTTCGACAGATCATCTACATTAGGAGTGCGGAAACCACTGCTAAGAATCATGGCTAGTCGGAAATTGTCTTTTGTAGCATATACCAGTCCAATATTTCCTGTAACGGCGATATTATTTTGTTGCGCCTTATTAAAGGGGAAATGCATAAGCGTAGTATCTGCAAACCTGGCATCCAATCTTATCAAATTCAATCTAATGCCATCGTTCAAAGTCCACTCGTCAGTGATCTTATACGTGTGTTGTGCGTACAATGCATTAGATGCCATTTTTGTAGGACCATCAGCATATCGGGTAGTAATTCTGCTCAGTGCTCCGGTTACAATATTGCGGCGTTCTGCTGTTGAACGAACGAAATTGGTATAACTTTCAGCGCCTACATGAAGTTCATGTTTACCCTTGTAGTGTTTCGCATCAAAATTCAATCCGAATACATTGATTTTTTCCCATCGATAATCTTTATTGTTATTATTGAATCGACGTGTTATTCTGCTCTCCTCGATATCCTGAAAACTGGCAGTGAGTTTCAAGTCTTGAAAAAAGCCATATTGTTGGGAAACATTGAGATGATAGGATGCCAAGTTGCGTAACTGCGGACCGTAATACCATTCGGCAAACACAGGTGCTGCCAATGTGCCTTCACTGAGTCGATCATAACGAGGGATATCTCCTGTATTGGAAAACTGAAAATTAAAAATGTGATCAACTTTATCAGATGCTTTGTATAAAAACTTCTGTAATACATCTATCTGTTCATAGCCGGAGGGCGTTTGTTGATTAGGGTTGGGATTAGGAACAGCTATATCTGTATTCCCGACTCTTTGAACAAGAAATGGTTTTAAACCAAAAGCAGGGTATTTACTGTTTCTGTTCTTACCCTGTCTCATATCACCAAAAGTTCCGTATGTCACTGATGTCAGCGATGCCCATTTTGTTCCACCAATATTGAATATGACATTACCTCTTTGTTCATCAATGGCGCTGGTATAACGAAGCGTACTGCTGCCGGAAACTTCTGTTGTTGTACCGCTAGATAATTTTGGATTTCGGGTGTACATACTCACTACACCACCTAAGGCATCACTACCATACAGTGTTGATGATGGACCATACAATACCTCCATTCTGTCGAGAATCATATTGTCGATGGTAATGACATTCTGTAGATGTCCGGCTCTGTATATAGCATTGTTCATCCTGATTCCATCAACGGTAAGCAATACACGACTTGCTTCAAAACCACGTATTACCGGACTGCTACCCCCTTGCTGACTTTTTTGTACAAATAAAGTTCCGGTATTGATGAGGATATCGCCGGTATTGGCCTGCATATTCAATGTATTCTTGTCTCGGATACTTTTTACAGTTTGAGCAACACGACCGGATCTTTCGGCAAATTTGTTTGCATATACGGTTACTTCATTCAGATTAACGGACTCGTTATCTGTTGAAATGCTGTCTTTTTTTTGTTGTGCTTGTAAGTGTATATTGAATAGTAGACACGACCATAAAGTACATGTCCACCCCATATTTATTCGCATGGATGTACTGTTTAATAATTAAGAAAATGATGTTCTAAACAGTATTTGCTTTGGCGGGGGTGCGATGAGGTCTGGTTGAAATTGTGGTTTCCAAGAAACAATATCAGTAGCATAACAAGTGCGAAGGAAAAAACCTGTACTAGTTACTTGAACTGAAGACGAAATTTGATCACTTATAAAACAAAATGAAAAAGAGAGTATTCTACTTGCTCCTTTATTTTTATGAGCAGCTTTATCCATCAAAGCATGCAATTTATGCTCCTGATAATCGTATAAGCCTTTTACGGTGTAAGTTCCATCTGCTTCTTTGCGGATGGAACTTACATCGAACAGAGTACCATTTACAATGATTTCTTTATTTTTTTTATACCAACGTAGATGTTTGACCCGAACAGTAGAAAGCTCTTTGGTTTTAAAAGCTTTTTTTACATCTGATCGTATTTGATTTTGTTGATGATGAAACAATACAAATCCTGTCATTGGAGATAACACCAATAATAAAAAGAAAATTGCTATACACTTACGTAATACAAGCAACTCAGTTCTTTTTTCTGATCAGGCTGTCTAATGGATATTTAGCTTTCATCGTATCCATTACAGACTGCGCCCAGTTTGTTAAAACAACGCGTTCGTCATCAGTAAGTTTGGCATCACGGTGTACCCATGTATAAGAATTCAACGGCATTTCTTTTTCTTTTACCTGCTCAATCACTTCTTCCATTTTATGATATTGTCTTCTCAGGTTATAAGAAGTATAAGCATCAAAGTTCAAATGAGATTTACCTTCTTTAACATGATCATCTAACCACCATGCAACCGGTTGTATTTTTGAATACCATGGATAAACAGTATTATTGGTATGACAATCGTTACAGGCTTTTACAAGAATGGCATTTACATTTTCAGGAACAGTATACAGGTTTTTGATATTGCCTGATATATCGGTAGAGGCATTGGCTTCAGGACGAATAAACTGTATGACTACAAGGGCGATCAAAAGCACCCACAAAATTTTTTTGACAATTTTCATGATTGGTTTGGGTTGTTTATGCGTTTAAATTAAGACATTTCCCGTCATTTCAGCAGGAATCGGAAGATTCATCATTGTTAAGATGGTAGGGGCTAAATCACCTAATTTGCCGGGCTTGATGGCTCCTTTCCATTCCTTATCAATGATAAAGAATGGAACGGGGTTTAAGGTATGTGCTGTATTGGGACTACCATCCTCATTAATCATAAAATCAGCATTGCCGTGGTCTGCAGTCAGGAAAATAGTATAGCCTGATGCAAGTCCGGCAGTTACTACGCGTTTTACACAGCTATCTACTGTTTCAGCGGCTTTCATAGCAGCACTGAAAACGCCGGTATGTCCAACCATATCTGTATTTGCATAATTCAAACAAACAAAGTCAACTGCTCCTGCTTCAATTTCAGGAATCAGTTGATCTGTAATTTCAACAGCACTCATCTCAGGCTGTAGATCATAAGTAGCTACTTTGGGAGAGGGCACCATGATTCTTTTTTCACCTTCAAAAGGTACTTCCCTGCCGCCGCTAAAAAAGAAAGTAACGTGCGGATATTTTTCTGTTTCAGCAATACGTATTTGTCGCTTACCATGTGCTTCCAATACTTCACCAAGGGTATTGGTAAGGTTATCATTTTCAAAAATTACATTCACTTTTTTGAACTTCTGATCATACTGCGTCATGGTAGTATAATGAAGTTGTAAAGGCTGCATCCCTTGTTCCGGGAAGGCCTGTTGTGTAAGTACTTCTGTGATCTCACGGCAACGATCGGTGCGGAAGTTGAAACAAATCACTGCATCACCTTCTTTGATAGTGGCGATGGGTTGTTGTTGTTCATTGGTAATAATGGTAGGCAAAATGAATTCATCGGTAGTGCCATTTTTATAAGCGTTCTCAATGGCGCTTACAGCACTTGTAGCGGTGGGGCCTACCGCATTCACCAAACAATCATAAGCCAGTTTTACCCTTTCCCATCTTTTATCTCTGTCCATTGCATAATACCTGCCACTAACTGTTGCAATGGTGCCTACCGACTGTTGTAAATGAGCTTCCAATTCTTTCACAAAACCCAGTCCGCTTTTTGGATCGGTATCTCTTCCATCGGTAAATACATGAATAAAAACTTGGGATAACCGGTTCTTTTGACAGAGATCGCAAATGGCTTTTAGATGATCAATATGTGAATGAACACCACCGTCGCTTACCAGACCGATCAGATGCAGTGCTTTTTGATGGGTTTGGGCATACGATAATGTTGCTAAGAAATTGGCATTGTTGGCCAATTCCCCTGTCTTAACAGCTACATTGATACGTTGTAATTCTTGATACACAATTCTTCCTGCCCCCAAATTCAAATGGCCCACTTCGCTGTTGCCCATTTGTCCTTCCGGTAACCCAACTTCTTCACCACAGGTAATCAATGTTGTATTTGGATATTGCTGATATAAAGAAGACACAAAGGGTACATTTGCTTGTTGGATAGCATCAGCACTTGCGGTTTTACCTAAACCCCACCCATCCATGATGAGGAGAATGACTTTTTTATTCATATTAAAAAATGATATGGTTTATTAATTGCTGATTAGGCATTAACTTTAACTGCATTCAAAGTTGGCATGTTTTTGGCACATTATAATAGTGAATACAAAATAAACTGTATGAAAACATTTTTTTTGACTGTGGGATGGGCGTTTTTAGCCATGTCTTTTGTAGTTCAGGAGAATAGTCTGGATCAGATCTTTAATGCTTTTAAAAAGGCTGATACAGAAGAAATTGCTCAATCTTTTGATACTTATGTAGATCTGAAATTTCTGGATAAAGATGAAATTAAAAATATCAGTAAGAATCAGGCTTCCATTGCGCTAAAGACTTTTTTCACAGAGAATGCAATTACGGGCTTTGAAAAACTATCCAATCGAGATTTGGGGAGTACCACTTATCTGGTCGGTAAACTCGTTTCGTCTGACAAGAATAATAAAGGATATAATATCACTGTACTGATCAAATCACAAGCTGCCAAGTTCAAGATTATTTCGCTACGAATCAGTTAATCTTATAACGTGATTGCCTATTTATATATTTCTATATTCTAAAGCTGTAGTAAAAAGACTAAGGCACGAGTGATGATCAATAAATAATTTTTAATCAGTCCTTGTGGACGGGCCTCATTGGGGTCGGTGTCAAGCGTAGCTAAGACAGATCATCCGCCGGGGCGGATGATCAGAGGTCAATGTCTGCCTGAGGCGGAGTAACAAGGACGGGGCCATTCGGCACGGGAGCAATATTTAGTTTCGACATTTTGCGTGATTGATTTTAAATGATATGAATATGTTAATCTCGTATTGAGATTCGCCGCCTGTTGTTTTTAAGAGAACAATAGGCGGATTATTTTTATAGGGTCCATGAATATATTTTAGTTTTGTTGTATGAACCATTTTGATGAACACTTAAAGATATTGGTAACTGCAGCACTAAAAGAAGACATTGGTGAAGGAGATCATTCCACCTTAAGTTGTATTCCTCGGGATCAGAAAGGGAAAGCAGTCTTAAAAATCAAGCAAAATGGCATTTTAGCAGGAGTAGAGATTGCCAAAAAAATATTCAGCATGCAGGATCCTGATGCTGTATTCACAATACATAAGTCTGATGGTGACGCTATGCAAGAAGGAGAAACGGCTTTTGAAGTATCAGCGTCTATTCATACCATTCTTTCCTGTGAAAGACTGGTATTGAATTGCATGCAGCGAATGAGTGGCATTGCAACACTTACCCGTCAATACACGGAACGATTAAAAGGATATAACACGCGTCTATTAGATACACGTAAAACAACACCCAATTTTCGCTTGTTGGAAAAAGAGGCAGTAAGAATAGGAGGTGGGGTTAATCATCGATTTGGATTGTATGATATGATCATGCTAAAAGATAATCATATAGATTATGCGGGTGGTATTATACAAGCTATCGATAAAGCATATGATTATGTAACACAATATCATCCTCACTTAAAAATTGAAGTAGAAACAAGAACATTATCGGATGTTGAGTTGGTTTGTACCAAAGCCACGGGTAAAGTATTTAGAATTATGCTGGATAATTTTATGCCTACCCAAGTAAAAGAAGCCGTAGCATTGATCAATGGTCGTTTTGAAACGGAAGCAAGTGGTGGTATTACCTTACAAAATATACAAGCCTATGCAGCTACAAATGTTGACTATGTAAGTGTAGGGGGACTCATTCATCAGGCACAGAGCTTGGATCTGAGTTTGAAAGCGGTTATTATCGCATAAGGCTGTTGGAAAATAAGCGGGTTTAGCGTATCTTGGTCTTCATCTAATGATGTTTGCTTTTGAATACGCCTTTTTTGCTCATGATGATAAGATCAATTCCTGTACTATTCCTTCTGTTACTCTCTGGAATAATCAGTGCACAAACACCCAAGGCTGATTCTTTGATACTTATATCCAAAACAATTCAACAGGATAGTACTTATGTAAGTGTACTGAATCAGATTGCAGAGGAACTCTCAGATAAAGACGCAGATCAATCTCTCGATTTTGCCATCAAAGCCCAACTACAGGCGATAAAGATCAAGGATGTACCCGGATTGGGAAAAGCGCTCAACAATATCGGTTGGGCTTACTACCGTAAGGGTGATTACTCAAAGGGGTTTGACTATGCCCTACGGGCACTTCGAATCAATGACTCTTTGCAATTGCTGTCTCAACTAGCAATTTCTTATCGAAATGTAGGGGCTATTTATAACTCACAAGCCAAGTATCGGGAGTCGATGGATTATTTTCATAAGGAAATGAGTATTCATGCGAAACTCAATAATCCTTTAGGAGTGGGTAGAAGTTTGAATAATATTGCATTCTGTGCACATCGTGCAAAAATCAAAGATTCTGCGATCATTTTCGGACACGCAGCTTTAGAGCATAACTCTAAGTTGGGAGATCAGTACCTGATAGCTTTTAGCTTACGTACTTTGGGCGATGTATATTTTGAAGAAGGTTCCATTGACCGCTCTATTGATTATTTTTTAGCTTCATTAACAGCAGCTCGAGCAGCTAAGAGTAATTTCATTATTGAAACATCGCTGTATCGATTGGGAAAAGCATACCAGCGAAAAAAACAATGGAAAGTATCAATCACTTATTTACAAGAAGCAGTAGCTGTATCGAAAATATTAGGAGCCAAAAGTGAACAAGCAACGATTCAGAAATTATTGGCCTTCTCATATGCACAAATAGGTGATTACAAAAAAGCATACGAATCACAAGCGATACATGTCGCATTAAACGATACCCTTTTTGAAGAAAGAAGCCGAGCCAGATTTGCACAAATGCAGGTTGCTTTTGAGACAGAGAAAAAACAAGCTGAGATCAATCTTTTAAAAAAAGAAGATGAGGCTCAGAAAGAAAAAATCAAGGATCAACGTTTATATACTTTCTTATTATTAGTAGTAGTGGCGCTTGTGATGGCTCTCTGGCTCGTATCTTGGAGAAGAAATCAATTTAAACAACTTGCTAATAAACAATTACGATTACAGAAAGCGGCTTTGGAGCAAGCATCTTTTCAAAAAGACAAAATATTTTCTATTCTTTCTCATGATCTTCGAATGCCTATTTCGTCATTGAGTGGGGTATTGCAGTTAATTGACAAACAAAGTTTATCAGAAGATGCATTTACAAAGATCAAGCATGCGTTGGGCAAGCAAATTACATCACTGAATACTACATTGGACAATCTGTTATTATGGTCTCGTAATCAGATGGAAGGGGTAACAGATGTTCAGGCGAGTGAATGTTCCTTGTATGAAATGGTAGAAAATAATTCTCACTTGCTCACCAGTGCAGCCAATCAAAAGAAAATTGTTATTCATAATGATGTATCCATTACTGCAAAAGCCTATGCTGATGTGCATCATGTTGATATCATTCTCAGAAATCTATTATTGAATGCACTTAAATTCACGGAAGAAGGGGGCAGCATTACTGTTCAATACCGCGAAGATGAGCATATGGCGATATTAGATATTATAGACAATGGTATTGGTATGACAAAAGAACAGATCGGGAAATTATTCAAGGTCAATACCCATTTTACAACTACGGGTACAAAAAATGAGAAGGGTGCGGGTCTTGGCTTGCTATTGTGTAAAGAGTTTGTAGAGGCCAATCATGGAACATTATCTGTGAAAAGTGAGCCCGGAAATGGATCTCAGTTTTCAGTTACTTTGCCAAAATCTAAGTATGTCTAAGAAATTCAAATCAGACAGCAACGGTTTTATCTTCAGCACAGATCCGAACTTTCAATTTCAGCCGGAACGGGAAGAAGAACCGGATACGCAGGCTCCTACTCAGCAAATGCTGCGTATTTTATTGGATAAAAAGCAAAGAGCCGGTAAATCGGTGACCTTGGTAACAGGTTTTATCGGTAAAACAGACGATCTCGAAAAACTAGGAAAACAACTCAAAAATTTTTGTGGAACAGGCGGTTCTGTGAAAGACGGAGAAATAATCATTCAAGGAGACCAACGAGAGAAAGTATTACAATGGTTGTTAAAGAATGGGTATGCTAAGAGTAAGAAACTATAAAAACAGCAGAATGATGAATATTGAATAATGAATATCCAACTTCGATATTCATTATTCAATATTCATCATTTATTCTGCTTCAAATCCTACTTTTCTATGTGTTCCATCACAATAAGGTTTATTAGATGATTCTCCACAACGGCATAATGCCGTGGTTCCTTGTTTGATTTCTTTTCTACCATCGCTGTGGGTGATCTCACAATCGGTAGTGATCAATATTGGACCGTTGGGTTTAATTTGAATATTCATAATGCTTGCTACTTCCGACTGAATATCTTTTTCTGCTGTATTTTCTCCCGTTGTATTCATAAAATAACTCAAGGCGCCACTCGGACATTTTCTTACCTGTTCAATGATGGCATCGGTTGTTGCGCCTTCTATATTGACCCAAGGTTTTTTCGCCGGATCAAATACTTCTCTCAATTGAGTCCAGCATATTCTGCTATGAATACATGTATCCGGTTTCCATACAACGGTTACCTCATTGTTTGTGTATTTGAATGTGGATTTGGGCATAGAATTTTCTTATTAAGATACCTATAAAGGTAATTGTTTTAGCTACAAGCTTCAAGCCGCAAGTAAGATATGCACTATTGACTATCAACTATAGGCTATGGACCATGGACTCTAATCAATAATCTATCTCCAGCTTCAATCGATCTCTTAATTCTCGAATGAGCGGATACTGCTCGGCAATGCGTTCAAATCTTTGTTTGCTGTTGAGTTTGAGGTGAATGGGTACATCTTCGCGCTCGGTAGCTTCTACCAGGATATTAAAAGTAATAGCTCGGTTATTAAATGCAGTGTGTAGGTAATCGATTAACATCATTCTTTCCTGCTCTACAAATTTCTGTGCAGTAAGTGCGGGGACTGTGACAGAGAAGTGAATATCATCTTCGATCTGCAGTTGAGCAATTTTAAATGTTCCTACCGATGAATGTTTTTGTTGTTGTTCTAATTTTTGGGTGTATTCATTCCAGCAGCGCATCAGTTTCTCTAGATTGAGTACTTCCGCTTCTTTTACTTCTTCAATGGCATACTGATCACCTACTTTTTCTCGCAAAGCATCCAATAAACTTTTTTTAGGTACACCGATAGTTGGTGAAACAGGTTTAACGGCTGCGGGTCTGGTAGGCGGAGGAGCTTGAATCGTTGGATTTGATACAACAGGCCGAACCGAAGTTTTCTTTTCTTCCTGTATCAACAACTTTGGTGGAGCCTGATCCGGAACAGTTTTTACCTGTAAGGATGAAACTGTCTTAGTTCGGAAAGCTATTGGACCATCAAGTCGTTTTTTTTTAATGATTTGTCCGTTTTCGGAAGACAATTCGATGGCTTGTTGGAGGAAATTCAGTTTAATGATAGCGAGTTCAACATGCAATCGCTTATTCCGCGCCATTTTAAATTGAATCTCGGCTTCGTTCAGAATATTGAGTGCACTCACCAAATACGAAAGGCTGGTGTTGGCTGCTGTTTGAATGTATTTTTCTTGTAAGCCTTCCACTACATCCAATAAAGTAGCAGATTTGGGATCTTTACATACCAGTAAGTTGCGAATAAACTCAGCAAAACCGTTTATCACTAAATCGCCTTCAAACCCTTTTCTATTGATCTCATCATACAACATCATAGCTGCAGCCATGTCTTGTTTTTGTAAAGATTCGAGTAATCGGAAATAATAATCTTCATCCAGAATATTCAAATGTTCTAAGGTATTCTGGTAGGTAAGGGTTCCATTGGTAAAACTTACGATCTTATCCAAAATACTCAATGAATCACGCATACAACCTTCGCTTTTTTGGGCGATGACCTGTAATGCAGCTTTTTCTGCCTGAATAGATTCTTTCTCTACAATTTCCTGTAAATGTTCAACCGTATCATTATTCGTGATTCTTTTGAAATCAAAAATCTGACAGCGACTCAATATGGTGGGAAGTATCTTATGTTTTTCAGTCGTAGCTAAAATAAAAATAGCGTAGGATGGGGGCTCTTCCAGTGTTTTCAAGAAAGCATTGAAGGCGCTGGTACTGAGCATATGTACCTCATCCACGATATATACTTTGTATTTACCGGCCTGTGGTGCAAAACGAACCTGTTCTACCAAGGTTCGAATATCTTCTACTGAGTTATTACTTGCTGCATCGAGCTCATGAATATTCAAAGAAGTTCCGGCATCAAATGAAACGCAACTATTACAAGTATTACATGCTTCACCATCTGGAGTGGGATTGGTACAATTGATCGTTTTAGCAAGAATACGGGCACAGGTGGTTTTACCCACACCTCTCGGACCGCAAAACAAAAATGCATGCGCCAGTTGATTATTCTTAATTGCATTTTTCAGTGTAGTAGTGATATGCGACTGCCCCACCACCGTACTAAAATTCTGTGGTCTATACTTACGCGCCGAAACGATGAATTTATTGTCCATATCAGTGGTGCAATATAAGGAGAAGCAGCTAGCTACTAGCCACTAGCTGCTAGCTGCTAGCAGAATGTGTAAAAAATCTTTCTAATAACTAGCAGCTAGTAGCTGGCGGCTAGTAGCTTATTTATATTCCATCTCCGGATGCCTTTCAAAAGCTCTGTTTTGATCAAAAAGATAGCGGAAAGTGACCATTCTGCGACTGGGTACTCCGCCTAAACTTTTATAGATATTCAACATTTTTGGGTTCCAATCACCGGCCCAACCCATTTCATATTCAAAATACCACCCTTTATTTTGGATCAGTAAACCACATTCATAGATTAAAAAACTATCGATACCCAAGGCTTGGTACTTAGGAACCACACCAAAAGCGAGACCTGTCAAACGTTTACAGGCGCCTGTGTATTTCATCCATAAAAGATGTAGTTTTTGTAAAATGCCGAATTTCCCATTGAAGTGCTTGAAGTATTGGTTGATATCAGGAATATTGATGAACATAGCAATCGGCTCCTCTTTATAATAAGCAAACCATACTACCCTTTCATCCATGATGGGCTTCATGGTTTTGAATAACTTGATCACTTGCTCTTTGGTGATCTCTTTGTTTTCTCCATGTTGCGCCCAGGCTGCGTTGTATACCGTAGCAAAATCTCCTGCATATTTATCCAACTCGGATAGTTTCACATGCTTGGCTTCATAGCCGGTTTTGCCTTTGAATTTTGCATGTCTCTCAGGAAAGCGAGGGGGTAGTGGATCATCTACCTGCATCGAATAATAATACTGATTATAGTAGTTCTGAAACCCATAAGTGGTAAAAAGTGATTCATAATAATCTGGATTGAATGACATACCATACATAGGCTCTTTATCAAATCCTTCAACCATTAATCCCCACCATTTATCGCGATCCCCAAAATTGATGGGGCCATCCATGGCTTCCATACCTTGTTCTTGTAACCATTGTTTGGCAGTATCAAATAAAAGATTAGCCGTAGCCTGATCATTGATACAATCAAAAAAACCAATACCACCTGTCGGAAAATCAGTTCCCTTATTGATGTATTTAGAGCTGGTAAATGCGGCAATGCGACCTACTACTTCTCCATCATCGGTTTCGGCGATCCATCGCTTGGCAGTGCCGTATTTGAATTGTTTGTTCTTTTCAGCATCAAATACAGCTTCTACCTCATTATTCAAAGGTCTGATATAAGCAGGATTGTGTTGGTTCAATCTTGCACTTACTTCCAAAAATTCTTTCTTAGTAGCAGCATCATTTACTTCAATCAAATGCATGGTCACTGGTTTAAACAAAGGTAAGAAAGTAGTTGAAGTCTCTAGGTTAGTAATTCTACTGAAGCTGATGGTCTTTTATGACTTGAATAATTTATTAGCCATTTTTTCGTCATGTTTATAGATGTCTTTTCTGAAATTCAGCTCCCCATTTTTATCTACCCAGGCTGTAAAATACACGATGAATACAGGTACTGATTTTTTCAAGGCAACCCATTTTTCTTTTTTCAAATGCATGGCACTATCAATGGTACGATCATTCCAACTGCTGTCTTGTCGTAACAGATAGGCAGCCATTTTTTTAGGTTCTGCAATGCGGATACACCCATGACTAAAACTTCTACTCGATTGGGAAAAAAGATTCCGATTCGGAGTATCGTGAAAATAGATATTGTAATTATTCGGGAATAAAAACTTAACCAATCCAAGCGAGTTACCCGGACCTGGGTTCTGTCTGATTACAGGTATCTTGCCTTGTTTTACAATTTCCATATTTTGTTTGGTGAGATAATCAGGATTTTTTTTAATAGCAGGCAGAATCTCACCTGTAACAATACTTTCGGGTACATTCCAGTATGGGCTAAATACCACGTATTGAAGTTTATCATTGAAAATAACGGTATTATTCGCAGCCGTACCTACAATCACATTGATATCGAACTGTAATCGACCACTGTCGTACACATGCATTTTATATTCGGGGATATTGACCAAAATATAGTTCGTGTCTTTTTCAGGCGGCATCCATCTCAAACGTTCCAGGTTGATGAGAATTTGACGCAGTCTTTGTTTCAATGGTACATTGAGTTCTGCAATCATTTTATTGCCAATCACACCATCAATGGTTAATCCCATTCGTTGCTGGTATTTTTTGGTAGCGATAACAAGGGCCGTATCAAACAAAGGACTATCTACATTTTCTTCCAGATCTCCCACCAATTGTAAATGCTTTTTGATCTGTATCAGAATAGCAGATGAATCTCCACTTCGGAGTGATTTTTGAAGTGGAGGAATGGGATCTGGTGAATGTTGCTTGGCCAAAGCTGAGTAGCGTTCTACATATTGTTGTAGTTTTTTATACTGCTGGTTTTGTGGTGCATACGCTTCTTCATTTTTATGAAGGATCGCCGAATCCAGCAATGCATGTAGATCGATTTTTTTTCTTGGAATGAACCAGCCTAGTTCTGCCGCATCAATATCGCTTCCTTTGTAAACTTTAGCTGCATAACGGAAAAATTGTCCGGTCAATAATAATTCAGCTTTTAAAACCAATGAATCTGCCGGCTTATTTTTTTTATTGGATGATACGAAGCGCTCGAGTAATTGTTCCATTTCAGGATGATACAGACTGCTGTCTTCAAAACTGCTGATAAAATTCAATTGTAAATTTCTGAAGTTAGATGCTTGTTCTGAAAGACCACTGCTGTCAAACCAGGCATACGCATAGTTTCGGTCTTTATAAAAATCATTGAACTGTTCTGTATAGTCTTGATATGCAGTATTATTTTTTAGGAATTGATCAAGTTCGAGACTATCCATAAACAGATCATTGAAAGAGGTAGCAACAGTGATGGATGTGTCTCTAAAAACAGGTTTTTTGCTGCTGCTATTACTGCATGATTGTATCAGCAAAAAAGATAGTATGCAACAAAAAAAGAAGTACCTGCTCATGTAATGAATTTACAAAAGGAACTGTTTCGAATGATGATGTGCAGGGAGTTTTTTTATCGTATGGATAAAAAAGTGCTGGCAACGATTGCTGCGGTTTCTGTTCGCAATCGAGTATTTCCCAGAGAAACGGGTTGATAAGCATGATGGATGGCCAGCCTGATTTCTTCCGGTGTAAAATCTCCTTCCGGACCAATGAGCATTAGTACAGATTCATTGAATGAGATCGAATGAATGGGGGTCTTGACATCCTCTTCGCAATGTGCAATTAATTTCTGAGTAGCTGAATGAGCCTCAAACAGTGTTTGAAGTTTGATGGGTTCGTGTAAAACAGGTAACCAGCTTTGCTGACTCTGTAACATCGCTGAAATGAGAATTTGCTGCATTCTTTCAAAACGAAAACGTGTGTGTTCCGTTCTTGAACAGATCAATGGAATGATCTCTGTAATACCAACCTCAGTAGCTTTTTCTAAGAACCATTCAAATCGACTGGCATTTTTGAGTAGTGAAACGGCGATGGTTGTTTTTTTCTCAGGCGCCGGATATTGTTTTGCTGATTCGATATTTACCGTACAATGTTTTTTATCCTCGTGCGCAATGCTTGCTGTGTACAATCCGCCTTTGCCGTTGGTCAGTTGAATGCGTTCACCTGTTTTCATCCTCAGTACCTGAATACAATGTTTACTGGTTTCTTCACTCAGTTCGAATAAAGAAGAAGAGGCTGCAACGGTTGATTCGTAAAAAAAAGGTAAAGCCATGAAGCAAAAGATTATTCACAATTGACCATACAGTTCATTCACAGATTAAAAAGGAACATCGTTGTCAAAACCTTCATCAAAATCTCCTCCATTCATTTTGCTTCCTTTCTGTATAAAGAGTTTGCCACTATCCGGCTCTGTGTTTGAGTTGGATAATGTACCCGGAGGTAGTGGTCTGTAATTACCGGTTCCTAAAAACTTGGAATCATCGTTGGCTATTTCAAATTTCTGGATAGACAGATTGGCTTTCAGTATGATGTTTTCCAGTGAACCATTTCTGTGCTTGGCAATACGAATATGGGTTTCGCCTTTGGTGCTTTCGCCCATTTCATTGCTATTGACTTCATAATATTCAGGGCGATAGATAAACATAACCATATCCGCATCCTGTTCAATAGCGCCCGATTCACGAAGATCACTCAACTGAGGAATTTTACTTTCTTTTCTGGTTTCCACCGCACGACTCAACTGGCTCAATGCAATGATGGGAATACTCAATTCTTTTGCCAATGCTTTTAAACTTCGTGAAATGGTACTGATCTCTTGTTCACGGTTTGAATTTCTATCTGCGCTACCACTCATTAACTGCAAGTAGTCGATGATGATCAGTCCGACATTGTATTTATTTACCATTCTTCTTGCCTTGGCACGGAATTCGAAAATATTCAATGCAGCAGTATCATCGATATAGAGTGGTGCATTTTCTAAGGCTTTAATACCCTTGTGCAGCAGTTGCTCATATTCATGATCCTCCAATTTACCGCGTGATATTTTTTCCAGTGGTATTTCACTTTCAGCACTGAGAATACGCTGAACCAACTGCGATGCACTCATTTCCAAACTGAAAAATCCAACACCTACGGGTTTGATTTTATTCAGGGCCGCATTTCTGGCAAGGTTCAATGCAAACGCAGTTTTACCCACTGAAGGTCTTGCTGCAAGAATGATTAAGTCGGTGGGTTGCCATCCATACGTCACACGATCTAATGTTGAAAATCCACTCGGTACACCGGAGACATCTTCTGTTTTGGTACGCAGTTCATCAATTCTGTTCAATGTTTTGGCTAACACGTTTCCTACATCTTCAAAATTCTTTTTCAGATAATTGTTGGTGATGTTGAACATTTTGGTTTCACTGTCATCCAATAAATCAAAGACATCGGTACTGTCTTCATACGCATCACCAATAATTTCACCACTGATACGAATCAATTCACGCTGAATAAATTTTTGTAAAACGATACGCGCATGCGCATCAATATTCGCAGTAGAAACAACTGAGTTGGTGAGTTTGGTAACATAATAGGGGCCACCCACTGCATCCAGTTGTTCTTTCATTTTCAATTCTTCTACCACAGTGAGTATATCGATGGGCATACTTTTCTGTTGCAGACTTTGCATTGCTTTGAAAATGAGCTGGTGTGCTTCTACATAAAAACACTCGGGCTTAACGATTTCTGTAACGGTATCAAAAGCACTTTTTTCCAGCATGATAGCACCCAATACCGCTTCCTCTAATTCTTTGGCCTGAGGGGGTACTTTTCCATATACCATTGTGCTAAGGTCTACTGCGGGCTTTCTTCTTTTGCGGTCTTTATTCAGGCTGGTCAGATCCATGGTCGTAGTCAGTTCTTGGTTGGTGGTTAGTAAGTTTCCTATTTCCTTCCTAAGTCATTTCCCGTGTTACGGAATTGTTACCTCGGCAGTTAGGGGGAGCGAATATGGTGTAGAAAATTGTCTTACTAAAATTTTTTTCTGGCATTTTTCATCCACATCAATTCACAGTTCCACGCAGTTTATTCACCGCTCTATTCACACAAATTACTAAGGTTATCCCCCAAAATCAAAAGTTTTCCGACCAAACACACAGGAAATGCACAAATACCTGTGTACAAAGAAATTTCTAAAAAATGGGGTTGGAGATGGGAGAAAAGCGTAATTAAAGAGCTGTAAGCTTCAAGCTGCAAGCCTCACGCTAGAGGCTTCAAGTGACGAAGACTTTAGTATCGGCTAGTTGTTGTCAAAACGTTGTGCTGTAGTTGAAAATTTTAGATCTAAATCTTTTGAGCTATAGCTTGTAGCCTGTAGCTTGTCGCTTGCAGCTTATTATCCTTACTTTTACACCCCGAAAAGAGCAATCGAATATGACCATTAGTTATAACTGGCTGAGTGAATACCTCCCCACAACCCTTGAACCTGAAGCATTGTCTAAAATCTTGACTTCTATCGGATTGGAAGTGGAGAGTCTGGAAGCGTATGAGAGCATCAAGGGTGGATTGAAAGGTTTGGTAATAGGTGAAGTACTTACCTGTGAACAACATCCCAATGCTGATAAATTAAAGATCACTACCGTAAATATTGGCGGAGAAACACCGCTGCAGATTGTTTGTGGGGCTGCCAATGTAGCTGCCGGACAAAAAGTAATTGTTGCAACGGTTGGTACTACCATTTATCCCATTGGCGGAGAGCCTTTAACCATGCGGATTGCCAAGATTCGTGGGGTGGAAAGTCAGGGTATGATTTGTGCAGAAGACGAAATTGGTGTGGGTACCAGTCATGACGGAATCATGGTATTACCGGCTGATTCAGTTCCCGGTACCGATGCAGCAAGTTTATTTACACCCTACAATGATTGGATTTATGAGATCGGACTCACACCCAATCGTATGGATGCAATGAGTCATTTGGGTGTGGCAAAAGATGTTTGTGCCTATCTCACCCACCATGAACAAGAAGCCAAGCCTGTTTCACCATTCAGCAATACATTCAAAGTTGATTCAAAAAAACTGCCCATCAAGGTAACGGTAGAAAATCAGGAAGCTTGTCCAAGATATGCGGGTGTAAGTATTACAGGCGTTACCGTAAAAGAATCTCCGGCTTGGTTGAAAAATCGTCTACTGGCCATTGGACAAAGACCCATCAACAATATCGTTGACATTACGAATTATATCCTGCATGAAACCGGTCAACCACTGCATGCTTTTGATGCAGATACGATCAAAGGCGGAGAAGTAGTGGTAAAAAATTTAGACGAGGGAAGTAGTTTTATCACACTCGATGAAAAGGAACGGAAACTATCAGCAGAAGACCTGATGATCTGTAATGGATCTGGAGAAGGAATGTGCATTGCAGGTGTTTTTGGTGGAGCTAAGAGTGGTGTTACATCAGCTACAACGAATATATTTTTAGAGAGCGCATGGTTTCATCCCATTTCCGTTCGTAAAACATCTTTACGACATGGATTGAGAACAGAAGCTGCTACACGTTTTGAAAAAGGTGTTGATATATCTGGTTGCGTACAGGTATTACAACGTGCTGCATTACTCATTAAAGAGGTTGCAGGTGGCGAGATTGCAAGTGATGTTACAGATGTATATCCTTCACCCAAAGCCAAAACAGAAGTGGCAGTGAAGTATCATTATATCAAAAAATTAAGCGGGAAGAACTATCATCCAGATAAAGTTAAAAAGATATTGAATGCATTAGGCTTTGAAGTAGTGAGAGAAGATATTGATGAACTTAAAGTTGCAGTTCCCTACAACAAACCGGATATCAGTATTCCGGCAGATATCGTAGAAGAAATCATTCGCATCGATGGTCTGGATAATATTGATATTCCTACCTCTATCACAATTAGTCCGGCCATAGCTGCATCGGGTGTGAAAGAAGCATTGAAAGATAAGATTGCCGGTTATTTGGTTGGACTGGGTTTTGTTGAAATACTTACCAATTCTATAACCAATAGTAAATATTTCTCAGAAGAAGTATTAGCGAGTTCAGTCAAAATGTTGAATAATCTTAGTGTGGAACTGGATGTTTTACGTCCAACCATGCTGGAAACCGGACTTGAAACGGTTGCTTATAATTTGAACCGTAGAAACCTGCATTTGCAGTTGTTTGAGTTTGGAAAAGTCTATGCAACAGACGCTGTTGGTCAATATCGGGAAGAGGAACGTTTGTGTATATACCTGACCGGACAATCCACTGAAGCAGGATGGAGAGGCAAGCCGGGTGTTTTTGACATTTATCACGGAAAGGGAATTGTGCAAGCAATCATTCAATTGACAGGCTTGAAGGGACTTCATTTCGTTCCATCGGCGAATGATGCATCTACACTGGAATTGTATGTTGGAAAACAACAAGTGGGGATTGTAACGGAAGTAGATAAAAAGAAAGCAGCTGCATTTGATATCAAGCAAAATGTAGTGTTTGTAGACATCAACTATCTAACGTTCACCCAATTGGTTTCCCAACAAAAAATCACTTATAAAGAAGTGAATAAGTTCCCAATCATGCAGCGTGATCTGGCGTTGGTGGTGAATCGCAATACCACATATGCAGCAATAGAAGCGGTGGTACAGCAATTAAAGATTCCTCGCCTTACCGACATGCGTTTATTTGATGTATTTGAAAGCGATAAACTGGGAGCCGGAAAAAAATCCATGGCCATCAGTTTCACCTTTACCGATGAAGAAAAAACCCTGACTGATAAAGAAGCCGATAGCATGGTGGCTAAGCTAATTCAGGCGCTGGAGAAGGAAGTGGGAGCGGAGATCAGAAAGTAAGGCTTTAGCTAATGGCTTATAGCGTATAGTTCATGGCAAATAGCAAAACCTCATTCCTACTATTAGCTATGACCTATAAGCTACAAGCTGCAAGCCACACGCTATAAAGTGCAAAATAAGTGCACTAAAAATGTTGTAACCCCTAAAATTGAAACTATCTTAGAGAGATGTTAGATCTTGATCGGCATATCAAAAATATTCAAGAAAAGCTTCAGCAATTGTTGCGGAATCAGCAAGTGTTGGTGAAGGAGAACCAGCGGTTGACGAAAGAGTTGGAAAAAAGCAAGCAATCCTTAGCGGAAAAGGAAGCTGCAATTGCGATGCTTCATCAACAGTTGGATGCACTGAAACTCAGTGCTACCGCAAAATCTCCGGAAGAAAAAGCTGTATTGGAAAAACGGATCAATGGTTATCTCAAAGAAATCGATAAATGTTTGGCGCTGTTAAATACCTAATTGCATGTCTGAGTTAATTCCTGTCAATATTGTCATCGCAGATCGTAATTATCGTCTACGTATTGAACCCCAAGACGAAGAAATGGTACGTAAGACTGCTGGGTTGATCAATGATAAAATCACTGAGTTTAAGACGAACCTAGCGGGTAAAGACATGCAAGACTACGTTTCGATGGTGCTGTTATGGTTTGCCACTGAACAGAATCAAAGCGGAATAGAACTGGTTAAATGGGAAGAAGCCTCCCAAAAACTAGCCACCCTCGAGCGTCAGCTCGATAAAGCCCTGGAGGAAGGGGGGCAGTAGTACCCAGTCCATGGTCGATAGTCCATAGCAGGAGGAAAAAAGCAAAAGAATTGTTCTTGCCATGGACTATGGACTATTCTAAACAGATTTCACTTTTCTTCTACGTATTTAATTATCTTCGCTCTTATCCGTTTACTCATTATTGTAAATTGTGATGTGTTATTGTGAATCAATGATTTTGAACTATTTAAAAAACGAATTAGAAAATGGACCAGACGCTTGTCTTGATCATAGCCGCACCTGTGGCACTCATTGTGGGGTTGATAGCAGGTAAATTCATCTTTGCCAAAAACACCCAAAAACAAATTGATGAAGCCCATCTACAGGCACAAAATATCCTGAAAGAAGCAGAGCTAAGGGCTGAAACCATTAAAAAGGAAAAACAGCTGGAAGCAAAAGAACGCTTTGTACAGTTAAAAGCTGAGCATGAGCGTGAAGTGAATGAACGCAATCGTAAGATCAGCGAATCCGAAAATCGTGCGAAGCAGAAAGAAATCTCCATCAATCAAAAAGAAGCTGCTTTAGACAAGCAGATCAAGGAAAATGAAGCGATCAAGGAAAACCTGAATCGGCAAATTGAAGTGGTGAATCTGAAGCGCACTGAGTTAGAGAAGCATCAGGAAGAACATATCCGCAGACTTGAAAAAATTGCCGGTCTCAGTGCAGAAGAGGCAAGATCACAATTGGTGGAGAGTCTGCGTCAGGAAGCACAAACCAGAGCGCTTACTTTACAACAGGAGATCATTGAAGATGCGAAGCAGAAGGCGAATAAGGAAGCTCGTAAGATCGTTATTCAAACCATTCAACGTACCGCTGCAGAGCAAACCATTGAAAATACGGTTACTGTATTCAACCTAGAAACCGATGAGATCAAAGGTCAGATCATTGGTAGAGAAGGTAGAAATATCCGTGCCATTGAAGCCGCTACCGGTGTTGATTTGATCGTGGATGATACACCGGAAGCCATTATCCTTTCTTCATTTGACCCATTAAGAAGAGAGATTGCCAGATTGAGTTTACAGAGATTGGTAACGGACGGGCGTATTCACCCTGCCCGTATTGAAGAAGTAGTAGAAAAAACCCGACGCCAGTTAGAAGAGCAGGTAATGGAAATTGGAGAGCGTACGGTGATCGAGATGGGAATACATGGATTACATAAAGAATTGATTCGTATTGTTGGGAAAATGAGATTCCGTTCTTCTTACGGACAAAATCTGTTAATGCATAGCCGTGAAACAGCCAATCTTTGTGGTATCATGGCAGCTGAATTAGGCATGAATCCTAAATTGGCAAAACGTGCCGGATTATTGCATGATATCGGAAAAGTTCCCGATGAAGAAACAGAACTGAGTCACGCATTACTCGGTGCTAAATTAGCAGAGAAGTATGGCGAAAATCCGGCGGTGGTGAATGCGATTGGTGCTCACCATGATGAAATGGAAATGTTATATGTGATTTCTCCGATCGTACAAGCTTGTGATGCCATCAGTGGAGCGCGTCCGGGTGCACGTAGAGAAATCATGCAGCAATACCTGCAACGAATTAAAGACCTAGAAAATCTGGCATTGGCTTATCAGGGAGTAGAAAAAGCGTACGCCATTCAGGCGGGAAGAGAATTACGCGTAATAGTGGAAGCAGAAAAAGTAACCGACGGCGACAGCGATAAACTCAGCTTTGAAATTGCCCAAAAAATACAAACTGAAATGACCTATCCGGGTCAGATTAAGGTGACTGTGATTCGGGAGAAGCGGGCGGTGAATGTAGCGAGATAAGCTATGAGCTGCGAGCCTCGAGCTACGAGCTTGATATATTTTTACTATAAAACCACCTTTGAATATAAGGTGGTTTTTTGTTGTTTGCTATTGACTAGTGCACTTCGTATCTACCGTATAGGTATGGGTTATTTTGCAGGTCAAATATATTTGTGATGAAAGACTTTAAACGTCTCAAGGTATGGCAGCAAGGAATGGAAATTGCCCAATTATGTTATGAACTGATTCGAGAGTTTCCAAAAGAGGAAAAATATGGTTTAATCAGTCAGATAACTAGGTCTGCAAGCTCAATTCCCGCGAATATAGCAGAGGGTAGTAGTCGAAAAAGTGATCGAGAATATGCTCATTTTTTGCAAATTTCTTTAGGGTCTTGTTTTGAACTTGAAACACATATTCTCTTATCAGAATTGCTTGGCTTTGGCTCAATAAACATCAGAAAATCAATAATTTATAAAATTGATGAGGAGCAAAAGATGCTTATTAGCTTTATACATAAGTTAAACAAGTAAAGCTCATAGCTCGTAGCTCACAGCTCACAGCCCAAAAACTTTTGGAGAATCCCGCCCCCATCCTTACCTTTGCCGTCCGCAAAAATTAAATGTTATGAACGCAGCAGTTCAGTTTGTACACGAGCAGTTAACGGTAAAGAAAGAATATCCTAAGTTCAAAGCAGGTGATAATATCACTGTTAACTATAAAATTATTGAAGGTGGTAAGGAGCGTATCCAGAGCTTCCGTGGTGATGTGATTAAGTTACAGGGTAATGGAGCAACCGCTTCTTTTACTGTGCGTAAAATCTCTGACGGAGTAGGTGTAGAGCGTTTGTTCCCTATTCTTTCACCAAACATCGATTCTATCGTTCTGAATAAGACCGGTAAAGTTCGTCGCGCTAAATTGTACTATTTGCGTGAGCGTAGCGGTAAGAGCGCACGTATTAAGGAAAAAAGATTCTAATTTCATTAGATGTATAGTAAAAGCGGAAACTGAGTTCATCGGTTTCCGCTTTTTTTTGTCTAGCCATCTATCAAATATTTATCCATAAACTTTGCTGTTAATTGGTTCATTCAGTATGGTTTTACCTTACCTTTGAACTTCTCAAAACTTATTTTATGGGTAATTTAGGATTTCAGGAAATTTTATTGATCGCAGTGGTGGTACTGGTATTGTTTGGTGGTAGAAAGATCCCCGAATTCATGCGTGGACTGGGTAAAGGTATCCGTGAATTCAACGATGCAAAGAACAATGTGAAGAAAGAACTGGAAGAAGGGATCAAAGAAAAGGATCAGGCTGCACAATAGTATTTCACTTCAAAAAGATTTTTAGCCTTTGTTTCGCTTTAGCACAATCAAAGACTATCATACAGCATTACAGAACGGCCAAACCACCTGTGTGGAGGCCGTTCGTTTTTATATCGATAGGATACAAGCAGATCAACACCTGAATGCCTGGCTTGAAGTGTATGCAGAAGAAGCCCTTGCTGCAGCGGCAAGTATGGATAAAGAAAGATCGTCCAATCAACCACTCTTGCCTTTACATGGAGTATTGATAGGACTCAAAGATGTGATTTGTTATAAAGACCATCGTGTATCGGCATCTTCCCGGATGCTGGATGGATTTGTATCTGTATACAACGCTACCGCTACACAAAAATTATTGGATGCAGGAGCCATCATTATTGGCCGACAAAACTGCGATGAATTTGCCATGGGTAGCAGTAATGAACATTCTGCTTACGGATCGGTGAAAAATGCGTTGGACGAAACACGCGTACCGGGCGGATCTTCCGGTGGTTCGGCTGTTGCTGTTCAAGCAGATCATTGTATGATTAGTTTGGGGAGTGATACCGGTGGATCGGTACGACAGCCGGCTGATTTTTGTGGTATCATCGGACTCAAACCCGGCTATGGAAGAATATCACGTTATGGTCTCATCGCCTATGCTTCTTCTTTTGATCAGATCGGTATTTTTGGAAAAAACATTCAAGATGTAGCCCTTACACTTCAAGTAATTTCCGGTGCTGATGCGTTTGATAGTACGGTTTCTCAGTTGCCGGTTCCCGATTTTACCGCTGCATTGAATAAGATGGATGACCCACCCAAAAGAATTGCTTATTTTAAAGAAGCATTGGACCATCCCGGTTTAGACCCTGCAATCAAAGCCGCAACTGAAGGCTTTATCAAAAAATTAACAGCCCAAGGTTATATCGTAGAACCTCTTGATTTTGAGCTACTTGAATATGTGGTGCCTACTTACTATGTTTTAACTACTGCCGAAGCTTCCAGTAATCTTTCTCGGTATGATGGGGTTCGTTTTGGACATAGATCGACTCAGCCAACCGATGATCTGACAGATTTCTATAAGTTGTCTAGGAGTGAAGGGTTTGGTAAAGAAGTAAAGAGAAGAATCATGCTGGGCAGTTTTGTATTAAGTGCCGGCTATTACGATGCTTATTTTACTAAAGCTCAACAAGTTAGAAGAAAATTACAACAGCTTACAGCAACCGTTTTTTCATCTTATGACGCCATTATTTCGCCAACCGTTCCGGCACCTGCCTACCGCATTGGTGAGTTGCAAAATGACCAGCTGGCCATGTTTTTAGGTGATATCTACACTGTATTCGCCAATCTGGTAGGAATACCCGCCATTTCCATACCGCTGTTTAAACACCCTAATGGGATGCCCTTTGGTCTGCAGATTATGACTTCTCAGGATGATGAGGTATCTTTGCTCCGCCTTTCAAAACAGTTTTTGGAACTTTCTGAATAACAGACGCTCTGTTTTGAACATAACCCAACTTATTGCAACCCATTACAGAACTAATTGATAATTAAAGGATTTGATCACATGAAGTGGTTTGGTATCAGCATACAAAGTCATATCAGCACCAGCAAAGCATTGTTGGTCTGCTTTGCTTTTGTGGCAGGTTCACTGGGGATGATGTCTTTTAAAGCGGCTGGTATTGGTTCTGCATCAACAGACAGTGATTCTACCCTCAATGATAAAAGTGGGTTTAAAAGTTTGTTTACCGCTCAGCGTTTTGATGCTTCTAAACCCTATGAGGCGCAATTGAATCCGAGAGCTGTTGCATTTGTACAAGAATATGTTCGAAAAAATGGCGAGCATCTGGAGAAAATGAAAAGCTGGGGTAAGCCTTATTTCGATTTATATGATAACGTACTCACAGTTTATGGATTGCCTAAAGAAATGAAATACCTCAGTGTGATCGAGAGTCATCTCGGATCGAATGTGGTATCATGGGCAGGTGCGGCAGGTCCATGGCAGTTGATGCCTTATGAAGCCAAACGTTTTGGTTTACGTGTGGGTGCAGTAGATGAGCGATTGGATTATTACAAGAGCACACACGCAGCTGCAAAACTGATGCGCGAATTGTATGCTGAATTCAATGACTGGTTATTGGTGGTTGCGGCCTATAATGCAGGGGCAGGTCGTGTAAAACAAGCGATCAGAAAATCGGGTAGTAGAGAGTTCTGGGATTTGCAATACCATTTACCTGAAGAAACCAGAAATCATGTCAAAAAATTCATCGGGACTCATTATGCATTTGAGGGAAGCGGGGGTTGGACTACCATGACGGCTGCGGAGACAGAACAAAAGAAAGCAATTCTACAAAGTACAGAAACGGTTCAACTGACCACGGATGAACTGAATAATTCTACTGTGGTTGAAATAGCGGGTAGATACAATTCGCTGATTGTCTCCAATGCGCTTTTAATGAACTTGAATCAATTCAATCGTTGGAACCCGAATTTTGATAAAACTTTAGCGGAAGGAAAGAAGTATTCCATGCGCATACTCAAGGATAAGGAACAAGTGTTCCATGCTAAAAAGCAACAATTGTTGATGGAGTCTGTGAAATCATTATTGGAAAGTGCTTCTGCATCCAGATAATTGGGCTTATGCGCCTTCAAGCACTCTTCTAATGGCCGCAGCTTTTACCAGACATTCTTCATATTCCTTTTCCGGATCACTATAAAAAGTAATACCACCGCCAACCTGATAACCCAGGTACTGATTAGTGCTGTTATAAAGAATACTTCTGATCACTACATTAAAATCGAAATCACCGGTAGGACTGATATAGCCTACAGCACCCGAATATAAACCGCGTTTGCTTTGTTCATATTGCTCTATCAGTTCCATCACTCTTTTTTTAGGAGCACCTGTCATACTACCCATAGGGAAACAAGCTTTGATGATATCTGTAAACTGATAAGCAGGATCAAGGGCTCCTTCAACTGTAGAAATCATCTGATGTACTTGCGGAAAACTATAAATGCCAAATAATTCAGTGACTTGCACCGATCCTTGTTGACATACTTTGCTAAGATCATTCCGTACCAGATCTACCACCATTACATTTTCACTTTTGTCTTTCTCACTGTTCTGCAATTGCTCAATCAATTGTTGATCAGCTTCCGGATCGGATTGATTTCGTGGAATAGTGCCTTTGATAGGTTGTGATAATAAACGATCGCCTTTTTTCTGTAAAAAGCGTTCCGGACTGGCACAGAGCAGGTATTTATCTTCTAGTCGATAATAACATGCAAAAGGATTTGGTGAAACTTTTGTGAGTTGTTGATACAATGACAAAGGCTCAATCACTGTATCGGTAGCATAAAACTCCTGACAAAAATTGATCTCATAACAATCGCCTCTTTGTATATGCAGTTTAAGCTGCTCAATCGTTGCGATATATTTTTGTCTGGTCATTTTAGGCTGAACAGATACGCTAGGTTGCGGTACACTCAAAACAGCGGGAGTAGCTTTAATTGACTCATAAATACTTGACGCATCAGCATCATTGTATATTTCTATGAAAAGTGTTTGTTCTTTCAGGGAAAGAATGATTGCGGGAACAAAAAAGAAAAGATCGGGAAATTGAATACCATCCGTATGTATAGAACGAAGCTGTTCAATTTGATTTTTGATGTCGTATCCCAGATGACCAAAGATCCATTTGGTTTTATGGGTATGGATAAAATCATCCAAGGTATTCAGAGAAGCATCAGAAGGCAATGCGGCAGTTACACCACAGGCAACCATACATTCCACTACTGATGCGGAACTTTGGTATTGATGGTTGTCCAGAAAACAACAAATGTTGAACTGATTAGCCCAGTTCAACATTTGTTGTTTGGTTTCTATACTATCTGTTATAGAAAAGGAATAAATGATAGATCGTTATTTAGGCCGATTAAAAATCATCATCGTCATCATCGTCAAATCCACCTGCTTTATCATCAAATAGGTCGAATTCTTTGAAGTCTTCATCTAAGCTAAAATCATCATCATCGCCCTTCTTTTTTGCGCCGCCGGATGCTTTTTTCCCTTTGCTTTTGGGAATATCAAATTCATCGAAGTCGGGATCCCAGTCATCGTCTTCATCTTCTGGTTTTTCCCAATCGTCTGAATCTTCATCTAATTCGTCATCATCATCGTCGTCGTCATCAGATTTTGATTTCTTAGACGAAGATTTAGATGCAGTTTTTTTGGAAGGAGCTTTGAGATCCATCTCATCATCATCATCTTCCAAATCATCATCATCGTCTTCCATTTGCTTTTTGCTTTTTGGAGACGGTTTCTCATCAGCATTTTTAGGTGCTGCTTTCTTAAGGGTGGAGGATTTTTTATCCTTATCAGATCTTGCTGCCATATTTCCAATAAGATTAACTGCGTAAAATTTCAACGCAAATTCTGATTAACCAAAAAAATTTTTTTGTTACAAATGCGATGCCACAAACTAAATGGCTACAATCTGTTCTCTGCCCGGTCCGTTTGAAACGTATTTAACAGGCGCACCAACATATTTGTTGATGAAATCGATATAAGTTGTCATGGTTTCAGGCAAGGAACCGGCAACTTTGATGCTGGTACTGTCTATTTTCCATCCGGAAAAACTTTTCCAAACAGGGTCAATATCCACTCCCGACATCTGAAAAGGAACTTCAGTATGCTCCTGACCATTGATTTTATAAGCGGTACAAACGTTCAGCGTATCAAAACTATCTAATACATCCGCTTTAGTCATGATGAGCTGTGTTACACCATTGATCATGCAAGCAAACTTTAAAGCAACCAGATCAATCCAGCCGCAACGACGTGGACGTCCGGTAGTGGCGCCAAATTCGCTACCAATTCTTCTTAACTCTTCTCCGGTTGCATCATTCAGCTCTGTTGGGAAGGGACCGCCACCAACACGGGTACAATAAGCTTTGGTGACACCCAATACTTCATTGATTTGTTTTGGAGAAACCCCCAATCCGGTACACACACCCGCAGAAATGGTATTCGAAGAAGTAACGAAAGGGAATGTTCCGAAGTCGATATCCAACATACTTCCTTGTGCGCCCTCTGCCAGTACTTTTTTACCCTCTGCCAAACTTTTATTGATAAAATATTCGCAGTTGATAATATTCAATGTTCTCAAAAACTCAATCGCTTCAAAGAACTCCTGCTCTGATGCAGAAATATCTTCGCTGAAATTGAAATTATTTAATAAAGTCTGGTGTTTAGCACGCAGCTCTTTGTATTGAGCATCAAAAGACGGACTCAAAATATCGCCTACTCTCAGTGCATTTCTTCCTGTCTTATCCATATAAGCAGGTCCGATGCCTTTCAAAGTGGATCCAATTTTTGCATCACCTTTTTGTAATTCAGATGCTTTATCCAAAGCACGATGTGTAGGAACGATCAGATTGGTTCTTTGTGAGATAAATAAGTTCTTACGTACGTCAATACCATATGCAGCTACTGCATCACACTCACGCTTCAAGGTTACAGGATCAAGCACCACACCATTACCAATAACATTAACGATGTGTTGATGAAAAATACCGGAAGGTATCTGATGCAACACCATTTTTTGTCCATTCACGTATAAGGTATGTCCTGCATTCGGACCGCCCTGAAAACGGGCAATGATATCATATTTGGGTGCGAAATAATCAACGATCTTTCCCTTACCCTCATCACCCCACTGTAAACCCAGTAAAACGTCCACCATAAGTTTGCTTTGAATCGCGGCAAAAATAGGAGATAGTTTGGGGTTTTGGGAAGAATATTTTTGGGAGGATAAAGTTCACAGTTGTTAGTTGACAGTTGACAGAAATAAGAAAGACTGGTTTTCCTGTCAACTGTCAACTAACAACTATCAACCCTCTCATCACTTCTCATTTTCCGTATCAAATCGATCCACTCTTTGGATACCATTGAGTGATTTAAGTCTTTCAACCAATTCTTCCAATTCCTCTTTATCGTGTACAAATATTTTGATCGTTCCTTCAAATAAGCCCTCACTGGATTCAATGGTCAAGCCTGCAATATTAATCCGAAGGTCGCCGCTAATGACGTTGGTGATTTTATTGACCACGCCCACATCATCCAACCCAATGATTTTGAGTCCGGTAAGGAATGAGATTTCTTTGTTCTTAGCCCACTTGGTTTTTACAACCCTATGGCCATAATTCGCGAGTAATTGTGCTGCATTTGGACAACCGGTTCGATGTATAATTAACCCTTTACCGGTGCTAACAAAACCAAACACATCATCTCCAGGTATAGGATTACAGCATTTAGCGAGGGTGTACATGATCTTATCACTGCTTTCCCCGAAAATGATGAGCTCAGATTCTTTTTTACTATATGTTTTTTGTACCGGATCCGTAATGATTTCCTGGATCACAGGTTTGGGTTTGGGGATTTCTATTTTATCGCCCAATACCTGGAAGTCTTTCAGCTCTTTTAGATCGAGAACCTTGGTAGCGATTCTATAATGCAGATCCAGTGATGAAGGAAGTTTATAAAATTGAACCAGTTCTTCAATATTGTATTGGCTATATGCTGCACCCATGCTTTCCAGTTTTCTTTGGAGCAGGTATTTACCATCTTCCGCTACTTTTCGTTTTTCTTCTCTTAAAGCATCTTTGATTTTATTTCTCGCCTTCGCCGTTACTACAAAGCCCAGCCAGTCTTCGGATGGTTTTTGTTTATTACTGGTAATGATCTCAATCTGGTCACCACTTCTTAATTTATGGCTGATAGGCACCAGTTTATGATGTACTTTGGCACCAATACATTTACTACCGATGGCTGAGTGAATAGAGAAAGCGAAATCCAACGCCGTACTTCCCATCGGCAACATTTTCACTTCACCTTTTGGAGTATACACATAAATTTCTTCGGCTAGAAAAGATGTTTTGAAATCCTGTAAGAAGTCGACTCCTTCTGTATCCTGTGTACTCAATACTTCCCTGATCTGACCAAACCATTTATCAAATCTGTCTTCCTCATTATTACCTTCTTTGTATTTGTAATGGGCTGCCAAACCTTTTTCTGCAATCTCATTCATACGCTTGGTACGAATTTGTACTTCTACCCATTTACCTTGAGGTCCCATTACAGTCGTATGTAAAGCTTCATAACCATTGCTTTTGGGATTGCTCAACCAATCACGTAAACGTTCAGGCGAAGGCATGTATTCATCCGTGATCATGGAATAGACTTTCCAGCAATCCTCTTTTTCTTTTTCAGTAGGTGAGTCCAGTATTACACGAATAGCGAACAAATCATATACTTCCTCAAAAGCAACGCCCTTCTTTTTGATCTTGTTCCAAATAGAATGAATACTTTTTGGGCGACCATAAATTTCAAAATTGAAATTGGCGGCCTGCATTTTTTCTTTTATGGGACGAATAAACTCATTGATGTAACGGGTTCTTTCGCGTTTGGTTTCTGCAAGTTTTTTAGCAATATCCCGATAGGCTTCCGGCTCCATGTATTTCATGGACAGGTCTTCCAACTCGGTCTTGATATTGTACAATCCCATCCGGTGTGCCAATGGAGCATACACCCAAACCGTTTCTGATGCGATCTTCAACTGTTTTTCGCGTTTCATATGATCCAGCGTACGCATATTGTGTAAGCGGTCTGCCAGTTTGATCAGGATCACACGCGGATCATCAGTAAGTGTTAAAAGGATTTTCTTAAAATTCTCAGCCTGTTGAGAAGTATTGGTATCCATTACGGTGGAGATCTTGGTCAGACCATCCACAATTCTTGCGATCTCTGTTCCGAATTCACGTTCGATATCTTCCAGCGATATATCTGTGTCTTCAACCGTATCATGTAGCAAAGCACAAATGGTACTTCTTACCCCTAGTCCGATTTCTTCCACACAAATCATGGCAACGGCTATGGGATGAAGAATATAGGGTTCGCCACTTTTTCTTCGCATGGTTTTATGCGCATCGGCGGCCATTTGAAAAGCATGACGTACCAATTCCTTATCGCCTTTCTTTAGCTTTGATTTCAAGCTTCTCAAAAGGGCGCGGTAATGCCTTAATATTTCATTTTTTTCCTGATCTGGGTTCAGGTTATAACGAGGTAACACCACCTCCGCAGTCGTATCTTTCGCTTGCTCCATATCTGACTACGAATATACGAATAGTCGATGGCTTATGGTCCATAGCAAATGGCTTATTGTTCATGGCTTATGGTAGGGAAAATGGGATGTGTGTAGTCGATCGTCCATGGTCAATAGTCCACAGCGTATAGTCCATGGTCCATAGCATATGGTAGGAAAATGGGAATGTACAAGCGTCGCTTGTATTCATATAAGTAAAGAATAAAGTATTTATTACAGGACATGGACTATCGACTATACGCCATGAACCATACGCCATGGACTATGGACCATCGACCATGGACTGTGATTCCCAAAAATTACAGCATCGGTAAACACTGCCAAGCCTTTGTTGTTACCTTTGGCAACTGTCATGACTGAAACGAGTAAAAAAAAGGTATTTGATTTTTCCTTACTAGGCAGGGTATTCCATTTTGTGAGGCCTTATAGAGGAATGTTCTATCTCAGTTTGATTTTGGCTGTGGTAATGGCTTTATTTGCACCCATCAGACCCTATCTGATTCAGTTAACGGTGGATACGGCAACCGGTAAGTCTGTGCAGATTCCCGGATGGCTTGAAACGGTTCTGTTCAATACCGATCTCTCGGATGCCAGTCGATTTATTATTTCGGTAACGCTTTTTCAGATCGTATTCCTGGTAGTGGAAACATCGATCCGATTCATTTTCAGCTTTATTACTGCATCCATGGGACAACATGTGGTAAAGGATATGCGTATTGCGGTGTATAAAAAGATACTTGGGTTAAATCTTCGTCAGTTCGACAAAACTCCTATCGGTACGCTTACCACCAGAACCATTGATGATATAGAACGCATCAATGATATTTTTTCAGATGGTCTTATTCCGATCATAGCAGATTTGCTTACCATCATCATCACACTGGCAACGATGTTTTGGATGGATTGGCGGTTGACATTGATTAGTCTGGCACCCTTTCCAATCATGATCATTGCTACTTATTATTTTAAAGAAAGTGTAAACAAAAGTTTTATCAAGGTTAGAAATGCGGTCGCTAGTTTGAATGCTTTTGTTCAAGAGCATATTACGGGAATGCAAGTAGTGCAAGCTTTTGCTGCGGAAGAGCGGGAGATGCATAAATTTAAAAAAATCAATGCAGAACATCGGAATGCCAATATCAAAGCCATTTTTGCGTATTCTGTTTTTTTCCCAATTGTGGAAGTAGTACTTGCTTTAAGCACCGGATTACTCGTATGGTGGATCGCTGGAAAATCATTGGATGCAGGATTGTTAATGGCATTCATTTTATACCTGAATCAGATATTTCGTCCATTACGTGTGATTGCAGATAAGTTTAATGTCTTGCAAATGGGGATGGTAGCTGCTGAAAGAGTGTTCAAAGTATTAGACAATAGTGATGAATTGAGTGTAAAAGATCATGGTAATTTTCAGCCAACTCATATTAAAGGGGATATTGATTTTGAACAAGTATCATTTGCTTATGTAGATGGAAACTTTGTGTTGAAAAATATCAGCTTCCAAGTGAAAGCCGGTGAAACGGTAGCGTTGGTTGGGCATACCGGTAGTGGCAAAACATCTATTATCAGTTTACTGAATAGATTATATCATATCCAAAAAGGAGTGATCAGAATTGATGGGGTAAATATCAATGACTATGATATTGACCGTTTAAGAAAAAGCATGGGTGTGGTTTTGCAAGATGTGTTTCTTTTTTCCGGTTCTGTAATGGATAATATTACACTTCGCGATCCATCTATTCATAAAGAGCAAGTGGTAGAAGCTGCAAAGCTGATAGGCGTGCATGATTTCATTATGCAATTGCCCGGTGGATATGATTACAATGTGATGGAAAGAGGCAGCACGTTGAGTTTGGGACAAAGACAATTGCTTTCCTTTATCAGAGCTTTGTTATACAATCCCTCTATTTTGATATTGGATGAAGCCACATCTTCCATTGATACGGAAAGTGAAATGCTGATTGAAAAAGCCATCGATAAACTCATCTCAGGCAGAACGTCTATCGTGATTGCTCACAGACTTTCTACTATACGCAAAGCAGATAAAATTATCGTGTTGGATAAGGGTGAGATTAAAGAGATCGGCAGTCATGATGAACTCTTGCTCATGGGCGGATTTTATGCTAAATTGCATGAGATGCAGTTTGAAAAAAAGAAGACTGCATTGGTATAAAATGGCAGATCATTCTTCTCAAAATATGATTCCCCAAAATGAATCTTCAAAAGTAGAAGAGTCGCACTATTCATACGGACCTTCAGAAGAAGAGCAACAATTATTGCGCGCTCTTAAGAGAACTCATACGGAAAGGTTTAAAGTGATGACCAAACTCATTAAAATGAATTTGATGTTCAGTAAAGCAAAAATTAGTCATCAGCCAATCAATGATACTGACCAACCTAAATAATTATGGATGTATTTGACGAAGATTTATTAGAATTCTGGTCGTCTTTGAATGAGGCGGGTGTTCTTTACATCATGATTGGTGGAGTGGCTACCAATTTGCACGGCTTTCAGCGAACTACAGATGACATTGATGTTTGGATTAAAGATACCCCGGAAAACCGTTTGAATTTTCGAAAAGCCATGAAAAAATACAGTCAGGTCGATTATTTCATGTTGGAAACACTTCAGATTATACCCGGTTGGACTCATTTTAACCTAAATAACGGTTTTCGGCTGGATTTAATGGTAGATGTGAAAGGGTTGGAAGGTTTTGGATTTGATGAATGTCTGGCCAAAGCTTCTATTGCTGAAATTAACGATATAAAAGTGCCTTTTTTACACATCAACCACCTGATGGAGTCTAAAAAAGCCGCTAACAGACCTAAGGATCAGGTGGATTTGATTTACCTTGAAAAAATCAAAAACTTATTGAAAAATGACCCTAAAGATCAAGGTTGATTTTTTTCTTTGTTTTCCGGCTTAGACTTTCCTTTTTCACCCCCTTTACCCCTATCTTTGCCGCAAATTTCGAGACAGGTATGGCCCGCATGAGTGTAAAATCTTTACTGGTAGCGACTTTCAGCCTTTTCACATTGCTGTTTTCTACTTTTTCATATGCCAATGAAACGCCTCAATCTGCAGCTGCAGGTCATGGTGAAGGCGAGTTTAATGTAACCGAAACCATTCTCGAGCACATTAAAGACGACCACAGCTGGCATTTATGGGGTCATACAACTCTTCCTCTGCCTGTTATCCTTTATTCTGATAAGGGCTTAGAGGTATTTTCATCAGCAAAACTGATGGACGAACATCATGAGCCTGCGATGTACGCTGGTCGTTATAATTATAAAACCATCGAGGGTAAGATCAAAGTGGTGAATGCGGATGGTTCTATAGACGAAGCCGCTTCTGCCAAAGTGTGGGATTTTTCTATCACCAAGAACGTGGCTTCACTTTTCGTTTCAATTCTGATTTTGTTATTGGTATTCTTGACTGTTGGTGGTGCTTATCGTAAAAGAGGTGTAAAGTCTGCGCCTAAAGGATTGCAGTCATTCATGGAGCCCATCGTTTTATTTGTACGCGATGAAGTGGCGAAACCCAATATCGGTCACAAGTATGCGAAATACATGCCTTTCTTGTTGACCATTTTCTTCCTGATCCTGATCAACAACTTTTTAGGTTTGATTCCATTCTTCCCGGGTGGTGCGAATGTGAGTGGAAATATTGCCTTCACAATGACTTTGGCTGTATTCGTATTCATCGTCGTAAACCTGAATGGTAATAAAAGTTATTGGGAGCATATTTTCTGGATGCCGGGTATGCACTGGAGCATGAAATTGTTCTTAGCACCTATTGAATTGATTGGTGTATTCACCAAACCCATTTCATTGATGATCCGATTGTTTGCGAATATTACTGCGGGTCACATTCTTGTATTGAGCTTAATCTGCCTGATCTTCATATTTAAAACCGTGTTTGCATCTGCTATTGCGGTTCCTTTTGCAGTGTTCATTGGATTGATTGAATTGCTTGTGGCATTCCTGCAGGCATACATCTTTACCATGTTGAGCGCTATGTATATTGGAATGGCTACAGAAGAGCATCACCATGAAGCAGCGCATCATTAATAAAAACTTTTTTTCACTCACAATTAAAACATAAAACAATGGTAGTAGGAAGTGTTGCCGCAATCGGCGCTGGTTTAGCTGCTATCGGTGCCGGAATCGGTATCGGTCAGATCGGTAAAGGTGCAGTAGAAGGTATTGCACGTCAGCCGGAAGCTGCTAACGATATCCGTGCAAACATGATCGTTGCTGCGGCTTTCGTGGAAGCGGTTGCCCTGTTTGCGGTGGTAGTTGCCCTGTTGGGTAACGGATAATCCGTTCAACTTTTTATACGGACCCCATGCAAAGGGCGGAAGGGTCCGTATAACTTTCAAAGAAAGAAATTTCAAACGCTGTATAAACATAGTTTATGTTATTAGAGATCAACCCGCTGGTATTACCTGATATCGGATTAGTATTTTGGAATACAATTGCATTCATCGTTTTATTCTTTGTATTGCGTGCTTTCGCATGGAAACCTATGCTGAAAGCAATTCATGATCGTGAACAAGGAATTGAAGATGCTTTGAGCAAAGCCGATAAAATGAAGGCTGATATCGCTGCTATGCAGAGTGAAAACGAAGCATTACTGGCAAAAGCCCGTGAAGAAAGAGCACAGATGATCAAAGAAGCAAAAGAAACTGCTGATAAAATGGTTGCTGATGCTAAAGAGAAAGCGAAGAACGAATACGATAGAATTGTTGCTGATGCTCAAGTGGCTATCAATCAGCAAAAAAATGCTGCTTTAACGGATGTTAAGAATCAAGTGGGTTCTTTAGTGGTTGAAGTAGCAGAAAAAGTATTACGTAAAGAACTTGCTAACAAAGCTGATCAGGAAAACTATATCAAGCAGTTGGCGGAAGGAGTGAAGCTGAATTAAAACCAATTTGAAAATGTGGTTATTTGAAAATTTGAAAATGAGGAAAAGACTTCATTTTAACTTTCAAATCTCCAAAATGCCATTTTCAAATTTTCAAATTCTCAAATTTTCAAATTAAAATACATGCAGAATCCACGTTTAGCAGGAAGATACGCTAAGAGCCTGGTTGACCTCGCAACAGAGAAAGGTCAGCTGGAAACGGTGTACGCAGATATGAAGTACCTGCAGGCTGTTTGTAAAAGCAGCAGAGATTTTGTAAACCTCCTGAAGAGTCCGGTTATTAAAGCAGATCAGAAGAATAGTATTATCAATAGCGTTACTAATGGTAAAGTGAGTGAGTTAACTGCAGCATTTAATACGCTATTGGTAAAAAAAGGACGTGAAGGAGATTTGTATGAGATCGCTAATGCATTCATTGATCAATACAATGAAATCAAAGGCATTCATAAAGTAGTATTAACTACTGCTGTGCCAGTAAGCGAAGAATTAAAAAAATCGATCGAGCAGAAAGTAAAAGCTGAGAAAAGCTTTGCCAATATAGAATTGGAAACCAAAACAGATGAAAGCCTGATCGGTGGATTTGTTTTGGAATTCAATAACAACTTGGTTGATGCAAGCATCTTGCGCGACCTAAAAGACATTAAAAAACAGTTCCTGCAGAATTTATACGTTCAGCAGTTACGATAATAACAAACACAATCATTATTAAAAGAATACAGTATGGTGGACATTAAACCCGATGAAATATCAGCGATACTGAGACAGCAGCTCAGCAATTTCAATGTATCTGCCGATTTAGAAGAAGTGGGTACCGTATTACAGGTGGGTGACGGTATCGCCCGTGTGTATGGCCTGAATGGCGTACGCAGTGGTGAACTGGTTGAATTTGAAAATGGCACCAAAGCCATCGCCCTAAATCTTGAAGAAGACAATGTGGGTGTGGTATTGATGGGAGAGAGTGGTGAAATCAAAGAAGGCGCCAAAGTAAAAAGAACCGGTAAAATCGCCTCTATCAAAGTAGGTGAAGGTGTGGTTGGTCGTGTGATCAATACCCTTGGTGAACCTATCGACGGTAAAGGTCCAATCACTGGCGATTTATATGAAATGCCTTTGGAGCGTAAAGCACCGGGTGTAATTTATCGTGAGCCGGTTAAAGAACCATTACAAACCGGTATCAAAGCGATTGATGCAATGATCCCTGTAGGTCGTGGTCAGCGTGAATTGGTAATTGGTGACCGTCAGACCGGTAAAACTGCCATCTGTATCGATACCATCATCAATCAGAAAGAATTTTACGATGCAGGTAAGCCTGTATATTGTATATATGTTGCGATCGGACAAAAAGCTTCTACCGTTGCAGGTGTAATGAAGACTTTGGCTGATAACGGAGCAATGGCTTATACTACTATCGTATCTGCATCTGCATCTGATCCGGCTCCTCAACAGTTCTATGCTCCATTCGCTGGTGCGGCTATTGGAGAGTTCTTCCGTGATACCGGTCGTCCTGCTTTGATCATTTATGATGATCTGTCTAAGCAAGCGGTTGCTTACCGTGAAGTTTCTCTGTTGTTGAGAAGACCTCCGGGACGTGAAGCGTATCCTGGTGACGTATTCTACTTGCATAGCCGTTTGTTAGAGCGTGCTGCAAAAGTGATCGCTAACGATGATGTTGCTAAAAACATGAACGATCTTCCTGAGTCTATCAAGCACCTTGTAAAAGGTGGTGGTTCATTGACTGCTTTGCCGATCATCGAAACACAAGCAGGTGACGTTTCTGCATATATTCCTACCAACGTAATTTCTATCACTGACGGACAGATCTTCTTGGAAGGTAACTTGTTCAACGCAGGTATCCGTCCGGCGATCAACGTAGGTATCTCTGTAAGCCGTGTGGGTGGTAATGCACAGATCAAATCCATGAAGAAAGTAGCAGGTACACTGAAACTGGATCAGGCACTTTATCGTGAGATGGAAGCCTTCTCTAAGTTCGGTGGTGATTTGGATGCTGCTACCAAACTGGTATTGGATAAAGGTGCTCGTAACGTAGAGATCCTGAAACAACCTCAGTACACTCCATTCTCTGTTGAAAAGCAGGTAGCGATCATCTACTTAGGTACACAAGGTTTGTTGCGTGAAGTAGCTGTGAAAAAAGTAAAAGACTTTGAAGCACACTTCCTCATGGAAATGGAAAACAAACTGCCGGATGTATTGGCTGAATTCAAAAAAGGTAATCTGCCTGAAGACGGTATCAACAAAATGGTTGAACTGGCGAAGAGCTTGATGCCTCAATACAAATAATTAGTCCTAAACTGTTATACAAGAGGCTGTATCAAAAGTCCGATACAGCCTCTTTTTATTCGGGTACCTGATGGAGAAAGTTTTCATTTAGGCGATTCTCAAAGCCTTCTTTTTACTTTTGAGACTTCCTCTTTTTTGTTCATTGGGTTGACAGCATTCTGTATTATTAGGTAACTTTCATTACGCATCTTTCAATCAGTAAACATATGCATCAGGTATTAGAACAACATATCAGAGCGAAACTTGGTACCGATACAGCGGGATTGGAAGAAGTAATCTCTTATTTCCAGCCACTGGAGTTGAAAAGAAATGATTACTTGTTAAGAGAAGGAGAGCTATGTAGGTCTTGTTATTTCATTGTAAATGGAGTTATTCAAGTATTCACCATCGATGCGGTTGGTAATGAAACAACAAGAGATTTTATTCTAGAAGAACACTGGTTGATGGAGATCAATAGTTTTTTGCAACAAGTACCCTCCAAGGAATTTTTTCGTGCAGCCGAACCTTCGCAGGTGTTATGCATCAGTCGAGAGCATTTTATGGATTTATCTGCACGGTTCCCTCAATTTGAAAAAATGTATAGACAAATACTCGAGCTTTCTTATGCTAACTCAGTATATCGTATCAATAGTTTTGTATCGATGGATGCATTGGAACGTTTGCGTTGGATGATGGATCATCAGCCTAAACTTTTCACTCGCTTATCTAGTAAAATGATCGCGTCTTATCTTGGTATCTCTCCTGAAACTTATACCAGATTAAAGGGCAAGTTGTAAAATATTGACATTTATCAAGAGCCATCCATATTAGCTTTTTCATTTTTGTGATGATCATTTTTCAAACTTAAATCATCATCATTATGAAAGAGTATCTGTTATTGTTCTACAATCAATCCGGTAACGGACAGTATATCAATTCACCGGAAGATATGCTCGAAGACATGCCCAAGTGGCAGCAATGGATCGGCAATATTGCGATGCAGGGAAAACTGGTATCGAGTAAGCCGATTGAATTCTATGGAACCATTGTTGATCAGAAAGGGATACAAAAAGGGTCTTTTATTCAGCAACAGATTTTATTGACCGGCTATCTGATCTGTAAGGCAGAAAGTATAGCGGAAGTAACAGACTGGTCAAAAAGCTGTCCCATTCTGAAATATGAAAAAGGATCAGTAGAAATTCGCCCAATCATGCCATTCGAAATATAAACCGCTAAATACACATCATATGCAAAAAGTATTGGCAACAGGTAAATGGCTGTTTGTTCTGTCGTTCCTGTTATATACCGGACTTCATTTCGGATTACCACAAGTGGGTGCTGATATGATACCCTCTTTTTTTCCCGGAAGACTTTTTTTGAATTATGCAACCGGCGTGCTGATCACCGCTTTTATTGTGAGTTGTTTAATCGGTAAATACGACCAGTTGGCTTCTTTACTGATGGCTTTGTATGTATTGTTGATGATCTTCCTGATTCATATTCCTAGGGCTGCGGAAAGCAGTAATGATATGTTGAATATTTTTAGGAATATCATGGTTATTGGAGCTTTGTTAATGTATGCGAAGGCATTTGCAAAAGATCGGTTTATTCAATAGTATTAGTTTTAAACAGAGCTGAGATTCATTTTCAGCTCTGTTTAATTTACTTCGTAGAATAAGTATCGAGGTGTCCCATGTTGCCCTCTGCATAACGTTTTCTTGTTTCTTGCATTTGAGCAGCAGTTGTCATTACAAAAGGACCTCCATAAATTATGTTTTCTTTGAGTGGAATACCTGTTCCAAACATAAATTCAAGTCCTTCTTTTCCCGCTGTTACTTCAATCGTATTTCCTTCTGTATCATAATTGATCAATCGTTGTTGGTTGATAATTTGTTGATCTGTAATACCCGTTCCTTTCAAGCCATACAAAAAAGCCATTTCCTGAGAAGGCAATTGCAGGGATTTTTCAGGCTGTAGAAATACGTGTAATAATGTGATATCAGTAACCATTTGATAGGAAGAAACTTTGTGGTTAAACTTTCCATGAATCAGACTTATGATCGCATCTTCTGATTGAACTTGAATGATCTCTGATGCGTTTGCGTGCATAGCTTTAGGATTTATCATGCGTTGATCTTCTTTATGATTGATCCATATTTGAAAGCCATGTGTTTCAACTCCTGTTTTTGATGGAAATTCATCATGATGAATGCCACTCCCTGCTTGGGTAATATGTAGACCTCCGGGTTCAATGGTACTGAAATCACCATTACTGTCACGATTGATAAAGCTTCCTTTGCTATCGGGCAACAGATAAGTCATGACTGAAATACCCGCATGTGGGTGAGGACCAAATACCGGTTGATCCATTGTAAACTCTGTGAATACAAGAAAAGGTTCAATGGCAAAATCCTTGGCCATGATATTCACACCGCGTAATCCGGGAAAGTCATTCGTAAAATTGAGTTGTGTGTTCTGTATCACTTTTTTGATAAGCTGTGCCATAGTCTAATGATTAAATTGGATCAATGTTTTTATCTGAATAACAAATATGATCCTATTACTTTACATTTGAAAGTAGTTACACCAGTGTACAGTACTAACACGAAGTAAAGCATAACTGAAAAACAAGAGATTATGGCAACGAAAAAAAATGTTAAGAAATTAAATGTTTGTCCTGTAAGAACTACACTGGAACTGATTGGAGGGAAATGGGCATTTGCTATACTTTATTCTCTCATGGATGGTACAAAAAGATTCAAGGAACTAGAAAGATCCATAGCAGGTATCAATACCCGCATGTTGGTGAAAGAGTTAAAAGCATTGGAAGCAAATGGTATTATACAGCGAACTGCTTACGCGACGGTTCCTCCGACCGTGGAATATACATTGACCCCTATGGGTAAGAACCTAAAACCGGTTTTTTCAGCCATTCAAAAATGGGCTTTAGAGCATCTCTGATCTGTTAATCATACTAAAAGCATTGATTATCAATCCATTATTTTTTTGATAAAAAAGTTCTTTTTATAATTTGGTTTATAAAATAAACTATTCTATGTTTGTCCTATCAAAACAACTGAGTAATGAAAAAATGGATAATAAGTTTGATCGTAACACTGTTGATCAGCGGGGTTCAGGCACAGATTAAGGTGACAGGTTCTGTGAAAGATCAAAAAGGTCGTATTCTAGCGGGAGCCAATATTGTTGTCAAAGGTTCTTATGATGGAACGGTTTCAGATTCTACCGGAAGCTTTTCTTTTAAAACCTATGAGAAGGGCAAACAATTCATTGTTGCCAGTAGCATCGGCAATAAAACAGTAGAGCAAGAAGTAAACATCGATTCTCTTCCTATTCGTATTGATTTTCTTTTGAAAGAAGAAATCAGCGAATTAAAAGCTGTAACTGTTACGGCGGGAAGTTTTGAAGCAGGTGATAAGAAAAGAGCAGCCACAGTTTTAAGTTCTTTAGATGTATATACCACAGGTGGGGCGAATGCAGATATTTCTGCAGTTGTAAAAACACTACCCGGTGCACAACAAGTAGGAGAACAGGAAGGATTATTTGTACGCGGCGGTGCCGGTTATGAAGCCAAACAATTTATTGATGGGACTTTAGTAAACAATCCATTTTTTGCGAGCGTACCTGATATTGCATCACGCGGACGTTTTGCACCGGCTTTGTTCAAAGGAACCGTATTTAGTACCGGGGGCTATTCAGCTTTATATGGACAAGCATTGTCTTCGGCATTGATCATGGAAAGTATTGATATCCCTGATCGTTCAGAAGTATCTGCTTCTATCTCATCAGTTTTTCTGGGTGCAGGTTTACAGAAAGTAGCAAAAAATAAAAAATCTTCTTGGGGTGGTAACTATGGTTATACCAACCTGCTTCCTTACTTCAGCATCGTAAAACAAAAACCCGATTATTTCCGTATGCCGGAGTTTCATACCGCTGATCTCAACTTCCGGATGAAAACCAAAAATGGTGGTATGATCAAATACTATGGAACTTTTGGAGCTAGTGATTTGGGTTTGCGTAGAGCAAATATTGATGAACCTAATTTAAAGAACGCTTTCGGTCTCAACAATATCAATGTATATAATAATTTAAGTTGGAGAGAGAATTTAGGAAATGGCTGGAAAATGAATCTGGGATTGGGTTACAGCACTGATTATAATGATATTGAACAACAGATTCAAAATCAGCAAAACCAAAAAATTACCACAGGACAACCCTGGATTGATAATAACAACTTTACCATCAAAACACGTTCAGATCTTTCACAAATCAAAGCAGTGTTTGATAAACGATTGAGTGGTATTAGTGTATTGAGAACAGGAGGTGAATACATGTATTTCTATAACAGCAGTACATTCAACAATCAAAAAGCAACATTACCTGATCATTTCAAAGCATTGTTTACAGAAGCCGATCTGTATATTACCAATGATCTGGCAGCCAAAGTAGGGGTACGATTTGAACATTCTTCTTTGATAAATAAAGCCAATATCGCTCCTCGTTTATCACTTGCCTATAAAACAGGAAAAGGAGCACAAATGAGTATTGCTTATGGTGAGTTCTATCAAAAGCCCGAAAATAATTTTCTCTATACTACTACAAATTTTGGTTATGCGAAAGCCACTCACTTTATTGCTAACTACATCAAAAATACAGCTTTACAAACTTTTCGTGTAGAAGCATTTTATAAAAAATATGATGAATTGGTAAAAACACATCCAGTGTTGAATAATGCCGGAGCCGGTGATGCCAAAGGGGTTGAATTATTTTGGAGAGATAAAAAAACAATCAAAGGATTGGATTACTGGGTCAGTTATTCTTATCTCGATACCAAACGTGATTTTCTCAATTATCCCAAACAATTACAACCCACATTCGCAGCCAATCATACAGCATCATTTGTGATGAAACGTTTTATCAGCAAGATCAATACAGGATTCAACTTCACGTATTCTTATGCTACCGGTCGCCCTTACTACAACTTGGTTCAGAGCGGAGCTCAGTATACCATAGCAGATCAGGGTAAAACGATCGATTATCACAATTTGGGTTTCAGTTTCAATTACCTCACTTCCTTAGGAAAAGCATATGCGGTATTTGTGGGTTCGGTTACCAACGTATTAAATAGCAAACAAATATTCGGTTATAACTATTCAAACAACGGACAAAGAAAAGAAGCCATCACACCCCCTGCTCCACAGTTCTTCTTCTTAGGTGTATTTCTGAGTTGGGGAGTGGATAGAAGGCAGGATGCAATAAATAATAATTTATAGGCTACAAGTTTCAAGCTACAGACCACAAAAAAAGTGAAAAGTCAAAATTGAAAAGTCAAAAAGATCTCCGAAGGAGTCCTTCGGACAAGAAATCATAAATCAAAGATCAAGAAATCAAAAAATCTAAAAATCAAACTTAATAAAATGAACAACGAACAACGCGATGAGCAACTTTGGCAGATGGCAAAAGCCAGAGCCGGATTCAAATGGAGTCTATTCAGCTATCTGATGGTAAATGCTTTTTTAATAGGAGTCTGGTTTTTTACATCAGGAATCGACTCATACTTCTGGCCCATCTGGGTGATGTTAGGATGGGGTGTTGGATTGGCTTTCCAATATTTTCATGCTTATCATGGCACCAAATTTTTAACGGCTGCGGAAGAGTATGAGAAGTTGAAGGAGCAAGAGGAAAGAAGTCAAAAGTGAAAAGTCAAAAGTCAAAAATAAAATCTCCGCAGGAGTCTTTCGGATAAAAAATCATAAATCAAGAAATCAAACTTTAAACCATGAAACAAATCATCATCATTTTATCCATGTTCATTACCGGACATCTTACTGCGCAAACAAGGTATGAAGCCGGTATGCAAAAGGGATTGGAACAATTTAGTGCAGCTAAGACAGCAGAAGATATGGCTGCGGCTTCAGCATTTTTTGAGCGTATTGCTGATGCTGAGAAAGACAAGTGGCTACCTTATTATTATGCAGCTTATGCCAATCATCTAACGGGTTGGATGAATCCAAAAGCTGATAAAGATAAAGTAGCAGAAAAAAGTAAAGACCTGTTAAGTAAAGCAGAAGTATTGGAAAGAAATGCAGATACGTATTGTATGCGTCAGATGATTGCGATCCAGCAATTAACGGTAGATGGTATGACACGTTACCAAACCTATGGAGCTATCGCAGCGCAAGCTATTGAAGATGCAAAGAAAGCTGACGCCAACAATCCTAGAATTTATCTGGTCGAAGCCCAATACATGATCAATGTACCCACAGCTTTTGGCGGTGGTAAAGCAGTAGCTAAGAAATTGGTAGAAAAATCTTTGGAGCTGTATGATACTTATAAGCCAGCTTCTGCTTTTCATCCTATATGGGGAAAGGATCAGGCAACTAAATTGTTAGCTGCATGTCAGTAAATTTCTGACGAATACACACAAAACAAAATGGTGATCCAATAACTTTAAAAAATGGAGCAGCTATTCACCCCTTTATTGATACTCCATATTTTGGGAGGTAGTACCGGATTAATTGCCGGCACTATCGCCGCATCAGTAAAAAAAGGGTCTAAACCTCATTTATTATCAGGAAAAATATTTTTCTGGGGAATGTTCATTGCATCATTCAGTGCATTGATCTTAAGCTGGGTTCCCGGACATGAAAGTCTTTTCCTTTTTGCGGTAGGTGGTTTTACACTGTATATGATCTTAAGTGGTTATCAAATTGTACTATTGAAAAGAAAATCTAAACAGCAAGAACAAAGTTTTTCACCCATCGATTATTTGATCACTCTATTTGGTTTTTCATTTGCTTTTTTTTTATTGATCCAGTCGGTCAAAGGTCTATTGCACGGAAACACATTCAGTATTGTGCCAGGTGTATTCGGATTAATATGTATGAGCTATGTTCTTTTAGATATCAGATTGTTGACTGGGAATGTAACTGTTAAACAATCTTGGATGTACAATCATATCGTAAGAATGATGGGAGCCATGATTGCTTCCTATACAGCATTCTTGGTGGTGAATGTGCAGATTGATATGCAATGGATATTATGGCTACTCCCTTCTGTTATCGGTAGTATCTTTATTACGGTATTCCTAAGAAAATACACGAGACCCAAAAACAATACTTATGTCAAACATTGATTACCAAAATGATCAGGAAAAGTCGTTCTCTCCGGAAGAGAGTTTACAACTGATCCAAACCATGATCCGAAAAACAAAGGATTCGGTAGCAGTAGATAGTTTCTACCTGCTATTTTGGGGATGGTTGGTGTTTATTTGTTGTATCGTTGAATATGTTTTAATGATTTATTTTAAATACCCCTATCATAGTTTTGTTTGGTGGGCAATGCCTATTGGAGGGATCATTTCAGGTATATACAGTTCAAGAAAAGCCAAGAAACAAAAGTCAGTTACTTATATTGAAGAGGCATTGGGTTATCTGTGGATTGCTATTGGTATTTCCTTTTTTGTAATGGTGTTCATCAATGTAACTTCTGAAGCATGGAATACTGCATTTACTTATTATATCCTGATGTATGCAATCGGAACCTTTGTAAGTGGTAGACTTATACGCTTCAAGCCTTTAGTAATCGGTGGAATTTTGAATTTTATTATCGCCGCTGTTTCCATAAAGTTTAATTTCGCGGGTCAGTTACTCATGGGAGCACTGGCTATTTTGATCAGTTATATCATACCCGGACATTTATTACGCATCCGATACAACACCAAAAAGAATTAATCCATGGCAGACGATAAAAAAATGACCGAACAGGAGAGTCTTGACCTGATCACGAATATGATCCAAAAGGCCAAAGGCAGCTATCATGAAACCGGTATTGGTTCTCTGTTGTGGGGAACAGTTGTTACCATTGCATCTGTGGTGACGTATTTTCAGCGTACCTATGATTTCTATATTGGTTTTGATATTTGGTTACTGGTATTAGGAGCCATTATTCCTCAAATTATTATTTCCATTCAAGAAAAGAAATCGAATAAAGTAAAAAAGTATGAGGACGATGCTTTGAACGCTATTTGGCTTGTATTCGGTATTACAATTTTTGGTTTGAATGCCTACCAAATGATCGTTCCTGATGTTACAGATAAATTCATTCAACTGGAAGGATGGCAACTGACCAAACATTACCTGGATAATACAAAGCACGATGAGCCTATAAATACATTTACACCTAGTATCTACTCTTTATTTATACTCATTTATGCACTTCCAACATTGGTAACCGGCATGGTAAAAAAATTTAAACCCATGTTATATGGGGCATTGATTACCTATGGTTTATTCATTTGGTCTTGTTTTACCATTACTGAATATGACTTTTTATTAGGAGGAGCTGCTGCATTGATTTGCTGGTTTATCCCGGGAGTCATTTTAAGAAGAAAATATCTAGCCCAACAGCAAGCGAATGTTTAAAGAGCTCGATCCCATATTACATTCTCAGTTACGGCTGGCAGTCGTGAGCCTGCTCATTGGCGTGAAAGAAGCTGAATTTACCTTTATCCGTGAGAAGACCAATGCAACTGCCGGAAATCTTAGTGTACAAGTACAAAAACTAAAAGAAGCAGGTTATATCGAGGTGACCAAGCAATTCAAAGATAATTACCCTCAAACCACCTGTAAAATAACGCCTAAAGGTATTGAGGCTTTTGAAGCCTACGTTCAGGCATTGCAGCAATACCTTCAAGTGGGAAAAGAATAGCATTTTTCTTTCATTTTTCACATTTCTCCAAAGGAGTCCTATGGACACTTTTCACCTTCTATGAACTTACTCCGTACCTTCGATGTTATTCATGGAAATGCAGGAAATTATACAGGTAAAAGGTCTTACCAAGTCTTTTAAGAACCTCACAGCAGTTAATGATCTTTCCTTTTCAGTTCGAGAAGGGGATGTTTATGGATTTTTGGGTCAAAATGGTGCCGGGAAAAGTACAACCATCCGAATGTTGCTAACACTGATAGAACCTACCGCCGGATCTATCGATTTATTTGGTCTCTCTTTGAATTCATATCGAACCGAAATTCTTCGACAAGTAGGGGCAGTGATCGAGAAGCCGGATGTTTATAAATACCTCAGTGCCATTGATAACCTTCAACTGTTTGCCCGATTAAGTGGGTTGAAACCTACACATCTACAGTTGATGCAACAGCTAGAAATGGTAGGTCTGGCATCCAGGGCAAAAGATATCGTGAAGACCTTCTCTCAGGGGATGAAACAAAGATTGGGAATTGCAGTAGCATTGATACATAACCCTAAATTGATCATTCTTGATGAACCTACAAATGGACTAGACCCACAAGGGATTGCTGATATCAGAAATCTGATCAGACACTTGAGTAAAGATTTGAATAAAACCATTCTTGTTTCATCACACCTATTGAATGAAATAGAACAAATTGCTACAAGGGTATTGATTATTGATAAAGGGAAAAAACTCGTAGAAGGTTCTGCTGCAGAATTATTTGATCCTGCTCAAACCTTGATCGAATTGGAAACATTAGATAACGAATCAGCATTTAATAAACTAGTACAAAGCAATTGGAAACAAGCACTTCAGCCAAGAAGGGCAAGTACAATTTTAATTAAGCTTCATCGTGATCATATCCCGAATTTGCATCGAGATTTGGTAGCGCTAGATATTCCCGTTTTATCCTTACAACCCAGACATTCATTAGAAGACTTTTTCTTACAGGTAACTTCCGGTCAATATGCGAACACTCATTAATATAGAGCTTTATAAAATTTTTAAAAGACCACGCACATATATTGCATTTGCAGCTATTACTGCATTGATTGTGATGATTCAGTTTGGACTGAAAGTAGATGGAAAGACTTATGTGGACTTCATGCTCAATGATCTTGGATCTACACTTCAAATTGAAGGCAACATATTGAATGGATACTTGGTATGTTATGTGATGTTGCAATTATTATTAGTGCATGTGCCTCTGTTGATTGCATTGATCGCTGCCGATATGATATCAGGTGAAGCCAATATGGGAACTTTGCGTGTTTTGTTATCCAAGCCATATAGTAGAACCCAATTCATGCTGGCTAAATTTATTGCATCTACTATTTACACACTTCTTTTATTGGTATGGCTGGCATTCCTAGCTTTATTTGTAAGCATGTGGGTATTTGGAACGGATGATATGTTTTTAATGAAGAGCAGTTATGTGGTATTATTAAAAGAGAATGATGTATTCTGGCGTTATATCGGTGCATTCGGATTTGCAGCATTGGCTATGACAACAGTAGCAGCACTGGGTTTTTTCTTATCCGTATTTGCCGAAAATTCGATTGGTCCTATTGTGGCTACTATGAGTGTGATCATCTTTTTTACCATACTTAGTACCATGAATATTCCGATATTTAATCTGGTGAAACCATATCTGTTCACCACACATATGATCGGCTGGAAAGAATTTTTTGATATTCAAGTAACAGATGCCAATGAAGCCATTGTAGGTAGTATCCAATATCCGGAAAGAATCATTAACTCCTCAATTGTACTATTGATTCACATCATTTTATTTGTAGCTGCAGCCATTGTCGTATTCAAGAAAAAAGATGTTTTAAGTTAAAAATAAGTCTATGCGAACTTTTATCATACTCCTTTTCACTTTTCATTTTTCAACCTTCACTTCCTCTGCTCAGGATATGACCCCACTTGTGATGAAAGTAAAAGCAAAGCTTGATCAGGTAAATGATTATGAAGCAGATGGCAAAATGAAAACAGATGTGGCTTTTATCAAAGCACCGGTAGGGAAAGTGAAAATTTATTTTAAAAAACCTAATAAGTTTCGTTTGCGAAAAGACGGGGGTATTTCACTGTTACCTAAAGGAGGAGTCTCTGTAAATATGAGTTCAATTGTTACGACTGATGAATTTGTTGCGCTAGCAGCCGGAGAAGCCGTGGTAGCGGGGACCAAAACAAAAGTTGTAAAGATGCTTCCCGTAAATGAAAATAGTGATGTTGTATTAACAACTATGTACATTGATGAAGCCAATCTCTTGGTCAGAAAGGCAGTAACCACTACCAAAGAAAATGGCACTTATGAAATTGAAATGACCTATGGTAAATTTTCAAATTTTGGGTTGCCGGATAAAGTGACTTTTAGCTTCAATACTAAAAATTATAAACTGCCTAAAGGACTCACATTGGAATTCGACGACAATGAAAAACCACTCACAGAGGAACAAAAATTAAAAAATAAAAAAGGAAGGGTTGAGATTGTGTATACCAACTATATCATCAATAAAGGAATTGCGGATACTATTTTTAAATAATTAAAATACCTCGATCGCCCAACTTCTATTCATCATTGTTTTGGGAGCGATTGGATGAATACCTTCTTTTGTTGTAAGATCACCATTGGTCGTAACTGCATCCGCTATACCACACCAGGGTTCAATACAAACAAAATCTGCATCCTTAGTACTCCAGATACCCATGAAAGGAAAATTTGCGTAGGAAACTTTAATTCCATGTGGGTGTTTATCTGAAAGAATTGAAATGCTATTGGATTGTAGTGATTTAAAAACCAATGCATCGCCATAAAATAAAGACTTACGCAGTGCAATGGTGTCTTCTTGTAGAAAAAAATCGGTTGGGGTACTTAGTAATAGACCTTCATCAGACAATGGCCAAATAGGCGCCGTCTCTTTCTGTTCAAATTGTAAGTAGTAATCCTCAAAAGAAGTATCAGCAAGCAATGGAACAGCAAACGCAGGATGAGCACCCACCGAGCAATACAGTTCTTCATCTCCAATATTTTCTATCTGATAACTTACTTTCACCTGATGGGCGATCAATTGATAGTTGATCGAGAAAATAAAATCGAAAGGATAGATAGCTTTTGTCTCATCATCTGATTTCAATGAAAAAGTTATCGCATCATCAGTTTGTTTACTCATGGTAAAAACCCGGTCTCTGGCAAAACCATGTCTACCCATTGCATACTCTTTTCCTTTAAATGTATAGCGATTGTTTTTTAGTCCGCCAACAATGGGAAATAGTACCGGACTTTTCTTCCCCCAAAATGCAGGATTTCCAGACCACAGGTATTCGATACCTGTATCTTTTCTATAAATACTTTGTAATTCTGCTCCCTTGGAGCTGATCACAATACTTACATGGTCATTGGATAATTCGTACATGTATTATTCGGTTTCTTCGATACGCTCATCCACCGCATTGGCAAACATTCTTGCGCTCATTTTTCGAAGCGGATTTTGTCTCATTTCAGTAAAACCAAGTCTCATACGAATGATCTCAATACAAGTAAATGTAGCAGCCAAAAATGAACTGTGATCTGCTTTTCCTTTTCCGGCAATATCAAATGCAGTTCCATGATCCGGGCTGGTTCTAACGGCATTCAATCCGGCAGTATAGTTAACGCCTTCCCCAATGGCCAGTGATTTGAATGGAATCAATCCTTGGTCGTGGTACATGGCAAGAACCGCGTCAAATCTTTCATGCTGACCTCGTGCAAAGAAAGCATCAGCACTGTAAGGACCAAAAACCATCATCTGGTGCTTGGCTTCTTTGATCGCGGGTTTAATGATATTTTCTTCTTCACTGCCAATCAATCCTTCGTCACCTGCATGTGGATTCAATCCTAACACAGCAATCTTGGGTTTATCAATACCAAAATCCTTTTGCAGACTGGCGTGCATGATTTTCAATTTACTGATAATATTCTCCTTGGTAATATGTTTAGCGACATCAGATACGGTAACATGTTCTGTCAATAAACCGATACGCATATTATCAGCTACCATAAACATCAGTACATCATTCACACCGAATAATTCTTTCAAAAAAGGCGTATGACCTGTATGATGAAAATCAGCCGATTGAATATTTTTTTTATGGATAGGGGCGGTAACCAACCCATGAATATGACCGTCCTTTAAAGCTTGTGCAGCTTCTTTCAACGACAGAAGACCATATTTCCCGCCGGTATCGTTTAACTGACCCGGTGTTATAGCCACTTCCTCTTCCCAGCAATTATAAATATTGACTTGTTTAGGATTGAGTCTGCTAAAATCTCTTCCACTGGCATAGTTGAAATTAATTTCCGGTAAGCTTTTTCGATAGAAGTTGATGCTTTTATTACTGGCAAATACCACCGGGGTGCAGAAATCCAATAGACGATGGTCTCCCAGTGTCTTCAGTATCAATTCAATTCCAATCCCATTCAAATCCCCACATGAGAAACCAATCACCGGCTTTTGCATTTCATTACTCATCAGTATAGCTTTAGGGTATAAAAATACGACTTTAGTCCATAGTCCATGGACCATAGTGTATAGATGATCAACTATGTGCCATGAACTATGGACTATCAGCCAAGATACTGCCTACCTTTGCTCTAATGGAATACACCCTCAAAAAATCACTTGGACAGCATTTTCTGAAAGATGAGTCTGTGTGTGAGCGTATTGTTGCTTCCTTGCAGCAGGATACTTTTTCTCAATTAGTAGAAGTAGGACCGGGTGGTGGTGCACTTACTAAGTACTTATTGAAGATTCCGGATATTGATTTTAAAGCGGTAGAGTTGGATGACGAAAAAGTAGTATACCTCGAAAAAACATTCCCGGCTATTCAAGGAAAAATCATTCATCAGAGTATTCTGGATATTTCAGTGCCTTTTACGGATCAGTTTACAGTGGTGGGAAATTTTCCTTACAATATTTCCTCGCAGATATTGTTTCGTATACTGGAATGGAAAGAAAAAGTTCCGGTCATGATCGGTATGTTTCAGAAAGAAGTGGCAGAGAGAGTAGTTTCAGCGTCAGGAACTAAAGACTATGGTATTTTGAGTGTATTGATACAAGCATTTTATGAGGTTGAATACTTGTTTGATGTACCTCCTGAATCATTCAATCCCCCACCCAAGGTCATGAGTGGTGTGATTAAACTGAAAAGAAGAACTGCTTTTGAACCGATGAAATCTGAGCGTAGTTTTTTTGTATTGGTCAAAGCGGCATTCAATCAAAGAAGAAAAATGTTGAGAAACCCTTTAAAAGGCATGTTCGATACGGAAACCTTACAAGAAGCAATTTTCACAAAACGTGCAGAACAACTATCTGTGGCAGATTTTGCAGCGCTCACTTATAAAATGAAGTAATAGTCATAAATAGAACAAATATATGTCGGGTTCAAAAGTTATTATTACTGCAGGAGCACATCCTTACCTGTTAGAAAGACTTGAAAAGGCAGGCTATTACTGTGTATATGAACCTTTGATCAGTTATGATGAACTCAAAGAAACGATAGTAGATGCGGCTGGATTAATAGTAACCACTAGATTGAAAATAGACAAACAAATCATTGATGCTGCAACTTCTCTTCAATGGATTGGCAGATTAGGAAGTGGGATGGAATTAATAGATGTTGCTTATGCTACTAAAAAAGGTATTCGTTGTGAAAGTAGTCCGGAAGGAAACCGTAATGCAGTCGCTGAACATGCATTAGGGATGTTATTGAATCTTATGAATAAGATCAATAGCAGTAGTCGTGAGGTAGCAGGCGGGCAATGGATACGTGATGCGAATAGAGGTGATGAGCTAACAGGTAAAACCGTTGGTATTATCGGGTTTGGTAATACCGGACAAGCATTTGCAAAACTACTTTCGGCTTTTGATGTTACCATTTTGGCATTGGATAAGTATAAATCTGGTTTCGGTAACGGTTATATCAAAGAAGCTTCTCTTGAGCAGATACAACGATATGCTGATGTAGTGAGTCTTCATCTGCCATTAACAGAGGAAACTTTTCACTATGCAAACGAATCATTCTTTAGCAATTTTCAAAAACAACCCTACTTTTTAACTACCTGCAGAGGAAAAGTGACTGACACAAAAGCGCTAATCAAAGCATTACAAAGTAATCATATAAAAGCTGCAGGACTAGATGTGTTAGAAAATGAAAAACTCGAAACGTTTACACCAGTAGAAAAAGCTGATTTGGATTGGTTGCTATCACAGACTAATGTGATTGTTACTCCCCATATTGCCGGATATAGTCATGAAGCGTTTTACCGGATGGCAAAAGTGGTATTGGATAAATTAGGTATAGGTAATTAAATTGTCTCGTATGCTTTTATGGCCCTAGAAATTATATATCATTTTGATATACAGATAGTTAGGGGTGTACTTTGAGGAAAATGCCTTCTTTTTTGATCTTTAATAAAAACACATAAAAGAATCGTTGATTCTGAAGAATTTTTTACTTTTGAATATCTGTGCAACGCTGCAATCAAATGTGGCGTTGTATTTTTTTTACCCTTTTTAAACGAAAGTGTATGAGCGAGAGTACTATGTATGTTACCAAGGAGACATTTGACAAAATGCGTGAAGAGCTGCAGAAAATGAAATCAGTGGATCGTCCTGCTGCCTCGAGAGCCATTGCAGAAGCCCGTGAGAAAGGTGATTTAAAGGAGAATGCAGAATATGATGCTGCCAAGGAAGCACAAGGTATGCTGGAAGCCAAAATCAAACAGTTAGAAGGTGCGATTGCCAATGCCAAGATTATTGATACCAGTGATATTGATACGAGCAAAGTAACCATCCTAACCAAGGTAACCATCACCAATTTGGCCACAAAAAAAACAGTGACTTATCAAATTGTTGGTGAAAAAGAAGCAGATCTGAAAGCAGGAAAGATCTCAGCAGGCTCACCCATTGGTAAAGGGTTGATGGGTAAAGCAAGGGGTGAAGTGGCAGAAGTACAAGCACCCACCGGGATTATCAAATTCAAAATTGAAGACATTACCGTCTAATCACATGTAAGCATGTTGAAATGATGCATCTTTTTCATTTCAACATGCTTTTCAAGTAACCTCTTTTCTATGACTATTTTCTCAAAGATCATTGCAGGAGAGATTCCTTCATACAAAATTGCTGAAAACGAACACTTTTTTGCCTTTCTGGATATTTTTCCATTAGCAGAAGGTCATGTACTCGTTGTTCCTAAACAGGAAACCGATCGTTTCTTTGATTTAGATGAACATTATTTATCTGAAATATTACTCTTTGCAAAACCCATTGCGAAAGCTATTGAAAAAGCATTCCCATGTAATCGTTGTGGCATGAGTGTGGTAGGCCTGGAAGTGCCACATGCACATGTACATCTCATTCCCATCAATACCGCAGATGATCTCAATTTCACACGCGAAAAATTAAAATTATCACCCGAACAGCTCAAACGAGTGCAGGAGAAGATACTTGCTGCTTTGTAAAACAAGTGAAAAGTGTCCATAGGGCTCCTTTGGAGAAAGTTCAAAGGTGAAAAGCATATTTCCTACCATGGACTATGGACTATTAGCTATGGTCCATGGTCGATAGTCCATAGCCCATGGCAGAGAACTTTCTCTATCACTTTCCCCTTATCTTTAAGAACCAAAACCCTCCACATGCAAACAACTGCATCCAAAAGAGTCATTAATGGCTGGGCCATGTATGACTGGGCAAATAGTGTATATAATCTGGTGATCACTTCAACTATTTTTCCTGCTTATTTTGAAGCTGTTACCGGCGACGGCAATGATGCTACTTCTAATGATACCGTTCGCTTATTTGGCAGAGAGTTTGTCAATACCTCGCTGTACAATTATGCATTAGGCGTTGCCTTTATCATTGTAGCCATAATGTCGCCCATGTTGTCATCGATTGCTGACTTCAAAGGGAACAAGAAAAAGTTTTTGTTCTTTTTCTGTACACTGGGAAGTATTGCTTGTAGTGCATTATTCTTTTATGACAGCAGCAATCTTGCCTATGGATTGATATGTATGATTATTGCCTGTATCGGTTATTGGAGTAGTTTGGTTTTTTATAATTCATTTCTTCCCGAGATCGCAGCACCTGCAGACCAGGATAAAGTGAGTGCGAAAGGTTTTGCAATGGGATATACGGGTAGTGTGATTTTGCAGATCATCTGCTTTGTATTTGTATTGATGCCCGATACATTTGGTATTACTACGGGCAAAGCTTCACAAATCTCTTTTTTACTTGTAGGTATTTGGTGGTGGGGATTTGGACAATTGGCATTGAGCCGTCTACCCCAAAGTTCGCCTGCCGGACAACCCTCTGCAAAAGGAAGTGTTTTTACGCATGGTTATAAAGAACTCAATAAAGTATGGAAGCAACTGACACATCTTCCGGTCTTGAAGCGTTATCTCGCAGCATTTTTCTTTTACAATATGGGTGTTCAAACGGTGATGCTTGCTGCAACTTTATATGGTAAAAGTGAATTGAATATTCCTACGCAGAATCTCATTATTGCGATATTAATTATTCAGTTAGTAGCGATACCCGGGGCTTATACCATTGCTAAACTTTCAGATAAATTGGGGAATTTCCGTGCACTGATGGTAACAGTTTCTTTGTGGATCATACTTTGTATCATCGGCTATTTACTACCTCGTGACGGCGTGAATGAGTTCTATGCTTTAGCTGTGTTGGTAGGTTTTGTAATGGGGGGTATTCAATCGCTCAGCAGAAGTACGTATGCGAAACTGATGCCTGAGACAAAAGACACAACTTCTTTCTTTAGTTTTTATGATGTAACAGAGAAGATAGCTATTGTGATTGGTATGTTTAGTTTCGGATATATCAATGAATACACCGGTTCACAACGTAATTCGGTATTGGCGTTGGTTGTTTTCTTTGTGATTGGATTGATATTACTCACCTTTGCCTCAGCTACAAAACATAAACAAGGAAAAGTAAACTGATCTATGGAATTGTATTCGATCAATAGCGGCAATTTTAAATTGGATGGAGGTGCGATGTTTGGTGTTGTGCCTAAAAGCATGTGGAATAAATTGAATCCAGCAGACGAAAATAATATGTGTTCCTGGGCGATGCGATGTTTATTGGTTGAAGATGGCAATAAACTGATATTGATCGATAATGGAATGGGTGATAAACAAGATGCCAAATTCTTTGGTCATTATTACCTACATGGTGATGATACATTAGACAAATCACTGGCACATTACGGTTTTCATAGAGATGATATCACCGATGTTTTTCTTACCCATCTTCACTTTGATCATTGCGGTGGTAGTATTGTTCGAGAGGGAGATCGGCTGGTTCCGGCATTTAAAAATGCCGTTTATTGGAGTAATGAACGCCATTGGAACTGGGCAGTAAAACCCAATGATCGAGAAAAAGCTTCTTTTCTTAAAGAGAATATTTTACCCATACAAGAAAGCGGACAATTACGCTTGGTGGAAAGTCCGGTCACCGGTTTTCAAGAAGATGGTCGTTTGCACAGTGTCGATCTTTTTAATCATTTTTCGGTACGATTTGTGAACGGTCATACGGAAAAAATGATGTTACCGCAGATCCAATACAAAGGACATACCCTTGTATATATGGCTGATCTCTTGCCTTCAGCAGCTCATTTGCCCATTCCTTATGTGATGGCGTATGACATGTTCCCTTTAACAACACTACACGAGAAAAAGAATTTTCTACAGGAGGCAGTGGAAAACAACTACATATTATATTTCGAACACGATTATCAGAATGAATGCTGCACTTTACAGCTTACAGAAAAAGGGGTTCGTGTAGCTGAAACCTTTTCCCTCAGTACCTTGTAATTTTTATGGTTTGTAGTAAAACGCCTGATTTTTTCGACAAAAAATCCCCGTGAAAAAACGGCATAAAATCGGTGTTTTCCAGACACTTATTCTAATTGTTTCATATTAAGTTTACACTTGAATCCTAGCTTTAACAAGCAATTTTAAAATCCAATGTCCAAAAACCAAGTAGTAGGATGTCCGAGCTGCGGGAGTCGGATATCTTTCAGGCAATTTATTTTGCTCAACAATTTTTCCGCTATCAACTGCGATACCTGCCATGCCAGAATCGAGATATCCAATCGTGATGGCAATGCAGTTATCGCAGCTGTTTCTGGAGTTATCTCTGCAGCCACTATTGTTTTTGGGGCTTACATTGGCAAGCAGAATTACAATTCTTTTGGATGGGGACTGGCAGCCGGTATCGGACTAGCAACCTTATTTGTGGTTGTGATTTGTCGCATACTCTACAAAAGATCGCAGTTGCATCAAAATGTGAATACGCGTCCGATGCACTATCGTGCTACAGAAAACTCTATTGCGATTAACGGTTGAAGCTAATCATAGAGCTCAAAGGATATCGTAGATTTCTGTATTGCATCATATCTACTTTCACACTTCCCACTACAATCGGACTTTCAATTCTTAAAGGAATATGATTGGGGTCATCACTTACCCACACTGTCATTTTTTCTCCTCCTTCAAACAATGTTCCTTTTACCAATAGTGGTTTGAATTTAATAGCCCTGAATTTTCCGTATTTGGTTTTGATGGTTTCCTTACCTAGGTATTTGATGTATAGATTATATACTTCATTATCCAGAAACATAGAGAAAGGTATTTTCTCTTCCGGTTTGTATTTACTAAAATCAATATTTCTGGCATAATAGATGGAACTCAAGACATCCTGTATACAACCCGGAACTTTGAAAACACCATCAGTGGTTACTGCTGTGTTATTCTCTTGGTTAAAAGTGATGTTCTCAAATTTTTTAAAATCACCCTCTTCTATATTCCGAATGAATTTCAAAGGTTGAAGATTCGCAGTATCAATATAGCTTTCATACCTATCACGAACTTTAAAGATCCAATCATAACTCGGATTGGAGCTTCCTTTGCCTACGATATGATAGGCTGTTCGGTTATTCATCCTATTCAACGATACTGAGAAATTAGCAGTTCCTGCATTTACATACAATCCGATCACAGAATAGAATACATTATAAGAAATACTTTCTCCTTCTTCAAATGCCCTGTTTCTAATGCCGCAAAATTCATCACCAGCTGAAATTGGCTGAAATGCAAATAACCAGCTAGCCATCAATAAAAACTTCTTCATATCTACTCTTTAATTGTACGATTAAAAAATCTTACACCCAGTAAGAAAAAACCTCCAATGATAGCTGGAATGATCAGATTCATTATCCAGATACCTGCTGCCGTTGCAACGATGCCTAATGTATTCATACTAAGCATTCCAAATAATTGAATACTGATATTTCCCCTTAGCCCCAGTTCTGCCAGCGTAATGCTTGGAACAATTGTTAATACCAAAAACATAACCATTACTAAGGCAGCCGAGTCGAAAAAATCTAGTTTCACATCAAACACTTCAAATAATAATACATATTGCAACACAATTAAAACGTATCTAACCGCAGAAAAGAATAAAACTTTTGTTAAGAATTGCCATTGTAACGATTCCATATTCTCCACTACAAAACGATACTTCGCAACAAAGGGCATTTTCTCGAGTAATCGAATGAGCCATGATAACCGGAAGAATAACAAAACAAATATGGATAATCCTACGGTTAGCAAACTCATCAATCCGTTCATCCAGAATATCGACAATCCTTCTACATGATGTGTTGCATCTAGAATATTAAAACGCATGTATATCATGCCTAACAGCCCAAAGACTAAATGAACAATGATTAGGCTCATACTTCCTACAAAAGAAAGTGCAATACCTTTTAGTCGATTCCCTTCATCAAGAAATAATACTCGTCCTGCTGTATCACCTATTCGATTAATAGAATTAAAGGCAACGGCATGACCTGATAATACCGCTTTGAAAGCTTTCCAGAATGATACTTTCTGTATCGATGCTTGTATCATTCTCCACTTAGCTGCTTCAAGGGCATAGTTGATGAATACCAGGATAAAAACGGTCAAAAGTTTTAGCGAGCGTGGACCTGAAAAAGAAGATCGAATCATCATCCATGATTCTTCTAGGTTTTTTTGATCACTAACCTGTTGATAAATAGAAAAGCTTAACCAGATAAACAATATCGGTCCAAGGAAATAATTGAGAAGTATCTTTAGTTGCTTATTCAGTGCTGATTGTTTGCTCATTACAAAGAAAGGGAAAGAAGTGAAAGGTGAAAAGTGAAAGGTGAAAAGCGGTACATAAAACAGTAAAAACTGATTCACCCACTATATTTGTTTCTGACTTTGACCTTTTACCTTTGTCAAAAGGAGTCCAATGGACACTTTTAACTATTTTCATCCCATGGCCAAAGACGAGATCATCCTCGGTATTGATCCGGGTACGCAATTAATGGGATATGCTTTATTGCGTATCCATAAAGGGCAACCCCAGGTACTGTTGATGGATGTGCTCAAACTCACCAAGGAAAAAGATATCTATGCCCGTCTTGAAATGATACATACTCGGGTATGTGAACTGGTGAAGCTATATAAACCTTCCACTTTTGCCATAGAAGCCCCTTTTTTCGGAAAGAATGTACAAAGTATGCTCAAACTAGGAAGGGCTCAGGGTGTAGCCATAGCTGCTGCTATGCAGGCGGGATTGACTGTAACAGAATATTCACCTAAAAAAGTAAAACAATCCATCACCGGTAATGGTAACGCTGATAAAGATCAGGTATGGAAAATGTTACAACGGATTTTACAGATCGAAGACAAACCGCAATACTTTGATGCAACGGATGCCCTCGCCGTAGCACTTTGTCACCACTATCAATCAGCATCACCCCTTATCAAATCAGGAAAGCCCTTAAAAGGCTGGGAAGATTTCTTGAATAAAAATCCGGAGAGAGTGAAGAGAAAATTTTAGATGTCTGATGTCGGATGTCTGATTTCTGATGTAGAATATTCGATTTTCGACTTTTGATCACAGATTTAAGATCAAATCCGACATCCGAAATTACTTCAAGTATCCAGTCAATACCAGTACCAGCAAAATTGTTCCTCCAATAACACGGTACCAGCCAAATAAACGGAAGCCATGTTTTTGCAGAAAGCCGATAAAAAATTTGATGGCTAACATGGCAACAATAAACGCGACCACATTACCTACAGCTAGGGCAATTACATTATCGGTATTGGTTAGCATTTCGGGGGTTTCTTTCCATGCTTTGAGTAGTTTGTAACCGGTTGCGGCAGCCATCGTTGGTACGGCAAGGAAAAAAGAAAATTCTGCAGCCAGATTTCTGGTCAGCTTTTGTTGCATACCGCCAATAATACTAGCCGCACTTCTGCTTACACCCGGAATCATCGCTACACATTGCCAGAAGCCAATCAGTAGAGCGCGAAAAAAACTTACCTCTTCTTCTTTTTCAATTATAGGCTGCTGAAATAATTTGTCGATAAACAAAAGAACAATTCCACCTGCCAACATGGTGATGGCTACTGTAAGTGGACTTTCCAGTAATGCATCAATTTTATCGGAAAAGATAGCACCCAATCCGAGTGCGGGGATTACTGCTACCAATAACTTGAGATAAAAATTCAATCGGTTCAGAGGGAAGAATTTTTTGCGATACAATACCACCACAGAAAGTATAGCCCCTAACTGAATAGCCACTTCAAATAATTTAGTAAAATCGTCTTTGGCAATACCCAAAAAAGAACTGGCAATGATCATATGTCCGGTAGAAGATACCGGTAAAAATTCAGTCAGTCCTTCCACAATGGCAATGATGATAGCGTCGAAAATACTCATGGGGCTAGAGTTGGTAGTCCATGGTCCATAGTCCATGGGTTATAGATTCTATTGACCATGGACTATGGACCATGGACTGTAATCACTTCTTCTTAAAAATCGCAAAGATCTCAATCGCCAAACCGATCACGATCAGGATGGGTGCAATGGTGATGCGGGTGGTGCCGTATACTTCTTTATAATCAAATACATTCGGATCACTGCTTTTGCCGCCACTCATTAAAAAGAAGCCCAACGCAATAATAATAGCGCCAATAATCATCCACTTATAATTCTCTTTCGTAAAAAGCGGACTCATAGTATTTTTTGTTTCGGTCATGGGAGAGGTTTTTGTGAGTTGTGATAGTAGGTTCTCAATTGTGAATGGTGAATTGTCAATATAGTTATAATTGACAATTCACCATTCACAATTCACTAATAAAGATCATCCAATTTCATTTTTAAATATTTCAATACACTTCGATGGGTTGAATAAACTGAAATGCCGACACCCAATATAATCAAGCCTCCAAAGAGTATAAAAGTCAATTTCCAATCACGGATGGCTTTCAACTGTGGGAACTGACTCTCTGCCCAACTGATGATGCTAAATAATAAAATAATGGCAATACCGGAACTGATCAGTCCGTTCACTACCGCCCTGATATTCAAAGGACGAGCAATGAATCCTCTGGTAGCACCTACCATCTGCATGGTCTTGATCAGGAATCGGTTACTGAACATCGCCAAACGGATGGTATTATCAATACTGATGATTACGATGATACAGAGAATGATCGCTATCACTAAAAATATCAAACCAATCTTCGCTGCACGCTCATTCAAATTACCTACCAATGTTTGGGGGTACTGAATATCCGTGATCTGATCTCCGTACTTGCCCAATAGTTCTGTCGATATTTTATTCAGGCTATCTTTATTGACATAGTCTGCTTTTGCATAAAAATCGATGCTCTCGGGTAATGGATTTACATCCAAGATCTTCGCCCAATCTTCATTGTTCTCACGATTCCAGATCTCTTGTGCCATTTTCTTATCTACATAAGTCACCGTTTTGGTATAAGGGCGCGAAGCAATATGCTGCTGAATCTGCCCAATGGTATCCTTATTCAATGTCCGTAAATAGGCACTGATACGAATATCTTCCTTAAAAGCACTACCTACCGAATTGATATTTAGGAAAAACCAGCCCATAATACCCATGATTAACAATACCAAAGCCACACCCACAATGGTGTAGATATAATTCGGTTTACTACGCTTTAAAGAAGATTTTGCACTATCTACCATACTTTACATTTTTTACCCCCTTCTCCTCACAGGAGACGGGCAGGGAAGAGGTCACAAATGTAGGGTTTTGACGCCTAAAGACTTACATTTGCAACCACTCTAACGATCAATTTGCCATTGAAAATAGAGCAATCTCAACGTATTTGGGTTAAATATATGTTAGGATTGCCGGCAGCCGTTGCATGTGCCCGAATCTCCGGTCCTACACATGCTTTGCTGACACTTCAATAACGATCAAACAGCATAAAAATTATAAGTACACGCATAACTTATGGAATACAATTTCAGGGATATTGAAAAGAAATGGCAGAAAGAATGGACGGATACCAAAGCCTATCAGGTAAGCAATAACAGCACCAAGCCTAAATATTATGTGCTGGATATGTTCCCGTATCCAAGTGGAGCAGGCTTACACGTTGGCCACCCATTGGGTTATATCGCTTCTGATATTGTGAGTCGTTTCAAAAGATTAAAGGGATTTAATGTATTGCATCCCATGGGTTATGATGCGTTTGGATTACCGGCTGAGCAATACGCTTTGGAGCATGGTGTACATCCGGCAAAAAGTACTGCTCAGAATATTGATAATTTCAGAAAACAACTCGACAATATCGGATTCAGCTATGACTGGGATCGTGAAGTGCGTACTTGTGATGCTGATTACTATCAATGGACCCAATGGATTTTCCTTCAATTGTTTAATAGCTTCTACGATCGTAATCAGCAAAAAGCAGTATCGATTCAGGAACTCATTAAATCTTTTGAACAGGAAGGAAATATCAAACATGTTTGTCCGGGTAATCCCACTCTTCAATTCACTGCAGCAGCATGGAAAGCTTTTTCTGAAAAAGAACAGCAAGATATTTTGATGGATTATCGTCTTGCTTTCTGTGGTTATGGTGAAGTGAACTGGTGTGAAGCTTTGGGAACCGTATTGGCTAATGATGAAGTAGTGAATGGCGTGAGTGAGCGTGGTGGACATCCTGTTGTCAAAAAGAAACTACGTCAATGGTATTTGCGTATCACAGAATATGCAGATCGTTTGCTCAGCGGACTCGATACCATCGAGTTCAGCGAAGCCATGAAAGAAATGCAAACGAATTGGATCGGTAAATCTTCGGGAGCTGAGATCAGCTTCAAGCTGCAGGCTGCAGGCTACAAGCAAGAACAATCAAGCTTGCAGCCTGAAGCTAGCAGCTTGGAGCTTCTTGTTTACACTACCCGCCCTGATACCATTTTCGGCGTAGATTTTATGGTAGTTGCACCGGAGCATGAGTTGATTGAAAAAATTACGACGGCTGAGCAGAAAGAAGCAGTGGATGCTTATATCACGTATGTAAAAAGTAGGAGTGATCGAGAGCGTCAGGCGGAGAAAAAAATTACGGGATGTTTTACGGGAGCTTATGCCATCAACCCATTTGATGGAAGAGAAATTCCGGTATGGATCTCAGAATATGTGCTTGCAGGTTATGGAACCGGAGCCATCATGGCCGTTCCTTGTGGTGATGAAAGAGATTTCAAATTCGCCAAGCATTTCAATATTCCTATTACCAATATTATTGGGGATGCATTTGATGGAACAGATGCTAACGCTACCAAAGATGCCGTACTGAGTAATAGCGGATTCTTGAATGGTACGAAAATGCGTGATGCCATTGAAGTAGTGATTACCAAACTGGAAGAAATGGGTATCGGCAAACGCAAAGTGAATTATAAAATGCGTGATGCTGCCTTTAGTCGCCAGCGTTATTGGGGTGAGCCATTCCCAATTGTATGGCAGGATGGTATTGCCTATCCTTTGGATGAAAAAGAATTGCCACTCTTATTGCCTGATGTAGAAAGTTATGGTCCCGGTCCGGATGGAGAAGGCCCACTGGCCAATTTGAATGATTGGAAAAACACAACGTATAAAGGAAAGCCTGCGGTACGCGAAACCAATACCATGCCCGGTTATGCTGGCAGTAGTTGGTATTTCTTGCGTTATATGGATCCCAATAATGAACAAACATTTTGTGAGAAGAAAGTAAGTGATTATTGGAATCAGGTAGATCTATATATCGGCGGTACAGAACATGCAGTAGGACATTTATTATACAGTCGTATGTGGACCAAAGCCTTATATGACTTAGGTTATATTGGTTTTGATGAACCGTTTAGGAAATTGTTGAATCAGGGGATGATACAGGGGAGTAGTCGATTTGTGTATAGAAAAAAGGGGACACAGACATTTATTTCCTCAAGTCTAAAGCAAGGAGTAGAGGTAGATGAGTTACATGTAGATGTGAACATTGTGGATGGAGTAGAATTGGATATTGAAGCTTTCAAGAAATGGCGCAATGGCGAATATGCCAATGCCGAATTTATTTTGGAAGAGGGTAAATACATCTGCGGAGTTGAAGTAGAAAAAATGTCCAAATCCAAATTCAACACCGTGAACCCTGATACCTTGGTGGAGAAATTTGGAGCAGATACTTTCCGCATGTATGAAATGTTCTTAGGTCCGGTAGATCAAAGTAAACCCTGGGATACCAAAGGGATTGAAGGTGTGCATCGGTTCCTGAAAAAATTGTGGCGTTTATTTTTTGATGAGAATAAAGGGAAGATATGGACAGATGAACAACCGACTGCTGGAGAGTTAAAAGTATTACATCGCACCATCAAAAAAATCGATGATGATACGGAGCGTTATAGTTTTAATACCGCTGTGAGTAGCTTTATGATCTGTGTGAATGAATTGAGTGATCTGAACTGTCATAAAAAACAAATCCTTCAGGATGTATTGATTCTGTTAACTCCCTATGCACCACATATTGCTGCGGAGCTTTGGAAGCAATTGGGTAATGAAGGTTCAGTGTTAGATGCATCTTTCCCGGTATTTAATGCATCATATGTTACAGAGACAAGCAAAGAATATCCCATCAGTATCAATGGTAAAACACGTACCAATATTTCCATTGCATTAGATGCTACTGAAGAGCAGGTAAAAGAAATCGTACTTGCCAATGAGCTGGTACAAAAATGGATGGAAGGAAAACCTTTGAAGAAACTCATCTTCGTAAAAGGTAAAATGATCAATGTAGTTATATAATTTCTGTGCTTTTCTGTGTCCTCAGTGGCATTATTTATTGCCACTGAGGGCACAGAAAGACACAGAATTTTTTATACGATCACACAGTAATACAAAGGCATTCCCACTGTAATATTGATCGGGAAGGTAACGGCTAGCGTCATGGGTAGGAAGAGTCCGGGATTGGCTTGTGGTACTGCTATCTTCATGGCAGCAGGTACTGCAATATAGGAAGCACTGGCTGCAAGAATGGCCAATACAAATCGGTTCGATACATCAGCCGTCACAAACTGACTCAACCATGCCACTGCAATTCCATTGAATAAGGGGACACAGATCGCAAAAGCAAAAGGAAACCAGCCAAATCCGAATAGTGATTTTAGTTTTCTTCCGCTCGTAATACCCATGTCCAATAAAAAGATGGCAAGAAAACCTTTGAACAAATCATTGGTAAAGGGTTTGATATCTTCTGCCTGTTTATTGTTGGCGAGATAACCGATGACCAGACTTCCTAAAATCAGTAATACACTGCCATTGGTGATAGCATGTTTAGCAACAGATCTTTTAGAGAACTCACTTGATTCGGTGGCAGAGAAAAACGAAATCAGTAAAAGTCCGACGATAATAGCCGGTGATTCCATTAAAGCCATAACGGCAACCATGTATCCGTGTAAATGCAGCTGTTGTTGTTCCAAATAAGAAGTAGCTGTTACAAAAGTGACCGCACTTACTGAACCATAAGCTGCCGCAATAGCACCGGCGTCTAATACGTTGAACTTCTTTTTTAGGATAAAGAAGGTATACAATGGAATGATGAGTGAAATAACTATCCCCGATAACATCAACCAAAGTATCTCTTGGGTGAGCACTTCATGTGAGAGTTCTTGTCCACCTCTGAACCCAATGGCAAAGAGCAAGTACAGTGAAATGAATTTGGAAGAATTTGGTGGAATTTCCAGATCGCTTTTCAGCAGTACTGCTACAATGCCAAGCACAAAAAATAAAAGAGCAGGGTTTGTGAGGTTTTCCAGTAAAAGATTAAAGTTCATGAATAGTTTCAGGGATAGATGAATAAAAAGAGATACAGGTAACCGCGATCACTTATTGTAACTCACCTATAAAACCCAACTCAACGGCAGAATTGATCTTGATCATCTGATTACTCTTTTCGGCTTCTCTGATTGCGTCCAATACTTTTTGTAGGCTGATGCGAAGCGATTGAATACGAGCCATAGAAGCATTGTGCGGGCTACCATAACGCTCCTGATGGCTGAAATTCTTCATATTATGGAAGTTGATCTTGCTATTGTACAAGTTGGTTAGTACCTCTTTGGCTTCTTCTGGTGTGAATATGCCATCAATCAGATTAATACTACGAATAGGATGTTGTGATCTGGAAGTTTGTGCTGTTGTTAGAGTGTTCGTTTCCATACATTTAATTTGACCGCAAAGTTGAATGAAAGAAATCATAAGTATTTATATATCTTTATTATGTAAATCATAAATAAAATTTATGAACTATACTTTGAATCAACTGGAAATATTTCTATCAGTCGTTAAAAACAAAAGTGTTTCAAAAGCTGCGGAAGAATTATTTCTTACACAACCTGCAGTATCTATTCAATTAAAAAATTTTCAACGACAATTTGATTTACCATTGACAGAAATGATCGGTCGAACCCTGTATATCACAGATTTTGGTAAAGAAATTGCTGTTTCTGCGCAGGAGATCATGGATCAGGTGATGGCTATTCAAAGTAAAATGCACGCTTATCAAGGCCAACTCACAGGTCGACTTAAAATATCCGTAGTATCCACAGGTAAATATGTAATGCCTTATTTCCTTTCTTCCTTTATGCGCGAAAATCAAGGAGTAACACTAGAAATGGATGTAACCAATAAAAGCACTGTTGTACAAAGTTTACAGAACAATGAAGTAGACTTTGCACTGGTCTCTATTCTTCCCGAAAAACTATCGGTAGAAAAAATAGATCTGTTACAAAACAAACTTTTCCTCATTGGAAAGACCGGACAAAAAATTAAAAATGTACAAGCAAAAGATATCTTCAACCAATTGCCCTTAATCTTCAGGGAACAAGGATCGGGTACGCGACAAACCATGGAAGGTTTTATTCAACGGAAAAGAATCAAAGTTGCCAAAAAAATGGAATTGACTTCCAATGAAGCAGTAAAGCAGGCGGTGTTGGCAGGTTTAGGGTTCTCGATCATGCCTTTGATTGGTATTCGAAATGAATTACGTAATCAGGAACTACAGATCATACCAATACCCGGTTTGCCCATTAAGACCACTTGGAGTTTGATCTGGTTAAAAGGGAAAAAACATGCACCCGTAGCTGCGGAATTATTAAAATATATTAAAAAAGAGAAGTCGAAGATTGTGCATGAGCAGTTTGATTGGTATGAGAAGTATTAGATTGGATCATTGGGTTACACTTTTACTCTACTTTTCTTTCATAAGAATACTCATATACTCCCTGCTTATTCGCCTTGGGTACACGGATGACAAGTAATCCTTTATTAAAAACTGCTTTTGCATCTGTAGTAATGCTATTTCCAAGAGCATTTTTATAAGTTAGCTTTAATTCTCCCGTTTCTTTTATATAACAATATATACCCGTTTCGATTTGATCTTTTGCTAGCTGTGACTGAAATTGTCCATTACTATCAAATTTGTAGCTATGTTCTTTGAAAGCATCTTTCAATGATGCTATCAGTTTGTTTTTGAAAGCGCTGTCAGGGTAGGATGCACCAAAATCCCGGGAAATAAATGTCAAGCCGGATATATAATTAAAATTGACATCACCAGTCGAGAATGCTACTATTTTCCAAGAACCATTCAGTGAACTATCACATTGTGCATTTACACTTAGGTGTGTGATTAATAGGATTATCAATGCATAGAAATGCCGCATATTGTATTTATTTGATTATATATGAAAATAAGCTAATGATTTCATGTATTAAAATAGGTCCTCATTAAATACAACCATTCTTCCCAACTCTTACCAAAATAGGTGTTCTTATGTTTATCTTACCTATCCAAAATTATTTTCCAATGAAATTCATTCTTTCATTTTTCATGACATGTTTGTCGCTTACAGTAATAGCTCAGGGCGGACAAGCATATTTTTTATCGAATCCGGCCTTAAGTCCGGATGGCGAGACCGTGGTATTTGCTTTTGAGGGCGATCTATGGAAAGCCTCTGTTAAAGACGGGCAAGCCACACGTTTAACGGCCATGCAAGGGCATGAAACCAGTCCACGCATTTCTCCGGATGGTAAATGGGTGGCATTCAGCAGCCGACAATTGGGTAATGCAGATGTGTATGTGATGCCATTATCAGGTGGTGAAATTAAAAGACTAACTTATCACAGTGCCACCGATGAAGTAAACAATTGGAGTTGGGATAGTAAAAAGATCTATTTCACTTCCAATCGTATGGGGCAACAATCTGCTTTTACAGTTGCTCTAACCGGAGGAACAGCGGAACGTTTGTTTGGGGATCATTTTTATTTGTTGGATCATGGTATTGCAGAACATCCATCGGGTGATATTTATTTTAATGATACCTGGGAAAGTTCTAATCAATTAACACGGAAGCGTTATAAAGGTCCATTCAATCCTGATATTCAGTCATATAACCCAGCTACGAAGCAGTATAAGAAACATACCGATTGGGAAGGGAAGGATTTTGGTACCACCATTGATCGTACAGGAAAAATATATTTTGTTTCTGATGAGGCAAATGGCGAATACAATTTATACAGTATAGAGAGCGGAAAGAAGACAGCGTTGACAAGATTCAATACCTCCATTAAAACACCTATTGTAAATGCCAACGGTAACAAGATTGTATTTGAAAAAGACTATCAGTTATGGATGTATGATGTTAGTGCTAAAAAAACTGAGAAGTTGAACATCAACCTGGTTCGTAATTATGTATTACCTGCTGATAAAGATTATAATGTTCGAGGTAATATTACCAATTTGGATGTATCTCCGGATGGTAAAAAAATTGCATTCACCTCTCGAGGAGAAATTTTTGTGAGCGATGTAGATGGAAAATTTGTTCAGCAAATCAATAAAGGAAACACAGAAAGAGCAAAAGAAGTAAAATGGATGAGTGATAATAAAACATTGCTCTTCAATCAAACAGTAGACGGATGGTTGAATTGGTTTACAGTTGCTGCAGATGGTAGTGCTTCGGTAAAGCCTATTACTAATGAAACGAGAAACAATCGTTCAGGTGTTTTAAATAAAGCCAGAACGAAAATGGTATATCTCAGTGGTCGTGATGAAGTGAGATTATTGGATTTGAAGTCATGGGGAAATAAAACCATCGTGAAGGATGAAATCTGGGCTTTCCAAAATTCAGATCCCGGATTTTCACCCAATGATGAATATGTTTTATTTACAGCGGTAAGGAATTTTGAACAGGATGTGTTTGTTCACAATATCAAAGAAAATAAAACAATGAATCTTACCAATACCGGCGTAACGGAAGCAGGTCCGGTATGGGGCCCTGATGGGAAGCATATTTATTTTATTTCTGCCAGAACAAAACCATCTTATCCATTCGGAATGCAAAATCCGCGCATCTATCGAATGCCATTGGAAAAGATCGATGCACCCTATCGCAGTGATAAATATGAAGCATTGTTCAAAACAGAAAAGAAAGATACTTCCAAAAAAGAACCGGCGCCTATTAAGATCGATATGATCGATATAATGGAAAGATTGGAACAGGTTGCACCTAATTTCGGATCGCAGTTTCTGTTAAATGTGCTACAAAAAGGTGACAAGACCACTATTCTTTATGTGAGCAATCACGATGAAGGAAGAGCGGCTCTATGGAAAACAGTGTTAGAGCCTTTTGAAGCTCCTAAGACTGAAAAGATCAATGGTGCGGATGCATTTAGTGTTGATTATGCTGAGGGAGGTGATAAAGCTATGGTGTTGATCAATGGAACGATTTATAAGTTGAACCTGGATGGCAATAAAGTGGATCCTGTTAATATTGTCTACACGTTTAGACGAAACCTCTCAGGTGAGTTTACGCAAATGTTCAAAGAAGCTTGGGCTCATTTACAGGAGAATTTTTATGACGAAAAATTTCATGGAATAGACTGGCTGGCTACACGCAAACGCTATGAAACTTTTATTTCACATGTGAATACAAGGGGTGATCTGCGCACTTTATTGGCAGATATGTTGGGAGAACTGAATTCATCTCACTTAGGATTTAACTCTTTTGGTGATGAAGAAAATGTTCAACTATCCAACCGAACAATGGAAACGGGGATCATCTTTGAAAACAATAACCCTTATAAAGTAAAACACGTCGCTTCAAGAAGTAATGCTGATAAAGCAACGATAGATGTATTACCCGGTGATGAATTGGTAAAAGTAAATGATGAAACGATTGATCCTTCGATGGATAGGAGCTACTATTTTAGTAAGCCGTCTTTAGATGGTGAGATCAGTTTGACATTCAATAGGAATGGTCAGATGGTAACAACGAAAATACATCCACAAGCATCCTTATTTTCAAATTTATCGGAAGAGTGGAGTGATAACAATCAGAAAAGGGTAGATGAAAAGAGTAAGAAACGTATTGCTTATCACAATATGAAAGATATGGGAGGTGGAGAACTGGAAAAATTCCTGATCGATATGACTCAGGATTTTTATCAGAAAGATGCCTTGATATTGGATCTACGTTATAATACCGGAGGCAATGTACACGATGAAGTGTTGAAATTTTTAAGTCAGCGTGCTTATTTACAGTGGAAATACCGCGAAGGAAAACTCACTCCACAATCGAATTTTGCTCCGGCTGATAAACCCATAGTATTATTGATCAATGAGCAATCGCTGAGTGATGCGGAAATGACCGCACAAGGTTTTAAAGCATTGAAGTTGGGAACCATTATTGGGATGCCGACCTATCGTTGGATCATCTTCACCAGTGGAACAGGATTGGTCGATGGCTCTTTTGTTCGTTTACCAAGCTGGGGATGTTATAGTTTAGACGGAAAAGATTTAGAGATCACAGGTGTGGAGCCTGATATCAAGATCCCTATGAATTTCGAAGATCGCATCAATGGTCGTGACCCACAATTGGATCGTGCTATTGAGGAGATTTTGAAGAAGTTGAAGAATTAAATCATTAATTTTCTCTAATCTGTGAATCTGCGGCTTAATTTTTTGCCACAGATTCACAGATTTTTTTTTACAAGTAATTCCATGAAACTTTGTAAAAACACATTCATTCATGTTTCATCCCATAGTTCCATTTGAAATAGGAGTAGATCAATTACTGCCATTGGATTTGACTGCCAATAATGAAGCCGTTACAGAAGCTTTGGTTAATGATATTGATCTGTTCTCTGCTTATATTGACCAGTGTTTAATGGATTCCGGTGCACGTTATGCAATTGGAGGATATGATGAACATAGAACAGTGTACAGCAGGAGCCGAGTATTTGATGATGCAGAAGAACCACGTCGTTTGCATTTGGGAACAGATATCTGGGGACATGCAGGAACACCGGTATTTGCACCGTTAAATGGTGTAGTACACAGTTTTGGTTTTCATGAAACTTATGGTGATTACGGTGCAGTGATCATTTTACAACATGAATGGGAAGGAGAGGTGCTACATACTTTATATGGACATCTATCTTTTCATGATTTGGATGAATTGTATGAAGGAAAAGCAATCCATAAAGGAGAAGCGTTTGCTCATTTCGGGGAACCTCATGAAAACGGCCATTGGCCACCACATCTGCATTTTCAACTGATCAAAGATATGGAAGGGAAAATCGGAGATTATCCTGGTGTTTGTAAGTACAGTGAACGTCAACAATATTTATCCAACTGTCCTGATCCGGACATCATTTTAAAGAGTACTTTCTACAAATAATATTTTCTGTGTATTTCAGTGCCTTCTCCAAAGGAGTCCTGTGGACAGTGGCAATAAAATGCCACAGAGAACACAGACGAACACAGAAATATTACTCAAATGATTTTATTTTATCTGAGGAGATAATATGAGTTCCATTAAGAGAATGATGGGCTGAATCTTGCATAGACTTTGCTAATGCCAATGCGGAAACGGGTTTGTATTTTTTGAGCGGTCCAATCAAAAGAGGACTTATCAATTGAGCTATGAAAACACCAATCTTTTCTCCTACCCTTCTTTCTGCTCTATCACCCATGATAAAAGAAGGTCTGAAAATGCAAACACATGGATATCCGAGTGCTGTTAATGATGCTTCTAGTTGTCCTTTGGTTCTGCTATAAAAAATAGAAGAATTTGCATCAGCACCCACAGCGCTGATCACTAAAAATTTTTGCGAGCCCGCAGCCAATTGTAGTGCAGCAATTTTTTGTGGATAGATCAGATCCACTTGTTTGAATGCATCTTGTGATCCTGCTTTTTTAATGGTAGTACCTAAACAACAAAAAACATCAGTAGCATCTACCGAACTATCCAGTTGCTCAAAATCAATAATTTGCTGTACCAATTTAGGATGACTGATATGTACCGGCTTGCGAACGTAGATGGTTATTTGAGCATACAATGGATCATTCAATAACAAATCCAATAAGTGTTGTCCGGTTAATCCACTAGCGCCGAGGAGGAGTGCTGTTTTTGCTTGCATGAGGTATTTTTAAAAACTAATTAAGTGAGGGTTGACGGTTGTTAGTTGACAGTTGACAGAAATAAGAAAGACTGGTTTTCCTGTCAACTGTCAACTAACAACCGTCAACTCTCAACTCCTAACCCTTTACAGGGGCAAATTCTCTTCCCACAATTTACTACCTTTACTCCATGTCTAACCCAAACTTGAACAGAGACCCGATGAACCTGAGTGCTGCTGAGAAGGAGTTTGAGAATGCTATTCGTCCGGCTGAGATTAGTGATTTTTCCGGACAGCCACAATTGATTGAAAATCTCATCATTTTTATCAAAGCCGCTAAGCTGAGGGGCGAAGCGTTGGATCATATTTTGTTTCATGGTCCGCCTGGATTGGGTAAAACCACACTCAGCAGAATTGTTGCGAATGAATTAGGGGTAAATATCAAAGAAACTTCGGGACCGGTGATTGAGAAACCGGGTGATCTGGCAGGATTACTCACCAACCTGCAACCAAATGATGTATTATTTATTGATGAGATCCATCGGTTGAGTACAGTGGTGGAAGAATATTTATATGCAGCGATGGAGGATTTCAGAATTGATATTATGATTGATTCCGGTCCTAATGCTAGGAGTGTGCAAATAAATTTGAATCCGTTTACATTGGTGGGGGCTACCACCCGCAGTGGTTTATTGACCGCACCATTGTTATCACGTTTCGGGATCAAATCAAGATTAGAGTATTACCATGCTGACACTTTAAAGAAGATCATTGAAAGAAGTGCTGCAATTTTAAATACAGGTATTCTTCCGGATGCAGCTTTTGAAATTGCAAGAAGAAGTAGGGGTACACCTCGTATCGCTAATGGTTTATTACGTCGCGTACGAGATTTTGCACAAGTATTAAATGATAGTAAAATTGATTTAGGCATCACACAACATGCATTAAAGGCATTGAATGTGGATGAACATGGATTGGATGAAATGGATAATCGTATCCTGTCAGCCATCATTGATAAGTTTAAAGGTGGGCCTGTTGGACTTACTACCATAGCAACAGCTGTGGGAGAAGAAGCAGGTACTTTGGAAGAAGTGTATGAACCATTCTTGATACAGGAAGGTTTTTTACAACGTACACCACGGGGAAGAGAGGTCACATTAAAAGCATACCAACACTTGGGAAAGGATCGCCCTTCAATGGGGAATCAGTCTGAGTTATTTAGGTAATGTGATTGCCACAGAGGCCACTGAGATACACTGAAAAGGGTTCCGATTATATCGGAACCCTTTTTGGTTTACAATATTTCTGAGAGACTTTCTTTTGTGGCTTGTATGGTGGCGTCAAGGTCTTCGTTTGTAAGAGCGTTGTTGAGGAACCAACTTTCAAAAGCAGAAGGAGGTAAGTAGATACCTTTTTTCAGCATAGCATGAAAGTATTTGTTGAACAATGCATTATTGGCAGCGGACGCAGATGCAAAATCAGTAACGGGCTTTTCGCTAAAATGCACACTGATCATTGATCCAAATCTGTTGATGACAAAAGGTGTTCCACTTTCAATAAGCACTTTGTTCAGACCCTCGTGTAGATAAGCTGTCTTGTCATTCAGTTCTTGATAGAGAGAAGGATTATTTTTTAGCTCACTCAATAAAGTATAACCCGCGATCATAGCAATAGGATTACCACTTAAAGTTCCGGCTTGGTATACATTTCCTAGTGGTGCGATTTTTTCCATGATAACACGTTTACCACCAAAAGCACCTACCGGCATTCCGGCACCGATCACTTTTCCATAAGTGATAAGATCTGCATCTACATTCAATACTTGTTGTGCACCGCCTTGTGCTAAACGGAAACCTGTCATGACTTCATCGAAAATGAATACAATGCCTTCTTCATCACAAATGGTTCTGATACCTTCAAGAAATCCCGGTGCAGGTAAGATACAACCCATGTTTCCGGCAACAGGTTCAACAATAATAGCGGCTATTTCATTTTTATGAATAGAGACTAAATTTTTGACTGCAGTAAGATCATTGTAAGCACATGTGAGCGTATCAGTAGATACTCCACCGGTGATTCCCGGGACAGTCTGAATATCAAAAGTGGCCAATCCGCTACCTGCTTTTACAAGAAAAGCATCAGCATGTCCATGATAGCAGCCTTCGAATTTGATGAATTTATTTCTACCGGTATATCCTCTTGCCAATCGTAAAGCACTCATACAAGCTTCCGTTCCACTGCTCACCATTCTGATCAGGTCGACATTGGGTGCCATGCTTTTGATGAGTTCTGCCATGTCAATTTCTAGTTCCGTGGGTGCGCCGTATGAGGTAGACAATACCGCTTTTTCCTGAATGGCTTTCACCACTGGCTCGTATGCATGTCCTAAAATCATAGGTCCCCATGAAGCGATATAATCAATGTAACGATTACCATCAGCATCATAGAGATAAGCACCTTTAGCTTTTTCAATAAAGATGGGCGTTCCGCCGACACTTTTAAAAGCACGTACAGGAGAATTTACACCACCCGGGATCGATTGTTGTGCGCGTTGGAAGAGAGAGATACTTTTATTGTACATAGTTATATTTATTGTTAATATATTGCCACTGAATGCACAGAAATGCACAGAATCTTTCAGTGCTTCTCTGTGTGTTCAGTGGCAACTAATCATTGATTAATCAGTCTGATTGCATCTTTCGCAAAATAGGTGGCTATCATATCAGCACCTGCACGTTTGATTGAAGTCAGGCTCTCAATGATCGCTTTTTCTTCATTCAACCAACCCATTTTAGAAGCCGCTTTGATCATTGCATATTCGCCGCTTACCTGATAAGCACTCACCGGAATCTCCACTGCATTCTTCACTTCGCGAATGATATCTAAATATGCCATAGCAGGTTTTACCATCACAATATCTGCACCCTCTTCCACATCCATCAACGTTTCTCTAATGGCTTCGGTTCGGTTAGCGAAATCCATCTGATAGGTTTTTTTATCACCAAATCCAGGAGCACTATCTAGGGCGTCTCTGAATGGACCATAAAAACAGGATGCATATTTCGCACTGTAACTCATAATACCCACTTTCGTGAATCCACTTTCTTCCAAACCATTTCTGATGGCGCCAATTCTTCCATCCATCATATCACTGGGTGCCACAAAATCGCAACCTGCTTCTGCGTGACTAACACTCATTTTTACCAATGCTTCAACTGTCTCATCATTTATAATCTCATCATCTTTCACGATACCATCATGTCCGTAAGATGAAAAGGGATCTAAGGCAACATCTGTCATTACCACCATTTCTGGTACTGCATCTTTGATGGCTTTAATGCTTCGCTGCATCAATCCATTTTTATTCCATGCTTCTTTACCGGTATTGTCTTTTAATTCGTCTTTACACTTAATAAAAAGTAGTACACAGCGAATATCCATCTCCCACAATACTTTCACCTCTTTCACCGTAAGATCTAAGGACATCCTGTAATACCCAGGCATAGAAGCAATTTCAGTCTTCACATTTTCTCCCTCATCAATAAATAAAGGAGCAATAAAATCAGCAGGTTTTAATATGGTCTCAGCCACCATTGCACGAATAGCAGGTGATTGGCGGAGAATGCGGTTGCGTCTTTGGAGGTACATGAATCTTTGATTTTTGGATCTTTGATTTCTTGATTTATTGTTTGGTCTGCTTGATTTTTAAATCAAACGGTTTATTCGCGGCAGTGAAAATGACTGCTATTAATTGATCTATGATACTATTGGTACTAAGTTTTGTTGCTTTAATAATTTCTAACCAATAATGTGACTCGTCGATTTCTTCCAGAACAATTTTTAGTTTATGTGCAAAATCAGCTTGTGATTTTGATCTACTGGTTGCACGATAATTTGCTCCTACCGATCCTGAAGAACGGATCAATTGTTTCGCAATCTCAAAACCAGCAGGTGTTTTTGGCAGACATTTACAAAATAATACAATATTAATATTGAACTGTTTTGTTCTGTCTTGTAAAGTTTTCCGGTTCATCTTGCAAAGTTATGCAAGGTCACCACGAACGATACGGAGCGTTTGTTATGAAACAAATCAAAAAATCAAAGATCAAAGAATCACACTTATATCCATTCCTTCGGATGCAAGCAAGCCTGCCACAATTCCCATTCCTTTGAGCCTTCAGCCGGTTGATGATTATAATCAAATCTTACCGTTGGCGGTAGACTCATCAAAATGCTTTCAATTCTGCCATTTGTTTTGAGTCCAAAGATAGTTCCACGATCGTGTACCAGATTAAATTCAGTATATCTTCCTCTGCGTATTTCCTGCCAATATTTGTTTTCCGGTGTAAACTCATTTTCTTTTCTTTTCTCTACAATAGGAATATAACTATCTATGAATGCATAACCACAAGATTTTGCAAATGCCATCCAGAATTGTACATCTTTAGTTTCATCCGGGCGCTGGTAATCATAAAAAATGCCACCAATGCCTCTTCTTTCTTTATTACGATGCCAGTTCACAAAATACTCGTCACATTCTGTTTTGAATCTAGGATAAAATGAAGAGTCAAATTGATCGCAGGCATTTTTATACGTCTGATGAAAGTGAATGGCATCTTCTTCAAACAAATAATAAGGTGTAAGATCGGTGCCTCCACCAAACCACCTGTCCATCACTTCTCCTTGCTCGTCATATAATTCAAACATGCGATAGTTGCAATGTACAGTAGGTACAAATGGATTATCAGGATGGATCACCAAACTCAATCCACATGCAAACCAACTATGTCCATTGATCTTTAATTGTGAGCGCATCATATCCGTAACCGGACCAAATACCACAGAAGTATTCACGCCACCCTTCTCTAATACAGCACCATTACTAATTACACGCGTACGACCACCACCACCCTCAGCGCGATCCCATTTGTCTTCCTGAAAGGTAGCTTTTCCATCTGCCTTCTCCAGTGCAGCACAAATATCATCTTGCAACTGATGAATAAAGGAGATCCATTGGTCTTTTATCATGAGGTTGTTTTATATTACGTGAATGGTGAATTGTCAATTGTGAATACGTTTCTCCAATTGACAATTCACTATTCACAATTCACGAGTGACGAAATTCTTTCACAGCATCCACAAATGCTCTTGCATGATCAACCGGAACATTAGGTAAGATACCATGTCCGAGATTGGCGATATGTCTGCCCGGACCAAATGCACGCAACATTTCTTTCACTTCTTTTTGGATCACAGGAATAGGTGATAACAATTTAGCGGGATCAAAGTTTCCCTGGAGTGTTACATTGTTACCTGCAAACTGACGAGCCAGTTCCGGCTTGATGCACCAATCGATTCCCAAACCATGTGCACCTGTGGCAGCCATACTATCCAAACTATGCCACGCACCTTTTGCAAAAACAATGGTGGGTACTTCATCTTTTAATGCAGCCACGATCTGACGCATGTATTGTAATGACAGGTTCTCAAAATCATGAGGACTCAATAATCCACCCCAGCTATCGAAGATTTGAACGGTGTCGGCACCTGCTTTTACTTGTGCTTTCAAGTAGGCAATGGTGGTATCTGTGATCATTTGTAATAACTGATGTGCCAGTTCAGGTTGTGTATAACAGAAAGCCTTTGCTTCATCAAAGGTTTTAGATCCTTTACCTTGTACCATATAGCAGAGTAAAGTCCAAGGAGCACCTGCAAAACCAATCAATGGTACTCTTCCATTCAGTTCTTGTTTGATGAGTTTGATGGCATCCATCACATATCCCAATGTTTCATGAACATCCGGTACACGAACGCGCGACATGTCTTTATGGGTTTTGATAGGATCAGGCAGAACAGGACCTTTGCTTTCGATCAATTGCACTTCCAGTCCCATGGCTTGTGGTACTACCAGAATATCTGAAAATAAAATAGCAGCATCTACACCCACAATATCTATTGGCTGTAATGTGATCTCACAAGCCAGTTCAGGGGTTTGACAACGCTCAAAGAAGCCGTATTTCTCACGCAATACCATATACTCAGGAAGGTATCGTCCGGCCTGACGCATCATCCATACAGGTGTTCTTTCAGTTGGCTCACCGCGAAGGGTTCGGAGGAGTAGGTCGTTTTTTAGCATAATTTTTTTGTGAATGGTGAATGGGGAATGATCAATTTTTATGAATTCACAATTGACAATTCACCATTCGCGAAGTAATGAATTGCTTTCCTCACCAGTTCTTCTTTCCCCGGTGAGTGAGCTGTGATGATTGAATTGTTTGTATATTTTTTGATCGCTGCTTCCGTCGTACTTCCTATAGCAAAGAATACAGTTGCAGTAGCGGCTTTGTTTGTATGAAAAAAACTTTGGACAGCACTTGGACTAAAGAACAGAATACCGTCGTAAACAGTGTCTATTTTTTGATACAATGGAATGGTCTTATACACCACTATTTCTTCTACCTGAACACCGGCTTCTGTAAGTTTTGCCGGTAATTCATCTCTTCGCTGGTCTCCGCAGAAGAAAAACACTTCATCCAATTCATCATTGTCCGTTAAAATATTTTCAGCTAATTCTGATGCGTTATTGCCGGTACCACGAATAGCCTGTTCTCCAAAATGGTTACGAATCAGTTCTTGTGTGGTATTGCCCATGCAGTAAATATTCCATTCAGGCACTTGTTGATCGAGCATGGTGATCACACTTTCCACAGCGTTCATGCTCGTAAAAACAACCGTAGCATATTGTAAAGCAATCTGTGCAATCTCCTGTTGCGTATCAATGTCCAGTACCGGTTCAGTATCGATCAAGGGAATGATATCCAACTGAATGTTTTGTTCAGCGGCTTCCTGTATCAGTGTTTCTTTTACAGGTCTGGTAGATAATATTTTCTTTTTACTTTCCTGCATTTCTAATTTCTTGGATGATTTCTTCAGCACCCATGGCCAGAATTTCTTGTCCGGCTTCTGTGCCAATTGCAGCCCCAACTGAAACAGAGACAGTTGTACTTATGTCAACTTTCTGACTGCCATCCAGTGATACCACGTTGCCCTTAAAGAATAAAGTATCTCCCTCTATCTGAGCCAGTGCCGAAATAGGAGTAGCACAACCACCCATCAGTTGACGTAAGAAATTTCTTTCCGCATGTGCGCAGATGGCGGTTTCATGATGATGTAATTGTTGACAACTATTGAAGATCTCTGTCTCTCCTTCTCTGCACACTACCATCACAGCACCTTGTGCAGGGGCGGGTAGCATCCAGTCAAGATCAATTGCTTTTTCCGGACGAAGATCGATCCTTTCCAATCCGGCGGCAGCAAAGATGGCGCCCTGCCAATGGCTTTCTTCCAGTTTACGCAAACGGGTATTCACATTACCCCGTAGATTATCAAACTGATGATCGGGATAACGATTGAGCCATTGTGCTTTGCGGCGAACGCTGCTGGTGGCAAATAGACCATAGTCCATGGTCCATGGTCCATGGTCTGTTCGCCATTCACCATTCACATAACCCAAAGCTTCTGGTATATGATCTTCTTTATAAACAAGAATATCTTTGTATGATGCACGTTTTAATACTGCTGCTTCTTGTATGCCTTTGGCCAGTTGCGTGGGCACATCTTTCATGGAGTGAACGGCAATATCAATTTTGTTACTGAGCAAGGCTGCATCCAGTGTTTTAGTGAAGATGCCCTGTACACCGATTTCATAGAGTGGTGTTACGAGATCAATATCTCCTTCACTTTTAATATACACGAGCTCAGTAGCTACTCCTTTTTCTTTCAGGAGCTCTTGCACCCATGTGGCTTGCCACACGGCGAGCTGACTGTCGCGTGTTCCTATTCGTACTACCTTGGTCATATCTTGGTTTAATGACTGCTCGTCATGAAGTCGTTGATGGCTTCAATGTAATAACAACCGGGCTGATGTCTGTTACGCATCTTAACGGCTACATTGTTCACCACTTTCTGAATGGCTTCTGTATTGATATCTTCTGATGCTCTCCGTGAAGTTAAAAACAATCCACAGGAATGCATATCATGTAATTTTTGCTTTACCGCTTTCAAAATAGGAACATGGCGGCGCTGGTGGTTCCAAATCATAAACTCATTCATGTGTTGACGAATGATATTCATGGCCTTGGGTACTTCAGCCTTTCTTTTCTGTAAGGTTTGGTCATTGATCTTTGACAGATCATCCACATTGGCCAGTACTACATTTTCCTGTTGTGCCAATGATGGATCAATATTATGTGGAATAGAAAGATCGATCAGGATTTTTTTATTGCCCACCTGTAAATTTTGGGTGGTAACTACCGGCTGTTCAGCATTGGTGGCAACGATAATGATATCAGCACTATTGATCTCCTGTTCCAACTCATTCCAGTCAGCGCTTTGTAATTGCATACTTGCTGCAAGCTCATTCGCTTTCTCCGCGGTTCTGTTGATGAGGGTGATATTTTTAGTATCTAAGTAATCAACCAGATTCTTGCAAGTATTACGTCCAATTTTTCCGGTACCTAGTAGTACTATCTTCTTATCGCTGCTATCTACTAACTGCTGGCGGATAAATTGTATGGCAGCAAATGAAACAGAGATGGTACCACCACTTAATGCAGTTTCGTTTTTGATTTGCTTGGAAGATTGTAATACGGTATTGAACAAGCGTTCCATAAAAGAACCGATCACCCCCTTTTCTTTTGCAAACTTTACTGCCAGTTTCATCTGACCCACGATCTCATAATCACCCAGAATTTGGGAATCCAATCCGGCACCTACCGAAAAAATATGTTGTAAAGCTTCTTCGTCTTGTTTGATATAGCAACGTTGAACAAAATCTGCTTTACTGCCTAAAGTAACACTGCATAAAAGATCAACCAGTGTTTCAGCATCCGGAGCAATACTATAAATCTCGGTACGATTACATGTGCTGAGTACAAATAATTCTTTTACGCCCTTGGCTTTCGCATGTTGTAAAATGATAGCATATTGTTCAGGATTAATGGCATAATTACCACGAACGGCCGCATCGGTCTTTTTGTAGTTGATTCCTGCTATGAAAAATTGTCCTGTCTCCATAAACTGCCACGATCCTTTAGGTCTCGCTCAAATAAGTACGCAAAGGTATCCCGCATGGTTTCTTTTAAAACATGACAAACGTCATTACATTGTCATTTCTCTGTCAGATTTCTGATAAGCGGTCATTTTAGCTGCTGAGAGCAAACCCTTTCTGTTTTTGTTTCGTTCTTTTCTGCAAACAAATTCCTTAGAACTTTTAACTAAGCGATTTGTTAGTCTAACTTTGCAAACTCAAATGTGATTATGGCAACGAATGCGAAACGTGCACTCTTATTAATGAATTTGGGCTCACCTGATTCAACAGAAGTAAAAGATGTCAGAAGATACCTGAATCAGTTTTTAATGGATGGTCGTGTAATCGATATCCCCTACATTGTTAGAGCTTTATTGGTGCGTGGTATCATCGTTCCGTTTCGTGCGCCCAAATCTGCAGAAGCTTACAGAAGTATTTGGACCGATGAAGGTTCCCCATTAATCGTTCTCACCAAACAATTAAAAGAGGCGTTACAACAGGATATTGAAGAGCCTATTGAGATGGCTATGCGATATGGAACGCCATCTCCTAAAGAAGCCTATGATGCTTTATTGAAAGAACATCCTTCTTTGGAAGAAGTGGTTTTGTTGCCTTTGTATCCACATTATGCGATGAGCAGTTATGAAACTGCTGTTGAATATGCAAAAGAACAACACCAGGAATTTGGTTATCGTTTCAAACTGAGCGTCATCAAACCGTTTTATGATGATGAAGCCTATATCAGTGCATTGGCTGAATCCATCAAACCCTATATAGAAAAGGAGTATGACCATATTTTATTCAGCTATCATGGAGTACCACAAAGACATATTCGCAAGAGTGATACCACAGGTTGTCATTGTTTGAAAGTAGAGAACTGCTGTGAAGTAGCTTCTCCGGCACATAAAGAATGTTATCGCCATCAATTGGTAGTGACCACTAAATTAGTAGCAGAGAAATTGGGTATCCCTAAAGAGAAATATAGTCTTTCCTTCCAATCAAGATTAGGCAGTGGTTGGCTACAACCCTTTACAGATAAGCGTTTGGAAGCCATGCCGGGAGAGGGGATCAAGAAATTATTGGTAGCTTGTCCGGCATTCATCAGTGACTGTCTGGAAACCATTGAAGAAATAGGAGAGGAAGGAAAAGAAACCTTCTTGCATGCAGGTGGAGAATCTTTTACACTAATTCCATGTCTCAACGTCCACCCCGCCTGGATCAGCACCATTGAAAAATGGATGGAAGAGATTCGGAGTGGAAAGGAGGAGATGATTTTGGCGTAATAGTCCATAGTCGATGGACCATGGTCTATGGACTATCGACCTTACTTCGTAGCTTTTCGATTATTAATAAAGTTTACTACTATTTGCCATAACCTATAACCCATCACCCCCCATGTACGAATACCTCAAATCACTACACATCATCTTCATCGTTACCTGGTTTGCGGGGTTGTTTTATATGCCTAGACTGTTTATTTATGCAACAGAGGCGGGGAATAAAAATGAAATGGAATGTAAAGTGTTGCGTGAGCAGTTTTCCATCATGATGAAACGCTTATGGTATGGTATCACTTGGCCTTCGGCTATTCTTACTTTGATCTTTGGATTGTCAGTTTTATTTCATGGAAATTGGGATAAAGTTGTGTTTGATGTATCCGGAAGATGGCTATTGGTGAAACTCATTTTTGTTTTGTTTTTGTATGTCTATCATTTTTCTCTGCATCGTATTTTTAAGCAGGAGATTGCAGGCATTTATCGATATTCTTCTAATCAACTCCGTATTTGGAATGAAGTAGCCACTATTTTCCTCATCTCCATAGTCATGCTCGTCGTGGTGAAACAAAGCCTCAGTTTTGTATGGGGGCTGGTTGGGCTGATCTTATTTGTACTGCTGCTCATGAGCGCGATTCGGGTGTATAAGAGAATGAGGAGTAATGAATTCAAAAGTCAAAAGTGAAAAATCAAAAGTGAAAGGGGAAAGAATTCGTACGATATCTATTCTTTTAACTTATTGATAATCATTTTATTAGGTATTTTTTACGCCAGTAATCATCTTTTGACTTTTGACTTTTGACTTTTCCCCCTCCCTTTTCCTCCCCCACATTTCATACCTTCGCAGCCTTTAAAACCTGCCTGTTAAAGGATTACAGGTAATTTTCAAGCTGACCGAAAGACTATGAGTGCTAAATACGCTGAATTTTCAGGATTGAACCTGCCTGCTATCGAAAAAGAGATACTGGCCAAATGGAAGGATGGACAGGCTTTTGAACAAAGTGTTGCGCTGAGAGAAGGCAAAACACCTTTTGTGTTTTATGAGGGTCCGCCCAGTGCCAACGGTATGCCCGGTATTCACCATGTCATTTCCCGTACGTTAAAAGATATGGTGTGTCGCTATAAAACCATGCAAGGTTTTCAGGTGAAGCGTAAAGGCGGATGGGATACCCATGGATTGCCGGTGGAATTGGGTGTTGAGAAAGAATTGGGTATTACCAAAGAAGATATCGGTAAGAAAATTTCTGTGGAGGATTACAATCAGAAATGTCGTGAGGCAGTGATGCGTTACAAAGACATTTGGGATGATATAACTACCAAAATGGGATACTGGGTAGATCTGAATGATCCCTATATCACTTTCGATAACAAATACATTGAATCGCTGTGGTGGATATTGAGTGAGTTGTACAAAAAAGGATACTTGTATGAAAGTGTATCCATTCAACCTTACTCACCGGCGGCTGGAACCGGATTGAGTTCGCATGAGTTGAATCAGCCCGGAACTTATAAGGATGTAAAGGATACAAGTGCAGTGGCGATGTTTAAAGCCATACGTAGTTCGAAAACTGAATTTCTTTTCGAAGCAATATCGAATAATGAATTTTCAACTTCGAATGATGAAGTATTTTTCATGGCATGGACAACCACTCCATGGACATTGCCTTCAAATTTAGGATTGACAGTTGGACCGAATATTGATTATGTACTGGTACAAACTTTCAATCCATATACACACCTGCCTGTATTCGTGGTGCTTGCAAAAGCCTTGCTGGGTAAGTATTTCAAGCCGGAAGGTGAGAATGGTGATTTTGCCGGATACCATGCAGAAGTAAAATTATTGCCTTGGAAAATCATCACTGAGTTCAAAGGATCTGTTATTGAAGATGCCACTTATGAACAATTGCTTCCTTACGAAGCCAACTCAACATCAGTAGTTGAAGAAATTACACCGGGTGCAAAACCTTTCCGTGTATTGTGTGGTGATTTTGTAACGACTGAAGACGGTACCGGTATCGTGCACACGGCTCCTGCATTTGGTGCAGATGATTATAAGGTTGGACAGAAATACAATATCGGTATCCTAACCATGGTGGATAGAGAAGGAAAATTTGTGGACGGATTGGGAGAGTTTAGTGGTCGCTATGTGAAGAATTATAAAGATGAGAAAGACTATGTAGATGTAAACGTAGACATCTGCGTAAAACTGAAAAAAGAGAATCGTGCTTTCAAAGTTGAAAAATACGAACACAGTTATCCGCATTGTTGGAGAACAGATAAACCGATTCTTTATTATCCTTTAGATGCTTGGTTCATCAAGACTACTGCGGTGAAAGACAGAATGGTGGAATTGAATAAAACCATCAACTGGAAACCGAAAAGTACCGGTGAAGGACGTTTTGGTAATTGGCTGGAAAACATGGTAGACTGGAACTTGAGTCGCAGTCGCTATTGGGGAACGCCTTTGCCTGTTTGGCGTACAGAAGATGGTAGTGAAGAAGTTTGTATCGGTTCCATCGAAGAACTGAATGAAGGTATTCGCAAAGCTAATGAAGTATTGGGTGGTGATGTCAACAAGAACTATTTGCATGAAGGCATTCTCGATCTGCATAAACCTTATGTGGATGAGATCGTATTGGTGAGTCCTTCAGGAAAACCTATGCATAGGGTACCCGATCTGATCGACGTGTGGTTTGATAGTGGTGCCATGCCCTATGCACAATGGCATTATCCTTTTGAAAACAAGGAATTAGTAGATAAAGGACAATCATTCCCTGCAGACTTTATTGCAGAAGGTGTTGACCAAACGCGTGGATGGTTCTATACGTTACATGCCATTGGTGTGATGCTATTTGATAGTGTGGCTTACAAAACCGTTGTGAGTAATGGATTGGTATTGGATAAGAACGGAAACAAAATGAGTAAGCGTTTGGGTAATGTGGTGAATCCGTTTGAAACCATTGAAAAATATGGTGCTGATGCAACACGGTGGTATTTGATCACGAATGCATCACCTTGGGATAATTTGAAATTCGATTTAGCAGGTATTCAGGAAGTGCAGCGTAAATTCTTTGGTACTTTATACAATACCTATCAGTTCTTTGTGCTATATGCAAATGTAGATGGATTTGCATTCAAAGAAACGCCAATTGCATTGGCAGATAGACCTGAGATTGATCGTTGGATTCTTTCTTCACTCAATAGTTTGGTGAAAAAAGTAACCGCAGCAATGGATGATTATGAGCCAACGATCGCGGGAAGAGCTATTGAAGAATTTGTGGATGAGCATTTGAGTAACTGGTATGTGCGTTTGTGTCGTCGTCGTTTTTGGAAAGGTGATTATGAAACCGATAAAATCAGTGCTTACCAAACTTTATATGCGTGTTTGGAGACGATTGTAAGATTGATGGCGCCTATTTCTCCGTTCTTTAGTGATGCGGTGTTCAGAAATCTGAATGCTGTAACGAATAGATTTGATGTTAGATCTGTTCACCATGCAGATTTCCCTGTGGCTAATGAATCAGCGATTGATGAAGTATTGGAAGAGCGAATGCAATTGGCGCAGGATGTATGTTCGTTGGTATTATCACTACGTAAAAAAGTAAACATCAAGGTTAGACAGCCTTTACAGAAAGTGTTGATACCGGTACTCGATCCCAATATGAAACATCAGTTGGAATTGATCGAAGACCTGATCAAGGCCGAGGTAAATGTTAAGGAGATGGAATACATCACCGATACAGAAGGGATTATCAAGAAAAAGATCAAGCCTAATTTCAAAGCACTGGGTACTAAACTAGGTGCAAAAATGAAAGCAGCAGGTGCATTGATCACCGGATTCGGTCAGCATGAGATCGCTACGATTGAGAAAGCGGGTCAAATAGACTTGAATTTGGATGGCGAGACGATTACCATTTTATTATCTGAGGTGGAGATCGCCGCAGAAGATATTCCGGGATGGAGTGTGGCAGGCAAGGGTAGTTTGACCGTAGCCCTGGATATTACCCTCACTGAGGAGCTAAAACAGGAGGGAGATGCCCGTGAATTCGTCAATCGGATACAAAATATTCGGAAAGAAAGCGGTTTTGAACTCACAGACCGTATATTCGTGACCGTTCTTGAGGCTGAAGGCCTTAAGGAGTCTATTGTTAAGTATAACGATTATATTTGCCGCGAAATTTTAGCAGATATCATTGAATGGGTACCTGAATTATCGGATGGTACTGAGATCGAAGTCAATGATACCCTGTTGAAAGTGGTAGTAAACAAAAAAGGATAAAAGCGTATGGCTACTAAAAAACCAGCCCCTAAGGCAGCGAAAAAACCGGCTGCAAAGGCGGCACCAGCCAAGAAAACAGCTTCAAAACCAGCTCCTAAAAAGGCTGCTGCTAAACCTGCTCCTAAAAAAGCAGCTAAGCCAGCACCTAAACCGGCAGCTAAAAAAGCGGCTCCTGCTAAGAAAGCAGCAGTAAAACCAGCACCTGCAAAAAAGGCTGCTCCTAAGCCGGCTGCTAAAGCACCTGTGAAAGTAGCTAAACCTGCAGCTAAACCAGCTCCTAAACCGGCACCAGTTCCTGTTAAGAAAGCTGCTGTACCGGCTAAGCCTGTTGCAAAAGCTCCGGCTCCTGCACCGGCTGCTAAGCCTGTATCTACGCCATTACCACCGATGAAGAAACCAGAACCAAAAGGGCCACCAGCTCCGCCTGTGAAACCAGTGCGTAGAGCACCAGAGCCGCTGAAAGAGGTAAAAGTTCCTAAGACTAGTACCAAAAGCAGCGTCCCTTATCAGCCCGGATATACACCATTAGAAAAAAGAGTAGAAACTGTGAGAAGCAACGAAACATTAGTTAAATACAGTGATGCGGATCTGAATGAATTCCGAGATTTAATCAATAAAAAACTGGAGGCAGCTAAAAAAGAGCTGACTTATCTCCAAGGTCTGATTACCCGTAAAGATGAAATGGGTGGTGATAATGACGATGCTCGTTATATGACCATGGAAGATGGCAGTATGAGTATGGAAAGAGAGCAGCTCAGCCAAATGGCTAGCCGTCAGATTACTTATATTGATCATTTAGAGAAAGCATTGATGCGTATCGAAAACAAAACCTACGGTATCTGCCGTGTAACCGGTAAGTTGATCGATAAAGCCCGCTTACGTGCGGTGCCGCATGCAACCTTAAGTCTGGAAGCAAAGCTGGGTTTGGTGAAGCCTAGTGCTGAATAACCAACCCCCCGACCCCCTGAAGGGGGAGTTATGATGGGTACAAAAAATTAGAGCCGCTTAGTTTTCTAAGCGGCTCTAATTTTTATGAGGTTTCAAAACTCACTCTTCAGGGGGCCGGGGGGTTATCTAACTTCCTGCATCTCTACTAATTTCTTATAAATTCCTCCCATCAACAGTAATTCATCATGTGTACCTCTTTCTGCTATTTCTCCTTTTTGGAGAACGATGATCTCATCGGCATTACGGATGGTGGAGAGACGGTGGGCAATGACTATAGAGGTTCTTTGTTGCATCATATTATTGATGGCGTCTTGTACCAGTCTTTCACTTTCTGTATCTAATGATGAAGTGGCTTCATCTAAAATCAAAATCGGTGGATTTTTTAATACGGCACGTGCAATGGTTACACGCTGACGCTCACCACCACTGAGTTTGGTACCACGATCACCAATATTGGTATCAAAGCCTTCTTCTTTTCGCTGAATAAAATCATAGGCATTGGCAACTTTTGCAGCCTGCTCAATCTGTCTTTGATCAGCATGATCGATACCCAATGCAATATTATTGGCAATGGTATCATTGAATAGTATGGGCTCTTGTGTTACAATACCCATCTGACTTCTAATGGAATGTAGTGTGTATGCTTTGATGTTTACGCCATCAATTAAAATCTCACCACTTGATACATCATGAAAACGAGGAATGAGATCTGCGAGGGTACTTTTACCCGCACCGGATGATCCAACCAAGGCAATGGTTTTCCCTTTTTCAATCTTTAGGTTGATATTTTTTAAGATGGTCACATCTTCATAAGAGAAAGAAACATTTTTAAATTCAATACTGGTATTGAATTCAGTGAGGGTTTTGGCATTGGGTTGATCGGTAACGGTGACAGGTGCTTTCAAAATTTCCTCAATTCGCTGTATGGCAGCACTACCACGCTGGGCACTGTAAAATGAGCCGGACAATGATTTCGCCGGATTGATGATTTGGGTGAAGAAAACAATATAAGTGATGAAACTTTCCGGTTCTAATCCGAATTGTCCATCCAATACCAATTTACCACCAAACCAAAGAATACAAGACAATACCAGCACACCCAAAAACTCAGACAAAGGTGAAGCCAGGTCTTTCCGGAAATTCATCTTATTACGGATCTGATTCAGTGTATTGTTATTGGTGATGAATTTGTTGTGTAATATTTTCTCGGCATTGAATGCTTTGATCACACGTAATCCGCCAAGTGTTTCATCAAGTATTGACATCAACGTGCCTAATTTTTCCTGAGAGGAGGTAGACTGTTTTTTCAATGATCGACTCAATCTTCCGATGATAAAACCTGTGAGAGGTAATAATACTAATAAGAATAAAGACAATGCCGGACTCAACATCACTAGAAAAACAAGAATGATGATGATGTTGAGTGGGTCGCGAATCAATGCTTCGAGTGTACCCATTACACTCCATTCTACTTCATTGGCGTCATTACTCATGCGACTGATGATATCGCCTTTTTTTTGTTCTGTAAAGTATCCGATCGGAAGATCTAATATCTTGCTGTAAAGGTCGGCGCGCAACTTGGTCATTACATGGTTACGCATGGGAGCTAAAACTCTAAATGCGAGATAGGTAAAAACATTCTTAAAGAATACGGAAACGATGATAAGTCCGCAAATAGCTCCTAAAGCATACACTTCCCCGTTTTCGGTAATGAGCTTGCTGATGAAGTATTTTAGATAATTTAACACGCCGTTGGCAGTCAAAGCAAATGCTGGCTCAACATTGATCAATGCTGATTTATTGAAAAGCAATTGTAGAAAAGGGGCCAACATAGCCAATGAAACCAATGAAAAAAGGATGGAGAATAGGGTAAAAATCAAATACAGTACGATGTTCTGCTTCTGACTCCTCAGGTAAAAAAGTATTCTTGAAAAACGCTTCATATCAGGATAAAATCGGTAAAACACAGCAAAGTAAGTAATTTTACAGCCAATCAAACAGTTCAACATGGAAGAAGGAAAACGTCAGCGTCAGGTAGCAGGAGCCATTCAAGAGGAAATGAATGATATTTTCAGGAGACTGAATCTTTCCATGCTCGATGGAGGAATGGTATCTATTTCCTCTGTTAAAGTTACTCCCGATCTGTTGGAAGCCAGAATTTATCTCAGTCTGTTCCAGGTAAAAGATGCAAAAGCCACCATGAAGACGATAGAAGGTCGTGCATGGGAGATCAAGAAAGAATTGGCTGATAAAATGAAACACCAACTCCGCCGAATACCCGTTCTTCATTTTTATCTCGATGACACGTTGGATTATGTGTTCAAAATGGAAGAGATATTTAAGAATATTAATGAGGAGAAGAAGGGGGAGGGAAATGAGTAATGTGAATCGTCAATTGTGAATGGTGAATACCAGAGATGATTTATCATTCACAATTCACAATTGACAATTCACAAATATAAATTCATAATTGACAATTCACCATTCACACCCATCCCGTGAACCTTCTCTTTGCCTGGCGCTATTTTAGATCGAAAAAATCTACCAATGCCATCAATGTCATTGCATGGATCAGCGTAACGGCTATTACGGTGGGTTGTGCAGCACTTATTATCATACTCAGTGTATTCAATGGGTTTGAAGAATTGGTTAAGGGACTGTACACAGATTTTTATACGGATATTCGGATTGCTCCGACAAAAGGGAAAATCATTACACTCAACACGCAGCAACAACAAAAAATTAAGTCAACACCCGGAGTCGCTGTATTTAGTTTGGTAGCAGAAGAAAAAGCATTGTTGGTGAATGGTCCTTATCAGTCTATTGTATTGGTAAAAGGGGTGGATGAACAATATGTAGCTACCAATAAAATTACTGATCATATCAAGCGAGGAAAGTTTGCATTGGGAACATTGGAAACACCGTCTATTGTATTAGGCTATGGAATAGAAAATGCGATTGGGGCAGATGTGGAGCGAGGTATTTATCCACTCACGTTGTATACACCTAACAGGAAAGCCAGTTTTAATTCCTTGGATGGACTCAGTGTCAACAATATTACAGCCAGTGGCACATTTCAAGTACAGCAAGAATTCGATAACAAATATGCTTTTACCAATCTCGCTTTCTTCCGTTATATGCTCAATATGGAAGCAGATGAATACAGTGCTGCCGAGTTAAAAGTAGCCGGTGATGCAGATAAGATCAAAGAACAATTACAATCGATTTTAGGAGAGCGGTATTTGGTGCAAACAAGGTATGAGCAAAACAAGAGTTTATATGCAGTGATGCAATTGGAGAAATGGGTGATCTATGCTATTCTTTCTTTGATACTGGTAGTGGCTGCATTTAATATGATTGGAGCATTAACGATGTTAGTATTGGAAAAACAAAAAGATATTGCAGTATTGCAAGCCATGGGTGCCTCACAAAAACGCATTCAAGCTATCTTTTTATCAGAAGGATTATTACTTGCCGGATTTGGAGCTGCGTTGGGTATGTTGCTTGCCACAATTATCTGTTGGATACAAATTAAATTTGAACTCATTAAATTGGCAGGTGATACTTTTATTGTAAAAGCATATCCTGTTAAACTGATACCTGCTGATTATCTTTTGGTACTCCTAACTGTAACCACCATCGGTTTCCTTGCCGCATGGATCCCTTCTCGAAAAGCCAGCCGTCAAGAACTCGCACTCAAATAAACCCTCTGTATAACTCTGTGCCATACTCCTTTACCTCTGTGGTAAAAACCACTGAGTTGCACCGAGGGATGACACAAAAGAGCCGCTTAGTTTTTCTAAGCGGCTGCAATAAAAGTATTTTGAATTTTTACTTCTGACTTCTCCTAATAATCCCCCAAAGTTTCCTCTAATTGTCCCAATGCTTTGGCTAATTGCTCATCACTAGGAGCAATACCATGCCATTCATGGCTGCCTTCCATGAAGTCAACACCTTTGCCCATTTCTGTCTTCATTAGAATAGAGATGGGTTTACCTTGTCCGGTCATAGACTTTGCTTTATCCAGCACAGCTACCACATCTTCCATATCATTTCCGTTCATATCCAGAACTGTCCAGTTAAAGGCTTTGAATTTATCGTGCAGATTATCGAGTGATAAAACTTTGCTGGTTGGACCATCAATCTGTTGTCCGTTCCAGTCTACAGTCGCAATCAGGTTATCTACCTTATTATGTGCAGCAAACATCACTGCTTCCCATATTTGTCCTTCCTGTAATTCACCATCACCATGTAAAGAGAAAATAAGGTGGGGGTCGTTGTTGAATTTCTTAGTCAGTGCTGCACCAATGGCCACACTCATACCCTGACCCAATGATCCGCTGGCTATTCTTACACCGGGTAAATCTTCATGTGTAGTAGGGTGACCTTGTAAACGTGTATTCAGTTTACGGAAGCTGGCCAGTTCTTTTTTGTCGAAATAACCTGAACGAGAAAGAACAGAGTAGTAAACAGGAGAAATATGTCCGTTAGAAAGGAAGAACAGATCTTCACCCACACCATCCATCTTAAACTGACGGTCATGTTTCATGGTATGAAAAAACAGGGCGGTTAGGAAGTCGGTACAACCTAGAGAACCACCCGGATGTCCGCTTTGAACCCCATGAACCATTCTAACGATATCGCGCCTGATCTGTGAGGCCGCAGCTTTCAATTCCTGAATACTTGCCATATGCTTGTTTTGTGGGTGCGAAGATAGGGAATAGAGATAGTCAATAGTCGATGGTCCATAGTCCATGGGAAGAAAATGTCAACTAAGTAGGGTATGAATCAAACAATTTACCATGGACCATGGACTATGGACTATTCACTATATTTGCTCCCACAAAATCATCATATGTCAGAAGATTTGGATTTAATATTGGCCGATGCGGAAGAAAGTATGACCAAGGCGATTGGCCACCTGGAAACAGAGCTTACGAAGATCAGGGCTGGAAAAGCCAATCCAACCATGTTGGACGGTATTATGGTAGATTATTATGGCTCACCAACGCCTATCAATCAGGTAGCAAATATCAGCGTGCTGGATGTTCGTACCATTAGTATTCAGCCTTGGGAAAAGAACATGCTGGCTGCTATTGAAAGGGCCATCATGGCTGCGAATATTGGCATCACTCCTCAAAATGATGGTGTTCAATTACGTTTATACCTCCCGCCGCTAACAGAGGAAAGAAGAAGAGAGTTGGTAAAAAAAGCTGCAGGTGAGGGTGAACATTCAAAAGTAGCGATCAGAAATATCCGTCGCGATGCCATTGAGCAGGTGAAGAAATTACAAAAAGACGGTTTGAGTGAAGACGCTGCAAAAGATGCTGAAAAAAGTATTCAGGATATCACCGATAAATTCATCACACTCGTAGATAAACATTTAGCCGCGAAAGAAAAAGAAGTGATGGCGGTCTAATCTTTGATTTTTTGATCTGTGATTTCTTGATTTATTTTTCTAAAATCAAAAAATCACAGATCATAATCAAGCTTTTTCTTTTTTATTTACCAGGTACACCCCACAAAGAATAATCCCCAAGCATCCAACTTGAAGTAAAGTGATTTGTTCTCCGTCTAACAATCCCCAGAATACTGCAACAAAGGGAATTCCATAGGTGACCATGGACGCAAACAATGTACCTGCTCTTTTTACGAGCATATAGAAAATGATGGAAGCAAAAGCGGTTCCCAGTACACCCAAAATAAAAGAAGCACCTGTGGCTTTGATAACAGCAGGTTCAGACAAACGCATTGCTGTATATCCGGTATAGTATAAAATAATGGCAGATGGAATGATCAGAAAAACAAAGGCCAGTGAAGCAATATTCAATGAGCCTACTTCTTTCATATGTCTGCCTACCATGTTTACATTGATACCATAACAAAGTGTAGCTAATAATACGAGTCCGGCATAAGAGATGTTTTGAAAGCTTACTTCTTTACCGGCAAACATCAATAAGCATAATCCAATAAACCCAATAATGACACCGGCAATTTTGGTGCTATTTGCTTTTAATTGAAAGAATGAAATACCTACCAATATGGTAAACAAAGGGGTGAGTGCGTTCAAAATGCCTGCTAAAGAACTGTCGATTTGTGTTTCGGCGATACAGAATAAATATGCCGGAAAAAAATTACCCAATAATCCGGATAAGATCACGAGAAACCATTTTCGTTGCGGTATTTGTTTGAGTGCTTTTACTGCAAAAGGTGTAAGGATGAGTCCTGCACTGAGTATGCGGATAGATGCTACTTGATAAGGTGTTAAAACATGCATCCCTTCTTTCATCAGGATAAAAGAACTACCCCAAATAATGGATAGCACTAAAAAGATGCCCCAGTTAATGATCCGTTCTCTCAAGGTATTGTTTTTGTAAAGGTGAGGGATTGCACCGATTAATTGACCATGTTCTGGCCGAATATTCTTTTCTTTCCTTTCACGGGTTAAAAAATTTAACTTTAAGAGATAAAACTTCTCTATGATCCAGCTAAGTAAAATCAATACCCGAGCCCCCAAGAACCTGAATAAAGAAAAGGTCAAAACAAAAACAGCTAAACTGGTGGAAGAACTGGATGAGTTACAAAACCTTTTGTTTGCAGAAGGAAAACATTCAGTGCTGATCATTATTCAGGGGATGGATGCCAGTGGGAAAGATGGGGCCATTAGAAATGTATTTGGCAATATGAATCCACAAGGTGTGCAGGTAACATCTTTCAAAGCACCTACTGCATTGGAGTTGTCACATGATTTTTTGTGGCGTATTCACCAACATGCCCCGGCTAAGGGCATGATACAAATATTCAATCGGTCACATTATGAAGACATACTGATTACTCGCGTACATAAATGGTGTACAGATCAGCAAGCCAAAGAGAGAATGCGTGCGATCAATGATTTTGAATGGTTGTTGAACAAACATAATCACACACATATCCTGAAATTCTACCTGCATATTTCACCTGAAGAGCAAAAGCAAAGACTTACTGAAAGAATCCATGATCCGCAAAAACAATGGAAGTACAACGAAAAAGATTTTGAAGAGGCCAAACTCTGGAAAGAATATATGCGGATGTATGAAGACTGTTTTAATCACTGTAATAAAATTCCTTGGATCATTACGCCTGCCGATCAAAACTGGTACAAAGAATATATCATGGCAGAGGCGTTGCATCGTTTACTCACCAGTCTAAAGATGCAGTATCCGGGATTGAAGAAATAGCCCTTCCGTTTTTCATTCATTTTAGGTATTTTCACTATTCACCAAACCAACACAACCATGGGAATGCTGAAAGAATTTAAAGACTTTGCCATGCGGGGCAATCTGGTAGATATTGCCGTTGCCTTTGTTATGGGCGCTTCATTCGGAAAGATTGTTACCTCTTTTGTTGATGGCATCGTGATGCCTTTGATTGGTATGCTGACCGGCGGGGTAGATTTCAATGACAAGGTATGGGTCTTGAAAGAGGCAGTAGCCGAGGTCAAAGATGCTACGGGTGCTATTGTAACAGAAGCTTCTGCAGAAGTGTCTGTGAAATATGGAGCATTCATTACCAATCTGTTAGATTTCATTATTGTAGCATTTGCCGTCTTTTTGGTCATAAAAGCCATCAATAGAATGAAAGGTCCGGCCGAAGCCGCAGCCCCCGCTGGTCCAACAGAATCAGAGAAGTTGTTGGCAGAGATCAGGGATTCGTTGAAGAAAGTGTAGTGGGTAATAGCTTATGGATCATAGCAAATGGAAATAACAAAGGTTGATATATTTCCATAACTATAAGCCATAACCTATACGCTATACCCTATTCGCCCTCAACTAAGTGGATAAATATTACCCCCTTCCGGTCGAAATAAGACTTGAAGGGGTTTTCTTTGCAGCTAAAGTATTGAGTTGTGAATACAGTGAATTATCAAATCAAGTTAGACCAGTTTGAAGGTCCGTTCGACCTGCTTTTGTTTTTTATTGAGCGGGATGAACTGGATATCTATAATATTCCCATTACTAAGATCATCCAAGATTTTCTGGATTTTATACATCAGGGAGAGAAATTGAATATTGAACTCAGTAGTGAGTTTATTCTATTTGTATCTACGCTGATGCGTATCAAAGCACGATTGTTATTACCACGTAAGGAAATAGATGCGCAAGGAAATGAAATTGATCCGCGTCAGGAATTGATCGATAAAATTCTGGAGTACAAACGCTTCAAAGAAGCTGCTGTTCAAATGGCAGAAATGGAAGCGATGCGTATGTTGATGGTGAAGCGTGGTAACCTGCAAAAAGAGCTGATTGAAATTGGTGAAGATGCTTCTGAAGGAACCGAGATACAGAACATCACGATGTTCAAGCTGATGAAAGCTTTTGAAAAAGTGATGCAGCGGGTACATGATCGCCAGAATAAACCGGTACATACGGTTGTGCGCTACAACTATACCATGGAAGGAAGCCGTGATTATATGCTCGACTTCGTAGCAAAAGAAAAAACGGTGGCTTTTGAAAAAGTGTTTGAAGTATGTAGTGATCGTATACATGCCATCTTCCTATTCTTGTCTATCCTGGAATTGACACAACAAAAATTCATGAAGCTGCTGGTAGCAGAAGGAAAGAATAATTTCATTGTTGAGTGGAATGATAAGCGAGAAGAGGAATTAAAAGAAGAAGGTCTTACTGACGAAGATTTCACCAACACATTTACTGACGATCCTACACCCGCTGCAGAATAAAAAATCTGTGAATCTGTGGCAAAAAATAAAGCCACAGATTCACAGATTGTATTTCCAACCAGTTTGTTATTCTCTACAGAAACCGAGACGTATTTATTTTTATCTAATAAAATACTTGCACATGTCTAATAAATAATATTTAAATTTATTATTTCATAACACGTGAATGATCATTTGATTACAACAAAGTGAATTTGAAAGATCAATATATCTGAGAAGCTTTCAATTGATACTCTTATGTCTAAATACTTATACATTCTGGTGTTGGTTACAGGTCTATTCCTTCGCAACCAGATACAGTCTCAGACCTATTTAACCATTATAGGAACCCAGCACTATCCAACAGACAACGTAAATAGCAATACGTTGTACAAAGAGCTTCAGAAAATTAGACCTGATATCATTTTAATGGAGTATGATAGTGCTAACATGGACAAAAAAGGGAATTTTTTAATCCAGTCCAATGAAAATGAGCAAGTAGCAGTTAAGCGATATTTAAAAGAGTATTCAGTAATAGTCAGACCCTTTGATTTTGAAGGTAGAAATCAATTTTATAGCTAAAATCAGACTTTCAAAAAAGAACAAATTTTTTTTAGTGTAAGAGATAGTTTATTTAGTAATGGATTATTGGACAGTATATCGAACGCTATCTTTCAAGAATTCTTACAGGTCAATAATATTTTGAATGTACTTGCAAACGAAACGCTTTATGATCTCAATAATAAAACCTCTATGTCCGTCATTAAGCTTCGGCAGGACCTGAACTATAACAAAACACTCATCATGTGTTATAGAAATGATCAACTAAGTAGATATAGGGAATTTTGGAAGCAAAATGGTGAGTTTTGGATATTTCGAAACAAGCAAATGATAGAAAATATTCTCAACTATTGTAATGAATTTAAAGGCAAAAGAATAGTGGTACTTACCGGATTCTACCATAAATATTTGTTGTGTGAAGGATTAGAAAAAGTAGCACAGGAAAGAGGTATTGTTATAAAGGAGTTTTGGGAATATTAAAACTAGGATGATTTACTATTGCATAATATGTTTTGAATGCTCATTAAATAACATAGCACTCAAAAAAAATCTGTGAATCTGTGGCTTTTTATTTAGCCACAGATTCACAGATTCAATCCTAAGAAATTAAATTATCCTAACAATACTGTAGCAGTCACAGTCTCACGCATCAATTCGCGAACTGCATCTGCAATGCCTTGTGCATCATACGCACATTCTCTATGGAGTTCTTTTGGCGTACCATGCTCTACCAGTCTGTCCGGAATACCCAATATTTTTACATCAGCTTTATAGCCATGCTGGTTCATGAATTCCAATATTGCTGAACCGAAACCTCCTACTACAGTTCCATCTTCTACGGTTACAATTTTGCTATACTTGCTGAAAGCTTCATGTAACAAATCTTCATCAATCGGTTTTACAAAACGCAGGTCATAATGCGCAGGATCTATTCCTTCTGTTCTCAATTCTCTGATAGCAGCCGTTGCGAAATTACCCGGATGTCCAAAGCTTAAAATGGCAACTTCTTTTCCATCTTTTATTTTTCTTCCTTTTCCGATATGTATTTCTTCAAAAGCAGTTCTCCATTCCGGCATCACACCTTCTCCACGTGGATAACGGATCACAAAAGGATATACAGTCGTCTCTAATTGCGCAGTATACATCAAGTTGCGTAATTCCTGTTCATTCATCGGAGCACTCACAATCAGATTGGGAATACAACGCATGTAAGGAATATCATAACATCCGTGGTGTGTTGGACCATCTTCACCTACCAATCCGGCTCTATCCAGACACATCACTACCGGTAATTTTTGTATGGCTACATCATGCACTACCTGATCATAAGCTCTTTGCATGAAAGAGGAGTAGATATTGCAGAACACACGCATACCCTGTGTAGCCAAGCCGGCGCTTAGAGTTACTGCATGTTGCTCACAAATGCCCACATCGAATGCACGGTGTGGCATTTTTTCCATCATGAATTTGAGTGAAGATCCACTCGGCATGGCCGGCGTAACACCCATCACTTTTTCATTCATCTCCGCCAGTTCAATCATGGTATGTCCAAATACATCCTGGTATTTAGGTGGTTGCGGAACGTCGATTTTTTTCTTGTAGATCTCACCGGTTACTTTATCAAACAAACCCGGCGCATGCCATTTGGTTTGGTCTTTTTCAGCCAGCGCATATCCCTTTCCTTTGGTGGTAATGATGTGCAATAATTTCGGACCGGGGATTTCTCTCAGGTCTTTTAAAGTATCTACCAGTTTGGTGATATTATGTCCATCAATCGGACCAAAATATCGAATCTTCAATGCTTCAAACAGGTTACTGCTCTTACTCACCACACCTTTTACTCCTGCTTCAATCTTCGATGCCAGATCACGGCTCAGGTTTTTACCAACGGGTAGTTTACCAAGCAAGTTCCAAACCTCATCCCTTACTTTATTATAGGTAGGAGAGGTACTGATATCTGTCAAATATTCTTTAAGCGCACCCACATTCGGGTCGATGCTCATACAGTTATCGTTCAAAATGATCAAAACATCACTGTCAGCAACCCCTGCATGGTTCATAGCCTCGAAAGCCATACCGGCTGTCATGGATCCGTCGCCAATAACAGCGATGGATTTACGGTTCTCCCCTTTGTATTTAGCTGCCATGGCCATACCCAAAGCCGCAGAAATTGAGGTGGAAGAGTGTCCTACGCCAAACGTATCATATTGACTTTCAGAGCGTTTTGGGAAACCGCTCAAGCCTTTGTATTTACGGTTAGAGACAAATTGATCACGTCTGCCGGTCAGGATCTTATGTCCATAAGCCTGATGTCCTACATCCCATACCAATTGATCGTAAGGTGTATTGTACACATAATGAAGGGCAACGCTCAATTCTACCACACCTAAACTGGCAGCGAAATGTCCGCCATGTACGCTTACCACATCGATAATATATTGTCTCAATTCATCACAAATCTGATGTAATTGTTCTCTGGTAAGGGTTTTGAGGTCATCGGGGTTATTGATCCTACTGAGTAACTGTCCCGGTTTAATCTCCATGCGGAAGGGTTTGAAATGTAAAAATAGGCTTTTCGTGTTAAGCAATATGCCAATAATACATAAAGGAACAGTTGACAAAACAGAAGGTTCGTCGGCGGGGAACATTAATTTACGCCAAACAACTGTGCTTTTTGCCTTTAATCAAATTTGGGGATCAGTGGGCAAGGCTTTCCCGCTATATTTGTTCTCACATGAAGACTAGTAAATCTACTTTGTATTGGTGGTGCCAGTTAGGGGGTTGGTTGTTCTATGGATTGACCATGGTTTTCTTTGCCTTCGTCTTCAGAGATCGTCAGGGCTCTATTAATGAGATATTTTATTATCGTTTGGTAGTGACCATCCTTACCGGTATGGTATTTACCCATTTATTGCGTGAGTTGGTAATCAGAATGGAGCTTCGTCCACCCATCGATTCCAATAAATGGTGGTTATTGACCATTACCATTTTATGCATTATTGTATTATATAGTTTATCGAACAGTGCGGTGGTAGAATGGCTGCGATATTATGATCCGGCTATCAAAGCTTCGGTAGCGAAAAGATTCCTGTCCAACCTCATTTTTGATTCACCCATGATATTGGTTTGGGTGTCAATTTATTACATTTGGCATTATGTGGAATTGGGTACGAAGAGTGAAATACAAAAAGTGAAACTGGAGAGTCTGGTAAAAGAGCTGGAACTCAAAACCATCAAGTCGCATATCAATCCCCATTTTATTTTCAATGCATTGAACAGTATTCGTGCCTTGGTGGATGAGAATCCGAATCGTGCCCGTACAGCGATTACTGAATTGAGTAATATTCTGCGTAGCAGTATGCAGGCGGAAAAATTAGAAACCGTTCCCTTTGAAAAGGAATTGAATATTGTAAAAGATTATCTGGCCTTGGAACATATTCGTTTTGAGGACAGATTGCATGTGGAGTATGAAATTGATGAAGATACCTTGGATCAGCCGGTACCTCCTATGATGTTACAGACATTGGTGGAGAATGCCATTAAACATGGTATCGGAAAGCAAAAAGATGGTGGATTGATTAAAGTGATTTCCGATTACAGAGACAACCATCATGAACTGATCATTCAAAATACCGGTCAGCTGAATAGTACCACCAATTCAGATGGATTTGGTATCAACAGTACCCGAAACCGTCTGAAGTTATTATTCGGCGGAAAAGCTAACTTTGAGATCAGGGATATTGGAAACAATATGGTAGAAGCGGTGGTGAAAATGCCTGTTCAACCTGTTTATTCTTAATTCTATATAATAACCGATCTATGGCTATCAAAGCGATCATTATTGATGATGAAAGACTTGCACGTAATGAGTTAAAAAAGTTATTGCAGGATCATTCCGATATAGAGGTAATTGAAGAAGCTGCGAATGTGGATGATGGAATTGAAAAAATCGAATCCCTCAATCCGGATCTGATTTTCCTAGATATTCAGATGCCCGGTAAAACAGGTTTTGATCTGTTGGCAGAAGTAGAAAAAGCACCCAAAGTGATCTTTACCACTGCCTATGACGAATATGCCATCAAAGCATTTGAAGTGAATGCATTGGATTATCTGCTGAAACCTATTGAACCCAAACGTTTGGCCGACGCCATTCAAAAATTACAAGCAGAAATTTTTAAAGAATCTGCCGGATTAAATGGTATCAACAGAGGTCCGCTCACTGAACAGGACCAGGTTTTTGTAAAAGATGGAGAACGTTGCTGGTTTGTAAAGCTTGGAGAGATCCGTTTATTTGAAAGTGTAGGCAATTATGCTAAAGTATTCTTCGGTACCAATAAACCGCTGATCTTAAAATCACTCAATGCATTAGAAGAACGTTTGGATGACAGGATGTTTTTCCGTGCCAATCGCAAACATATCATCAACCTACGTTGGATCGAAAAAATTGAGCCTTACTTCAATGGTGGTCTCCTTGTAGACCTCAAGGGCGGCGAAAAAATCGAAGTAAGCCGCAGACAGACAGTGAAGTTTAAGGAGATGATGAGTCTGTAAAGAGGTTGATAGTCCATGGCCCATAGTCCATGGATGGTAGTGTTTTAGCTTTTCACAATAATTATTAGATATATCTTTCTAACCACGGACCATGGACTATGGTCTATTTACTATTAGCCCCATGAAAAAAAACGACCTACTCCTCGTTGCGTTTCTTATACTGTCACTGAACAGTTTTGCGCAGAAGATTGAAGATTTGATTACCGAAAAAGAAATGGCCAGAATTGAAAAGATACTGTCTTCTGATGAAATGGAAGGTCGCAGAACTTTTACCAAGGGAATTGATAAAGCTGCAGCATTTATTGCTGATGAGTTTAAGAAAACCGGACTGCAAACTTGGAATAATAGTGGTTCTTATTTGCAACAGTTCTTAATGATACGCCCAAAGTTTATAAGTGTAACAGCAAGTGTAGATGGAGTAAGTGTTGATAGCAAAGATGTAATTGTATTCACTTGTCAGCCGGAAATTAAAGTGACAGAAAAATCTGGATATGAGAAAGTGACCATCGGTAAAGGAGCTAATCTGGGCACGGAAATAAGAAAGTTAATGTCTGCTAACAAGAATTATTTTGTGTTATTGGATACAAGTTACAAAGGTTCAATGCAGGGTCTCACTCGGATGAAGAGTGCACTCTTTAAGACTGATTATAATCTGATTTTTTTGTTTACTACCAGTGATCCTAAAACCTATGCCATTGAAAGTAAACATGAGATTACCGAACTTCCGGCAGCCAATGTTGTGGGGGTATTACCCGGTAAGAGCAAGAAGAATGAATATGTGATTTTCTCAGGGCACTATGATCATTTAGGGATCATGGGTAAGGATAGAAATGGAAATGTGCAAACTGATTCTATTTTTAATGGTGCCAATGACGATGCCGCGGGTACTACCGCTATGATGGTACTGGCACAATATTTCAAAGCCATCAATAACAATGAACGCACTTTGATCTTTGTTGCATTCACTGCAGAAGAAGTTGGTGGGTATGGCTCTACTTATTTTTCACGTCAATTTAATCCGGAGCAAGTGATGGCGATGTTCAATATTGAAATGATCGGTTCTGAAAGTAAGTGGGGTAAGAATTCAGCTTTTATTACAGGGTATGAGAAAACCGATATGGGTAAAATTCTGCAAAGCAATTTGGAAGGAACGGACTTTACTTTTTATCCTGATCCATATCCAACACAACAACTGTTTTATCGTTCAGATAATGCTACATTGGCAAGACTTGGTGTTCCGGCACATACCATTTCTACTACTAAAATTGATGTAGATCCCTATTACCATAAAGCCAGTGATGAATTCAGTACGATTGATATTGATAATATGACACGCATTATTCGTGCCATTGCTTTGAGTTCAAAAGGTATTGTGAGTGGGAAGGATACACCTAGCAGAGTGAATACAAGTGATTTAAGATAATTATAAAATTAGACCTAAAAAAAGCAATCAATTTTGATCGCTTTTTTTAGGTCTAATTTTTTCTCAACTCCAATGCCTGTACCTTATTGCCACTCGTAGATTTCCATTGCTGGTAATTTCTTTTATTCGAAATGATGATCCATGTTTTGGAAAACTCAGTACTGTCGCCCGCAATAGTGATGGCAGCATCTGCAGCTGTCCACTTAAAAGGAAACATATCTACATGACTAGTTCCTAATACACTGTAATTGATATTCTTTTCACCGGAGCCGTTTTTGTGAAAAGTGATCGTGCCGATATTACTCAAAGAATATCCTTGCTCTGAAGGCGTTCCATTTTCAAACTTATTGATCGTCCATGTACCCACAATTTTAGGGGAACAAGAGATCATACCAGTCATGATTGTAAGGATGAAAATGATTGATGATTTTCTTTTTTTCATATTCTTTCTTTTACGTTGTTTCTATGATTGTAACAAACAACATACTCAATTTGTTGATATTTGGATTTTGCCCCTTAATTATAGATCTGTTTTAATTTACTGCCATGCTATGGTATCAAGTAGATATTGATATTGTTAAATAAAGTTATTAATATAGCAAATATTTAAACGAATGGCGCTTAGGTCCAAGCGTATTTAAAACACCTACAGCGTATTTATTTGAAAAAGAAGTTGAAGGCTCAGGCAGTAGTGTGAAGATAAAAAATATCACTATTGTCCGACTAAATATTTAATAGATGTCATAAAAAAAGGGATGATTA
>JAAXIF010000098.1:307212-353330 GCA_012270485.1 Sphingobacteriales bacterium | reverse complement strand
ATGCCCAATGGTTATTAGATAACAAAAAAGGTCAACCTTTTTTATGTAATTGACAGGAATTCACTTACAGCTTGCATCTTGTGGCTTGAAGCTTCTATCTTCCTTGTTCCCCGACCCGTATTTCTTGTTTCTTTCCTATTTAACTTCCTCAAAATCAATATAATCCTCATCTTTCTGAGGTGCAGAAGTGGGATTGGCTGCTTGCTGCTGGAATCGCTGTTGTTCTTCAAATTCCTTCCTCGCCGCTTCTTGTTGTTCCTGCATTTTTTTCACTTGTCCCTTCATTTGGGAAGCTACTTTGCTAACCGGCACTATGAATTTAAAAATCAGGTTATAAAGGAAGTAAATCAAAAACCCCCATAAAAGAATCTTCACCATGCTACAAAGATAAAAAAAATGCCTCACCCCGGCATCGCTGCGCTCGCCACCCCTCTCCCTGCTGGGAGAGGGGAAGGGGTGAGGTAGATTTGGAACGTAAGGGTTAAATACACTACATTTGCAGCAGGAAAAGAACAATAGAAGGGAACGGAAGCGTTCCCTTCTTCTATTTAGATATGTCAATAGAAACACAAATAGGAAAGATCGAGCAGTTGATCGATAGTATGCTGGCAGAAGAACCTACTTATTTCTGTGTATCGGTTCGTATCAAACCTACCAACAATGTAAAAGTGTTTTTGGATGGGGATGAAGGGCTGGCCATTGAGAAATGTGTATCCTTCAATCGAAAGCTTTACAAGCTGATTGAAGAAACCGGCATGTATCCGGAAGGTGAGTTTTCGTTAGAAGTGTCATCACCCGGATTGGATGAGCCTTTGAAATTACATCGTCAGTATAAAAAGAATATCGGTCGTTTTATCGAAGTACTGTTAGCAGATGGAACCAAAAAAGAAGGCAAGTTATTAGAAGTAGCAGAAGCAGACATCATCATAGAACATACCGAGGGAAAGGGCAAAAAAGCAGTAACACAACAATTGGTAATACCATTCAATCATATAAAATCAACAACAGTTCAAATCAAATTCTAATTCAGTAAGACTTGTAGCTTGAAGCTTAAAGCTTGGAGCTTGTCTTCCGAATTTCTAAAACTTAAGACATGGCTAGTATCAACCTCATCGAAGCGTTTCAGGAATTTAAAGACGCAGAAAATATTGATCGTCCCACGATGATGAAAGTGGTGGAAGATGTATTCAAAACACTGCTTCGTAAGAAATACGGGAGTGATGAAAATTTTGACGTAATCGTAAATGCTGAGAAAGGAGATTTGGAAATCATCCGCAGACGAATGATTGTAGAAGATGGTGAAGTAATTGATCCCTTGTCGGAGGTGGCTTACACAGATGCGGTAAAGATCGAGCCGGATTTTGAAGTAGGTGAAGAATTGTATGAGGAAGTGGATATGGTTGACTTTGGTCGTCGCGCCATTCTTGCTGCCAAGCAAACACTGGCCAGCCGTATCAGTGATCTGAAGAAAAATGTATTGATCAAAAAATATGGGGATAGAATTGGAGAAATCATCAGTGCAGAAGTATACCAGGTTTGGAAAAAAGAAGTATTACTGTTGGATGAAGAAGGCAATGAACTGATTCTTCCTAAATCTGAACAAATACCTCAGGATTATTTCAAAAAAGGAGAAAATATCCGCGCAGTGGTAGAACGTGTGGATCTGAAAAATAATACACCGGTGATCATTCTGTCCAGAACCAGTCCTACATTCTTGGCGAAATTGCTGGAGATCGAAGTACCGGAAATCTTTGACGGACTGATCGCCATCAAGAAAATTGTTCGTGATCCGGGAGAGCGTGCGAAAGTGGCGGTAGAATCTTACGACGATCGTATCGATCCGGTGGGAGCTTGTGTGGGTATGAAAGGTAGCCGTATTCATGGCATCGTTCGTGAATTGAAGAATGAGAACATTGATGTAATTAACTTCACTACCAATATTCAGTTATTGATTCAACGCTCTTTAACACCTGCCAAGATCAGTTATATGGAATTGGACAACGATAAGAAACATGCGGAAGTGTACCTGAAAGCAGATCAGGTATCGCTGGCCATTGGTCGTCGTGGTGTGAACATCAAACTGGCTTGTGAGTTGACAGGATATGAGATCGATGTGTTTAGAGAAGATGAAGAAGTAGTAGACGAATTTGATATCGACCTCGATGAATTTAGTGATGAAATTGAACCATGGGTAATTGATGAGTTCAAGCGCATCGGTTGCGATACTGCCCGCAGTATCCTGAATCTGACAGCGGAAGAACTCGAAAGAAGAACCGATCTGGAAAAAGAAACCATTACCGAAGTAAGAAGAATCTTACAAGAAGAGTTCGATAGAGAAGAATAAGCAGCTATTAAGAAGCTATATTTGTCGGAGAAATAAATACTATCCGGTCAAATAGTAGCCATATAATTAGTCCATGGACAATAGTCCATAGTCCATGGGCCATTGACGATGGACTATGGACCAAAAAAATTTGAATGTCAGAACTGAAATTACCAAGACTGTTAGCAGCCGCCAAGGAGTTCAATATTGGTCAGGATACCCTGATCGACTTCCTGGTGAAGAAAGGATTTAATAAAGATGAACTGAAGCCTACCGCTAAGCTTTCAGAAGACCAGTACTATGCCCTTCAGGCAGAGTTTCAAAGTGATAAAGTAGCTAAGAATAAAGCCGATCAGGTAGAAATTCCCAAAGCTGCACAGGCTGAGGCTAAGAAGAAAAAAGACGAAGAAGATCTTTCCTTCAATAAAAAAGAAGAGAAAAAACCGGCCGCCGCTCCTGCTCCCAAGGAAGAACCTAAACCGGAAGTAAAGCCGGAACCGGTTGTAGAGGCGAAACTCGTTGAAGTACAACCTGAGCCGGTTGTTGAAAAAGCAGAAGTAATTAAGGCGGAAGCACCAGAGATCGAATCGCCAAAAGTGTTGGATAAGATTGATCTCTCTGCAATCGACTCATCTACGCGTCCTAAAAAAGCATCCAAGAAAAAAGAAGAACCCGTAGCTCCGAAAGAGCCGGCAGTGAAAGCGAAAAAAGAGGAGCCCACAGTACCGGAAGTTCTCGTAGCGCCGACACCTCAGGTAACAGAAGAAGCAGACAATAATGCTCCTCCTGTGATTGAAAATATCAGAGCCGAAAAATTAGAGGGTCCTAAGATCCTTGGTAAAATTGAACTTCCTGTTAACAGCGATACCCGTCCAAAACCTGCGGCCAGAGATGAGAAGCGTAAACGTAAACGCATTCCTGTTGACCGCAAAGAAGGTGGAGCACCTCCACCACAAACCGGCCCTGATGGACGTCCAATGACCGGTCCAAATCGTCCAATCGTTCCAGCCAATAATAGAAACAACCAAGGTGGCGGTGGTGGAGGCAACTTCAACCGTAACCAAGGTGGTGGAGGAAATAAAGGTGGTGGTGGTAACCGCGACAGAAATAGAAGAGGTGGTGGACAGGTTGAAGACAAAGAAATTGATCAGAAAGCGATTCAGGAAAAGATCCGCGAAACACAGGCCAAACTGGCCGGAACGGGTGGTCGTGGTAAGAGCCTGAAAGCGAAATACAGAAGAGCCAAGCGTGATGAAGCTGCTGAGGCCATGGGCAATGAGATGGGCGAAGACAACAAACTACAGGTAACAGAATTTGTAACCGTGAGTGAGTTGGCCAATCTGATGGATGTGAGCTTTGCAGATGTGATCGGAAAATGTATGAACCTCGGTATCATGGTTTCCATCAACCAGCGTTTGGATGCGGAAGTCATTGAACTGGTTGCCAGTGAATATGGTTTTGAAGTAGAGTTTATTGGTGTTGATGAAACAGATGAGTTTGATGATGAACAGGATGAGGATAGTGAAGAAGATCTGGTTCCAAGACCACCGATCGTTACCATCATGGGTCACGTTGACCATGGTAAAACTTCATTGCTTGACTATATCCGTAATGCCAATGTGGTAGCGGGTGAGGCAGGTGGTATCACACAGCATATCGGTGCATATGAGGTAACACTGCCGAATGGTAAAGCCATTACCTTCCTAGATACACCGGGCCACGAAGCCTTTACCGCGATGCGTGCACGTGGTGCGAAAGTGACGGATATCTCTATTATTGTGGTAGCAGCAGATGATGCTGTGATGCCACAAACACGCGAAGCCATCAGCCACTCACAAGCGGCTAATGTACCGATGATCTTTGCGGTGAATAAGATTGATAAAGACGGAGCCAATCCGCAAAAAATATACGAGCAGTTATCACAGATGAATATTCTGGTAGAAGCCTGGGGCGGTAAATTCCAAAATCAGGAATTATCTGCCAAGCAAGGACTGAATGTGGATCTGCTCTTGGAAAAAGTATTGTTGGAAGCTGAATTGTTAGACCTGAAAGCCAATCCGGATAGAGAAGCAGCAGGTACTATTATTGAAGCTTCACTCGATAAAGGGCGTGGTTATGTAGCAACCATCTTAGTACAAAACGGAACATTGCGTCAGGGTGATTTGATTGTATCCGGACAGTACTATGGTCGTGTGAAAGCGATGTTCAATGAGCGTAATCAGCGAATCGAAGAAGCACCACCTTCTACACCGGTTGTTATTTTAGGTCTGAATGGTGCACCACAAGCGGGTGAGAAATTCAAAGTGTATGAAGATGAAGCTGAAGCAAAAGAAACAGCTACCAAACGTGCACAGATCCTGCGTGAGCAAGGTTTGCGTGCAAGAAAACATATTACACTCGATGAGATCGGACGTCGTTTGGCGTTGGGTAACTTTAAAGAACTCAATATCATCATCAAAGGTGATGTGGACGGATCGGTAGAAGCCCTGAGTGATTCATTACAGAAATTGTCAACCGAAGAAATCGCCGTAAGGGTTGTACACAAAGGCGTTGGACAGATTTCTGAAAGTGATGTATTGTTGGCAACGGCTTCTGATGCTATCATTATTGGCTTTAACGTACGTCCTTCTATGCAGGCAAACAGGTTGTCGGAAAATGAAGGTGTGGAGATCAAACTGTATTCTATCATCTACACTGCAATTGATGAGATCAAGAGTGCGATGGAAGGGATGTTGGAGCCGAAGATCCAGGAGAAAATCACTGCAAACGTGGAAGTGCGTGAAGTCTATAAGTTTGATAAAGCTACTGTTGCCGGTTGCTTTGTACTCGATGGAAAGATCAGCCGTAACAGCAAGATCCGAATCATTCGTGATGGTATCGTTGAATATCCGAAGGGTGAAGGACAAAGTGCTGAATTGGGCAGCTTGAAACGATTCAAAGACGATGTGAAAGAAGTAGCATCCAATATGGAATGCGGTCTAACCATCAAAAACTTCAATGACCTGAAAGTAGGTGATATCGTGGAAGCGTTTGAAGAAGAAGAAGTGAAGAGAACTTTATAGAGCTACAAGCTACACGCTGTGAGCTACAAGAATAGGGAGGGAATGACTACTGTTTAAAGATGGTTTCATTCCCTTTTCTTTACATGATATCTTGTCGCTTGTGGCTTGCTGCTTGACGCTTTTTTTTTGTTAAAACCCTTATCCAACAAAGGAAACACGTCCCGATTAATTACATTTGAAGCAGATAATTTGATATGAAAAAGGTATTTCTGATAGTTATTTTATTAGTGACCGGGATGATGTCGGTCAAGGCGCAGGCCAAAAAAGTGGTGGCAGATAAAATTGTGGGTCAGGTAGGCGACAGAATTATTCTGCGTTCTGATATTCTCAATGAGATCGCTGATATGAAAAGACAGTATCAGGGTCAAGAGGGTGTTGTATTTCCTACAGAATGTCAGGTGTTGGAAAGACAGTTGATTCAGAAAGCGTTGATATTACAAGCCGAGAAAGATTCTTTATCTGTAACGGAAGAAGAAATTGATGCAACGATTGATAATCGTATCCGTGCTGCGATTCAACAATATGGATCAAAAGATATACTGGAAGAGATCGCCGGTAAAACCATATACCAGCTAAAGGAAGATTTTCGCACAAGTTTCCGTGAACAAAAACTGGCGGAACAAATGCAGAATAAGATCATTGAAACCATCAAGATCACACCAACAGAAGTAAAAGCGTATTATAATAAGATTCCGAAAGATAGTTTGCCTTTTTATGAGAGTGAAGTAGAGTTGAGCCAAATCGTCATCATACCCAAAGCCAATCGTGATATAGAAGAGTATGTATCCAAACAAATGTATGATTACAAAAAATCAGTAGAGTCAGGTGCGCAAAAGTTTGAAGCGTTGGTTAAATTGTATTCTGAAGACCCGGGAAGTAAAGATCAGGGCGGACAATACAACCTCAATAGAAATGATCGTAACTGGGATCCTGCTTTTCTGGCTGCTTCATTTCGACTAAAAGAAAATCAAATTTCTCCGGTTGTAAAATCAAAATTCGGATTGCACATCATTCAATTGATGTCGCGTTCAGGTGATGAAGCGGTGGTAAGACATATTCTCCGAATTCCTCCGGTAACGGAAGATGAGATCAAGGATGCGGTAAAAAAATTAGATTCAGTAAAAAAGCAACTCATAGCCGGTAGTCTTTCTTTTGGTGAAGCAGTGAGTAAATACAGTGAAGATGAGAATAGTAAATTCAGTGCAGGCTCAATCTCAGCTCAGGATGGCAATGTATTCTTGAGTATTGATATGTTGGATAAAGACATGGTTATCGCATTAAAAGATCTGAAGCCCGGAGAATATTCAGCACCACAAGTATATACCGATGAGCGTGGTCGCAAAGCTGTTCGTTTAATTCATTTGAAACGTAGAACAGAACCTCATCGTGAAAACCTTATGGATGATTATAACCGTATTGCACAAAGAGCACTGGAATCCAAAAAGACACAGGCTTTAGATAAATGGTTCAAGGAACATATTCCAACCTATTATATATCCATCGATAAAGAATTTAATGGCTGTGAAAGTATTAAGGAATGGAAAAGCGCAGCCGATAAAGCAGATAAAGAAAGAAAGAACTAATGACTTGTTTTCAGTGATCTGATTTATAGATTAATATCACTGTCGCCGTTTATTGTACCTGAGAGGAGCCGAAGTTTCTGCAAGTTCAATAAGCGGTTTTTTGTGTATTGGTGTTGGATTTACTTATATATAACACCTTATAGATGGTAGTTAATTTATATAGTAAAATGTCCTTTCCAGCCTATTAAAACCACTTGCACACGCGAATTCAATTCTGTATTTTGTAACAATCAACCCACAGAATTTGCAAGGGCTATCCTGCTTATTTAGTACTGGTTTAGTATAACTAATGGCTATCGTAATGCTTCCTCGCATCGGAATTTGGCAAATTCTCTAACCCTAAATACCAACATGATGGAGAAGCAACTACTTCATTTTAAAGCTATGGGGGTAATGCTCATTTTTTTAATGATGATACCTGCCAGCACACCACCCAGGAAATATACAAAACCGGTCACTTATCCGTGCGTCCAATATCCACCTTTAACTTATAGCCCAATTCTGCTAAAGATAAATGTGGATGCCAATTATACACCCAAGGATTTAGCAGGGATGAGAGAAAGCGCACCTACATTGGTGATGGAAGAATTAAAACGAGTAAACTATAATTTTAAATTGGCTGATGGTGTGAGACCCAACTTGGTATTGTTTATCACTTTTACAAACGATGGCTATAATCATTATGGGGTAATCCTGAATGTAGACTGGCAGGGTCAGGGAAACTTTACCATCAGTCTGCCGAATAATTATATTACGGTGAAGCAATTATTTGCAGATATGGCCAATGAATTCAATCGCTGGGTTATCAATGGATGGCATTCAGGTAATTGTAAATAAAAGATCGAACCCGCGACAATACCGGCTCTTCCAATAACTACATCTATTTTTTTTTTAAAAAGGCATCATTTAATTAGTTAATTATCAATTTATTAGAGAGAGGGGAAAAATAATTTTGTAAATTAAGTGTATATACATATATTTGCATTGTGAAACTGGAACAAGCCATACAAAGTACAAGATTTAAGAACGAAGTGCATAAAGCAGGATTGAATATACTGTATACGGCCTGGTGGCTGAAGACAGTGATGAGCAGAGAATTGAAAGAATTCGGGTTAACACATGAGCAATACAATGTCTTAAGAATACTAAAAGGTAAACACCCGGAATTGATTTGTGTGAAAGACATTGCTTGTAGAATGATTGAGAAAAATTCTAATGTTCCAAGGATCATTGACAGATTGGAGATCAAAAAGCTGGTGAAGCGTGCTACGTCTGAAGCTGACAAAAGGGAAACAGTTATCTCGCTAACCCAAAGTGGAATTGCTGTATTGGAAGCCAGTACACAACGTATCAATGCGATTTTTGATGAGGTAATGGTGATCAATGAAGCGGAAGCCGCATCAATCAATCAGCTACTTGAAAGAGTAAGAGAAAAAGAAAGCTAATATTTTTTTGAACAAATACGTGTACATACACGTATTCACAAACATATATTATGAAAACAATACTTCACAAAGCAAACACAAGGGGACATGCCAGTTTTGGTTGGCTGAACAGTTACCATACATTCAGCTTTGGACATTATTATAATCCTGAACGTATTCATTTTGGCGCATTGCGTGTTTTGAATGATGATACGGTAAAAGGTGGTATGGGTTTTTCCAAACACCCGCATGACAATATGGAAATTGTTTCTATTCCATTATCAGGTGATCTACATCACAAAGACACAACCGGAAGAGACGAGATCATTCGTCAGCATGATGTACAAATTATGAGTGCAGGTAGTGGTATAGCGCACAGTGAGACCAATGCCAATCATGATAAAGAAGTAAAATTTTTGCAGATCTGGGTATTTCCCAAAGAAAAAAATATCGAACCTCGCTATCAACAAAAATCTTTCAAACCTGAAGATCGCTTGAATCAAGTGTTGGCTGTAGTTGCACCTGATGATGAGCAGGCAGTATGGATCAATCAAGATGCATGGTTTTCCCTTGCAAACCTGGAAGCAGGTATAGAGAAAACTTACCAGATCAAAAGAAAAGAAAATGGAGTGTATGCATTTGTGATTGGTGGACAAGTAACCATCAACGGAGAACAGTTGGATGCAAGAGATGGATTGGGAATATGGGAAACAGATACCATCAACATCACAGCCAACAACAACGCTGAAATTTTATTGATCGATGTACCCATGAAAGTAGAGGAGGCATAAGATGAAGAACAGAACCATTAAAAGTATTTTATACGCAACACCGATGGATATGGGCGGTATGCCCATCAGACAACCTTTCCCTTCTGCCAAAGCGGAAAGCATTGATCCATTTTTGTTGTTACATCATGCGGATATCAAAGTGCCTACCCATGTTGATACAAAACATGCAGGCGTAGGTCCGCATCCGCATCGTGGATTCTCTCCGGTGAGCTTTATTTTCAAAGGAGGTGTGCACCACCACGATAGCAGGGGCAATGACAACGTTGTATATGCAGGTGGAACACAATGGATGAATGCAGGCATGGGAGTGATTCACAGTGAAAGACCTCCTGCTGATATTCATGAGATCGGTGGTAGACAAGAACTCATTCAGTTATGGGTGAACACGCCCGCTAAACATAAAATGGATCAGCCTTCGTATCAACCACTGACAGCAGAAGATACGCCTAAGATCACTACTGTTAATGGATTAGTACAAGTAAATGTTATTGCAGGTAAGTTAAAAAACACAATAGGGCCTATTCAAACACTATCTGATGTGAACACATTTACTGCTAATTTTCAAAAAAGCGGTAAATATTTCTTTCAGATTCCCGCTTCACACAATGCTTTTATCTATGTACTTCAAGGTAAAGTACAAGTAACAGGAGATAGTGAAGTGGAAGGAAAATATGTAGCAGTCTTTCAGAATGATGGTGATGGATTTGAATTGGAAGCCTTGGAAGACAGCACCCTATTCATTGGAACCGGTGAACCGCTCAATGAACCTGTAGCTTCTCATGGTCCATTCGTCATGAACAATCAAACCGAACTCATGGAAGCTTTCCGTGATTATCAGTTGGGGAAGATGGGTGTGTTAATTGAAGAATAGTCAATGGTGAATGGTGAATTGTGAATAGATCTAACAACGTATTCACAATTGACCATTCACAATTCACAACAAACAATCTAACATAATAAAAAAACAAAACACAATGTCAACGTACAAAATCGATGCAGCACACAGTGAAATCACATTCAAGGTAAAACACCTGATGATCACCAACGTAACCGGTAGCTTTACGAAATTCGATGCTACCATGGAATCTGAAGCAGATGATTTCAGCGATGCGAAAATTTCTTTTGAAGCAGACATCGACAGCGTGAATACCAATAACGAACAGCGTGATGGTCACTTGAAGAGCGATGATTTCTTTGCAGCTGAAAAATTCCCTAAGCTGACTTTCGTTTCTAAGAGCTTAACCCAAAAAAATGATGAGAAATATACCCTTACCGGAGACCTTACTATTCGTGATGTAACAAAAACCATCGATCTTTCAGTTGAATTCGGCGGTACCATGGTAGATCCTTGGGGTCAACACAAAGCCGGATTCGAGATCAGCGGAAAAATCAACCGTAAAGAATTCGGTCTGGGCTGGGGCGCAGTAACTGAGGCAGGTGGAGTTGTGGTAAGTGATGAAGTGAAATTGCACTTAGCGGTTCAGATGATTAAGCAAGCTTAAATAATAAGTGAAAAGTGAAAAGTCAAAAGTGAAAAGGAAGCTTTCTTTTTACATACTTTTTGACTGTCTCAGAGCGCTAGTTCAAGCTATGGACTTTAGTCCAAGGCTTCAGCTTCTACAAATCTACCGTAAATTAGGGTAATGGAAAGTTTACGGAAAGGTAGCCATAGTGTTCAGCAATTGCACGTTCATATTGTATGGGGAACAAAGTATCGGTACAAGGTGCTACAGGGTGATATACAGTTACGTTGTCGTGATTTGATACGTCAAAGTTGTGATGTTTTAGATGTTCAGATATTGAAAGGAGTTGTAAGTAAAGATCACATTCATTTGCATTTGAGTTATCCTGCTAAATTGAGTGTTAGTGATTTGGTGAAACGATTAAAAGGCCGGAGTGCAAAAATGTTGTTACAAGAATTTACGGAACTACGCCGTCGCTATTATGGAGGTCATTTATGGGGAATAGGTTACGGAGCTTGGAGTACAGGTAATATTACGGATGAAATGATACAGGCATATCTTGAGCATCACAAAGACGACCCCAACAGTGATCAGGATTTTATTTTGGAATGATGATACTTGGCTTCAGCCAATTATTCCAATGGCTTTAGCCAAAAAAACAACCTATGGGTTTCTAACCCATAGTATTTGAGTTTTCACTTTAAAAATAATTGTATGACAAAAGCCAGCATTGCAACTACAAAGTATCAGGTTCGTTTGGAAAATGGAAGGCATGTATTTGGTGCGGATGAACCCGAGGCACAAGGAGGAACGGATTTAGCTCCGGCACCTGATGAATTGTTGGAAGCAGCGCTGGCCAGTTGTACTGCCATCACCCTTCGGATGTATGCAGATCGGAAACAATGGCCAGTAGAAGGAATAGAAGTAGCAGTTAGTTTGGAACGAATCGATGGAAAAACCGTTTTCAGTCGCAACATCCAACTGAGGGGGGATCTGGATCAGGAACAGAAAGGTCGATTGTTTCAAATCGCAAAACTTTGTCCTGTATCCAAAACATTATCCGGTTTGATCGAAGTGAATAGTTCTATCGCATAAAATAGTCACCTAAGCGCACAACACTATGAAAACAAAATTTTTCCCCGCAGCAGAAAGAGGATTAAAAGATATTGGCTGGCTTATCAGTAATTTTTCTTTTAGCTTCTCTTCTTATCAGGATCCTGCTCGTAAAGGATTTGGATTATTGCACACATTTAATGATGATGTGGTGAAAGCCGGTGGTGGTTTTGGATTACATCCACATACCAATATGGAAATCATCAGCGTGATGCTTCAGGGAAAAATGAATCATAAAGACACCATGGGTTATGCGGAAGTGGTAGAAAAAGATTGGGTACAAATTATGAGTGCGGGAACCGGTCTCAGACATGAAGAACATAATATAGGTGAAGAAGATGTACAGTTCTTACAAATATGGATCGAGCCTAAATTGCAAAACATCACACCACGTTACCAGAAAAGATATTTTCCGGAAGCGAAAAGAAAAAATCAGTTGACCACCATCGTCAGTAACGAAGAGGGTATTACACACTGTTGGATCAATCAGAATGCAAAATTGAGCTTGGGTTATTTTGATGCACAACAAAAGATCAATTATGCATTTCCTCCCTTGAATAAGTGTGTATATGTATTCGTGATCGATGGTTCACTTACGATAAACGGAACAATCCTCAATAAAAGAGACGCTCTTGGCATCTGGGACTGCAATGAATTTACCTTGCATATTGAACAGGAGAGCCGCTTTATTGTTATAGAAGTGCCGATTAATCATTGAGTAGTTGATAGTCCATGGTCCATAGACCATGGTTAAAGAAAAGAGATTGTACTAACTATGGTCTATGGACTATGGACCATCGACCACACCCAAACTTGCAAAACATGAACATAGAAATCATTTCAGGAAGTCCGAGAACAAATAGCGTTACTTATAGACTGGCATTGTTCTTACAAAAACATTTGAGTCAACATACCCCTCATCAGGTGAATATCATTGATGTGCGCGATTGGAGACTGCCTTTATTAGAAAACGTGTTCTCTTCCGTAGAGAATACACCCGAAGCATTCAAACCATTGGCAGAAAGAATGTTTGCTGCGGATGCTTTTATTCTGGTAACACCCGAATACAATGGCAGTTATTCACCCGCTTTACAAAACCTGGTGGATCACTTTCCTAAGCAGACCCATAAACCTTTTGGACTGGTAACAGCATCAACCGGTGCCATGGGTGGTATGAGGGCGAGTCAGCAGTTGTTGCTGCTGGTGCCGGCATTATTTGGTATTGCTTCGCCTTATATGCTGGTAACACCATTTGTAGACAAAAAATTCAGTGAAGCCGGTGAACTCACAGATGGTTCTTTTAGTAAGTCTATTGACCTGTTTACCAAGGAGTTCCTATGGTTGGCAGAGACACTGAGACCTGAATTAAGTACGGCTTACAATTAACTTTATAAAACGTGGCGGAGTTGTTAACTTCGCCACTTCTTTTTAAATCATAACATGAGCGACGAGATCAAACACGAATGTGGGCTTGCCTATATTCGACTCCGGAAACCTTTCTCCTATTATTTACAGAAACACGGTACGGTAACCTATGGCCTCAATAAGCTGTACCTCCTGATGGAAAAACAGCATAACCGTGGACAAGACGGTGCCGGAATCGCCGCTGTGAAACTGAATACTGAGCCCGGAAACCCCTTTCTGCATAGAATGCGCAGCAATGCGCCGCAGCCCATCGCGGATATTTTCTTTAAGATCGGACAGGAAGTCCAGGAACTGGAAAAATACCAGCCCGATATCAAACAACATCCGGGATTGATGAAAGGACACCTGCCCTTTCTCGGAGAACTTTTAATCGGACATCTTCGCTATGGTACCCAAGGAAAGAATAATGTAGAGTTTTGCCATCCTTTTATTAAAAGAGATTTGATGCCGGGTAAAAACCTGGCACTGGCAGGTAACTTTAATTTGGTGAATACCGATGAGTTATTTGACCTTATCAATATGAGTCCGGGTGACTTTCAAAAACAAAGTGACCTTGCTGCCATGATGGAAGTGATCCATCATTTTCTGGCGAAAGAAGATGAACTACACCCGAATGCAGCAGATCTGAAAAATGTATTACAAAAAGCAACACCCTTGTTTGATGGTGGTTATACCATCGGTGGATTACTAGGCAATGGTAGCAGTTTTGTAATGCGTGATGCGCATGGTATTCGTCCGGCTTATTATTATATCAATGATGAAGTGATTGTGGCAGCCAGTGAACGTGCGGCTATCAGAACAACATTCAACGTTGGTGAGAATGAAGTGATGGAATTGATGCCGGGTAAAGCCATTATTGTAGATGATGCCGGTAACTATAGCATTGAACAGATACTGGAACCCAAAGAAAGAAGAGCTTGTAGTTTTGAGCGTATCTATTTTTCACGCGGTAGTGATGAAAAAATTTATCGCGAAAGAATTGCATTGGGTCATCATTTAAGTCAGACGGTATTAGAGCGAATCAATAATGATTTGAAGAATACGATCTTCTCTTATATCCCGAACACTGCGGAAGTAGCTTTTTACGGATTGGTGAAAGGGATGGAAGAATACCTGAACAAGATCAAGGTAGAACGTATTCTCAGTTGGGGAAATGATTTTACGCCGGATAAATTGGAAGAAATGATCACGCGTAAGATCAGACAAGAGAAGATTGCCATTAAAGATGTGAAGCTGCGTACATTCATTACGGAAGATGCCAATCGCAATGAAATGGTGCAGCACGTATATGATGTAACTTATGGAACGGTTCGTCCGGGTGAAGATATTTTGGTGGTGATCGATGATAGTATTGTACGTGGCACAACCTTGAAAGAAAGTATTGTACGCATGCTGGCGCGATTGAAACCTAAAAAGATCATTGTGGTTTCTTCTGCGCCACAAATTCGTTACCCGGATTGTTATGGAATTGATATGAGTAAACTCGGCGATTTCATTGCATTCCGTGCAGCAATCGCTTTGTTGAAAGAAAAAAATATGGAACATGTACTTACAGAAGTGCATGAGAAAATAAAAGAACTGACCCGTACCGGACAATTACACACTGAGAATGTGGTACGTCAGGTATACAAGCCCTTTACTACTGAAGAGATCTCTGATAAAATTGCGCAATTGATTACGCCTGCGGAAATCAATATACCGGTAGAAGTCATTTACCAAACCATCGAAGACTTACATGATAGTTGTCCAACCAACACCGGCGACTGGTACTTCACGGGCAACTACCCAACGCCGGGCGGTAATAAGGTGGTGAATAAAGCATTTTTGAATTTTATTGAAGGGAAGAATGTGAGGGGGTACTGACCCCCCTGCCCCCTTAAGGGGGTGAGATTTTTGAACGCCTCATTTTTGGATGGGGCGTTTTGCTTTGGGTAAGTTTCGAAACTTAATAAAAGCAAATCCGTAATAAATAGAAAAGTTGATGAAACTATAATTGGGATGTAAACTTTCGTAAATTCATAAGACGGCAGCAATTTCTTCCACTTATATCCTGAGAAAAAAATCCTTTATGACTAAATACAAGACTTTACATATTTGGATGCTTATCCCAATGGTTATCATGCAACTTGGTATATTAAAAGATTATTGGGGTGATTTTTCGGACAATGCCTAGTCGGTACATATACATTACTGGACAGGTACTATATGGTATCTATACCTAATTATTCAACCCTACTTTGCAACTCATCATCAACTTAGTCGACATAGAACCAACGGCATTATTGGAATGTTCACGGCAGGTGGAGTTTGTCTTTCTGCGCTTAGTATGATGAACAGGGATATTGTAAACGCTCAAACTGCCTTTGAGAAGGCTGATGCATTTGGTCCATTTCAACCATGGTTCTTTTTAGGTGTTGCAGCAATTGAAATTGTAATGATGACCGCATTTGGTTTTGCAATAATAAAAAGCATCATTCACAGAAAGCAATTAGAAGACCATTCTTGGTGGCTCATCTCAACGGTTTTCATTATTATGATGCCAGCTTTAGGTCGAGGAATACAAATGTATATGTTGGTATGCACATAAAGCAATGGCCTAATATTGACATCATGCAACCAATTTATCTTTCGGAAATTATAATTATAGCATTGCTACTTCTCGGTGCTTTGAAATATAAAAAAATAACCCACCCTGCTACATATCTTGCCTTGGGGGTTAATTTATTCAATTGTCTACTAGAACCACTCGGGAAGTCAGAGGTTGTTCAAGCATTCTTAAAGTCCATTGTGAAAGGCTAAAACCATCACTCATATGGAGAGTCTAATCTTTGAAAAGTTTTAAAGCTTTATAAAAGTCTTTTTTCATTACTGCAAGGTTATTGCCAAATGTACGTCTCATGATAAAAGATAATAAGGCAACCTAAAATTCAGTAGATGACAAGTAATCACCCAATCATCGAATACATCCAAAGAACCATTGATCTAACAGATCAAGAAGCAGAAATCTTTGCCGGATCTTTTCGTGAGGTGAAGATCAAAAAACGTCAGTTTATTGTTCAGCCGAATTTCATTGTTAAGAATAGAAACTATGTGATCAAAGGTGCTTTCAGAGCCTATGTGGTGGATGATCATGGTCAAGATAGCACTATTGCTTTTGCTATTGAGGATTGGTGGATCACAGATTTTAATAGTTATATTTTACAAACACCGGCTACGATGTTTGTCATTGCATTGGAAGACAGTATTATTCTGGAGATCTCTTATGAAAAGGAACAAATGCTCAAACAATCCAATCATAAGTTTGAAACCTTCTTTCGGATCAGAGCGGAAAGAACGGCTGCTTTTATGCAACAACGTATTATCTCTAATCTTACACAAACGGCGGAAGAACGATACGATCGTTTCATGGAGAAATATCCTCAGATCGCTGAAAGGGTTCCCCAGTATGCATTGGCTTCTTATTTAGGGATAACAACAGAGTTTTTATCAAGGATCAGAAATAAGAAAGCTTCCAAAAAAAGTTGATCTAGATCAACCAGATTTCCTAAACTACATCATTTTTAAACTTTACGGGTCGTTGCAATTTTGTTCTGTCAATCATGACAAACAATTTTAAAACTACATAACATGTCAACGACCACCACAAGAGTCTTTACGATTCCAACCAAAGCAGAAGTTTCTGAAACCAATCAATCTCTTTTTGACAACCTGCAAAAAGGGCTAGGTTTTGTACCCAATCTGTATGCCTATTTCGCAAAAAGTGAAACAGCTTTGGGCGATTATCTCGCTTTACAAAATCGAAAAAGCACATTGAGAGCCAAAGAAAGAGAAGTGATCAATCTGGTAACCAGTCAAATCAATGGTTGCCGCTATTGCCAGTCTGCGCATACCGTTATTGGTAAAATGAATGGATTTACCGATGACCAAATTCTGGAGATCAGAAAAGGAACAGCTTCTTTCGATAGCAAACTAGATGCATTAGCAAAATTCACAGCATCCGTTGTGACTAACCGAGGTAAAGCAACTGAAGAAAGTAAAAACAATTTTTTTGCTGCAGGTTATACTGAGGCGAATTTGATCGATGTGATCATTGTTGTAGGGGATAAGATCATCAGTAATTACATACATAATCTGACAGAGTTTGAGATTGATTTTCCGGTTGCGGATCTGATTTAATTCAATACTCAGATTTTTATCCTATTCTTGTTCAAAAGGAAGTGTATGATTAGATGCACTTCCTTTTCAATTTTCTCTTACTTATACGTTCATTTTATAATCATAGAGTGTTTTCTGTAAAGCCATGATTCCGTTGGACATTTTTTAAGCCAGATCACAGTTGATTTAATAGAACTTTACATTTTACTATTAAAAGACCTTTTATGTCTATTACCAAAGAATGGGAATTACTGGGAATGCAGGAGGTGAGTAAAGTAGTGGCAGTGACTTTGAAGAAAATGCAGGAGTTTGCCCAGCCGGGTATGACTACCAAAGAACTGGATGAATATGGAGGCGAACTATTGCAATTTTTCGGTGCACGTTCTGCTCCCTATGTTACTTATGGTTTTCCGGGATATACTTGTATCAGTGTAAACGAAGCTATGGCACATGGGATTCCTTCCGAAAAAATCATTTTGAAAGAAGGTGATCTGATCAATATCGATGTTTCTGCATCCTTGAATGGATTTTGGGCAGATAACGGAGGTTCTTTTGTATTGGGTAATGCAGATAACGAAAAACAACGATTAGTAAACGCTTCAAAAAACATCTTGCATAAAGCCATTCAGTCGATCAAAGGAGGTGTTCGTATTGCGGATATTGGTGGACTGATTGAGACAGAGGCTAAAAAACATGGGTATAAAGTGATCAAGAATCTTACCGGACATGGTATCGGAAGAAGCTTACATGAAGCACCACATGAGATCGCTAATTTTAGAGATCGAGCCAATAAAGAGCGATTCCGAAAAAACAGTGTAGTAGCTATTGAAACATTTATTGCCACGAATTCAACTATGGCAGATACTTTACAAGATGGTTGGACACTAGTAGGGAATAAGGGTGGTTATGTAGCACAACATGAACATACGATATTGATTACAGACGATATACCTGTGATACTTACATCTATGAATGGTATTTGGGAGTCTTAGACGATACTTTGTAATTAGTTGTACTTTATCTTTACAACATTATTCTAAGGAAATGGTGTCTTCCTAATTGAACCGCCCTAAAAAGCTGATGGCGCCTGATCATAAATGTTGAGTACATTTAAATCAGGAACTTATGTCTGTACAGCAAACTCCAACTGTTAACAATCACTATTCTTTTTTTCAACGACTGTTGAAGTGGATGGTTTTATGTGTGTTGATCGGTTTTTGTTCTGGTTCAGCAGCAGCTTTATTTCTTTATACATTGGATCTGGTTACTGATTTTCGAGAAAGTCATGTATGGATTGTTATCTTTTTACCCATCGCAGGATTCATGGTGGGCTGGTGTTATCATCGCTTTGGTAAAGAGGCAGAAGCAGGTAATAAATTATTACTGGCAACCATTCAGCAGCCCACACAAAAAATTATTCCATGGATCATGGCTCCTTTGATTTATGTAGGAACTTTGATCACCCATCTATTCGGAGGCGCTGCGGGACGAGAAGGAACGGCTTTACAAATGTCGGGTGCAATAGCTGATAAGTTGAGTCAACCTTTTCGTTTATGTCCTGAAGATCGACGTACATTATTAATAGCTTCTATTGCTGCAGGTTTCGGCGCAGTGTTTGGAACACCATTGGCAGGATTCATTTTTGCATTGGAGATCAATCGAAAGATTGCATTACGTTATACCATTCTTGTACCTGTCTTAGCAGCCTCTATACTTGCAGACTTTGTTACCAGATTATGGGGTATACCTCATACCAGCTATACCATCGAGCTGATACCGGCTTTTTCATGGTTAAATATTGGCTACACCATCATGGCAGGAGCAGTGTTTGGTGTTTGTGCTTTTCTGTTCGTACAAATCATGCATATTGCCACACAACAATATAAAAATCGAATTAGCTATCCACCATTGCGTCCGTTCATCGGCGGAATTATTGTTGTGCTATTATTCTGGTGGATCGGTAACAGCAAATACATGGGTTTGGGAATACCGGTAATTGTGCAATCTTTTAGTGAGTCCATGGAAGTCTATGATTTTGCACTGAAAATGATATTGACCATTCTTACCTTGTCTGCCGGATTCAAAGGTGGAGAAGTAACACCTTTATTTTTTATTGGAGCGTTGTTGGGGAATGCCTTATCTATATGGATTCCCTTGCCTTTATCCATGTTAACAGGCTTAGGATTTGTAGCCGTTTTTGCAGGAGCTACACATGCACCATTGGCATGTATGGTGATGGCGATGGAATTATTCGGGAAAGAAGTATTGCCATTCGCTGCCATCGCATGTATCATGGCTTTTTTATTATCGGGGAAAAAGAGTATTTATCAGGATCATTCCTAAAAGTGATCACTTCATATCAAGCAAATACATCAGTTTGTTACACCCGATAACATACCGCATTGATATTCATTCCTGCACCCACTGAAGCAAACATTACAATATCGCCGGACTGTAAGGAATGATCATCCAATATGCCACGTTTTACCAAATCATAGAGTGTAGGAATGGTGGCCACAGAACTATTACCTAATTTATGAATACTCATCGGCATCACACCGGCAGGTACTTCTTTTAATCCGTATAACTTATAGAGCACTTTAATAAATCCTTCATCCATTTTTTCATTGGCTTGATGGAGGAAAAACTTTTTTACTTCGGTTACATGTACCCCAGCTTTTTCTAAGCAATCCTTCATCGCAGCAGGTACATTTTTAATGGCATACTCATACACTTTTCTGCCTTTCATTTTAATATAACGAATACGCGGATCTGATTCAGGGAAATTGGATTTACCCATGTACAAATAATAGGCTTCATCTATACAATGACTTTGTACACTGGCCGCTAAAATACCGCTCTCACTTTCCTGTGCTTCAATGATACAAGCACCGGCACCATCACTAAAGATCATACTATCCCGGTCATAATGATCGATGACACGGCTGAGTGTTTCCGTACCAATCACCAAACATTTTTTAGCGATACCGGCTTTGATATAAGCATCGGCTTGAATAACACCTTGTATCCAACCCGGACAACCAAACAGAATATCATACGCAACACAGGAAGGATTTTGGATTTGTAAACCCTGCTTCACACGAGAAGCCAATGCCGGAAGAACATCGGTTTGAATAGTATGTTTTACGACGTTACCAAAGTTGTGGGCTACAATGATTTGATCAATGGTTTCAGGGTCAATACCTGCGTCTTCAATGGCATGCTTGGCAGCTATGAGTGCCATATCTGAGGCATTAAATTCAGTACCTACATATCTTCTTTCTTCAATACCGGTAATGTCTCGAAACTTTTCAATGATATCATTAGGGGCAGCCACAATACGCTCATGATCTTCAGTATAAAAATCCTGAATGGTAAAATCTCTGTTGGTCTTAATGTGTGGTGGGATATAACTTCCTGTTCCGGTAATAACGGTTTTCATCTCTGGCATTTTACAAATCGAATGGTACCTGTTACAATAAACAGGGTAAGCCAAATCTAATCAATACCTCGCATCTCAAAAGAACTAATTTTTTGGAAGCGATTGATCGTTAGTTTTTAGGAAGATATTGTCGGAAAATAATTAAAGATATTTATCTCCCTTATTTCTTTTTACTTCTGCAACGTATTCTTTGATCGACTGTTCCTTGTCTTTCCGACAAATCAATAATACATCTTTGGTATCTACTACAATAAAATCATCCAATCCTTGTAATACCAATAATTTCTCTTTAGGGGCCGATACCATACACTTGGTTGCATCGATCACGATCACGTTTTCGCTGGCTACTGCATTACCTAGATAATCTTTTTCCAGATTATCATAAGCACTGTTCCAGGTGCCCAAATCACTCCATCCAAAAGAGGAAGGAATCACATACACATTATCTGCTTTTTCCATGATGGCTACATCAATAGAAATATTGGTGCAGAGTGGATAAATTCTATCAATCGCCGCTTTTTCTTCGGTAGTATTGAAATTTTTCTTTTCGGCATCAAACAATTCAAACATCTCAGGTTGGTATTGCTCAAAAGCTTTTACCACATTTTTAACTTGCCATACAAAGATGCCCGCATTCCAAAGAAAATCGCCACTGCTGATAAAAGTCTTGGCAAGTTCAAGATTAGGTTTTTCAGTGAAGGTTTTTACTTTATAAATACCTTCTGCAACTGTCATGCTATCATGCTGAATATAACCATAACCTGTGTTCGGATGCGTAGGTGTAATACCCAGTGTTACCAATGATTTGATATGACTCACAAAATCCAATGCTTTTAAGGTAATGCTGCGAAAAGCTTCATTATCTAAAATCATATGATCACTGGGTGCTACAATGAGTGATGCTTCTGGATCCTTCTGCGCTAGTTTAAAAGAAATATACGCAATACAAGGCGCGGTATTCTTGCGGCTAGGTTCTGCAAGAATATTTTCAACCGGAAGTTGTTTCAGTTGTTGATGAACGATTGAAACATATTCATCGGAAGTAACAATGAAGATATTTTCTTTCGGAATAAACGTTGCATAACGTTCATAGGTCCATTGAAGCAATGATTTTCCCGTATGAAGAATATCTAAAAACTGTTTTGGATAAACTGTTCTGCTCATCGGCCAGAAACGACTACCAATTCCTCCGGCCATGATGGCTACATAGTGATGCTGATTCATTCACACGCTGTTTTAATCCCTGAATAAACGCTGCAATATTACAGGCTTATTTAGTAATCCAATGATTAATCTTGATTATATTTCTGCCAGATACGTATCTCTTTCTTGTGTCTTGTCTCTTGTCACTTGAATCTTCATATAATTCCTTCTCTCACCAAGTCATGTATATGCAAAATACCCAAGTAATTTCCGTTTTCTGCTACTACCAGTTGACTGATATCATGGTCTCTCATAATATCCAAAGCTTCAACGGCGAGCATACCGGGTTCTATGCTTTTGGGATTTGCCGTTAAAATATCAGCTGCAGTAATAGCTCCCAGCTCATTTGTTTTTTCCAACATTCTTCGCAAATCACCATCGGTGATGATACCTAATACTGTATTGTTGTTGTTCACAACAGCAGTAACGCCTAATCGTTTTTCTGTTATTTCAACAATCACCTGTTTGAGGGTAGCATTCGATGACACTTTGGGCTGTTCATTATTAAGATACAGATCTGCCACCCTCAGGTACAAACGCTTGCCAAGGTTTCCGCCCGGATGGTATTTGGCAAAATCATGTCCAGAGAAACCATGTAATTCCATCAAACAAACGGCTAACACATCACCCATTACCATTTGAGCCGTGGTACTGCTGGTGGGGGCGAGATTATTGGGGCAGGCTTCCTGGCTCACCGTGGTATTCAATACATGATCTGATGACTGCGCCAGAAAACTTTGCATATTGCCCACCATTCCGATCAAAATATTACCAAAGTTTTTGATCAGGGGAACCAATACTTTGATTTCCGGACTTTCCCCGCTTTTACTGATCAGCATCACTACATCATCTTGCTGAACCATACCCAGATCGCCGTGGATGGCGTCTGCCGCATGCATGAAAAGAGAGGGTGTACCTGTTGAATTAAGGGTAGCAACTATTTTTTGCGCTACAATCGCACTTTTTCCAATACCACTGATCACAATCCGACCTTTGCAGTTGGCCAAGATGCGAATCGTTTTTTCAAAAGCGTCATCAATAAATGCCGATAATCCGGCAACAGATGCCGCTTCCAGCTTAATCGTTGTAATGGCTGTTTCTAGGATCGTTTTTTTCATGCTGCACAAAGGTAAACTTTAACAGCAAAGTGTGTGTAATCATCCCATTCTTCGTTAACTTCGCCGTCCTTTTGAAAAAAACTCAAAAGTGCACCAAAGACCGGGTCCGCCGGAAACACTTCCTCTGCGCCAATTGGCAAATTTTAAGTGAAAATTCCGGGAAAAAGAGGTATCTTATATGATTATAACCGGCTCCGCAGGTGCGGAAAACCTATTGTAAATACATGGCAACAAGCACAAAGAAAACCCCGGCAAAAAAAGCAACGGTGAAAGAGAGACCCCCCATTAAGGTCGGGAAGAGAACTGGTCCTGTAGCGTTAAAAGGAAGTCAATACGATATCCACGGCGCCCTCGAAACCTATTTTGGCTTCCGTGAATTCAAAGGAACACAGGAAAAATCGATTAGAAGTCTGCTAAGTGGACAAGATACATTTGTCATCATGCCTACCGGTGGCGGAAAAAGTTTATGTTATCAGCTCCCGGCCATGATTCTTGATGGCTGTGCCATTATTGTATCTCCTTTGATCGCCTTGATGAAAAATCAGGTAGACCTCGTAAGAGGATACAGCGAAAAGGATGATGTAGCCCATTTCCTGAATTCTTCCCTCAATAAAGGACAGATCAAAGCAGTGAAAGAAGACCTCGACAGTGGTAAAACCAAACTGCTGTATGTAGCCCCGGAAACCTTGACCAAGGCAGAAAACCTGGAATATTTCCGTGATCTCAAGATTTCGTTTTTTGCTGTGGATGAAGCGCACTGTATCTCTGAATGGGGACATGATTTCAGACCCGAATACCGTCGCTTGCGTGAAATGATGGATATCATCAACCCCGATGTACCGGTGATCGCGTTAACAGCTACGGCTACTCCTAAAGTACAGAGTGATATTGTAAAGAACCTGGGTTTACGTGAGCCTAATATTTTGATCTCCTCTTTTAATCGTACCAATCTTTATTATGAGATCCAACCTAAGATCAAAAAAGATCAGACGGTAAAACATATTGTAAAGTTTATCAGTCAGCATAAAGGCAAAAGCGGTATCATTTATACCCTGAACCGCAAAACCACCGAAGAACTGGCTGAATTGCTGGTAGCCAATAATATTAAGGCAGTTGCCTATCATGCCGGACTGGATCAGAAATTACGTGCTGAAAGACAAGACCAGTTTTTGAATGAAGATGTACAAGTCATTGTAGCGACCATCGCATTTGGAATGGGTATTGATAAACCCGATATCCGTTTTGTGATTCACTTCAATATTCCCAAATCCATCGAGAATTATTATCAAGAAACAGGTCGTGCAGGAAGAGATGGATTAGAAGGTATCTGTGTGCTTTATTATTCACATAAAGACGTGGCTAAACTCGAACACTTGATGCGTGATAAACCTTTGAGTGAAAGAGAAGTAGGCGGACAGCTCATTGATGAAACGGTTGCCTATGCAGAAAGTTCTGTTTGCAGAAGAAAGATATTGTTACACTATTTCGGTGAAACCTGGGAAGAAAAGAACTGTGGTAACTGTGACAACTGCCGCAATCCGAAAGAGAAGATAGAAGTAAAGGAAGAAGTAGTACAAGTGCTGAAAACTATTCAAGCATTGGATGAAAGGTTTGTAACCGATTATGTGATCAGTGTATTGATCGGAAAACTCACACCACAAATTGGCATGTTCCGACATGATCAGTTGGAAGTATTTGGTATTGGAAAAGATAAAGAACTGCATTTGTGGAACAGCTTGATCCGACAAATGATGTTGGAAAACCTGATCAGAAAAGATATTGAAGAGTATGGCTTACTGAAGATCACAGAAAAAGGTGAAAAGTTTTTGAAGAAGCCTACTTCCTTCAAAATTGTACTCAATAATTTATTTGAAGATGCCAATGCCGATGATGAAGAAGGCGAAGGTGGAACACAAACAGGAGCAGCAGCCGATGATAAGCTTTTTGAAATGCTCAAAGAGTTGCGTCAAAAAGAAGCCAAGAAAAAGAACCTACCTCCATTCGTGATCTTCCTGGAAACTTCCTTACAGGATATGGCTACTTTATATCCAACTACATTACAGGAGTTGGAGAAATGTCAGGGTGTAAGTAAGGGTAAGGCATTAAAATACGGGAAACCATTTGTAGAAATGGTAGCCAAGTATGTAGAAGAGAATGAAATTGAAAAGCCGGATGATTTTGTGATGAAGAGTGTGGCAAACAAGGCGAACAATAAAATTTATATCATTCAGAATGTAGACAAAAAAATACCGCTGGAAACCATTGCGAGAAATAAGAGTCTGCGTTTGGATGAGCTACTGGAAGAAATGGAAACCATTGCAGCCAGTGGAACCAAGCTGAACTTAGATTACGCCATTGATGAATGGCTGGATGAATACGATCAGGAAGAGATCATTGAATATTTCAAAAACTGTGAAACCTCCTCCCTTCAAATTGCACAACAAGAACTCAGTGAGAATGATTACACCTGGGAACAGCTGAAGATCATGCGGATTAAGTTTTTGAGTGTGTATGGGAATTAGGAAAGTGAAAGGTGAAAGGGGGAAGCGGGATGTACCACTACATCCTGCTTTTCTATTTATACCTCCGAGCAACTCTGTGCCGCACTCTGTGTCACTCTGTGGTAAAAAAACCGCAGAGGTAAAGAAGTTAGGCACAGAGTTGCACGGAGGATTGAAAGAGCATGCATCCAACCCTTTCACGTTTCACCTTTCACTTTTCACACTCTCCACTCTCCAATCATCACAATTATGTACAAACACATTCTTCTTTCTCTTCTAGCAGCAATTATATTCGGCTCTACCAATGCCCAATCTTATCAGCTTCGTGTAATGAGTTATAATATTCGCAATGCGAAGGGTTTGGATGAGGCTACCAATTATCGGCGTATTGCAGACATTTTACAAATATCCAAGGCTGATGTGGTTGCATTGCAGGAGTTGGATAGCGTAACCTATCGCAGTAAACAAGTAGATGTCTTACAAAAATTATCTGAGTTAACAGGCATGTTTGCCGTGTATGCACCTGCGATTGATTATAATGGAGGTAAATATGGGGTGGGTGTGTTGTCGAAGGAGAAGCCTTTGTCGGTTCGTTATGTATCCTTGCCCGGCAGAGAAGAGAAAAGGGTTTTATTGTTGGTTGAATTTGAGCGTTATGTTTTTCTGTGTACGCATTTGTCATTAACAGAAGAAGATCGAATCAATACGGTGAATATTATTAATCAAGAAACAACCGCTTTCAAAAAGCCGGTACTACTCGCAGGTGATTTGAATGATCACCCCAATTCTTCTTTTATGCAATCTTTACAACAGCAGTGGACATTGCTAAGTGGCACCGGCTATAGTTTTCCGGCTAATAAACCTGAGCGATGTATTGATTATATTCTCACCAGAAAAAATGATCCATTTAAAGTGAAGTCAGCCATAGTGATGGATGAGCCGGTGGCTTCTGATCATCGACCGGTGTTGGTGGAGTTGGAGTGGTGAGGTGTATGGAAAATCTGTTTGATAGCATCTTATTTAAAAGATCAATCATGGCAGAAATACAAACTCAAACCAGTAAAAAATGATTTTGGTGGGAATGCAGAGCCAGTTGTATTAATATTCCCAACAAAAGGATGTACATACGGAAACTTAGTTGATGTTTTAGATGAAATGATGATCAATGGATTAAAAAGGTATATGCTTCTTGATAAAGAAGTTTAGTATTTTTCAAGTATAAATACGGTAGATATGTACTTGATTCTTTTCATACTGTTCTTGTGATCTTCTCTCATTCTATCTTCCCATTTTAATGATTGAGTGGGAACAGAAAATGCCATCATAAAAATTCGAAACAGAAAAGTAGAGTTAAAACTCACTTTTGAATATGCGGATCATATCATGCATAACTTCATGTATTATAATCCGCCTCATGATGTTTGTTTCCTTGATATACAGAGGATTGCAAAGAGTGCAGTCTTTCAAAACAAAAAGGGTAGAATCTGGTGCGGAGTGGCTCAGTTTAATGCTAAAAAATACCAAGTTGTCATCATTTTAACTGCTAATTTTGCTGTAATAATAACCTGCTATTATTACAAACATGCCTAAAAAACAGAAGTCCATATTAAAACAAGAAGACTATGTTATCGGACTATTCGGTGAAAAGTACCCTAAGAATTTTAGGTATAAAATTTCTACTGAATGGGAATTAGCAGAAGTAAAATGGTTGATTAGTGAAGGTGACTTTGACAGTATAGAAGATTATGAATTATTTACGACTAAGCTATTATTGAATCAACACACTAATTGACTTTGTCATCCCCCTTTTTAATTATTAAAGCCTTCTATAAAAGTCGCGATGTCTAACAAAAAACCTCAAAAAATTAAAATGGTAAAAGGAGCGTTTGGTATCAAACTTCCTGAGAATTATCGTTTTAAATTGAAGGATAAAAATGAGCGTAAAGAAGTATTGTGGTTAATCAAAGAGGGTGTATTTAAAGACATTCGCGATTATGAAGAAACGATGACGCGGTTATTATTGGAACCTTAAAACTTTTCTTATAATGTCATTATTCTATATATGCCCAAAAAAAAGAAGACCATTATTGAAGATGAGAATTATGTTATCGGGCTTTTCGGAGAAAAGTATCCTAAGAATTTTCGCTATAAAATTTCAACAGAATGGGAACTGGCAGAAGTAAAATGGTTGATTAGCGAAGGTGATTATGATAGTATAGAAGATTATGAATTATTTACAACCAAACTACTGATGAATCAGCATTAGATTATTTTATTGCCACTGAAAACACAGAATCCCACAGAAGGGTTTTTCAGTGTCCCTCAGTGCCTTCTCCGAAGGAGTCCTTTGGACAGTGGCAATCAATTCCTATAACAGAATCCTAACATTACAATCTCCCCTAATCAAGGTTATCAATGCAGCACTGGCACCAAATTTGGTGTCTTTTCTGAACATCCCCCTGAGTTATTATTTCGTTTATTGAAAAAAAGGAGGGTTTATGTACATCAAGAGTCTGCAACCAAATATCATCGAAAACGACAGCTACCTAACGGTACTGTCTGAACGTACCGGAAATCTGGTATTGAAAGTGTTAGACGTAGAAGGACATATGGCCAAAACCGTAGTAGCAGATGTAGCAGAAGGGCTTCAACAGCTGGCGCTGAATCTCAGTGATTTAGGTAGTGGTAACTATATACTCAATGCCTTTAATGGAGATGTCTTTATTAAAGCCATCCGTTTCATCAAACAATAAAGCTTTACTTTTTGCGATCAACAGGGACTCCATTTATGGGGTCCTTTTCTTTTTAAATGCTGCTACTCGCTGTTGTACATTCTCACGAACATTCATGTAGTACAAATTGAAATCACCGATATGGTAATTCTTGGTCTTGAAAAATATATTACCAAAAAACCGGGGCTTGTGTGTCCATAAAACCCCCGTCGCATTTTTAGCAGCTGCCACTTTTTTCACAACACTATTAAAACCTGTTACCACACCACCCTTGTTTTCTTTTCTTGTTGCCATGGTATCCATACTACTCCAAGTCAATGGATTGGTGACCACAGCAATATAATTTTCTTTTGATACATACTCTGGCTTGTATCCTTCTTTATACGTTCTCCAACTCAACAAACAACCTGTTTGCTCGGGCGTAGAACAAGGCCGAATGGCAGTAAACCAATCAGGCTCCACCGGAATACCCACCAAATAAGCTGCTACCAATTGCTGCTGCAAAGGCTTGCCATCAAAAAACTCTTTGACCAATCGTTTACCATGAGTGGTACCCTGACTATGCGCCGCCATAATAATCGGTCTACCTTGGTTGTAATTTTTGAGGTATAAAACAAAAGCAGCTTTTATATCGGCATATGCCAATTCAAATGCTTGTAATGCAGCAGCAGTATCTGCTGCAGATTTTGGGAAATAGGCACCCAAATGGGCTTGTCGGTACCTGGGCGCAAAAACACGTCCGGCCGCATTGAAGATGCTGGCTTGAAAAAGTATGGTACTATAATCTGTTTTCGCTGCTAATAAAGAATCGGTAATCGCAGCATTCCAACCGGATAAACGTTTTTCATCGGTATAAGTAGTTGGATGAATAAAAAAAACATCCACAGTAGAATCAGCTTTGAAATGCTTACGCAGCGGTTTGGGAACACTATCCGAAGGATCCGGCTTATAGGGGTGGGCTGCCCAGAAATTCAAATCTGTATAATCGGGGGCATTGGAAGTGGATACCAACTGATATTGTGAAGCATATTTATGATAGCCATTGCTGCAACTACTGAAAAGGATGACTAACCCACAAAAACAAAAGATTGTCTTCATGGCATAAAGTTGATAAAAATACCTGAAACTCACTCTTATCAACAGGTTAACGGAAATCGGAGTAGTTTTGTACTTTTCCAAACGGTTCTACCAGAACTGATTTTATTGTTCACATTAAATTGATTGTTATGGCCATTCCAGTAGTAGACCTCGCAGAATTTTTAAGCGGTGACCCGGCACGCAAAGCCGCTTTTGTACAAGAATTGGGAAAAGCCTATGAGGAAGTAGGCTTTGTAGCAGTAAAAAATCATGGTATACCCGATCAACTGATCGCAGAGCAATATGAACATGTACAACAATTTTTCTCACTTCCTCTCGAGAAAAAATTACAGTATGAAATTCCGGGTTTGGCCGGACAAAGGGGCTATACCAGTTTTGGCCGTGAGCATGCCAAAGGCAGTGAAGCACCGGATCTGAAAGAATTTTTCCAGTACGGACAAACCGTTGAAAATGGAGATCCTATTAAAAGCGAGTATCCGGATAATGTGGTTGTGAAAGAAATAGAACCTTTGAATGCCACTTTATTCAATGCGTACAGAAATTTTGAGAAAAGTGGTCGTGCTTTGTTGCAAGCCATTGCTTTGTACCTGGGGTTGGATGAAAATTATTTTGATCAACATATCGAAAATGGTAATTCTATTTTACGTTGTATCCATTATCCGCCGATCACACAAGAACCTAAGAGTGCTATTCGCGCAGAACAGCATGAAGACATCAATTTGATCACTCTGCTGGTAGGTGCTTCTGCGGATGGATTGCAAATTCTAACCAAACAAGGTGAATGGGTGAATGTAACTTCATTACCGGAACAGATCGTAGTGAATGTGGGTGATATGTTGCAACGTCTTACCAACAATAAATTACGCAGCACCACCCACCGTGTGGTAAACCCACCAAGAGAACATTGGCATACCAGCCGTTTCTCCATGCCTTTTTTCCTTCACCCCAGAAGTGAAATGAGTCTGGCCTGTCTGGAAAGCTGCATTGACGCCGCTCACCCCAAAGCCTATCCCGATGCTACCGCAGGCGAATATTTGGATGAAAGACTGAGAGAGATTGGGCTGAAAAAATAAGGACAGCAGAGCTGTAGGCTTCAAGCTGCAAGCCACAGGCTATAAGCAAGGAACAAGAAATAAGAAACAGGGAACAAGAAAGCTTCAAGCCACAGGCTACAAGAAAGTATCAAGAAGCAATTTTCAAGATTTCTTGTGGCTTGCAGCGTGTGGCTTGAAGCTTATATCAGATTTTCGGCAGTTTCAAGGATTTCAGTAATTTCCACTCTCAACAGTTGCCTCTATTAACCCTTGATACTAGTACGTCATATCCCGTTTCTGCGCGCTGTATTATGGCATAGTCTTTCCGCGTTTGGAGGACCGCAGGGGCATTTAGGGATGATGATGAAGACTTTTGTTCAACAGCGTCGCGATGTTTCTGAAACTGAATTGATGGAATACAACGCCTTCTGTCAGTTATTACCCGGAGCTTCTTCCACACAAACACTTACACTGATTGGATATAAACGTGGTGGCATACCATTGGCGATTCTTACCTTATTGATTTGGATCACACCGGCTTGTATATTGATGGGGGGATTGTCTTTTTTATTGCAGTATTTCAGCAGTAAAGATGTTCGTCCTGATTTTTTTATGTTCATCCAGCCGATGGCCATTGGTTTTATTGCCTATTCTACGTATCGCATTTTTAATATCGCCGTTCACAATACCATCACCCGGGTGATCATGACAGTAGCAGCTTTTGCTACTTTTTTATTGTTTAAAACACCATGGATTTTTCCTGCACTGATTGTAGCTGCGGGTATTGCTACCAATTTCAGTGATAAGCGTATTCCGCAAAAAGATGTTCCGCCTAAAAAAATCAAGTGGGGTAATATCATCATCTTTTTCTTATTGTTTGGTACTGCCGGTTATATTTCGGAAACGGCTACCCGCAACAACTGGGAAAACCGAAAAGCCATCAACCTTTTTGAGAACGCCTACCGTTTTGGGAGTCTTGTTTTTGGTGGAGGTGATGTGATGATGCCCTTGATGTATGAACAATATGTAACTCGTCCTGAATCTAAAAGAATCAAGGAAACGAGAAGAGATGTATTGAAAATGTCCAAAGAAGATTTTCTAACCGGATCAGGCATGGTACGGGCGATACCCGGACCTGTATTTTCTATTGGTGCCTTTGCTGGAGGCATGGTGTTAAAAGATGAAGGTGCCGGTTGGCAATTAATGGGTTGTTTGATTGGTGCCATAGCCATTTTTCTTCCCAGTGCCTTATTGGTACTTTTCTTTTTCCCGGTATGGCATAACCTAAAACGATATGCAGTCATCTTCCGATCACTGGAAGGTATCAATGCAGCAGTAGTAGGTATTATGACCGGCGCCACTTTTTATCTCATGAAAGATACTTTCCTCATCGCTTTATTTGAAGGTCGCCTAATAGCCATTTGGGATATTTTTATCATTATCGGTACTTTCTTATTACTCAGACTGAATAAGATTCCCGCGCCTTTGATTGTGATGGGTTGTTTACTGTTGGGGTATTTGGTTCATTGAGTTGCAAGATGCACGCTTCACGCTATGAGCTATATGAACGAAAAACATGTAAGTTAGCATACTTGGCTAATCTATCAGATAATCTCCATCATTACGTGAAGCCTGTAGCTTGCAGCCTGAAGCTTGTTACCCCTATCTCCTTCATTTACTACAAAAACCGTATATTAGAGCATGGTCACATTAGCTATCTACAACCTTAAAGGTGGCGTAGGCAAAACAGCTGCGTCCATTAATCTGGCTTACGCATCAGCCAAAGAAGGATTCAAAACATTGGTATGGGATCTGGATCCACAAGGGTCGTCTTCCTTTTATTTGGGAGTTAAGTCCACCGTTAAAAATGAGTCTCGGAAAATTCTCAACAGCGAGATGGATCTGCAATCAGCCATACAAACCACCTCTTATGAGAACCTGAATGTCATTCCGGCCGATATTTCAGCCCGTCATGCAGATATCCTGCTGAATGAAATGAAACAATCCAAACGCAAGCTACTCTCACTATTATCTGCACTCAAAAATGAGTACGATATCGTGATACTGGATAGTCCACCGGGTATTTCTGTTTTACATGATGCTGTTTTTGTAGCGGCCGACTGGGTATTGATGCCGAATATTCCCACTACATTATCGATTCGTTCATTCGAAACGGTAAATGATTATTTCAAAGAGAATGATCTGGATCGTTCCAAGATCAAATGTTTCTTTAGTATGGTGGATCATCGCAAAAATTTGCATCATGAAGTGATGAGTGAATTTTATAAAGACAAATACTTCCTGAAGAGTTATATTCCTTATTTAAGTGATGTAGAAAAAATGGGTGTACATGAAGCTCCCATCGAAACTTTTGCTGCCAGTAGTTATGCAGCACAATGCTATCGCGATCTTTGGAAAGAAATCAGAAAAAATTGTATTCAGTAATTATCAATTCTTTGCTTAGTTGACAAACTGCGGATTATGGAAAGACATTTATCATCATGGTATAGTCCGGCATTGGGAAAAGAAATGCCGATTGCTTCTTATGGGCATTTTGGTTTTGTATTATTACTGATCCCGACTGCTGCTGCCGATTATTTGGAATATGAACGTTTTCAGTTGATTGATGCCCTGGCACCTTTCATCAACAGCGGAAAGCTTCGTGTATTCAGCATCGATAGTATGAATAAAGAAAGTTGGATGAACAATGAAATGGAGCCCGCACACAAAGCCATTCGTCATAATCAATTCAATGAGTATGTGTTCAATGAAGTGATTCCATTCATCAGAACCAATACGAGTAATGAAACCATGATCTACACTTGTGGTGCCTCATTCGGAGCCTTGCATGCCATGAACTTATTTTTGAAACGACCCGATATCATCAATGGTGCCATCAGTATGAGTGGTGTGTATGATCTCACAGAATACACCAAAGGCTATTGGGATGATCAGGTGTTTTATAATAGTCCGGCACATTACCTACCCACACTTACAGATCTATGGTATCTCGATAAAATCAAATCCAGTCATCATATTCATATCTATACCGGAAGCGGTTCCTATGAAGATCCGGAAGCTTCTAAAAAATTTGCCGGCATACTCTACAGTAAAGGCATTTGGTATGACCTTGATGTATGGGGACAAGACATCACCCACGACTGGCCCACTTGGCGCACGATGCTGCCGTATATTGTGGATGTGAAATTTTAGTCTATGGTCGATAGTCGATAGTCGATAGTCCATAGTCCATAGTCCATAGTAAAAACCATTGACCAAAATAAATAAACTTTCCTACTATGGACCATGGACCATCAACCATGGACTACACTGCAAAATCCACGTTAATTCCCTCCACATTTCAGGCTTTCTGCTCGTCCTGATTTAATATTACAGTTCAATTGACGGGTTTGAGAAAAAAGCTACTATTTCTTTTTTTGGTGATTGCTTTTGGCTCTGTGAAAGAACAGGCTGCTGCTCAGTTTGTGACCATTTCGGGTAATGTATATGATATCACCGCCAGAAGACCTTTGGAAGCTGTTGCTGTATTGAGCAATTCAGGTAGAGGTGCAATTACAGATTCTTTAGGGCGTTATCTGATCACCGTTCCAAGAACTGATTCGATATGGTTTTCTATGATTGGAAAATCTACGATGAAGTATCCGGTAGATACCATCATCAACGTAGATAATTTCAATGTGATGATTCATGTCCGCGCAGCAGATCTGCCGGAAGTAAAAGTGCGGAACAATTATTATAAGCTCGATTCCATACAGAACAGACAGGATTATGCCAAAGCATTCAATTTCAGAAAACCAACAGTGCGTTTGAGTACCAATCCGAATTATAATCCGGGCGGACTAACAGCAGGGTTTGATTTGACAGAGCTCATCAATATGTTTCGTGTACGTAGAAATCGTAATCTGGAGTTTTTACAGAATCGTTTAATAGATGAAGAGCAACAAAAATACATTGATCGCAGATTCAGTAAAAAATTTGTCCGTGAACTAACGCTGTTAAACTCACCGGATTTGGATACTTTCATGAATCGATACAGACCCTCTTATGAAATGATAACACAGTTGAATGATCTGGAATTGGGTTATTATATTAACAGGAGTTATGACCACTACAGATCAGTTCGATACGATTGGAGGGGTAGATTGAGGCGAAGAGACGATTGATTTCATAGCATCAAAACCAATGTATGCAAAAACGTATTTTACTCACAACCTTGGTTTGTTTTTTTACTATACTATTAGTAGCACAGCAAAGAGAAGGCGTGTGGAGGGGTATTGTTTCTGTATATTCGCCTCAAATCGACATTCATAAAACCAGCCCTCAAGGAATACTCGATGTTGAAACTGCTTTTCGTACCAGAGACCAGATCTTTAACGGACTTCAACGAATGCGGATTAATAATCTTATCATAGATACCGATGCAAAAGTAGAATGGTTAGAAGTAGCAGATAAAGCAATTGCACAGTTGACTTCTTATGGTCCGGACAACAAGCAGATTACCATGTATCAATTTTCTGTAAGACCTACTCCTAAAGAATATTATCAATACCACTTACAGGGGAAATCGGTTTTGGTGAATGAGGCAAAACGTAAAGCAGACTTATTTGATCTTCGTGGCAGTTTTATGGAAACAGATTCTTCTGTATTATTTTATGGTATTTGGGAACATCCTTTTACAAGACGTCGTTTTGGATATTTTGAATTTGTGTTGACAAAAGATGCTGTGACGATTAATCCGGAATTGATGCATGTATTATTAAAACAAAAAAATGAAGCTGAGCCTTCCACAGAATCCCCAATGATTACTGTTGCTCCGGTGTATGATTCTTTGGTAACGGATGCCATATCGATATTTGGAAATCTGGTAGACAATGGTCTAATAGATCAGGATACACTGAGTATATGGTTCAATGGGAAATTATTGGAAGACAATGTAGTACCCGGTAAAAAACCATTTTTCTTTCGTGCCAACTTGAGTGAAAAAGAGTGGAATCACCTTACCATCCGTTGTAAAAGCGAAGGAAAAGAAAAAGGAGCGGGGGTACATCTCAATCTGGGTTTGAATGATGTTCAGATGAAATATAACCTTGTATTTTATCAACACAATCAGGCAGATTGGGTTATTCGAAGAAAAGTTCCAACAAATTGACTGAATAGCCGTTATTGCTGAGCAAAGTGAAGAATCGCCGATGTAGAACACATCCCGGCCATTCATCCAATGTTGCAACAATAAGACATTAAATAATTCTATCTTTATCGGTCCTAAATCTCAAGTCTTGAAAAGAATGTATCCATTGGCTATTGCAGCACTGTTTACGGTAGCCTGTAAAAGCAAAAAAGAAGAACCACGTCAGCAGAATGGAGGTCAACAAGCAGTTATTGTAGATGTAATTATCGCTGGGAAGAGCAGTATTGCCAATACCATTGAAGTGAATGGTACGGTAGTGGCCAATGAAGCTGCCAATCTGCAACCGGAAGTAAGTGGCCGTTTAACTTATCTCAATCTACCAGAAGGAGCGAAAGTATCTCAAGGAACGGTGCTTGCCAGGATCAATGATGCTGATCTACAAGCCAATATGCAGAAGATTCGTGTTCAATTGGATCTGGCACAAAAAAACGAAGCTCGACTCAAAAAACTGCTTGATATCAATGGTATCAATCAGGCTGATTATGATGCCGTACTCAATCAGGTGAATACTTTAAAAGCAGATCTGGATATTACTCAAGCCCAGATCGATAAAACAGTGTTAAAAGCACCTTTCACCGGTATATTAGGTTTGAGAATGATCAGTCCGGGTGCTTATGTAACACCAGCTACCATTCTTGCTACGTTACAACAAACCGATAAAGTAAAGATCGATTTTACTGTTCCTGAAATGTATACGGACGTTATTGGTAAAGGAAAATCAGTCAATGTAAAAACCAATGCAGGTGGGTCTGTTCGCAAAGCCACCATCATTGCTACTGAACCACAGATCGATGCTACTACCCGTAACCTTAAAGTAAGAGCAGTATTGGATGGAGCCAATATTAATCCGGGTGCTTTTGTAAAAGTATTATTGGATGCAGGCGGTAAAAACAATAGCATTCTTGTTCCTACCAATGCCATCATTCCTGATGCAAAAGCCAAAAAAGTGGTAGTGGTGAAAGATGGAAAAGGTAAAATAACAGATATCGTAACAGGTTTACGCGCGAATGGTGCAGCAGAAGTGGTGAGTGGACTCAATGTAGGTGATAGCATTGCGGTATCAGGCGTATTATTTGTGCGTCCTAATTCTCAAATAAAAGTGAGAAGTGTAAAACAGATCACAGAATTTATGGGGCAACAATAAGCTCCTGCAACTGAACCCTGTTTTCATTTCTTTAACCACTTGACTGTATGAATATTTCAGAACTATCGTTAAAACGACCAATCCTCGCAACCGTGATGAATATTCTCATCGTGTTGTTTGGAGTGGTGGGATATACTTTTTTATCAGTACGTGAATACCCGGCCATTGATCCACCCATTGTGAATGTGCGTACCTCTTATGCCGGTGCCAACTCAGATATTGTAGAGAGTCAGATCACAGAACCGCTGGAGAAGTCCATCAATGGAATTCCCGGTATCAGAACCATTACTTCTTCCAGTTCCAATGGTTCCAGTAATATCACGGTTGAATTCAATATCAATGAAGACCTCGAAGCTGCAGCCAATGATGTGCGTGATAAAGTGAGTCAGGCTGCACGAAATCTTCCTCAGGATATTGATGCACCACCGGTTGTAAGTAAAGCCGATGCGAATAGCGATTTCATTCTTTTAATGGCGGTACAAAGTCGTACCAAAGGTTTATTGGAGTTGAGTGACTATGCAGAAAATGTACTCGTTGAAAGATTACAAACCATTCCTGAAGTCAGCTCGATCAATATTTTCGGACAAAAACGTCCGGCGATGCGTATCTGGATTGATCCGGATAAACTCAATGCATATAATATCACATTTGCTGATCTGCGTAATGCACTGAACAGAGAAAACGTAGAGATACCATCCGGTAAAATTTATGGTCAGAATACAGAAATGACGATCCGTGCATTGGGACGATTACAAACAGAAAAAGATTTTCGGGATCTCATCATTTTTGAAGACAATAGAGGGATCATTCGATTGAGTGATGTGGCCAAAGTAGAGATCGGTCCGGAGAATGAAGAATTCAGTTGGCGATTGAATGGTGTGAATGCCGTTGGTTTGGCCATCATTCCACAACCCGGCGCCAACTATATTAAAATTGCTGATGAATTTTATAAACGCGTAGAAGAAATTCAGAAAAGTCAGAAAGGTGATTTTGAATTGACACCTTTGATCGATCAAACCAAAAATGTTCGACGTTCTATTAAAGAAGTAGAAGAAACCTTATTGATTTCTTTCAGTCTGGTAGTATTGGTGATTTTCTTCTTCTTCCGAAATTGGTTAATCGCGATTCGCCCATTGATCGATATCCCTATCTCACTCGTTGCCACTTTCTTCATCATGTACATCGCAGGTTTCTCTGTGAATGTATTGACCTTATTGGGTATCGTACTGGCAACAGGATTGGTGGTGGATGATGGTATCGTTGTAACAGAAAATATTTTCCGAAAACTGGAAGGAGGTTTGCCGATTCGCAAAGCGGCACTGGAGGGAAGTAAAGAAATTTTCTTTGCGGTTATTTCCACTTCTATTACACTGGCGGTAGTATTCTTACCTGTGATCTTCCTCGAAGGTTTTGTAGGAAGTCTGTTCCGTGAGTTTGGTATTACGGTAGCGGCAGCGGTATTGGTATCCGCATTTGTATCGCTCACCATCACACCGGTATTGAATGTATACCTGAATAAGAAAGATGCAGGACATGGTAAGTTCTATGAAATGACGGAACCCTTCTTCCGCGGTATGGAGAATGGCTATAAGCGAATGCTTACCGGATTTCTTCGCATCCGTTGGATGGCTTGGGTCATCATATTGCTTTGTTTGGGAGGTATTTACTTGGTAGGTACCAATCTGCAAAGTGAACTGGCACCACTCGAAGACAGAAGCAGTGTTCGTTTCCAAATGTCTGGTCCGGAAGGTGCGAGCTATAGTTATATGGTGGACGTAGGCAATAAACTCATTGATTACCTATCTGATTCTGTTCCTGAAAAAGACTTTGTATTTGCAGCCATCCCTGGTTTTGGTGGTAGTGGTGGTGTCAACAGTGGTACAGCTCGTATTGCTTTTGTAGATCCGGATAAACGTACGAGAAGTCAAAGCGAGATCGCAAGAGCCATTAGCAAAAAATTACCACAGTTCAACAATGCACGAATTTTTCCGGTAGAAGAACAAACCATTTCTGTTGGATTGGGCTCACGTGGGTCATTGCCTGTTCAATACATTTTACAGAATCTAGATTTTGAAAAGATCAAAGAAGTGATCCCGAAATTTTTAGAGGAAGCAAAAAAAGATAAGACTTTTTCAAACGTAGATGTAAACCTGAAATTCAATAAACCGGAATTACAGATCACCATCGATCGTATCAAAGCAAAGGATCTGGGATTATCTATCTCTGATGTTGCTGATGTTGTGTCGAGTGCATTCAGTGGAAGAAGACTGGCATATTTCATCATGAATGGTAAGCAATATGAAGTGATCTCACAAGTAGAGTTAAAAGATCGTCAGGAGCCGGGAGATATTTCGAATCTGTATGTAAGAAATGCAAGAGGAGAAAATATTCCATTGACATCGGTGGTGAAATTGGAAGAGAATTCCAATCCGCCAACACTCTTTCATTATAATCGATTCAAAGCGGCAACCATTTCAGCATCCTTGGCAGAAGGTAAGACTATTGGCGATGGTGTGAAAGCCATGCAAGCCATCGGTGATAAATTATTGGATGAAAGCTTCCAGACAGCTTTAGGTGGTGCATCAAGAGACTATGCAGAAAGTTCATCTAATACTACCTTCGCATTCGGATTGGCATTGGTATTGATTTATCTGGTATTGGCGGCACAGTTTGAAAGTTTCAAAGATCCATTCACCATCATGATCACAGTGCCGTTGGCATTGGCAGGTGCTTTATTGAGTTTGTGGTTATTTGATCAAACATTGAACATCTTCTCACAGATTGGTATGATCATGCTCATTGGACTCGTTACCAAGAATGGTATCCTCATAGTAGAATTTGCCAATCAGAAACGTGAATTCGGATTGAAGAAAACCGAAGCAGTAATCGAAGCTTCCGCACAACGTTTACGTCCGATCTTGATGACGAGTTTAGCAACTGCATTGGGTGCCTTACCGATTGCATTGAGTATCGGTGCAGCCGCTACCAGCCGTATGCCATTGGGTATTGTGATCGTAGGTGGTATCATGTTCTCACTCGTACTGACTTTGTTTGTGATACCTGCGGTGTACACGTTTATCTCTGGAAAGCATGAAGTGAAGAAGATGGATATTACGGATTAAATCAAAAGTCAAAAATCAAAATTCAAAAAGGGTGAAAGTGATTGTTTTCACCCTTTTTTTATGTCTTCAACTTTCCTTTTATAGATCGTATTTTTGTAGTAGAAACTTCTTGTATGAAAACATCCGTGGCCGATATCAGAAAAGATTATAAACAACATTCCTTGAATGAAAGTGATGTAGCAGCTGATCCCTTTATGCAGTTCGAGCACTGGTGGCAGGAAGCAGTGAAGAGTGAAATCGATGAAGTGAATGCGATGACGCTGGCTACAGCTACTAAATCAGGAATACCCTCTGCTCGTATTGTTTTATTGAAGGGATATGATGCGCAAGGTTTTGTGTTCTTCACCAACTACAACAGTCACAAAGGACAAGAGCTGGCAGATAATCCGCAAGCAGCGTTGGTATTTTTCTGGAAAGAATTGGAGAGACAAATACGCATTGAAGGAACGGTAGAAAAAATAAGTGCGCAAGAGAGTGATGAGTATTTCCATTCTCGTCCGGAAGGAAGCCGTATTGGTGCCTGGGCATCGCCACAGAGTTCGGTGATACCGGATAGAAATGTCATTGAAGCTAATGTTGCTAAATATACCAGTGAATTCTCCGGACAAACCATTCCTCGTCCGGAACATTGGGGAGGTTATCGTGTAAGGCCAACAGTGATCGAGTTCTGGCAGGGAAGAAGTAGTCGTTTACATGATCGTTTCAAATACACCAAAACAGAACAGGGCTGGAAAGTAGAACGATTGGCGCCTTAATGATATTATTTGATAGAACACGGATTTTCATGATTGTTATGATTGGCGCAGATAGACTCATCAAAATCATGACTTATCATGAAGATCATGAAAATCTGCGTTCAATGTTTTTATCTACGGATGAGTATTTCTTTGATTTTTTTATTTTCGGGATGGAACATCAATTCGATATAGAAACCATTTCTTCTGTATACAATTGAAGGAATTTTCCTCGGGTAATAAGGCCTCATACCAATACTTAATACAGATTGTTTATCCAGTAATGGTATAACCTGCTCCATTGTAGCGCTACTGTCTAATATCATCGCACCATCTTTGAATTGGTTTGGATAGGTAATCAAATTATCTTTCTCGGGATCTTTGTGGCTCGACTTCATGAATAATCTAACACTATAGATATCTTTTTCTTTTGCATAGTATTCTATTGATACCCCAGATATTTTAAAACGAAAAGAAAATCTTTTCTCCCAACTGGTTTCTTTTGTATTAGGATCAAAAGAGCCAATAATCTTACCCTCAATACTTTTCTCATCCAAGAGAGAATCCAATTCCTTTTTATCGGGATTTGTTTTTAGTACAACCCCATTTAACAAAATGCTGTTTCCACGTAATTCAATACTTACCTGACTATAAATAGTTGATTGAAAAGCAAATAATAGCAGAAATAAAATATACCTATTCATAGTAAGATTTGTAAATCGTAGTACAGCTAAATACTTGTTATGTCTTTCACAGTTTGATATGACATCTTCAAATATATTATTTACTTCTTATGTGGAGACGTTAATAAGTGAATAGTGAGTAGTGACAGAAGAAAAAAAGAGCGTCTTAAAAAGACGCTCTTTTTTTCTTCTGTCAACTGTACACTGTCATCTATCAACTCACAACTCACAACTCACTACTTCCTCCCCATCGCCTTCTCCGCCGCCGCAACAATAAACGGCGTATCCAATCCGTATTTTGCGAGGAGTTCATTCGGTTTACCACTTTCACCGAAAGTGTCGTTGGTGCCGATGTATTCAATAGGAACCGGACAATGTCTGGCTGCCACTTGTGCAACAGCATCACCGAGTCCACCAATGATATTGTGTTCTTCTACGGTAACGGCGCATTTGGTTTTACTCAAAGAAGCAATGATGGCAGCTTCATCGAGTGGTTTGATGGTATGTATATTGATCAGTTCAACACTGATACCTTTTTCTTCCAAAATTTTTCCGGCTTCGATTGCTTTCCAAACCATGTGTCCGCAGGCGAAGATGGAAATATCGGTTCCTTCACTCATTTTCTGTGCTTTACCGATTACGAAATCGCTACCATCTTCTTTGGTGAAATTGGGCCATTTCGGGCGACCAAAACGCAGGTATACCGGACCATGCAAATCAGCAATGGCTTTGGTAGCAGCTTTGGTCTGATTGAAATCGCAAGGAACTACCACGGTCATACCGGGTAACATTTTCATCAATCCGATGTCTTCCAAAATTTGGTGGGTAGCACCATCTTCACCGAGTGTTAATCCGGCATGCGAAGCACAAATTTTTACATTTTTATCGCTATACGCAACGCTCTGACGAATCTGATCATACACACGACCCGTACTGAAGTTGGCGAAAGTAGTGGTGTATGGAATTTTACCACCGATGGTTAATCCTGCAGCAATACCAATCATATTGGCTTCAGCAATACCACACTGTATAAAACGATTAGGAAAATCTTTGATATAAGGTCCCAACTTGAAAGATCCTGCGAGGTCGGCAGTGAGAACCACTACATTTTCATTTTCTTTCGCAAGCTCATGAATACCCTCACCAAAACCGGCACGTGTTTCTTTTTCATTGAGGATCTGGATGTCTTTAAGTTTCATACGGTGTTGTGTTTTTGAAAAGTCAGTGCAAAGAAAGGGGTTATTAGTCAATAGTCCATGGTCCATAGTCCATGGTAAAACTGGTTGAATCAATTTCTTGCCATGGACTATGGACTATCGACCATGGACCATCATCAACTACCCCTCGAAAGAACTATAAAAATAAGGTGTCTTCGCTTCGAACTCGGCGCTGCAGGTGTCTACCATTTTGTAGACGCGGGTGATGCCGAGTGATTTGCGTTTTTCGTAGACTTGTTCATCGGTACAATCGCCATGTAAAATGTTGGCGATCTGTGCATCACTGAAACCATTTTTCTTGGCTTCTTTCAGTAAGTCTTCCGGTAAAGTATCCAACGAATATTTAGCGATCTCTTTTTCCATATTACAGATCTGTTGGATCTGATAGATGAACCAACGATCGATACCGGTGGCTTGTGAAATAGATTTTACAGTAGAACCCTGCATCAACGCATCTTTGATACGGAAGATGCGATCCCATTTCGGGGTTTTGATATACTCAGTGAGTTCTTCACTCTTCATTAAACTCTTACCATAATAGCCCAATCCCACTGCTTCATTCTCCAAACTCTGACAAGCTTTTTGAATGGCTTCTGTGAAGCTGCGACCGATGGCCATCACTTCACCTACGCTTTTCATCTGTAATCCCAATGTATCATTGGCACCTTTGAATTTGTCAAAGTTCCAGCGAGGGATTTTTACGATCACATAATCCAGAGTGGGTTCGAAATATGCAGAAGTAGTTTTTGTGATCTGGTTCTCCAGTTCATCCAGTGAATAACCAATCGCCAGTTTCGCGGCGATCTTCGCAATCGGATAACCGGTTGCTTTTGATGCCAATGCAGAAGAACGACTCACACGTGGATTGATTTCCACGGCGATCAATTCTTCTGTCTCCGGATTCAAAGCAAATTGTACGTTACAACCACCGGAAAAATTACCCAGTGAGCGCATCATCAGCATGGCTTTGTTACGCATTTCTTGGAAAGCGGTATCGCTGAGTGTCATGGCAGGGGCTACGGTGATAGAGTCGCCTGTATGTACACCCATCGGATCCACATTCTCAACGGTACAAATGATGACTACATTATCATTCTGATCACGCAATAATTCCAATTCAAATTCTTTCCATCCCAACACCGCTTTCTCAACCAGTACTTCATGGATGGGAGAAGCTTTCAGTCCGCGCTCCAGTGCTGCATCCAGATCTTCTTTGCCGTGCACGAAACCACCACCCGTTCCACCGAGGGTGAATGACGGACGAATCACCAATGGAAAACCAATCTCTTGTGCAAACTCTTTTCCTTCCAGAAAACTGTTAGCAACGCGGCTGGGGGCAACGGCCATCCCAATTTTCACCATCAACTGACGGAATTTCTCACGGTCTTCTGCCGTATCAATGGCAGCCACATCCACCCCAATCATACGCACACCATATTTCTCCCAAACACCCAGCTCATCAGCTTCTTTACAGAGGTTGAGGGCTGTTTGTCCACCCATGGTCGGCAGCACGGCGTCGATCTGGTTTTCTTCCAGGATCTGTTCAATGCTTTCAACGGTAAGGGGGAGGAGGTACACTTTATCGGCCATCATCGGATCGGTCATGATGGTGGCGGGATTGCTGTTGATCAGGATCACTTTGATACCTTCTTCACGCAAGCTCCTGGCAGCCTGAGAACCGGAATAATCAAACTCGCAGGCCTGTCCGATAATAATGGGACCCGAACCTACAATTAACACAGATTTGATGGATAGATCTTTGGGCATGGGACGAAAAAATAAATTGTGCAAATGTAAGGAAGGGAGGGTTATGGGGGGATTATTTTTTAGCAGTAAGCCTTTGGCTTTTGCTGCCAGCCACTAGCTACTAGCTGCTAGCTTGTTATTTTAGATAATATTGTTATTCGTATCGTTAATTTTTTTACTAGAAGCTAGCAGCTAGTGGCTGGCAGCTTTCTCCCCCCTACCTTCGCACAAAATTCTAACATGGCATTACCGGCGATTGGCAAAAAAGCTCCTGTTTTTAAGGGGGTGGACCAGGATGGGAGGAAACTGTCTTTGACAGATTTCAAGGGACAGAAAGTGGTTTTGTATTTCTATCCGCACGATAATACCCCTACTTGTACGGTGCAGGCATGTAATCTGCGAGATAATTACGCTTTATTGAAAAAGAAGGGTTTTCAAGTGATTGGTGTGAGTAGTGATGATGTGAAAAGCCATAAAAAATTTGAGACCAAACATCAATTGCCTTTTCCTTTATTGGCAGATGAAGATTTAAAGATTCATGAGCAGTATGGAGTATGGCAATTGAAAAAATTCATGGGAAAAGAATTCATGGGCACCATCCGTACTACTTTTTTGATCGATGAGAATGGAAAGATCAAAAACATCATCCAGAAACCCATGTCCAAAAAACATGCGGAAGAGGTATTGGCGGCATGGGGTGAGTAATAACGCTGTGGTCACTGTGGTAAAAAAAAATAACCACAAAAGCGAGAGAAACAGAGATTACGCGGAGGATATATTTTAAATTTCTATCTTGTTGCATCAATCTCTTGCTATGCAACGTATTTTCTTTTTTTGTTTGCTTATTGGTTGTATTCAGTTGAATGCGCAAAAGACCGATAAAAAATTACAGCAACAAATTGAAACACTTTTACAAGGTTTCCGTGGAGATATTGGTGTGTATGTGCACGATCTGAAGAAAAATAGAGTAGCAGCCGTACATGCCGATACCGTATTCCCAACTGCCAGTATGGTGAAAGTGCCGATTATGATTGGTGTGATGGATAAGATCAGTAAAAAAGAATTGGATTATCATCAATCACTGACCTATAAAGATTCATTGTTGTATGAAGGAGTAGATATTTTAGGTTCCTTCAAAAACAATGAGAAGATCGATCTGAGTAAAGTGATGATGCTCATGCTCACCACGAGTGATAATACTGCCAGTTTATGGTTGCAGTCATTGGCAGGTACGGGAACACGTATCAATCAGTTGATGGATAGTTTGGGATTTCCGAATACCAAAGTAAACAGCCGCACACCCGGAAGAGAAGAGATCAGAAAGATCTTTGGTTGGGGACAAACCACGCCGCGTGAAATGGCGACATTGTTTGAAAAGATAGCTGCCAGACAAATTCTTAGTGACTCTGCCAGTGATAAGATGTTGAAACTACTCGGGAGAAATTATTGGGATGAGGAGGGATTGTCATCCATACCTGCAGGTGTTTTTGTAGCGAGTAAAAACGGCGCAGTAAATGCGAGTAGAAGTGAAGTGATTTATGTACAAGGAGAAGGGGTAAATTATGTCTTCTGCATCTGCACCAAAAACAATCAAGACCAAAGCTGGACCCCCTCCAACGAAGCCTGGACCCTCACCCGAAAACTATCATCCCTGTTGTGGAACTACTATAAAAAGTAAGTTGCTATCTATATCCGCGTAAATCATGAGAATCATGAAAATCCGTGTGCTATTTCAGTAAAGTGGAACGCAGATGGAGCGGATTATCATGATTGACGCAGATAGTTTTTGTGGTACA